>NZ_AWFH01000006.1 GCF_000682715.1 Hyphomonas atlantica corrig. | reverse complement strand
CAGGATACCCGGATGGTTGCGGCCAGTCCGGCTTTGGGCGCTGAGAGGAGACTTCATCATGCCCCGACGCAAAGCCCGCCACCGCAACACGTTCCGCGTGAAATTCCAGCGCACCTATAACTTGCAGAGTTTTCGCACCGTGGTGAAATATTTGCGGCGCATCACAAAGAACTATCCCTATCTGCACGCGGACGTCGACACGTTCGAGGAAGACCCGCTCAACAATCTCTACACGCCGCTAAGTGTCATGCAGTCTCTGCATCCGGATCTTCTGGCCGAGGCGTATGCAGAAGACATGCGTAGGCTGGAGGCGATGGCGGAGGAACTCAGGGCGAAGATGACCGACGAAGAAAAAGATAGAATGCACCAGAGCCTCCATGACGCGCATGAGCCTCTGAATAGCCAGACACAAGATGACTGGCCTCAGGCCCCTGAACCCAGTCCAGAAAATTCCGGCGAAGCACCCCCTCGCCCCCGCGTCCTTTACCTGTAATCACCAGCACGCAGCGCGCGCCTTCGGCCCGACTGCGTTTCAGGAATGTGTGCAGCATCGCTTCGGCTGAAGCCTGAGTATGGCCGTGCAGGTCAATCTTGCCTGCCAGCTCCAGTCGGCCGCGGCGTACGCGCTTTTCACCCTTCCGGTCAGCCGCCCGGGCGGACTGCTTGGGCGTTTCGGTCGCCCGGCCGGCTGCAGCAATCAGGCCGCTGGCGGATGATTTGCGCGGTCGGTTCGGGGATACCGGCTCACCCGCCTCCAGCGCACGCTCAAAATCTTCCAGACTGTCCTGCGCCGGCCCGATCGGCTTGATCGTTTTCGCCACACGCGCCCAGGCACGGGATTCTTCCGGGGTCAGGCCGCGTTTCGTCATGGCCGCTATCTAGGGCGACCCGGCCTGGAACCCAAGCGCCGCGATGTCAGTCTGCTCAAGCCGCTCGGCCACGCCTTTTGGCAGGAATACCCAAAGCCGCCCCGGCGCATTCATTGTGCCCGCGCGCTCGCCAGCCTCAACGCCAGTGCCAAAATAGAGGTCCCCGCGCACCGCGCCCTTGATCGCGCCGCCCGTATCCTGCGCGATCAACATACCGGCCCAGTCTCCGCCAAGTCCGGGCGCCGTGGTCTGCACATACATCGGCACACCCAGCGGGTGAATGTCGGTATCGACCGCCATCGAGGATAGCGGCGTCAGCGGAACACCCTGGGCCCCTTCCGGACCAAGGTTCGGGTCCCCTTCCGGCAGGGCACGGAAGAACACAAAGCGCGGGTTCTGGTTCATCGCCAGCCGCGTCTCGATTGGCCCGGCCCGGTCCATCCAGGCGCGGATGCCCTGCATGCTGGCTTCGCCCGGAGTGATCCGGCCCGTTTCCATCAGCCAGTTGGCGGTGGATTTGAACGGATGGCCATTATGCGCCGCATAGGCCGCGCGCACAGTGCGCCCGTCCGGGAATCTCAGCCGGCCAGATCCCTGAATCTGCAGGAAGAACACATCTGCGGGGTGCGCATAGGCAATGGCCGATACGCCATTGGTCGTGATGTCCGCGCGCGCCGGATAGGGCCGCGTCCCGCCATTGCGCAGGCGCTGTTTCGGGCTTGCGCCATTCGGCACCAGGTCTGTCGGCAAGGCTGGCACGGGCTCTGTAAACGGCGGCGTGGGCGTGTAGCGCGCTTCATACAGGGGCTCGAAATAGCCGGTGAAGCGGCTCTTGCCCGCCGGATCAATGATCTCGACCGGCGTGAAAAGGGATTCCAGGATCTGCCGGGCGCTTTCATCGTCCACGGCATCGTCCACCAGATTGCAGGCGGGCAGCCATTCAGCGACATATCCTGCCCACGGCGCAACACTGGCGAGATAATCACCGGCGGAACGGTCCTTCAGCTTGACGCAAGACCGCTTGAAGGCGCTGAGCGGCAATTCTATCGGGGCTGTCTCCCAATTCGGCAGCTCCCTGAAGCTGGCCGGGTGTTCAATGGCAGCAGGTGGCAGGGGCGCCTGTTCAACCGGACGGGTCGGTGCCGGTCGCGGTGCAGGGGCGGGTGGCGGCGCAGACTGGCACGCGGCCAGAACACACGCGCTGGCAAGCAGGAGGAAACGTCGAAGCATGACGCCGTTTATGGAATGGAATGACGGGCAGTGTCACGCCCCTGATAGGCGCTTTGTTGTGGGTGGAGACCTATTTGGCCTCTTCCACATCATCCAGGATCCAGTTCGGATCGTTTGCGGTCACATTCCGCATATAAGCCCAGAGCTCTTTGGCGGTGCGGGTGACTTCACCATCACCGAGTTCCGCCTCATAGCGCACCCAGATGCGGGCCATGTCACCATCCATTTCGGCGCTTTCGATCTCTGCGCGCCTGATACGCAGCAATTCGAAGGCGGAAGCGCCGGTGACGTCCCGTTCTGCGATCGCCTGATCCCACGCTTCATACACATCATCGTCCAGCAAAGGCCGCAACGTGTCGCGGTCGCCTTCCGCAAAGGCGGTCACGATCATCGAATAGGCTGCCTTGGCCCCCCGCATGAAGGTCGGGACGTTGAAACTGTTGTCGGCATTGTAAATGTCTTCGAGCCCACCTGCAGCGGGGCCGGTAAAGATCGGACGATCATTCTCCCTGCTGGACTGAGGCAGTTCATGCACGTTGCTATCCGCCGGACGCGGCTTGGCGCTAGGCTCAGTACGTTGCACAGGAGAATTGTCCTCACCCCGACCCAGCACCGTGTAGAGACGGAACAGGACAAACAGGGCAATGGCTGCAAGAATGACAACCTCGATCACAGGATCAAACATGTACGCGCAAAGACCTCCAACGCATTGAGTAGTAACATAGATAGAGCGAACCAACGCATCATGCCAGTGATACGTTGCGCGTTAACGGGCCGCATGCTAGGCGCGCGGCTTGAGTTTCAGGGAGTATAAGCATGACAGATGCCAGCGCACCGCAAAACCCTCAACCACAGGGCAACCCGCCTCAAGGGCCAGCCATGCGCGTCCTCGGTCAATACATCAAGGACCTGTCATTCGAAAATCCTGGCGTTGGCCCGGCCCAGTCCCAGCCAAACATTGATCTTGGAATTGATGTCGGCGCGACCCCTCACGCGGACGGAAACGGCCTCTACGAAGTGTCGTTGAAACTCTCTGCCAAGGCGACCGCTGAACAGTCTGTCCTGTTCATCTGCGAGCTTGATTATGCCGGTCTGTTCCAGATCCAGAATGCGCAGCAGGGCCAGATGGAGCCAATGCTGCTGATTGAATGCCCGCGTCTTCTCTTCCCGTTCGCGCGCCGCATCATCGCTGAAATCACGCGCGAAGGCGGCTTCCCGCCCCTGCTGATTGATCCGGTCGATTTTGTTCAACTGTACCAGTCGCAATACCAGCGCGCAGCAGCGGCCGGCGGAAATGCGCCTGCCGCTCCGGCCGCGCCGAACGGCGAAACTGGCCAGGCCTGAACCTGATCAGCTGACTTTTTTCCAGATTGCGTCTTCACCCAGGCTTTCAATGAAAGCTGCATGGGCGGCGCGTTCTTCATCCGTCACGAGCGACGGAAGGGGTTCTGGCCGCTGTCGCGCTGACCGCGTGCGTTGTGACCGATTGCTCTCTTCTTCGGATTCGAACGAGAAAGAATGGGCCCGGCCACCAAGCAGTTCGAGATAGACGGCCGCAAGCAGCTGACTATCCAGCAAAGCGCCGTGGAATGTCCGGCTTTCAAGTGAGATATCGAAGCGACGACACAAGGCATCCAGATTGGCAGGCGCGCCGGGGTACTTCTTTCGCGCCATCATGGCAGTATCGATCCAGCGATCTTCGGGAATCGGCGCCCGGCCGCATTTCTCCAGCTCCATGTTCAGGAAGTTCCGGTCAAACCCCGCATTATGGGCAACCAGAATGGCGTCGCCGACGAACTCGAGGAACGCATCAACAACGGCAGGGTCTTCAAAAAACGGCGCGTCCTTCAGATGATCATCCGTTATGCCAGTAATCCGGATTGTGTCTTCAGAGACGGATCTCTTGGGGTTGATAAAGGTCTGAAATGTCCGACCGGTAGGGATGTGGTTTATCATCTCCACTGCGCCGAGTTCGATCACCCGGTCTCCTTCCAGATGATGAAGGCCCGTGGTCTCGGTATCGAATGCAATCTCGCGGATGTCTTCGCTCATGAATTTGCCTCTTCAACCTTTCGCCCCATCAACGCGACAATCGCGCGGACGCAATCCGCAGCATACTCGAATCCATGCGCGGTAGAGATTACAAAGTCAGCCCTCGCCCGCTTTTCTGCATCCGGCATCTGCCGACCAAGGATGGAGGTGAAGGTGTCTTCATCCATGCCCGGACGCGAAAGAACCCGTTCGCGCTGGACTTCAGCAGGCGCAGTAACCACCGCAACATAGTCGCAATAGGCATAGCCACCCGCTTCATAAAGCAAGGGAATGTCCAGGACCACGAAGGGTGCGCCCTCATCGCGGGCCTGGTCTCGAAAGTGCTTCTGGGCATCGCCGGCAAGTGGATGCACGATACCTTCCAGCCTTCGCATGGCGTCTGCATCATCCAGCACACGTTCCCGAAGGGCCATACGGTCAATCGCTCCGTCAACCGTTACCCCCGGAAAGGCGGCCTCGACTGGTTCTACTGCGGCGCCGCCCTTTGCATAAAGTGCGTGTACCGCGGCGTCCGCGTCATAAACCGGAACGCCTTCATCCCGGAACAATCCTGCGGTCGCAGATTTTCCCATGCCTATGGAGCCTGTCAGACCAAGGATGATCATTCGGTTGCCTCCACCAGCTTCCGGCACCGGGCTAATGAAGAGTCCATATCCGGCAGAATACCGAACCACATTTCAAAACTGAAAGCCGCCTGCGCAACCAGCATGCTCAACCCATCCAGCGTTTTCCAGCCCGAATCTTCCGCTTTGCCCAGCATCGCTTTTGCCGGCTTGCCGTAGGAAATATCATAGAAGGTCCGCATCTTTCCTTGGGGAAGATCAAGCGATTGCCCGGTCTGGCCCAGGCTGAGCGTGTTCACAACAACATCCGCCTTCGCCATTTCGGCGTCAGCATGATCAAGGCTTCTGATATCCGCCTCAATGTTCAAATGCTTTACCAGTTCTTCCGCACGGGACTCAGTCCGATTACAGATCGTCAGTGTGGCCCGCATATCAGACAGTGCCAGTGCCACCGCGCGCGCGGCGCCCCCTGCTCCGAGCAGACAGACATTCTGACCCGCAATTTCAATGGAGGCTCGATTGAGCGCTTCGGTAAATCCCGGCGCATCCGTATTCTCTGCCAGCCAGCCGCCCGTTTTCAAACGGATCAGGGTATTTGCCGCGCCAATTCGCCGGGCAACATCACTCGTTCCCTCAGCGAGCTCTATTGCATCTTCCTTGTGGGGAGAGGTGACATTCAAGCCAAGAGCCTTGCGATCCTCAAGCGTCTCAAGACCTTCAGCAAAGGCCCCCTTCGGAATGTGCATGGCTTCATAGCTTGCATCAATTCCGTGCTCGCGGATCCACGCATTGTGAATGACAGGTGACAGGGAATGACTGATCGGATCGCCGACAACACCATAAAGTTTCGTCATGACATCAACACTCCGCGTGTGCGCAGATAATCCAGCAATGGCAAAAGTGGCAGACCGAGAATGGTGAAATAATCTCCGTCTATCCGCGTAAACAATTGCGCGCCAAGCCCCTCAAGCTGATAGGCTCCGACAGTAGACAGCAAAGGATCACCAATCGTGTCGACATATGTGTCGATGAACTCATCGCTCAGCTTGCGGACTGTCAATTTCGGGCGCGCGAGATGACGCCAGACAGGCTTGCCATTCTCGCTGATGACAATCGCGGTTTCCAGAATATGCGACTTACCTGAAAGTTTCTTCAGATGATTGCGAGCATCATCCAAATCGACTGGCTTGTCGAAGGGCCCACCGTCCAATGACAGCATCTGGTCGCACCCGATGACAAGTCCTTGCTCCCGCATGGAGATTTTCACTGATTTGAGCTCGGCAAGCTGCATTGCCTGATCGCGAACTTTCATGTCGCTTGCCCGAAAGGAGGCCTTGGCGGCATCTTCATCGACATTCGGCTTGATCGTTTCAGCCTCTACGCCAGCCGCAGCCAGCACGGCACGGCGACTCTGGCTGCCAGAGGCCAGGACTATGCGATGGCTCATGATTGTGCGTTCCGCTCATTCAACAGGTTCAGAATGGCCGCAGCGGTTTCCTCAACAGACCGACGCGACACATCAATCGTTTTCCACCTGTTGCGTTGGAACAAACGGTTCGCCTGAGTCACTTCATCCCGCACGGCGGCTTCGTCCGCGTATATTGTGTGCTCATCTTCCTGAAGTGAGATTAGTCTTTGTCGCCTGATCTGCACAAGTCGCTCGGCACTGATTTTCAATCCTACGATCAAAGGTCCTCTCGGGCCGAGTTCTTCCACAAAGGCAGGAAGCGGCACGCCGGGCACCAGGGGAATATTGCCGGCTTTTACCTTGCGGTTTGCCAGGTAAACGCTGGTGGGCGTTTTCGACGTTCGACTGACGCCGAGCAAGATCACGTCGGCATTGCGAAGGCCATCGACATTCTGGCCATCATCGTGCGCCAGCGTGAAATTGATGGCTTCCATCCGATCGAAATAATCATCGTCCAGCGCATGCTGCCCTGCAACGACCCGGTTTGCGGAGACGCCCAGATGCCGGCCCAGCATGGCAACAGAGGCATCCAGAACCGGAAGTGTGGACACGCCGCGCTCTCGGCAGAAGGCTTCCAGCTTGGATCGGAGGTTTTCATCGGAGATCGTGTACCAGACGACTCCCGGCGCCGCTTCAATCTCTCGCATTACGCGCTCAAGCTGACGCTCGGATCGGACGAGATAATAATTGTGCTCCAGCGGTTGGACATTCTGGAACTGCGCGCAAGCAGCGCGCTGGATGGCATTCAACGTTTCCCCCGTACTGTCGGAAACCAAGTGGACATTGAAGTAGATGCTGAGGCGGGCGGGTGGCTTGTTCATGTCTTCTCTCTTGCCGAGGTTCGCGTAACACACAAGACCTGTGACTCCTCTGTGGATAACCAATCTTCCCCAAAAGGATTCACAATCGAGTCACAGGCCAGGAATTCGACTCCGCGAGAATCCCCTTTCGTTCGCTCCTGTGACTCCAGCGGGGGTGTTAACCTGCCGTTAACCACGGTGGCATCGACAGTTAACGAAACCTTACCGGGGTGCGACACCCTGTGACTCGCCTGTGGATTTAGCTGGACAATTCCTGTGTGTGGCCTTTCTCCACGAATTACACGGTCTAATAGTTATAAGCGCCCTGTCGGGCTTTGTTTTGATTTTGGGATGGAAGGGGCCTGAGGCATGAGCGCCAAGCCTAAGCTGATTCAGGTACTTGAGGGACAGACGGTCCCAACGCCTCCGGTATGGATGATGAGACAAGCGGGACGCCACCTTCCCGAATATCTCGAGTTGAGAGCGCGAGCGAAGAATTTCCTCGATTTCTGCTACACGCCGTCGATGGCGGCTGAAGCCACACTCCAGCCCATACGTCGATACGGTATGGACGGAGCCATCCTGTTCGCAGACATCCTGTTGATCCTTGATACAATGGGTCTCGGCGTGAAGTTCGAGAAAGGTATTGGCCCAATTGTTCAGCAGATCGAGTCAGCGAATGATCTGGACAAAGTGCCCCCCCAGCAAGCTGCTGACCGTTTGTCGCCAGTTTACGAAACAGTTTCGCGAGTGAAGAGCTCACTTCCGGATGGGACTGCGCTGATCGGGTTTGCCGGGTCTCCCTGGACCGTCGGGCTGTACGCGATCGAAGGCCGTGGCAAGACGGATAAATCCCTCGCTTGGCGCTGGGCGCACGGGAAGCCAGACGAACTTGCGGCTGTACTGGAGCGGATCAGTGAAGCGACGGCGCATTATTTGGCGGCTCAGGTAGAGGCTGGAGCGGATGCTCTCATGCTGTTCGACAGCTGGGCCGAAGGGCTTCCAGACAATATCTTCCAGGAAGTCATTATCGCGCCCACAAAAAAACTTGTCGCCCGTCTTCGTAAGATGGGCATTGATGTTCCGATCATCGGCTTTCCGCGCGGCGCCGCGGCGAAGCTCCCGGAATATGTGGAGACAACTGGCGTGACTGCGGTTGGTCTCGATACGGCAGCAGTGCCATCATTCGTGAACAATGCCTTGCCTGAAGGCTTTCCGGTTCAAGGACATCTTGACCCACTTTTGCTGATTGAAGGCGGTGAGAGACTCGACGCCCGCGTTCGGGAACTTATCTCTGCCTACGAAGGTCGGCCGCATATTTTCAATCTTGGTCATGGCATCCGGCCGGAGACACCTATCGCGCATGTAGAACGCGTGTTGGAAATTATTCGGGAGGGTTAGGTAAATGGGCCGCAAGATCGCGATTGTGCTGTTTAATCTGGGCGGACCGGATTCTGACAAGACGGTACGGCCATTCCTTAAAAACCTGTTCCGCGATCCGGCTATCATCGGAGCGCCCCTGCCCGTTCGATGGTTCCTTGCGCGACTCATTTCGACAACACGCGCACCGTCTGTCATCAAGAATTACGCGATGATGGACGCGGGCGGTGGATCCCCCCTTCTTCCTGAAACGGAGAAGCAGGCTGAAGCCCTGACGACATCTTTGCAGAAAGCTCTGCCAGATGATCAGGTTCGTTGCTTCATTGGCATGAGATACTGGCACCCTTTTACGGAAGAAGCCGCGGAGCAGGTGAAAGCCTGGGGTGCGGATGAAGTCATCCTTTTGCCCCTCTATCCGCAATTTTCGACGACGACGACTGGTTCATCGCTCACGGCCTGGAGCAGGGCATACAAGGGGCCCGCGAAGACGATTTGTTGCTATCCCTTCGCTGAAGGGCTTATTTCCGCGCATGTCGATCGCATCATGCAGGCCCATAAGGCTGCAGGAGAGCCTGACAATGTCCGGCTTCTCCTGTCCGCGCACGGTCTGCCCGAGAAGATTGTGAAGGATGGCGATCCATATCAGTGGCAGTGCGAGACAATGGGCGAGATGGTCGCCGCCCGTGTACCCGCCGATTGGGAAGTGGTTCCCTGCTACCAATCCCGCGTTGGGCCGCTCAAATGGATCGGGCCTCCCACAGAAGAAGAGATCGAAAAGGCCGCGAAAGATGGGAAGAACATCCTGATTGCGCCGATTGCGTTTGTATCTGAGCATATCGAAACACTGGTTGAACTTGGCGAAGAATACAGGCTCGTAGCCGAAGAGCATGGTGCAGCCAGTTACACGCGCGTTGAAGCCTTGGGCGTGCATGAAGAGTTCATTTCCATGCTGCGGGATGAAGTCTTGGCGTCTCTCAAAAGTGATCAGACGATACGGTCCTGTGCAAATTCTCGGTTGTGTCCCAGCGATTGGAAGAACTGCCCTCACAAGCAGCCGCATCCGAAAGTTGGTCAACGCGTCAACCCATCAAGCAAGGAACTCGCCTGATGGCTTATCTCTGGATAAAAGCTCTACACGTGATTTTCGTAATCGCGCTCATGGGCGGGCTATTGATCTACCCGCGCTACAAAATCCACCAGCTCTCAAGCCAGCCTGGAGAACCCTTGTTCGAGACGATGAAGGATGCATCCAACAAGCTGCGGAAGATTATTCTGAACCCGAGCCTGGTGCTCGTCTGGGTGTTTGGTATCACCATGTTGGTGATGAACCAGGGCCTGCTCAGTCAGCCGTGGATGCATGTAAAATTGCTGCTCGTCCTGATCCTATCCGGAATGCACGGCTATTATATCGGGATCGGCAAGAAGATAGATCGTGGTGTCACCACAGTTACTGCGAAACGGTTGCGCATGCTCAACGAAGTACCTTTCATCTTGATGATAGGTGTTGTCGTCATGGTGATTGTCCGCCCGTTCTAGGCCGGGATTCACCGCAACCCTTGACGTTTCGCGCCTTCTGGCTCCATATGCGCGGAAACCGCGGCGCTCTCCTTGCGCAGGCGAAGAACTCCCAAATGACAAAATCCGGCCTTCGAAATACCTGACGGCGGCCCCTTATCCGGAATTCACTCATGGCATCTTCCATGCTCGACGACATCACCAGCGTGAAACTCAGCGATCTCAAGGCGAAGTCGCCCGAGGAACTGCTTGCCTATGCAGAAGAGCTGGAAATCGAGAACGCTTCGTCCATGCGGACGCAGGACATGTTGTTCGCGATCCTCAAAGAGCTTGCCGACAGTGAAGTAGAAATCACGGGCCAGGGCGTGCTCGAAGTTCTGACAGATGGGTTCGGTTTCCTGCGCTCGCCGGAATCCAACTATCTGCCAGGACCTGACGATATTTATGTCAGCCCGGAAGTTCTGAAGAAGGGCAACATTCGCACCGGCGATACGGTGGAAGGCCCAATCGTCGCGCCGCAAGATAATGAGCGCTACTTCGCGCTGACCGATGTGTCCCGCATCAACTTCGAGGAACCGGACAAGGCCAACAAGAAGGTCCACTTCGACAACCTTACACCGCTCTATCCCGAAGAGCGCTTGCGCATGGAAAGCCAGGATCCGACCCGCAAGGATCGTTCCGGCCGCGTTATCGATATTGTTGCGCCAATTGGTAAGGGCCAGCGCGCTCTGATCGTTGCGCCGCCACGGACGGGTAAGACGGTGCTGCTGCAGAACATCGCGTCTGCCATCGAGGAAAATCATCCGGAATGCTATCTGATCGTTCTTCTGATCGATGAGCGCCCGGAAGAAGTCACCGACATGCGCCGCACCGTGAAGGGCGAAGTCGTTGCGTCAACATTCGACGAGCCGGCAACCCGCCACGTTCAGGTCGCTGAAATGGTGATCGAGAAAGCCAAGCGTCTCGTCGAGCACAAGCGGGATGTTGTCATCCTTCTGGATTCGATCACGCGTCTCGGCCGTGCCTACAACACAACAGTGCCTTCCTCTGGCAAAGTCTTGACCGGTGGTGTTGACGCAAACGCCCTGCAGCGTCCGAAGCGTTTCTTCGGCGCCGCGCGCAACGTCGAAAATGGCGGGTCGCTGACCATTGTCGCGACCGCACTGATCGATACCGGTAGTCGCATGGATGAAGTCATCTTCGAAGAATTCAAGGGTACGGGTAACTCTGAAGTCGTGCTTGACCGCAAGATTGCCGACAAACGTACCTTCCCTGCTATCGACATCATGAAGTCCGGTACGCGGAAAGAGGAATTGATCACTCCAGCTGACCAATTGTCGAAGATCTACATTCTTCGCCGCATCCTCGGGCCAATGGGCACGAACGATGCGATTGACTTCCTGCTCGACAAGCTGCGCCAGACGAAGAACAATTCCGAGTTCTTCGAAGCCATGAAAAACTAAGGGAGCGCTTGGCCCATGAGCGAGCGCGATACAATCTGCGCCCTCGCCTCGGGCCAGCCCCCCGCTGCGATCTGCATCATCCGTCTATCCGGAGACCGGATTTGGAAGATCGCAGGCGCCTTGTTGGATTGTGGCTTGCCCGAGCCTCGTCGCGCAACGTTGACCCGGTTTCGCGATGAAGACGGCAACATGATCGATGAAGGCCTGGTCGTTTTCATGCCGGGACCGCATTCATATACTGGTGAAGATACGCTCGAACTGTACCTTCATGGCGGTCCCGCAGTTATCTCCCATGCAATCAGTACACTGACAAGTGAACCCGGTGTTCGTCTGGCTGAACCCGGAGAGTTCACGCGCCGTGCATTCGAAGCTGGCAAACTTGATCTGACTGAAGCTGAAGGTGTTGCTGATATTATCGAGGCAGAGACCGACGCCCAGAAGGCTCAAGCTCTCCGACAATTGTCGGGTGGTTTGACCGAACAGTATGACCGCTGGCGTGCGGAACTTACCGGCATACTTGCATTGATTGAAGTTGTTGTTGATTTCCCTGATGAAGACGATGCGCCAGAAGAAACTACGGCGCCAGTGCTCCGCAAACTCAATAACTTGATTGGCGATATCGAAGCCGCACTCGGCGACCGGGGTATTGGCGAGAAGATCCGCGACGGTTTTCGTATCGCGATCATTGGGGCACCCAATGCAGGCAAATCCACGCTGCTCAATCGTCTAGCAGGTCGTGAGGCAGCTATCGTGACGTCGCGACCTGGCACCACGCGAGACGTGATTGAAATTCGTCGTGTCATGGGTGGCCAAGTGGTCTGGATTTCCGATACGGCTGGACTTCGGGAAACTGATGATGAGATCGAAGCCGAGGGCGTTCGCCGTGCGGAGCGGGTAGCATCAGAGGCTGATTTGCGCGTCTTCATGGTTGATGGGAGCGCGCCCGACCTGAGTGTCTTGTCCTCCCCTTACCGCCTGCCCACCGATATAGTTGTGGTAAACAAGGCCGACATCGATATGGCGGCAAACCTTCCTGCGTATGATTACAAGATCTCTGCTAAACAGGGCGAAGGCGTTCCGGCGCTGGAAACGGCTTTGTCTGAATTCATATCCGGTAAGGCTTCATCGGTCGAAGCGCCTGTGATTACACGAGCTCGTCATCGAGTGCGTCTGGTTGATGGCCTAGCCTGTCTGATAGCTGCGCGCGATGCACTTGAGCTGGGTACCGGTCCCGAATTGGCGGCTGAAGATGTTCGAATGGCGATCCGGCATCTGGGCGCTGTGGTTGGCGCAGTCGGCGTGGAGGATGTGCTGGGTGCCGTGTTCTCTGAATTCTGCATCGGCAAATGACCCCTAGGGTTTGGGGGCTCAAACCGCTATATAGCGGCTTTCTGAAACTCCGGATCTGAAGTAGCGCCATGAGCGACACAAACCAATTTGATGTAATCGTTGTCGGCGGCGGTCATGCTGGCTGTGAGGCTGCAGCTGCCGCGGCGCGGACGGGTGCGCAAACCGCACTTGTCACTCACAAGCGCGCGACGATCGGCGAAATGAGTTGTAATCCGGCCATTGGTGGGCTCGGAAAAGGCCATCTGGTTCGGGAAATCGACGCACTCGACGGTTTGATGGGGCGCTTGGCTGACAAGGCGGGCATTCAGTTTCGCATGCTGAACCGTTCGAAAGGGCCTGCTGTCTGGGGTCCGCGGTCCCAGATTGATCGCAAGCTCTATCGTGAAGCCATGCAGGATGAATTGTCAGACTATCCCAACCTGACAATCATTGAGGATGGGGCCGAAGATCTGATTGTTGAAGATAGTCATGTCGCCGGTGTGATCGGATTGAATGGCGACGCGTATCGCGCCGCTTCGGTCGTGATTACGACCGGCACCTTCCTGAAAGGCATGATCCATATTGGGGAAAAGCGGATTCCCGCCGGACGGGTTGGTGAAGCGCCGGCGATTGGATTGTCAGACCGGCTATATGGTATGGGTTTGCCGATGGGCCGTTTGAAAACGGGAACTCCTGCCCGCCTCGACGGTCGGACCATCGCGTGGGACCGGCTGGAGATGCAGCCTGCAGACGCGGAGCCAATACCGTTTTCATATCTTACAGACGAAATTACTGTGCCTCAGGTCCAGTGCGGCATCACATGGACGACGCCGGAGACCCACGCAATTATCGCGGAGAATATTGACCAGTCCGCCGTTTATTCTGGCGCGATCGCAGGGCGCGGCCCGCGATATTGTCCGTCGATTGAAGACAAGGTTCACCGGTTCGCAGACAAGGATCGCCACCAGATTTTTCTAGAACCAGAGGGACTAGACGATCATACTGTCTACCCAAATGGCATTTCGACATCGCTTCCGGAGGAAATCCAGGAGCGCTTTCTGCGCACAATTCCTGGATTGGAGGACGCGAAGATCCTGCAGTACGCCTATGCGATCGAATATGACTATGTCGACCCCCGCGCTTTGTCGTCCTCGTTGGAAGTACAGGCTCTTCCGGGTTTGTATCTGGCAGGCCAGATCAATGGCACGACCGGTTACGAAGAGGCCGGCGCTCAAGGCCTGGTTGCCGGTCTGAATGCGGCACGTGCCTCTTCCGGCCAGGAGCCAGTCATTTTTGATCGGGCGGAAGCCTATATCGGCGTTCTGATCGATGATCTCGTCACGCGCGGGGTGACGGAGCCCTACCGAATGTTCACGTCGCGGGCGGAGTACCGTTTGGCACTACGAGCGGACAATGCCGACCAGAGGCTTACCGAGAAGGGTATTGCCGCCGGATGTGTCGGGTCTCACCGGGCAGACGTGTTTCACGTGAAACACTCCGCGCTTCAAAAGACCCGGGATCAATTGAATGCCTTGACCTTGTCACCGGCTAAAGCGGCGCAAGCCGGCTGGGCCGTCAATCAAGATGGACGCGTCCGCACGGCTTGGGAGTATCTCTCCTATAAGGATATCGATTTAACCGCGCTGTCGGCGGTTTGGCCGGAACTTGCCGATCTGGACGATGAGATAGCAACCCAGATTGAGATTGAAGCGTTGTATTCTTCTTATCTCGAACGACAAGCCGAGGATGTGGCTGCGCTTCGTCGGGATGAGGATCTGACCATCCCGATGGATTTGGATTATTCCAAGGTCGGAGGGCTCTCAAACGAGGTTCGCCAGAAGCTCGAAGCCGTTCGTCCGACGACTCTTGGTCAAGCCGGGCGTATCGAAGGTGTTACACCAGGCGCACTGACCGCGTTGCTTGGATTTGTTAAGCGTCGGAAGAAAGCCGGTTAACATTCATGATGAATTCTGACGACCGCGCGGCGTTTCACGCCGAATTCGATGTTTCACGTGAAACATCGGAAAGATTGGACGCGATAATCTTAACCCTGGACGCTTGGCGCAAACGGTCAAACTTGATCGGACCGCGTGAATGGCCGCAGATCTGGACGCGACACGTGGCCGATTCCTTTCAAATCCTTCCATACGTTCCCGAGGCGGCAAAATGTGTGGATCTGGGATCAGGCGCCGGGTTTCCGGGACTCATTGTTTCCGCAGCCCGTCCAAGTGGGCACGTGACGATGATGGAGAGCGTTGGAAAAAAGTGCGCGTATTTACGCGCTGCGATTACTGAAGCAAGTCTGAATGCCGCCGTTTATCAGGGTCGAATAGAGGCGGCACCAAATTCCGATGCGGAAATTGTGACGGCGCGAGCGTTCGCACCGATGCCAAAACTTCTGGAATACGCGTCGCCCTGGATGGAAAACGGCGCCACAGGGGTTTTTCTAAAAGGCGAACGCTGGAAAGAAGAATTGACGGACGCCCAGCAAAGTTGGAACTTCGCGTATGAGGCGATTCCAAGTCGCACTGGTGGGTCAGGCGTCATCTTAATCGTGAGGGAGCTCGAACGTGGCAGGCGGTAAACCCAGAATATTTGCTGTTGTGAACCAAAAAGGCGGGGTCGGTAAGACCACGACCTCTATCAATCTCGGTACCGCATTGGCCGCCGTCGGACGCCGTGTCCTGATTGTCGACTTCGACGCTCAGGGTAATGCGTCCACGGGACTTGGTATCGAGCGTCAGGATCGCCACCAAACATCCTATGATATCGTCGTTGATCAGATTCCGTTGGAGGATGCTGTTCTCTCAACCATCGTGCCGCGCTTGGACATCGTTCCCGGGGATGAAAATCTGTCCGGTGTTGAAACCGAACTCGCGAACGATTCCCGCCGGTCGTACAAATTGCGTGATGCGCTTCACCAATATATCGCTCGCGCAGAACAGGGCGAACTCGTTGAATACGACTATATTCTGATTGATTGCCCACCATCATTGTCGTCCCTGACCATGAACGCGATGACCGCAGCTGACGCGCTGCTTGTACCATTGCAGTGTGAGTTTCTGGCGCTTGAGGGTCTCAGCCAATTGTTGCGCACCGTCGAAGTTATCCGATCTGGCCTGAATCCGAATCTGGAAATCCAGGGCGTTGTCCTGACCATGTATGATCGCCGGAACAATCTGTCGGATCAGGTGGCTGACGAGGTGCGGGCATTCTTTGGTGCGAAGGTCTATAACACGGTCATTCCTCGGAATGTGCGTTTGTCCGAGGCGCCGTCATTTGGAAAGCCGGCGCTTCTATACGATTATCGTTGTCCGGGAAGTGAGGCCTATATCCGCCTCGCATCGGAAGTTCTTCAACGTGAAAAAGCGCGCGCGGCCTGATCCCAATGAGCGAAGACGGAAAGACAAAACCCTCCCGCCTCGGACGCGGCCTGTCTGCCTTGATTGGAGAAGTCGAAGCGGTATCGCCTCCCGATTCCAAATCGGAAGAGGGTGGCGCAAAGGGCGCATCAGAGATTGCGATTGATCGAATTCGACGGAATCCCAAGCAACCGCGGCGGACGTTCGACGAAACAGCTCTGCAAGAACTTGCAGAGTCACTGAAGACGAAAGGCGTGCTTCAGCCAATCCTGGTGCGCCCCGATCCAAAGCAGAAGAATGACTACCAGATCATTGCGGGTGAGCGCCGCTGGCGCGCCGCCAAGCTCGCCGGTCTGACCAGTATTCCCGCCGTCGTGCGCGATACCGACGAGCTCGAGCTGCTGGAAATTGGGATTATCGAGAACGTCCAGAGGGCGGACCTGAACCCGATTGAAGAAGCCGAAGCCTATGATGCGCTGATGCAGCGCTTTGGTCGCACTCAGGACAGCCTGGCAACGAGTGTCGGAAAAAGCCGGGTACACATTACCAATACGCTACGCTTGCTTCAGCTGCCGGAAGCTGCACGAGAGCGTGTGAGAGCTGGCCACATAACTGCGGGGCATGCACGTGCGGCTCTTGGTGCGCCGGATCCCGAAGCACTTGTAGAGCTGGCAGTAGAGAAGGGCCTGACGGTTCGCGAAGTGGAGGCTCATGCCAAAGCTGCGCGTGAAGATACGCCGATTGAAACGAAATCTGCACGACCGAAGCCTGATGAGAAAGACGTCGACACCGAGGCGCTTGAAGCGGATTTATCACGGTCCATTGGCCTTGATGTGGATATCCGGCACGGAAAGAATGGCGGTGAATTGCGGATCAAGTACCGCGATCTTGAACAGCTGGATGATGTATGTCGCCGTCTCACAGCCAAGCGGAACAAGCTTTGATCTTCTAGCTGGCGAGTTCTGCAGCTCGGGCGATCTCATTCATCAGTACACGTATCACGGGATCTGCACTACCTGATCCGGACTTTGCCTGTTGCTCTGCCTCATAGATGCGTTCCATGACACGCATCAGGCGCTTGGTTGGCCATTTCCTGAGTCGTGCACTGAACATGCCCCATTCACTTTGCCAGACCGGTGGCCGTAATTTCATACCGGGATTGGATTGCCCGGAAGCCATCCTGGACTGGGCATCCAGCATTCGCATAGTTTCAAACTGGAGGGAGCGCAGAATCGAAATTCCACTCGTTCCCGCAACTGCCAGGCGATCAAGTGTGGAGTGAACCAGTGCGGGCTTTCCATCGAGCGCTGCGCGAATGGCAGCTGAAAGATTGTGATCGACATCTGTGGCCGACAACGCCCGGACGTCGTTCAAATCAAGTGGGCGGCCCAGTCCACGAGCATAGAGTGCGAGTTTTTCTATTTCGGAGTTTGCAAGATTTCGGTGACCGGGCAGGTCGCCTACAAAGAGTGCGAGCGCTTCCGGAATGATCTCGACGCCTTCCGCCTTCAGGACAGACTTCACGCGTTGTTCAATGTCGCCGGCATCATCTGCAAACAGCTGAAGACAGGCGGTCGACTGGGCGGACTCGGCGGCCGCGCGCAGCTTCGAGCGTTTTTGAAGGCCCCCGGCTTCGATGATCAGGCGGGCTGAATAGTATTCTTCCTGAGAATCGCCTTTCTGAATTGCCTCTATAAGAAGAGCAGCAATCTTGTCGCCGCTGGTGCGCACTCGAATGACGCGCGGATCGCCCAGCAGGGAAACGGCTTCAAGACCATCAAACAGGAGAGAGGGATCTTTCTTGATGGAATCATCATCCAGTGTGGTGACATCCATCGTCGCGCCCTTGGGCGTCCAGGCTTTGATCAGGGCGTGGGCCGCGTCTGATGAAAGCCCCGGATCTTCGCCGAATGCGAGAACCGCCCAGACCGACGGTTTGGGCTTGCGGGCAAAATCAGCGGCCTGTTTGCCCTTTAATAACATTAGTCGGCCGACAGTTTCAGCCGGATATCATCCGCGATCTTCTTACCAAGTTGGCGCGCCGCTCGCGTGCTTGCTCCAGTTTGGTTGGCAATATCGCCATATGGGCTATCAGGAACAGAAAAGCTGATCTCAGCTTCTTGTCGTCCCGAAAGACGCTTGCCACCATAGTTCAAGACATATGACCCACTCGACACAATACTGGACCGGGTCGCCGCGCCATCCGTCTCGAAGGTGAGGCGCGACAGACTCTCCGAGAGTTTCACAGAAAGTGTGGCAGGCTCAGATACATTCGGAAGACCAATCGCTAATTCCTGAAGCAGCGTTCTGCGGAGCTCGTATCCTGCGCGACCATCAATTTTTTCGACCGTAATATTTCCTGCTCGGCCTTCATTAAAGCCGCTGGAATAGACTGGCTGGAAACCGCAAGCTGCGATCAGGCTTAGGGCAGCGATGGCAATCAAATGTCTCATGCGACTACGATATTCACGATGCGCCCGGGCACAACAATGATTTTCTTCACGGACTTGCCTTCAATGAAATTTACCACTTCCGGAAGAGCGGATGCGGTGGCTTCGATATCTGATTTTTCCATGCTCTTCGGGACAGTGATTTCGCCACGGCGCTTGCCGTTGACTTGCACCGCCATTGTCACTTCATCATCAACAAGCAGTGCAGAATCTGCGACGGGCCACGGCGCCGAAGACACGAATGCCGGTTGTCCAAGCCGTTCCCAACAGGCTTCAGCCAGATGTGGCATGAATGGTGTCACACACCGTGCCAACATGGATGCCCCTTCAACCCGCGCGCCGAGCACAGCATCACCCGCTGACTCGGCCTTCTTCAATGCGCTGACCCATTCATGAATCGTTGCGACGGCAGAGTTGAAGCGGAACTCTTCGATGGCCTTGTCGATTGCCGCTACGGCTTTGTGGCTCGTCTTGCGGAGACCTGTCGATTCAGCATCGTCACCGGGTGCAATTTCAGTGTTTACTGGCAAACCGTCAAAGACACTCCAGAAACGCTGCGCGAATCGAGCTGCGCCTTCGACCCCGGATTGTGTCCATTCGACGTCACGTTCAGGCGGAGAGTCAGACAGCACGAACCATCGCGCTACGTCCGCGCCGAACTGGCCGATAATGGCATCCGGATCGACCGTGTTCTTCTTCGACTTGGACATCTTCTCGATTGGCCCAGCCGTAGCAACCGCTCCCGTTGCTGTTTCAATCCAGGTATCGCCATCGCGCGTGACTTCAGACGGCTGTAGCCATTTGCCAGCTGAAGACTTGTAGGTTTCGTGCGTGACCATGCCTTGTGTGAAGAGGCCGGCGAAGGGTTCGCCGTTCGGCAAGTCAAGCAAGCCTACATCGCGCATCGCACGGGCAATGAATCGGGCATAGAGCAGGTGAAGAACCGCATGCTCGACACCGCCGACATACTGGTCCACCGGCATCCAGTAGGCGCGCTCTTCAAGATCATTTGTGCTGGCGAAGCGGGAATAGTACCAGGAACTGTCGACAAACGTGTCCAGCGTGTCAGTCTCTCGCCGTGCGGCCTTGCCGCAACTCGGACAGTCAACATGTTTCCAGGTTGGGTGCCGCTCCAGCGGATTGCCGGGCTGGTCGAATGACACTTCATCCGGAAGCTTCACAGGCAGATCAGCTTCAGGCACCGGCACGACGCCGCAGCTGTCGCAATGCACCACTGGAATTGGACAGCCCCAGTAGCGCTGGCGGGAAACACCCCAGTCGCGCAGGCGGTAATTTACCGTCCCTTCGCCGAGGCCCATCGCTTCGATTCTTTCTATCGCCGCGCGCTTTGCGTCTTCGATCGACAAACCATCGAGGAAGCCTGAATTGAAGATACTGCCGGGGCCGGTATAGGCTTCACTTTCGACATCGAACACGGCCGGATCGGCATCTGGAGGCAGAACGACTGGGGTGACGTTGAGATCATACTTCCGGGCAAAATCAATGTCGCGCTGGTCATGCGCCGGGCAGCCAAAAATCGCGCCAGTGCCGTAGCCCATCAGTACAAAGTTCGCGATCCAAACGGGTAATGTCTTCGTGTCATCAAATGGATGTTTAACGGTCAGACCGGTGTCGAAGCCGAGCTTCTCGGCTTTCTCGATGGCTTCTTCGCTCGTTCCGATCTGGGCGCATTTTGCACGGAAAGCCTTCAGCTCGTCGGATCTATCAGCCAATTGAATCGTCAGTGGGTGATCTGGCGACAAGGCGATAAAGCTTGCGCCGAACAGCGTATCAGGACGAGTCGTGAAGATTTCGATGCCGTCATCGAAGCCAGCTGGTGCTGCCGAGTCGAACTCGAACCGCATCTGCAGGCCTTCCGACCGGCCGATCCAGTTCGCCTGCATCGTTCGGACTTTCTCAGGCCAGCGTTCCAGTTTTTTCACTTCTTCCAGCAGGTCTTCGGCATAGTCGGTGATGCGGAAGAACCATTGTGTCAGTTCGCGCTGCTCGACCAATGCGCCAGAGCGCCAGCCACGGCCGTCAATCACCTGCTCATTGGCCAGCACAGTATTGTCGACAGGGTCCCAATTCACTTTGGAGGCCTTGCGATAGACAAGGCCCTTTTCCAGGAATTTCAGGAATAGTCCCTGCTGTGCGCCGTAATATTCAGGATCGCACGTTGCAAACTCACGGCTCCAGTCCAGCGACAGGCCGAGCTTCATGAACTGGGCCTTCATGGCGGCGATATTCTGATAGGTCCATTCGCCCGGATGGACGTTCCGCTCCATTGCGGCGTTCTCTGCCGGCATGCCGAAGGCGTCCCATCCCATCGGGTGCAGGACGTTATAGCCTTTGGCGCGCTTGTGACGCGCAACAACATCGCCCATCGCGTAGTTGCGCACATGACCCATGTGAAGGCGACCCGACGGATACGGGAACATCTCCAACACGTAAGCCTTCGGTGCATCGCCAGCTTCGGCTGGAGATTTCGCGGTGAATAGCGCGGCCTTGTCCCAGGCTGCACGCCATTTCTGTTCCGCAATTTGCGGATCGTAACGGGTCGCCATGGCCCTGACCTTTCTGGATAAATGTGTCGGCCGGGCTTAGCCCAGCTGGGAATTCTTCAGCAAGCGCGCGCGATCCAGAATCTTGTTCTCAAGCTGAAGCGCTGTTTCCGGATCGATGCTGACATCAACCCATTCGCCCGATTCATTCTTTTCCTGACGGAATACCGAGACTTTCACGCCATCTGCGCGCAGGCGGGTATCGAGAATGTAGACCGTTGCCTTGATGCGCTCGTTCGGCGCGGTCTCAAAAGACTTCCAGTCATAATTGATTAGGCCGCCGATTGGATCAGCCGTTGCAACAGGCATGTTCTCGAACGTGTCGAGCGATGCGCGCCAGAGATATGGATTCACGCTGCCGATATTCTGTTGAACGACGCGCGCCTCGGCGCTGGGCCCTGAACTGGACTGGCAGCCTGAAACCATCAGCATGCCGGCAACCGCCGCAGAGAAAACATATTTGACCATGAAGAAAGTTCCTGAGTGCAAGACCTTGTTGACGGGCGTTTGTATAACAAGGGGTTTACAGGCTCGCCAGTGCTGATCTGCGCGTGGTGGCGGATGGAGGATCGGAATGAAAGTCGTGGGAATCTCGCTGCTGACGGTCCTGTTCGCGATGCCTGCTGCGCACGCCCAATGGGAAGAGGACTGGAACCCGTGGGAAACGGAAACCGAATTCGGGGCTACAATAGTTCTGGCGCCCGATGCGGATGAGCAGGCGCTCGGCAGGATCTGGGCCGGCGCATCCACGAACCGAATTTTGGAAAATGGTTTGGAGATTGGTGTTTCCGGCCGCGTTGAAGCGCAAAAGGATCATCCCCAGCGCGCAGGATTTAGCGGTATCTTCATTCCTGGGGACAGTTCGCAAACTGGCTTTCAGGGCGCCTACACGGGTCTCGCCTCAGGGCCGGCGCCGGACGAGGTCGATTTACGGGCCGAGCTGGAAGAGGCTTACGTCTATATAGGCGGCGGTTATGGTGAAGTCCGCCTCGGTAGGGATGAGGGTGTTGCCGCACGCTTTCAGGAAAATGCACCGTCGGTTTTCAGCACGTTGGCACTTGGCCGCCAATCCCTTGATCCGACAGGCATCGACATGGTTACCACGCGGCATGATCTAACGGGGCCATCGGCCAAACTGAGTTATGCTACACCCCGCCTTGTCGGAATCCGTGCAGGGCTGAGTTTTACCCCCAAAGCAGACGTCAGGGGCCTTGATCGCGATGCGGACCGGAACCTGCCGGGTGTCGCGCCGATCACGCTGACGAACGCAGTCGAGGGTTCAGTAAACGTCTCTCGATTGTTGCGGGACCAAGGGGTGCGGGTAAGTGCGGCGCTGGCCGCCAGCACGGCGGACGTGGACACGCCGTTCTACGCGACATCCGTTTATGATCGCGTCACCACATTCTCGGCAGGTGCCAGGGCAGAGTTCGAAACCATATCCCTCGGCTTCACCTGGCTGCAGTCGGATAACGGCCTTGCCCAAAGCGCGGACTACGAATCATGGACTGCCGGAGTGACCAAGACATTCGGAAAAACTCGGATCGGGCTTGAATTTGGGGCCGCGGAAGACGGACTCACGTCACTTGAAGGAGATGCATGGAAAATTGGCATCGCTCACGATGTTACAGAATTTGCAAGAATCTCTCTCGGATATGGCGAAAACAGCCTGGATCGTGTAGCATCCGAAGAGAATATCGCCGCCGAGTGGAACAATTCACCCGACGGCATTGTGATAGAAATCACACTATCGCGTTAGAATCGCGGCCCTGTCAGATTCTTAATCTTCTCTTTACCCGCCCATCTGACTATTTCTGTGTTCAGAGGTGCAAGAAATGAAGTTGGGCTTTGTAACTTTTGGGATCGCGCTGTGCGCTGCGTTGGCTATGCCAGCTGCTGCGCAAGATTCCGTGCCTGCGCCCGAAATGGAATTGGCAGCCCCCAGCATTTCAGAGACCTCTGCCGCGCAGTCTGAATGGTACCGTCAATTTGCGCAGTCCAAACCCGCCAGCGCTGAGCCGGTATGGCAGGCAAAGCCAGATCGCGAATTCTCGATGCAGTTTGGCAGCAATACGCGGTGGCAACTGAATCTGGACAAGGTGTCCCGCACAGATTTGTCTCCCCTGCCACGCGAGGAAATGCAGGCTGGCGCGACATTCCGCATCACGCCGCGCTTTTCGGTCGGGGGTGAGGTCAGTGTTGGCGCAGACGAGCTGAATGACACCTCAACGTGGGAATCCCGCGAAGTCGAAGCCGGTATCCGGCTGAAGTCTGCGTTCAAGTTCTAGGGCCCAAACGCGTCCTGAATACCTTCAATCGCCGCAAGACCCGCTGATCCACTGACGCAGGCCGCATTGCGTGAATTTATGCCCCCCAGCGCATAGACCGGAATACCGCTTTGCCGCGACAAAACGCGAATCTGATGGGAACCAATCGGGGTACCAGCTGATGGGCTGGTTGATGGAAAGACCGCGGAAACGAGTGCCGCATCAAACACATCCGGCTTCACCTGTCGCAATTCGTCGCCACCGTGCGCACTGACACTCATCAGGTCGAACCGCGCTCGCCATTTCCGGGCAGCGTACCTTTGCGCGAAGGGCCAGTGCACGCCTGCTGCACCGACCTTTACGGCAAGTACGGGGTCTGCCGCGATCAGCAAGGCCAGTCCCCGCCGGTTCGCAATCTCCGCCAACTGCCGCGCCTGCCACAACCGATGCTTTGCACCGAAGTGCCGATAAACAATTCCCCACCCGGCAGGAAGGTTTTCCGCCACTGAGATCGGGTCCGGTGTGCGCTTCGGATCGGTGAGAAACAGGGCAAGTGGCAACCATGAAGGCAAATGATGACCAGCGCATCGCGCCGCAGAGATCAGCTTGCGTCTCGCATCGGATTGGGGTTTCTGCACCATCACGATGACTGATACGGACTTCCCCGGAATTGCCAAGCGCCGCGCAGAGATCCTGAGCGATCTGGAGCGCCTGTGTGATACGGCGCCGACACTGGTTGCAGTGACCAAAACCCAACCTGACGAAGCACTGAAAGAGATTCTGGCGACGGGCCACCGAGTATTCGGTGAGAACCTCGTTCAAGAAGCCTACCAGCATTGGGAGGACCGCAAGGCAGACTATCCAGATCTGGAACTTCGATTGATCGGGCCGCTTCAATCAAACAAGGCGGAGGACGCTGTGCGCTTGTTCGACGTCATTGAAACGATCGATCGGCCGAAACTGTGCCGGGAGTTGGCCAAGGCTGAAGAGAAAACAGGGCTGCGTCGGAAATATCTGATCCAGGTCAATACGGGTGAAGAGCCACAAAAGGCGGGTGTTTCACCCGATGGAGTGGAAAGTCTGCTCCAGACAGCACGTGAGGCAGCGCTGGATGTGGTCGGCCTGATGTGCATTCCGCCTGTCGAAGAACCCGCCGGTCCTCACTTTGCCCTTCTGGCCAGAATAGCGGGGCGCCTTGGTTTGGAGCAGCTCTCCATGGGCATGAGCTCCGATTACGAGACAGGCGCGCAGTTCGGCGCGACCCATGTGCGCATCGGAACCGCCCTGTTCGGGCCTCGCGATAATTCAGCCTAGAACGAGATTTCGATTTCGGTACCCGGAAGCATCAGTTCCAGAGCCGCAAGCAGGTCGCTTTTTTCGAGCGCGATACAGCCCTCCGTCGGCTCATAGTTCGGCCGGGCAATGTGCAGGAAAATCGCGCTTCCGCGTCCGGCTTCGACCGGATCATCATTGTAACCCAGCTCGACGATCACATCGTAGACGTGGTCATCGCGCCAGAGTTTTTCGTGACTGGCCGCGAAGGGCAGCGAGACCGGACGATTGTAAAGCGGATGGTTCGAGGCGTCGCACCAGCCATCATGTGGCTTGAGCGGTACCATTGGCAGGCTGGTCACGGGCGTTTCTACCCGGTCGGGCCTGTAGAAAACATTGCGTACCGGCCACACCCCGGCAGGAGAGGCCCCGTCCCCTTCGCGCTTCTGTGAAGCGGTAACGACCCCGCCCTTTCCCAGCGCGCAGCGGGCGGTGAAGCCCGGGCCTGAGAATTTCCCCGTCGGGCTTGCGGTAAATTTCAGGCTCACCAAATGCTCCCAGACTTGTGATCACGCGTCATGCAAAGTCATATGGCATCTGTCGCCAGTCGCAATACACAGCGACGTTCGAATTCGAAGGAGACGCCCGTGACAGGCAAGAAGACCATTCTGCTGGTAGATGACGATGAAGACCTGCGCGAAGCACTCGCGGAACAGTTCGATCTGCATGACGGGTTCGACACGCTACAGGCAGCAAACGCGCATGAGGGGATCACCCACGCGCTGGCGGAGCGGATCGACCTGATCTTGCTGGATGTCGACATGCCGGACATGGATGGCCGCGAAGCCTGCAAACAGATGCGGCAGAAAGGCGTCCGCGCGCCGATCATCATGCTGACAGGACAGGATGGCGACGCCGATACGATCCTCGGGCTCGAATCCGGCGCGAATGACTATGTCACCAAGCCGTTCAAATTCTCGGTATTGCTGGCGCGCGTGCGTGCACATCTTCGCAGCTTTGAGCAATCCGAGGACGCTACATTTCAGGTGGGGCCTTATGAGTTTCGCCCATCGATGAAGTTGCTGGTCACGGAAGACGGCCGAAAAGTGCGCCTGACCGAGAAGGAAACCAACATCCTGAAATATCTCTATCGCGCGCAGGGCAAGCCTGTTGCGCGGGACGAGCTCTTGTCAGAGGTGTGGGGTTACAATGCAACCGTCACAACCCACACGCTGGAAACGCACATCTATCGCCTGCGCCAGAAAGTGGAGCCGGACCCGGCTAATGCCCGCTTGTTGCTGACAGATGCTGGCGGTTATCGCCTGCAACCTTAAACCTTCATTTCGACGCTTATTGGCGCGTGGTCCGAGGGTTTCCAGCCTCCACGCCATGCGAGGTGGATCTTGAAGGTGTCGATCTTCGTATCGGGCAGTGCAGCGGGGTTCATCCAAATATGGTCGAGCCGGCGTCCGCGATTGCTCTTGGCCCAGTCCTTCGCGCGATAGCTCCACCAAGAATAGAGTTTCTGGTGGTCCTCTACCGCCAGGCGAGCAATGTCCGCAAACGCGGCCTGGTTGCGGGAGTCTTCCAGACGTTCGGTTTCTCCCGGCGTGTGGGATACGATCTTCAGCAACTGCTTGTGTGACCAGACATCGTTTTCGTGCGGCGCAACGTTCAGATCGCCCACCAAGACGCGCGGCGTCTTTGACTGCTTCTTGTAGGCAGGTCCCAGTCGCTCCAGAAAATCGAGTTTGTGGGCAAACTTGTCATTCACCTCGGGATCCGGCTCATCGCCGCCAGCTGGCAAGTAGATGTTGTGGACTTCCACGCCGGCCACTTTCGCCGCGATCACGCGCGAATGTCCGTGGCGGCACAGGTCTGGTGCCTCGATGCGCTCGATGGGCAAACGCGAGGCGATGGCCACGCCATGATGGCCGCCCTTCTGGCCGTTCAGCACGAGATGCGGCAATCCCATTTCCTTGAAGGCCTTTTCGGGAAATTCGCCGTCCTGGCACTTTGTTTCCTGCAGGCAAACAACATCCGGTTGCTCCTCCTCCACGAAGGCGGCGACGTTTGGCGCACGCAGGCGAACAGAGTTGATGTTCCAGCTGACGATTTTGAGAGAATTAGACATTCAGGCTGCGTAGCAGTGTTTCCTGAAACGTCAACGCGCCCGAACGCGGGGAAGTTCGGGCGCGCCAGACGCTTGCTTTACACGTCTCGTCGGGAGGGGAAGGCTCCGACGGTGGATGACACAAGGATTGCAGCGGGGGGTCAGTTGCTGCGCTCGAATTGCTTCGTCATCGACAGTTGCAAAGATGTCACTCCACAGAAAAAAATCAAGTGAATAATGTGTTATGTCCTTGGGTGTGGTGCAAACACGTCAGTTCTCATCGAAATCCTTCAAAACGAACAGACGCGGATTGAGGCGCTGACCGTAAGAAACATCGGTCAGCTGGACCTGTGTCAGGTTTCCACCGCTGTCCAGCGTGTGCCATCCGGTCAGGCTCATATCGCTTTCTTGCATGACGAGAGTCAGCGTGCCATCCATTTCGCCAGACTTGTCGCGCAGGGTGATTTCCACCCGGCCATTTCGGTTGGTTACGTCCAACACATCCGCCTCTGTGGCGAAATCGATGTCATCATCCAGCAGCAAGGCGAGCGGTGTGGTTCCGAGGGGAACCCGATCAGTGGTTTCCAGCTCGGAATCCTGAAGACCGACGGTTGTGCCATCGCTCACGACGAGCAGGGGGCTTGGGTCATCATATTCAAACCGAACCTTACCGGGGCGCGACAACGCAAATCGGCCAGTGGATTCGCTATAGTCCGGTGACAATTGCTCAAACGTGCCGCTGGCTGTCTTAACCTTGGCCAGGGCCGTAGATGCTCGGTTCAGAAGGCGCTGACGATCGGCCTCGCTCAGGCCGGCCGGCTCGGAAACTTGCGGTGCTGGCGCTGCGGCCTCAGTGGCCTGCAGGCTGAGTGGGAGCGGCGACGTTGCGATTGCGGTGATCGCTCCAAGGCTTGCAAGGATATTCAACATTTTGCGGTCTCCTCAGTTCGTTGACCAATGGCCTTGTACTTAAGCGCGCGGGCCTTGCAGAAACAGGGCGCGAAAAAGGTATTTTCGTCGCTTTTCGTTGCGCGCGGTTCACCTTCAACAAGTGCAACACCGGAATTGACTGTCAGATGAACGTAGACCGCGCGCTTCGGTGTCAGGCCGCTGCCTTGCGAAATGGGATGCTGCGGCCCATGTTCCGTGCAGATATTCAAGGGACACAATACCTATGACCGATACGGCATCGCTGAACATCAAGGACACGACCGATCAGGACTTCATGGCAGACGTCGTGGAGGCGTCGGAGAACCAACCGGTTATCGTTGATTTCTGGGCGCCCTGGTGCGGTCCTTGCCGCACGCTGGGCCCGATCATCGAAAAGGCGGTCGACGCGCGCGGCGGTCAGGTCAAGCTGGTCAAGATCAACATTGATGAGAACCCCGCCTATGCCGGTCAGCTCGGCGTGCGCTCTATCCCGGCGGTTTACGCCTTCGACAAGGGCCGCCCGGTTGATGCATTCATGGGCGCGCTTCCGGAAGGACAGATCAACGCCTTTATCGACAAGCTGCTGAGTGGCACCGATGCCGGAAAGATGCTGGCCGAGGCGCTCGAACAGGCAGAAGCGGCAAGCCAGGCTGGCGATATCGGTACGGCCGCCCAAATCTATGCAGCAATTCTCCAGCAGGAGCCTGAAAACGTTACCGCGCTGGCAGGCCTTGCTCGGTGTTATCTTGCCAATGGTGACAAGGAGCGCGCCGAAGCCACGCTGGAAATGGTGCCGGAAGACAAGCGCAATGACAGTGCCGTCAAAGGCGTCCGAACGGCGATTGACATGATGGGCGATGATGCGGCCGCTCCGGATGAGTTTGAAGAGGCGCTGTCAGCTGTACTCGCTGATCCGGACAATCATGACCAGCGCTTCGACCTTGCCGAAAAGTACGCCGCGGCAGGGCGTTTTGGGGACGCCATTGATCATCTGCTGATTATCCTCAGCGCCGGCCTCGACTGGAAAGAGGGCAAGGCCAAGGAAAAGCTGCTACAAATGTTTGAAGCGGCTGGCGCAACTGACCCAGCAACCGTCAGCGGTCGGCGTCGTCTGGCGTCGCTCATGTTTGCCTGATGGCGTAGGCGCGCCACATCCCTCTTTCAGGCAACACCAGAAAGAGATCGAGTATATGTCACAGCCCAGCTTCACGCGCCTTTCCGAATTGCCCGAGGAGCTGGCTATCTTTCCGCTGCCGGGGGCGTTGCTGTTCCCGCGCTGGCAATTGCCGCTCAACATTTTCGAACCGCGCTATCTGAACATGATTGATGACGTCATTCAGGATATGCGGATGATTGGCATGATCCAGTCTGTGGGCGGCTCCAAGGCAAAACCGGATGTTGCCCATACAGGATGTGCTGGACGGATCACCGCGTGGTCGGAAACCGGCGATGGGCGCTACCTGATCACGCTGACCGGTATTGCCCGGTTTGATGTGAAGGAAGAACTTTCCGTGATGACGCCCTACCGTCAGGTCGTGCCAGACTGGGCACCCTATGAAGCGGACCTGAAAGACGTTCCAGATTCCAAACTTCCTGACCGGTCTCGTCTGGTATCTGCGCTGCACGACTATACTGAGGCGCACGACATGTCGACGGATTGGAGCGCTGTGGAAGAAGCGCCGCTGGAAACATTGGTCAATGCCCTCTGCTCCGGATGTCCGTTCTCCGTAATGGAAAAACAGGCGCTCGTTGAAGCGCCTACCTTGAAAGATCGCACTGAAACGCTCATCACCCTGCTTGAAATGGATGTGTCCGGCGAAGACGGCGGCACGCTGCAATAGAGGCTCTCATGTCCGACGAATCCGCGCCACAGCGCCTGGGCCCTTCCGGGGTTGATCCGCGCCTACTGGAAATCCTGATCTGCCCGGTCAGCCGCCAGCCGCTCAGTTATGACCGGTCAGAAGATGAGCTCGTCTCCCCGAAGGCCCGGCTTGCCTATCCGATCCGCAATGGAATTCCGATCATGCTCGCGGATGAGGCGCGAGACCTGGATGCTGTGGAAGCCGACGACGAGCCCACCACATGAGCGAACCATCCTGGCCCACGAAATTGGCATTCAGAAAATCAGCCCAGGAATTGGCCATTGCCTTCGAGGACGGGGTATCCGGTACGATTGCCTACAAGCGCCTGCGTGAAGAGAGCCCGTCTGCAGAGGTGCGAGGACATGGCAGCGGACCCAAGCCGCCACAGGCACCTGTGCCGGAAGATATCTCTGTCGTCGGAGCAGAGCCAGTTGGGCGCTATGCCATCCGTATAAGGTTTTCAGACGGGCATGATTCCGGGCTCTATACTTGGAAACTCCTGCGGGAGCTTGCAAAGCCGGACTAGCGCATCAAACTCGGCAGATGGGCCTGATCGGCGCTTGCCTGGCGGGCGAGTGCTTGACGTAGTGGGGTGATTTTTTGCGCGAGGGAAAGCGCAAGACCCCGAAGGGGCTTAAGAACCGCGCTGTCATTCGTGAAGGCCTTGTCGATACCATCCATGAACATGGCGGCCGCCGTTGCATCAAACCGGCGCCATTTCTCGTAACGCTCCAAGCTCACATCCGATCCCGGATCCAAGCCCACATCCCGCGCGTCACACATGACATCAATCAGCGCACCAACATCCTTGAAGCCCAGATTAAGCCCCTGTCCTGCCAGCGGATTGATTCGGTGTGCAGCATCGCCGACCAGCGCGGTGCGAGGCCCTACCATCCGCGTCGCCAATTGCATGACAAGTGGATAGGCGGAATAGGGACCATCAATTTCCATGGGACCGGCAAAGTCAGCAAAGCGGGCATTCAATTCGGCATTGATGTCTTCAACAGGCATGGCAGCAATTGCCTCTGCCGCGCCGCGTTTCATGTACCAGGCAAGATTGGCGCGATTGTCAGGCATAGGCAGCGTGGCGAATGGGCCTTCGGGCGTGAACAATTGGCGCGCAATGCCTTCATGCGGGCGATCCAGCTTCACGTTCGCCGCAAAGACAGACTGATTGTAATCGTGTCCTTCGGTCGTGATCCCCACCGACTCGCGCACCGCCGATTTCATGCCGTCACAGGCCGCGACAAGGCGCGCGCTGATTTGTGTTTCGTCGGACAGGGTGAGAATCGCCCCGGCATTGCCCGTTTCCATGTCCCGGAACAGTTTTCCGCGGATCCAGTGGATCTGGTCCATGTCTGCGCATGTGCCATCTAGCGCCGCCTGCAGCGCGGCGGCGGGTACCATCTGCCCGAGGGGTTGGCCGTCCGGATCGTCGGGCAGGTCTTCATTGCCGAACAACACGCCGGGCGCACCGAACCAATGGGTTCCGCCATCGACTGCTTCAAGACCGTTGAGGGGTTCAGTCGATCCGCAGAGCGCGTCTGTAACGCCAGCTGCGCCCAGCAAACGCCAGCTGCCGCGCACAATCGCAAAGGTGCGAGTATCCGGGCGTGGCGCGACGTCCGGGTCGCGCGCATCAACAAGCGCGACCGAAAATCCTCGCTGCGCTGCCAAGATGGCAAGCGTCGTACCTACGGGGCCAGCGCCGATGATGGCGAGGTCATACGTCTGGTCAGACCGGGGGTGCGTTTGAGTCATGAGCCTTAGCTAGTGACGCTGTTAGCAATCGTCCAGCGATGATGGAGTTTTAGGCGATTCGCCGCATCACTGCCCATGCTTTGACCATGCCCCCCCAGAAAGACCGGTCATCCCCCATGCTGGTGCGACATTCGCACGGGCCCGCAATCATATCGGTTCTGGGAGAGCGCGGGGGGTCCCGAGCTCTGCAGTCTCGTGACGAAGGAGGGGCCGATGGGCCAAACATTAAAAAATACAATACGCGGAGCAGCGTTGCTGCCAGCCGCTATCATGGCAAGCGCAGCAGCTTATGCCCAGGATGCTGACATGGAAGCCCGGCTTGCGGCGCTCGAAGAGAGCGTTGCTGGAAGTGCCAGCGCCTATGTCGACAACAGCTATCTGTTCCTGATTGGCGGCATCATCGTGATGTTCATGGCCGCCGGTTTCTGCATGCTGGAGGCAGGCCTTGTCCGCTCCAAGAACGCAGCAATGCAGTCGACCAAGAACGTCGCCCTGTTCTCTGTTGCGGGCATCATGTTCTGGCTGATCGGCTATAATATGGCCTACCCATCCGCCACAGTCGCCGCCGGCCTGTTCGGCATTCCGGATTTCATCTGGTCCAGCGCACCACTTGAAGAGTCGCACGGGGATTATGCGGCTGCTTCTGACTGGTTCTTCCAGATGGTCTTTGTGGCAACGGCCGCATCCATTGTGTCAGGTACGATCGCTGAACGCGTGAAAATCTGGCCATTCCTGATCTTCACAGCCCTGCTGACCGCGTTCATCTATCCGATCGTGGCATCCTGGGAGTGGGGTGGTGGTTACCTCGACTCCGCTTGGGACTTCTCTGACTTTGCTGGCTCCACTCTGGTTCACTCAACCGGTGGCTGGGCAGCTCTGGCAGGCGCCATCATCATCGGGCCACGTATCGGCAAGTATTTCGGCAAGCAGGTAAATCCGATGCCGGGCAACAACATCCCGCTCGCCGCTCTCGGTACGTTTATCCTCTGGTTCGGTTGGTTCGGCTTCAACGGTGCGTCCCAGTTGGCCGCTGGCTCTATCGCTGACATCAACTCCGTCAGCCAGATCTTCGCCAACACGAACCTCGCTGCAGCAGGTGGCGTAATCGCGGCAATGTTCACGACAGCTATCCTGTACAAGGGCAAGATCGACGCCACGATGGTCTTCAATGGTGCGATCGGTGGTCTGGTGTCCATCACGGCTGAGCCGCTGGCACCAAGCATGGGTGCGTCCATCCTCATCGGCGCTGTCGGTGGTATCCTGGTTGTTGTCTCCGTACCGCTGCTCGACAAGTTCAAGATCGACGATGTGGTCGGCGCTATCCCGGCTCACCTGGTCTGCGGCATCTGGGGCACAATGGTGGTTCCGTTCTCCTACACGAACGCCATCATGCCGAACGAAGCTGGTGACCCGAACTATATCGGCCAGTTGGTCGGCGTGGTTCTGACCGGTGTCTTCGTGATGATCGTGTCTGCCATCATCTGGTATGTTCTCAAGCTCACCATCGGCGTGCGTCCGACGGCCGAGGAAGAGGAACTCGGTCTCGACAAGTCCGAGATCGGCCTGGAAGCCTATCCGGAGTTTGCAAACTAAACTGCGTAACCTCCCAAGAAAGAAGCCCCGGCAGAGCGATCTGCCGGGGCTTTTTCCTTGGCACATGGCCAGAAGGGGAGGAGCCTTATGACTCTGTCTCTTCTTCGTCGGTCAGATCCAGATCAACTGGAATGATGACCGTATCGACTGCGTGGATCACACCATTTGATGCGTCGATGTCAGCAGCGACGACCGTCGCATTGCCAATTGTAACGCTGTCGCCTGTCTTGCGGACAATCAGGTCTGCGTCTGCCATCGTAGCGACTGTGTTGTCGCCTTCGACCAGCGCGCTGCTCATGGTTTCACCCTCGACAACATGCGTCTTCAGAATTGATTTCAGCGTGTCGTTGGCTTCACCGGATTTCAGCTTGGTGACCAGTTCAGGGTCAAGCTTTTCAAAGGCGGCATTCGTCGGCGCGAAGACAGTGTATTCGCCGTCGGCGTCCAGTTTTTCACTCAGGCCAGCCTGCTCAACCAGTGCAACGAGGGTCGTGAAGCGGGCGTCTTCGGAGGCAAGCTGGGCGATAGTGCCCTGCATCGCGGTATCGGTCATCGCGGCGGTTTCAGACGCGTAATCAGGTCCGCCCATACCCATTTCTGTATCGGCTTCCAGATCAGCCTCTGCAGTGACCTGCTTGTCCATGTCGGCCTTGTCCCATTCATGGGACTTGGTGTCGCCGGTCGGATGTGTGCGATCAGCATCGGCCGTCATCGTGTCGGTGTCTGCCTGCGCGGTGAATATCTGCTCTTCGCTGGCCTCGGTCGTGTCAGATGATTCAAGAACATCCAGCTGAAGCGCGTTCAGCTCTTCAACAGACATTTCATCAGTGTTTACGTCTGCCTCTGCCTCGATTGCGGCCGAGGTGTTAATTTCTGCGGCGGATTCGTTAGTTTCCTGCGCCGTAGCGGCCATACCGGTTAACAGGGCGATGGTTGCGGGAACGATCAGTGTGCGTTTCATATCGAGCTCTCCTTTGGGGTTGGTCTCGCTCGATCAATGGCGCCCCCGGCCTGAGAGTTCCCAAGGTTACAGAGAATACACGCGATTCCGCACACGCGATCAGCCTTCTTGATCTGGATCAATTCGGTCTTCAAAATCATCAAGGTCCAGGCACTCATGGTCTCCGAAAAGTTAATTTGCGCGCTGCAAAAGTTTTACGCGCGTTTGCCGGGCGTTAAGCGTGTTGCGGCAGAGTGAGGGCTCCCCCGCGACCCCAGTGGAGATGCCTCACCCCATGACAGATTACGTTTACACTGAAGACGACCTCCCAAGTGTTAGTGACCCGATCTGGCGGATCCTGACAGGGGCGGCGGCCTTCGGTCTGGGCGTATTCATCTGCGGAAGCGTTGGCTCTTACATGCCCAGCGATCCCAGCTGGAATGCAGCAACAGACGCGGAAGTGCAGAACCTGTTCGGCGGGCCCGGCGCGATCTTTGCGGACTTGTCGCGGCAGATGCTCGGCTGGTCGGCCTGGGCGGCGGGTCTTGCCATGATGATTGGCGGTGCCATGCGTACTGTGTTGATCGGCATGCCGCGCGTGCGCCGCTGGCTCATGGGTTTTGCGTTCGTGCCGCTTTCGGCTGCATTCTTCGCGGCATGGCCCGTCCCGGAATCCTGGCCATTGTCCGCCGGGCTCGGCGGCATGGTCGGGGATGCGCTATTCTATTATGCCTCCATGCCTTTCCGCGCCTTGCTCTTGCCATCACCGAACACTTGGGCGGGGGCCTTGCTCGGCGCGGCCTCCATGTGGGCCGCCTTGTCGGCCATGGGTTTCCGTCGCCGCGATGCGCAATTGTTGCAGCATGCCGCGACACAGTCCGGGCGTCATGCCGCGCGCAAGGCAACCGGTATTGGTGGCTTCCTTGTTTCTGTCGCTTCGCACTTCAAGCCAAAGGCCCAGGAAGTGGATGAGGAAGAGGTGGAACGCGTCAACCGCGGCGCACGCGTCGTCAAAGGAGATGAGGAGTACGCCGATGCAGACTCCTATGATGTCGACTTTGACGAGGAAGACGACGAGTCCTATGAGGAAGACGAGACGTCCCTCGATGAGGATGAGATGTATGAAGATGAGGACGACGATTTCGAACCCATCCAGACGCGTCGCCTGTCTGTACCTGTGTCGAAACCAAAGGCGCCGAGCCAGCCGCGCGTGACCAAATCCGAACGTCGCCGCAAATCAACACGCCTGCCTTCCATCGACCTGCTCCAGATGCCAGAGGAGCGCGGCGACACGGTGGACGAGGATGCCTTGCTCGAAAAGGCTGCGCGCCTGACAGATGTGCTGAAAGAGTTCGGCGTGCGCGGCCGTATCAAGGAAGTGCGCCCAGGCCCGGTGATTACTTTGTTCGAGATGGAACCCGCCCCCGGCGTCAAGTCATCTCGCGTGATCTCTCTTGCAGACGATATTGCCCGGTCAATGAGCGCTATCTCTGCCCGTGTGGCCGTCGTGCCCGGCAAGAATGCCATCGGGATCGAGCTGCCGAACGAGGATCGCGATACGGTCTTCCTGCGCACACTGCTCCAGTCCGAAGCCTATGTCGGAACGCGGGCCAGCCTGCCTATGGCGCTGGGCGAAGACATTGGCGGTGTGCCCACCGTGGTCGACCTGTCCAAGATGCCTCACTTGCTGATCGCGGGTACAACCGGATCCGGTAAATCCGTCGGCGTGAATGCGATGATCCTGTCACTGCTCTACCGCCATTCGCCAGAGCAGTGCCGCTTTATCATGATCGACCCGAAAATGCTCGAACTGTCGATCTATGAGGGCATTCCACACCTGCTGGCCCCGGTTGTGACCGATCCGAAGAAGGCCGTGAACGCGCTGCAGTGGACTGTGCGCGAGATGGAAAGCCGGTATGAGCTGATGTCCAAGGCAGGTGTTCGGAACCTGGCTGGCTTCAACGACAAGGCCGCCAAGTATCGCAACAATGGCGACGAACTGATCCGCAAGGTGCAAACAGGCTTCGACGAACACGGCAAGCCGGTTTATGAATCAGAAGTTCTGCCTACAGATCATATTCCTAACATTGTTGTTGTAATCGACGAGATGGCAGACCTCATGATGGTTGCCGGCAAGGAAATTGAGGGCTGTGTTCAGCGACTTGCACAGATGGCGCGTGCCGCGGGCATTCACCTGATCACGGCTACGCAGCGTCCATCTGTAGACGTTATTACGGGTACGATCAAAGCGAACTTCCCGACACGGATTTCCTATATGGTCACCACGAAGATCGACTCCCGGACGATTCTTGGTGAGCAGGGTGCGGAACAATTGCTCGGCATGGGTGACTTGCTCTATCAGGCTCCCGGCAAGAAATCGCAACGTCTTCATGGCCCGTTTGTGTCGGATGAGGAAGTTGGATCTGTTGTCGATTGGCTCAAGGAGCAAGGTGAGCCTGACTATGTCATGGATGTGCTCGAAGCGCCTGACGATGGTTCCACAGGATCAGCTGTCATGGATGCGATGCTCGGCACCAGTTCCGGCGACGAAGAGGATGACCTCTACGCCCAGGCGCTTGCCATTGTTGTGCGTGACCAGCGCGCCTCGACCTCATATCTCCAACGTCGCCTGAAGATTGGCTACAACAAGGCTGCTGGTGTTATCGACAGACTGGAAGAAGAAGGCGCGATCTCTGCGCCGAACCATGCTGGCAAGAGGGAAGTTCTCGCCAGCGCACGGCCAAGCCCGGAATAGTCCCACAAGCTTTGGTGGGTCACAAAGGAAGAGCCTCCATCCGACACAGAAGCGGGTGGGGGCTCGACCTTTTTAAACCTCAGCCCATCGGATACATGACATCCTTGGCAACCGCATCACACGCTTTCATGACATCGTCTGACAACTCCAAGTCAGTTGCCGCCAGTATATCCGCCAGCTGATCGAATTTGGAAACGCCAACAATGGTGGAGGCAACGAAATCATGCTGTTTTGACCACGCTGTGGCAAGCGTCACCGGAGCCATGCCCGCGTCCTTCGCGATGTCCATGTATCGGCGCGTTGCTTCCAGAGACTTCTCATTCACGAAGCGTCCAGCCATCAGTGTCTGGCGCCCGCCATGCTGAAGATAGCTGGAAAAACGTGCGCCTTCCGGAAGCGCGCCGTCCTGATACTTGCCAGACAGAACACCACCCGCAAGTGGTGAGTACGGGATCAGGCTAACGCCTTCGCGCCGACACACTTTGGCGAGCGCATCTTCGAAGCGCCGATTGTTCAGGCTAAAATTGTTCTGAATGGTATGATAGCGCACCGTGCCCAGACGGTTGGACGTCTCGATACTTTTCATCAGGCCCCAGGCGTCTTCATTGCTGCAGCCGACGACGCGAACTTTTCCCTCGCGGACCAAGTCGTCCAGCGTTTCCATCGTCTCTTCGAAATCGGTGCCATGATCTGGCCAGTGCGTCTGGTACAGGTCGACATAGTCCGTCTGCAGGCGTGTCAGGCTGGCCTCGATCGCGCGGCGGATATTGTGTCGGTCCAGCGCCGTCATTTCCCCGCGCTGAGAGCCCTTGATCCATCCATGAGACGGGCCGCACACTTTCGTGGCGACGATGATCCGGTCGCGATCCTTGGTCTTCATCCAGCGGCCAAAGATCTCTTCCGTCCGCCCGGCCCAGTCCACCTTTGGCGGCACGGGGTAGTTTTCTGCCGTGTCATAGAAGTTGATCCCGGCGTCGAAGCAGGCATCCAGGATCTTGTGAGATTCGGCTTCATCGGTTTGCGACCCGAAAGTCATTGTGCCCATGCAGATATCGGACACGTAAATGGCGCTCTTGCCGAGGCGGCGGTGTTTCATGGCGTGTGACTCCCTCTGTCAGGGACAAGTCTAATGCCTCGCTCAGCTATGACCAGAGTTGCCTAAGGGGCAGCGCGCTCGCTTGGCTGGATGCAGTCAGCCGCTTCCAATATGTCCAGCGCCGGGCCGAGATAGGCTTTGTAGCGTTTCCACCGGGCCAGCGCGCGTGTGTAGAGCGGCTCACGTACCTGAGCGGAACTGGCCGTCGCGACAGGCGCAGCATTCCGATGGAAATCAATACATTGCGGCTCAAAGGCAAGCCCGCAGAAGTCAAGCAGGCGCCGGGCTTCGCCCTCAATGTCTGCCACCACGTCCTCATAATGCACTTGCGTAAACCGGTCAGCGGGCAGTGTGTCCGAGAAATGGCGGATCATGCGATCGAAGCCCACATAATAGTTCGCTGTCGCTTCCAGGTTCAGCGCGTAATCATAATACGGATACCGCGTCGCGAACAGTTGGCGGTAATTGCTGAGCACCGTATCGGCCGGATGCCGCCGCAGGCAGATGATCCGCGCGTTTGGCAATGCGGACAGGATAATCGGCGCATAGATCGCGTTTAGCGGCAGCTTGTCGATGAACCGACCCGACAGGCCGAGCGTGGCCTTCACCCGCGCCATATAGGTCTGGCCCACCGTCGCGGCATCCACCCGAGCGGCGGCATTCAGTGTTTCCGCATCCAGCACATAGTTCGACCGCGTGCCTGACAATTGTTTCAGGGCGAGGCCGAAATCAGCCAATTCCCCGGCTGAGGTGACCTCGCTGTGACTGGAGAGGATCCGGTCGACCAAAGTTGTGCCGGTGCGGGGCATCCCCACGATGAAGATCGGCGCGGCATCTGTAAAACCGCCAGCTCCCGGCTCATCCGCCGCGCGCTTTGCGGCCTCGAACACAGCCGCATCGAACGCCTCGTCATGGTGCAGGCCCGCCCATTTTACGGCCTTCGCGCGCGCTAGCCAGTGCATCGCATCTGCCGGACGGTTGAGGTCTTCATGCGCCTTGGCGAGTGCATGGCCGATGCGCAGGGCGTCATCGGCATCGTCCGCAATCGACGGGAAAACCTGCTCCAGCTGAGCGATCTCGTTCTGACTTTCTGTCTGTTTCGTGATCTGCACAATGGCTGCGCGCGCCCGCGTATCGGACGGGTCCAGCGCAAGACATGTGCGGTAGGCATCGCGCGCTTCATCCATACGCCCGGCAAACTGTAGTGCCGCGCCATGATTGTAGTGATAGGCCGCCACATCCGACGCCGCATCTGTGGCACGCTGGTAAAAACCTAGGGACCGCGCGTGCAGGCCGGCCCGGCTGAAGACAACACCAAGCGTGTCCAGCGTGAACGCGTCATCCGGTTCCAGCTTCGCCGCCGCCTCAGCGCTCTGTACAGCTTTTTCCCGCTGGAGCAGGGCGATCTGGCACCGGGCCTTCTGCGCCAGAATGTCCGAACGGGGTGTCCCCACCGCCAGGGCCCGGTCAAACAGCTCAATTGCTTTTGAATGATTTGAATGGTCCGCCGTGAGAATACCAAGCAGGTAAAAGGCGCGCATCTCTGCCGGGTCAGCCTGCAGCGCTTTCATGCACAATCCATGCGCCTCCCGGTATTCCCGTCTGGCCAGCATGGCGGCTGCCTCGTCTAGCAGGGCGCTTTGCGGTGAATTTGCCCAATTATTGGTCAGAGCTGTGCTCCTTTCATCCTGTTCTGCAGACGGGTGACGCACAGGCGTGCCAAAAATCTTACTCCTTGGGAACAATCGTGCTGCCGTATGGGATGGCGGCGTGAGGGAGGGGTCCCTCCGATGTCCTGCTCAGGAAGGTGAGGTAGGAACTTAAGGAGAATTTTATGTCGAAATCCAGCTTGTTAAGACAGACCAGCCTCGCCGTTCTTGCGACGGGCCTGGTCATGGGCGCCAATGCCCAGGAAGACGCCTCAGGCGACAGCGAACTGCGTGCGCAGACAATCACTGTAACGGCAACTCGCCGCGCCGAAAGCGTTCAGGACATTCCGTTGAACATTGCAGCGGTTGGCGGCGAACAGATCGAGGAGCAGGGCTTCGACGAACTGTCCGATATGCTGTCCTACGTGCCCGGTATCAACGTGGTGGATCGCGGGGGCCGTCAGGGCAACCCGTTGATCGTGCGCGGCCTGAATGCGGATGGCCTCGGCTCCGGCGATGGCAACAATGACGGCGGCGGCACGGTCGCAACCTATATTGGCGAAATTCCGTTGTTCGTGGACCTGAAGCTGAACGACATGCAGCGTGTCGAGGTTCTGCTTGGGCCACAGGGCACACTCTATGGTGCCGGCACGCTGGGCGGCGCCATCCGCTACATTCCGAACAAGCCGGATTTCGGGGGCGATCTTCTCGAAGTCCGCTCCGAGGTTTCGAAATATTCCGAAGCCAGCTCGCTCAGCTACGAGACCGGCCTGACCTTCAACAAGGCGCTGGCCCCGAACTTTGCCATCCGAGGCTCGATCGACTTTGAAGATGATTCCGGCTTCATCGATTATCCTTATATCGTTCAGGAAATCGGCGTGTCTGACCCGGATCCGGATTTTTCCGATCCGTCTGATGTGGCCGCAAACCTGCGCGGCGTGACAGATGCGAATGGTGAACGGACGGTGTCGGGACGCCTTGCTGCGCGCTGGGAGCCGCTCGACTGGCTCGATGGTACGGCAACCTATTACTATCAGAAGTCGGACATTGATGGCCGCCAAGGCTCCAGCTGGCGCAATACGCTCAACACCGGCAAGTATGAACTGGCCAAGCGCGTCGAAGAGCCGAACGAGATCACGAACCAGCTGCTCGCGCTTGAGCTGACAGCCGATCTCGGCTTTGCCGAACTGACCTCTGCCACCGGCTATTCCCGCTTTGATGATGACGGCCAGCGCGACCAGACAGATCTGCTGATCTCTCTGGAATACAGCTATGAGTTGTTCCCGACCTTCACCTCCTTCACGCATGAGAAGGGACGTGAAAACACCTTCAACCAGGAGGTCCGCCTCGTCTCGACGACGGAAAGCCGATTCAACTGGATCATTGGCGCGTTCTACAACAACTCAGACGTCACGTCGTATTCACAGGAATACACGCCGGGCTATGCGGACTATGTTGGTTTCGACCGTCCGGACGATCTGGAATACTATTCCCAGTTCTTCTCCGAGCTTGAGGAAATGGCTCTGTTCGGTGAAATCGGGTTTGAGATCACAGACAAGTGGACCGTCACGGTTGGCGGTCGCTACTATGAGTACGATCTTGAATCCTTCAGTGATGTGGATTTCCCCTTGTTTGACAGTGGCCCGGACTATCTGCAGCCGGTCGGCATCAATGATCTGGAAAACAGCCTGAAGTCTGACTTTGCGGCCGGCAGCCCCAACGGTACCGAACGCACCAGCCAGTCAGACGACGGAACACTTTTCAAGTTCAACACGTCTTATGAGTTCACTGACGATATTCTTGGCTATTTCACAGTCAGTGAAGGCTATCGTATCGGTAACTCAAACGGTATCGGCGTTTGCCCGGATTATGATCCGACAGACAACCAGCAGGGCGCCTGTGCGCTGTTGCCGGGGCAGCAGTTCGGGCCGGGTGCGGGCGATATCTCCACACGGGATGAGTCGCAGTACGGTCCTGACACCACAACCAATTATGAGCTCGGATTCAAATCAACACTCATGGATGGCCGGGTGACGCTGAACGGTGCCGTCTACTTCATCGAATGGTCCGATCCGCAGCTCACCTCCGCCACGATCAACGCATCTATTCCGATCACGGTGAACGCCGAAGGTGCGGAATCAAAAGGCTTCGAAGTCAGTGGAGCCTGGGCTGTAAACGAAAACCTGTCTGTCCGCGGCAGCTACAGTCACACTGAGGCCAAACTGACCGCTGACGCGCCGGGTCTTGTCGGTACCATTTCGCCTCCAGGCTTTGGCACAGTCCTTCTGGACGGCAGCGATGGCGACCGCCTGCCGGGCTCTCCTGAAGACCAGCTGTCCGTGTTTGGTACCTATGTCATGCCGTTTGCTGATGGCGAACTCGCCTTCAATGCTGGCTACACATGGCAGGGCGACGTGCTCAGCCGGACCGGCGGACTTGGCGATGGCCTGACGTTGGATTCCTTCGGCCTTGCCAACGTCTCCGCGGTGTATGACACGGGTGACTGGCAGGCGACCTTCTTCGTGAACAATCTGTTCGATGAGTTCTACGAAACCGGCGTCGTCGGCACGAATCTCTACAATCAGGTTCTGTCCGATGATCTCGGCGGTCCAGTCTATCAGCGTACCTACTACACGCACGTCGGCGCACCGCGCTCGATGGGTGTGCGTCTGAAATATACATTCGATTAGTCAGTCAAAAGACTTCTCAGCAAGTCAATCCCCGGGGTCGCCTGTCATGGGCGGCCCCTCCCTTTTTTGGGGCATGGGATCAGCCCTCGTCCAGCAATTGAGTGAAGTCCACCACTTCGAACCCGTGTCCCGTTGCGCGCGCGAATACTTCCAGGTCGTCCCGCGCGATGGCCGTTGTGCCTGTATTGGTCAGCGGGTGGAAGTTCACCGGATCATGCGCCATCAGGGCCGCATCCACCAGAAAGCGCACGCGTCCTTCCCGGTCATTCATCAATGCGAACGCCGTAACGGATCCCGGTGTGACGCCCAGAACCTCTTCCATCAATTCCGGCGCGCCAAAGGAAAGCCGCCGCGTGCCGATCAGCCGGTGCAGCCGGTTCAGCTTCAACTGTGAGTGCGCCTCCGCTGCAATCAGGATGATGGTGCCATCCTTGTCGGTCAGGAACAGGTTCTTCGTATGCCCGCCCGGCATCGACGCTTTCAGGTCCCGGCCTTCCTCCACGGTGAAGACGGGCGCGTGCCAGTGCGTGGTGTGGGCAATGCCCAACTCATCCAAATAGGCGAACAGATCATCGGGGGTTGCGGTCATGGCGCCCTTTGGGCCAAGACTTGAGGCCTCGTCAAGCTTTGCCCCGGATACCGCTTCCATGCACCTCGACTGCTACAAGATCTATGATGTCGCGCCAGACCTTGTGCCCGCGCGCTCCAATCGCGACTGGATGGATGCGTTCACGGATCGCCACCCCTATCGGTGCCTGCCGCTGACCATGGCAAACGCCACCGGCTGGGAATTGCTGTGCCCGATGGACATCAAGATCAAGTGGAATGGCGGCAACCGGAATGAAGACATCCAGTTGCTGACCCGCGGCGATCCGAACGCCATCGCCAGCTTTGCGGATGCTCATTTCATGCGCGGAATCGTCACTTTCCATACAGGCCATCTGTTCCGCACGCCGCCCGGCTGGGGCGTCTGGGTCACCGGCCCGCCAAACTGGCCGAAGGATGGCATCTACCCGCTGACAGGCCTCGTTGAGACAGACTGGCTACCGTTTCCGTTCACGATGAACTGGCAGATGACCCGCCCTGGCGAGGTGATCTTCGAAAAGGGCGAGCCCTTCGCCTTCATCACGCTGATGGAACACAAGAAGCTGGAAGAGATCGAGCCGGAGCGGAAACTGTTACGCTCGAATGAGGAACTGGTGAAGGAATATGACGCGTGGCGCGACAGCCGCGCTGATTTCAATACGCGTCTCGCGGGTGGCGAGGAAAACGCCATGAAAGAACGCTGGCAGCGCCACTATATGCGCGGCGAAAAACCCACCGGCGACAAGGCCGACACCCACCAGACCAAACGCCGCCTGAAACCGCCGAGAGAGGTGTAGCGCGCTGAATATTCGCGCATGTGTCCGGATTTCCCGCCTCGCTGGCACATTCGCCTTGCTTGGCGCGGATATTGCTTTCGCGATAAGGTGTCCCGGCAGGCAGGAACAGATTTTATGACAAGGTATCCCGGCCTTTCGGTCATCATGGAATGGGAGAACGCCAAGCTCGCGGAGGCGGATCGCGCCGCAGGCATGCTCGAATGTGTGTCCGGACAGATTGCGGCCCTGGCTGACCGGTTTGCGGACCCTGCCGAAATCCTGATTCTGCATGATCCAGAGGCCATTGATTCAAGCGCCCTGAAGCAATTCGTGGACTCGGCCTGGAATCCGGAGGCGCGCGCCGAGATCCGCATCGAAGCCGCCCACGATCTGGAATATTACGAGCAGAAGAATCTTGGCGCGACCCTCGCGACGCGGCCCTGGTTATGTTTCATCGACAGTGATGTCGTGCCGGAAGAGGCTTGGCTCGAAACGTTGCTGGAAGCTCGTCGCACCAGCAATGCGGTCATTGTCGGCGGCCAGACCTATGTCGAACCTGTCAGCCTGCTGGACCGGGCCTTCGCCCTGTTCTGGTTCTTCCCGCCGCGGTCGCCTGCGACAGAGGCTTTTGAAAGCGATCGCTTCTTTGCCAACAATTTCCTGATCGAGCGGGAAACCTTTCTCCGCGCACCGTTCCCGGACAGCGACCTGGTGCGGGGGCGCTGCTATGTGCTGGCCGACCAGTTGCGCAAGACAGGAGAACAGATCGAGATCTGTCCGGCCGCGCGCGTTTCCCATCCGCCGCCAAATGGCCTCGGCCACTTTCTGAAGCGTGCCGTCATTGATGGCCATGATGCCTGGTTGATGGACCAGACGCTCCGGCCGCAGTCTGATCCGCGTCCGTCGCTGTTCCCGCTGCGCAAGGCGAAGTGGAATCTCTCAGGTGCGTTCAGGCGCATCGACGAAGGGGCCGATGGTATGAAGCTCGGCGCGCGGGGGCGTCTCGTCGCCAAGGGGCTCGCGACCACCTATTATGGGCTTTCGATGATCGGGCACACCGTGTCCCCGCTTGCGCCCTCGCTCGTTCGCCGGGCGTTCAACGTCTAGCGACTGGCCTTCTCGTCAATCCCGCTGATGCCCTGCCGCTTTTCCAATGCGGCGGCCACATCATCGAGGCTCACACCGCGGGAGCGCAGCGCGACGAAAGCGTGGTAGAGGACATCTGCCGCCTCGCTGGCGACGTTCGCATCACTCTCGCGGCGCACCGCTTCGGCCAGCTCCATGCCTTCCTCATGCACCTTTTCCGCGCAGGATTCCGGCCCCTTGGCCAGCAGCTTAGCCGTCCAGGATTTTGAGGCATCACCTTCCTTCGCGCGCGCGTCGATTGTGCTGCCGAGATGAGCGAGGGCCGCAGCAAGGCGGTCAGAAGAGCCGAGATCCGTCATACCTCCGCCATAGCGCACTTACGCGACGTGAGGAAGCGCGGGCGCTTGACGCGGGGCCCCGCTGGCGCACTTTTACGAAAGGAAACGCCACCAGATCAGGAACAGAGTCATGAAAGACCGGGTCTCAATCACCATGCTGGACGATGGCATTGCCGATGTCCGCTTCATTCGCACCGACAAGATGAACGCCCTCGACCCCGCCATGTTTGACGGCATCAATGAGGCGATTGCCCAGTTGAAAGAGACCAAGGGCTTGCGCGTCGTGGTTGTCTCGGGGGAGGGGCGCGCCTTCTGCGCGGGGCTCGACCTGTCCAGCCTCGGAAGCGATTCCGGCAGCGACAAGTCCAAGAGCGTCACGGGCAGCAAGGCCAGCACGCTGGCCGAGCGGACACATGGCATTGCCAACCGCGCCCAGCATGTGGCCTGGGGTTGGCGCGAGATACCGGCACCGGTCATCGCGGCGGCGCATGGTGTGGCCTTTGGCGGCGGCTTCCAGATCCTTTCCGGCGCCGACATTCGGTTCGTGCATCCCGATACACGCTGCGCCATCATGGAATTGAAATGGGGCCTCGTGCCGGACATGGCCGGCTTCCCACTCTGGCGCGGCAATGTCCGCGACGATGTGCTGCGTGAATTGACCTATACGAACCGTATCTTCAATGGCGCCGAAGCGAAGCATATGGGCTTTGCCACCCATGTCTCCGACACGCCTCTGGAAGATGCGATGGCGCTTGCTACGCAAATCGCGAACAAGAACCCGGACGCCATTCAGGCTTCCAAGCGCATCTTCAACATGATGCAGGATGCAACGGATGCGGAATTGCTGCAGGCCGAATCAGACGAGCAGGACAAGATCATCCGTACACCAAACCAGATGGAAGCGGTGTTCGCAGAAATGCAAAAGCGCAAGCCGTCCTTTGCGGACTAGTCCTCTTCGTTGTTTGAGGCCTCAAATGCAGCGAATGCTTCCTCACCGGTAAGTTTTGGCGTGTCGTTTGCCAATTCGTAAAAGTCTGGCTTCTGATCAATGAAGATCTGCTGGCTGATTTTCTTGAGCGGCACGTCCTGGAATAGCCCGGCTGACAGGGCGAAGTGATCGTGAAATTTCAGATGGTAGAACAAATGGCTACCGCATTTGCTACAGAATGCGCGCTCTGCCCAGTCGGATGATTGGTATTCGGAGATATTCTCCTCGCCCTCAATCTCCAGTTTTCCATCATGGTCTACGGTAAACAACGGCCCGCCACCCCAGCGACGGCATGTTGCGCAATGGCATACAGCGACTTCGCTTATGTCTGGAATGGTGATCTTGACGGCACCACAAATGCACTCGCCTCTCATGTTCGTTCCCTTCCTGTGTTTTGAAGGGAAAGACTACGCCGATGCGCGGATGACGCAATTGAAGCCTTTATGACGAATCTGAAAGGGGCTCAGTTTGCAAGCGGCCGAACAGGCGCGCCTGCGGTGGCAAGGGCGGCGCGCGCCTCGGCAATCGTCGCTTCACCGAAATGGAAGATCGATGCGGCCAGAACGGCAGTTGCCCCACCTTCGATCACCGCGGGGGCGAGGTCTCCCACCTTGCCCGCCCCGCCACTGGCGATGACGGGGATGTTCACCGCGCCGGTGATCGCCTTCAACAGGGGCAGGTCGTATCCCGATTTGGTGCCATCCCGGTCCATGCTGGTCAGCAGGATTTCCCCGGCGCCGCGCGCTTCGGCTTCCTTGGCAAAGGCCACCGCATCAATACCGGTTTCCTTGCGGCCGCCATGGGTGAAGATCTCCCAATGGTCGCCCACGGCCCGCGCGTCGATCGCCACGACCACCGCCTGAGATCCTGCCTTGGCGGCGCAGCGTGAGATCACCGACGGGTCCGCCACGGCGGCGGAATTGATCGCCACCTTGTCTGCGCCCGCGCGGAGCAGGGCCACCATGTTCTCGGCGCTTCTTACACCGCCGCCTACGGTCAGCGGCATGAAGCATTGCTCCGCTGTCGCAGAGACAATGTCCATCAGCGTGCCCCGGCCTTCATGCGTGGCAGAGATATCGAGGAAGCACAGCTCGTCCGCCCCCTGCGCATCATAGGCCTTGGCCAGCGCCACTGGGTCGCCCGCATCTTTCAGGTCAACGAAATTGACGCCCTTGACGGTGCGTCCGTCTTTTACGTCCAGGCAGGGAATGATGCGGGTTTTCAGGGTCATGAAGGGGGCTTTAGCCGTCCGGCGCGCGGAAGGGAAGCGCCTTGCCGCTCTGTCATGGAACATCGATCGGGGCCCACCCATTGATTGGGGGAATGCGATGACAATCCCGCCCCGCATGAAACCGAAGCGAACCAAAGGAGACACGATATGAAGACCCGTAATCAGTTAATGATCGCCGCTGGTGTCCTGGGCGCTGCAGGCGCCGCCTTTGCCGGCCAGAAATATGGCCGCAAATTCCTGCGCCAACACCGCGATGACGACACTTCTGCGAAAGCGCGCAATGGCGAAGATACCTCTAGTGAATTCCGCGCGCACAAGGGCGTGTCCAGCCCACATGGTGACCCGGTCACCGCGCACTGATGCGTGAGAAGATTGATGCTTGAAACGGGGCCGCAATTTATGCGGCCCTTTTTCGTGCGCGCTATCCTGACAAGGCTTTCACTCAGGCTGCCGTCTCCTGTGTGCTATACTCCCCAAATGGCGGGCCTTCCGCCCGCCCTCGCAACATCAGCAAGGGAGACTGAGATGAATTTCTGGAAAACCATGCGCCGCGCCGCTGACAAGGCCGCGACCCGTCCCGAAGATGCCTATGTGCGACAGGGCCTGCGCCACGCACGCCTGGACCCGGAACACCCAGATCGCGCGCCGGACGCGCCCGGCCTGTCAGATGTGGCCCATGCGCTGAAAACTCGCCGGATGATGCCACCCGTGATGGGGCGGCGCTAAGCCATTCGGAACCGGCGGGCGAGGGCGCGCATTGATTGGGTGAACGCCATACAAAGGAGCCTGACATGAAACTCTGGAAACAGATCGCCATCGCCGCCGGAACCGCTGCCGCAACGACGAGCGCAGCCTATGCCGCTCGCCGCGCAACGCTTCACTTCCTCGGGCGTCGCCAGTCCAAAAGCCCGCGCCTCATTCCGGCCGTGGCCGAGCACGTCACGAATGTTGCGAACAAGCCGCGCCAGATGGCACGCTAATCGCGCCCGAATACGCCAGGAAAGCCGGTCCATGAGGCCGGCTTTTTTCATGCGCGGACCCCGCCCCGATCCATCATGGATAATCAGACCCTAACTGCCCCTGACCAATTCCCCTGCGGAAATAGGGACCCGCTTAATGCGGCTATGCGATCAATCTCCGGTGGGACAGGGAGACGCAATGTCTATTTCACAGGATGTGTCGAACGCGATCAGAACAGGAGTTCTGGTAATCGCGGGGTCGGTGTTGGCTTCAGTGGTGATGGTGGCGATCTGGATACAGGCGCTGCAGGAGATCACGCCAATCGATGTGCTGATCATGGCAGCGATCATGCCGATGCTGATTGCGCCGGTTTTCTGCTATTTTGTCCTGAAGGATCATATCCGCGCCGCCCGCCTGGCGCGTGAGAATTACCGCCTCGCCCATATGGACGAGCTGACCGGCCTGCCCAATCGCCGCGCCTTCTTTGAGGCAGCCCGCCAGATCCAGGCCCGCGCAGGCTTTGTCGGCCACCATTTTTACTGCGCCATCGCAGATGTCGACAATTTCAAGCGCGTGAATGACCAACTAGGCCATGAGGCCGGCGACCAGGTGTTGCGAGAGATTGCGGCCACGCTGAATGCCAAGGCGCCGGTTGATTCCATCGTGGCCCGGCTCGGCGGAGAGGAATTCTCCATGGCCGGCATGTTCCCGAGTGAGGCCGATGCGGCCCGCGCCTTCCGGGCCCTTGTTGCCGTGGTGGACCGCACGCCCATCCTGACCCCAGACGGCCCGCTGCCGGTGACGATCAGCCTCGGCTATTGCGAGGGGTCCCGCACGACAGAGCTGTCCTCGATCCTGTCCCAGGCCGATCGCGCGCTCTACGCGGCCAAGCGGGGCGGCAAGAACCGCGCGCTGGACTTCAACCACCCCTCCCGCCAGACCGGCAGCTTCGCCCGCTCGGCCGGCACCGCTGCTTAACAGCCGGTAAACACACTTCCTCAAATCCTTACGCCGCTATGGGTATGGGCGTTAACGGCCTACCGTTACAAACGATTGCAATAATAAATACAAATCGTGTTGGAGGGTCGTCAGGATGACGATTTCAAAGGAAGTCCGCCGCGCCATCGGCTTTGGCGTCTTGATTACGCTAGGCGCAATTGTGCTGGCGGTCGTGCCGGTCATCGCCTGGCTGGCGATGGACCCTGTCACCACCCGGTCTGACACGCTCCTGCGTGCCATCCTCCTGCCCCTGCTGATCGCACCGATCTGCAGCTTCTTCATCCTGCGCGCCGACATGCGCTCGCGAGACCTGGCGCGTGAGAATCATCGCCTCGCCTATCTGGACGAGCTGACCGGCCTGCCCAATCGCCGCGCCTTCTTCGATGGCGTCCGGGAGATGCGCAGCCGTGCCAGCGGGTCCGGTCGCCGTTTCTTCTGTGCGCTGGCCGATGTGGACGATTTCAAGGCCGTGAATGATCGCTGGGGCCATGATGTGGGTGACATCGTGTTGAGGGACCTTGCCGAAACGCTGAACACGCACGCACCAGATGAGTGCCTGATCGCGCGGCTGGGCGGAGAAGAATTCGCGATTGCGGGCATCTTCTCTTCAGAGGTCGAGGCCGTTCGCGCCTTTCGCCGCCTTGTGGAAGTCGTCGGCGCGTCTCCGGTCTACACGCGGGAAGGGGATCTTCCGGTCACGATCAGTCTTGGCTATTGCGAAGGCGCGCGCCCGTCTGAAATCTCCACCCTGCTGTCCCGCGCAGACAAGGCGCTCTATGCCGCCAAACGCGCCGGCAAGAACCGCGCCCTCGGCTTCTCGCGCCCCTATATCGCCATCGACAGCGGCGCCTCTCTCCTCACCCGCCGCGCCGGTTAAGCCGCGCCCTCCATTCTACCGTGTGGGGATAGAGTCCCGCCCTCTCCTCCTGGCGTCACCCCCGACCGCGCCAGCGGTCTGGGGGCCCATCACGGAACAGAGCCGCCAAATGCGTCCTGCACGGTTCAGGGGATTCAGTCTCCTCCGTCCCGTATCTCCGGCGCATGCCGGAGTCTCCTGCGGCTGGCTCCGCGCCCTAACGGCGGGAGACCCCGGCATGCGCCGGGGAGGCGGACTTTGTGGGAGAATTAGGATTTCCCCTCTCCTCCGCAGGCCCCTGCGCAGGCAGGGGCCCATCTCTGGCTGTATCCTCAAGCGCTTCAGGCGATGGCAGGAGATGGATACCTGCCTGCGCAGGCATCTTCGGAACGGGGGAATCCGTCTGATAGCTTCCCACCCCATACTTCCCTCCTGCCCTCACGGGAGCCGGATCAGGTGCCGTTCTGGTTGTGGGGTCAGGGACGGGATGGGCCTTGCGGGAGATAGACGGTCCCGCCGGGCCCTAGGCAGGTCAGGCCAGGGTGAGCCGAGGAAGCTCGGTTGGGAATCCGCCTCGTCCGGACGCACGGGAGTAAGGCCTCCCCGGATCAGCCTTTCGTGTGAAAAGCACGGAGGCAATGTTCGCGCGGCGCCGGTAACGAAGACCCGGGATCTTGGGCCCTTTCGAGGTGTCCGCTGAAGACCCTGTCCGGCGCGGCGGGCGGTAACGCTCCATTCCGTAGCCATTCCAAAACCAAGGCGGAGCGCCACGGCGCCCGCCGCGCTGTCGGTTCCATCAGGGGCCGGGAATACGGGATACCCGGATGGTGAGAGCCAGTCCGGATATTTGTACAGGACAAAGACTATTGATTCAAACTGAACCACAAATCCTTCCAGTCGGGGTTGGTCTCTTCAATCAGGCGGATCTTCCAGTCGCGTTTCCATTTCTTGATCTGGTATTCTCGCGTCTTCGCCGCCTCTCGCGTGTCGTGCGCTTCCATCCAGACAAGGCGCTTAATGTTGTATTTGCTTGTATGGGCTGCGCCGCGTCCCTCCCGGTGGGCCAACACACGGGCCGCGATATTGTCCGTATGGCCTGCATACAGCGCACCATTCTTGCGGTTGGCCATGATGTACGCATAGAACGCCACGATATTCCCCCAGAAACGGCGATATCAGAACCCTACATGCCTCAGGCAAACAGGAAAAGACTGGCACCTTCCCACCTCCGAAGATACCTGCGCAGGCAGGTATCCATCCCCGGCTTTTGCCTCATGCACCGTGCGGAACGGTTCCGAGATAGCCCCCTGCCTCCGCAGGGGGCTGCGGCTAGTAGGGGCACGGATAATTCGAATCGTCGTTGACAGCAGCGATTCGATCTAGCGTTCAAACAAGCATACTTGAAGTAGAGTTTGATGAGTTATTAGCGCAGTGGTTGTGAACAAACAGAGAATATACCCTCGAAACACCTAATTTTTGGGTGAATGGCCGTGGAATTCACACGCGTGATACTGGACTCGCTGACCAGCGCTTAGTCTACTGTGTGGGATGCACACAGATTGTGCGTCCCGAGAGGGCACGGCTACTCGATTTCGAAGGCAAGTACCGTGTCCCCTCGGTCCATTAACCGCCGAAGCGGTATGCCTTTTTTAGGGGTGATTTCCCCATCCGGCAACCCTCCGGCAAAGTACGGAGACATAAAATGTCTAGTTACTATGTGAATGACCGCGCCCAACTGAATGGGGACCACGAAGTACATGTAACCGGCTGCAGCAGGATGCCCGAAATGTACAACCGGACATACTTGGGAGAATTCGCAAGTTGTGGACCAGCGGTTCTTGAAGCCAAGAAAAAGTACATTCAGTCGAATGGGTGCTACTATTGCTGCAAAGCTTGTCATACGACGTAAATTCAATCGTAGCGGCGCGGGACGTGATCGACGTTTCGCGACGCTGCCTTGAATGGTTAGCGGAGGCAATAACGTGCCCGCTGTCGTTCAAGCGAAACATGGCGCTGGCGCGCAAACCCAAATCAATATGATGAACTAAACAACATCAATAACCTCCGCCGCCACAATGTCCCCGTCATAGAGCGCGCGGCCCAGGATCGACCCCGCGATCGGGGCATCGGCGGCGATCAGGGCGCGGATGTCGTCCGTGCTGGCGACACCGCCGGAGGCGATGATTGGAATGCTGACGGAGTTGGCAAGCTCTGCCGTGAACGGAACATTGACGCCGGTTTTCAGCCCGTCGCGGCCAATGTCTGTGGCGACGATGGCCGCGACGCCGCAGCCTTCAAAGGCCTTGGCCAGTTCGGTCGCCCTCATGTCGCTGGTCTCGGCCCAGCCTTCTACGGCGACCATGCCATCCTTCGCGTCGATGCCGACCACGATCTTGCCGGGCAGGGCGCGGGCGGCCTCTTTCACAAGCTCCGGATCGCGCAGCGCCGCCGTGCCCAGGATGACGCGGGAGATGCCGGCCTCCAGCCAGGCATCGATCTGCGCGCGGGTGCGGATGCCGCCGCCAAGCTGCACCGGCGCATCGGTCGCGCTCAGGATCGCCTCCACAGCGGCGCGGTTCACGGCCTTGCCTTCAAAGGCGCCGTTCAGATCCACCACGTGAAGATGCGTGAACCCCGCCTCGCGAAAGGCGCGGGCCTGGTCAGCCGGGCTGTCAGAGAAGACGGTCGCCTTGTCCATCTCGCCGCGCAGCAGGCGCACGCACTGGCCGTCTTTCAAATCGATCGCGGGGTACAGGGTAAAACTCATAGTCGCTCCTTGGCGCTCATCCTGAGCGAAGTCGAAGGAGAGCGCGGGCTGGGAGAGGCTCGCCCTTCGACTTCGCTCAGGGTGAGCCGGTTCATGGGTCCCAGCTCAGGAAATTGGACAGGATGCGCAGGCCAAGGGCTTGCGACTTTTCGGGGTGGAATTGCGTGCCGAACAGATTGGCCCGCGCCACCGCTGCGGTGATCGCCTCTGCGCCATAGCTCGCCGTGGCGGCCATATCGGCGGGGTCGGCTGTCGTGAAGGCGTAGGAATGCGTGAAATAGACGTGCGGCTCAGCGCCCAGACCTGACAGGACCGGATGCGGCGCGCCGCGCAGGGACAGCTCGTTCCAGCCCATGTGCGGCACGCGAAAGGCGTCGCCCGGCTGGATGCGTGCAACCTCCCCGGCGATCCAGCCGAGGCCCGGCGTCGCGCCGTCTTCACGGCCCGTCTCGGCCAAAAGCTGCATGCCAACACAGATGCCGAGGAAGGGCTTGCCGCCCTTCAGGCAGGCCGTCTCCAGTGCCTCAACCACGCCGGTCTGGGCCCGCAGGCCCGCGGCGCAATCTGCGAAATGACCCACGCCCGGCAGCACCACACGTTCTGCCGCCAGAATGTCTTCGGCGCGGTTCGTGATGCGGATCTCGTGGCCGGTCTCGCCAAGGCGCGCCGCTTCCCGCAGCGCCCTGCCGGCGGAGTGCAGGTTTCCGGATCCGTAATCGATGAGGGCAACAAGGCTCATGGCCGCGCTCTTAGCCTTGCCGGGGCCGTGAGGGAAGGGGCCAGCCACCCTTGCGCCCAGGGGCAAGGTGCCGCAAGCTCGGGCGCATCATGCCAATTTCACGGAGCTTGCTCATGCGATCCATCCTGCCCGCGTTTACCGCCTGTCTGCTGGCCGCCTGCGCCGCCACCCCTGCCTGGCCCGACGCGGCCGAGAGCGCTGCGCTGGACGAAGCGCGCAGCCAGGCCGAGTTGACGGCGTACTTGTCGGACAGCCTGTGGGACTGGGCAGAGCTTGGCTATCAGGAAGAGAAGTCTTCCACCCTGCTTCAGGAAACCCTTGCAGATGCAGGCTTCACTGTAACGCCAGGCGTGGCAGATATTCCGACAGCCTTCGTGGCCGAATACGGCTCTGGTGGTCCGGTCATCGCGCTGCTGGCCGAAATGGACGCGCTGCCAGGTATCAACCAGTCGGCCCTGCCAACGCGCAAAGGTGTCAATGGTAAGCTCGCCGGTCACGCCTGCGGGCACAATCTGTTCGGGGCGGGGTCTGTCTCGGCGGCCATCGCCATTCGGAACTGGCTGGAAGAGAGCGGGACACCGGGCCGTATCCGCGTCTATGGCACACCGGCCGAGGAGGGCGGCTCCGGCAAGGTCTACATGGTCCGCGCGGGCCTGTTCGAAGATGTCGACATCGCCATTCACTGGCATCCGGGGGATCGCAACTCTGCCGCGGCCAACACGACGCTGGCGAACCGGTCTGCGAAGTTCCGCTTTTCCGGAATCTCTGCCCATGCGGCTGGCGCTCCGGAACAGGGGCGGTCCGCGCTGGATGGCGTTGAAGCGATGAATATGATGGCCAACATGATGCACGAGCACATCCCGCAGGATGCGCGGATGCATTACGTCATCACCTCTGGCGGTTCGGCCCCCAATGTCGTGCCGGACTTTGCGGAAGTGTTCTACTATGTCCGCCATCCCTCCCCAGACGGCGTTGAAGCGATCTGGTCGCGTCTGGAAAACGCTGCGCGGGGCGCGGCACAGGGAACCGGAACTGAAGTGGAGTGGGAAGTCATCCACGGCAACAACCCACTGCTCGTGAACGAAACGCTGGCGCTTCTGATGGACGAGAAGCTTCGCATCGTGGGCGGCGTGGAATATACAGAGGCTGAACTGGAATTCGCCGAGACCATCTCCACAACGCTCGCCAACCAATCGTTGCCACTGTCATCAGCCTCGGAAGTACAGCCCTTCGAAGTGTCGCTTGGCTATGGCTCAACGGATGTGGGGGATGTGTCTTATGCAGTGCCAACCGTCGGACTGCGCACAGCAACCTGGGTGCCGGGAACACCTGCGCATTCTTGGCAGGCTGTTGCGGCCAGTGGCACATCTATCGGCCACAAGGGGACGCAAGTTGCCGCCGAGACGATCACGCTCGCCGCTGTCGAGTTGTTCACGAATGAAGATTTGCGGAAAAAGGCGCGCACAGAATTCGATGAAGCCCGTGGTCCGGACTACGAATACAAATCCCTGCTCGGCGATCGTGACCCACCGCTCGACTATCGCAAATAGGACCTGAATCCTGACACACCGGCCTGACGCTTCTGACCTCTCTGCTATCCGCCGCGATATGCAGGGAGTCTATGAGCGCCAAGCTGGTGTCTGGCATCGCCACCGGATGCGCGACCTGAATGAGCGTAAATGGCTCGACCCCTTTCTTGCCTCGCTTCCCCTGCGGCCCCGGGTGTTGGATCTTGGCTGCGGATCAGGTGTCCCGCTTGGGGCATTTCTTCTGGCCCAGGGCTGTGATCTTACAGGCGTTGACTATTCTGGCGCCATGATCGCGCTGGCCCGCGAACATGCCCCGTCAGGCAATTGGCAGGTGCAAGATATGCGGGCCCTTGATCTGGTGGGTAATTTTGATGGAATCGTCAGCTGGGACGCCTTCTTACACCTCAGCCAGGATGAACAGCTGCAGCTGCTGCCGATACTCGGCAGGCTGGTCCGGCCCGGCGGCGCGCTGCTGCTGACAGTCGGGCCTGGAGGCGGCGAAGTAACAGGCATGGTTGGCGGTGAAGCCGTGTACCATGCCAGTCTTGACCCTGAAGAGTATCGCAGGCAGCTGGAAGCGCTTGGCTTCAAAGACATCGCTTTCACGCCGGAAGACCCCGAAGTGATGGGGCGGAGCGTTTTACTGGCCACGGGGAAGGGAGGTTAGAGGCTGCCTTTGGTGCTGGCTGGTTTGCCGCCGAGCTTCGGGTCCTCCGCAATGGCCGCACGCAGCGCCCGGGCAGTAGCCTTGAAGCAGGATTCTGCAATGTGGTGGCAATTCTCGCCGTAGAGGTTCTCCACGTGCAGGCACATGCCGCCATTGCCAGCCAGGGCGTGGAAGAACTCCTTGAAGAGTTCGGTATCCATTTCGCCGATCTTGTCGCGGCTGAAGTGCACTTTCCACACCAGATAAGGCCTCTTGCAAAGGTCCAGAGAGGTGCGGGAAAGCGTTTCGTCCATTGGCACATAGGCATGGCCAAACCGGGTGATGCCGGCGAAATCGCCCAGCGCCTTCATGATGGCCTGACCGATAACAATGCCCGTATCCTCGACGCTGTGGTGCATGTCGATGTGCAGGTCGCCCTTGCAGCGAACCGTCAGGTCGATCGCTGAATGCTTGGAAAATGCTTCCAGCATGTGATCGAAGAAACCGATGCCGGTTTCGATGTCAGACTTTCCCGTCCCATCCAGATCGACGGTAACCGAAATGTCGGTTTCCTTGGTGGTTCGGGTAACTGTAGCAGTGCGGTTCGTAGTCATGCTGGCCCATATAGTGCGTTGGAAGCGCTACAGCTAGCGCGTTTTGTTCACTGATTCCTAAACATATTCCGGAAACATGGTTACCGCACACAAATGTGGTGACGTGGTAAGGACGTTCTAAGCGTGGACAAACAGAGTTTCATCTCGAGACTTCTGGGCCGTATGACCATTCCGGGGTTTGCGGCTTGGTCTGCAGCAATTGCAACAGTCATCATCTTTGTCGGAGTCTGGGCAATCGAACAGGCGTATGGCGCGCTTATCGAAGGCAAGGCCTGGACAGACATGTCCCTTCCTCTCTGGGCAATCTTTGTGTTGTTGTCGGCATCGTCCGCTGTTGCTGCTGTAACCGCATGGTTTTTCGCTCGGGAATTCCAGAACGTCCTGGTCAACTTCACGCGGTATCTTGAGGTCGCTCAATCAGACTCCACTGCGCGCTTGTCCAACGTGTCTTTTGTTGAGTTGCGTCGACTGCGCTCGGTTGTGATCCGCTCTGTTGGAAAACTCCGCCGGGATAACGAAGCGCTGCGCCAGACTGCATATGAAGACCCGCGCACCGGTATGCCAAACCTGATTGCGCTGGAAGAACACATACACAAGACGCTGCCTCGCGCGAAGTATGAAACCCCTGCGGCGCTGATCGTACTGGATCTGGACAATTTTACACGTTCATCCGAACGTCTCGGAGCGTTGGCAAGCGAAGCGCTTTTGAAGACGTGTGGCGAGCGCATGTCTGCTGCGTTGGCCTCGCTTGAGGGGCCCGTTCGGAATGGGCTGAAAGATTCGATGCTGGCCGCGATGCAGGCCGATAGTTTTGCACTCTATTTGCCTTGCGCAGTCAGCAGGGATTATGTGTCCAACATAGCGCGCGCAATTCGCTTGGCGTTCGCGGAGCCTTTCGTAGTGGCGGGGCAGTCTGTCACGCTTGGCATATCAGGTGGCATTGTGATTGCGCCCGAAGATGCCGACACTGTGCACAAACTATTCCGGCACGCTGAACTGGCGCTACGTCAGGTCCGCAGTGATACCGGGTCGGGATTTCGTTACTTTTCTCCACGTCTCAACCGAGTGGCGCGTGGCAAGTACATGCTTGAGGCAGAGCTTCGCGACGCGGTGGCAAATCGGGAGTTCAAGACGCACTTCCAGCCAAAGATCGACTTCATGACGGGTCAGGTTGTCGGCGCCGAAGCGCTTGCGCGCTGGATTCGTCCGAATGGCAAAATCATATCGCCGAATACCTTTATTCCGCTCGCAGAGGAAACGGGACTCGTTACGCAGATCGGTGAACAGGTTCTTGAAGCTGCGTGCGAGTCGGCCCGGATATGGATGCAGGAAGGGTTCAATGCCACTGTTGCGGTGAATGTGTCGCCGCGCCAGTTCCAGGCGACGGATCTGACCGAAACAGTACTATCCATTCTCAAACGTACCGGTTTGCCGCCGAACCGGCTGGAACTTGAGATTACTGAAAGCATGGCCGTGTCCGAGCCGGAAAAGGTGGCGCGGGTTATGCGTCCACTTCGCAGTCTGGGTACCAAGCTGGCAATTGATGATTTCGGGACCGGCCACTCAAACCTGTCCATCCTTACGCAACTGCCCTTCGACGTATTCAAGATTGACCGTCAATTTGTTTCGGCACTTGAATCCGATGAGCAGGCTCCAGCGATCATCGAGATGATCCTTGCGATGGCAGAGACACTTGGGCTGAAGACCGTCGCTGAAGGCGTCGAAACAGAACGGCAGGCCGATTTCCTGCGGCGCCGAGGATGTTCGATGGCGCAGGGTTTCCTGTACAGTTCAGGACTTCCGCATGAAGCATTCATGGATTTCATCCGGGGCTGGACCAGTAACAGTCAGTCCCCGCGCCAAAAAGTCAGCTAAGCCAAATTTCTTCTGTACACGTTGACAGATGTCCCGCGGTATTCTGACGCTCGCCAGAACTTGTATCCACATTTCTCCGCAACACGAATCGAACCGGCGTTGCCAGGATCAATAATGCAAACGCTCTGTCCGGGCTTGTTCTGATCAAGCCATTCATGCATCGCGCCGACAGCTTCGCTTGCGTAGCCTTTGCCCCAAGCCTTCTCAATGAATACCCAGCCGGCCTCGGGCCAGCCGGAAAGGTTCGGGTTCATGCCGCGCTCAAAATCAGCGAACCCCCCTTCACCAACGAACTCGCCTGTCTCTCGATCTTCAATTGCCCAGGAACCATAGCCAAGCAATTCCCACATGCCGCGATTGCGGCAGATTGTGAACCAGGCTTCCTGCCGGGACCGGGGTTTGCCACCGATGTGACGGGTGACGTTTTCGGACGCCCACATCGTGGCGGACGGTTCGAAATGGTGAATTTCCGGCGGGCGTAGAACCAACCTGTCTGTGAAAAGGATGGGCAGATGCATGGAAACCTGTTTGGCTAAGCTCTTTGCTTCATCTTTTCCAGCATGGCCCCCATCGCGGCGTGTACCGCCTGCATACCTTTCAAGGGGCGGACCATGACTTTGAAGTCCATGATCTTTCCGTCCGTGTTCCACTCGATCATGTCGACTCCGTTTACGAGAATTCCGTCCATCTCGCATTCGAACTCGAGAACAGCCTTGTCGCCGCAGTCGAACACGCGCGTGTAGCGAAATGTATCCCCACCGAGCGTCGCGCCTGCGGCTGTCAGGTAGGCCATTGTAATAGGCTTGCCAGCTTGCGGAGTGTGAACGACAGGACTCTTGAAAACAACGTCATCAGCCAGCTGTGCTGACAGTCCTTCAGGCGAATGATCGCCATTCATCCAGTCAAACCATGCTTGTAGGTTTGAACTATGCCCGGTCATCGGTATCAAGTGTTCGGCCATCGGAGGGTTTCCTTACTGTTCTATACTGCCAGTGACCGGTTTTCCGATCAGATAGTCGCTCGGTTGGTTGAAGCAATTTCCACGCAATGCGACCCAGCCGCCGGGAAAGTCTGGCTCAATAAAAACGAGATCGACTCGGCCCCAATTATAGTGAGCCTCTCCCGTCACCGGATTTGTGATGGCGACGTCGCACAGCTCAATATCGGAGCTTTCCGGTTCCACCCAGATACCTGCATATGCGCCGCGCTCTTCATACACGCCTGCGAGATCCTTCAGGTAGACAGTGCCTCTCGCGTCCAGACCCGGATAGGACCAAACGGCCCACCCCTCAGGCGTGTCCGCTTCGTAGACGACGTCGCCGATGGGGGTCGACCAAACCTCGTCCGCTGCAGCATTTAGCGCTGCCAAACCCATTCCCGCCAGAGCGAGCACCAAATTCCGCATGCTGAGTCCTCCCTTTTCTGGAGTGACCCTAGCATGCGAATGGGACAGGTGAAGTAGAATTACGCGGAGTAGGCGGCCGCGAGGTCGGGATCCTTGCTGGCGACAAGGTCGGCCAAGTCTGAAATCACCTTGGCCTGTTTCCAGGTCGCGTCATCCTGCATCTTGCCATCGATCATGGCGACGCCGGAGCCATCTGGCATGGCGTCGAGGATCTTGCGGGCGAACTTCACTTCGTTCGGGTCCGGGCTGAACACCTTTTTCGCGATGGCGATCTGGTTTGGGTGCAGGCTCCATGTGCCGGAACAGCCGAGCAGGAAGGCGTTGCGGAATTGTTGCTCACAGGCGTCCAAGTCCGCAATGTCGCCAAACGGGCCGTAAAAGGCGTTGATGCCGGCCATTCGGCATGCATCGACCATACGGGCAATCGTATAGTGCCACGGGTCTTGCTGGGCCGAGGCACGTGCGCTGCCGTCTTCGTTCGGATCGTCGATGACGCGATAGAATGGATGTCCGCCGCCCACTCGGGTTGTTTTCATCTTGCGATCGGCGGCTAGGTCTGCCGGGCCGAGACTGATGCCTTGCATGCGCGGGCTTGCCAAGGCGATCTCTTCGACCCGGGCCATGCCCTGCGCTGTCTCGAGGATTGCGTGGAACAGGATCGGGCGGGTCAGGCCGGCTTTCGCTTCCAATTGGGCAACGTATTGGTCCGCAAAATGAATATCCCAAGGCCCCTCGACCTTTGGCAACATAATGACGTCCAATTGATGCCCGGCTTTCAGGATGAGTTCGCTGACGTCTTCCTGAAACCAGGGAGAGTTGAGCGGATTTACGCGGCTCCAGAACCCGGTGCCGTTGCCCTGCCAGTCATACATGGAGGCCATTTCGATCGCGCCGGCGCGGGCCGCATCCTTGGCATCGGCTGGAATGGCGTCTTCTAGATTGGCCAGCATGACGTCCACACCCGCCGCCATTTGCGGTACCTTGGCGCGCACCTTGTCCAGATGTGGCGGGACGAAGTGAATCATCCGTTCCAGCCGGACCGGCAGGTCACGCATCGGGGCGGGGGCGCCGATAGCGAGAGGTTTGAAAAAGTCTCTTGGGGTTTTCGTGCTCATGCGTTCCTCCTTGTTGCGGCGCAACATAGAGGCAGCGCAAAGCGCGTCAATCAGCCAGAAAGGCTCACGTCTCGGATTCCTCCACGGAAAGGTTCATGCTGAAAGACCGCCGCTCCCCCGGCGTCTTGAACGGATAGACGCTGTGAAACATGTAGGATGGGAAGATATAAAAATCCCCGACACGTGGCCTGATCATGAAGTTGGATACCGAGTAATGGGTATCGGTTCCGTGTGCGAATTGCAGGTGCCCGTGGGTCGGGTGATGGTCGCGATCATCTTCTGCCCATTCCTCATCAATGCCCTCTGGTAGCTTCAGATATCCCACGCATGACAAGGCGCAGCCGGTATGGATGTGGAGAGGATTGTACTCATGCGCGTATTGACGCACGAACCAGCCTGCCATGACATTCAATTCAAATCGTTTTGATCGATGGTCGTAGTCGCCAAAACTGCCGCGGCGGCTTGCACGCACATGATATTCGATCAGGGCGTTCCCCAAAGTGCCGGCAGTCGCATCGACTAGGTGTTTCGGAAAGCGAAGTTCCTGACGAACCTTCCCGACCAGGCTCGCGGAATGGTCTTCCAACTGGTCGCTCATGGCAGCGTTAAGATGCTCGACCAGCGCAGGTGGCATTCGCACAAAGCCCATCATTGGGCCGAACGGCGTAAAGAACTCTTTGTCTCCCGTAGGAGTGAATATGGCCGACACAGCGGACTCCCGTCACGCGGCCGCACACCACACCCGGTACGGTCTGATACTAAACTTCCTTGAAACGCCCTGCCTGCTGTCTAGACGTGCGTTTGGGGAGGGGTCAATGGCAGTTTGCCAACACCGCAAGATGACTTGTGGATAGAAGCTTGGAACAGGTTTCGGGATTGGACGTTGCAGAAGCAGACCATTTACAAAGGAAATCTGCCATGTCCCTTCTTATGATTTTGCTCACAATCTTTCTGCCGCCGGTCGCTGTTGCCCTGAAGGAAGGTATCGGCGTTCAGTTCCTGATCAATTTGGTGCTGACCCTGATTGGCTGGTTGCCGGGCGTTATTCACGCATTCTGGGTCGCAACGCGCGGATCAGCGTCCACGGTTTAACTCAGGCGCTTTCTGAATCGGACGCAGCTTCAATCACCGCTTCGGGGCGGGAAGCGCGGCGATAAATTGCAACCGCTAGCGCAGCAACACCGATTGCGGTAACGACCTCGCCACCGATGATGACATTTACCCCTGCATGAAGCTCGGACAGAATTGCCCACGTCGCGGTCATGAAAGTGATCGCGGCGATTTCTGAGATCAGAAATGTCGGAATAAAGGCATTCAGGAAACGTTTCATTGCGGGGCTCGTCCAGAATTGAGGGTGTCGTTGAGATCAGCATATCGGGAGCCGGTCTGATTTCGGCAATATGCGCTTACGCAGCCAGTTCAGTTTTTTTGCGCGAGCGGGTGAGCTGTTTCCAGAAGCTCTGCCAGCTCGTCAGTCAGAACATGCGTGTAGATCTGCGTGGTGGCGATATCTGCATGGCCAAGAAGCGTTTGAACGCTCCGCAAATCCGCGCCGCCCATCAACAGATGCGTTGCATAGGCGTGGCGAAGTGCGTGCGGGTGTACGCGGTCTGGTCGAATGTTCGCCGAATGGGCAAGGGATTCGAGTAATTGGCCCAGCCGCCTGCGCGTCAGGTGGCCCGATTTTCCACGGGATGGAAACACAAAACCTTCTGCCCTGTCACGCGCAAGTGCTCCTTCGGGCAGGTGTGTTTCCCGGATCGAGAGCCAATTCGACAAGGCATCCAGAGCAGGACGTCCCAACGGGCAAAGCCGCTCCTTGCCACCTTTTCCTCGAACGATCACGTCAGTTGTGATCCAGCGATCACCCTTCCGGCGTGGCAACTCGCCCAGCTTCAACGAGACAAGCTCGGTGGCGCGCAGGCCAGCGCCGTAGAGCATTTCAACAAGACAGGTCAGCCTGAGGTCATCGGCGCAAGCTGCGAGCAACGCCGCCATTTCTTCGCGAGACAGCACATCCGGCACATCTCGTGAAGGCTTCGGACCGTCGACCTTTGCGGTTGGGTCATCCTTGCGGTCGCCTTCTTCAAACAGGAAGCGAAAGAATCGGCGAACGGCAGACAGCTTGCGTGCCTGGGAAGAAGGGGCCATGCCGCGCCTGGACAGGTCCCGCAGCCAGCCCGAAATGTCTGACCCGTCCGCGTCGCACAACGCGCCGCCGCAATACTCGGAGGCGTCCAGCAGATCGCGCCCATACGCATCCAGCGTGTTGGTCGATGAGCCGCGTTCGGCGGACATCATTTCAAGAAAGGCTTCGATGCGAGCGCGGTCGGTCATGCCCGCATCATTGCACCTAGCCCTTTAGAGCGTGTGAATGTCAGGACGCTTTCCAGTACCCTGCAGCTTCCAGTGCCATTTCCCGGGCTGCGTCCTCTGCGCCAATGCGCTCGAGCGCGTTCAGCAAGAGCACAAGGCTTGCATTGTCCAGCGCAGTCGGGTCGCCTTTGGTCATGCCTACGGTCGATAGAATGACTTCACCTGCAGCATCGGCTTCGGCAGCGCCGAGAATGCGCAGCAGATGGGGGGTGATGGCCGCGCTCGTGTCACTGTCCGGCGCTTCCACCACCATGCGGCGTGCATCTGCAGGGGGCGCGATGCCCATTGCAGTCCACAAGGCGAACAAGCGAACGGCAGACCGCTTTTGCGCATCGGTTTCGGCTTGGGCAGCCAGTCTCACCCCGGCATACGCGATTTCGCTTCGCGACGCGTCCAACCCGGCGAGGATCAGCAGCGCTGACATGAAGGCGGAATCAAAGCTTCCGTCCTCTGGTGCGCCTTCCATGGTGTTGGCATCAGCCCATTTCTGCGCCGTTTCAAGCTCACCGGCGGCGAGAGAGGCCCGGGCAAAGACGGCAGCGCTTGCCGCTGTGGATGAATTGATCGGCAGGCGCGCGATTTCGGGCCAGAGAAGACGGGCAACCGCATCAAAATGGGCCGGTGTGTCTGTCGCTTCCTGCAGCGCAGCGGCTAGAGCAAAGCTGCGATCCTCATCGGTAACAAGTGGATCGCGCGCCGCAAACAGGGCGCTCTCCAATGGGGTCGTCGGGACAAATTCCGGCTCTGACAGCATATCCAGGAATAGCGTTCTGTAGTCATTTGTCGCCAGCATGTCGGATTTTGTCGCCATATGTGCCGCTTTGACGCGCAACTCGATGGGTAAGTTGCGATGCATTGCTATGGCCGCCGACAAATCCGGGCGATTGGCGGGGATCGGGTCTACCGGAGGGGTGAGGCCAGCTTTGGCAGAAATGGCGAGATTCAGCCCCGACGAATAATCGGCTTCAGGTGGCTCTGGTAGTTCGCCGGATGTCGCGAACACGGCAGCGAGCAGCCAGGAATCGACGGCGTCCTGCTGCAGCGCCATTTCAATTGCCAATTCCGCACCGGCTGAGTTGCCCTCGAGAGCCGCGCAAACCGCGCGCAGTTTCGCCCAATATCCTGAGAGCCGATCCGGATCGTTCAGCATGGCGCAGGCAGTAGCCTCATTGCCGAGCGCGAGATTCACGTCCGCAATGATTTCGTCTGCATTCATGCCGGGCGGGGGGGTGTCGAGGCGCGCCATCAGGCTGGCTGCAGCTTCGGCTTCGCCCAGATCGTACATGATGCGAGCGCGTTCGGCGCGCAAATGCGGTTCCTGGATTCCGGAAGGCGGTGTTGCCGGCGACAATGCCATGCGGCGCATCAGGGTGCGTTCTGCCGGGGTCAGGTCATGTGTGCGGACATCGCGCATCAAGGGCAGCAAATCGTCTGCATCGGATGCGCGCCACATATCCGTCGGAAGGGAAGGCTCACCCGCTTCGAGGAAGCTCATGCCCCAGGGATTGACCAGCTCCAGGCCAGAATCCTCAATCTGGGCGCTGGCAAATGGCCCGACACCCAAGGCAAGGAGGGTGGCGGCAAGTGCGACCCTAAAGGACATCGTCGACCTCGATGCGAATCTCGCCGGGTTCGGGCTTGCCCTTTTCCGCTTGTCCGCCGAGCCACCAGGCAACACCGAGAACAAGGATTGCCAGCAGGCCTAAAAGGATCAGAAACTTGCGCATGCCTAATTACCCCTAGATACAGAATTTCGGCGCTGGATTGCGAACGCGCCGCAGCAACTATAGGACAAGAACCGAACGGAGCCCGAAAGTCCAGAATGCCATCTGATAGTGACAGTACTTCCAGACCCGATGGCGCGACATTGCCTTACATGTCGCGGACGGTCGCGCTCGTGGGATTGATGGGGGCAGGAAAATCCACGGTTGGCCGCAGGCTGGCAGACAAGCTGGGTCGTGAATTTTACGATAGTGATTCGGAGATCGAGAAGGCGGCGGGCCTGTCGATCACCGATATCTTCGCGCTGCACGGTGAAGAAGATTTCAGGAGAGGGGAACAGCAGGTGTTGAAACGCCTGCTGGAGCAGCCGCCACATGTGCTTGCTACGGGCGGCGGCGCGTACCTGAACGCAGAAACACGCGAATTGATGCGCGATAATGCTGTCACTATCTGGCTGAATGCGGATCTCGAAACCCTGTGGCGGCGGGTTCAGAAACGCGACACGCGCCCGCTGCTGCGGCGGCCGGATGCGAAGGATGTCCTGACCAGCCTTTTGGCTGAGCGCGAGCCAATCTATTCGCAAGCCGATTTAGTGGTGCCATCGAAGGATGGTCCGCACATCAATACAGTCAACGCCATCTACAAAGCCCTTCAGACATGGACGCCGAAGTGACCACAACCCTTTCCCCACTTGATACGGTGACCGTAGACCTCGCGGATCGCAGCTACGACATTCTTGTTGGTCATGGTGCGCTTGACCATTTGGGGGAGCGCCTGACGCCGATGCTGAAACAGCCACGCGTCTTTGTGCTGACAGATGAAACCGTAGAGCGGATACATCGTCATCGGCTTGACGAAGCGCTTGCCCCGACGGGCGTGACGACAATCTGGAAGTCCCTCCTGCCAGGAGAGAAAACGAAATCCTTCTCCAATCTCGAAGACATACTGGATTGGCTGTTGGAATCATCAGCAGACCGCGGCGACGTATTGATCGCGCTCGGCGGCGGCGTGATCGGTGACATCACCGGGCTGGCGGCCAGCTTGATGAAGCGGGGCATGAAGTTCGTTCAGGTGCCGACGACTCTGTTGGCGCAGGTGGATTCTTCTGTCGGGGGCAAGACCGCCGTGAACACGCCGCGCGGCAAGAACATGATCGGCGCTTTCTATCAACCCCAACTGGTCATTGCAGACACGGCACTGCTCGAAACCCTGCCTGCGCGAGAGCTGCGGGCGGGCTATGCAGAGATTGTGAAGTACGGCCTGATCAATGATCCGGAGTTTTTCGCCTGGCTCGAGGCGAATGGCGAAGCGGTCCTGGCGTTGGAGGCCGAAGCCATCACGCATGCTGTCGCCACATCCTGCCGGGCGAAAGCGGCGATCGTTGCCGAAGATGAACGCGAAACCGGCGCGCGAGCCCTGTTGAACCTGGGGCATACATTCGGCCATGCGCTTGAAGCCGCGAACGGGTATGCCCCTGATTTGTTGCATGGTGAAGCGGTCGCCATCGGCATGGCGCTCGCCTTCCGCTTTGGTGCGTCTCGAGGGCTTACGCCGCAGACGGATGCCGATCGCGTGACCGCACATCTGAAGGCGACGGGCCTTCAATATGCGATTCCAGGACGACAGGGCGGGCCATATACAGCTGCTCGTCTGGTCGAACTGATGCAGCAGGACAAGAAGGCAAGCGGTGGCCGTGTGCCGCTCATCCTCGCAAGAGGCATTGGCCAATCCTACATCCACAAGGATGCAGACTTATCCCTTGTCGAAGCATTTCTCAGCAACGAATTGCTGGAGACCTGATCCTCTCGCCATGAGACCCACACCATGATTATCGGTTATGCCATTTCCATCCTGCTGCTGCTTGGCATGTCAGGCTTTTTTTCTGGTTCGGAAACCGCACTGACAGCGGCGTCGCGCGCCCGAATGCACCAATTGGAGAAGGATGGCGACAAGCGTGCCGCAACGGTGAACCGGTTGATCTCCAATCGGGAAAACCTGATCGGGGCGATCCTGCTCGGCAACAATCTCGTGAACATTCTTGCCTCGGTTCTGGCGACGTCGCTGTTTACGGCGCTGTTTGGCCAGGGCGGGTTGGCCCTCGTCATGGCGACGGGCGTCATGACCATTCTTGTGCTGGTGTTCGCCGAAGTGTTGCCGAAGACGTATGCGATTTCACGTCCGGATACGATGGCAATGAGTGTGGCCAGACCGATCAGCGCCCTGGTTCTTGCCGTGTCGTGGATCGTCGTCCTGATCCAGTTTGTGGTCAGCGTGACGCTTCGTGTGCTCGGTCTTGGTACTCCGGCGGAAGCGGTTTCTGCGGAACAGGAAATTCGAGGCGCGATTGATCTCCACGCATCCGAGGGCGGTGTGGGCGCCGAAGACCGGCTGCGCCTTGTTGGCGCGCTGGACCTGAAGGAACTGACAGTCGAAGACGTCATGATCCACCGCAAGAACATCAAGATGCTGAATGCGGATCTCGAGCCGCGCCAGCTTATCATGAAGGCCATGGCGAGCCCGCACACGCGCTTGCCGCTTTATCGCGGCGAGAAGGAAGAGATTGTCGGCATTCTGCACGCAAAAGACCTGTTGCGTGCTGCGTTACCCCTTGGCGGAGACTTGTCGTCGCTCAATCTTGAAGACCTGCTTCGCAAGCCGTGGTTCGTTCCGGAGACAACGCCAGTTCAGGATCAGCTCGATGCGTTCCTGCAAAAGCGGAGTCACTTTGCACTCGTCGTGGACGAGTATGGCGAGCTCCAGGGACTGATCACGCTCGAAGACATTCTTGAAGAGATCGTCGGCCACATTCATGATGAGCATGACGTGGCGGTGCAAGGCGTGCGCCCGCAGCCGAATGGGTCTGTGAATGTTGATGGCTGGGTCCCTATTCGGGACTTAAACCGCGCGACCGGATGGAATTTGCCCGACGAGGAGGCCGTGACGGTCGCGGGCCTCGTCATTCATGAGGCGCAAACCATCCCTGAGCCAGGCCAAAGCTTTGTGTTCCACGGGTATCGGTTCAACGTGTTGCGCCGACAGCGCAATCAAGTGACCGGCCTGAATATTTCAGAGGCCGAGACGAGCTGATTCGGTTTTCCGGCTGGCCATCTGCAGCGTATCGGCTGGGTCTTCGTCGCACCCATTGGCCTTAAGCCAGTTCTTTTCGTTCAAGGACACGATGTGGGCCGAATTCGGATCGGGATTGTCCATCGCGATGACCGCCCACTCCCCCTGAAGGGTTGGAATATCATGCGAAACCGGCACGAAGACGATTTCGCGATCTGGTGTGCAAACCGTGTCGCGAATCCAGTGCATCATGCCCAGATTCATCTCATCAGATACAGGCTCGGCGCTCGCTGAACCCATGAACATTGCGCCCGCAGCTGCGGCGATCATCAATTCTCTTACCATCACCCGTTCTCCTCGACGGCTGTGGAATTAATGAACGAGTCATAATTCGGTTCCGCCAGAAGATAGGAAATTCAAGAATCAGGCCGGTTTCGCCTTCAGCGCAAGAGCATGAAGCCCGGTATCGAATTCAGGCTGCAGTACCAGCATAACGGCGCGCTGCGTCTGGACGCGGGACAATCCTTCGAATGCAGCGGATGTGATTCGCACGGAATAATGGGTTTCGCCACCCGGTGCGGCCCCGGCGTGCCCGGCGTGTTTGTGGCTGTCATCCGTGATTTCGAGCTCTGTGGGTTCGAAAGCCTCGGTCAAAAGGTCACGAATTCGCGATAACCTGTCACTTGGCGGTGGCATCTTTAACCTGCTCTCCTTATTATGCCGGGCCATGTCAGACAGTGACCCATTTTCCTATCGCGTGAAGTTCAAGGATATACGCATCAAGCCTCCCAAAGACGAGGCTTCACGTGCGCGTGCCCAGAAGACTCGTGTTTGTGACCACAAGGAATGCGACCTTGAGGGGACGCATCCTGCGCCGAAACGCAAAGGAAATGGACGCCATTGGTTCTGTCAGGTTCATGCGGCGGAATACAATCGCAGCTTCAACTTCTTCGAAGGTATGTCGGAGGCGGAAGCCGCGTCCTTTGCCCGTCAGGAACGGTTTGGCCACAAGCGTACCTGGAAATTTGGAACAGGTCCGCTGGCGGGAGAAAAGAGCGCTCAGAAGCTTGATCCGCGCCGTTGGGCGGGTAGCCGGTTCTTCAACATGGATGACGTGGCAAATGGCGAGGCCGCGAGTTCGAGCAACCGCAATACGCTTCAGACCCGCGCATTGAAGGAACTGGATCTGGAAACAGACGCGACGCCAGCACAAATCCGTGCGCGCTACGCGGAATATGTGCGGCGGTTCCATCCGGATTCGAACAAGGGTGACCGTTCTTCGGAGCACAAGCTGCAACGCGTCCTACGCGCAGGGAAGCTGCTGAAGGCCGCCGGCCTGATGAAAGGCTGAGATGCACGACATTCTGGTGATCGGCGGCGGGATCAACGGCACGGGGATCGCGCGCGACGCCGCGGGCAGGGGGCTTGATGTCGTCCTGTGCGAAAAGGATGACTTGGCCCAGCACACATCCTCCTCCAGTACCAAACTGATTCATGGCGGCCTGCGTTACCTCGAACAGTATGATTTCAGCCTCGTTCGCAAGGCACTGATTGAACGGGAGATCCTGCTCAAGGCCGCGCCTCACATCATATGGCCGATGCGGTTTGTCCTTCCGCACCACAAGGCGCTGCGACCAGCCTGGCTGATACGGCTGGGACTCTTCATCTATGACCATCTCGGCGGACGAAAGATCCTGCCAGCCACGACCACGCTTCGCCGAAAGTCGACGTCTAAACTCGATGCTTTGAAAGATGAGTTCAGGCTCGCCTTCGAGTATTCAGATTGCTGGGTGGAGGATTCGCGTCTTGTCGTGTTGAACGCGGTTGATGCGAAGGCGCGCGGCGCCGAAATCCTGACGCAAACCCGGTGCACATCACTCACGCGCCACACCGATCACTGGGAAGCCGTTCTCGAAACCTCAGGCGAAACACACACCCGGCAGTTCAAGGCCGTCGTCAACGCGGCCGGCGCGTGGGTTGATGACATTCTGGACCTCGATAGCAACCAGCCGGACGTGACGCATCTCCGACTCGTCAAGGGTAGTCACATCATCGTGCCGCGATGGCATGAGGGTGATCACGCCTATTTCTTCCAGAATGGCGATGGCCGGATCATGTTCGCAATTCCGTATGAACGCGGAGAGTTCACCCTGATCGGCACAACGGATGTTCCCTATGATGCTGATCGCGACAAGGTCGAGATCACTCAGGATGAGATCGAATACCTCTGCGACGGGGCGAGTGAGTACTACAAGGTGCCGGTGACACCAGCAGATGTCGCGGCCACCTATTCAGGCGTACGCCCACTTTACGATGACCACGCTGCTAACGCCTCCAAAGTTACGCGGGACTATGTTCTGAAACTCGATGATGGGGCAGGGGCCCCGATCCTTTCGGTCTTCGGCGGAAAGATCACGACCTATCGGGAGCTTGCCGAGGACGCGATGGCGACCTTGGCAGGTATATTTTCTGAAACCGCGCCGGATTGGACCCAAACCGCAAGCCTGCCTGGAGGGGATATCCCGGACGCTGATTTCTCTTCATTTCTGGGCGAATTGCTGCGCGAGTATGCGGCGCTAGACCCTGCACTGATTGAGCGGTTGGCGCGGGCGTATGGCACACGGGTCCGGCTTCTGCTTGGAAAGGCAGAAAGCGAAGCGGGACTCGGGCGGGCGTTCGGGGCGGGACTGTTCGAGGCGGAGGTCAACTATCTGGTCGAGTCGGAGTTTGCGCGCTCAGCCGAGGACATTCTCTGGCGTCGGTCGAAGCTTGGCTTGCACATGAGTGAGAACGAGCGACGGGCGTTTGCCGATTGGTTTGCAGAACATTACGGGGCATAGATTCCAGATTTCCGATGCCGGATTGGGCAACCCGGCAAGTCGAATGGGACAATCTGCACGTCCGCGCTGATTCGCCCGCGCTCGCTTGGTAGACAGGCGGGAGGGTCTATGATCAAAGGCCCCAATCGAATTATCGCGGCATGGCCGCCATGAGAGAGACTGAAGATGACCAAAGGCTTGGTAACTGTTTTCGGCGGGTCGGGGTTTATCGGTCGCTATGCTGCCCGTGAACTCGTGAAAAAGGGCTGGCGTGTGCGCGTTGCGTGTCGCCATGTGAATACGGCGGGTGATGTTCGCCTCGCAGGCCCTCCAGGATGGGTCGATATCGTTCAGGCCAATATCCGCAACCGGGAATCCGTTGATCGCGCGCTGGAAGGCGCCGATGCAGTGGTCAATCTGGTTGGCATCATGTTCGAAAAGGGTGCGCAGACGTTTGAATCCGCTCAACGCGAGGGAACTAAAGTTCTTGGCGCTGCTGCGGCCGAGAAGGGCATCACACGCTTCGTTCAAGTCTCCGCAATTGGTGCAGACGCCGATTCTGATGCAGACTATGCGCGCACGAAAGCTGAAGCCGAAGCGGCTGTGCGCGAAGCCGTGCCAACGGCGACGATTCTGCGTCCTTCCATCGTGTTCGGCCCGGAAGACGAATTCTTCAATCGGTTCGCCGCGATGGCGACGTCACCCATCATGAGCGTGCTGCCGCTGTTGCCTGCGCTTGGCGGTGGGAAGACGCGCTTCCAGCCCGTGTATGCAGGGGATGTGGCTGAAGCGATTGCGACTGCGGTGGATAATGAGGCGGCTGCCGGCAAGACCTACGAATTGGGCGGCCCGCGGACTTACAGCTTCAATGAGCTGTATGACGTGATCTTCTCCACCATCGACAAACGCCGGTTCACCGTGCCGTTGCCCTTTTTCGTGGCCAAGCCGATGGGTTATCTGAGCGCTGCTGTGTGGCGCTACGTCCCACCATTCTCTTGGGGCTTTCTCGGTGATCCGCCGCTGACAGCCGACCAGGTTGAAATGTTGAAAACCGACAATGTGGTGGCCGACGATGCGCTGACCATGAAGGATCTTGGCATTACTGATCTTGAATCGGTGGAGGCCATCGTGCCGGGCTATCTGTGGCGCTTCCGGGATTATGGCGAGTTCCACAAAGCTTCTGAAGCCTGATCTAGAGCAGCCCGATCATGGGTGAGCCCAGGATCAGGACGGCCCCGAGCGCAAAACGGTAGATAACGAAGGGCAGGAAGCTCATTCGGCTGAGCAGTGACATCAGAAACCAGATGGACGCGAGACCGGTGATGAATGAAATACCCGCAACAACCAGGCCATCCTGAAGCGTCAAGACTGAACCGGCAGGATCAGCGGACATGAGGCCGATGAGGCCATATCCACCGGCCGCCGCCAGTATGGGGGCACCAATCAGCATCGAGAAGCGGGCGGCTTCCGTGCGATCATAGCCCAATGCTCGCGCGGCCGTCATTGTTATGCCGGACCTGCTTGTCCCCGGCAAAATGGCTGCGATGGCCTGCGTGGCACCGATCAGGAATGCGTGCCAGAGCGTCATGTCTTCTTCTGTGCGTGTTCGTGCGCCCTTGGCGTCGGCCCACCAAAGGAGCGCGCCGAACACTATAGTGGTTGCTGCAACCACGTAGATGCTTCGCATTGTCGAGAGCATGCTTTCTGGCAGGAACAATTCGTAGGAAACGGCGACAATCAGGGCGATGGGGGTCGCGACGATGACGGCGGCGGCGAGGCGTGCCCCTTTCGAAAGAGGTGATTTCGAAACAGGTGCGGCGATCAGTTCGAATCCGCCCGCAACGGCATCTGCGACGTCTTTCCTGAAGTAGATGAGCATGGCCAGCAGAGTGCCAATATTTGAGACTGCGTTGATGAGCAGTTCATCCGCAGGACTTGCACTGAAATAGCCTGCTGCAAGCAGAACGTGCCCCGAAGACGAAATCGGCAGCCACTCGGTGGTACCTTGAAGGAGGGCTATGATGGCAAGCTGCAGGAGTGACATGGCGCGAACCTAGTTGAATTCCGACAGTTTGCACCTAGCCCAATTCGGTAAACCAACCATCAAATCACTACATATCAAAATAATACGAAAATATGAGACTGTTTCTCATATTGGAGTGTTTTTTGCGATTGTGCAGAATTACGCATATCGAAACAATATATAAAGCGCGATATACTATTGCGCACAAGGCGCTCACGCCGTAAGCCCGGGCTTCCAAGGTCAGGAGCGCCACTATGGCAGAAAAGATGCTGAAATTCATCAAGGTCGAGCGAAGCATGCCGACAAAGCGATCCGCGACGGATCGCAAGGACGATTTCGATGAAATCTATGCAGAGTTCAGCAAGGACAAGGCGAAAGAGCAGGCAACGCGCTGTTCCCAATGCGGCGTTCCATTCTGCCAGCAAGGCTGCCCGCTATCGAATAATATCCCGGACTGGCTGAAACTGGCGGCGGAAGATCGCCTGGAAGAGGCATATCAAGTGTCCTCTGCGACGAATAACATGCCGGAGATCTGTGGCCGCATCTGCCCGCAGGATCGTTTGTGCGAAGGTATTTGTACAATCGAGCAGTCCGGTCATGGCACGGTGACAATCGGCTCGATCGAGAAATATATCACAGACAATGCCTGGGAGCAGGGCTGGGTAACTCCTATCAAGCCACCACGGGAGCGGGCTCAATCGGCAGGCATTATTGGCGCTGGCCCGGCGGGTCTGGCGGCGGCGGAACAGCTGCGCCGCAAGGGCTACCAGGTTGTCGTGTATGATGCGTATGATCGCGGGGGTGGTCTGCTGGTCTACGGTATTCCGGGCTTCAAGCTCGAGAAAGATGTCGTCGAGCGTCGCATCAAACGGCTGGAAGATTCCGGCATCGCGTTCAAGTTCAATACGCGCGTTGGGGAGACTGTTTCTCTTGCGACCCTGCGCGAAGAACATGACACGGTTCTGATCGCGACCGGCGTGTACCAGGCGAAGGACCTGAAATGCCCCGGTAGTGGCAATGAAGGCGTTTTCCCGGCGCTGGAATACCTGACCGCTTCCAATCGCAAGAATTTTGGCGACGCCGTTCCAGCCTATGATGATGGGACGCTGAACGCCGATGGAAAAAGAGTTGTGGTGATCGGAGGCGGCGATACCGCAATGGACTGTGTCCGGACTGCCATTCGCCAAGGGGCAAAGAGCGTCACGTGCCTCTATCGCCGGGACCGCGCCAACATGCCGGGGAGCCAACGGGAAGTGGCGAACGCTGAAGAAGAGGGCGTCACGTTCGAATGGCTCGCGTCACCGGAGGCAATTCTCGATACGAAAGCCGGCAAGCTGAAAGCCGTGCGGGCTAGCCGCATGAAACTGGGTGAGCCCGATGCATCCGGTCGCCAATCTCCGGTGAGGACCGGTGAAACCTTTGACCTGAAGGCCGACATGGTCATCAAGGCGCTTGGCTTTGATCCGGAAGACCTGCCTGAGCTGTTTGGAGAAGAGACGCTGACCGTGAACCGTTGGGGCGCGGTGCGGGTCGATTACGCCACAATGGAAACCAGCTTGCCGGGCGTTTACGCCGCGGGCGATATCGTACGCGGAGCATCGCTCGTCGTTTGGGCCATCAAAGATGGCCGTGACGCAGCGGACGCAATGCACAAGGCGATGAAAGCACAAGAGCGCGCCTCTAAAGTGGCGGCGGAGTAAATACATGTCAGATTATGTAAAGCAGTATGAAGCCAACCGTCAGCGCTTGATCGACGGCCATGCCTATGACCCTGAGTTCGAACACGATGCGTGTGGCGTTGGTCTGGTGGCTGCGCTGGATGGCAAGCCGCGCCGCGAAATCGTTGAAATGGGCATCGAGGCTCTGAAAAATGTCTGGCACCGCGGAGCGGTGGATGCTGACGGCAAGACAGGCGATGGCGCCGGTATTCGCGTGGAAGTGCCTCAGGATTTCTTCCGGGAACATGTCACGCGCACGGGCCATAACCCAACAGATGACCCGATCTGCGTTGGCCAGATCTTCTTGCCACGAACGGATTTTGCAGCGCAGGAAGCTGCGCGGACATTGGTGGAGACTGAAGTCCTGCATTTCGGCTTCTACATCTATGGTTGGCGTCAGCCGCCGGTCGATGTGACCGTTATCGGTCAGAAGGCGAAAGACACACGCCCGGCAATCGAACAGATCATGTTCCGTGACGCGATGGGACGCAGCCCCGAAGACCTGGAGCGTGCGCTTTATATTTGCCGCCGGCGGATCGAACGCCGTGCCCGCGAAGCGGCCATTCCATCTTTCTACGTCTGTTCGCTCAGCCACTCGTCCCTGATCTACAAGGGCATGTTCCTTGCTCAGGATATCGACAATTTTTATCTGGATCTGAAAGACGAACGTTTCGTCTCTGCCTTCGCAATTTATCACCAGCGCTACTCGACCAACACCTTTCCCCAATGGTCATTGGCACAGCCCTTCCGAATGATTGCGCATAATGGCGAGATCAATACGGTTCGCGGCAACAAGAACTGGATGAAGAGCCATGAAATCCGCATGGTGTCCGAGGCATTTGGTGGCCATGTCGACGACGTGAAGCCGGTTATTCCGGATGGCACATCAGATTCCGGGGCATTGGATGCAGTCTTCGAAATCCTCTGTAAATCGGGGCGCTCAGCTCCGATGGCAAAAGCCATGCTTATTCCTGAAGCCTGGTCCAAACGCGATTCCGTGATGCCCACGTCGCATCAGGCTCTGTACGATTACTGCAATTCCGTGATGGAGCCGTGGGATGGCCCGGCTGGCATCGCGGCTTATGATGGCCGTTGGGCAATCGCTGGCCTTGATCGGAATGGTCTGCGCCCTCTGCGCTATGCGTTGACGGCGGACGGTATTCTGGCTGTCGGGTCGGAAGCTGGCATGTGTCCGCTTGGCGATCACGAAGTGACGAAGCGCGGCCTGATTCAGGCCGGCGGCATGATTGCGGCGGACCTCAAGACCGGCAAATTCTATGAGCATGGTGAGCTTGTAGACCTGCTGGCGGGCAAGGCGCCTTACGAAGACTGGCTCAAGGCTGTCACAGAACTCGAGCCGGAAATCGGACCAGGGCCCGAGCCACTGATGTTCAACAAGGAAGACCTGCTGCGACGTCAGACCGCGGCGGGATACACGCTTGAGACGTTGGAGCTCATCCTGTCGCCAATGGCAGAGGGTGGCAAGGAGGCCATCGGTTCGATGGGTGATGATACGGCGACAGCCGTGCTGTCATACTCCTATCGCCCAATGAGCCATTTCTTCAGGCAGAATTTCAGCCAGGTGACAAACCCGCCTGTTGACCCACTGCGCGAAGAACGCGTCATGAGCTTGAAGACCCGCTTCAAGAATCTCGGAAACGTGCTGGACACGGATAAATCCCAGCAGGAAGTGTTTGTGCTGGAGAGCCCGGTTCTCACCAACGGGATGTATGACCGGTTGATCGATCGGCTGGGTGTCGGGACCGCAGAAATCGACTGTACGTTCGACGAGTCTGATGCGGCCGGCGACGGCACAGCTCTCAAGAACGCCCTCAGCCGTATCCGTCAGGAAGCGGAAGATGCGGTACGTGAAGGTCGTGAGCACATCATTCTGACCGATCAGCATCAGTCTGCTGATAAAATCGCCATCCCTATGATCCTTGCGACGGGCGCGGTTCACTCTCATCTCGTAGCCCAGGGTCTACGGACGTTCTGCTCCATCACGGTGCGGTCTGCAGAGTGTCTCGACACGCATTATTTTGCGGTTCTGATTGGTGTCGGTGCGACTTGCGTGAACGCTTATCTGGCGCAAGATATCATCGCCGACCGCCAAGCAAGAGGGCTGTTCGGGGATCTCGATCTCAATGAATGCGTGCTGAACTTCAAGAAAGCCATCGAGGGCGGGTTGTTGAAGATCATGTCCAAGATGGGCATTTCCGTAATCTCGTCTTATCGCGGTGGCTATAATTTCGAAGCATTGGGTCTCTCCCGCGCGCTCGTAGCGGACTACTTCCCAGGCATGAGCAGCCGGATTTCCGGGCTCGGGCTTGCGGGCCTTGAAGAGAATGCGCTCGTCAGACACGAGGCCGCATTCGATGAGGACGTGGTTTCGCTTCCCGTGGGTGGCTTTTACCGCTTGCGTGCATCCGAAGAGCCGCATGCCTTGGATGGAAATCTGATCCATACGCTTCAGGCTGCGTGTGATCGCGGCGATTATTCCATCTATCGCAAATACGTCGAGGCTGTTCACTCGCGCGACCCGATTCAATTGCGTGACTTGCTGGACTTCAAGCCTGCCGGGGCACCGGTTCCGGTATCCAGCGTTCAGTCGATTAATGAGATTCGCAAGCGCTTCGTGACACCGGGCATGTCTTTGGGCGCCCTTAGTCCGGAAGCGCACGGTACGTTGAATGTTGCCATGAACCGTATCGGCGCGAAATCCGTTTCCGGGGAAGGCGGCGAAGACCGTGCGAGGTTCCGTCCTCTTCCAAATGGCGACAATATGAATTCTGCAGTCAAGCAGGTCGCATCTGGTCGATTTGGTGTGACGGCGGAATATCTGAACCAATGCCGAGAAATCGAGATCAAGATCGCCCAGGGTGCGAAGCCGGGTGAAGGCGGCCAGCTGCCTGGCTTCAAGGTGACGGAACTCATCGCGAAACTTCGCCACGCAACGCCGGGCGTTACGCTGATTTCGCCACCGCCGCATCATGATATCTATTCGATCGAAGACCTCGCGCAGCTGATCTATGATCTCAAGCAGATCAACCCAGAGGCACGTGTCTGCGTGAAGCTGGTTGCCCAATCGGGTGTCGGCACGGTTGCCGCCGGGGTTGCGAAGGCAAAGGCAGATGTCATTCTGATTGCAGGCGGAATTGGTGGTACCGGTGCAAGCCCTCAGACCTCGATCAAATATGCTGGCCTGCCTTGGGAGCTTGGCCTGGCTGAAGGGCACCAGATCCTGTCGCTCAACAATCTGCGCAACAAGGTGACGCTCAGGACAGATGGTGGCCTGCGCACCGGTCGGGATATTGTGATTGCGGCCATGTTGGGCGCGGAAGAATACGGTATCGGCACGGCCGCGCTCGTCGCCATAGGCTGCATCATGGTCCGCCAGTGTCATTCTAACACATGCCCCGTTGGTGTTTGTGTTCAGGATGAAGCTCTGCGTGCGCACTTTACCGGGTCTCCGGATAAAGTCGTTAATTTGATGAGCTTCATCGCCGAAGACGTGCGCGAAATTCTGGCATCTCTCGGCCTGAAATCGCTGGATGAAGCGATCGGACGGACAGATCTGCTGACTCAGGTCAGCCGTGGTTCCACGCATCTGGACGATCTCGATCTCAACCCGCTTCTGGTGCAGGTCGATACAGAAACGCCGGTCATCTATCAGCCGAATCGTCGAGAAGAAGTTCCGGATACGCTGGATACCCAGATCCTGCGCGATGCCGAACCATTCTTCGAACGTGGCGAGAAAATGCAGCTGGAATACGGCGTTCAGAATACGATGCGCGGTATTGGCGCGCGGTCGAGCTCTGCCATCACGCGCAAGTTCGGTATGCAAGCCTTGCCCGAAGGCCGCCTGCATATCCGCCTTGAAGGCTCAGCAGGCCAGTCACTCGGTGCGTTTTCCGTACAGGGTCTTTTGCTGGAAGTTATTGGCGACGCGAACGACTATGTGGGCAAAGGTTTGTCTGGAGCCTCCATCGTTGTCTCTCCCCGACCGAAGGAGCGCAATCGCGCCGGTGATGCGATCATCGGGAACACCTGTCTCTATGGCGCGACGGCTGGCAAGCTGTTTGCGGCAGGGACGGCGGGTGTTCGCTTCGCGGTTCGAAACTCCGGCGCTGTGACGGTGATCGAAGGCTGTGGCGCAAATGGCTGTGAGTACATGACAGGCGGCAAAGCCGTTATCCTTGGGCCGGTTGGTGACAATTTCGGCGCCGGTATGACGGGTGGAACGGCTTATATCTGGGATCCGGACAATCAGTTTGAGAAGATGGCCAACCCGGAAGCCATTGATTGGTATCCGCTTGCCGAGATGAAAGCGGATCATATCGCTGAAGCGAAGGCCCTCATCGAAGAACATTTCAAGCGGACCAAATCTCTGCGTGCGAAGGACCTGCTCGAGAATTGGGAAACAACGACCCGAGAGATCTTGATGATCGTGCCAAAGGAAATTGCGCATCTTCTGTTGGGCGACACGAAGCCCAAGTCCAGGAAGAAAGCACTGGCATAGGCCTGATGAAAAAGCCCCCGGAGCGATCCGGGGGCTTTTTCGCTATTGAGGTTTCTTCCGCCGTATCCGGGGCCAGACCAGTTTGAGCCAGATCCATAGGAAGACACCGATCAGGATCAACCACGGCAGCCCGACCGCAAAGGCAGTGATTACGGCGGCGAGGGCGCTGGATAGATTGTAGAAGAAGTCTCCAAACGCATTTCCAATTGGCGAGAGTGCACTTTGAGAAACTGGATTGCGTTTTGTCTCGTAGTTCACGCTGAGCTGGCTCATGTTCACGCGCAACATCAATGCTTTGAGCGAAGATTTCAGAGAGTCGATCTCACCATTCACCCTTGCCAGTTCCCGCTCGGTCGCCAGAAGGTCGCCGAGTTCTCCGTCTCGATTGGCGAGCAATTCCTCCAGACGTTTTTGCAAAGTCTGCTGAGCATTCAGCCGGGCGTCGGTGTCAATAATGGAAACGGTGAGGTCTTCAGCCGTCGTTTGGCGGTTCGTGACGTCTCCGTTCGCCTGCTTGGCTTCTTCGTCAATGCCGTTGAGGAATGTTTCTATCCAGTCAGGTGTCGCGCGTAGTTGGAGCGATCCAGAGGCCTCATCTTCGGAATAGGTGTTGAACCAGGAGTTTGTGACGATGCAGACGGATGGCCCTGCGGCGTTGCAGGCGGCTACATGCCCCTGCATCACTGGTTCAATCTGTTTGACTGGCAGGCGCAGTCCGAGGGAATGCGAATAGGCAATGTATTGTTGCGCAACGTCGTCAACTGGCGCGCCATCGGTGCCCGATTTAGAGAAAGCCTCGCCCACGGCCATGTCCTGCTCCATCATCGGAGCAGCTGCCGGGGCAGACATTCTGGAGCGTTCGATTGGCTCCCCGCTTGGCCCGCCGCATGCCGCGAGCAAGAGCGCTGCGGCTGTGAATGTTGGTATCTTGAGTTTCATCTGGTCCCTCCACGTCCGTGCGGACTTCCACATGAAACCAGCAAAATGGCAAGATCAGGTTGGAAATCAGGCAGGGTGTCAGGGACGAAACCCAATGCGTCTTTCTCCGGGCTCCAGCGTTCGCCAGGCGTGGTGGATAAAGTCCACGAGTAGGGGGCGCGTATCGCGCGGGTCGATGATTTCCTCTGCGTAGAAAGACTCTGCCGTGCGGAAGGGTGACCGGATCGCATCGAACTTCTTGTAGAGTTGGGCTTTCAACGCGTCCGGGTCCTCGGCCTCGGCCAGTTCCTTGCGGAATGCCGCTTCGATGCCTCCCGCCATTGGCAGGCTGCCCCAGTCGCCGCTCGGCCAGCAATAGCGCCATTTGGTACGGCTCTGGTTCATCATGGCAGACCCGGCCAAGCCGTAGGCCTTGCGGATAACCACAGAGCAGACAGGAACGTCTGCCTGGTAAATCGCGGTCATGGCACGCACGCCGGCGCGGGTAACGCCCGCCGTTTCCGCCTTCACGCCGACCGCAAAGCCGGGACAATCCACGAAGTGGACGACGGGCAGGTGGAACTGCGAACACAGATCCATATGGCGCGCGACCTTGTCGCAAACATCCGCCGTCCAGGCACCATCAAGGAAAAATGGGTCGCCAGCGAGAATGCCGACTGGATACCCGTCCAGCCGCGCGAAACCGCAAACGATACCGCGGCCCCAATCATGGCCGATTTCGAAGAAGCTGCCCTTGTCGACTGTCGCCTCGACGATCTTGCGCGGCTTGTAGGGTGTCTTGCCATCTGTTGGGACGATGGAGATGAGACTTTCTTCGCGTCGGTCGGGGGTATCATTCGGCTGTTCCCGTTCCGGAAGTTCGTGCACGGAGGCTGGGAGATAGGACAGGAAGCGACGGGCTGTTTCGAACGCCTCGGCTTCCGAATTCACCACATTGTCGACGGTTCCGTTCTGCCCCTGGATTTTCCAACCCCCCATTTCTTCCTTGGTGACATCTTCCCCAAGCGCAATGGCAACTGGCGGGCCAGCAACGAATACCTGGCTCAGCTCTTTCACCATGACAGAAAAATGGCTGGCGGCGACCCGGCCTGCGCCCATACCAGCACACGGGCCTAGCGCGAGGGAGACGAACGGAACCTGTGTCAGACCGTGAGTGATTTCGTTCCAGCCTGGTGTCTCCGGGATGTATGTGCGCGGATCCTTTTCCAGCATCTTTACCGATCCGCCGCCGCCCGTGCCATCAATCATCTGCACCAGAGGCAGTCGGTATTCGGCTGCCATCTTGATGGCCTGCACCATCTTTTGCCAGATTGAGGCATCTGCGGCCCCGCCGCGGACGGTGAAATCATCGGCCAGAATGACCGTGGATTTCCCGTTCAACTGCGCTCGACCCATAACTGAGTTCGAGGGCGTAAAATGCTCCAATTCGTCGTCTGCGCCATAGGTTGCATTGCCAGCGATCTTGCCGATTTCGTGGAAGCTGCCGGGATCGGCCAGGAACGCGACCCGTTCGCGGACCGTCAGTTTTCCGCGTCCTCGTTGTCGGGATACGGGCTCTTCGCCGCCCATTTTCTCTGCCAGCCGCTCGCGCCGACGCAATTCTTCAATCGATTTTTGCCAACTCATGCGCGTGAATTTCCATGCTTCCGCTACGCTAGGTCAAGCGGATTTCAAAACCTGAGCAATTCTCCGATTCCCCGCAACAGCTGAATCAAATCAAGTAAATGTCGCCGTTGAAGTCTTGCCATTCGCTGTCAGGATCGGCTTTATCGCCTCAAGTCCATTCAAGGAGGATTTCAATGGATCTCGCAGAACTTACTTCGAAAGCCGACTCCGCAGTCGAGGCTGGCGGCGACTTCACCAAGAAGGTGAAATTCGATTTCGGTGACGCTGGCAAGCTGTTCATCGACGGCGTGGCCGGCAAGGCCGACAATTCCGACTCTGACGCCGACGCCACCATCAAGGTCAACTGGGACGACTTCGTGAAGATTTCCGAAGGTGCCATGGACCCGACAATGGCCTTCATGCAGGGCAAGCTGAAAGTTGAAGGTGACATGTCTGTCGCCATGCAGCTGCAGAACCTGATGAAGAAGTTCAGCTAATCACGCTGAAACGAACTTGATCTCAGTGGCCGTCCGGGGAAACCTTGGGCGGCCTCTTTATATTTGGACGCTTTGCATGACGACGGCCCCTCACATCCTCGACGATTCCTTCGTTCTGGTCCCGGGAAATCCTCCGCCGGATGGCGCAGAGATTGTCTGGTTCAAGGGAAGTGGCGGGCGCAATCTAAGAGCGTGTATCGCGCCAGCCCTGTCTGCATCGAATCCTCGCGGTACGGTGATCGTTTGTCCGGGGCGAACGGAATTCATCGAGAAATACTTCGAGGTCGGGCGCGAGCTACAGGAGATGGGCTTTGCCGTTGTCATCCTGGACTGGCCGGGCCAGGGTCTGTCGGAGCGATTGCTGGACGATACGAAGAAGGGACACATTGACCGGTTCGAGACGTTCATGGGGGCGCTTGCGAACGGTCTGGAAAGTCTTCAAGAGCGGCTGCCGCGACCTCATGTTTCGCTCGCGCACTCCATGGGCGGTGCGATCGCGCTGGCGACCATTTCGCAGGGATTGGTCAAGGTCGATGCGGCGGCATTCTGCGCACCCATGTGGGGGCTGAAGTCACGTTTTCTTGGAATGCGATATCTCGTCTGGGCCATGCGCGCGACGGGGCGCGCCGGTGACTACGCTATCCAGCCCGGACCGCCGGAAACATTCGAAACCAATATTGTGACCCATGACAAGAAACATTGGGAAATGCAGCGCGCTCTGATCGAGGCGCGACCGGATCTGGAGCTTGGCCCCGTGACCTGGGGATGGCTTGGCGCATCGCTGAACATTCTCGATACATTCACAAAGCCGAAGACGTTGCAGCAAGTAACCATTCCGGTGTTTGTCGCGTCCGCTGAAGAAGAACAACTTGTCGACAATGCGTCACATGAGAAGATTTGCGCCAAGCTGCCAGATTGCGAACATGTGGTCGTCGAAGGGGCGATGCATGAAATTCTAATGGAAACCGAAGATCGCAGACAGGAGTTCTGGGAGGGTTTCCACCGCCTGCTGAAGCGCGCGGATATATAAAAGCGAGGAAATCCAATGCCAGTTCTGTCTCTATCACGCATCTTGAGTTTCTGGGCAGAGCAGCAGCCCGACCGTGTTGCCATCGATCACGAAGGCGACGCCATTTCATGGGCAGATCTGGACGCCTCCACGAACCGGTTGGCACGCGCATATGAAGCCTTGGGTGTGAAACAGGACGATTTCGTCACCATTGCCCTGCCGAACAGCATTGAGTTTTTCTCGGCCTGTTTCGCAGTCTGGAAACTTGGCGCAACACCGCAGCCTATTTCCGCGAAGCTTCCCAGACATGAGCGCGACCAGATCATTGAGCTTGGCAAACCATCGCTGATCATAGGCGTTCAGCCGGGAGAATATGAAGGGACGCCGTCCGTTTCACTGGGCTTTGAACCGGATGCCGCCCTCTCCGATGACGCGCTACCAGAGCGCACGGCCGCCTCACTCAAGGCCATGACCAGTGGTGGATCTACTGGTCGCCCCAAACTGATCGTGTCGGCCCAGCCTGCAACGTGGGATACGGAGCTTCCTTTTCTGGAAATCCAGCAGCAGGGTGCAATGCTGGTTCCCGGGCCGCTCTATCATAACGGGCCCTTTGTCTGGGCCATGACGGCTTTGTTCCGAGGGTGTACTGTGGCCATCACGACGCGTTTCGATGCCGAGAAAACCCTTGAAACGATTGAGCGCGTCCAGATCGACATTGTGTACATGGTGCCGACGATGATGCGCCGTATCTGGTCGCTGCCAGAAGACGTCCGTACAAAGTATGACATATCTTGTCTGAAGACGCTCTGGCATCTTGCTGCGCCATGCCCTGCCTGGCTGAAGGAGTGTTTCATCGATTGGCTCGGAGCAGAGGTCATCTGGGAACTCTATGCCGGAACGGAAGGGCAGGGCACAACCATGATCCGGGGCGATGAGTGGCTGGAGCACAAGGGCTCGGTCGGTCGACCGGTTGAGGCATGTGAGATCAAGATCGTCGATGAGACTGGGCAAGCTGTGCCCGCGGGCGAGGTTGGTGAAGTTTTCCTGCGCCCCCTGACGGGGCAGGGTTCCACCTACCGATACATCGGCGCGGAAGCAAAAGCGATTGATGGCGGCTGGGAGAGTTTGGGCGATCTTGGCTGGATGGATACCGATGGATATCTCTATCTCACAGATCGACTGTCCGACATGATCCTTTCCGGCGGTGCAAACATTTATCCTGCCGAAGTCGAGGCCGCGATTGATGCCTATCCCGGTGTGCGATCTTCGGCCGTCATCGGCTTGCCGGATGAGGATATGGGCGCGCGTCTCCATGCGATTATCGACCGGCCAGACGGCGCGGTTGATGACGCATCCATGCTTGCGCATCTGAACGAGCATCTTGTTCGCTACAAAATTCCTAAGAGTTTTGAATTCGTGTCTGACCCGGTTCGGGACGATGCCGGGAAAGTCCGGCGCAAGGCCTTGAGGGAAGCGCGGCTGACAGCTTGACCGAAACGGATTTCCCGGATCGCTTGACTTCCGTAGCGGAGGCATAGCTCCCCTGTTGAAAATTCAGGAGGAGACCAAGATGAAAGTTGCTGCCGTCAAGAAGCCCGGAGGCCCCGGCAATCTGGTGATTGAAGACCGTCCAGACCCGAAGCCGAAGGCCGGAGAGATCCTTGTTCGTATTCATGCGAGCAGTTTGAACTATCACGATTTTGTTGTCGTCATGGGGGGGATCCCCACAGATGATGGACGCATTCCGATGTCGGATGGCGCCGGAGAAGTCGTTGAAGTTGGCGAGGGCGTGACGAAGTACAAGCCCGGTGACAAGGTGCTGTCGCTCTTCTTCCCGAACTGGCAAGCTGGCGAGATCGAAGCCGCTGGCTTTGCAAGTGTTCCCGGAGATGGCGCCGACGGGTGTGGCGCGGAACTTGTCGCTGCGCCGGAAACCGCATTCACGCGTATGCCGGAAGGATACTCTTATCGTGAAGCTGCGACGCTCCCTTGCGCGGCGCTGACGGCATGGCGTGCCCTGATGGTCGAGGCGAAAGTGAAGCCCGGTGATTGGGTTCTGACCCAGGGCACAGGTGGTGTTTCCATCTTTGCACTGCAATTCGCCAAGGCCGCAGGGTGCCGTGTGATTTCGACTTCGTCCTCAAACGCTAAGCTGGAGCGCCTGAAGGAATTGGGGGCGGATCACGTTATCAACTACAAGGACACGCCCGACTGGGGGAAGGCGGCCAAGGCGATCACCGGAGGCCGCGGTGTTGATGAGGTCGTCGAGATCGGCGGACCGGGCACACTGGCCCAATCGATTACAGCTTCGCGTCCGGGTGGGCATATCTCCCTCATTGGTGTTTTGACTGGCGTGGCGGGTGAAGTGCCCACCGCCGCTTTGTTCTCCCTGAACATTACCCTGTCCGGGATTACTGTCGGATCCAGGCGGCATCAGGAGGACATGATTGCCGCGATCGAGGCCAATGGCATCAAGCCGGTTCTCGACAAGGACTTCCCGCTTGCCGAAATTGCTGATGCCTTTGCCCATCAGGCAAGCCAGCAGCATTTCGGCAAGATCACGCTGAGTCTCTAGCTCGCTATGTACTGCGCGCCGTTCACGGTCATTGTCGCACCAGTGATGAAGGCGGCTTCATCGCTGGCGAGGTAGGCGCACATCGAGGCGATCTCTTCGGCCTTGCCAAGGCGGCCGACAGGGATCGTCGCGATGATCCCCTCAAGGACCTTTTCCGGAACGGCCTGGACCATTTCTGTGTCGATGTATCCGGGGCAGACCGTGTTCACGGTGATACCCTTTTTGGCGCCTTCCTGTGCGAGCGCCTTGCTGAAGCCAATCAGACCGGCCTTGGCGGCGGAATAGTTTGCCTGACCAAACTGGCCTTTCTGACCGTTGATGGATGAGATGTTGATAACGCGGCCCCAGCCGCGCTCACGCATGCCTTCCCAAACCTGACGGGTGACATTGAAGGCGGATGTCAGGTCGATATCCATCACCTGTTGCCATTGTTCGCGGGTCATCTTGTGAAAGGGCGCGTCTCGCGTGACGCCGGCATTGTTGACGACCACATCGACAGGCCCGAGATCCTTTTCGATCTCCGCAAGGCCCGCGCCGACCGCGTCATAGTCGGCCACATCGAACTTGTAACATTTGATGCCCAGCTCTTTCGCGCATTCATCGGCGGCCTGCTGATTGCCCGCAAAATTTGCTGCGACCGCAAAGCCTTTTGCTTTCAGGGTTTCGCTGATTGCGCGACCGATTCCGCGCGTACCGCCAGTAACCAAAGCTACTTTCGCCATAACACATTTCCTCCCGTGTCGTTTGACGCCATCAGCTAGCCATTCCACCGGTGCGATAGCAATAGCGGATTGGTCACGGGCAATTTTTGTGCAAGACTTGCTGCATAGCACAATAATTGCTTCGACGAATTGAGAAGCAGAGGGCAGGACATGGCCAAGGGAAACGGATCAGACGATCTGATCATCATCAAGAAATACGCGAACCGTCGACTCTACGACACGTCGACTTCCTCTTACGTGACGCTCGACCATCTCTCGGAACTTGTCCGCGAAGGGCGTGACTTTGAAGTGCGCGATGCAAAGTCCGGAGAGGATCTGACGCGTCAGGTCCTGACGCAGATCATCTTCGAAAACGAGACGAAGGGCGAAGGGGCTTTGCCGTTGAATTTCCTGCGCCAGTTGATCGGCTTCTATGGTGGCGGCGCGCAGGCTTTCCTGCCGTCCTATCTGGAGATGTCGATGAACAGCTTCACCGAGGCGCAGAAGGAATGGCGCAAGGCGGCCAATCCGATGAATGCCTTCGAGCAGCAGGCCAAACGGAACATGGCCATGTTCGAAGAGGCGATGAAACTGTTCATGCCGACGCTCAAAAGCGCCGAAAAAGCCGCGCCTGCCGCAAATCCGATGATGGAATACCAGGCCGAGGCGCTGGCCAACATGCAGGCCCAGATGGCCGCGATCCAGAAGCAATTGTCTGACCTCTACAGCAAGGATTGAGGCCGGACGGTAAAAGAGCCCGCGGTGCGGGCTCTCAAAACTGGTTCATTTTGAAACAGGTCTAGATATCGCCCACGCCAAAGTCGCGTCGGGCGGAGACGATCGTGACCACGACGCCTGCCAGCACATCCAGCAACGTCATCGACATCAGGATGAAGAAGGTCGACGTTGCAAAATTCGGCAGCAACAGGAACTGGATCAGGCAGACGATGAAGAGGATCATCGAAACCGCGTGATTGATGATCGTCGCCGTGCCGGTTGAGGTCGACTTCAGGATTTCCAGAAACAGGAAAATCACGGCCAACAGGACAATGGCGTCTCCTTTGGTCAGGACCCATTCGACGCCGGAAATCATCGGCAGGCCGATAAACCGGTCGCTGAGCAGGCCGAGAATCGGCGCTGCATCCGAACGGATGATCTCGCCAAACTCATTCGCCGTTTCTACCGATCCGCCAAATCCGACGGCGAGAAGATTGTAGAGCGCTACCGGAATGACCAGCAGCGGAAAAATTCCGAAGATTGCGCGCATAAAAGACCCCTTTCTGGTTCTGCCGCCAGAGGCGTCATGTCCCCGACGCTTCTGATCCCGCCTTGCGATGGCCGCGCCTGAGATGGCCAATTTGGTTTCGCGATCCATGGCGGACTTACCCGTCCTTCGTCTGCATTAAAAACACGTTTACCGTAATGGCCTGCGTGTGGCGAGCCACTTCTTGGGTGTCAGAAATCCTGGGTCAGGAAAACCCGGAAGGTGGCATCGGGCGACCCGGACGTGACACCGAACAGGGCGCTCGTGCGCAGTGACAGGCTGTCGGTGAGCGGCAGGTCGGCAAATGGGCCGATCTGGTGGCTTTGCTCGGACAGGGGGAGGATATCGCTTGTCCGCCCGAAGGAATTGTAGAGCTCCGCGCCGACATCAATGTCCGGGGCAATCGCCCAGCCGAGGTCGCCTCGCGTTTGCAGGAAGGTGCCAGATTGCCGGTTTGAGCCGGTCTGGACAGTGCCAATCGCCGTGAACCGCGCTGTGAGCGTGTCCGACAGACGGAACTGGTTCAACCAGTGCAGGGAGACCTGGCCGGGCCGGTCATCGTCGCGCAGCCGGGCGTCAAACCGCAGACCAGACGCCCAGCGCGCACCATCGGGCGTCATCTGCCAGCGCAACTCGGCTTGGGCATAGTCAAAATCAACTGTTTCGGCGTCCGTCTTGCGGGCATGGATCACGCCCCGAACGAGCATACGTCCATTCAGCGCATAGTCGACGTGCACACGTTGAGCCAGACCGTTCGTATCCGGGTCATAGGCGGCGCGGTACCCTGCGGCTCGTTTCCCTTCGGACACTTCCGGTCCGGAAATGCCGCTGGTAAGTTGAGCTGAGGCGGGCAGGCCGAGGCCCGCCAGGGTGAAGGCAAGCATGAGGAAGACAGTGCGGATCATCATGATTGTATGGCTGTATTGAAAACGTCTTTAAAGATACGAAAATGTGTATTTTCAGCTTCAAAAGACCGCAGGCGTGTCGCTCTCAGCGCCCAAAGCCGGACTGGCTCTCACCATCCGGGTATCCTGTAGTCCAGCTCCGT
>NZ_AWFH01000005.1 GCF_000682715.1 Hyphomonas atlantica corrig. | reverse complement strand
GGCAGGGGGCGGGCGGGGTTACGACAGCACTACCGGGTTCGCTTCTGATTCCCTTGCATCCGCATGTATCGCTTTGCATCCGCTTGCGCCCTGTCTGTCCCGGGCCACGAAAACGGGGATGGCGACGCCATCCAGGTCTGTTTGTTTTACGGGACCGAAATACCGGCCATCAAGCGACGCCGGATGCGGCGTCAGCAGGAAAAGCTCATCGCTTTCAAGCCGGACACAGCCATCCCACACAGGCAGGTTTCGGCCACTGGAATCGACAATCAGCGCTTCCGCCACAACTTCATCATTGATCAGAATGTCGCGTCCGGTCCGGCAGATTTCATCGCCGGGACCCCCGGCAATCTGTTTCAATAACGGCCAGTCTTCGCCAACAAATTCATGCTCCTGCGCCCAGTTCGCTTGCACGCTCTGGCTGGAGACGACGACCCATCGGCCAGGGGTGAAGGGCGCGTCGCTCAGCCAGTAAAGCCCTGTCGGTGCGCTCGCGGTCCGGTTCCAGATCAAGCGATCTGCGGGGTCGAGAACCAGACCGAAAAAGACAAGACCGGCGCTAAATCCTGTCATCCAAAGCGTGCGCTTTTTCATTCCGGCTTCTGCAGGCGTTCGGATGTGGACGCATAGGAATTGCGCTCTGACCAGCGGATGAGATCGGGTTTCGGATAGAAGACCCGCGCGCCATGTTTGCGGTAAATCGGCCCGCGTCCCTCGCAGCGATAATGGTCAAGCGTTGAGCGTTTCAGCCTCAGAAATTCTGCCGCTTCCTCGACACTCAAAAGCTCCGGCCAGCCATCGTTTCGGCGATCATTTCGTCTGTTTTTCGTCATTGTACACAGTGTCCTTTCATCACTTTTGAGACGAAAGGATTGGCGGAGATTGCGGGATTTTGCAGAGGGAAAATGGATCACATGAATTTTCCCCCGACGTTTTAACCAAGGAAAAAGCATAAAAAAACCGCCCCGGAGAAAGCCTCCGGGGCGGCGTTATGGTTGGTGTTTCGGCGTCTAGCCCTGCGGGTTCCAGAGGATGACGTGGCGGCCATCCTTATCCTTGACCGGGGCGAGGTTCGCATAGATTTTGCGCGGGCCGATCATCGGGTCTGCGAGGGTGAGCGAGACATATTCGCGGCCCGAAGACTTCGCGGTGCGGACCCAGCCGCCGCCAATATCGGAGCCTTTCTCTCCGGCATAGACCCTGAAATCGGGCTGTTTGTCGGCGGTCTTTTCGTCATTTTTGATGATGCGGATCGGCGTGTTGAGGCTCATCATGGCAAGTGCGCCTTCAAAGCCTGTGTCTGTTTCGCTGACATATCCAAGTGCGTTAGCCATTTTCATATCTCCTTTTGGCTTCGTGTCGCGGGCGCCCCGATGGCTCCGTTGACGCTGACCTAAAGGGACGGCGGGCGGCAGGTCTGAACCGCGAAGCGGGCGCAGCAAAGCGGAGCACCGCCCGGTGGCGGAAATTTGATTCGCGGTGAATGCGCGTTCGGTCTTCTTCAGACCGAACAGCAGAGGAAATTTCTGGCGATGGGCGGTTTCATGGCCCGCAGGCGGTCGTCCAGGTCAGGCAAGGAAACGGGGCCGCTCGGGGCGTCCTTCGTGCAATGCCAGAGGTGTTTGCAACTGGCAGGCACGCCAATATGTCAGGAACAAACAGGGCAGTTGGTAAGGAAACCACCCATGTCGTTTCGCGAGCTTGCTTCCGCGCCACCAACAGGAAAAGACCGCCCGGCAAAACTGCCGGACGGTCCCGAACCATGCCGCTTACGGGAGGCGTGTCAGGCGGCGATGGCTGTCTTTGCTTCCGGGGTTTCGAGCGAAGCCCTGTCCTCGCTGTCCTCGAACAGACCCCTGACGGCCTCCCACGCTTCGGCGGGCGGGCATGGCGCGCCGTCAAGATAAGAGGATGGCGACTGCCGCATCCAGCGGGGCCGCCAGTCCGGGTCGGGGTCGCATCCATGCCCGGCGATGCGGTTGCGGATGACGGATTTCTGCGCCTTTCCGGTATCGGTCAGGACAGACCGGGCCGTGGATGGCGAGGCGATTTCAGCGACCACTTCATTGATGACGCGCTTGTCGCGCAGCAAGTAAAAGAACGCCTCATCGGGCGACCACAGCGCGGCAAAATCCGTGTCCGTCACATGTGCGGCGGCTTCGACGGCGGGCGAACCTGCCTGCAGGGTTTCGCCCATTGCGACGGCGAGAACATGCAGCACCTCTTCATCACTGAGCGCCAGAAGCCGGGCGAAGGTCTCGCAAGGGTCGGCGGGAAAAGCATTCTCCGCCACCAGCGAACCGTCTTGGTCATCCTGCCCAATCAGCGCCTTGGCCTTGGCGCGGTGCGCGGCGAACTTCACTTCCCCTGCCGAAGCCGCGAGGCTTTCCGCGGTCGCTTCCTTCCGTGTGCGCTGCTGCTCAACGTCCAGCCGCCAGTTATCCGAGCGGGTGACAAGATGGGCGACGGCGAGGCGCAGCGCGACGCCGGGCGCATCGCACAGACTCGCCCTGACGGCGGCGTGACGGTGCAGCGCGACATATTCCGCCAAGGGACCGGACATTTCCGGTTTTGGGGCGGGCTTGCCGTTCTCGCCATCGCCGCCCCGGCCAAGGATACGCTCGATTTTCTCGATGTCCTTTGATGGCAGATAGCCTTCATGGGCCGTGACAGAGCCGTCATGGCGGGTCTCGATATAGACCTTGCCGCCGTCTTTCCGGCTGCGCTTGCCATGCTCCCATGTCAGGAAGTGCGCGCCCCGTTCCAGCACGACGGTTTCGGCCCAGCCCTCATTCCGGTAGCGTTCGGCCATGTCGGCGATGGCCTCATTCTGGCAAGTCCAGAACAGGTCAGCGTCCCCGAAAATGGCAGTCTCGCCGAACAGGTCGGTCAGCACGGTCCCGTCATAGGCTTCCAAATCGAACAGCGCCTTGTCGGTGGTGATGCGGCCGCCGCCTGTGAGCCAGTCTTTCAACTGCTCGCCGCGCGGGGCGTATTCGTCTTCCGCGTTCAACAGGGTCAGCCAGTCTTCCTGCTGCTCTTTTGTGGCGAGCGTCAGGGCGTAAAGCGTCCGCTTGTCGATGATTTCGGCCCTGTAGAGCGCCTTGATATCATCGGTGAGCGCCGTCAGCGCCAGCACCCGGCGCACCATGAGTTCGGTGACGCCGAAGCGCTCTGCAATCACCGTGACGGTCTCGCCTTTTGAAGCAAGCCGGGCGAAGACGTCATATTGCAGAAACTCGTCGGCTGGAAGGTGGGTGGTGTTCTCGACAAGGGTCGCTTCCAGCGCGGCAATGTCATCGCCGGATTGCATAACGAGACAGGGCGCTTTCTGCGCCTTGCCTGTCTCCTTGGCGAGGCGTTTGAGGGCGAAGAAACGGCGGCGTCCGGCGACAACGCCATACTTGCTACCTTCCTTGCGGACCAGCATGGTCTGCAAGACGCCGCGCGACTTTATCGACGGATAGATGTCGGAAATGTCGGGCGCTTTGCGCCCGTGGCGCATATTGAGCCGGGACACTTTCATGTCGGTGATAGGGATATGTTTTAACTGCATGGCGTTGCCTCCTTCATGATGTGCAGTTGGTGGGATGCCCCGTGCGTCAGCGCACAGGGCGGTTTTCAAGCCAGAGGCGGTAGGCGCGATGCGCCGCCCCCTCGCTCTCGAAAATGTGGAAACAGCCGCAGACCAGCACGGCCCATGCGCCAATGTCTTCGGCGTCAAGCGATGCAAGCGCCGCGTCGAGTCGGCTGATGCGAAAGGGCGGATTCGTTCGGCAGACAAAATGTCCCCCGGACCTTTTGTTTATCTGCCTCACCATGGCGCCGCTTCCATCGCTGCGGCAGCGCTGCAGGGGTCCGGCGCGGCATAAGCGAGAATGTAATCAGCCGCCTTGGAAGCGAGCGACGCGGCGCGAAAAATGGCGCGCTTGTCCTCGCGCAATACTTCCAGCCAAGAACCGATGTAATCCGTATGCCGCACGGTCGGGGCGATGGACTGGTCCGCGCAGATGAACGCACTGGCGAGTTCCGCCACCAGTTCCTCGCGGGCGTAATCTTTGGTGCCGAATGCGCCTTTCAGGTCGCGGGCGAGGCGTTTCGGGTGCCCGGTCCAGTGGCCAAGCTCATGAAAGCAGGTGCGGTAATAATTGATCTGGTCAAAGAAAGCAGGCTGCGGCGGAACCTGAATGAAATCCCTGGACGGAACATAATAGGCGCGGTCGCCGCCAATCCTGAAATCCGCGCCCGTCGCTGTAATCAGCGCTTCGGCGCGGGGGATAATCTCGCGCTCCGGCAAGTCGGGCGCGTTGGCGGTCAGGTCTTCGGGCAGGCCGTCGCACTGGTCTGCATTGAACACGGTATAGCGTTTGAGAAACGGCACCGTGCCCGGCGACTCGCCCGTCTCGCGCACACGTTCCCGTTCGGCTTTCGGGGTGAAGCGGTCGGCATAAACAACCGTCGTGCCGCGCTCGCCTTTGCGAACACACCCGCCAAGTGACAGCGCCTGTTTGAAGGTCAGCCATGTCTGACAGGAACGGCTTTGCTCAATCGCCGCGCCCCATAAAAGCAGAATATTGATTCCGGAATAGCGCCTGCCCGTCGCGCCATTCTCGGGCAAGCCAAGCGGAGTAGCCCCCTCCACCCCGCCCCAAGGCTGCACCCAAGGCGCGCGCCCCTGTTCCAGTTCCGCGATGATGTTATCCGTGACCTCTGAATAAAGGTCTTTCCGCGTGTTTCGTTGTCTGCGGCGCTGCGCCATCTCTGCCTCCTCTGACCCCCGCTTTTTTCCCGCAAGGCGGGGGCGGTGAGAGGCCGCTGGCCAGATGGCGTCAGGCGTGAGCGGAAGGGGTCAGGTAGGAGGCCGCAGGCACATAGACGATCTTCAAGACGCCGCCCCCCTTCCGGGAGCGCCGCCATCTGGCATGCGCGCCTCCGCCCCCGCCTGAGAGGGAAAAAAGAAGCAAACATGCCGGCGCGCCAGCGCCGACCGAATCCTTCACAACACTGCTTAAAAACTGCGCCAGGGATGAAAGCCCGAAGGGCCGGGACGGCGCGCAGCGATGGCCTGGTTCACGCCAGCCCGGCCGGCGAAGGCCGGGGCGCCCTTTCCTTGGTCGAACAGCCGAACACCGCCCTTAGAAAAAACGCCGCGTTCGCTGCTTATAGGCGCAATACTCATCCCCATACTGGCGTTCCAGCCAGGGCTCTTCTATCCTCGGAGCGAGCCAGTACATCGCTGCCCATAAAGACAGCAGAAACGTTACGCGCAAATCGTTCAAGATGATCGCCCAGCCCAGCAGACCAAGCCAGGTCACGACATAGATCGGGTTCCGGCTGAAACGAAACCAGCCATCTGTCACCAGCCCCCGCGCTTCGCCGAAGGCATTGCGCCAGCCCATCTGGATTGAGATCCAGAAGGCAAGGCCAATACCCGTGACCGCCAGCACGCCGCCGACACCTTGCCGGGCCATGGCCCCCGCATCCTCCGCCGGCTCAAAAACGAGGATGGAGAGCGCAACAAGCGGGTATAGAAACAAACGAAAAAAGGCCCAGAACGTCCGGTATTGCCAGCTCCGTTTTTCCGGAGGCGGAAAAAACTGAAAATCGCGTCGGAACAGCGATACCGCACACAGCGAAAAGATCGCTGCCGCTCCGGACACTGACAATCCGAACGCCAGCCATTCCATCCATAGGGGTGTATTGAACACAGGCGCGCCTCCTAAATCCAGCGCCGCGTGCGGATACGGTAGGCGTCAAACGCTTCACCGAATCTCGCCTGCAGCGCGCGCTCTTCCGGTTTGATCTGAAACTCAGTCATCAGCCAGACAAAGAGAATTGGAGCTACGAAAGCGGACAAATTGCCCATCAGAAACGCGCCGCCTGTCAGAATGGCCGCCATGGCCAAATACATCGGATTGCGGCTGATGCGGTAAAGCCCTGTGGTGACCAGCGTGGCAGCCTCTTCAGGGGCGAGCGGATTGACGGTTGTGCGGGCGCGGATGAATGCGCCGAGCGCGAGCGCCAGAATGGCCATGCCAGCAGCGATGAAAAGCAACGCCGCCGCAGAACGCCACACGCCTTCGAACGCCAGAAAAGGCGTGACAGAGGACAGTCCCCAGCCGATCGCACCGCAGATCAGGACCTGAACAAGAGGTGGAATGCGCAGGCTCATGAGGACGATTCGACCGGAGTCGCATGCGACGCGCCGGTTGTGTTCAGTTCCCGCAGGGCCTGCAGCGTGATGGCGCTCGCCGATTTCAGGAACAGGCCCGCCAGAAGGGCGGCGACAAGCAGGTCCGGCCAGGCCGTTCCGGTCAGCGCGACAACCCCGCCAGCGACGATCACGCCGACATTGCCGATGGCGTCATTGCGCGAGCAGAGCCAGACCGAACGCACATTGCTGTCGCCGTCGCGCCAGCGCAGCAGTATCAGCACGCTCGCGACATTGGCGGACAGTGCCAGAAAGCCGACCACTCCCATGGTTGCGGCTTCCGGCGGCGCGCCGTTCATGACCCTCAACACGGTCATGCCGAGGACGGCGATCGCGATCGCTGCGAGCGAGGCGCCTTTGATCAGCGATGCAAGCGCCCGCGTCCTCAGGCTCGCCCCGATAACGAAGAGGCTGAGCGCGTAGGTCGCCGTATCGCCTGCGAAGTCGAGTGCGTCGGCTTTGAGGGCCTGAGAGCCCGACATTATCCCCGCCGTCATTTCAAACAAAGAACATGACCGCATTGATGGCGATGACGGCCATCAGAGCCCGCTTATAAGCAGGCGAAACCCCATCAAATGTTTTGTCCTCACAGCAACCCGACATCTTCTAATCCTATTCCCCATTGACGATTCTCGAAGAAACCCTACAGTCTACAGCGACTATAGAGGCAAGACTTTTCTTTGGAGCCCGGAATGACGCAGATGACCATTGGTCGTTTATCGAAAGCGGCGGGCGTGAAAGTGACAACCATACGCTATTATGAATCGATTGATTTGATGGGCGAGCCGGACCGAAGTTCGAGCGGCCAACGGCTATATGGCGATGAGGCCGTGCAGCGTTTGTCGTTCATACGGCATGCCCGTGATCTTGGTTTTCCGATGGAGGCCGTTCGTGAAATGATTGATCTGCAAACTCAGCCGGATCAGGATTGCACGGCCGTGGACGCGATAGCCCGTGAACAGCTTGCAGATGTGCGCAAACGCCTGACGCAGCTTGAAGCGCTTGAGGCGGAGCTCAAACGGATGATTACGTGCTGCGAGGGCGGCCGGGTTGACACGTGTCGGATCATTTCAACGCTCAATGATCATAGCGAATGCATCGCAGATGCGCATGAGCGGCTTTCGACCTTTTGAGCAAACCGCTTGACCCTACAGTGACTGTAGATGGTAATTCTCTTCCATTATTGAAAGCACCTCCCGATAAATTTGGATGGGCGAGACTGAATGGAACAACGACAAAGCATACGTGTAGTCTCTCAATTGAGAGCATTGTCATGAGCAAAACATCTACCTCCCCAACAGCAGGCTCCGACACTTCGCTCCCGTTTCGTTACCGGGTATCAGGAATGGATTGCGCGCGAGATGCTGCCGAAATCGAACGGGCGGCTCAATCGGCTGGTGTCGCCCCAAAAGCCGTCAAAGTTTCGGCTGCGACACATATTATGACGCTATGGGTTTCAGAGTCCCAACTTCCAGAAATCGAACTTGGCGTCGCCAAAACCGGTTACGGCTTCGAGAGAATTGCGCCAGGCGATGATGGCCCCGCCGCCTCACAAACCCAAAAGAATCCGGAGTATTTACGCGCCCTTTGGATCGTAATTTTCCTGAACGTTGGTTATGGAATTGTGGAAATGATCGCGGGTTTTTTCGCCGGTTCACAGGCGTTAAAAGCTGATGCGTTAGATTTTGTCGGTGATGGTCTCATTACATTCCTCGGCGTGCTCGCAATCGGCTGGAGTCTTGCCTGGCGCGCTCGTTCAGCCATGATTCAAGGCGTATTCCTAGCTTTGCTTGGCTTCGGCGTACTCGCGAATACGGTGTGGCGTCTTCTTAATCAAACGATACCTGACGCTGCCCTGATGGGCATGTTCGGGCTCATCGCGCTCGTCATAAATGTCATCGCCGTCTTACCGCTACTCCCTCACCGAAAAGGCGACGCTAATGTCCGCGCGGTTTGGTTGTTTTCACGTAATGACGCCATCGGGAACGCGGCCGTAATTGTGGCAGCAGGTTTGGTCGCCTGGCTCGGTCACGGTTGGCCCGATCTCGTGGTTGCAGTCGGGATCGCCGGGCTATTCCTGCATTCTGCATGGGCAATAATTCGCGATGCACGCAACGACCTCAGAGCCGCAATATGACCATTCAGAAGATTGGATTCATCATTGGTCTGGGCGTTCTGGCGATAGATCAACTCACTAAAGCACTTATCCTCAATATTGATGCCCTGGATAACGGTGTGACGGTCCTTCCATTCTTCAACATTGTGCGGCTCAAGAACAATGGTATCAGCTTTGGTCTTCTAGGCAGCCTGCCTCCCTGGCTCCTTACTCTAGCCGCTCTATCGATCGTCGCGGTTTTATTCTATTGGTTATGGCGCACCGCTGATCGCCAGATCGCAACCGCACTCGGGCTGATTACAGGTGGAGCACTCGGAAACATAGTCGATCGCGTGCGACATGGAGCGGTGACCGATTTTTTAGATTTTCACATCAATAACTACCACTGGCCCGCGTTCAACTTCGCCGATAGCGCGATTGTCTGCGGTGTCGGCTTACTGTTGATCTCTGAGTTACTCACGAAGCCACGACGGACGGATAATGCTGAACAAAAATAGCGGCTGATTAATCTGGCCCATGCTTAATAGTTGTCGATGTAAGAATTCGCTTGCCCCTACAGCCACTGTAGGGGCTATAAAACCGACATGATCAAATTCGATTCACTTCGCGTTGGCCTCGCAATGGCCGCCTCAGCGCTCGTAGCAAGCTGCGCCAGCTTTGCCGATCCGCTCACTGAGACGCTACAACCGCTCGGGGCCTGGGCCAGCGGGACCGACGGTGACGCCTGTGAAACCGCTCCGATTACTTATTTTTCATCGGATGGGGTCGTGCTTGTCCTCCTCAGCGCCAAAGGGCCGGTCCATGCGATTGGCAGTTGGGACCGCAACGGCGACGTGCTGGCCATGACGCATAATGACTTTCCGCTCGATCCCAGCGGGCAATCAAAACCCGCTGTTGAACTCAGTATTATGACATTGGACGCTGATAGATTTGTCACCCGAAATGCCAAGGGCGATATTCGGGAACGCATTAAATGCAGCGAGATTGCGATAAAGACGGGTCATGACACTGAGCCGCACTAAATAAATGAATAGATTTAATGATTTTGACAATGAAATTGGATAGTCGTTGAGCGAATGAAAATTGTAACCGTCATATGCACCGCCAGGTTTTGGCTTGCGCTCATGTTGAGCGTGACCCTTGGTATGGGTGCAACGGCGGCCGATATTCATCCTGTGGACGCTGAAGAGATTGCCTGTATGACCGCAGACGCTGAAGCGCATCATGCCGCCGAAATCGGTGACACTGAAAATGATGATAGTGAGCAGCGTCCGGCCCACAAACATCATACTCATAGCTGCGGGCCATGCCATTTGCATATGGTGGGTATGAACAGCCTGACCTTCTCTTACGCTTTATCAGCTACATCGGGGCTTCGCCCCGGCGCAGACCAGCACGTTCCGCGCGCTGGTCCTCACGGTCTTTATCGTCCTCCGCGTGCCTAACCTGACTCTCTGAATCCGCGCCTTTTGCGCGTGGGTTTGATGTCGATTCAGGTTATCACAAGGAAGAATATCCCATGCCAAAATTCAAACAGGGCGCACTCTGCGTCCTGATCGCGGCTGCCTTTGCAGGCACAGCGGTCGCGGCCCCGTGCAACGGGCCAACAGGCAGCGCGCCGACCATCGTGCCCGATGCGCCGCTAACCCTCACTATGGCGCTCATGCAAATCCGTCATGCGTCCCCGGATGTCCGCCGGGCCGCACTGGAGACGCGCGCCAGCGCAGCCGAAGCCGATCAGGCTGGGCGCCGTCTTAATCCGTCAATCGGACTGGAAATTGAAAACTTCTCAGGCACCGGACCGCTCAACGGGTTTGACCAAACCGAAACCACGCTCGCCATTGAGCAGACATTCCAGCTTGGAGGTAAAAGAGCCAAGCGCGAGCGTGCCGCGCGGGCGCGGGCAGCGCTCGCCGACGCTGAATGCCGCGTCATATTAAGAGAGACCGAGCTAGAAGCAGCGCTGCTCTATCATGACCTGATCGCCGCGACAGAACTCGCAGCGCTGGCACGGGAGTCGGCGGATCTCGCCGTGTCTTTGGCTGAAACCGTTGCGAAACGTGTTGAGGCCGGCGCGGCCGCCCCGCCGGAGCGCTCGCGCGCCGAGGCAGATGCGGCTGCACTCAAAGCCGCCGCACTTGCCGCAGACGCTGAAATTGATCAACGCCGCTATGAACTCGCCGCGCTTTGGGGAAGCTCAACGCCGGTTTTTGCGCCCCCGCGCGCCATATTGTCTGATGAAAGTGAAATACTCTCAAAGACGCGCGGGCTTGACGAGCACCCGGCGCTCGCCGCGGCTAAAGCTGGAGCAACAGCCCGCGACGCTGAGCAGGACGCCGCCCGCGCGGCCGGTATTCCTGATGTCACGGTTAGTGCGGGCGTTCGCCAATTTGAAGAGACCGGCGACAATGCGCTCCTGGTCGGGGTCACCGTGCCGATTCCGCTTTTTGACCGTAACCGCGACGCCGCTCGCGCAGCGGGTTATCGCGCCGATGCCGAACGTATCAGCGCCGTCGCCGTTGAGGCCAGATTGCGGTCGCAGCAACAGGCCGCCGCCGCGCGGGTGCGCGCCGCCGAGGCCCGGCTGACGCTACTCGAACAGGAGGCGCTACCTGCGGCCCGTTCCGCCTACGACGCATCTGTTGAAGGCTACGCGGCAGGCCGGTTTGACCTCACATCAACGCTCGATACCCGTAAAGGGCTGATCGAGGCAGGCGTCAGCGTAATTGACGCGCGGCGTACCCTTAATGCGGACCTCATGCGTCTCAAAAGCCTGATCGGTGCCGCCCCGTTTAATGGAGACTTCCAATGAAACAGACACATATTTTGCCAACGACCATGATGGTTCTGGCCGTGATTTTGGCGGGATGCGGCAATGCAACCCCGGATACAAATCGGGTCGCTAGCGAAACCTCCGCCGCGACCGCTGATCACGATGATCACGATGATCATGCCGAAGAAAAAGCGGATCACGATGACCATGGCGAGACCGATCAAGATGATGAGCATGACGATCATGCGGAAAGTGACGGCGAGCCTGACGGCCATGATGATCATAGTGAATCCGAAGGCGACGTTGTAAAACTAACCCAGGACGCGGCCACTGAGGCCGGTATTGAAACAGCAATTGTTGCAGAGGGGGCGATTGCGCAATCTCTCAGCCTTCCGGCCGAAATCCGCTTTGACGCTGATCGTGTTGCCAATGTCTCGCCCAAGGTCAGCGGCGTAATTGGCAAACTCTATGCGAGCGAAGGGGATCACGTGGCACGCGGCGATACGCTGGCGCTGATCAAGAGCCGTGAACTCGCAGGTCTGAAAGCCGCTTGGCTCACGGCGGAAACGCGCAAAGCTCTGGCCAGTCAGGCGCTGGCCCGCGAGGAAAAACTGTTTGCGGACAAGATCACCTCGGAAGCCGATTTGCAAGCCGCGCGGGCGGAATTTGAAGCTGCGAAAGCCGATAGTGACGCGGCTGAAAATGAGCTCCATGCCGCAGGTGTCAGTCATGCCGCACTGGAGCGCATTTCCACGGCGGCTGACGGCGATAATGCCAATGCCTATCTGACAGCGCCGATTGCCGGAACGGTGGTGCGCCGCACGGTCATGCTGGGCGAAACGGTCTCAGCCGGGGATGCCGGCGCTGATCCGCTGTTCACCCTTGTCGACGATAGTGTCGTCTGGGCGGATATTGCCGTTTACAAACAGGACATCGCCCGCATTCGCGTCGGCGCTCCTGTCGCGCTAAAAACCGACAGCGGTGAAATCCTTGCGCAGTCCACAATTGCCTTTGTCTTGCCGGTCATCAGCGAAACGTCACGCACCGCGACGGCCCGCGTGATCGTTGACAACCCGGATGGCACACTGCGACCTGGTCAGTATGTCACGGCCGATCTCAGTGTTGGCACATCTGAGCAGGTTTTGCGCGTACCGGAAGCAGCCATTCAATTGGTTGAAGACAGACCTTCCGTGTTCGTCCCTGTCGAGGGCGGCTATGCACCGCGCGCAGTGATGACAGGCACCAAATCCGGCGGGTTTGTGGAAATCCGCTCCGGCCTAATGGCGGGTGAGGCAGTCGTGACAGACGGTGCCTTCACCCTCAAAGCTCAACTCGAAAAAGACGCCTTTGGCGATGGCCACGGCCACTAGGACATTTGATATGATAAATTTAATGCACCGTATCGCCGGAGGGCGGCTGCTCGCCGCCATCGCGGCGCTCGCCATGACCCTTGGCGGATTATTCGCGTTCAAGGCGCTACCCGTTGACGCCTTTCCCGATGTGACACCCTCACTCGTTCAGGTCTTCACAGAAACCGAAGGCCTCGCCCCAGAAGAGGTGGAGCGCTACGTGACCTATCCAATCGAGACCGCCATGTCCGGCTTGCCAAAGCTAGACCATATGCGCTCGGTCTCAAACTTTGGACTGTCCGTCGTTAACATCTATTTTGAAGACGGCACGGATGTCTATTTTGCGCGCCAGGTTGTTGGTGAACGCCTCGCCGAAGCGCGCGGCAATATCCCCGATGGCTTTGGTGACCCGCAAATGGGGCCGATTTCAACAGGTCTAGGGATTATTCTCTATTTCCGTCTCGAAGATGAGACCGGCGCGCGCGATCTTGTAGAAATGCGCGAAATCCAGGACTGGATCATCAAATACCAGCTTCAGACTGTGCCCGGCGTCACCGAAGTGCTGTCACTTGGCGGTTATGAAAAGCAGTATCAGGTCAGGCTCGATCCGGACGCGCTATTGGCTTACGACATCCAGATTGGTGATGTGATGACCGCCCTTGAGCGCGGCAACAAGACCGAAGGCGCACAATTTCTCGAAATCGGGGCCGAGCAATATACGGTCCGCGGCGTCGGACTGGCGCGATCGGTTGAAGATCTTGCGGAAATTGTCGTCAATGTCGATGATGGCCGCCCCGTGCGGGTACGCGACCTCGGTGAAATCATTGTCGGCGGCGGGGTACGCCAGGGCCTGGCCACCGCCAATGGCGAAGGTGAAGTGGTCGCGGGACTGGTGCTCAAACTCTATGGCGCCAATACGTCCGATGTGATTGCGCGCGTTCAGACACGCTTTGAGGAAATCAACAAAAACCTGCCGGAAGGCGTCAACGCCGTGCCCTATTATGATCAGGGAACACTGGTCAACAAAGCTGCCGCCACGGTGACAACGGCGCTGTGGCAGGGCGCGCTACTCGTCGCACTGGTCGTTTTCGTCTTTCTGGGCGGCTGGCGTCCAAGCCTGGTTGTTGTCCTTTCTATTCCATTTTCCGTGGGCTTTGCCTTCATCGCGATGCAATGGCTCGGCATCAGTGCCAACCTCATGTCGCTGGGCGGCGTGGCCATTGCCATTGGCATGATGGTGGATGGGGCTATCGTCATCGCAGAAAATGTCGACCGGGGATTCCGGGAAAGCGATCCGTCTGTCGATCAGAGAGATGTTGTGGCGCGCTCGGCTGCGGAAGTCATAGCGCCGCTAATTGCGGCCGTTGCGGTGGTGATCGTCGTCTTTCTGCCGCTTTTCTCGCTGCAAGGCGTGGAAGGTAAAACCTTCCGGCCTCTGGCAGCCTCCGCGGCGCTCGCCATGACGGGGTCATTGTTCTACGCCGCGCTGATTGCGCCATCGCTCGCAAATGGGGTCATGCGTCGGAGCAAAAAGCCGCGTGAGGACCGTCCGGGATGGATTGCCCGCACGGTCAGCCAAGCCGCCGGATTCTTCGTTCGCCAGCGTTTGGCGGCGATTGCTCTGGCCGCCATCCTCCTCGTAGCGGGCGGACTGGCCGGATCGCGCCTCGGGTCTGAATTTACTCCTTCGCTTGAAGAAGGTGATGTTCTACTCCGCGTGACCATGGCACCATCTATCTCTTTGACAGAAGCGGCGGAAACGACCACCCGCGTTGAGAAAAGGCTTCTGACGGCCTTTCCGGAAATCAAGTCTATCGTGACCCGAATCGGTCGCGGTGAGGTCGGGGCCCACGCCGACCCGACCAATAGTGCGGAAGCTTTTGTTGAACTCAATCCGAGGTCGGAGTGGCGCAAAGGCTTGTCGCCGGAGAACTTGCGCACAGCGATATCGGAAAATCTCGAAGGTGTGCCCGGTATTGTCGTCAATATCGGTCAACCTATCGCGATGTCTGTTGATGAGCTTTTGACCGGGACGCGCGCAGAACTTGCCGTGAAAATTTTCGGGCCGGACAGTGATGTCCTGTTGAAAAAGTCACAAGAGCTACAGGCCATCTTGCAACAGGTCGATGGGGCAGCTGAAGTTCAGGCTGACCAGATTACAGGGGCGCCACAACTCGTGGTGCGTGTCGATCGCGCGGCCCTCGGGCGGTATGGTCTCGATGTTGAGGACGCGCTTGACGCCTTGCGGACCTCGGTCGGCGGCGCAGAAGCCGGCGCTCTGTTTGAAGGCGTTCGGCAATTCCCGATCGTCGTGCGGTTTCATGAAGAGAGCCGCGATACAGCCGAAGCCATCCGCCGTTTGGTGCTGGAATCGCCGACCGGCGCACGTGTCACGCTGGAAAGCGTGGCCACTATCGAGACCGTGATTGGTCCGCGCCAGATCACGCGAGAGGATGGCGAGCGCTTTATCACTGTCCAATCCAATGTGCGGGGCCGTGACATCGGGTCTTTTGTAACGGAGGCGCAAGCTCTGACGGACGCCAATCTTGACCTGCCTGCAGGCTACCGCGTTGTCTGGGGCGGTCAGTTTGAATTGCAGCAACAGGCCAATGCTCGGTTCGCAGTTGTGATACCAATCACGCTCGGCATTGTATTGCTGATCCTGCTACTGACATTCGGACGGCTTAAATCGGCAATTCTCATACTGCTGAACATCCCCCTGGCGTTAACCGGAGGCGCGCTCGCACTCTGGATTACAGGCCTGCCTGTCTCGGTTCCCGCGACGGTTGGTTTCATCGCGTTGTTTGGTATCGCACTTGGCAACGGGATGGTCCTGGTGAGCTTCATGGATGATTTCGCCCGCGCCGGGCGGGACCGGGATGCGCTCGCAATCGATGCGGCTGGGATGCGCGCCAGACCCGTTCTGATGACGGCGATGACAACCGCTTTGGGACTTGCGCCCTTGCTGTTTGCGACTGGCGTCGGCGCCGAAGTACAGCGGCCTCTGGCAACTGTCGTCACAGGCGGGCTTGTCTCTTCAACTCTGCTGACGCTGCTCGTGATGCCGGCATTGCATCGGTGGTTCTCGCCAAAACCTGACTCGCATCATTCGCTACTGGAAACACGGCACAACCCCGAAACTGTGCCAGCGGAATAAATCACTCCGCCTTGGCGGTGTAATCCGCCAAGGCGTCACTTTTTTGGAGACGCTTATGTCACCCCCGAAACACTCAAATCATGATCATGACACTGACAGTCATGGTCATGACCATGGCGATGTCATTAGCCGTATAGTGGGCCCGCGCGCGGAAATCATCTTTGCCGGGCTAGCTGGACTTTGCCTGCTGGCAGGCTGGCTCGGACCCAAACTTGGGTTTCTACCGGACCCCATCGGATTTGGCTTCCTGCTCGCGGCTTACTTTTTCGGCGGTTATTTCGTGCTGCGTGAGGCCATGGGTAAAATACTCAAAGGCCAGTTTCAGATCGACTTTCTGATGCTGGTGGCTGCTACGGGCGCCGCCATTCTCGGCGAATGGGCGGAAGGTGCTTTTCTTCTCTTCCTGTTTGCCATTGGCCATGCCCTTGAAAACTATGCCATGGCCCGGGCGCGCAATGCGATTTCGGCTTTGTCGGATCTCACTCCGGATGAGGCGCTTGTCCGTAGGGGTGAGACGACAGAAACCATTGCGATTGACGAGTTAGTTGTCGGCGATGTCGTTGTGGTGCGTTCCAATGAGCGCTTGCCAGCCGACGGATTTGTGGTCAGCGGACAAAGCGCCGTCAATCAGGCGCCCATTACAGGCGAAAGCGCGCCCGTAGACAAAAGACCCGTGGCTGACCGCGAAAAGGCAGCTGCTAATCCTGACGCGCTGAAGGCCGAAAGCCGCGTGTTCGCGGGGTCAATCAATGGGTCCGGCAGTCTTGATATAGAAGTGACCAAATTGTCGGGCGAGACGACGCTGGCCCGCGTTGTCACCATGGTGAGCGAGGCTGAAACACGCCAGTCACCGACCCAGAGTTTTACCAAAAAGTTCGAGCGCATATTTGTGCCGTGCGTCATTGTTCTGGCGGTTGTTACGTCGCTGGCCTTCCTTGTTTTGGACGAGACGGCTTCCGAAAGCTTCTACCGAGCCATGGCTGTATTGGTGGCGGCAAGCCCCTGCGCGCTGGCCATTGCAACCCCAAGCGCCATTCTCTCCGGCGTGGCCCGCGCCGCGCGCGGCGGCGTGTTGATCAAGGGCGGCGCGCCGCTTGAGGCGCTCGGACGGCTCGACGCCATCGCCTTTGACAAAACAGGCACACTGACGGAGGGCGAGCCGCGCCTAGTGGATATTGTGCCTTTCGGCGATGTCGATGAAGACACTTTGCTCAGGGTTAGCGCCGCTGTTGAAACGCTGAGTGATCATCCGCTGGCCGAGGCCGTGGTGCGCGATGCGAAAAGGCGCCTCGGATCAATCCCCGACAGCGCAACCGATTTTACAAGCATAACCGGTCGCGGTGTTTCCGCCATGTATGATGGCCAGATTGTGCATATCGGCAAATCGGCCTTGTTTGATGAGGTGGACGGCAAGCCAGTGCCCGAGGACTTGGCAGAGCGCGTCAATTCGCTGTCGGCCGATGGCCGCACAACGATGATTGTGCGCCATGGTGAGCGCTATCTGGGCGTAATCGGTCTGATGGACACGCCGCGCGAGGCCGCGAAAAGCGTCATAGCGCGGCTGCGCGACATCGGTGTGACCCGCATGATGATGATTTCGGGCGATAATCAGAATGTGGCAGATGCTGTCGCGCGAGACGTTGGGCTGGACGAGGCCTTCGGCGATCTCATGCCCGATGACAAAGTCACCAAGATCAAATCGCTCAAGCAAGGCCGCGGCGTCGCTATGGTTGGGGACGGCGTCAATGATGCGCCTGCCATGGCTAATGCGACTGTCGGTATTGCCATGGGAGCGGCGGGCTCAGACGTTGCGCTTGAGACCGCTGACATTGCCCTCATGGCTGATGATCTTGAAACGCTGCCATTTGCCGTCGGATTGAGCCGGGCGACCAGTCGCATTATCCGGCAAAATCTTTGGGCGAGCCTCGGCATCGTCGCCTTTCTTATTCCCGCGACGCTTTTCGGTCTCGGGATCGGGCCCGCTGTCCTCATTCACGAAGGTTCAACTTTGATCGTCGTGTTCAACGCTTTGCGACTACTTGCGTTCCAGGATCGCGAGCATTGATGAAACTGAAGGTCATCTGGTGCCGAATTCAATCAAACGCCCTGGTGCCGCCAGCGCGGCTCAGTGTTTCTGACTAAAACTGAAAAGTAATCATTCACAAAAGTAGTCTACGTATGTCGATGAATAATTTGCGGAACTTGTTCATTACGGGGACCTTAGCCGCCTCGCTCGCGGGATGCGCGTCGGCCCCAAAAGCTTTCCAACCATTAGATGTCATCGAAGCTGAAGCGGTCCGTGCCGAGTGCGGACTCATCCTACCGGCTTCCAGACTCAAGAGCGGCGGAGACTTCAGGCGACGGGCATATCAGACCTGCAAGAGCGACGTTCTAAGAGAGCTTGCCCGCAATGAGTGAAGACTTCACTCATGCGGCACGCTGATTAAACCCCAGCTGTGCGCCGAGAAGTTCAACCAGATAGCCGCCATCCCGCAGCCCCTCCGCCTTTTTGATAATGTAGCGGATGGCGTCCCGCATGGTGCCGGTTTCATCGCTCCACTCGGCATCGACGGCCGCTTTGCCGTTGAGAACAATGGCGATTTCGCGCCGTGACATGCCAAGCTCAAGACAATCGAGGGCGACCAAACCGTCACGCAGGATTTGCGTGGTTTTGGTCCAGAGCGGCGCCTCGGGCACGCTGCCTTCCTCGATCAGGGCAAGTGCGGCTTTCTGCGCTTTCAGTTTGCGCTCATAGGCTTTGAGATCAGAGATGGTCAGTTTCATCCGAACAGGTTCGAGCCCCAGAATCGAAACGCCGGTGCAGCGCACCTGCACGACGCAGCCCTTGCCGCGGATCAGAAGAAATTCGCGGGCCTGCAAATCGGTAATGTGGGTGATTTGGCAAATTGGAACCGTGCTGTCCCAGATATCACAGCTTTCGCCCGGCGCCCGTGGTGAGCAGTTCACTTCCACCTGATCGGGAAACACATGCTTGTTCCAGACCGCATCGGCTTCAAACCCATTAAGGTCTGGATCGGGCATGAACATAAGGCCCCAGCGGTGAGCGAGGCGCTGCGGGTTGCGGGGCTTCAAGAGACGAATATCGGCGCAAGGCGCTTTCATTTCAGATACATCGTCGTCCGACCGCGCCTCTGCATCGCGTCTGAGGTCGGGATTGCGCCTTGCATATTCCCATGCCCAGCGATCAGGCGACAGGCGCGAAAGGTAATCGTAGCGCGCCAGGACGCCTTCCGAACTCAAGGTAAAAGTCTTCATCATCAGCTCCCTTCACAGGGGAATTCAGCAAGATGAGTGCCAACCTGAAATTGAAGACTGAATTCATACGCGCAGATTACTTAATGCATGAACAGCATCTTACGGGAATAATTTGAGCATCTGATCACTATTCAAACTCTCCTCATGAGGGATTTTTACAGTCGCAACCTGTAGCAATAGTTACAGGTTCGCGTTTGCATTCATCTGCAGCAGGTCGCGGGGCGTTGCTGGATATGGCCCGCAGTCCCACTCCCCGAAAATCGCATGGGCTGTCAGGCTTTGGTCACTCGGAAACGTGAGTGACAGGAGCCTTATGAAATGGACAAGCCCGCGCACCAAAGCGAAACAGAAGACCGTCGCAGCGCAATGCTGCGCACCGCGTTCTGTTCTGTGGTGCGCGAAGCGCTGGAAGCGCCAGATACGATCGAAATCATGGCCAATCCTGATGGATCGGTCTGGATCGAGAAGGCTGGCATCGGCCTCATCATCTCTGAACACACTCTCCCGTCTTCCGACCGCGAGCGCGTCATCCGGCTCGTGGCCTCTGGGGTGGGAGTAGCCGCAAACCGCACCTCCCCGATTATCTCTGCTGAACTCCCCGGCAGCGGCGAGCGGTTTGAAGGGCTTCTCCCACCCGTCTCAACCGCGCCATGTTTCTCCATCCGCAAGCCTGCGACCACACCGTTTGAACTCGGCGACTATGTCACCCAGGGCGCGCTGGCGCCTGCGCTGGCCCAAGCGCTCAAGGACGCGATTGCAACGCATGCGAACATTCTGATCGCCGGCGGCACGTCCTCTGGCAAGACGACATTTACCAATGCCTTGCTGGCAGAGCCCTCACTACATGACGACCGCATCGTCATCCTTGAAGACACGCGGGAGCTGCGCTGCGCCGCACCCAATGTCGTCCAGCTCAGAACCCATCGCGGCAGCACCAGCCTGCAGGACCTTGTCCGCTCGACCCTGCGCCTGCGCCCCGACCGGATCATTATCGGCGAAGTGCGCGGGGCTGAAGCGCTCGACCTGCTCAAAGCCTGGAACACCGGCCATCCCGGCGGGATCACCACGCTGCATGCGAACTCCGCCCACGGCGCGCTAGCGCGGCTTGAACAGCTGACACTGGAAGCCACACCGCGCGCGCCCTTCGACCTCATCGCAGAGGCGATTGACGTCGTCGTGTTCATGAGCCGCGCGGGCGGCCAGCGCCGCGTTGAAGAGGCACTCCGCGTCACCGGCTTTGACGGCGAGGGCTACCAGACCCAGCCGCTCGTCTCCCGCTCTTTGTCCCTCGTCCAACATGGAGAAACACTATGACCCTCTACACCCACCTTCAGACCGTAAACCGAACGGTTCAGGTCGCGGCCTGTATCGGCCTCGGCCTGATGATCGCCGGTCCCGCCCATGCAGCAGGCTCCGGCATGCCCTGGGAAGGTCCGCTCGATCAGATCCTGCAATCTATTGAAGGGCCCGTCGCGCGGATCGTCGCGGTGATCATCATTACGCTGACCGGTCTGACCTTGGCTTTCGGAGAGACCAGCGGCGGGATGCGAAAGCTGATCCAGATTGTGTTCGGTCTTTCGATCGCCTTCGCCGCCACCAGCTTCTTCCTGACTTTCTTCAGCTTTGGCGGCGGAGCGCTGGTCTAGTGGCGGAAGGCTATGAAATCCCCCTCCATCGCTCGCTGACCGAGCCGATCCTGATGGCGGGCGCACCGCGCACGGCCGCCATCGCCATCGGGACGCTCGCTGCCGCGGTCGGCCTTGGGCTCCAGCTCTGGATACCGGGCCTCGTGCTCTGGACCGTCGGGCATTCAGCGGCCGTGTTCATGGCGCGGTCTGATCCGGATTTCATGGCCGTTGCGAGCCGTTCGACGCGCCACAAGGAGCATCTGACATGCTGAACTTGCGTGAATATGCCGACACACCAACGCTTCTCGCCGACTATCTACCATGGGCCTGTCTCGTTGCGCCGGGCGTCGTCCTCAACAAGGACGGCAGCTTCCAGACGACATTCAAATATCGTGGCCCTGACCTTGAAAGTTCGACCGAGGAAGAACTCGTCTCGGTTATGGCCCGGGTCAACAATGTCCTGCGCCGGTTTGGCTCAGGCTGGGCGCTCTTCTTCGAGGCGCAGCGCCACGAGGTGCATGACTATCCGGAGGCGGAGTTTCCAGATGCGCTGTCCTGGCTCATCGATCAGGAACGCGCGCTGCAAGCCGAAGAAAGCGGCGCCCGGTTCGAGAGTGCCTACTATCTAAACCTCCTCTGGCTACCGCCTGCCGATGCGACGGGCCGCGCCGAGAAGGCGCTGATCCAGCGCGCTGAGACCGAAGATGCCGCGACCTGGCGGCACCGGCTGGAGACGTTCCAGCAGCACGCGGACCGCGTCTTCGATCTCCTTTCCACCTGCCTCGCCGAGATTGGTAAGCTAACTGACGATGAGACGCTGACCTATCTCCACTCGACCATCTCGATCAAGCGCCATCCTGTTGTGACGCCTGAGCTGCCGGTCTTCCTCGACGCCGTGCTCGCCGATGAGCCCTTCGCTGGCGGGCTGGAGCCGATGATCGGTGACGCGCATTTGCGCACGCTGACCATTCTCGGTTTTCCGGCCTCGACCCTGCCGGGCATCCTTGATGAGCTGAACCGGCAGGGTTTTGCCTATCGCTGGGCAACGCGCTTCATCGCCATGGACAAGGCCGAAGCTGAAAAAGTGCTCGGAAAGAAGCGCCGCCACTGGTTCGCCAAACGCAAATCGATCGGCGCGGTCCTGCGCGAGACCCTGTTCAATGAACAGGCGGCCCTCGTAGACAATGACGCCGACAATAAGGCGGGTGATGCCGACGCCGCGCTACAGGAACTCGGCTCCGACCTTGTCTCCTATGGCTATGTGACCACAACGATCACTGTCGCCGATCCCGACCGGCGCGTGGTGGACGAACATATCCGCGTGGCCGAGCGCATCGTGAATGGCCGCGGCTTCACCGCAATCCGCGAGACCCTGAACGCCGTCGATGCCTGGCTCGGGAGCTTGCCCGGTCATCCGTATGCCAATGTCCGTCAGCCCATCCTGCACACGCTGAACCTGGCCCATATGGTGCCGCTGTCTGCGGTCTGGGCGGGCGAAGACGCCAATCGACACCTACAAGCCCCTGCGCTCATCCAGGCACAGACCGACGGCACAACACCGTTCCGCCTAAATCTCCACATTGGCGATGTTGGTCATACGCTTGTCGTCGGTCCCACCGGCGCGGGCAAGTCCGTGCTCCTGTCCCTGCTCGCCCTGCAATGGAAGCGCTACACAAACGCCCAGGTCTTCATCTTCGACAAGGGCCGGTCCGCGCGCGCTGCAACGCTTTGCATGGGCGGCGCGCATATCGACCTTGGCAGTTCGAACGCCCCAAGCCTCCAGCCCCTGAAGGACATCGACACCGAACATGGCGCGAGTTTCGCCGCTGACTGGCTGACAGGTCTCTGCACAAATGAAGGCGTCAGCATGACGCCGGACCTGAAAGCCCGGCTCTGGGAAGCGATCCAGTCTCTCAGCTCAGCGCCTGAAAACGAACGCACGCTGACAGGCCTCAGCCTGATGCTGCAGGACGACACGCTCAAATCGGCGCTCCACCCGTTCACGCTGGAAGGCCCGCATGGCCGCCTTCTCGATGCCGATCAGGAGAGCCTCGCCCTCGCCGATACAGTCTGTTTCGAGATGGAAGAGCTGATGCACGCGAAAGGCGCGGTCGCCCCCGTCATCACTTACCTGTTCCACCGACTTGAAGCCCGGTTCACCGGCAAACCAACGCTGCTCATCCTAGATGAAGCCTGGCTGTTCCTCGATGATCCGATGTTCGCGGCGCGCATTCGCGAATGGCTCAAAACCCTGCGCAAGAAGAACGTGTCTGTCGTGTTCGCAACACAAAGCCTGGCCGACATCGCGAACTCAAGCATCGCGCCTGCACTCGTCGAGTCCTGTCCGACACGGATCTTCCTCCCGAATGAACGCGCGCAGGAACCGCAATCGAAAGAGACCTATGAGCGCTTCGGACTCAATACCCGCCAGATCGAACTGATCTCAAGAGCCACGCCGAAGCGCGACTATTATTACCAGTCACCCCTCGGCGCGCGCGTCTTTGATCTGGGACTTGGACCCATCGCCCTCTCGGTTTGCGGGGCGTCCTCGCCGGAAAATCAGGCCCGCATGGACCGCATCTGGGCCGAGACGGAAGGCGACGGCTTTGCTGCCTGCTGGCTGATCGAGAAAGGCCTGCCCTGGGCGGCTGAGCTGCTCACCCGCTGGCCCGGCCATGCGCCTGAAGCCGCCGATCCGATCCAATCAGTCCACGCCATCGCCGCCGAATAGGAGCCCCCGATGAAACGCTTCCTTGCCTCCGCCCTCATTTGCGCCGCGCCGCTCTCCATCCTCATCGCCCCGCCAGCCGCCGCCCAATGGACGGTCTATGACCCGGCCAATCACATCCAGAACATCTACCAGGCGATCCGGTCGCTTCAGGAAGTGAACCAGCAAATCCAGCAGCTCACCCATGAAATCGAGATGCTGGAGAACATGGCGCGCGATCTGGAGGCGCTGCCCGATAGTATCGTCGACGACATATTGCGCCGCATGCGCCGCATCGAGGAGCTGATGCGCGAGGCCGAAGGCATCGGCTACCGCGTCGAGGAAATCGAGCGCGAGTATGAAGAGGTGTACCCTGAAGACTATGGCAGTGAACCGCCGCGCCAGGCCGTCCTCGTCGAAGAGGCCCGCGCCCGCTGGCGTCAGTCCCGCACGGCTTACCGGGACAGTCTGACCGTCACGGCGCAGGTCGTCTCCACAGCGCGGGCTGACAGTGACAGTCTCGGCCGGCTGATCGCCGACAGCCAGTCCGCCGTCGGCAATCTCCAGGTCGCGCAGGCGGGAAACCAGATCGAGGCCCTGCAGACTGAGCAGCTGATGCAGATGGAAGCCATGATGGCCGCCCATTACCGCGCCGAGGCGCTGGAACGCGCGCGCCAGCTGGCCGAGGCCGAACGCGGCCGCGCCCGCACCCGGGCCTTCCTCGCAGAGTAGCGCCCCATGGACGTGATCGACACATTTCTCGCGACCTTTATCGCCTACATTGACAGCGGGTTCGGCCTGCTGGCGGGCGATGTCGCATACCTGTCGACCACGCTCATCGCTATCGACATTACGCTGGCAGGCCTGTTCTGGGCGCTCTCCCAGAACACGGACGTGATCGCCGGGCTCCTCAAGAAGGTGCTCTATGTCGGCTTCTTCGCCTTCATCATTGGCAATTTCTCTCTTCTCGCAGGGATCGTCTTTGACAGTTTCGCGGAGCTTGGCGTGACCGCTGGCGGCGGGACCATGACCGCCGATGATCTCCTGCGCCCCGGCTTCATCGCCAGTGTCGGTCTCGACGCCGGTCAGCCGCTCTTGGAAGAGATCAGCGACATGCTGGGGCCAATCTCCTTCTTCCATAACTTCATCATGATCGCGGTGATGTTCATCGCCTGGGCGATCATCATGGTCGCCTTCTTCGTGCTGGCCGTGCAGCTCTTCATCACGATCCTGGAGTTCAAGCTGACGACGCTCGCCGGGTTCGTGCTCGTGCCGTTTGCGCTCTGGAACAAGACGACGTTCCTGGCTGAACGCGTCCTCGGCAATGTCATCACCTCGGGCATCAAGCTGATGGTGCTTGCCGTCATTATTGGCATCGGCTCGACGCTCTTCTCATCCGTGACCGATGCGTTCCGTACCGGCGATGATGTGACGCTCGCGCAAGTCATGGGCACGGTGCTCGCCGCGATCGTCTTCTTCTGGATGGGCATCTTTGCGCCCGGCATCGCCTCCGGCCTGATCACCGGTGCGCCGCAACTCGGCGCGGGTTCCGCCGCAGGCGCGGCCGCCGGTGTCACAGCCGGAACCTATGTCGCCGGGATGGGCGGCCGCGCTGCCGTCGGCGCCGTCGCGGGCGGGGCGTCCTCCGCCGTCAAGGCCGGCGCCAGCATGGCCGGCGCGGCGCGCACTTCTTATACGCTGGGATCGGTCGCCTCTGGCGCATCCGGCGCAGCGGGCGTCGCCGCAGGCCTTGCCGGTGTCGCCCGTGCAGGCGGCGACGCTATGCGTCGCACAGCATCGCGCCCGGCTCAAGCCCTCAGAGACGCCTACCAACGCGGCAGTCAGGGCGCCTGGCGCGCCACCGGCGGGTCTGAGGCCGCGTCCATGCAAAACTCTGCCTCCGGATCATCATCAAGCCAAAGCCCCGGCTGGGCGCGGCGCATGCAGGCGAGCCAGCGCATGGGACAGGCAGGCCAGATGGCCGCGCACTCCCTGCGCGACGGTGATCGCGGCGCTTCGGGCGCAAACCCCACCCTCAGAGACAAGGACGACTAGACGATGGCTTTCAGGCGATCCTCCTCCAGCTATGGACCAAGCCCGTTTCCCGAAACGCCTTACCAGAAGGCGGGCCAGATCTGGGAGTTCGCAGCCGGTTTGCCGCAGGCAAAACAATCCATCCGGGGGATGGATTGTAGGCGAAGAACGCCGCGGCAGCGGCCCGCAGGCTCCCGCTTCAACCCAACAAGACAGGAGGTCTGATCTATGGCGTTCAAGCGTTCATCTTCAAGCTACGGCCGCAGCCCGTTCCCCGAGACGCCATATCAGAAGGCCGGACAGGTCTGGGATGAAAGAATAGGCTCCGCCCGCGTGCAGGCGAAGAACTGGCGGCTCATGGCGCTCGGCTGTCTCGGGCTCTGCTTCGTCACCTCCGGCGCGCTGGTCTGGCGCTCGATGCAATCCACCGTCACGCCCTATGTGGTCGAAGTCGATGAGACGGGTGCGGCCCGCGCTGTGGCTCCGGCCACGACAAGCTACACGCCGACCGATGCCCAGATCGCCCATCACCTTGCGAACTTCATAGAACATGTCCGGGGGCTTTCCGTTGACCCTGTCGTCGTCCGCGAGAACTGGCTGCGCGCCTATGACTTCGTGACCGACCGCGCCGCCACCACGCTCAACGAATACGCCTCCGCCAATGATCCTTTCGCCGATGTCGGGCGCAAATCCCGCACCGTGGACGTGGTCAGCGTGGTTCGCGTCTCGGAGGACAGCTTCCAGGCCCGCTGGATCGAGAAGACCTATGAGAATGGTGCGCTCGTCAGCGCCCAAAGGTTCACCGGCAATTTCACAATCATCACCCAGCCGCCGACGGATGCAGAGACCCTGCGCGCCAATCCGCTCGGCCTTTATGTCCATGCCCTGAACTGGGGTCAGGACCTCGTTACAGGAGAATGATCCCCATGCTTCGTATTCTGCTTGCCACTTCGGCCCTCGCACTTACCACGGCCTGCGCCACGACCGAGCTTGAACCTATCGATGCGAGCGCCTTTGTCGCGGCCAAGCCCGTCGAGGATAGGACCGACTATCCGGTGGAGATCGTCGAAACCGCCGTCGCGCTGCCGCTGCCCGGCCAGATGATGCCCATCGGCGCGCGTGTCACCACCAATGCCGATGGCAGCGTGACGCGGACCTACACAAGGACGATATCGCGTCCCTCAGTGTCACCGGCTGAAGCCATCAGACAGGGCCGCACCGGCGCGCTTATCGAACCTTCGGTCGATGGCTATGTGAACGCGATCCAGGTCTATCCCTATACAGAAGGCGCGCTCTACCGGCTCTATGCCAGCCCCGGACAGGTTTCGGACATTGCCCTGCAGCCGGGCGAGGAACTGGTCTCGGTCTCGGCAGGCGACACGGTCCGCTGGGTCGTGGGCGATACGATCTCCGGCTCTGGAAACACTTCCCGCGCGCATGTGCTGGTCAAACCGATTTCCTCCGGCATTCGCACCAATCTGATGATCGCCACGGACCGGCGCACCTATCATCTGGAACTTGAAAGCACGGACGGCGGCTATATGGCCGCTCTGTCCTGGCGCTACCCCGCGGATGAACTCGCAGGCCTCACTGCCCGCAATGAGCGCGCGATCGCACGGGACGCGGGAAGCATTGAGCGCGGCCTGACGCTGGAAGGCCTGAACTTCGACTATCGCCTCTCCGGCGACAGTCCGGACTGGAAGCCTGTCCGCGTCTTTGATGATGGCCGTCAGGTCTTCATCCAGATGCCGGAGGACATCGCCACAACCGACATGCCGCCGCTTTTCGTGCTCGGCACGGACGGTGATGCGGAACTGGTGAACTACCGTGTGCGCGGCAATTATTATGTCGTGGACCGGCTGTTCCGTGCGGCCGAGTTGCGCCTCGGCGAGCGGAACCAGACCGTGGTGCGAATCTCACGCAACGAGCGGCGCTCGCCGCTGGCTGGCCTGTTCGGGAACTGAGCCGATGTCCGAGCCCATTCCCTTCGACGAACATGCCGAGCGGCTGAAGATCCGCTCCAGCCCGAAGCCGGTGACGCGGATCAATCGCAAAGTATTGATGGTCGGCGCAGGCCTCGGCGTGCTCGCCCTGTTCGCAGCCATGAGCGTTGCCCTCAAACCGCCAACCGCTATCGATCCGGATGCCCGTCGCGAGCTCTACAACACGACGAACACGCGCAAGCCCGAAGGTCTCTCAACGCTTCCGACCAGCTATAGCGACATCACATCCGTCGAGGACCGCGTCACGCGTCTTGGCCCACCGCTTTCGGGCGATCTCGGCGCGACCATGCTGCGCGCCGAACGCGAGCTCGGTATCGAACCGGAATATGTGACCCGGTTCGAGGATGACTTTCGCCCGAACCCAGCCGACGAGGCCGAACGTGCAAGGCGCATGCGCGAGGCCGCCCTTGCCGATGAAGCCGCCCTTGCCGATGAAGCCGCCCGCGCACCGGTCTTTTTCCGACTCGATTCTCAGAGCGGCACGGCAAGCACCACCGACACCCGTCCTGCTTATCGAGACCCCGCGCTTGATCTGGGTTCTGAGCTTCTGGCGCTCGCCGCTCTGCCGCAAGGCGCACGGTCCGCTTTCGGACAGCCTATCGATACAAATCTCCAGTCCCGCAAGCTCGCCTTTACGAGCGAAGGACCAGCAAGCGACATCTACAATCCACACGGCGTGGAAGACCCTGCCTCGCCGTATCAGGTCATGGCTGGCACGCTCATTCCGGCTTCAATGGTCACGGGCATCAACTCAGACCTGCCGGGCACGATCGTCGCGCAGCTCACCCAGCCCGTCTATGACACCGTCACCGGCCAATACCTCCTCATCCCGCAGGGCTCGCGCCTGATCGGGCGCTACCAGTCGGAAGTCTCTTTCGGGCAGGACCGCGCACTCGTGACCTGGGACCGGATCATCTTCCCGGACGGGTCGTCGATTGTGATTTCCGCGCCAGGCGCTGATGCGCAAGGCTTTGCGGGTCTCTCGGATCGAACCGATCATCATTGGGACCGCGTGTTCATCGCAGCAGGCCTCGCCACCATTCTCGGCGTCGGCGCAGAACTCGGTGCAGACGGTGACGGCGATCTCGAACGCGCGATCCGACGCGGCACGACCGACACCGTCAACCAGGCCGGCCAGCGCGTCGTCGAACGCAACCTTGGCATTCAGCCGACGGTCCGTGTGCGGCCGGGCTGGCCCGTGCGCGTGGTCGTCACCCGCGACCTCATCCTCAGACCCCATCCACAAGGAACAAGCAGATGACCCTACGCCTTGGACAGTTACCCGATCGCACCCCGGTGCGTATGAGCCTCTCGGTCGATCCCGACCTCGCCAGCGCCCTCAGCGACTATGCCGAAATCTACCGGCAAACCTATGGCGCGGAGGAAAAGCCCGAAGCGCTCATCCCCGCCATGATCGAAAGCTTCCTGGCGTCAGATGCCGGGTTCAAACGGGCGCGCCGCGCCCTTCATTCCAACGCCAGCAAAGGAGACTAACCCATGGCGCAGATCGGCACGTTCACCCTGAAAGATGGCAGCTATACCGGCACCATCCGTACCATGACCATCAACGTCAAAGCACAGCTTGTCCCGAACAGTGACAAGGCATCAGATGGCGCACCCGACTTCCGGCTCTATGCCGGCGGGGCCGAACTCGGTGCGGCCTGGCGTCAGGAAAGCAAGGACGGCGAAACCCCGTACCTCGCCGTCAAGCTCGACGATCCAAGCTTTGCCAGCCCCGTGCGCGCCGCCTTCTTCGAGAATGAAAAGGACGGCACCGGCGTCATGGTCTGGAACCGGACGAAGACCAACTAGCAAAGGGTCTGGCGCCCCAATGAGCCTCAGCCTGCATGATCTTGAAAAAGGCCGCCGCATTGCGGCGCTCGTCGTGCGCCATTGCGGTGAGAAGTATTTTCCCCTGTTCGACCGGTTCGACCGGGAAGTCCGCGAGCGGGCCTCGGCGGCCGACCGGATCGAGGACGCCATCGGCGCGAACATGCCCGCTCGGCCGAGAAAGCGAGGGCGCTCTTGATTTCCTCAGAAAGAACCGCTATATATCCCTTCAGTGGAAAGGATCGCTCAATGTCCCAAACAGCAGCCATCGACGCACAGGAACGGGCACGGGTGATGACCATGGCCGTGGTCCGGGCCGCTGAAAAGCTTGGTCTTTCCGGGAAGGACATGGCCCTGATTTTGGGGGTTTCGGAACCGACCGTGTCGCGGATGCGCAAGGATGAGTTCCGGCTGGAGGAAGGCACCAAGCCGTTTGAACTGGGAGCGCTGTTCGTTCGCCTGTTCCGGTCGCTTGATGCGATCACCGGCGGCGACGGCAAGGTGGCCAACGCCTGGCTACGCAATGAAAACCGGGCGCTTGGCGGTCGTCCACTCGATCAGATCAAGACGATTACAGGACTGACCCATGGCCTTGCCTATCTGGATTCCAGACGCGCTCCGCTCTGAGCGGCAAGGCGTATCCCGCGTTTTCTGGCGCTGCGTGGAGGCGCAACACATCGTCTCCACGCTTCAGCTTGTTGATACGCTGGATGAGCAGCGTATTCTCGAAGACATGCTCGAAGAAACAAAGCCGCCTGTACCCCCCGACTGCGCAGGGCTCCACTATCTCTACATGACGCCGTTCCGCTACGGCCTCTATCCGAACGGCTCGCGGTTCCGCCGCGCCGGACCGACGCCCGGCGTCTATTATGTGTCCGAAGAACCGGCGACAGCGATCATCGAAACCGCGTTTCATTTGCTGCTCTTCTACGCAGACTCTCCGGGCACGCCATTTCCGGCGCAGCCGAGCGAGCACACCGCATTCGACGTGCCGGTCCGCACCGACGCAGCCATAGATCTCATGTCAAAGCCATTTAGCGACGCTGCCAACCTCTGGACGCATCCAAACGACTACGAAGCGTGCCAGCAACTCGAAGAAGCTGCGCGTGCGGAGAGTATCGGGCTGATCCGCTATGCGTCAGTGCGCGATCCCGAGCACCGGCCAAATGCGGCTATTCTCTCCTGCGCCGCCTTCGCCGCCGCAACCCCGACACAAAACCAGACCTGGCGGCTATGGTTCAACAAGACAGGCGTGCACACGATATGTGAGTTTCGGGGAGAAAGATTTGGTATTCCAGCGCTTGCATGGGAAACCGACGAAAGACTCAAGCGACTGTTTTCTGCAGATACCACGCAGAAAACTCCATAAAATTGAATTACATAAATAGTCGGATCCCACTGAATCGAATGCTCCATGGAAAAAACACAGAATGAGCGCACTGTCCTCTTCGTCACAAAAGCGACGCCAGAGGATAATGAATTCACAGAGTGGCTCGCCCCGCGCCTTGAGGCTGCAGGATACCAGGTTTTCGCCGACATTCTGAATCTCGAAGGAGGTGAACGCTGGCGAAAAACATTGACCCGTACTTTGCAGGACCGGGCGGTAAAGCAATTGCTGATTTGCGCCGGAGATGGCTTGCATAAAAACGGCGTGCAGGAAGAAATTGGCATTGCAGCCGACGTCTCCCGCACGACCGGTGATGAAAAATTCACGATACCGCTTCGCGTTAGGAGCTTCCGCAAAGTCTTCGGCATGGGAGAACTACAATATCTGAACTTCGAGGATAGCTATGCGGATGGTCTCGCTGATCTGTTAGAGACGCTCGAAAAGCAGAACGTCCCAAAACTCAATGAACCTTTGATTCAGCCGCAATGGGAGCAGCACCGAAGGCGAAATGAGATCAGACTGGAAAACCGCGCCGAAACCCTGACCAGCAATTGGGTCGCGATCGAAAACGCGCCAGACGAGATCGCTTATGTCGCGCCGACTGGACCTTGCGATCGCGACAAGCTGAAAAGGCGCGCGAACAGCTTCGCTTTTCCCACTTATCCTCACTTATCTGGTTTCATCACCTTCGCTTCCCCCTTGGAAATGGCCGAGCATTTCGAGGGGTTCGGACCGATCAAGACGATTGCTACGAGTCGCCTTTCATCTTTCATGGAAAAGGGGTGGTCGGAACTCGACATAAAGAGTCGTGAAGCCAAAAATATTTTAGTCGCGCTATTCCGTCAGGCCTGGGAGCGACGTCTCTCTTCGATCGGGTTTCAAGAATATGGGTGGGCGAGCGGTCTCGGGCATCATGCCGCCCCCGCGCAGATTCGCATCAACGAACGCGTGGCATGGGGGCCAAAGGAAGGCAAGCGTAGGTCGGTTCTGCGGAACGTCGCAAAGGGGCGGGTTTGGTCCTACGGCGTGAGCGCAATTCCCAATCTCTATCCCTTCCCCCATTTCCGGCTCAAGGCTCGGGTTCTGTTTTCGGATATCAAGGAAAACGCTAAAGGAGATGAGGACCGTCAGGGCAGCATCATCGACGATAAGGAGAGGCAGCACCGTCATCGGCGCAGCGACTGCAAGGGCTGGAGGAACAAGTCCTGGCACGGTCGCATGATGGCGTTTCTGGAGCTTGTGGCGGGAGGCGATTCCTATATCTCACTTCCCATCGGCGCGGGCGGCAATCTCGTCCTCAACGTAATGCCTATACAGATGATTTCACCGGTGACGACACCGATCGTCCATGACGACGAGGACGCCGAAGAAACTGATCCCTCGACTCTGGCTGGCGATTTTGACCCCGAGGATGGGGATACCTCCGATGAAGAGGAGGCGCAGAAATGAAATTTGACGTCGTTACGCCGAGACTTATTCACCTCCCGGAACCAGCTCTCTCATTCGGTTTCGGTCAATCGACGGACCATCCCAAAGACGGGCTATATCTCTACGGACCCCACAAAGCGGATGATCGCAACAAGGTCATCACCATAGGCGTCATCGGCACAACAGAGGGACTGGAATATTTCCGGCGCTGGGGGCGCAGCGTGCTCGGCGATGTGCTCGTGCCGCCCCCAAAAAAGACGGACAAGGAACATCGTCTCCATCTCAGCAATTTTCCGGGGATGCCTGCGGCCTTTGGTGTTAGCTTCGACCCCCGAGACTTCATTGAATACGTGGTCGACGGCGACAAGATTGAGACAACCACAGCCCTGCAAAACCACCATGAAGCGGTCGCCCAGACAGTTGAAGTTTTTCTCGAACGCGTTCGCCATCATGACGAAAACGAAGAAAGACGTCCCGACGTCTGGGCGTTTGTCCTGCCAGAAATTATCTATACGCGTTGCACACGCCAGGCTCGGCGCAGCGGCGTGACTCTATCTCCTGGCGAATATGTGAAGCGTCAGAAGCAGCGCAGCAACTTGCCGCTTCTGGAAGATGTAATCGATCTTACGAAAGAAGACATCTTCGATGACGTTCCGGACTTCCATCGTCAGGCAAAAGCCAAGCTTCTGAAGCTGGGCTACACTTCGCAGCTCGTGCGGGAAACAACGCTTGCGCCGGAAGCATTCACAAATGCCCACGGCTATCCTATCCGCGGTGTCCAGGATGCAGCCACAATTGCCTGGAATCTGGCTACTGGTCTCTACTACAAAACGCAGGCCGAACCGCCGTGGAAGATCGCTAATATGCGCGATGGCGTCTGCTATGTTGGGCTCGTCTTCAAGAACCTCCCAAATGACAGGAACAATCATGCATGCTGCGCGGCACAGATGTTTTTGTCAGAAGGCGACGGGATCGTCTTCCGTGGAGCAAATGGCCCTTGGCAAACGGAAAACGGCGAGTTCCACTTGAAGAGCACCGCCGCCCGGGATCTCATCGGCAAAGTCCTTGAGACGTATGAGGAGAAATTCGGCGCACCCCCAAAGGAACTCTTCATCCACGGGCGCGCTGGATTTTCGAGCGAAGAATGGCGCGCCTTTGAGGCAGCCGCTCCCAAGGAAACGAATATCGTCGGTGTTCGAATTAAGACGACGACCGGCCAGGTGAAGCTGTTCCGGGACGGAAAGTATCCAACCTTGCGCGGCACGGCCATGATCCTCGATCAGAATAACGCCTTCCTCTGGACATCCGGCTACGCACCGAGATTGGACACATACATTGGTCCAGAAACGCCAAACCCTCTGAACGTGACTGTACTAAAGTCATCCGGCGAAAGACCGGATATTGAAACGGTGCTGTCCGACATCTTGGCGTTGACGAAAATCAACTACAACGCCTGCAACTACTCGGACGGCCTGCCCGTCACCATCCGATTCGCGAATAAAGTCGGTGACGTTCTGATTATGGGTAGCGCGAGAGGCGGCGGAAAGCAGCCGTTCAAATTCTATATCTGACGGAGAACATGAATGGTCTATGTAAATGGAACCGCACATATCCGTCACGCTCAGAGCGGTCAGGTCTATGAGATTGATGCCGACATGCTCGACTTCGAAAGCGTCTCCAGTGAAGAACGCAGCATGGGACCGGAAACAGCCTATTCGGCAGTCGTTGAACATCCGGAGCTTGGGCAGCTCACCTGGTCGATTTGGGAATATCCAATAGGCGCAGAAAATTATCGCGAGACCGATGTCGGCCCGCATGAATTGCTGAACAACCTTGAGTTTGGACTGGAACACGAACCGCCAGACCCGGACGAAGACGGCGACGAAAGAATAGACGAAGAAGACCGACAGGCGCAGATAGACGCGCTGGTTGAATGGTTCTTTGAGCGTTATGAAGATCCGGCCCAGCGGCTACCCTATATCAGCGCCGAAGGCGGCTACCAATGGATTTATGGCGGCCCTTACGATGCACGCGAGGAACTGGCTGAGAACTTCCCAGACTTGCCCGACGACGTCATCGAAGCTGCTGTCGATGAAATCGAATCTGACGGATTGACGGATTGGGCACCCGTCGCAAGTGCCGAGGACTATGATCAGTATGAGGACAACGAGCCGGATGATTTAGAAGTTTCCGCAATCGCGCGCGACCTTGAAGATTTAATTCAAGGCCTTCCAGAGGCCGTTGCTGAGCCAGCGTTTGAGGTCGGCGGTGATGGCCTGATCCATATGGCGATCCCTCCTGATGCGACGACGCCGGATGCGAACAACCCTTTGCTCGATGAGTTACGTGAGGCAACGCAGGATTTACTACACGAACTCAATGGAACGAATGCGCATACGGATCTTCTGAATGCCGTGCAGCGCTATCACGCTACCATCAGCGCTGATTCGATTTCTATTTCGCAGGTTTATTCTCGCGGCATACGGCTGGCGAACGTCGGTGAGGCAACCGAAAAAGCGATCGCGCGGGACTATCTTCCGTCATTCCCGTTGAGTGTTGAGGCGCATCTGTCCTCTGTGCTGGACCTGAACCGCGCTTACATTATGGCCCACCCGGAAGGACGCAGGATCGCCGAGAATTCTGCCGCCTATCAACGGACGCCATCAGATACAGAAGCAATGCGAAGGGCCGCGGATGATTTTGCCGATGCCGTTGCCAGTGCACGAAGCCTGTTTGCCGATGACGTCCGCGAACTCGTTGTACAGGCATCGTCGCAGATAGGGCACGGCCCCCAGCCAGGCCGGTCGAATCAGAACGCCGCACACACGTTCGGCAACCTGACTCGGTTCATTCTAAAGCAAGTTGGGACCGCAGCCTTGTTCACAGGCGCCGCTCTCGGCGGCGCGGCAATCACGGGAAGTATTCCGGGCGGGGCGTTGGCTGCAACCGGAACCGAGTACATCAATTTATGTTGGAGCTTTTTGGTCGCAAACGCATCCGCCCTTCACGCGATTGCCGCCTCCTTTGGCGCAGACTTGTCCTGGATGTCGTCTGCTGCGCACATTCTCGAGCGACACAAAGCGCAAAAGCCTGACTCATGATTTTGCGGAGCCGCCGACTGCCCAGAGTACATTTTCGCGATCAAACAACTCCATCACCCGAGGATCAAACGGGTGGATGATCTTGAGCAGTTCGTCACGCCGATACTCAAGCGAGCCACCGTCGCCATAGACGGGTCTTGTCGTCTTGTGGCCCATGAGCAGGCATCGCAGGCCGTAGTCGATATTGGCTTCCTGCATGCGTTTCTCGAAGGCGTGGCGGAATGAGTAGATCTTGTGGTCGGGCGACTCCAGCAGGCCGCGATTGCGGAAGTTCTTCATCATGTTGGCGGAGAAAAGCTCGCCCTTGTCGTAGTAGTGGGCAAAGGCTTTCGGCGCCGCGCGCTTTGCCGCTTCGAGTGCGATGCCGACCAGCGGAATGTCCCTCTCGGAGGTGTCGGTCTTCACTTCGCGGTCCGTCCGTGCGCGGATGGAGATGTAGGGCACCGGCTCATCAATGTGAAAATCTTCAACGCGTAGGTTGATGATCTCACTCGGTCGGCATCCTGTCTCGATCAGCATCAGCGTAATGAGCTGCAGTTCCGGCCGCCATTTACGGGTAGCACCCGGCGCAAGAATCTTCTCCCGCACCCAGTTGGATGAGAATGGCGGCACTTCGGTTCTCGCCTTCGCCTTGAAGTGCATATTGCGGAAGGGGTTCGGACGTTCCTCTTCGCCAATGTGCTTGAAGTAATCGGCATAGAGCGAACGGATATTGCCGATGTGACGGTTAGCGGTGTTAGGCGCGACCGGCTTTGCGTTCTGATCCTTGGGTCTGACCTGTTTGGCCCAGTGCTTCTGGTAATTGAGCGCGAGGTCACGGGTGATCTCCTCAAGGGCAATGTCACCGGCAAAGTCGATAAAATACTGAACTGAGGTTCGCTTAGTTTTCTCCCACGATGCGCGTTGGTTCGGCGATTTGTACAGCTGCGCGTTGTACGCGATCTCGTTCACATAGACTTCGAAAGCCTCGGACACGCTGACAGTCGGTTTCGGCGCGCCGCCAAGCAGCGCTTCGGCGTCCCGCACTTTGGGGATTTCGGCGGGCCCTGCGTTCTGATGAACCGCAAGCAGCCGTGCCAGCGCCTCTTCAAGCGGCGCAACAGTCGCGAGATGGTCGATGGGCTGATAGGTGAAGCCGCTCGCCAGCGCCTTGACGGTCGCCATGCGATAGCGGCGACGAACGGCCTCCGAAGTTTCCCGACTGGATGAGGGCCCGACCTCTTCGGCGATCTTCAACGATGCCCAGTAATGGTCATCGGCTTCGGCCAGCAAGTCGCGCTTGTAGCGAGCCTGGTCGATTGAAGTGGTCCCCAGCGATTCCTTGATCCGCTTGCGCGAATCAAGGTGCGCGAACTTACTCGGCACACGGCGGTTATACCACCAGACGCGGCCTCGCTGTTCGAGGTAGGAATTGTCGTCGACGCGCTTCATGACGCCGACCATTGGTCCACAATCTGGTCCCATTTTGGTCCACAGATTCCGGCCATTTTATGCAAAGCGAAGCAAACGAGATCAAAAATATCGTTTAACTTCAATGCTTTACACGGAAACCATTTCGAGAGAAATGGCGCGAGTGACGGGGCTCGAACCCGCGACCTCCGGCGTGACAGGCCGGCACTCTAACCAGCTGAGCTACACCCGCGCATTTCCTTGCCGCAATCCGGCGAGCCGCTTCTCTATTAGACCCCGGATGGCCGGTCAAGCGGGGAACTTCACGCGAATTTGTACTTTTCTGTATAAAGCTGTCATTCCCCGGCCATATTCCCATGAAACCCTGCCGCTCCACTATTGAGGCTCCCCCATGAAACGCGTTCTTGTCATCCTCTCCGGCGTCCTACTCCTGCTGATAATTGCTGCATTTTCAGTGCCTTTCTTCATTCCGAAGTCTGTCTACAAGAAGCAGATCGAGACCGCCGCCACGAATGCGCTGCAGCGGGAAGTGATTCTGGCGGGCGATGTGAACATTTCTGTGTTTCCAAGAATCGCTGCGTCGGTGTCCGAAGTTACAGTGGCGAATCCCGATGGCTTTGCGACTCCATACATGATTGAGGCGGGCGAATTGCGCGGATCCGTCAAATGGATGCCCCTGCTGTCCAGACGCGTGGATGTTCAGGAAATCGCATTCGTAGACGCAGACGTATTCCTCCAGCGAAAAGCGGATGGCAGCACGAATTGGGAACTCGCCTCCAGCGACACCCCTTCTGAGACCACTGAAAATTCCGGGGGCGGCTTCGATGCAGGTATTGCGTCGGCGGTCCTGCAGAACGCGTCCCTGACATACCAGGATGACGAGTCGGGCAAAACGTATGAGCTGACAGACTTTGATCTTCAGGCTTCGCTTCGCGGCATGGACCAGCCCTTGTCCGCAGAGGCAAGCGGGCTGTTCCAGAATCAGGTGTTCGACCTGTCACTTCGACTGGAAACACCGGAAGCGCTGACCAGTAATCTGCCCGCGACAATGGAGTTCAAACTCTCGTCCAATCTGGGCGACATCCGCTATGACGGAAACGTACAATTGGGTGACGCGCCGAGCGTCGATGGGGCATTCAATATCGCCTCATCCGATGTGGCGGCGCTGGCTCGCCAGTTCGATCTGGAGCTGCCTGCACAAGATGCACTTGGACGGGTCCAGATTTCAGGTCAGGCCAATGGCCCACTTGATGCCTTGGTATTCACAGGGCTGGACCTGTCGCATTCTAGTGAATTGCTGAGTGCATCATATGCTGGTGACGTGTCCCTCGCCGGAGATGGCTCAATCAGTGGCAATCTATCGGTTTCAAGCAAGGAGCTGAGAGGCTTGCTCGCAGCCGCTGACACTGAATTGGCGCCGGGCGACACACTTCAGTCCTTTGCCGTATCGGGCGCGGCCGCGGGCAGTTTCAAATCCATCATGGTCAACAATCTGTCTCTCTCGCTTGATGAGCTGAGCGGCACTGGAAAGGCTGGCATAGACCTTTCGGCAGCAACACCTCGCATCATCGGGGATCTGGACATGCCAACGCTCGACCTGACGCCCTTCATGGGAGAGCCGGAACAGGATGCATCAACGACGTCCAAGGGCATCCAGCCATGGAGCGACGAACCACTTGACCTGTCTGGCCTCAAATCAGTGAATGCCAATCTGGACCTGAAGGTTGGCACATTGACGATCGGCGACATCACGCTCACCGATGCAGTCATGGAGGTGGATCTCTCAAATGGGCTCCTCACTGCAGACCTCTCTCAATTCAAGGCGTTCAATGGCAACTGGCTTGGCAAGCTTACAGTAGATGCACGCCCCACCGCGCCCAAGGTGAATTTCGACATGCAGGGCGAGAACGTCGCTGTATCGAACCTACTCGATACATTGGCAGGGTTCGACAGTCTGACAGGAACCGGACAGTTCAAGGTCTCTGCGCAGTCTACCGGTGGCTCGATTGATGAGATCATGAACGCGCTGGATGGTCAGGTATCGACCAATCTCTCTGAAGGCGTGATCAAGGGGCTGAACGTGGCTGCCCTGGTACGCAGCGCGTCGACGCTGAAAGAGGCGGTGGCAACCGGATCAGTGCAGAACCTCAATTTCAGCGAAGCCTTGTCAGAGAATGCGGAGACGGATTTTTCCAGCTTTGACACGGTCCTCACCATCAATGACGGGGTGGCCAATGTTGATCTCATGAAGCTGTTGAACCCGGTGTTGGGAATCGATGGAAGTGGACAAATCAATCTGGCCGGTCAGTCAATGGATTTGCGGCTTGCCACCAGCGTAGACAAGGCCGCTCAGGGGCAAGGCAGTGTTGTCCAGCTGAACGGAATTCCCGTGCCGGTGCGCATATTCGGCGCTTGGGACAATCCCAAGGTTACCCCTGACCTCAGCGGAGTCACCAATGCCCTGAAAGCGGAGCTTGGATCACGTGTGTTGCAGGAACTCGGCCTGACTGAAGATGGAAGTGCAGGCAGCACAGAATCCGTGATCAATGGGTTGCTAGGTGTTGGAGGCGCGCAAGGTGACGCTGATTCATCCGATGAAGACGCGCCGACTTCCGCGGAGGACGCTGCGCTTCAGGCACTTGGCGGATTGCTCAGCAATCGCAGCAAGAAAAAGACTGACGAGTAATCTGGAATGTCTGAGCAATGACGAAACCGACACGCGCCACTCCGCCAGTGGTGCGCCTCAACACATTCCGAATGACTTCATCAGACTGGCTGCACGCGCCTGTATCTGTTTCCGGTCGTCGTCACTCAGTCGCTCAACATTCTTGAGGACAAGACCCATGCGCGGATTAGTCTGCAACACGTCCTGGTTCCGGATCAGAAAATTCCAGTACAATGCGTTGAACGGGCAAGCGTCGTCTTCTACCCGCCCCTTGTGATTGTATCGGCAGTTGCCGCAATAATCCGACATCTTGTTGATATAGTTTGCGCTGGCTGCGTAGGGCTTGGAGGCGATCACGCCGCCATCGGCGAATAATGCCATACCATGCGTATTGGGCAGCTCGACCCATTCATAGGCGTCGGCATAAACGCGCATGTACCAGTTGTTGACCTGATCGGGGTGGATGCCCGTCAGCAGCGCAAAATTCCCCGTAACCATCAGGCGCTGAATATGGTGCGCATACGCATGTTCGATGGTTTGCTGGATTGCGTCGGACATACAGGCCATATCGGTCTCGCCAGTCCAGTAGAACTCCGGCATATCATTCTGTGCGTTCAGGAAATTGCTGTTCTTGTATTCCGGCCCCTTGTACCAATACAGCCCCCGCACATATTCGCGCCATCCCAGGATCTGACGAACGAACCCTTCTACAGCGTTCAAAGGCGCGCGCCCTTCCCGCCATTCCGCTTCCGCGCGCTTGCAAAGATCCAGCGGGTCCAGCAGCCCCACATTGAGATACAGCGACAGGATCGAATGCCACATCCACGGCTCTTCCTGCGCCATCGCGTCCTGATAGTCTCCAAACCCCGGAAGAATATCTGAGATGAACGCATCTCGCGCAGCCTCAGCCTGCTTTTGTGTGACCCCATAGTTAAAAGGTCTGAGGCGTCCAAAGTTATCCGGAAACTGATCTTCAACCAGATCCATCACCTCTTGCGTGATGTCATCCGGCTCGCAAAACCACCGTTGCGGTGTCTGCTTGGAGTTCGGCAACCGCTTGCGATTTTCCTGATCATAATTCCACTCTCCACCAGCAGGTTCATCGCCATCCATGAGAAGACCGGTTTTTCGGCGCATCTCGCGATAGAAATATTCCATACGGAGCTGCTTTCTATCCGCAGCCCAATCAGAGAAATCGTCCAATGTCGCGATGAAGCGCGTATCGTCACGCAGCTCCACTTCAACGTCGAAGAGATCTGGCCAATCTTCCATATCGGCCAGCAGGCGCCATTCACCCGGCTTGGTGACGATCAGCTTCTCCACATCAGACAGGTCTTCGATCGCACGTGAAACTTCCGCTCGCAAAGCCCCCTGATTGTTCTTGTCCGTCAGGTGCACATAACGAACCGAGAAGCCTTTCTTCTCGAGTTCATGGGCAAAATGGCGCATCGCAGAAAATACGAAGGCGAGCTTTTTCTTGTGGTGCCCGACATATGTCGCCTCCTCCATAACCTCCGCCATCAGAACAATGTCTGATTCAGGGTTCGCATCTTTCAGGGATGACATGCTAAGCGACAATTGATCGCCCAGAACCAGTATCAGGGATGGCATTTGTAATCTGTGTCAGTACGGCTTTGTAAGCACGTATTCGATGTCCTGACCGCGCGCCTCGAACGCAAGCTTCAGCCAGCGCCCCGCCTCATCATACCACAGCGTCACGTCAATATCGGAGTCCAGCAAGTACCGCGCGGCCTCCACTTCCTCGCCAGCGGCAACGATCACTTCCTTGCCTTGTTCGGACACGGACACATCAAGGATTTCACCATCCTCGGTCGACAAGAGTTCGGTAGCCTTCGTGGCTGCAAAATTCCAGTGACTGGACGGAATGATCGATGCCGTTACCCGGCCGTCAAATTGGGTTCCATCAACGTCCAGTTCATTGCCGGCCCGCGTCGCTGTTACCTGGCCTTCCTTGCCGTCATCATTGACCTCGCCGTTCAGCGAGACAAGTTGACCATCCTGCCAGACCTCGGTGGCGTCCAATTCGTACTTGAACACCGTGATAGGGCCCAGCCCAGCTTTCAGCAGCACATCCGTCCTGGCTGTCAGTCGACCGTTTGAGTCCTCACCAAACGTCACCGAGTGCGAGCCGAACGGTTTGCCTTTGCGGAGCACATCAAATTCGATGACATCACCCGGCTCCGGTGTCCACGCACCCCCAGAATTCTTGGCGGCAGCAGGTGAGGCGATCATTGCGGTAGAGGCAAACAGGACTGCGAGTGTGCGTTTCATTGGAAGATTCTCCAGAAATTGTTCGGCCGATGGGCCACGAAGCAGACACAGGCTTCCTCACCGACCGCGGACGGCTTATGCCGCATGCCGGGCTGACCAAGCACGAGATCACCGCGTGAATAGGTCCCATGTCCATCAGAGAAACGCCCGGACAGCACGACGGTTGCTTCCAAATCGCCATGACCATGCATTGGCGCCGATTGTCCCGGGTCCAGCTTCATGAATTTGGTTCCCGGTGCCCCGGCGGATGCGTATTGCACGCCTAACAGGCCGCGCCGCCATTTGAGAGACTCCATGGGCTGCGCCAGCAATCCTGCTGCAGACAAGCCTGACTTTCGCGACTGCACCCGTTTGTGAGCGTATACAGTCCCGCCCGTTTCGGCGATATCAGAAGACTCCAGCAGGACGCCCCCGATCATCGACCAGATATCCGCCGTTTCGGCGCCATCCGGGTTGAGTGCGACGTGCAGATCCGCTGCCAGCGCAAAGGACTCCGGATGGTTCCCAGCAGCGTGGTCCATCATGAAGGCGATATACGTGTCGTTCCGGGTCAAGCGAGGTGTCCTTATATAATAAGTGTCTGTCGCTATCGTTACGCACTGCGACGCTCCTCGGATCACCTTGCATCTGCAGGATTTCCAGCGGTTGTGAAAACGGCCTTTGCGCACTAGCTTCGATGGCACAACAGAACGACCAGAATCGGACCCCTCCTGATGCAGTTTCATCGCTCGGTGATCGACCTTATCGGCAACACCCCCCTGCTCCGTCTCAACCAGGTATCAGACGAAACCGGCTGTGAAATTCTCGGCAAGTGCGAGTTCCTGAATCCCGGTCAATCCGTGAAAGATCGCCCTGCGCTGGGGATCGTGCGTGATGCAGAGGCGTCAGGAGAGCTGAAGCCTGGTGGCACCATCGTCGAAGGCACAGCGGGGAATACCGGCATCGGGCTCGCGCTTGTGGGCGCGGCGCTTGGCTATCGCGTCGTCATTGTCATGCCGCGCACGCAGAGCCAGGAGAAGAAAGACGCCATCCGGCTGCTCGGCGCAGAACTGATCGAAGTTGACGCGGTCCCATACAAAAATCCCAATAATTACCAGCAATTCTCCCGCCGCCTCGCGGAAGACCTCGCCAAGTCAGAGCCGAACGGCGCAATCTGGGCCAATCAATTCGACAATGTCTCTAACCGGAAGGCCCACTACGATACGACCGGCCAGGAAATCTGGACCCAAACCGACGGAAAGCTGGATGCGTTCATCTGCGCTGTTGGCTCCGGAGGTACGCTGGGCGGTGTCTCTCTGGCCCTCAAGGAAAAAAGCAAGGACATCCAGATTGGCATCGCAGACCCCGGCGGCGCCGCATTGTACGAATACTACAAGAATGGCGAGCTGAAGTCTGAAGGCACGTCCATCACCGAAGGAATCGGTCAGGGACGGATAACGGCGAACCTTGAGGGCATTGAAGTTGACCGCGCCTACCGCTGCACCGATGAGGAAGCGCTGAATATCCTGTTCGATCTGGTTCGCAATGAAGGCCTCTGCCTTGGAGGTTCCGCCGGGATCAACGTGGCCGGCGCGGTTCAGATGGCAAAGGACCTTGGACCGGGCCACACCATTGTCACCATGCTCTGCGACTATGGCAATCGCTACCAGTCTAAGCTCTACAATCCGGAGTTCCTGAAATTGAAGGACCTTCCTGTGCCCGACTGGATGGAGGCCTGATTCATGGAACACGAAGATCCGCTCGTCACCGCCGAATGGCTGAAAGAGAACATCACCGCCCCTGATGTCAGAGTGGTCGATGCCACCTGGTTTCCACCTTTCCTCAACATGGAGAAAACCGGGCGCCAGGCCTGGAGCGAAGGCCACATTCCAGGCTCGGTCTATTTCGACATTGACGCGATCAAGGCTGGGGGCACTGACCTGCCGCACATGCTGCCCGACCCGGTGATGTTCTCATCACGCGTCCGCAAACTCGGTATTGGCGACGGCAACCGCATCATTGTGTACGACCAGTTCAAGTTCTTCGCGTCGGCACGCGTCTGGTGGATGTTGCGCGTGATGGGCCAAAAGGATGTGAAGGTCCTCGATGGCGGATTGCAGGCATGGATTGACGCGGGTGGCGAACTCGAAGACCTGCCGCCCGTACCTGTCGAACGCCACTTCACGGCACGTGTGCGCTCCGACTTGGTGAAGGATGCAAACCAGGTTCTCGCAGCCTCAGAGGCCGGGTCTCACACCATCATTGACTCAAGATCACCAGAGCGTTTTTCCGGCGACGCACCGGAGCCACGCGAGGGCCTCCCTTCAGGGCACATTCCGGGCAGCATCTGCCAGCCATCTGGAGAATTGAGAACACCCGACGACAGGCTGAAATCCGCGGACGAGCTTCGGACATTGTTCGCAGATCCGATGGCACCAACGATCTCGACGTGCGGATCCGGCGTATCCGCTGCTGTCACCGCCCTCGCCCTCGCGCGCCTCGGCAATTGGGACGTCGCCGTTTATGACGGGTCATGGACGGAATGGGCCTCTGACAGCTCTCGCCCAATCGCAAAAGGCGCCGCATGACAAAAGACACCGCGACCCGCTTGATCCATACGCGCGGCCGCCGAATGGACCAGAAGACCGTCAATCCACCGGTTGAGCGTGCTTCGACAGTCCTGTTCGATACATCTTCTGATCTCTATGGCGCAAAGCCCGGCTATGGACGTATGGGCCTGTCTGTCCACCGCGAGCTCGAAGCCGCGCTATGCGTTCTCGAAAATGCCAGTCACGCGAAGCTGACATCAAATGGATTGCAGGCATGCGCCCTCGCCATCGGCAGTCAGGTGAAGGCTGGCGACCATGTCTTGTTCACGGACTCCGCCTACGGACCAACTGCGCGGTATCTCGAACGCAGGCTGCAGAATATGGGGATAAGCGCGACTCGTTTCCCCCCAAGATGCGGCGCCAACATTGCTGAATACATCCAGCCGAATACGCGCGTCATCTATCTGGAATCTCCAGGCTCCCTGACATTCGAAATCAGCGACACGCCAGCGATTGTCGAGATTGCAAAAAAGCACAATATCCGGACCATTCTGGACAATACGTGGGGTGCCGGGCTGCTACACAGGCCGCTGGATCTTGGCGTCGACCTTTCCGTTCAGGCGCTGACAAAATATGTGGTCGGGCATGCAGATGTATTCGGCGGCGCCGTCATGAGCCGCGACAAGCGTATCGCGCAGGATGTTCTCGATTGCGCAGACGATTGGGGCATCAGCCTTGCCCCGGACGACGCCTATACCGCGCTTCGTGGCTTGCGCAGTTTGAAAACCCGTCTTGATGCCCACGAAGCGGCTGGGCTCAAACTGGCTCATTGGCTGTCTCAACGGAATGAAGTTTCGCAAGTGCTACATCCGGCCCTCGAAGACCATCCGGATCACGCTCTTTGGAAACGGGACTTTTCGGGTTCCAACGGCCTCTTCTCATTCGTTCTGAATGCCACAGGATCAAATGCGCTCAAGCGCTTCTTTGACAGTCTGGAACTCTTCTCCATGGGCTTTTCCTGGGGCGGCTTTGAAAGCCTGATCATCCCTTGCGATCCGCAGCTCAACCGGTCTGCGGATCACTGGATCCACGACAAGGCCGGCCCTTTGTTACGCATCCATGTCGGCCTGGAATCACCGGACGATCTGATTGCCGACCTCGACGCCGGGTTTACTGCGATGCAGGGAGACTAGGGTGCAATTGGGGGCACGGAAAATTGGGTTGCTACTCGGTCCAGCCCTCGCCGGTCTGATGTGGCTGGCCGGTGCACCGGAGGGCTTGAGCGATGCGGCGTGGGGCACAGGCGCCCTCATGGTGTGGATGGCCGTCTGGTGGGCAACCGAGGCTATTCCGATCCCCGCAACATCCCTGCTTCCACTCGTCGTATTGCCTTTGGTCGGTGCAGGGTCTCCAGCCCAGACAGGCAGCGACTACGCGAACCATATCGTTATCCTGCTACTCGGCGGCTTCATCGTCGCTCTGGGTATTGAGCGATGGGGGCTCCACAAGCGGATTGCCCTGAATGTGATCGCGCGGGTCGGCGCGTCTCCGGGGGCGATTGTGTTCGGCTTCATGTTGGCCACTGCCGTATTGTCGATGTGGATATCGAACACGGCATCAACGCTCATGATGGTGCCCATTGCCATTTCAGCCAGCGCGGTGCTGGGCAACATATCGCGACATTTCACGACAGCCCTGATGCTGGGGATTTGCTACGCTGCTTCCATTGGCGGTGTGGCGACACCAATTGGCACGCCGACAAACCTGATCGCGATCAGTTGGCTACAGACCGAGGCGGGCGCGCATATCGGGTTCGCGCAATGGATGGCCTTCGGACTACCCGCCATGGCGCTGTTGCTGCCAGTCGCCTGGTGGAACGTGACACGCGGCATGCCGGCACGTTCAGACAACGCAGATGCCGTCCAGGCGCACGTAAGGACACAGCTCAACGAACTCGGCGGCATGACGAAGCAGGAAATGCGCGTCGCGATTGTGTTCGGCATAACGGCGACACTCTGGTTGCTGAGGCTTCCGATACAGATCTTCCTCGAATCTGCGGGCATCGACCTGCTGGCGAATTTTGGCGGCGCGGAAGTCGACATGATGATCGCAATCTTTGGCGGTGTGCTCATGTTCCTGGTCCCGGCAGGCGGCGAGGAAGATCGCGGCCTGCTCGACTGGAAGGAAGCGGAGCAAATTCCCTGGGGCGTATTGCTGTTGTTTGGTGGCGGCATCGCAATGGGCAAGGCGATTTCACGAACTGGTCTCTCGGAGTGGATTGGCGAAAATTTGCGCATATTGGACGTGCTGCCGCCGCTCGTTTTCATCGTGATCGTCGTTGCCCTGGTAATCTTCCTGACAGAGGTGACGTCGAACGTGGCAACGATGACGACGCTCGCGCCCGTGCTCGGATCTCTTGCAGTCGCGCTTGGGACCGCGCCAGAAAGCTTGCTCGCGCCAGCCGCAGTCGCCGCCTCATGCGCCTTCATGCTGCCCGTTGCCACGGCTCCGAATGCGATCATCTATGGGTCTGGGCATGTCACGATACAGCAAATGATCCGCAAGGGATTTTACATCAATCTCGCGGGCATCGTGATCATCGCCGCTGTCGGGTACTGGATTGCACCGCTCGTATTGTAGCGAAGCCCGATGCCTGCCAGCACCGGGCTTCTTTTTGAGCCGACAAGTTCGCGTCCCGCGATCCCAGCTTGTCCGACACCAGACATAGCCAGCACAGCTGAACGCGACCTGAACTCCTTGGTCGGTTAGACTTCAGGTGGCTCGCTGACCTGCACTATCAGCTTGCCCAAATTCTTGCCTTCAAACAGGCGCGACAGACTGCCGGGAGCATTCTCCAGCCCGTGGACGATATCCGTTTCGAACTTGATCTTTCCCTCCATCAGCCATTGAGCCATCTGCTGAATGCCCTCGGGGAAGCGTGGGAAATAGTCGATCACGATGAAGCCCTTCAACAAGGTGCGCCGCATAAGCAAATTCGAAAAGCTGTACGGTCCGGGCACCGGTTCGGTCGCGTTGTACGTGCTGATCAGGCCGCACAGAGGCATACGCGAGAAATCGTTCAGGCGGGCAATCACCTGATCCATGATCTTGCCGCCTACATTCTCGAAATTGATATCGATGCCATCCGGGCAATGCTCGTCCAGCGCTGCGCCGACATTTTCGGATTTATAGTTGATCGCTGCATCAAAGCCGGCGGTCTCGGTCAGCCATCTACACTTCTCATCGCTGCCCGCAATCCCCACGACCCGGCAGCCCTGGATCTTGGCAATCTGACCGACCATCGAGCCGACGGCACCCGCAGCGGCGGACACCACAACCGTTTCACCTGCCTTCGGTTTGGCAATATCCATAAGGCCAAAATAGGCCGTCATGCCCGTTGCGCCGAGCGGCCCCATATAAGCCGTCAGCGGCACGCCCGGCAGGCGCGGCAGCGCATTCAGGGCCTCGCCCGGCAAGTTCGAATATAGCGACCAGGTGGCAAGTCCCGTGTTCACAATGTCTCCGGGCTTAAGCCCGTCAAACTTGCTTTCCACCACTTCCGCAAGGCCACCGCCTCGCATGGCATCGCCAATACCCACAGGTGGCAGATAGCCATCAACATCACTCATCCAGATGCGGTTGGTGGGGTCCAGCGACAGGTAAATCAACCGCGTGCGCACCTCCCCGTCTTTCAGGGGCTCGAGCGGTGCCTCGACCAATTCGAGATCACCTTCCTTGAGATCGCCCACCGGACGCTGTCGCAGAATCCAGCTTTTGTTCAATTCGGCCATTCATTCCTCCCATGCTTTGAAATGGAGGCTAGGCCAAAACCGCGCTAGCGCAAGACGCCCCGCCGCGTCATCCGCCACGCATAGAACAATAGCAAGGCGGCTATCAGGATGATTATGGCTGCAAATGCGGGGTTTGACGCGCCTTCGGGTACGTCTTTCAAAGACAGGCTGTAGATCATTGATATCGTGGCCCCGGCCAGCGAGACAGCAAATGCCCAAACCGCGTACCGGCTGCGCATCAGCAGAAGTATCGACCCAATCAGAGCGCCCCAGACTCCAAGCGCCCAGATGACGTATTGCCAAGCTGGGAAGGAATAGAAAAAAGCTTGCTGTTCTTCGGTATAGTTCGACATATAAGGCGCCCAGCGTGTCACCGTTGCGGTGAAATCAAACGCGCCAAAACCATTCCATATGGTGGCCAGCACTCCCACCAACCAAAGGTGCCAGGGCGTACCGACTGATTGCGTTTTCGGTGTCTCGTTCATGTTTCCCTCCCAGGATTATGGAGAGAGTTTACGCTGCGTAGCCCCATTGGGCAATTCCACGCCCATGCGCCTGCAATCCTGCGCGCTCAATGGGTGACGCCGTCCTGAAGGCGGGCTAAACAATTCGCCAGAACAAGGAATCCCGACTCATGGCCACTGCCCCCGTCGACAAGGACAGTCACCTCTATCTGGTAGACGCCAGCGCCTACATCTTTCGCGCCTTTCACGCTCTGCCACCGCTGACGCGGGCGAGTGACGATCTTCCCATCGGGGCGGTCAGCGGGTTCTGCAACATGCTGTTCAAACTGCTGGAAGACTTGAAAGGCGACGAGCGGCCAACGCATTTCGCCTGCATATTCGACAAGTCCTCGATCACCTTCCGCAATGATCTGTACGACCAGTACAAGGCAAACCGGTCAGAGCCACCGGAAGAATTGCGTCCACAATTCCCCCTGGTCCGCCGCGCTGCCGAAGCGTTTGCTGCCCACGCCATTGAGAAAGAAGGATTCGAGGCCGACGATCTGATCGCCACTTATGCCAGACAGGCCGAGGCCAAGGGCGCCCGCGTGACCATCGTCTCGTCCGACAAGGATCTGATGCAATTGGTATCTGACCAGGTCGTCATGCTGGACACGATGAAGAACAAGACGCTCGGCCGGGATGCCGTGTTTGAGAAGTTCGGCGTTGGCCCGGAAAAGGTTGTCGACATTCAGTCGCTGGCCGGCGACAGCGTCGACAATGTCCCCGGCGCGCCCGGAATTGGTGTGAAGACTGCGGCGCAATTGCTGGACACTTATGGCGATCTCGAAACCCTGCTGGAGCGGGCCGAGGAGATCAAGCAACCGAAGCGCCGCCAGACCCTGATCGACAATGCGGACCTGATCCGCATTTCGAAACAGCTTGTCACCCTGAAGGATGATGTCCCGCTGGACGTGCCGCTGGAAGACCTGGCTGTGCAGGACCCGGACCCGGACACCTTGATCAGCTTCCTGGAAGAGATGGAATTTCGCACCATAACCCGCCGCGTGCGCGAAATGATGGAACTGGAAGGCGCCATCGAAACCGCTCAGCCTACGGCAGATCCGATTGACCGGAGCAAATACATCTGCATCCGGGATTTTGCTGAACTGGAAGAATGGGTCGCGCGCGCCACAAAACAGGGCTTTGTCGCCGTCGATACGGAAACCGATAGTCTCGACTCCATTGCCGCAAACCTCGTTGGAGTATCGCTCGCGCTATCCCCGAACGAAGCGTGCTACATTCCGCTTGCCCATGTCGACCCTGACAGTGCAGGCGATGGTGACATGTTTGGCGCAGACCCACCGCGCCAGATCAGGATGGCGGACGCGCTTCGCGCTCTGAAGCCAATGCTGGAAAACCCAAGTGTTCTGAAGATCGGGCAGAACATCAAGTATGACCTGTCCATTTTCGCCACGCACAAGGTCAATGTCGCACCGATCGATGACACGATGTTGCTGTCGTACGTGCTGAATGCGGGCAAGCACAATCATGGAATGGATACTCTGTCTGAGCGCTATCTTGAGCACAAGACCATTCCGTTCAAGGAGATTGCCGGCACGGGCAAGTCCCAGAAAACGTTCGACCAGATCGCGCTGGACAAGGCGACCGAATACGCCGCCGAAGATGCCGACATCACATTGCGCCTATGGCAGGTCTTCAAGCCGCAGCTACGGACCGAGAAAGTGACGACAGTGTACGAGACTCTGGAACGACCGCTCGTACCGGTGCTGGCAAAAATGGAACAGGAAGGGATCAAGGTAGACCGCGATCACCTGTCTCGCCTGTCTTCCGACTTTTCTCAACGCATGGCCGCGCTCGAAGCAGATGCCTATGAGCAGGCCGGCCGCGAATTCAATATCGGCAGCCCGAAACAATTGGGCGAAATCCTGTTCGACGAGATGGCGCTTGAAGGCGGCAAGAAAACCAAGACTGGCGCGTGGCAAACCGACGCCGATGTGCTGGAAGGGCTCGCCGCAGAGGGTCACGCCCTGCCCCGCACCATCGTCGATTGGCGCGGATTATCGAAGTTGCGATCGACATACACAGAAGCATTGCAAGCGGCGATCAACCCAAAGACAGGTCGTGTCCACACCAGTTTTTCCATGGCCGTTGCACAGACGGGTCGCCTCTCATCTACGGATCCGAACCTGCAGAACATCCCCGTCCGCACCGAAGAGGGCCGCAAGATCCGCGAAGCTTTCATTGCCGATGAGGGAAATGTCCTGGTCAGCGCCGACTATAGCCAGATCGAACTACGTATCCTGGCGCACATAGCCGACATCGATGCTCTCAAGAATGCGTTCCGCGATGGTCTTGATATCCACGCCATGACGGCCAGTGAAATGTTTGGTGTGCCAATTGAAGGCATGGACCCGATGGTCCGCCGCCAGGCCAAGGCGATCAATTTCGGGATCATCTACGGCATTTCCGGATTTGGCCTGGCGCGCCAACTGGGCATTCCGCAGGGAGAAGCCAGCGAGTACATTAAGACGTACTTCAAACGCTTCCCCGGCATACGCGCCTATATGGACGAAACCAAGGCATTCGCGAAAGAGAATGGTTTTGTGACGACCGCCTACGGACGGAAAATCAATCTGTCCGGTATCAAGTCAAAAGGCCCTCAACGCTCGTTCGCTGAACGTCAGGCCATCAACGCACCGATTCAGGGCTCGGCCGCTGACATTATCAAACGCGCCATGATCCGCATGCCCGAAGCATTGGCCAAGGCAGGTTTGTCGGCGCGCATGCTGTTGCAGGTGCACGATGAGCTCGTCTTCGAATGCCCGGAAAAGGAGGCTGACGCGTTGATCGACACCGTCAAAGCCACGATGCAGGGCGCCGCCGGACCTGCGCTTGAATTGTCAGTGCCACTCGTCGTGGACGCGCGGGCCGCCAGCAACTGGGCCGAAGCGCACTAAAGCCTAACCAAGTTTTCACACACGCTGTGCCTGCTCTCATGTTAGCGTTCCCGGAACATGGGGGAGCTAATTATGAGACACGGCTTGTTGTCGGGATTGATCGCGGTAGGCTTGGGTAGCCCGGCGATCGCCGAGACAGATTTGTCTACGCTCAGGACCCAGATTGAGCAGGCAATGGTATCTGAGGATTTGCCGACGATCTCCGCAGCATTCGGCCAGGACGTCTGGATCATGCCGGAATATCAGAAAACCATGATCGGGTCCGAACATGCCGCATTGTACTACAAAACGCTGTTTGACGGCATCGACATCACGCATTTCGATAAGGCGCTGACCGAGACCATTCCGGTCGACGCGCTGAAAATCGACATCGGCGAATTCACTCTGCGCTATACGGCAGCGGACGCCACAGAAGCGAAGGAAATATCCGGGCACTACGTAGATGTCTGGCAGGAAAGTGCGTCGGGAGATTATACGCTACTGGCGCAAGCTTGGAATTTTGACAGCGTGTACCCGGAAGTACGCGAAACCAACATGTTTGATACGCTGCCAGGCGTCCATTTGGCCTTTACGCCATCGGTGCCCATCGATACGGGCGTAGCATTCGATCATCTTGCCGTCGACCTAGACAACGACGCTGCGATGATAAGACAACAACCCGACCTTCTCCACTACGTTTACGCCGAAGACGCCGTAATGTATCCACATGACAGCGAACCGGAAGTGGGCCGGGAAGCGATAAAGGACTTTTTGGAAGGCTATACGTCTGGCTGGCCCAGTTTTGACTTCATAAAAGCAGCCTCTCACAGGATTGAAGGTACCTCGCCTTATGTCTTGTCTCTGATTTCCTACAACCTTCGCTGGGATTCACTGGACACTTCCGGCGTATCCATCGGCAAGGGCATACGTATCATGAAGCGAAACAAGGATGGGTCGTTGCGGACCTACCGCATAATCTCAATGCATGACCAATAAGACTGTGACGCCGTCCCGGCGCGGGTGAGCGACCAGGACGGCTACCAGGCTAAACTTCCATCAGGATATCCGAATACGGAAGGCGAGATTTCGGAAGGGACGCGTTGTAGTCCTGCTCCGGGTCATGATAGCCGAGCGGCACGACGAACAGGGCGGAATAGCCTTTCTCGCGCAGGCCGAATTCGGCATCCAGAACCGGTATCTCGATCCCTTCCATCGGCGTTGCGTCCACACCGAGCGCTGCAGCGCCCAGCAGGAATTGTCCGAGGTTGAGGTAGACCTGCTTGTCCATCCAGTGCTGGACATCCTTGAAGTCCTGCTTGTGCAGATTTACGAACAGTGACCGCCCGCCATGCATGGCTGGCTTATGAATTTCCTTGTCCGTGTCGAAGCGGCCGTCCTTGTCTTCCTGCTCCAGCACGTGCTGCAGATAGCCTTCCTCTACGGCCAGACGGCTGGCAAACACCACAACATGCGAGGCGTTGAGGATGGACGGTCGATTGAACGAATACTTCTCTGTCGCCTTGGCAACACGCTCCTTGCCCGCCTGCGTGGAAGCGATGACAAAATGCCAAGGCTGAATGTTCGTGCTGGATGGGCTGAAGCGCAGAAGTTCTTTCAGCTTCTCGACCGTTTCGTCCGGAATGCGACGGTTCGGATCGTACGCCTTCGTTGTATGCCGTTTTTTGGCATAGTAGGTGATATCATGCTGCATGAGATAGTCCTTTCAAGGAGAAAATTTGGAGAAAGTTTCGGGAGGGAAGGGTCAGTTCCGAGCAGAGGTGATCTTGAAATGTCCTTCGCTGCGGACATAAAACAGACAGTCCGCCTCGGCGTTGCACACGAACACATTCGCAGCGTCCGGCGCGCCTGACACAAAACTGCCAGGCACAAGCCCATGCTTTGCATGCGCATCGCCAATCTGAACTTCGGATTCTCCAGAAATCGAGACGACCTTGAGGCCTGCCTGGTCAGTGGACAGACGAACAGACTGTCCAGCACGTATCTTCATTAAAGTGCCGCGGGCGCTGGTATCTGTTTCACCTCCCCAAAGGAAGGCAACATCAGCGCCGCCACCCTGCTCGACCCAGGAGAGATCAGATGCGTCCAGCCAGACCAGGTTTGACCGGTCCAGATTTACAGGGCGCTCGCCATTGTCGAATGCGTTTTCGGTTGGTTCGACCAGATAAGGGCCTTCATCGATTTCAATATAGGCCATGTTGAACGCGCCCTGGGCCGACGTGATGTGCGCCTCTCCTGCTGGCTGCGTCCAGAAAGACCCGGCGGGCAGCCACATATCCGCCGCTCCCGGATCATCATTGTGAATTCGTCCCTCAATCACGATACCGCGGTAAGTCACGTTGTGAATATGTGGTGGGGAGGAGAAGCCTTGCTTGAACTGAACAAGGAACCCGGAAGCCCCCTCTGCCGCGCGATCTCCCCAGAGCGTTCCGGCTCTCGGGCTCGCATCACCACGGGCGGGATTGAGAGGGCCCCAGTCCACGTCAGAGGTCAAAACGATTTCGGAGTGCGACGGTGTACCCTGAACCTGCTGGGCGGTGGCACATGCCCCCATCAGCGAGACGACCAACACAGCGCATCCCATTCCGGAGACTGCATTTGGTATTGAGGGAAGTGAATTCAGAGGCATGAGTGATCCTTCCACGCGGCGGGTTCTATGGTGGCGTATGGCACGCCAGATGGGTTCAATCAGTTGACGCCCTCCGATTTATTCATACAAACTGAATGCGCAAGTACGCACAATTTTGGCCTATACGCACAGAAAGTATACTGTAAGACATGACCCGCTTCGAAAAATATGACTGTTCCGCTGGCTGCCCGGTCGAGGCGGCCCTGGAAGTGATCGGCGGAAAATGGAAGGGTGTGACGCTGTTCCATCTGCTGGATGGTGTGAAGCGTTTCAACGAGCTGCAGCGCGATGTCGGCAACGTCACCCAGCGCATGCTTACCAAGCAACTGCGCGAGCTAGAAGATGCCGGTCTAGTCCACCGCGAAGTCTATCCGGTGGTGCCTCCGAAGGTCGAATACAGCCTGACGACAAAAGGCGAAACATTGCGACCTATCCTGAATGCTCTGAAAGAATGGGGCGAAGAGCACGTATTCGCCGCGCCAGAACCAGCGACCAATATCCCTTAAATTGCCGTAATGTGAGCTCGCGGATGCCTTGATCCCTTGATTTCATTGCAATTGCGATGAAGGAGGGCTTTTGCCGTGACGCGAACCATGTTTGAACACCGTAATGTGAGACGGCCAGATCCCGCGCGCGGATATGCTGTGGCTGAGAAGGATAGACCGATGACGACTTTGGCACTGGTGGATGACGACGAAAACATCGTTGCGTCTCTGAAGATCTTTTTCGAGGCCGAAGGCTACAATGTCCGCACCTATCATGATGGTGAAGCCGCCCTGCCCGCATTGACCGAAACACCGCCAGATATTGCCATTCTGGATGTGAAGATGCCACGTATGGACGGCATGGAACTGCTGCGCCGCCTGCGCCAGACGTCGGAATTGCCCGTCATCTTCCTGACCTCCAAGGATGAGGAAATCGACGAGGTCATCGGCTTCAACATCGGCGCCGACGATTTTGTGCGCAAGCCCTGCTCCAATCGTCTGCTGGCCGAACGCGTGAAAGCGGTGCTGCGCCGCGCGCGCGGTGGCGTTGCAGGCACGGAAGAAGGCGATCAGAAGCCGATCGTCCGCGGGAAACTGACACTCGACCCAAACCGTCATGCCTGCACATGGGATGGCCATCCTGTCCGCCTGACGGTCACCGAATTCTTGATCCTGCAAGCCTTGGCCCAGCGCCCTGGATACGTGAAAAGCCGCGACCAACTGATGGACGCCGCCTATGACGACCAGATCTACGTCGACGACCGTACCATCGACAGCCACATCAAGCGCCTTCGCAAGAAGTTCCGCGAAGTGACCGATGAATTCGATGCGATCGAGACCCTCTATGGCGTCGGCTACCGCTACACTGAATAGACTCGGCGTTACCGAAATTTATATTGGCGGGGCGGGCGATACCCGCACGCGCCTCGTCGCGACCTTTGCTGAAACCCGGCAACGTATGTTTGCGCATGATGCACATCGCAAGGCGCATTATTTCCCGCACTACGCCCCCCACCGATGCCTGAAGTGCGCACGTCAGGCGGTCGCCGCTGGACGCCGACTGGTATTGATCGGCCATAGCTGGGGCGGCGACACGGCGTTACGGGTGCTGAGGTCTCTCAACCCCGAATTTGTTGACCTGCTTGTCTGTGTGGACCCTGTTCCCAAATCGCGGCTCAATCCGCCACCGACACCGCGTAACGCCAGGCACATCATCCATGTCGATGCGCGGCCAACCCGCCCAAACCAGTCAGACAGCGTGAAAGATCTCGGCCAGTGGATCGGGGGCACACTGCACCGGCGCCTTGCAATTGCGCACACTCAAATCGTCGCCGACCTGAACCATTTTGCATTTGCGCAAATGATGGCCTCCCCGGATGACAACGGATTGTCTGCGATAGATTACATCAATCAACTTAGAGACCGTTTCAGCCGCCCCCGAACCGCCAACTCCAGTTCGGCAAGCTGATGACCAGCAATAGAAAGCCCAATCCGATCAGGAAACTCAGAGGCGAATATACGCGGCGGTTCAGGCTCAGGAATGGCAATTCTGGCGCTGACCGTTCAAAAGCTGGCAACACGCCAATAATTCCTCGCCCCAGAAACACGAGCGCAGCCGCCAGTCCCGCCAGCGCCAGCGCCGCCTTGTGCAAGAACAGCAATTCCGTAGCGAACACATGTCCGCCGAGCAGACCCGCCAGCACTGCCGCCGCAAACAAACAGAACGCAACGCCGGCACAAGACAGCGAAGACGGCATTTTCGTGATGCCTCTACGCCCAACAACAGCGCGCGCCAGCGCCTGTTCATTTGCGCAGGGAAAACTGCTGCCCAGCGCCCACAGAAGATGCAACACTCCCAGCGCGACCAGGATTGAAACAAGGATCAAAGATGTGATGGGCGCAAACATGTCTACACTCCCGAGGCTTGGCGACACTTCTAAAATGCGTCGACCACTTGCCGTTCCCTCCATCATTCAATAGCCAGACTTCAGATTAGCACAAGCAATAGGATAACTTCATGGCAGACCCGGAAAACACCCTGCTTCTCGAAACCTCAAAAGGATCGGTGAAGATTGAGCTTCGCCCAGACCTGGCCCCCGGTCACGTCGAGCGCATCAAGGAACTGGCGCGCGAAGGATTCTATGACGGCATCATCTTCCACCGCGTTATTGACGGCTTCATGGCACAGGTCGGTTGCCCACAAGGCACGGGCATGGGCGGATCGTCCAAACCGGACCTGAAAGCCGAATTCAACGCAGAGCCACACGTCCGGGGAACATGCTCCATGGCGCGCACATCTGCGCCCCATTCGGCCAACAGCCAGTTCTTTATCTGCTTTGACGACGCCCGCTTCCTCGACCGCCAATACACTGTCTGGGGTCAGGTAACCGAAGGCATGGATGTCGTTGATCAACTGGCCAAGGGCGAGCCACCGCGCAATCCCGACCAGATCGTCAGCATGAAAGTCGCTGCGGACGCCTGATCGAAGGCACGCAGTCAGGCAGGCCAGGATGGCGAACGGTAAAGTCAGTCGTAAAGCGATCGCGCGGCATGGATCGAAAGTATTCGGTTCGCGCATCGCCCGGCTGATCTTCGCGTCCAACCTGGCCGGCCTTGCCATCCTCATCATCGGCGCGATGGTTCTGAATGAAATGCGCGCCGGTTTTGTCGTCTCCAAGAAGCAGGATCTTGTCGCGCAGGCGCAAATCTTTACGAGTCTTCTGGGCGACGATGCCACGACACCTGCGCCCCTGCTGGACGTCGAAGCTGCCCGGCAGACAATTGTCCGGCTGAACCTGCCTGAACGAGTTCGCGCCCGCATCTATACGCCGGACGGCGAATTGGTTGGCGACAGCTTCTATCTTTCCGAACGCGTAGATATCGACGCCCTGCCTCCATTGCAGGAACCAAGCGATTTTGCCCGGCTCGGCGCGAGCCTCTCGGAATGGGCAAGTGACACGCTCGGCCCGATCATGCCACGGCGCAGCTCCGAAGCGTTGGTTGCCCAGAGCTTTGAAGAGGAATTCGAGATTGCCGTCCGCGGACAAGAAGCCGCCAGCCAGCGTTTTTCGGATCGTGGTCAGCGCATCATCTCGGTCTCAATGCCGATCCAGCGAGTGTCCGCCGTTGTCGGAGTACTGACGCTGGAATCAAATGATATCGACGAAATCATACGGTCTGAACGCGCCGCCCTGATCCCGTTCATTGGCGTAGCCGTACTTGTCGCGTTTATCACATCCGTTCTTTTGACGCTCGGAATCGCGCGCCCCTTGCGCCGGCTTTCAGTGGCGGCTGACCGTATCAAGGCCGGAACATCTGACAGTATCGATATCCCGGCGCTCAATAGTCGCAAAGACGAAATCGGCAATCTCGCCGAGTCCATGCAAAACATGACCGAAGCGCTTCTGGAACGCATTCAGGCCAACGAACAATTCGCAGCGGACGTGGCGCACGAACTGAAGAATCCTCTCACTTCAATTCGGTCCGCTGTTGAAACAGCCGAACGGGTTCAGGACGATCCTGTCGCTCTGGAACGGCTCCGCCAAGTGATTGCACAAGACGTGAAGCGCCTTGACCGTCTGATTACAGACATTTCAAACGCGTCCCGCCTCGAAGCTGAAATGACGCGCGTACCGACCGAGCAAATGGATATTGCCGGTTTCGTGCACCACGTCGTGCAGACCTATGAGGGGCTCGGCCGGGATGATCGGTCGGTCCATGTCGAATTCCGCGACGATACGATGGGTGCGCGGCTTCTCGTGCGCGGTCGTGATGGCCCACTGGGCCAGGTCGTCCGAAACCTGATCGACAATGCGCGCTCATTCTCTCCAGAAGGCGGCGAAGTGTTCGTCATCGTCGACCAGAGCAATGATGGCCCACAAACCATCGCCCGCATCATGGTTGAGGACAGCGGCCCGGGCATTCCGGAAGACAAGCTCGAAAAGATTTTCAGTCGCTTCTATACGGATCGCCCCGCCGGAACCGCGTTTGGCAACAATTCCGGACTGGGCCTCTCCATTGTGCAGCAGATCGTGACGACGCATCGCGGGAAAGTCTGGGCCGAAAACCGCGCCGAGGGCGGCGCGCGTTTCGTGGTCGACCTTCCCGCAATCTAGCCCCTAGCGATTCTGCCGGTTCTCGATCAGATCATCTACCACTTCGGGTTCAGCCAGCGTCGATGTATCCCCAAGGTTCGAATACTCATTCTCGGCAATCTTGCGCAGGATACGTCGCATGATCTTGCCGGAGCGCGTCTTCGGCAGACCCGGAGCAATCTGAATCAAATCCGGGCTCGCAATCGGGCCAATCTCCTGGCGCACATGCTGAATCAGGTTTTTTACCAGCGCGTCGTCGACATCAACTCCCTGGCGTAGGGTGACATAGGCATAAATGCCCTGCCCCTTCACATCATGGGGGTAGCCTACAACAGCAGCTTCCGCGACCGCATCATGACTGACGAGCGCGCTTTCGACTTCAGCAGTCCCCATCCGGTGACCTGACACATTGATCACATCATCCACGCGTCCGGTGATCCAGTAGAATCCATCCTCATCCCGTCGACAGCCATCGCCCGTGAAATAGGTTCCGGGATAAGCAGTAAAGTAAGTATCGATGAAGCGCTGATGATCCCCATAAACAGTGCGCATTTGCCCTGGCCAACTGTCCGTGATCAGCAGATTTCCATCAGCCGCCCCCTGCAGCTCGGTTCCGTCCGCATCGACCAAAACAGGCTTGATACCGAAGAATGGGTGGCTGCCGGCTCCCGGCTTCATATCCGTTGTGCCCGGCAAGGGGACAATCATCGTACCGCCGGTCTCGGTCTGCCACCACGTATCCACGATGGGGCATCGCTGCTCACCGACAACATGAAAGTACCATTCCCAGGCTTCGGGGTTGATCGGCTCGCCGACGGTCCCCAACAATCGGATGGATTTGCGTGACGTCTTGTTGACCGGCTCCTCGCCTTCTCGCATCAGCGCGCGGATAGCAGTCGGCGCGGTGTAAAAGATCGTAACGTTCTGTTCGTCACACACCTGCCAGAAACGTGACGCGTCGGGATAGGTCGGCACGCCTTCGAAGACGAGGCTGGTCGCGCCATTCGCAAGCGGTCCGTACACGATATAAGTGTGACCAGTCACCCAACCGACATCGGCCGAGCACCAGAACACGTCGTCCTCTTTCAGGTCAAAGACATATTCGTGCGTCATCGAAGCCCAGACCAGATACCCACCGGTCGTGTGCAACACGCCCTTGGGCTTTCCAGTGGACCCCGACGTGTAAAGAATGAATAGCGGGTCTTCGGCGTTCATCGGCTCTGGCGGGCAATCCGAAGAAATGCCTTCCGCGGCCTCGTGCAGCCAATGATCGCGGCCTGCTTTCATGCCGACCTTTGCGCCCGTGCGCTTGACCACCAACATCTTCTCGACCATGCCGCCTGCAATCTCTGCAGCCTTGTCCGCGTTGACCTTCAGCGGCACTTTCCGGCCGCCGCGCACGCCCTCATCTGCGGTGATCAGGAACTTTGATTCACAATCCGTGATCCGCCCGGCCAAGGCTTCCGGGCTAAAGCCACCAAAGACAACGGAGTGGACCGCCCCGATGCGCGCGCAAGCGAGCATGGCGTATGTCGCCTCCAGGATCATGGGCATGTAGATCGTGACCCGGTCGCCCTTCTGCACGCCCAGCTTCTTGAGCACATTGGCGAACTTGCACACCGCCGTGTGAAGCTGGCGGTAGGTCATCTTGTGCGTCATGCCGGGCTCATCCCCCTCCCAGATGAGCGCAACCTTATCCCCGCGAGTTTCAAGGTGCCGGTCCAGGCAATTGGCAGACACATTCAGAACGCCATCCGAATACCACTTCACGTACAAATCGCCCGTCTCCCACGAGACATCCTTCACGACCGTATAGGGTTTGATCCAGTCGAGCCGCTTGCCGTGCTCGCCCCAGAATGCTTCCGGGTCCGCGATCGATGCCTCATACATCTCGCGATACTTGTCCGGAGTCAGGTTTGCCTTGGCTGCAAACTCTGCAGGTACCGGATAGGTTTTCGCTGTTTCGGTCATGAACGCCTCTTGGTCTGTTGTTTCCTGCATACGCTTATCGCCGCGATGATGCGCCCCCTCGCATCAACGTCAACATCCAGATTTGGGAAAACCCGGGGACTTTCCAAAATTTCAGCTTGGTCAGCTCGGCATCTGGGCCGCATCTCCCGCGCCATGCGGCCTGCGAGTCCCCGGCACGCGGATGTCCTCGACCAGATCCTGAACCTCCTGTGGAGGCGCTGGTGTAAACAGAGCGACGACGACGCCCACGGTCAGCGAAACAAACATGAACAGGAAGCCGATCCCTTCAGGCGACACGCCGAACCACCAATTTACAGGATCCGTGTCCACGAACTTGAAATAATAGATATAGCTGAACGTGGAGACGAGCCCGGTGAGCATGGAGGCGATTGCCCCTTCCCGGTTCATGCGCTTCCAGAAGATTCCCAGCACGATAACGGGAAACAGCGATGCAGCCGCCAGCCCGAAGGCGAAAGCCACAACCTGCGCAACAAAGCCGAGCTTGGCAGTGTTCATCCCCATGATTCCGGCCAGGATGACTGCACCCGCCGCCGATGCCCTGGCGACCCGCAACTCATCCTTGTCGGACATGCTGGTGAAGAAGGTCCGCCGACACAGATCATGCGAGATGGATGACGAAATCACCATCAACAGACCTGCCGCAGTAGACAGCGCTGCCGCCAAACCACCCGCCACAACCAGGCCAATCACCCAGTCCGGAAGATTGGCGATGGACGGATTGGCCATCACGAAGATGTCGCGATCCAGTTTCGTCACTTCGTTCTCGTCACCCGCTCGATACTGGATGACGCCGTCGCCATTCTTGTCCTCAACACCGAGCAAACCGGTTCTTTCCCAATCCTTGAACCATTCGGGAATTGGTTTTCCGCCTTCCGCAACGATCTCCGCAGCTTCGGCGACATAATCTGCATCGTCCGCGACATAGGTCGACTCGTTGACGGTATCGATGAAGTTCAGTCGCGCGAAAGAAGCCACCGCTGGCGCCGTTGTATAAAGCAGGGCAATGAAGACCAGTGCCCACCCCGCAGACACGCGCGCAGCGCGAGGACTGGAAACGGTGAAGAAGCGTATGATGACATGCGGTAGCCCTGCCGTTCCGAACATCAGCGCGCCTGTGATGGCGAACATGTCGATCATCGTTTTGTTGGTTTGCGTGTATTCCTGAAACCCGAGATCCTGAACCACCGTGTTCAACTTCTCCAGCATGGCCACATCTTCCCCACGCACGTTCGAAATGAACCCCAATTGCGGCACGGGATTTCCGGTGATGATGAGAGAGATGAAGATCGCCGGAACGGTATAGGCGAAGATCATCACACAATATTGCGCCACCTGTGTGTAGGTGATGCCCTTCATGCCGCCGAGCACGGCATAGACGAACACGATCGCCATCCCCACCATGATGCCAGTGTTGAACTCGACGCCGAGGAAGCCGGAGAAGGCGACCCCCACCCCCTTCATCTGCCCGGCGATATAGGTAAACGAGACGAAAAGCGCGCAGATCACAGCGATCAGACGCGCCGCGGTCGAGTAATAGCGGTCACCTACGAAATCCGGCACGGTGAACTTGCCGAACTCCCTCAGGAATGGCGCAAGCAACAGGGCGAGCAGGACGAACCCGCCGGTCCACCCCATCAGGTAGACTGAGCCGCCATACCCCAGGAATGCGATCAGTCCCGCCATCGACAAGAAGGACGCGGCGGACATCCAGTCTGCCGCCGTTGCCATTCCATTCACGGTCGGATGCACATCATGGCCGGCGACATAGAAATCATTCGTTGATCCCGCCCGTGCCCACAAGGCGATGGCGATATAGGTGCCGAAAGTGCCGACCACCCAGAAGTACGTCCAGAAATCCAACCCCACCGTTTATACCCCCACGCCGTACTTCTTTTCGAGGCGGTTCATTGCGCGGCAATAATAAAAGATGAGCACGACGAAGACATAGATTGCCCCATTTTGCGCGAACCAAAAGCCGAGCGGCGCGCCGCCAATCGAGAAATTGTCGAGCAGATCGCGAAACAGGATGCCAGCCCCGTACGAGACGGCGAACCAAATCACGAGCAGGCTGAGGGTCAGGCGGACCACAGCACGCCAATACCCTTTCTTGTCGACCTCTGTCGGCAATTGAGACATGGATTTTCCTCCCTGGCCGTCTGCGCAGCCCTTGTTACAACCAAGCTGCACGAATGCTGTGAATTGATAAAGGGATTTTCGGAAACCGTGCTGAAGGCAACGTTCAAACCTGCCTCCTTGCCGCACATGCCGCTGAAGCCTTGCCATTACTGGCCTTATGGGCTATCCGCGCGCCTTCAGAAACGGCGGCGCAAGGCCGTGCGTGTCAGCTTCTTACCTCATCAACGGAAAATGAGAGGCGGAGTCGAGGGCGAAAGGAAAACCCATGTCCAAATCAAACATCTCCTTTAACGTCGAATTGCGCGAGCGCACCGGCACAGGCGGTTCCCGCGCAGCGCGCCGCGAAGGCCTCGTCCCAGGCGTTCTCTATGGCGGCGGCGAAGATCCGGTTGCGATCTCCCTGAAGCGCAACGAAGTGCTGAAAGCCATCGAGACGGGCCATTTCCTGTCCTCGACCGCAACGCTCGTCCACAAAGGCGAAAAGCAACTCGTTATCCCGCAAGCCATCCAGATGCACCCGGTTTCCGACCAGCCGATGCACGTTGACCTGTTCCGCGTCAGCCGCGACCAGAAGATCAAGGTGGAAGTCCAGGTTCACTTCGTGGGCGAGGAAGTCTCTCCAGGCCTCAAAAAAGGTGGCACACTCAACGTTGTGCGCCACACCGTCGAACTGCTCGTACCTGCCGGCAACATTCCGGAGTCGCTTGAAGCTGACGTATCCGCGCTCGAAATCGGCGACAACGTAAAGATCTCCGACATCAACCTGCCGGGCGATGCGGAACCGACCATCACCGACCGTGACTTCACCATCGCGACCATTGCTGGCCGCACAGCAGCCGCAGCAACCACCGACGAAGAAGGTGATGAGGCAGACGGTGAAGCTGCCGAAGCCAGCGAAGAGTCTGAAGACTGATCCAGGCGATTTGGTCCCGTGTGTCCGGCCTTCTGGGGCTGGGCACACAGCCAGACCCTGCTAATTCGGAAGAGGGAGGCCCCATCGTGCTCATTCTTTCCGGTCAGGGAAATCCAGGCGAAAAGTATGCGAAGAACCGGCACAATGCCGGTTTTCTCGTTTTGGACGAGATCCATGCCGCCTACGGGTTCCAGCCTTGGCGCTCCAAATTTGAAAGCGAGATCGCAGAAGGCTTTGTCGGTCCGGACCGCGTAAAAACGCTGCTCGTCAAACCCCAGACCTTCTACAACGAAACCGGGCGCGCGCTGTCAAAGGTCGCCCAGTTCTACAAGCTGTCTGCGGATGACATTGTGGTTCTGCATGACGAGATCGATCTTGCCCCCGGACGCCTGCGCCTGAAGCAAGGCGGTGGTCATTCAGGAAATAACGGCATCCGGTCAATGATCGCCCATTTCGGTGAAAATTTCCGACGCGTCCGCATTGGGGTCGGGCATCCCGGCGACAAATCGCGCGTCATGCCCTACGTTCTCTCCGATTTTTCAAAAGCAGATCACGACTGGTTTGATCCACTCGTCAAAGCGATTTCCGACGCCCTCCCCTTCCTGGCAGGCGGCAATGACGAACGCTTTCAGACGGAGGTGATGCGCTTGGCGCCTGCCCCCAAGAACGACCCGAAACAACAGCGCTGAAAATCTGGCTATTCGCCGAGTTTGGCGAGAACTGCCCGTTCGGCCGCTTCTGCCATCGCTACCGCGCCGACCGTACCATGCGCCGGAACCGGGCTGCGGCCGAGGCCCAAGCAGGCTGCGTAAAAGCCTTCGTCCGCAGCACCCAGCGGATCTGGCAGATCCGCTGCAATGTCGACGCGAACATCATATGGCGTCGTGTTCACCAATTGGCGCGTCAGGAAGTCGATCGAAATTTCGCCTGACGGGTAGACGACATGCATCGTACGCTCACGAGCCTCGGCGGCGCGACTCGCACGCAAACGCGCAACACCGCCGCTTGCATAGGTGAACTGCGCATTCGCTTCATCGATATGTTCTGAATGGACGCGCTTGCCGCTGGCCATTACGCCAGTGAACTCATTTCCCATCATCATCGCGGCCAGATCCAGATCATGGATCATGAGGTCCCATATTACCGAAACGTCGCCCGCACGATTGTCTGGCGCTGGCGGCCCCGCCCGCACCGACTCGATCAACAGGGGTGTTTCTTCAATTGCCAGCACGCCCATTGCGCGGGCGACGAAACGCTCCTGATGCCCAACCTGCAGGATGCGTCCACGTGCAGCTGCTTCATCAGCGAGATCACGCGCGGCTTTCCCGGTCAAAGCCAGCGGCTTTTCAACGAGTACATGGCAATGGGCCTCAATCGCCTGGCGCGCTAGTTTCTCATGCCAGACAGCTGGAACGGCGATCACGATCGCATCGCAATCCTCGAGGAACTTTTCGTAATTGTCATAGCCCTTGGCCCCAAACTGACCGGCAATACGCGAAGCTCGCTCCAGATCGATATCGAACACGCCGACAAGCTCCGTGCGAACTGAAGCAGCCGCTTTCTGCGCGTGATAGTTACCGAATACTCCAGCGCCAGCGACGCCTACTTTCAATGTGGTCATAACAGAAGGGCCCTCATACCCGTCCCTTAAGACACTGCATCCCGCCAAGTCGCAAGCCTTCGGTTCAGACGGAGCAGACACAGAGAATTACAGATTCTTTCGCCTCGCCCCCTTCACACGCAAGAGGGGCCGGTCCACTTACGCCTCTACAAAACACAGGAAGGAAACATCATGACAGCCCTCACATCGACGGAATGGTCCCTCGCCGCACGCCCGGTTGGCATGCCAAAAATGTCGGACTTTCAGAAAACCACTATTGATGTCGCCCCTCCCGGCGCCGGTGAAGTTCAAGTGAAGAATGAGTGGATGTCCGTCGACCCCTACATGCGCGGACGGATGTATGATCGCGAAAGCTATGTGCCTCCCTTCCAGATTGGCGAGACCATGCAGGGCGGCGCGGTTGGACGCGTCACCATCTCAAACCATCCGGACTACAAGGAAGGCGATCTGGTCTCCTCGATGGCAGGCTGGCGGACTGCATGGGTTGCGAAGCCGGAAATGGTGATGGCGCAAAAGCTGCCGGATGTCGGCCTTCCGGAAAGTACGTTCCTTGGCGTAGCCGGCATGCCGGGCCTTACGGCCTATGCAGGCATCCTTCGTATCGCGGAACTCAAAGAGGGCGACACGGTCTTCGTATCTGGTGCAGCCGGTGCTGTCGGATCAACTGTTGTCCAGATCGCCAAGATCAAGAATTGCACCGTCATCGGTTCAGCGGGCGGTGCGGAAAAAAGCGAGTTCGTGAAATCTCTCGGCGCTGATCACGTGATCGACTACAAAGCCGCCGGTGGCTATGAGGGCCTCGTGAAGGCGTTGAAAGACGCAGCCCCAAAAGGCATCGATGTCTACTTCGATAATGTGGGCGGAGATCATCTGACAGCCGCGATCGAGTGCGCACGGCCAATGGCGCGCTTCGCCGAATGCGGCATGATTGCCCAGTACAACGATACCGGCACGCCCGTGGGCCCGCACAACATCATCCAAGTGGTTGGCAAACAGCTTAAGATTCAAGGCTTCATCGTATCGAGCCACGCAGATATGCAGCCCGCTTTCTTTGAAGACATGGCGAAGTGGATCTCGTCCGGCCAGATGAAATTCGAAGAGACTGTAAAGGAAGGGATCGACAAGGCGCCTGAGGCGTTTCTCGGTCTGTTCGAAGGTGCCAATACCGGCAAGATGCTGGTCAAGCTGGGGTAGTTATGTCGCGTCTGTTTGATGCCTACATCATGGTGGACTGGAGCGCCGCGTCAAAACCTGTGACGGGGAAAAACTCCATATGGATCGGAATCCTGGCTAAGGATGCCCGGCTGAAGTTCCAGTATCAGTCTGCCAACATTGATACGCGCCTGAAAGCGCGGACCTTTCTGGAAGGCATCATTGCCAAGCTGACAGGGCGCGGAGATCGCGTCCTGATCGGCTTCGATTTCTCACTTGGTTACCCTGCAGGCACAGCGTCGGCGCTCGGTCTGGACGTGTCCGACCAAAAGCCCTGGCAAGCCATGCACGCCCACCTGGCGTCGAAAATGAAAGACAAGCCGGACAATTCAAATCCGCGCTATGCCATCGCTGCAGGCATGAACTACGCCATTTCCAAGGGCCCCTATCCGTTCTGGGGGGCGCCAGCGAGGGATGTCGTTTCCACGCTGTCCGGCACGAAGCCAGACTTCGACGGCCAGCCTTTGCCAGAGTACCGGTTCGTTGAGACGCATCTGCGCGACGCCAAACTCGGCCAACCCAAATCAGTCTGGCAACTCGCCTATACGGGCAGCGTCGGCAGCCAGTCGCTTACCGGTATTCCGCACGTACATGCACTTCGTCAGGCACTGCCGGAGTCTCGTATCTGGCCTTTCGAGTTCGAAGATGGCGAAATGACCGAGGAAACGCTGGAGGGCGTAAAAATCGTTTTCGCCGAAATTTACCCATCGCTAGTTCCCCTTAAGGCTGAAAAAGGTGAGGCACCCGACGCCGCACAGGTACGCCAGATTGCCCACCATTATTCGGACCTGGATGGAAAAGGTGTTCTGGGAAGGCGAATTTCCACAAATAACTCCCTTGATGAGGGAAAAATTTCGCAAATTCAGGCAGAAGAGGGCTGGATTCTTGGCGCATAGCCCGTCTTTATTGGGGTTTCGACATATTCACGCCTTACGAATCGTGGGTAAGTCGCTGCAACGGCGGGGGATCGCCGTTTAACATTAGAGGAGAACCCCTATGAACAAGGGCGAACTTACAAAGGCTGTCGCAGCTGAATCCGGTCTGTCGCAGAGCGACGCTGGCAAAGCCGTAGACGCTGTTTTCGACGCAATTGCTGGCGCCGTGAAAGACCGTCAGCAAGTGGCCATCGCAGGCTTCGGCACATTCTCGGCGAAAACCCGGAATGCTCGCACAGGCCGCAACCCAGCCACAGGCGAAGAAATCAAGATCCCGGAAAAGACATCGGCTGCTTTCAAGCCGGCTTCGGCTCTGAAAGACCTCTAGGGTTCCTCGGGGCCTTCCAGCCCTGAACAACAGGAATTCAAACGGCGCGTCGGCTCGGCTGGCGCGCCGTTTTCCATTCCAGCAACATGGTTTGAAGGATCCCTGCTGTAAACACGCCGATGAACACGCCTTCCATCATTCCCTGCGCTCCGCGGCCCTCCACGATGCCAAGCCAGTAACAGGCCGGCAGCATCACCAGGAAGAACGAGCCAATGTGGATCAGGCTCGGCGACCAGACGATCTCCTGCGCCCTCAAGGCAAAGGACGCCGTGGCCTGCAACCCGTCAAAGACCGTCACTACCGACGCCATGACAAGCAGGGCTGCGATCCCGGTTGCCAAATGCACGCCTCCGATCATCGCATCATCTTTCACCAGGAAGCCTGCCAGTGTGTCGTTGAACAAGATCAGGATAATTCCCAGTCCCACGCCCATCAAGATCGTCGCCGCCACGCCGAGGCGCCCGGCATCGCGCATCTCATCCAGATTTCGGCGTCCATAGGCCTCCGCCACGCGAACGCTCGTCGCTGTCGCAATACCCAGATAAAACATGAAGCAAAGCCCCATGATCTGGATAGCGTACCCATAGACCGAATTGGCAGCGAGACTGATCCAGGTCGCAATGACGAAGGTCAGATTGAAGCCGCCCCATTCGGCAACATTGCTAATTGCGGTGCCCGTGCCGACAGACAATTGGCGACGCGCTTCGTTCGCCGGAGCCTTGGGGGACTTTCGCAGAGCCGGCGTCAGGAGAACAACGGCGACAAGCAGCAACACTGTTATGAACAGGCGTGACCCTGTGGTTGCCCACGCAACGCCTTCTGCCCCCATCGGTTCAAAGCCCCAGAAACCGGCGACCAATGCCAGGTCGATGATCGCATTCACGAACACACCGAAATACATGACGCCGGACACGAGCAACGGTCGCCGCAACGCTTCAAGATAGTACCCGCAAACCGTCGAGATCATGAACCCGACCATGCCATAGGACAGGATGCGCGTGACAGATGCGACAGACCCGGCGACGGTATGCGGGTCGACGATCTCCTCGATATCGGTTGGGGGCGCGATATCGACGAACAGCCACGTGAACAACGCATCCGCCGAGAAATAGACCAGCCCCATCAGCAGGAAGCCAAGCCAGACGCTGGTCCAAAGGCCCCGCCTGAAAATGCGCCCGCTTTCTTTCTCGCGACCGATTCCAAGCAACTCTGATGTAAGAACCTGCACGCCGAGCAAAACACCAAGCCCAAGCCCCAGCGACACGCCCATCGGCAGCCAGGAGTTCAGAATATAAGGCAACTGCCCCGGCGCGTATTGGCCGAGCACGATGGCGTCCGTGACGGCCATCAACATCTGCGACATGCGCGTAAACGCAATCGGTATCGACAGCCGCAACAGGTCAGTAATGTCGGCAGGCCGCGCCCAGGCGGGCCAGCCCAGGCGATGCGTACGCATGGAACTGTCTCTTTATCCCGCTTTCAGCGCCGGGGTGCCACTTGCGCCCACGGACTGCAGCTTCTCTGCGATCATGAAGGCCAGTTCAAGAGCCTGCTCGCCATTCAGGCGAGGATCGCAGTGAGTGTGGTAACGAGATGACAGGTCCTCTTCCGAAATGGCCTGAGCGCCGCCGATACATTCGGTTACGTTCTGGCCGGTCATTTCGAAATGCACGCCGCCCGGATAGCAGCCTTCGGCCGACAGCACGTCCACGAACTGGCGCACTTCCGAAAGAATGCGGTCAACTGGACGGGTCTTGAAGCCGCTATCCGTCTTCAGCGTGTTGCCGTGCATCGGATCACAAGACCAGACGACTGTTCGGCCACTCTGCTTCACAGCGCGTACCAGCGGCGGCAGGCCCTGCGCCACACCATCCGATCCGAAACGGGAGATCAGCGTGATCCGGCCTGCCTCGTCATTCGGATTGAGCGTATCGATCAGGCGTAGCAATTCATCCGTCTCAAGCCCTGGTCCGCATTTGATGCCGATCGGATTGCGAACGCCTTTGCAGAAATTGACATGCGCATGGTCGACCTGACGGGTGCGGTGACCAATCCACAGCATGTGTGCCGACGTGTCATACCACTCGCCTGAGGTGGAATCGATGCGGGTGAGAGCCTCTTCATAGCCCAGCAGAAGCGCTTCATGGCTTGTATAGAACTCGACCTGCGCCATTTGCGGCACGCTGTCCGGCGTAACGCCACAGGCCTTCATGAAGTCAAGCGACTTGGAAATCTGATCAGCCAGTTGCTCATAGCGCGCGCCTTGTGGGCTACGGTCTACGAAGCCAAGCATCCAGCGGTGCACGTTCGCGAGGTTAGCATAGCCGCCTTGGCTGAATGCACGCAGCAGGTTCAGCGTCGCTGCGGACTGAGAATAAGCCTGCGTGAGGCGCTCCGGGTCCGGCAAACGGCTTTCCGGCGTGAAATCCATGCCGTTGATATTGTCACCGCGATAGGAAGGCAGCGTCACACCGTCAATCGTCTCAACGGGAGAAGAACGAGGCTTACCAAACTGGCCAGCAATACGGCCGACTTTCACCACCGGCTTTGACGCCGCGAAAGTCAGGACTACCGCCATTTGCAGGATCACGCGGAAAGTGTCGCGGATATTGTCCGGATGGAACTCCTTGAAGCTTTCGGCACAATCGCCGCCTTGCAGCAGGAAGGCCTCACCGGCAGCGACTTCACCAAGGCGTTGTTTCAGACGACGGGCCTCGCCTGCGAAGACCAGCGGCGGAAAGCTTTTCAGCTTTTCCTCTACTGCAGCGAGCGCAGCAGAATCCGGATAGTCTTCCGGAATATGCTTTGCTGGCAGTTGGCGCCAGTCTGAGGGGGTCCAGGTCATCTTAAATACTCCAATCGTGAGCCGCATTAATCACATGGCAGGCAGTCGCTCAAGTTTCACCATAATTTCACAGCAGATTGCTGGCGGAATCATGATTTGGCCCTTTAGTAATTCTGCAGGCTCGTCGTCACCATAGGATCACCCGCCCCATCATGTCGCACGTCTTCATCAGCCACTCCGCGAAAGACTTCGACGCGCTGCTCGAGCTGCACGAAGCACTGCGCGCTGCCTCCATCCCCGATTGGTACGTGCCGAATGATGGCGGGTCACGCGAAACCGCCAATCAATCCATTGACGACGCTTTCGCCATGATCGTTCTGGTGTCCGCGTCGTCGGTGCGGTCCAAGGCGGTAAAGCAGGATGTTGAGCGGGCAAAGGCGCGTGGCCTCAAGCTCATTCCGTACCAGATTGACAAGGCGCGTCTCAACGGATTTTTCAAACACGAAGTCCTCCCCCATCTGCGCCTGTCTTCAACGACGCCGGACGGGTTGAAACAACTCGTTGCCGAAACCAAGCAGGCCTACAAGAAGAAATGCCCTGTCGTTGCCGTGATGAATCTGAAGGGCGGCGTGGGCAAAACCACTGTCACCAGCCAGGTCTTTGGCGCATGGCAGGGCGCGCTAGGCGGCCGTATCCTGCTGATTGATCTCGACCCGCAATATAATCTCACCCAGACATTTTTCGAAATGGACGTTGCGGACTCCAGCGCCGCCGAAGATCGTTCGGTCATATCCTTGTTTGAAAAGTCCCGGCTCCACGCCCGGGACGCCTCCAGTCCCGCAGATTCCTGGCTTACTCTGTCGACCGATCCGTTTGCCCCTACCCGGCGAGAGAAAATCGTGCATGAACTCATGGGGGAAGGCAGTCCCGGCGGGCGGCTGGATCTCGTCTCAGGACAGTTTGAGATTTCGAAATACGCATTTGCTTCAGACCCAACCGCGCTGGAAATGATCAAGGAACATTTCCTTCAATCGATCGAACGCTATCGCAGCGACTATGATTTGATCGTCTTCGATACGAACCCGAACGCAACCTTCCTGACGCGGTGCGCGCTTGAGGCCGCTGACCGCGTTCTGGCGCCCATGCATGCCGACATCTATTCCCTGCGCGGCGTGCGCCTGCTCAATCAGGTCATCAAGGAGCAGATTCCGGCGGACAAGCGACCCGACTTATCTGTATTGTTCAACGCAGTAGGCCGCTCTGAGCAATCCTCCTTCGAGGCGGACGCGCGCAATGGCACATATAATGCGAAGGCAGGGTTCGATCTTGCGAGGGCCCTGATGCGGGCCGCCCTGCCCCGATCCGGACACCTCCAGGTCAAGGCGCCTCAGGAAGGCCAACCGGCCTGGAAACAGCTGACCATCCATTCCGGACGTGGCGGCGGACTAAAACCCATCCGCGAGAGCCTGAAGGCGGTCGCGCTTGAGCTGAAACTACTCCTCGAAGACGCTTGATGCGTGACACCTTGGCGGTGTCCCCCTAGTATCTCGGCAGGTGGATATAGGGGACACGCACAATGTCCATGTTCAGATACTGTTTCGCCCTGCTCTTCTGTGCGGTGCTCGCTTGTCAGGCGCTGGCGGATGAGAAACGCATCGCGCTCCTGATCGGAAATCAGGATTATCCCCCGGAAGTCGGCGCGCTGACCAACACGCACCAAGACGTTCGTACGATGGAAGCGGCACTCATCGATGTCGGCTTCGAGACCATGCCCGGCTTTGATCTGGATGAAGACGGAATGGAAGACGCCTTCGATGCGTTCGAAGCTCGCATCTCCGAAGAGGCTGACGCTGGGCACGAAGTGATCGCATTCTTCTACTATTCGGGCCACGGCGCGGCGGCCTATGAAGATCGTGAGGCTCGCAATTACCTGATCCCTGCCAGAGAGAGCATCACGGCGGCGAGCCATATTTTCCGCAAAGGCGTCGAATTGGAAGATGTTCTTTCCAGTCTCCAATCCACGCAGGCGAAGGCTGTCTTTGTTGTGTCGGATGCCTGCCGCAATGAATTGAAGTTCGCTTTCTCCAAATCCATTGCAGACAAGGGCATGACCCGCGTATCGCAGCGTCCGGGCATGCTTGTAGCCTTCGCCACAGCAGCGGGCGAAACCACACCCGATGACGGCCTCTTTGCAAATACGTTGGCGGAAGAAATTCGAAGACCGGGACAAGACGCCGTCGTGGCATTCTATCAGGCGCTCGCCGAAGTCTCCGACAAACGCAAGTCTTCGAGCCGCCCGTTCATGGCACCCGGCAAGCTGCCGCGAGGGCTTTGCTTTGCGGGTTGCACCTCGTCCCCTGCGCACAGCGGCGAACCCAACGAACCAACTCGAAAGGCCGATTACTGGTTTACGGAAGACACTGAGTATTCTTTGTTCCAGGAGAATGCAGTTCTCAAGGCAACTGTGAACGGACTCGAATACACCATCCACGAATTCGGTTATGGCGCGCCAAAAGTGGAGTTACTCAAAGACTTTAACGCTGACGGCACGTTGGATGCCGTGATTTCGGTGCATGATGGCGGCAATTGCTGCCCGGCAAAATACTACTTTGTGGCGGACATGGGCAGCGGGCACTTCCTCGTGAGCGAGATTGAAGACATCTACGCGTGGGATCCGCCAACGGCTGAGCTCCATGAAGGGCGCTGGGTGGCGCGCTTCGTCTCACTCAACGAAAGCCAGAATACGGAAGACTTCAAGCAGGACATCCACTTATACTCACTGAAAGGCGACAAACCTGAGCTCGTACTGAAAACGTTCAAACGCGAGGCCGCCGCCGTCTCCGAACTACGGTCCAGCATGTTCGAGGACAATGATGACGCATCCGAGATGCAATCGCTTCAGTTCGATTTTGACGATGACGGCACCGTAGATACGCTCACATGCGGCTTCTGGTCCCGCTGGGGACGGCTGACTGCATGCGAAGTAAAACTCGCCGGAGGCGATGAGCCGATCGCGATTGAAACATCCTGCAAGCGCCTTGGCGTACTGGATGCCCGCCGCAACGGGCTCTCCATGCTGGTCTGTGATTCAGATCAGGTGCACGCGTTCGATGCGAAGTCCGACGCCTATATCCTACTTGAAGATTAGGCGTCAGGCGCGATCATGGACGCCTAGACCTCCTGAACATCCGGTACCCATTTCTGGCGCATCGTGACAAGCTCCTCTGCCGAGGATGGGTGCAGCGCACAGGTCCGGTCGAAGTCAGGCTTGGTTGCCCCCATTTTCACCGCAATGCCCGCGATCTGGATCATCTCCGCCGCATCCTCGCCCACGATGTGAACGCCAAGCACCTTCTCATCGGATGCACGCACCACCAGCTTCATAAGGGTTCGCGTTTGGTCCCCATTCAGCGCATTCTTCATCGGCTTGAACTTGGTCTTGTAGATGTCGATCTCGCCAAACTCCTTGCGGGCATCGGCTTCAGTCATGCCGACTGTACCGACCTCTGGCTGAGTGAACACAGCCGTCGGAATGTCCGTGTGGTCGAAGTGCCAGGGCTTGTCATAGAACTCCGTCTCAGCGAAAGCGTGCCCTTCGCGAATGGCTACGGGCGTCAGGGCAACACGATCCGTAACGTCGCCAACTGCCCAGATATTGTCGACATTTGTCTTTGACCATTCATCAACCGGGATCGCGCCTTTTTCGTTCACGTCCACACCAGCATTCTCACAGCCAAGTCCTTCCGTGTTCGGACGGCGACCAACTCCCATCATGATCACGTCGCAGTCGATGCTATGCCCATTTTTCAGGGTCAGGTGCAGCGGCAGGTCCGCCCCCTCGCGCTTCTCAATCACCTCGAACACGGTACCAGTTATCACCTGGACGCCCGCCTCTTTGAGGCCCTCGTGAACTTCTGTACGTACATCGGCATCAAACCCGCGCAGCACTTCTTCGCCGCGATAGACCAGGCAGGTTGGCACACCAAGACCGGCAAAGACGTGGGCAAACTCGACTGCGATATAACCGCCACCTGCGATCACCAGATGCTTTGGCAGTTCATCCAGATGGAAAATCTCGTCAGATGTGATCGTATGCTCAACACCCGGCAACTCATCCTCGGAAGGACGCCACGGACGGCCACCAACAGCAACAAGGATCTTTTTTGCCGTTACGGTCTTGCCGCTGTTCTTCAGCCGCAGCGTGTGCTTGTCGACAAACTCCGCGCGATCCTCGAAGATCTCGACACCAGAATTCTTCAGATTGCGGAAATAGATGCCAGACAGGCGATCGACCTCAGCGTGCATGGCCGTGGCAAATTTTGTGTGATCATAGGAGACCTCACCGGTCGACCAGCCATAGCCTTCAGCCTTCTTGATGTCTTTGCCGTACTTGCTGGCATAGACCATGAACTTCTTTGGCACACAGCCGCGGATGACGCAGGTTCCGCCCATGCGATATTCTTCCGCGAGGCCCACCTTGGCGCCGCTCAACGCGGCCAGCCTGCCTGCGCGTACGCCGCCTGATCCTCCACCAATTACGAACAGGTCGAAGTCATAGGTCGCGTCAGTCATGAAGGTGTCCTTGAATCTTTACTGGTTTCGCACCCCATATGAGGCGCCATCAGGAGAATTCAAACACCGTCGCACCATTCTCATTGCCGATAATCACTGTGCGAGCCAGCCCGATGAACAAACCGTGCTCCACGACACCCGGCACATTGGACAAGCGCGCAGCGAGCGCTTCGGCGTCAGGAATGCGGCCGCAATGGCAATCGAGAATGTGATTGCCCCCATCCGTTACCACCAGCTCACCGTTGGAAAGTGAGCGCAACTCGACGCGTGGACGATCAATTCCCGACGCGGCAAGCACATCATAAACCAGCTTTGCCGTGATCGTATAACCGAACGGTGTGACCTCTACCGGCAAGGGAAACTTTCCGAGACGCTCGACCTGCTTTGATGGGTCCGCGATCACCACCATGTGATCGCTGGCATTTGCAATGATTTTCTCGCGCAGCAAGGCCGCGCCGCCCCCCTTGATCAACTGCCCCTGCTCGTCGACCTCATCTGCGCCGTCGACGGTCAGATGAATGCGCTCAACCTGTTCGAACGGGATCAGCGGCACACCCAGGCTGCTGGCCAGTCGCCGCGTCTGTTCGCTGGTTTCGATACACCGCACAACAAGGCCATCGGCCACTTCTTCGGCCAGCAGCTCAACAAAGAACTTTGCAGTGGAGCCCGTGCCCAGCCCGATGGTCATGCCGTCTTCAACGAACTCCATCGCTGCGAGCGCGGCGTTCTCCTTTTCCTTTTCGTTCGCCATCAGCCTCAGCCCTTCTTCTTCTCTGCTTTTTCCGCCGCTTTTCGCGCGCGAAACTCACCTGCCCAGTGTTCTTTTTGCGTCTGCCGTGCGCGGCCTAATGCAAGAGCATCTGGCATCACGTCGTCGGTGACTACACTGCCGGAACCAACAATGGCACCGCGACCAATGCTCACCGGCGCGACCAGCGCGCTGTTGGAACCAATGAAGGCGTTGTCGCCGATTGTCGTCTTGTATTTCAGATAGCCATCGTAATTGCAGAAGATCGTGCCCGCGCCGATGTTCACGTTCGCTCCGACTTCGCCATCGCCCAGATAAGACAAATGACTGGCCTTCGCCCCCTCGCCCATCGTCGTGTTTTTCACTTCGACGAAATTACCAACGAACGCATCTTTCGACAGGATCGCGCCGGGGCGAAGACGCGCATATGGCCCAACAGAACATCCTGGCCCGACCTCGGCGCCCTCCAGATGGCTGAATGCCCGGATGGTGGCGCCTGACTGTACCTTGACACCTGGCCCGAAGACGACGTTCGGCTCGACAATGACATCTGGCTCAAGAACCGTATCATGAGAGAACCAAACCGTGTCCGGCGCGATCAGTGAAACGCCGCTTGTCATTGCCTCAATGCGCCGTCTCGATTGGAAAATCGCCTCTGCTTGCGCAAGATCGGCCTTTGAATCGCAACCGATCAGGTCTTCCTCCTCGCAGCGCACAGCCTTGCAGGTTTTCCCGTCTGCGCGCGCCAGGGCTACAAGGTCCGTGAGATAGTATTCACCCTTGGCGTTGTCGTTCGTCACGCTTTGCAGAAGGCGCAACATGGTATCGGCGTCGCCTGCCATGACACCGGAGTTGCAAAGCGTCACATCAAGCTGCTCCGGTGTCGCCTCACGCGCTTCAACGATCGCCTCCAGATCACCATCGCCAGACGTAATCAGACGACCGTACAGACCCGGCTCCGCGGCATCGAAGCCCAGCACGCCGATTGCAGCGTTGTTGGCGAGACTGTCGAACAGGCTTTCGATGGCCGTTGCCGGCACAAGAGGGCTGTCTCCATATAGAACCACCAGGTCGCCATCAAAGCCGGCGAGCGCGTCCTCGGCACACCGCACGGCGTGACCGGTTCCCATTGGCGGATCCTGAAATGCGATGCTCTGCTCGCCAAGCTGTGGGCCAACGTGATCAATCAGCACCTGTTGAGAGGGATGGGCAATCACCACGATGCGTTCGCAGCCCACCTGCCGGGCAAGCGCGATCGACCAATCGACCATCGGGCGCCCGGCCACCTTGTGCATTACCTTCGGGAGATCGGACTTCATCCGCGTTCCCTTGCCAGCGGCTAGAATGACGGCAGCGCGTTGTCTGGACGGAGTTTCCACAGGATTTGACCTCTCGATTTCCCAAGTCCTTTCGCCTAGACCAAAGGCCGATTCAAGGCGAAACCAAAAAGGAAATACCACCGTCATGACAAAACCCTTCGACGGATGGACCATTGTCTTCGATCTTGACGGCACGCTCGTGAATACCGCGCCAGACCTGTTGGAAGCGCTTAATCACGTACTAACCAATGCCGATCTGGCCCCCGTACCGCTGGATTCGATTGAAACCATGATCGGTCAAGGCGCGCGCGCAATGATCACAAAGGGTCTTCAATCGCACGGCATCGCGCCCTCAGAAGAAGACCTCGACGCGTTCCTGACGCAATTCCTCGACTATTATGCAGGAAATATCGCGGATCACTCACATCCCTTCGAAGGGGTTGCTGAAGCGCTGAACACCTTGGCGGACCGTGGCGCAACGCTCGCGGTCTGCACCAACAAGAAGCAGGATCTGTCAGATCAACTATTGAACGAACTAGGCCTGACGGAGCATTTCGCCGCCATTGTGGGATCTGACAGCGTGCCAAGCCGCAAACCGGATGGAGACCATATCCTGCGCACCGTCACCGCGGCAGGCGGCGTATCAGGCAAGGCAGTCATGGTCGGCGATTCCCGGACAGACGAAAGGGCAGCCCGGGATGCCGGACTGCCCTTCATTTTCGTGCCATTCGGCTACGAACAGGAAACTCCAGAACAATTGAGGCCCGACATAGTGCTGGAGCACTATTCCGATCTCGTCTCTGTTTTGGAGAATTGGATCAGCTAGGCCGTAGCTTCGCGCTGCTCGCGCGGACGGTAGCTTGGACGGGCAGAGCCCGATTCATTTGCAATACGGCGACGCGGCATACCGTTCACCATGTTGCTGCGCACATCAGTGCGAGCGGAGCGCATGGCAGGCACAAAGCCAGCATCGATCAGATCGACATCAACCTCGTAGCCACGCTCTGCCCAATAGGCACTAATTTTCTCGCGCAGGCGCTTTGCGCCTTCTTCGTCACACCAGTCTTTCATTTTTCTCTCTCTCCAGGCTGTACTGTTATTGAGGCCTTTGGCCCCCGCCTGTCCTTCTTATGTTTTACCACGCAGCCCGTTACCCGGGCCGTCCTTGTGTGACCGGAACATGACGACCTTTTGTATTTTTCTCAAGGCTAATTTCGAATGAAACTAGTGTAAGGTTTTGCGATGAACATCTGTTCATACTGAATATTTGTTCATATTGATGTTAGCGTGAACAAAAATGTCCGTTTCGTCTCAAAAAATGCTAGAAACCGACAAATACTTGTCCCCGGATCTGGGGACATGTGCCCCCCGAAGAGGAAAAATTGCAGATTTTCCCCCTCAAGGATGCATGCGCAAACGATTGTATTGAATACTAGGAATGCGAATTTGCATGGCGATTTTTCCGCTTTTAACGAGAATCAGTGCCAGCAGACATCCGCTATTGACCTCAATCGACCCCCGGATTACGCCAGTCGCTTCGCAGAATCGGGTGATTAGCTCAGTGGTAGAGCACTGCCTTCACACGGCAGGGGTCAGTGGTTCGAACCCACTATCGCCCACCATTGCCGCGTCCCCACCTGCAGGTAATCTGCATTCAGCACATCCGCAGCATCTAATTCATGGTCCACGCGACGAAGCACAGTATAAGTCGGTGCGATGAAATCCCTGTTCCGCTCCAAGTTCATGACCAGCCTGCTCGGCGCACTAATCTGGGCGTGGATGATGCTGATCGCGCGTACCGTCAGATGGACGGTTGAAGGCGAACCCGTCGCGCAAAAGGTGTGGGCCAGGCAAAACGGGATAGTGGTTGCCGCATGGCATTCCCGCATCATGGTGCTCCCAAGCGGCTGGATACGTCGCATGAAGCATTGGCCCGGACAAATCGATGGTGCAGCAATGCTCGTTTCGCTGTCGCCGGATGGCGAAGCCGTGACCCGCGCCATCAGCCATCTGGGCATCCACCCGATCCGCGGATCGGCTGGAAACAAGAAGAAAGCCCGAAAAGACAAGGGCGGTGTGCGCGCCATTGCAGAGGCTGTGAAGTTGCTAAAATCTGGCAAGGCGGTCTGTATCACGCCAGATGGCCCGCGCGGCCCGGCAGAAAAGGTCAGCCCCGGCGCCATCATGATTGCACAGCGAGCCGGCGTCCCGATTCTCCCCTATGCGCTCTCCATTCGCCCCGCCAAACGCCTCTCCACCTGGGACCGGCTGATCCTTCCCCTCCCCTTCGCCCGAGGCGCCATTGTTTTCGGCGCACCAGTGGACACTGACCGCGCACGCGCGCCAGACGAGATTCAGGCTGAATTGCAAAAACGTCTTGATGAGGCGACCCGCAGGGCCGACATGCTGGCTGGTTACAAAAACTCAGATGAAGCGGGTTCCCAGACGCCATGACAGCCGGCATTCAATTATATCGAACGGCTACCCGCGCGGCGTCTCCATTTTTAGGGGGCGTGCTGAAGCGGCGCGCCCGTGCAGGCAAAGAAGACTATAGTCGCATCAATGAGCGTCTGGCCCGCAATCTGCCGAGACGCATGCCCGGCGGTTCGCTGGTCTGGCTGCACGGGGCCAGCGTCGGCGAAAGCCAGCTTCTGCTCGAACTCGGTCAACGCCTGCTGGAATTGCGCCCGGATCTGATGCTCCTCTTCACCAGCCAGACGCAGACATCTGCCCGCCTGCTTGGCCCCGTCTTGCCAGAGCGTGCCATTCACCTGATGGCGCCACTGGACACGCCCGGCATCGCCCGGCGGTTCATCCGCCATTGGCAGCCGGACCTCTGCATCTTTGGCGAAGGCGAGATCTGGCCGAACCTGATCCTTGAAGCCGAGCGTGCTGGCGCAAAGCGTGCGCTTGTGAATGGCCGCATGACAGATTCCTCGGCAGATGGCTGGAACAAGCTGAGCGGCGCGTTCAAACGTCTCGTCGGACGCTTCGATGTGGTGCTCGCGGCCGATACTGATACGGCGCGGCGCCTAGAAACCCTTCTTGGCGAACCCGTACAATCTACCGGCAACATGAAATCGGCTCTGCCACCGCCTTCAGCCAGCGAAATCGAGATCCGCCGCTTGCGCGAAAACTTCCTGGCTGACCGTCGCTGCATACTTGCGGCCTCTACGCATGATGGAGAGGAAGCGATCTTCCTTGATGCGCTGAAAGGTGACGACACATCCGCCCTCATCATCGCCCCGCGCCATCCGGACCGGGGCAACGCGGTTGAATTGCTTCTCAAAGAGCGGGGCCTGACGTTTGCGCGCCGCTCCCGTGGCGAGGTCCCGACACCGCGCACCCGCATCCTGTTGGCTGACACAATGGGTGAGATGGGGCTTTGGTACCGGCTTGCCAATTCTGTTTTTCTCGGGGGTGGACATACGCCGGGGGTTGGCGGGCACAATCCACTGGAGCCTGTCCGCCTCGGCCTACCCGTAGTCACCGGACCCGACGTGTTCAACTTCGCCACCATGATGGACGACCTTGAGGCCAGAAAACTCATCCGCAAACTGAAGACGCCCAAGGCTATCGGCAAGGCCTTGCAGTCCATGGCCCCTCCCTCGCAAGAAGCCCTTCAGGAATTGAACGATGCAGCTGACGCGCCAATGGCGCTAACGCTGGCAGCTCTTGTCCCCCTCCTGCCAGAGCCGGGACTGTTGCAATGAAGGCTCCGCACTTCTGGTCTGCGGGGCTTGACCCGAAATCCCGCGAAGCGGCCCCTGTCACACGCGCCTTGCTGACGCCCCTCGCCGCACTTTACACTTATGGAATCCGGCGCAAGCTTGCCCGCGCTATTCCGGCCAAGGCGTCCATCCCCGTCATATGCGTTGGAAACCTCACAACCGGCGGCGTCGGAAAGACCCCGATCGTCCAGGCCATTCGCAAGCATATCGAGTCAAAGGGCATTCACGCTTCCAGCCTGTCGCGCGGCTATGGCGGGTCAGAAATCAGCCCACAGAAAATATACCCAACCTGGCACACCGCAGACATGTGTGGTGACGAACCGCTTCTGCTATCGCAGACGGGCGAAAGCTGGATTGGAAAGGACCGCTTTGCCGGCGTGCAGATGATGGCCTTTTATGGCACCAAAGTCGCCATAATGGATGATGGGCACCAGAACCCCAGCCTCGCCAAGGATCTGTCCATCATCGTCATCGATGCGGCCGCCCCATTCGGAAATGGTCATGTCCTGCCGAAAGGGCCATTGCGCGAACCTGTGGAAGATGGCCTGGCGCGTGCAGATGCCGTTATTCTTATGGGCGAAGGCGACGTCCCACAGCAAGTGATCGATAGTGGCCTCCCTGTCCTGCGCGCCCGCATCGTCCCATCAGGACCGGCACCGGCTGGCCCACTCGTTGCCTTCGCTGGCATCGGCCGTCCACAGAAATTCTTTGACAGCCTGAAAGCCGAAGGCGGCGACATTCGGGAAGCTATCGGCTATCCGGATCACCACGATTATTCAAAGAAGGAACTCGCCTTCCTTCACAAACTGGCCAAAACACATGGCGCACAGCTGATTACGACCAGCAAGGACCATGTGCGTATCTATCCGAATGAGCGCGGCGGCATTCTGCAATTCCCGGTTCATGCAGAATTCGAAGACCTCAGTCAGCTGGACGCCTTGCTCGCCCCCATCCTGAACGTGGAAGAGTCATGACCCAGGACGCTCCCAAATACATCCGTCCAAAGGACATCGACAATCGCGCAACCTTTTGGCAGCGGGTGCAGTGGCGCCTCGAAACTATTGCGTGGGACTTCATCTATTGGGGGCCGATGAAGCTGCTCGGACCTGAGCGCGCATCGAACTTCGGCGGTTGGTTGATGAAGAAAATCGGACCACGCCTGTCTCAGCACAAAACGGTAAAGCGCAATTTGCAACTCGCCTTCCCGGACTGGACCGGCGAGAAGGTTGACGAAATTGCCCTCGCCGCTTGGGAAAGCGCTGGCCGCGTTGCAGGTGAGTTACCACACTTGCCTTCGATAGATCCGTACACGTCTGGGCGTGTCGAGATCGAAGGTCTGGAAATCCTTGACCAGATCAAGGCGAGCGACAAGGGCGCAGTCTTTATCTCCGGCCACTTCGCCAATTGGGAAATCATGCCCGCCACGATTACTCAGCGCCTGCCTGAAGCGGTGATGACGTACCGGGCCTTGAACAACCCGCACATCGACAAGCGCATCTCCGATCTGCGCGCGGCCTATGGCACGCAGGTAAATGCCCCCAAAGGGGTTGGCACGCGTGAATTGATGCGGGCCCTGTCCAAAGGCAATCCGATCGCCTTGATGAACGACCAGAAGTTCAATGAAGGCATCGCCATCCCCTTCTTCGGGCACGACGCAATGACCGCGCCGGGGCCAACGCGCCTTGCGATGAAATATGGCGCCCCCATCGTGCCGGTTTCCACGGTGCGCACAGGGCCCGCACGTTTCCGCATCACCTTCCATGAACCGTTCACCCCGGAGAACACGGGCGATGAGGCCGAAGACATTCGCCGGAGCGTGCAGCGCATTACAGATTTCATTGAAGCCCAGGTTCGCGCCAATCCGGGCCAGTGGTTCTGGCAACATCGCCGCTGGCCGAAAGAAGCCTGGAAGGCCGCGGGCATCATCTGATTCAGTTTAGCGCTCTGGTTCAGTCCACTCTGCCGGAGGCACTTGGCGACGACGTAATCTGAGGGCAAGCCCCAGAGACACGCCAACCCCAATGGCGATGGTCAGGTCCGCCACGACCGTCAGTATCAGCGTGATCAGCAACAAGATCAGGTCTGACTTTTGGCCAGACAGATACTGGGGCCATTTATTCGGCTCGCTCATATTCCAGGCCGTCAGCATTAGGAGCCCGGCCAGTGCAGGCATGGCGAGATATCCCGCGAGAGGTGCTGCAAACAGGACCGCCAGAAGTATGGCAAGCGCGTGGACCAAACCTGCCACGGGGGTCTTGCCACCCGCACGTACATTTGTCGCCGTTCGCGCAATCGCTCCGGTTGCAGGTAGCCCGCCAAATATGGCGGAGCCAATATTGGCCGCCCCCTGCGCCATCACTTCCGCATTTCGCCGATACTGCCCGCCCGTCATCCTGTCCGCAACCATGGCAGACAACAAGGATTCGACGCCCGCAAGAAACGCGATCACGAAAGCTGAAGGCAACAGTTCGATGACCCGGTTGAGTGTCAAATCCGGCAGTCGGGGCTGAGGTAGTTGGCTGGGCATCGTACCGAAACGACTGCCAATCGTGTCTACCGGGAGATCAAACAGAAACACCGCGGCTGATGTGAATCCAACCGCCACGATCAGTCCCGGAAATTTTGGCGCAATCCGGCGCAGCAATACAATCAGGACCATGGTCACCGCGCCAATGCCCAGCGACGTCCAGTCCACGGTCGCCCTGGCCGCCCACAGGGCATCGACCTTACCTATGAATTCAGCTGGCAAATGCTCGGGTTGAAGCCCGAATAAATCCTTGATCTGGCTCGCTGCGATGATGATGGCGATGCCGACGGTAAAGCCGTTCACAACGGATTCCGGAACGAAACTGATCAGATTGCCGGCGCGGAGCAAGCCAGCCAGCACCAGGATGATCCCGGCCATGAAAGTGGCGAGTACCAATCCATCATAACCATGTGCGGCGATCACTCCGAACACGACCACAATAAAAGCACCTGTTGGACCGCCGATCTGGACGCGACTGCCCCCGAGCGCGGAAATCAGAAACCCTGCCACGATGGCGGTGACAAGGCCTGCTGCGGGGTCAGCGCCAGACGCAATTGCAATCGCGAGACTGAGGGGTATCGCCACAAGCGCGACTGTGATGCCTGCGAACAGGTCGGACACGAACAGCGAAGAAGAGTACGTGGTGAGAGTGGTCAGTATCTTGGGCTTCATCTGCGTCCCAAACGTTCATGCGTTCAATTAGCAATTGAGAAATGTTCCTACACCCGCAGCAGGCCGAACGAACATTCGTAAAATTGTCGCTGGCGCGAACTCGTCAGACAGTTCTCACGCGTTAACGCAATTCCTTTCAAAATTGCGAACAAAGCCTGTTCGGCTTCATCGAACTTGGGAACGGACCTGCAGGATCATCGGCGTATCATCAGAATTTGGGGCCGGAAAATCCCTCCGGCGGGTGCAATCGTATGCAGGACGATAACAATGAGCGGACTATCACTGCCCTCAATGGCACTGGGCGAACCGACTGACACTTCCCGTGAGGCAATCAATGCTGCCTTGAGCGCGATCCGCCAGCATCTCGGAATGCCGATCGCGTATGTGTCCGAGTTCGTTGGCGACGAATCCGTGTTCCGCTATGTCGATGCGCCGGGTCTGGAACACCTGATCAAACCGGGTGACAGCCGCGACCTCTCAGAAGTCTACTGCCTTCACATCCTGGAGGGACGCTTGCCGGAGCTGATCCCGGACACCGCCGCCAATCCGCTCGCTCAGGCCATGCCCATTACGCGCCAGATTCCGATCGGCGCGCATATGAGTATTCCGATCCACCTTGAAGACGGCACACCCTTCGGGATGTTCTGCTGTCTCGGGCCCAACGCGAATCCCAGCCTGAATGAACGCGACCTGGAGACCATGCGCCTGTTCTCCAACCTGGCAGCGCAGCAGATCGACAAGGAATACGCCCACAAGCGCCACTTGCAGGAAATGCGAGAGCGCATCATGGACACGCTCGAAACCAACGCATTCGCCATTGCCTATCAGCCCATTGTGGATCTCGGTCAGATGCACCCCAGCGGATATGAAGCGCTTTGCCGCTTCTCTGCGGAACCCTATCGCACGCCGGATGTCTGGTTTGACGAAGCCGCCAAGGTTGGACTCTCGGTCGAACTGGAACTCGCCTCGATCCGGCAAGCTGTCGAGAAGATCGGCGAGATCGCACCGGACCAGTACATTTCCGTCAACGTGTCCCCATCGACCGTGATCAGCGGCCAGTTTGCCGAAACTTTCCTCAAGCTCCCGCTCGACCGCATCGTGCTGGAGATCACGGAACACGCCGTGATCGAGGATTATGACCGCTTCACGCGCGTTCTGCGTCCGCTGCGCCACGCTGGGCTGCGTCTCGCCGTCGACGATGCTGGCGCGGGCCACTCATCGCTTCGGCACATCGTTCAACTCAATCCGGACTATGTGAAAGTGGATATGAGCCTGACGCGCAATGTGGATCAGGATCTTGCCCGCCGCGCACTTATCGGCGCCCTGCTATTCTACACACGCGAAACTTCCGCACACATCATCGCCGAGGGAATTGAGACCGAAGCGGAGCTGAACACGTTGAAGCTGCTCGGCGTTCGCCGGGGCCAAGGTTACCTGCTGGGACGCCCGTCTCAACAGATCGCCCATTCGCTTAACGAGTTCAGTCAGGCTTCCTGACCATCATTCGGCCTGTTTTTTCGTGCAAATCATCCTAGGTTGTAAGATCACACTTGGAGAATTTGCGACATGAGTATCGGTGAAATCATATCCCTGATAACCCTGCTGATTGGCGCCGTTCTGGGCCTGTCTGCAATGTTTTCACCCGCATGGGCCAGCCGGGTTGTCCGCCTAGTCGAAGACCCGGACCCGCTGCGGCCCGGCGGCTATTCCGAGTTCCGCGCCACCTATGGCGGCCTTTTCCTGTTCTCCCACCTGATGACCGCAATTCTTCTGGTGAATCTGGGTGGATCTGAACCGGAAATTCTCACCAGCATTGTCGTCCTTCCCCTTGCCGCAGGCTGGGTCGGTGCAGGCGTCGGTCGACTGATGTCCCGCATACTTGACCGGATCAAGAACCGGGAGCCCGGCATGATCCCGGTCTGGATCGTGTTCGAGATCATATTCGGTCTTGCGATCGCTGCACCTTTCATTCAAAGCCTGCTTTAGAAGTCACAGAAAGAAAATCCCATGACGGAGCGTCGAGAGACGGGCCGCTCGCGCCGGAAGCCTTCCGGATCGCGCAAGCCACGCCCAGCCGCCAAATCCCGCAAGCCAGACCTCGAAAAGGACTGGAGCGAAGGCGAACGGATCGCCAAATACCTTGCCCGCGCAGGTGTTGCTTCGCGCCGTGAAGTCGAGCGCATGATTGAAGAGGGCAAGGTGACCGTCGACGGCGTCAAGCTGACATCCCCCGCCTTCAAGGTGACCGGTCGCGAGCTGATCCGCGTTGGCCGCAAAACCATTCACGCACCCGACGCAACCCGTCTCTGGCGCTATCACAAGCCATCCGGCCTCATCACGACGACGCAGGATCCTGAAGGTCGCCGTACCGTCTTTGACGAACTGCCGAAATCCCTGCCTCGTGTTGTCACCATTGGCCGGCTCGACCTGACGACCGAGGGCCTGCTGCTGCTGACCAATGATGGGGCGCTGGCCCGGGCACTGGAACTGCCCAAGAACGAGCTGGAGCGCACCTATCGCGTGCGCGCCCACGGCACGGTGACACAGGAGAAGATCGACGAACTCGCCAAAGGCATCACGGTCGACGGCGTGAACTACAAGCCGATCAAGGCCGTGCTGGACCGCGAAACTGGCGCAAACAACTGGCTGACCGTGACACTCGCGGAGGGCAAGAAACGGGAAGTTCGGCGCGCGCTGGAATCGCTGGATCTGAAGGTCAACCGACTGATCCGCGTTCAATATGGCCCGTTCATTCTGGATGATTTGCGCCCCGGCGCGGTTGAAGAAGTGCCGCGGGAACTGATGCAACAGGCCATTGGGCATTTGATGAACACCGAACACGCCATCAAGACGCCGGAACCATCTCGGTCGCCCCAAAAACCTGCCCCTAAGTCACGCCTTGGCAGCAGGTCGCCATCAGGTAAGCTGCCCTCCAGGAAACGCAGTAAGCCCCGCTGAGACGGCCAGAAAAGGGCCGCCGGTGGACAAACGCCAGACGGAGGCCCTCATGACCCTACAGAACGTAACCGACACGTATCAGGTGGATACGCCGCCGCGCCCGCCGAGCTTTCCGCCGGCGTATGATCTCGCGCCGCCGGTAGACCTTACCGACCCATCCGTTTTCTCATCTCGCGGTGACTACACCCATGATGCATTCGCCGAGATGCGCGAGAAGGCCCCGGTCATGTGGCACCCTGAGCAGGTCGGCGCGGGTTTCTGGGCCGTCACATCATATGACCTGGTCAAGCAGGTTGAGTTGGACCCGATTACATATTCGTCTCAGCGCGGCGGCATCCTGATGACCTATGGCCAGGAAGATACTCCGCGCCATCCGCTGCTTCACTCATCCAGCCTGAACAGCCTGATCAATCTGGACCGGCCTTATCACACAACGCTCCGTATGGAGCATATGCAGTTCTTCCGTCCGGGCTTCGTGGCCGAACTGAAGAAACGCGTGGATGTCCAGGTCAACGAATTGCTGGACAAGATGGAACAGCAAGGCCCCATCGTGGACATGGTGGAGACGTTCTCCGCCGAACTGCCCCTGTTCACGCTGTGTGAGATCCTGGGCGTCCCGGCGGAAGACCGCCCGAAGCTGGTCCACTGGATGCACTTCCTCGAAAATTCTCAATATCAGGCCCAGCAGGAAGGCCTCGGCAATGTCACGCCGGAACAAATGATGGAATTCATGGGCGAAATTCAGGCCATGTTCGACTATGGCCGCTACATGCTGGCAAAGCGCCGCGAAAATCCGCAGAATGATCTGCTCTCGGCCATCGCCAATGTCGAGATTGACGGCAAGCCACTCAGCCCGGAATTCCTCGACGGGTCGTGGCTCCTGATCGTGTTCGCCGGCAACGACACGACACGAAACTCCCTCTCCGGCACCATGCGCTTGCTGACACAATTTCCGGACCAGAAAGCCAAACTGATGGCGAATGAGGAATTGTTCCCCAATTTCGTCCATGAATCGATCCGCATGGTCAGTCCGGTCACCTATATGCGCCGGACGACCACGACCGAGACGGAGCTTGGCGGTCAAAAGATGGCAGAAGGCGACAAGGTCGTAATGTACTACGCCGCCGCAAACCGGGATCCCGCCAAATTCCCGAACCCGAACCAGTACGACATTACGCGGGACAATGCGAAGGAGCATCTCGCATTCGGTCACGGCCCGCATGTCTGCCTCGGCCAGCGCGTGGCGAACATGCAATTGGACTCTGCCTATCGCAACATCCTGCGCCGCTTCCCGGATATCAAATGGACGGGCGAACAGAGCTTGGCACCGAGCAACTTTGTTCATGCAATCTCCAGCCTCATGGTGGACCTCGGCACATGAGCGAAGCCCTCGTTCTTCGTCAGGACAATGACGGCCTCGCCACGCTGACCCTCAACCGGCCGGACAAGCTGAATTCCCTCACCGTGGGCATGTTTCAGGAATTGCGCCGGCATGTTCTGGATTTGCAGAAGGATGACTCAATCGGCTGCGTTGTCCTGCGCGGGGCGGGAAAGTGCTTTTCGGCCGGGCATGATCTTGGGGACATTGCCGAAGGTGAGAAGGTTCCCTCTCCCGGCTGGCATTCGGAAACGCTGCGCTTGATGGAGCGGTTGCCCAAGCCGGTCATCGCGGCCGTTCACGGGCATTGCTACACTGGCGCTCTGGAAGTGGCCCTGGCGGCGGACTTCATCATCGCCTCGGACACTGCCCGCTTCGGCGACACGCACGCCAAATGGGCGCTCACCCCGATCTGGGGAATGAGCCAGCGCCTGCCTCGCCGCGTGGGCGTCGCTACGGCAAAACGACTGATGTTCACCGCCGACATGATCGACGCGCAGGAAGCGTTCCGCATTGGCCTCGCCGAGCAGGTCGTCGCGGCGGATCGGTTTGACGAGGCCTGCGACGCGCTGGCCCGGCGAATTCTGGAGAACTCGCCCTTCTCCCATGCGGCGAACAAGCGACTTCTCGAAGCGACTGACGCGCGAGACATGGACAGCGGCCTGCAATGGGAGGTACTCAATTGTGAAGGGACCGGCCCAGACATGCAGGACCGGATCGCCGCCTTTACGCGCAAGACGAAGAAAGCGAAAACATGAGTGATTTCCTGATCCGCCGGGACGATTTGCGCGAGACGCGCTGGGTGCCGGCCGACCTGCCCGCACTGCCAGATGGGGCCGCGCGCCTGAAAGTCGACAAATTCGCCCTGACGGCCAACAATGTCACCTATGCCACGTTTGGCGAGCAGATGAAGTATTGGGACTTTTTCCCCGCCGCAGACCCCGCCGATGGCCGCGTCCCGGTCTGGGGCTTTGCCACCGTGGTCGAGTCCAAGGTCGAGCACCTGAAGGAGGGCGAGCGCTTCTACGGCTATCTGCCCATTTCCGAACATTTCGACGTTCAGCCCGTGAATGTCGGCAAGCATGGCTTCCTGGATGGCGCCGCCCATCGCCAGGGCCTCGCGCCAATCTACAACACCTACATCAACACCGCCGGTGACCCGTCCTATGACGCCGCGCTGGAAGACCAGCAGATGCTGTTCCGGCCCCTTTTCACCACCGGCTGGATGATCGATGATTGCCTGATGGAAACCGGCGACCCGGTGCCGGAAACAGTGGTCATCTCGTCCGCATCCTCAAAAACCGCGATGGCACTTGCCCATTGCCTGAAAGTTCGTGGCGGCGTGGATACGATCGCACTGACATCGCCGGGCAATGTCGCCTTCCTGAAAAAGACCGGCCTGTATGCCCGCGTTCAAACCTATGACGACGCTGACGATCTGCACACACGCGGCCTGACCGCCTTTGTGGATTTCCTGGGGCGACCAACGCTGACAGCAGACATTCACAACGCTCTGAAGGACCGTCTGGTGCGCAGCCTCATCATCGGCGCAACGGACTGGGAAGGAGACCGCTCCCCCATCGCCCTGCCGGATCCGCAACCGGAATTCTTCTTCGTTCCCACCTATGCAGCAGAACGTGCGGCCACGCTCGGCGGGGCCGAAATCAATCGCCGCCTGGGCGCTGCCCTGAAAAGCTTCTATGCCGCGTCAAAATCTTTCGTGACACCGAAACACGCCAAGGGCGCCAAGGCGATCGCGAAGGCGTGGGACCAGACCGTCGATGCCAAGGTCAGCCCGTCAGAAGGCCTGATCCTCTCAATCTGACCCCCGAATGACAAAAGCCCTCGCTGCGGCCAAACAGCGAGGGCAGGTCGCACACCTGAGCGCTCTAGCGGCGCTCCGATACCTTGAACTCCATGCGCCGGTTCTTCGCCCACGCTTCATAGGTCTCCGCCCGGTCGAGCGGACGGGTTTCTCCATAGCCTACCGCCGTGAGCGCACTTGCATCCACGCCCCGCTCCACCAGATAGTCGCGAACCGCTTCCGCCCGCTGCGTGGAGATGACCTCATTGTAGTCATTCGATCCGCGCGAATCCGTGTGCCCGCCGATTTCAATGGCATAATCATTACACAAGAGCGCCACGCCGCTCACCGCATCCAGCAAGTCTTCGCTGGTTGGCGAGATGATGGCAAGATTACTCTGGAACATGATCGTCCGGCCACGCATCGTATTGTTGAAGGCGGCCTGACAGCGCATGGCATCGACATCACCATTGGAAAGAGAAACCAGAGCGTCCCCGACACCACGCCCTCCCTCTTCAATTGATATTCCGTTCACGATAAGTGTTACGTCCGGTGCGGCTTCGGCATTCTCTTCGATTGCCGCCCGCCCCGACGCAAACCCTAGCGCCTTCGCCTCGGCGTCAGGGGCGAGCCCCGTCAACACTGCAATGGGACCACTGGCGTGCAGGCCCATCCAGGGATACCCCGCATCCGGAAATGTCCGCTCCAGCGCCGTTACCCAGTCCGCTCCGTCTGCGGTGCGGCGAATGACTGGCTCAGGCTCCGCAGCGGGGGCCGCCGGCGGGGTCGGTGACACGACGAAGGCTGACCCATCCCAGTAATATTGCCCCTCCGCCAACGGCACGCACTGATTGGACTCGCTCGCTGTCGACACAGGCTCTGCGTCCACCTCCTCGCCGCCACAGGCAACCAGCCCAAGGCAAGCCATCGCGGAGACACTCCCGGCGAACAATCGGTCGAACGTCATTCAGCACTTCCTCATCTGCACCGCATTTCTTGCGGCAACTTGATCCCAGCAGGCAAGTCTCAGGCCAATATCGCGCCTTGTCAAAATACTTCGCGGCAGAGGCGAAGCCCCTGCCTCTATTGCACCTGTTTGTAGACAGTTCCGTCCTTCATGACGAAATCAACATCATGCAGTTCGCCAATATCTTTCAACGGGTCCCCCATGACGGCAATGATGTCGGCATGCTTGCCCGCCGAGATCGTGCCGATCTGATCCGCCATTTCGACATGCTCTGACGCCACGACGGTCGCCGTGCGGATAGCTTCTTCCGGCGTGTAGCCCGCTTCGATCATCAGGTCGAATTCACCCGCATTGTCGCCATGCTTGGAGACGCCCGTGTCGGTTCCGAACGCGACCGTTACGCCGCCGGCCCGCGCGCGGCGCAAAGTCTCGACCATCATCGGCCCGATGATCGCAGCTTTCTCACGGCTCGGCGCAGGCAGCCACGGCTCGTTCACCCAACCCGTCACCGTCGCGCCTGCCAGCACAGTCGGCACCAGCACCGCGTCATGCTCCTTGAACAGGGCCACGGTTTCATCGTCGGTATAGGTGCCGTGTTCGATGGAATCGATGCCCGCATTCAGCGCGGCGATAATGCCGCCCTTGCCATGCGCATGTGCGGTCACCTTGCGACCCATCGAATGCGCCGTCTCGACAATCGCCACCAACTCATCGTCCGTGAACTGCTGTTCCAGACCCGCGCGTGTGTTGGACAGCACCCCGCCCGTCGCGGTGATCTTGATAACGTCGGCGCCTTCCTTGATCTGCCGGCGCACGGCGCGGCGGCAATCATCAGCGCCATTGCAGACGTTCTTGCCCGTGAACAAGGCCATGACCTCTGGCGAATAGCCGTTCACATCCCCATGCCCGCCGGTCACGCTGATTGCCTGCCCGGATGCGCGGATACGCGGCCCCGGCACATTCCCCTTCGCAATGGCATCCCGCAGTCCGAAAATCGCATTGTTCGACGCGCCGACATCCTGAACCGTCGTGAAGCCCGAGAGCAGCGTGACATAGGCGAAGCCTGCGCCATCAAAGGCGGCATCGACATCCGTATCCTCGAACGCCTTGATCCGCTCGTTCGGCCCATTCTCACCGGTGATGTGCACATGGCTGTCGATCAGGCCGGGCAGCACATAGGCATCTTTCAGGTCGATCAGCTCCGCGCCGCGCGGGGCACGCTGATAGCCCGCCTCCACGGAAACGATCTTGCCGTCTTCCACAGTGATGGTCTGGCGCGTCAAATATCCTTCGCCCGGTTCCGCCAGCACATGCCCGGCATGGATCACGGTCGTATCCGCCATCGCGGCCCCGGTCATCACCGTCGCGAGTGCTGCACCAGTTGCGAGTTTTCTCATTATCTTTGTCATGGGCTTTGCCTCCGTCAGGGTGTCAGGATCATTTTCATCGCGCCATTCTCGCGCGCATCAAACATGCGATATGCCTCGGCCCCGTCCGATAGCGGCATGTGATGGGTAATCGTGCGTTCCGGCGTCAGCTTGCCAGCCTGCACCAAAGGAATCAATTCCGGCCAATGTTCCGGCACCGAACATGTGCCCGTGCGGAAGGTCAGATTCTTGATGAAGGCCAGTGCCATTGGGAATTTGAAATCCATCGTCTGGTTCACGCCAATACAGGACACTGTGCCCGCAGCCTTCGCAAGTTTCAGAGACAAATGGATCGCCGGATCTGCGCCGACGCATTCCACCACGCTGTCGCACATGCGACCCCTGGTCTGTTCCTGCACGATCTGCGCGGCCTCGCCTGCGTCCAGCGCGGTTGCGCCCAGCGCCTCGGCCATGCCGCGTCGCTCCGGCACAAGGTCAACGGCATAGACTTTCGCCGCGCCCATAAGGAACGCACCTTCCACGGCCATCAGACCGATCGGTCCGCAGCCGACCACGGCCACCGTCGCGCCGGGTTGAATGTCTGCGCCTTTCAGGCCATGCCAGGCCGTTGGTAAATTGTCCGTCAACAGAACGGCCTGATCGTCGCTGATCCCGTCCGGGATGAGCGCCAGTCCGAAATCAGCCACCGGCACCATCGCATACTCGGCCTGAACACCTTGCAGCCCCGGCCCCAGACCATAGCAGCGGCCCGCATGGTTTGCGCATTCATTCATATTGCCGCTCATGCATGGCACACAGCTGCCACACCCGACCGCTGCCGAGATCATGACCCGGTCGCCCGCCTTGAAGCGCGACACGTTACTACCGGTCTCGACCACTTCGCCGACGGCTTCATGACCAACGCAATAGCCAGTCTCTTCACTGAACCCGTGGCCCTGATAGATATGCAGGTCAGACCCGCAGATACCACAGGCGGTCATTTTCACGATGGCGCTGCGCGTGTCTTCCGGTTTCAGCTCCGGCGCGTCACCATAGGCGATGTCCCGTGCCCCTTGGTACAACAAACCCTTCATGGTGTGTCTCCTCAGGCTGGCAGACGGTCAGCGGGATAATGCGGATAGCTCGCCTTCATCACACCGTGGTTCAACAGCATCTCGGCGACTTGCGTCTCACCCGCCGCATCGAAGAAGCGCGTGCGGATCCAGTAATTCTCCACCCGGCGGCTTTCCGACAGCGCCACCACTTCACGACGCAACACATAGGTTTCGCCCACCAGAAGCGGCCCCTCGATCATGCGGATTTCCAGATCCGCGAACAGGCCGATGGCAGGCTGCTTCACCGGGAACTTCGAATTCCGATTGGAGTAATTGCCCAGCACACTGACCATTTCCAAGGGCACAACAGGCTTACCCCATTTTGACGCCGACGCATCATGGTAGATGTCCATCGGCTCTGTAATTACCTTCAGCTTGTCGGCCAGCGAAAACGGGTACAGGTTCCCCATATGCTGTTCCGCCCCCATTGTGACCACTTCATCCGCTGCGCCGGTCATGCCGACATGCAGGTCTGACAGGATCACCAGGTCATCTGCCGGGCGCAGCTTCGCCATACGGCCTTCCAGCAGGGTCTCGCCATGATCCGGTCCGATGGACGCGCTGGCCTCCAAGACCGGCGTACCGTCTTCCTTGAAAGCCCGGCACATTGTCCGTGTCGCGCCGGCCTCCGGGCGGTCCACTTCGACACGCACCTTCTCGCCTTCGAACACCATGTTCAGGAAGTGGCTGGAGAAGCAGCCGCGCTCCAGCCACGCATCTCCCCAGATTTCGACCAGATACGGCACGAACTGAGAGAAATGCGTTGGCCCTTCAATCGGTCCGGCCTTGATGCCGAGACGCTCGGCTTCGCTGTCATCGTGCAGGCTTTTGTGTCCATCATAGGACTGGTCCTGCAGCATCTGTGCGGGCGCGCGCAGCGGCCCCTTGATCGTCTCTGTCATGTTTCCTCCGTCCTTATCGTCTCTTATCTTTCTTGTTCGGGCAAGTTCTGGGGCCGCGCCATGAATCCGGTCTGGCTGGCGGTGGTCAGAAGCATCCCGGATTCATCGAACTGGTGAAGCGTGCCGTGAGCTACGCCGGCCGCAAAGCCGGACATGCGCGTCACATTCAGCACCCAGTCGGATTTCGCAGTCGCATGCATGCGAACCGTATTGTCCAGGCTGCGCCCGCCGCGTGTCTTCGAATGTGCGCCCAGGAAAAAGTCAGACATCAGCGCCAGCAAGGGCGCATCGGGAATGCCGGTATCGCGTACCCGCACCCAGACATATTCCTCGCCGGCCTCGTCATTTTGATACGCCTCTCGCCGTTCGATATGTCCCGCCAAATTGTCCGGCCGGGCAAAGGGAATGTCCCGGCTCGGCACGCAATCCATGGGCGCCGGGACCTCCGGCATCTGAACAAATTGATGCTGCGGTCCATTGGTCACGCCGCCCAGCGCCGCCGCCATATGCACGACCATCCGCCCATTGTCCGTCAAATCCGCCACAGCCTGCGTGGCAGATCGGCCCTCAGCAAAGCGCGTGATATGAATGTCGAGATCCGCGCCCAATCCCGTCGCACCGGCGAACTGGACCGTTGCCCACAGCAAGGGAAGATCGGTCGCGACCTGCAACGCATGGATACACGCCGCCATCGATACACCGCCCATCAGGAATTGGCTCTCATAAGGGCCAACACAAGCCGCCTGCGGAACCGTATAGGTGAACCGGTCAGGGTCCACCGCCGATTGCGACGGCACCCAGAATGCGTCGCGTGCGTGTTCGCCGTCAGCCATCCAATTCCTTCCCGCTTGATGCGCCGCGCTTCGGGTCCAGCCGCGTGGCCACAACCGCCAATGCCAGCAGTGCCGCCGACATGACCAGCGCCATCGTCGCCGTGCCGGACCAGCCCCAGATTTCGTAGACGCTTGTCCCCAGCCAGCTGCCGAGCCCACCGCCGATGAACATCAGGATAATGTAAGCCGTCATCAGCCGCGTCCGCACATCAGGCGGCTGGCTCAGGAACGTCATCCGCCCCGTCACATCAATCAACGGGCCGACCACATTCATCAGCATCAGCGGCACAAGCAGCGTCCACACATTGTGGCCCAGCACGCCCAGCAGGCAGACGCCCGTAAACTGGACGAGAGCCACAACAGCCCGCAGCCGGCGCGGACCGATCCGGTCGGCCCATTGGCCAAGGATCGGCGTGGTGAACATGTTGATCAGGCCGAGCGCTGCCAGATACCCGACCACATCTGCGCCATACCCCATCTCCGGACTGGTCAGGTACAGGCCAAGTCCCAGCCATACGGCCAGGAAAATGCCGAACGCCAGCCCCTGCATCGTGCCGGACAATACCACTTCGGGGTGGCGTCGCACGACGGGAAACAGGGACAGGATCAAGGAAACATAGCCCTGCCGTTCACCTTCAGCACTTCGTTTCTGGCGCGCATCCATGATCCGGGGCAAAAGCAGCGTCACCGCAGCCATGAGCGCGGTGGCAACATAATACACGCTTCGCCAGCCATAATGCTCGCCCAGCAAGCCGCCGCCCACCCGCGCGACCAGGATGCCGCTGATCACGCCAGTCGTCAGCGTCGCGGTGGTCTGCCCCAGCCGAGCCAGCGACACACGCTTCGACGCATAGGCTGGCAAAAGGTAGGGGGTGATCGTCGAGAAGCCGAGAAAGGTCGAGCCCGCCACGAAGACGCGGAAATCCGTCGCGAACGCCATCGCCGCCATGCCCACGAACTGCCCCGCCGCGAATATGGTGGCGAGCGTCCGATTGCTGAACCGGTCGCCCAAGGGCAGCAACAGGAAGATGCCGAATGCCAGCGCGATCTGGTTGAGCGCGGGAACAAGTCCGATCTCGGATGCGGACACGCCGAAATCATCTGCCACAAGCGCAATGATCGGGTGGATATAGTAGGCGTTCGCCGTCACCACCGCGCAGGCAAGCGTCAGCAGCCACAAATCGCGGCGGCTCAGCTGTCGGTAGTCAGCCTCGCTGCCCGGCTGGCCGGGCGGCACAGAACTCACCCGGGCATCCCGGCACGACGCGCATATTCAGCCGCAAACTTTGCCAGCGGCACAACCCGCGCCGCATTCGACTCGGCATTCGCGCTGTTGGCGGTGCCATCGCGTACTCGGCCAATGATGCCCTGCAGAATGCCGGCAAGGCGGAAGCCATTGTACGCAAAGTAATAGTCGAGCTCCGGCAGGCCATCGCGGCCGGTATGCTTGCAGTAGAGATCGACATATTCGTCCATCGTCGGAATGCCCCAGGCCTTGAGGTCATCAATCGCCATGATGGATCCGCGCGAGGAATCGCCCGGCGGCATCACCCAGTTCATCAAATGATAGGAGAAGTCCGCCAGCGGGTCGCCCAGCGTGCAAAGCTCCCAGTCCAGCACGGCAATTACCCGCGGCTCGGTCGGGTGCAGCACCATATTGTCGAGCCGATAATCCCCGTGCACGATCGTGGTCTTGTCGCCCGGCGGGATGTTGTTCGGCAACCATTCGATCAGCTGTTCCATCTCGGGGATGTGCTGGGTCTCGGACGCCTTGTACTGCTTGGTCCAGCGATGGATCTGGCGGGCCACATAGTCGCCCTCCTTGCCGAAGCCTTCGAGGCCCGCAGCGCGCCAGTCGACATTGTGCAGGTCTGCAAAGGTCTTCACCTTCGCCTCATAAATCGCACGGCGTTCGGCCGGTTCGTAATCCGGCAAGGTGCCATCCCACAGGATGCGGCCTTCCACCATGTCCATGACATAGAACATCGTGCCGACCACACTCTCATCGGTGCACAGGCCATAGGGGCGCGCCACCGGATAACCGAGAGGATAGAGGGCGGAAATCACACGATATTCCCGGTCAACAGCATGGGCGCTCGGCAACAGTTTGCCCGGCGGTTTGCGGCGCATCACGTATTTCTTGTTCGGCGTAACAAGCTGGTAGGTCGGATTGGACTGGCCGCCCTTGAACTGGCGCACTTCGAGCGGGCCTTCATAGCCCTCGACATTCGCCTCCATCCACGCAGCGAGCTTAGCCTCATCGAATTTGTGAGTGTCCGCGACAGGCTTGGTGCCTGTGAACAATTCCTCAGCGGTTTCTCCCTCGGCCATTTTTCGCCCTCTTTTCTACAATTTTGCCTGCCACAACATACTCACGGCTTACGCGACGCCAAGGCCTTCCGCGACGTCCGCACCGGCCAATCCGATTGAAAGGCTCGCATCATGCGAAATATGGAGACCCTCGCCCGAACCCTCGCCTATCTTGTGATCGGCCTGCTGACCCTGATGGCCATCATCTTCGTCGTCCTTGCCCGTGAACTGATTCTGGCAGCCCGCCAGCTGAAACGATGGCTCTCCCCCGCGGACCTTTCGCCGCGCCGCCCCCGTGTCCACTCGCTCGAAAGCCCGCCTGCCGATGCGCCACTTTCTGATTCTGTTATCCCTCTTCTGCCTGCCGCACTTCTCCCAGGCCGAGGCGATTGACCCAGACCGCCTGATCCGCCCGGACCTTCTGGAACAGGCAATCGGCGCGCTCCACACCCATGCCGCACATGCGAATTCGGAGCGTCTGGTCGTCGTCGATTACAGCCTGCATTCCAGCAAGAAGCGCCTGTTCATCGTCAATCTCGACACCGGTCACGTGTCCGCTTTTCGCACGACGCATGGCCGGGGCTCGGACGCGGACCATGATGGCTATCTGGACACTTTCTCCGACACACCCGGCTCTGGCGCGAGTCCGCAGGGCGCTTTCCTGACAGCTGAGGAATATCATGGCCGACACGGCCGGTCGCTGCGCCTTGACGGGTTGGACGAGACAAACGCCAATGCGCGCCGCCGCGCCATCGTCATCCATGCCGCCGACTATGCAGAACCGGGCATGATCGACACGTATGGCAGGCTCGGCCGCTCTCTTGGTTGCATCGCCTTCTCGCGCGCCGACCTCGACACCTTCATGACCCTCGTCCCGCAAGGCACGCTGATCTACGTGGGGCGCTAAGCCTCCCGGAAAACGCTTGTCACCCCCCATTCCCGGCTTAAAGTGCATGATTGGGGGACGAAAACATGCTGGCAGACGACGCGTCTGATCATCTTGGGACAAATTGTGCGAGGCCGAACGCCTCGTGAAATTTCCGTTTGCCCTGCCCCGTCTACGACGTAAGCCAGCGCGTGTTGATCCACCATCCTCGCCGCCCATTGAAACGCCCCCGACCGTACCATCCGCCGCGCCCGGGCCCACCCCGCTGGAGCGGCTCAATCGCTGGCTGACCCTCGGCGCGAATATTGGCGTGCTGCTGGGCCTTGTCGTCCTGATTGTGGAAGTGCGCCAGAACGCGGCTCTGACACGCGCGGCGATGGACCAGCAGAAGAATGACTTGCTGGCTCAAATCGAGTTCAACATCGCCAAGCCGGAGATGTCGGCCATCTGGATCAAGGCGATCCGTACGCCGGAAGCCTTGAGCGACACCGAAAACCAGGCGGCTGGCAGCGTCCTCGTCGCGATCATGCTGCAATGGGACCAGATGTTCATGATGCGCGATGCCGGGCTGATCTCGGACGAGCGCGTACGCCAGCACATCGCGAACACGGCCCCCTTCTATTTCGGATCGCGGTTCGCCAAACACTGGTGGGCGCTGCAGGCCCCCGGCTGGGAAGGCACGGCCATGCAAAGGGACGCCGGCCCGATCATCGCCGCCCTCGATGAGGATTTCCTCGTAGGGTACATGGACTCACTGAAGTTACCGGCAGACGCGACGGCCAGCGAGACAGATGAGGACGCGCCGGAATGACGTTGGAGCAGCTCTATTTCATTGCCGGGATTGTCTCGTCGGTTGCGGTGATTGCGTCACTGATATTCGTCGGTTTCCAGTTGAGACACTCTGCCGACCAGCAGCGCATCGCGACCGCGGTTGGCTATTACGACATCTTCCGCGACCATATGAAGATCCTCAGCGAAGCCGGAATGGTCGATCTGTTCCTGCGGGGGCTGGACACGGATCCACAGGAGTTTGAAGCCGCGGACAGGACGCGCCTCAACGTATTCTACACAATGGTCACACGCGGCTATCAGGTGATGCATTATCAGGCCCGCAAGAAGGTCTTCGAGGAAGACTTCTGGCGACATTCGCAAAACCATTTTCGCGACCATCTGGCTTCCAAATATTATCAGGGCTTCTGGAAGGCGCGGCGCCACCACTTCCCGCCAAGCTTCCGCAAGCTTGTCGACGAACTGATCAAAGCCGGGCCGACCGCGCCGCTTCTGGAGATGGAGCCATGACCCTCGAACAAGCCGCCCTCATTGCACAGATTATCGGCGTCGTCGTTGTGGCAGCGACGCTCATCTATCTTGCCCTGCAGGTGCACCAGGGCGCGCAGCAGATGCGCTCCGAAAGCCGTCAGGCGCAGCTCACCTATGACCAGACCGGCGTCTACAAATTCGTCGACTTCCCGGAACTGGGCCGCATCTTCTCGCAGACCGAAACGCCGAGCTTCGAGGAGAAGACCAAGCTGTTTTTCTGGATGATCGGCCAGATGCGGGCCCGCGAGTATGAGTGGCTGCAATACCAGAACGGCGCGATCACAAAGGAGTCTTGGGAGACGTATCAGGGCGTGATCTATTTCGTCCTCGGCACGCCGCGCGGCCGTGCCCTGTGGCAGCTCTGCCGGGGCTATTTCAATGCGGGGTTCGCGGACATGGTCGACGGAATGGTGCGAGACGTGCCCCCGATTGATCTGTGGGACCAGCTGCAGGCTGTGGAGTAGACTGAGCATGATCCTCCAGCGTCTCGCCACCGCCATCCGCAAGCAGGACTGGTTCACCGTCGCGATAGAAACGCTGATCGTAGTGTTTGGCGTATTCATCGGTCTGCAGGTCAACAATTGGAATGAGGCGCGGGTGGAGCGTCAGCTTGCAAAAGACTATGTCAAACGTCTCGAAACAGACCTTCGCACAGACCTCGCCAATTCACGTCTGCTGACAGAATATCATGAGCAGGTATTGGCCGCTGTTGTGAGAACAGGTGAGCTGCTGTCCGCCGATGCCCCCGATGCAAAAGAACTGATCCAGATGGCTTATCGGGCGACGGAGATCAACCAGCTGCCCCCGGAACGCGCAACATGGGATCAGATGGTTTCCTCCGGACATCTGGGATTGTTGCCCGAAGGGGCTGTCGAAGGCGGACTTTCCACATATTATGCATTCGATGCGATGAAGGTGAGTTATGACGCACTCGAACAAACGCCGTATCGCAAGGCCTTGCGGTCGAAAATCCCGATACCGGTTCAGCAAGCCATTCGGGTGGGATGTAGCGACCTGCTGGATGAACAGAGTATTTTGCTGGGTTTCAAGGAGGAATGCGAGATTGAGGCGGACCCTGAAACCCTGCAGGCCGTCGCTGATGCCATCCGGGCCGACCCAGCTATTCGTGAGCATCTGAGGTTGCAATTTTCCGAAACAACGACTGCGGTCATCAATCTGCAGGGGAACTCCTCGCTTGTCAGCTCGGCCCTGGAATTACTTGGTGCTGCCCCGGAGGGTCGCAATGCTGAGGTCACCCCATGATCCTCCAACGCCTCGCCACCTCCATCCGCAAGCAGGACT
>NZ_AWFH01000004.1 GCF_000682715.1 Hyphomonas atlantica corrig. | reverse complement strand
CCGTGCTTCGACTTCGCTCAGCATGAGCGCTAGGCTTAACCCGCTACGCGCCTCTAGAATTGTAGTTGGTATTCATCATTTATTTCACGCGCAAAGTACATAAACCGCTGGCAAAACAAGCTCATCTCCGACAAGTGCGAGTTAACAGCTTCACTGAGAATTTCTATTTGAATCTCCCGCCAAGGATCACTGGCAGCGGGCAAAATGCGTCGAATAGTGAATATTCCAGTATCTACATCAAAACGGACGATGCCATGAGCCAAGAAGTTGCGTAGATCGTAGGTGGTGCGTATCTTGGAGCACAAGTATTCCGCTTCTTCTTTTAAATCGACAAGTTCGGCTCTCGTTGAAAAGAAATTTTCGAACGCGTCGACGCGGCTTTCGAAGCGGAATTTTACAGATTCTAACGCACCTTTGAATGGTGGCGTGTCGTTCAAACGAGCTAGGAGTCGTCCAATTGTAAATTCGATCTGCGCAAAAGAGCTGAGGAATCCCCCTCGGAACGTATTGAAATTATCAATTTCAACTTGAGTTTCAGGCGAAGGTGGCCGTGAAACCCAAGGCATATCAGTTCTTCCCGAACTTCCGATCGCGACCGGCCAGCAGGCGCAGGCGCAGGGCGTTCAGCTTGATGAAGCCTTCGGCGTCTTTCTGGTCATAGGCGCCGTGGTCGTCTTCGAAGGTGACGATGTCTTCCCGGTACAGAGAATAGGGGCTGGAGCGGCCGGTGAGGTAGGCTTGGCCCTTATAGAGTTTCAGCGTGACTTCGCCGGTCACCCAGCGCTGGGAATGGTCGATGGCGGCCTGCAGCATTTCACGCTCCGGGCTCCACCAGAAGCCATTATAGATCAGCTCTGCATAGCGCGGCATCAGCTCGTCTTTCAAATGGGCGGCGCCCTTGTCGAGCGTGGCCTGTTCGATGCCGCGATGCGCCGTCAGAAGGATGGTGCCGCCGGGCGTTTCATAGATGCCGCGGGACTTCATGCCGACAAAGCGGTTTTCGAGGAGGTCGAGCCGGCCAATACCGTGCTTCTTGCCATAGGCGTTCAGCGCGGTGAGCAGCGTGGCGGGGGACATTTCCTCGCCATTGATCGCGATGGCGTCGCCGCGCTCGAAGCCGATGGTGATGGTCTCGGGCTCGTCCGGGGCGTCTTCCGGGCTGATCGTCCGCATATGGACGAATTCCGGCGCGGGCTCTGCCGGGTCTTCCAGCACTTTGCCTTCGGAGGAGGAGTGCAGCAGGTTCGCGTCGACGGAGAAGGGGGCCTCGCCGCGCTTGTCCTTGGTGATCTCGATGCCGTGCTGCTCAGCGAAAGCGAGCAGATCTGTGCGGGATTTGAAACTCCAGTCGCGCCACGGGGCGATGACTTTGATGTCGGGGTTCAGGCCGTAATAGCCAAGCTCGAAGCGGACCTGGTCATTGCCCTTGCCGGTTGCGCCATGACAGACGGCGTCAGCGCCGACCATGTCGGCAATCTCGATCTGGCGCTTGGAGATCAGCGGGCGGGCAATTGAGGTGCCGAGCAGGTAGACGCCTTCATAGACGGCGTTGGCACGGAACATGGGGAAGACGAAGTCGCGGACGAATTCCTCGCGCACGTCTTCGATGAAAATGTTTTCCGGCTTCACCCCGGCGGCGAGCGCCTTGGCGCGGGCGGGCTCAAGCTCTTCGCCCTGTCCGAGATCTGCGGTGAAGGTGACGACTTCGGCGCCGAATTCCGTCTGTAGCCATTTCAGGATGATCGACGTGTCCAGTCCGCCGGAATAGGCGAGTACGACTTTTTTCGGAGCGGAAACGGACATGTCTTTGTACCTTCTATGGGGGCGCGGTGGTTGCGGGGATGCAATAGGAGTGAATGCCCGCGCTGACAAGCGGGGCAGTGGACCAGAATCCAACAAGAGTCTTCGCGGAAGGGATAGTTTGCACGTGGTTAACGCGATATACTGGCCGCGTTAAGGATAAGGTAGGCAGCTGGGGGTTAGATAGGGTCATGCTTGATATGCACCTGACAGATAGGCGCGAGCCTGTTGCAATCCTTCCCGAAAGCCTCCGCCGTGCCGTTCTGGACACGGTTCATGACCGCGCCGACGCCTCGCGCCCGGCCGTGAATGAAGTATCGTTCCGCGACCGGCTGGAAGCGCGCCGGGCGGTGCGGCCCCAGTCAACGCTGGCCATTGCCTCTGGTGTGCATCATCCGAATGTTGCGCGGGATGTGGCGCGTCGCCGGGCACAGCCTGTGCGGGCTCCGCGGCCAAAACGCCCGATCGGGGCAGGGGTGGAGCCGCTGGCAGAGCGCACGCCGCTGATGGCGCGGGCCATGTCTTCCATGAGCGGGGCCCTGCCGGCGATCACCCTGTCCAATGGGCTGACGCTGGGCGGCGGTGACGGTGATGATGCCTCTGGCATGAGCGCGCGTTTATCCAAGCTTTCACAGCTCGCCTTTGCGAGCCTTGCCGTGCTCGGCTTTGCCAGCCTGTCCTTCATGGCGGCGGACAATGCGCTGACCGATACGAGCGGCAGCGATGGCGACGAAGAGGGCGACGCAGCAGAAATGCGCGCGGCGCTTGAGGCGGTGACCAGTCAGCGGATTACCTCCAGCCAGGCATCTGCGCTGGCGATGGCAACGGCGTCCGAACCGGCAGGCATGGCGACCAAGCCGTGGTTTGATTACAAGGCGATCGCGTTCGACATTGCCGCGCGCAACGAAAAGCATGTCGAGGCCCAGCGCGCTGCAGACGCCGCCGCTTCTGCGGAGGCAGAGCGCCGCGCCGCTGCCGCGATTGCCGAGGTCGAGGCTCAGCAACTGGCGGAAGAGCAACGCCTCGCCCGCTTGGCGGAAGCGACACGCCTGGCCGATGCAGAGGTCCAAAAGCGGCGTCTGGCTGAGGAAGAGGCTGCCCGTGTCGCGCGGATGGAAGCGATCCGTCAGGCCGAGCTGGAAGCGGAACGCGAGGCCGCAGCCCGCGCCGAGGCAACCCGTCTCGCCGAGCTGGAAGCCCGCCGACTGGCCCAGGCTGAGCGGGAAGCCATGCGCCTTGCCAATCTGGAGGCCGACCGTATGGCTGAAGCGCGCCGGATCGCGGCGGCTGAAGTACAGGCTCTGCGCGGCGAAGTGCAGTATGTTTCGATGGCGAGCGCGGTGAGCCTGTCTGCCGAGCCATTGACGCCGCCCTTGCCAACCGTGAAGCCGCTCGTCCGGAAAGCGCCAGCCAAGGCCGCTGCGCCCGTGTCGAACTGGGCCGCCTATACAGGCCCGATGCCAACGACCGCGTCCCTGAAGCCCTCAAAGCCACTCGTTCTCGTGGCGCAGACGCCGGTTCAGCGCACTGCGCCAGCGGCGCTGAAGCCGAACGCGGCCCATGTGCGCACCTTCAAGAAGCCGGTTCCGGTCCAGCAGGCGTCGCAAAATGTCGAGGCCTTCATGGCGGAGCGCATCCAGCGCACCAGTGACGCGCCCCTTGCCGATGATCTTCTGGCAACCTTGCAGGCAGATTTCCTGTCGATCGTGAATACGGCGCAGGATGGCGAGACCCGCGAGCTGGCCTTGCCGAATGGCGGCGTGGTTCAGATCATGGTCGAGCAGACGACGATGCGCGAAGCGAGCCGCCCTGTCTTGAAGACCGTGAACTATTCGGTGAGCGAGTATAGCGCGGTGCAGCGCACGGTATCGGCTCAAGTCGAGCGCAGCGTGATGCTGACCTGCCGGGATATTTCCTATGTCATTCCGGGCAAGGAGCGTGGCCGGTTTGCCGCCTGCGAATCCGGCAAGGGCGAATGGTTGATCTCGCGCGCCAGCGACAAGGCCGATTCCAGCATCTAGGCGTTTGCCCTGGCCATTTTCTTCTGATGGCGCCGCGCGCGTTTGACGAGGTGTTTCTCGACTACGCGGAAATTCTTGCGGTGGGACCGGAAGAAGAAGTCGAAGACATCCCCCGCCAGAGGGACCGACCCAAGCAGCGTGTCGAAGACCAGATTCCAGACGATGTGAATATGCGCCGTGATGGGCAGTTTGTGGCGCGCCGCTGTGCCGAGGGCATAAAGGCCCGCGACACCGGTGACCGCATCGCCCGCCACAGGCACGAGGCCGAGCACGGAGTCGAGCCCGAACGGAACGCCGGCAATCCTGAAGCGCGTGTCCATCAGGTCTGAAAAGCGGTCAAACCCGGCAATCGCCTCTGCCACGGTCTGGCCATCAGGCAGGTGGAGGGTTTCGGCTTCTTCCTGAGTAATGTGGGTTGGCATGATGTGTGTCCCCAATTCCTTTCCAACAGTGACCCGATATTGCGCCCGGCGTCAAAGCCTGCTGAATGGCGCGTATGGATGACGCATATGTCTACAAGCTTCTGACCGACGACCAGTGGCGTGCCGCTGAGGCCAGCGGTGTGACCGATGTGCCGCTCGACCGGGAGGATGGCTATGTCCATCTTTCCACGGTGAAACAGGTAGGCGAGACGGCGGCAAAATATTTTTCCGGTCTTCAGAATGTGCGGCTTGTCCGCTTTCCAGTTGACCGGCTACCACCGCTCAAATGGGAAACGAGCCGGGGCGGACAATTGTTCCCGCACCTGTATACACGCCTTCAAATCGCGAAGGCCGATGCGGTCTGGCGCCTGGCCTGTGGGGCGGATGGAGCGCCGGTGATGCCAGAGGAATTGAATCATGAGCCTGACTGATCTTGGCGTTGCCGCCATCAAGTTGTTGCCACCTGAAGCCGCGCATACCGCCACGATCCGCCTGCTGAAGGCGCGGCTGGGCGTACCGATCAACCCGCCGGAGGCGCATGCGACGCTGGCCGTTACGCTGCCGAAATCCGGCCTGTCGCTGAACAGCCCGGTTGGACTGGCCGCCGGGTTTGACAAGAATTGCGATGTGCCAACGGCGATGTCGAAATATGGCTTCGGTTTTGTGGAGTGCGGAACAGTGACGCCGCGTCCTCAGCCGGGCAATCCGAAACCGCGGCTGTTCCGCCTGACGGAAGACAGGGCCGTGATCAACCGGATGGGCTTCAACAATGAAGGGCTCGACAATTTCGTGTCGAACTTGCAGGCCTATACCGGGTCTGTGCCGCTTGGCGCGAATGTTGGGGCAAACAAGGATAGCGAAGATCGTGTTGCGGATTATGTGAGGGGTGTCGAGGCAGTTGCGCCCCATGCGGATTATATCACGATTAATATTTCGTCGCCGAACACGCCCGGCCTGCGCGGGCTTCAGGACAAGGCGTCGCTTGAGGCACTGCTGACAGCGTGCGGCGCGGCGGAGCGCAATGGCAAGCCGGTGTTTCTGAAGGTTGCGCCGGATCTGGATGCTGAGGCGATTGCGGATATTTGCGGTGTGGTGCGTGGCCCTGGCGCATGGTTGTCAGGCCTGATTGTTTCCAACACGACGCTAGCGCGGCCTGAAAGCTTGCAATGCGCTGACAAGGACCAGGCTGGCGGCCTGTCGGGCGCGCCCTTGATGGATCCGTCTACAGATGTATTGGCGGCATTTGCGCGCGAATTGACTGGCGCATTCGATCTGATCGGGGCAGGGGGCATTGCGAGTGGGGCGGATGCTTATCGCAAGATCCGGGCAGGCGCGCACGCGGTACAGTTCTATTCCGCGATGGTCTATGAAGGGCCGGGGCTTGCCGAGCAGATCAACAAGGATCTTGTCCGTCTGTTGCAGGCTGACGGGTTCAAGTCTCTGGCTGAGGCGGTCGGGAAAGACCTTTGAACAGGCCGGGCACATAGATGCCCAGTGCCGCAGCGCGGAACACATACATCAGCAGGAACGCGCCCCAGACGCCGGTATTGCCATAGGCCGGGCGCAGCAACAGGTCTGCAAACAGATAGAACGCCGCAGAGATGACGCCCGCATTGCGCAGGGCGCGGCCTTGCGTCGTGCCAAGGAATAATCCGTCGAGCTGCCAGGCGGCAATGCCGAGAAATGGTACGGCCGCGCACCAGGGAAGGTAGGCCAGTGCGGCGGCCTGCGCTTCCGGATCGCGGATGAAGGTTTGCAATACCCAGCCGCCGCCGAAGAAGTAGAGCAGAGAGATCGCCGCGCCAGCGATGAGGGCGAATTCTGTTGTCAGCCGCATGGCGCGAGTGAGCCGTTTGCCATCCCGTGCGCCATAGGCTTCGCCGGCTTCCTTTTCCGCGACAAAGGCAAACCCGTCGAGCACGAAGGCCGCAACGGTGATGAATTGCAGCAGGACTTCATTGCCAGCAGTAATTGCGGTGGAAATCAGCGTGCCGGACCGGACGAACCAGGCAAAACAGAAGACGAGGGCCAGTGTGCGGATCATGATGTCGCGATTGGCCGCGAACAGTTCGGTGAGTTTCGCCCGGTCGATCAGGCGAGCATGGCCGCGAAAGGCGGGCGCGACCAGAATGAGACCGAAGCCGAGCGATATCCATTCGGCGATAGCGGTGCCTGCGCCGATGCCTGCCGGGCCCCTGTCCAATCCGGCCACGAACCATGCATCCAGCCCGGCATTCACGCCATTAAGGACAATCTGGAAGGCGAGCATCTGTCCGGTCTTGCCCGTGCCGAGCATCCAGCCAGTAACGGCAAGGCCCATGAGGTAGGCGGGCGCCCCCCAGATGCGCGCATCAAAGTAGCCTTTGGCGAGCGATTCGACCGTTTCCGTGCCTTCAAAGGCGGCGAAAGTGCCGATTTTCAGCAGGGGGGAAAGCAACACCAAAGCCAGGCCGATGGCGCCGCCCAGCATCAGGGCGCGCAGCAGGATCGCGCGCGATTCTGCCGTATCGCCCTGACCATTGGCTTGCGCCGTGAGGCCGGTCGTGGACATCCGCAAGAAGCCGAAGCCCCAATAGATGAAACTATAGGCCACCGCCGCGATTGCGACGGCTGCGAGGTCTGCCTTGTCTCCGAACCGGCCCATGATGGCGGTGTCGACCACGCCCGTCGTGGCGGTCGCGGCCTGCGCCAGGATGATCGGCACGGCGAGGGAGAAGACTTTTCCGCGGGTCAGCATTCCGGCTCGCTTAGCCTGAATGCCGGTCCGGGGCGAGCCTATTCACTGTGAAGGGCTGTGTAGAGATCGCGTGCTTCGGGAAGGGCAACCAACAGGTAGAGCGGGAAGGCCGCGGTGATCAGGATGAGGACAAACGGCACGAACTTTGCCGCATCGGGCAGGCGGGCCTCCTCATGCCGGATAGAAATGATCGTCAGCATCAGCCCCGCAAGGCCAAGGCCGGCCAGCGTGTCGCTTGGCCAATGTGCGCCGAGATAGACGCGGGACAGGGCGATCATGATGGCGAGGAGTGCAAACGCCGCAGCGATCAGCCGACCGGGCAGCTTGCGGAAGACAGCGAGGGAGAGCAGGGCCAGCGCGCCATAGATGAGGGCGGAGTTCGTCGCGTGCCCGCTGGGAAAGCTGAAGGATTCAACGCCGCCATAGAGGTCCACGGTCGGGCGGGGACGGGCGATCGTGACTTTCAGCACTTTCACGATGAGGGGCATCAGCGAGAATGTGACGCCGAACAGGATCGCCTCGCGCCAGGCCTTCGCGATGAGGAGCGCGCCAATCGTGACGACGCTGACAAAGATGAGGAAGCGGCTGTCGCCGAGCGCCGTAACCGCCAGCATCAAGAGGTTCAGAACCTCGCTGCGCAGGGCGGGAATGGCATCTGTTATGGCGCGATCAAATGCGTCGAGAGGCCAGAGACCGGCCTCGCCCAAGGCGAGACCGGCAAACAGGATCAGGCTGAGACCGGCGCACAGCCATTGTGTTCGGGATACATGCATGGGGGTTCAATGCCCCATGCCATGCCCGGTTCCAAGTCTATTGGCGGTTCATCACCATCTGGAAAATGTCGTCCATTGCGTTGCCGTCGCCATCGGCATCAAGCAGCCCGCCAAGCATGCCCACCGCGCCGGACTGCGATGGGGCTTTCGAGCCGCCACCCAGAAGTCCGCCCAGCATGCCACCCAGACCGGACTGGCCGGGCTGTGGCTGCTGGCCGCTGAGCATGCCCGCCAAGGCGCCGCCGAGGTCTGACTGTTTGGTCTGTTTCGACAGGGAGGCCATCGCCATCGACGCCACCATTGGCAGGATGGATTTCAGGACCTGCTCGCTGAGCCCGGTTTTCTGGGCGGCCTGGGCCGCGACGGCGCGGCTTGTATCCTTGGAACCGAGCAAATGGCCGAGAATGGCATTTCCGTCCGCGATGGAGTCTGCCGTGCCGAGCGTTTCGGGCCGGTCGAGATACTGCTCGTGCTGGCCATTTTGCAGCGCGCCGAGCAAGGATTGCAGGCCGCCGGGCTGTTGCACATTGCGCTGAAGACCGCCGGCAATCGCTGGCAACAGTGCCTTGATCGCTGCTTGCGCCATGTCCGGCTGCAGCCCTGTTTGCTGACCCACTTGCTGCACCGCAGCGCCATTATTGGTTTGCGTCAGCATGTCGAAAAGATTGATACCAGCCATTCCCACCTCCATTTGGCTTAACATGGGTTAGGGGTAACAATCGTTTGTTGAACTGAAAATGACCAAGCCGCGAGAAATATCAGTTTGACGTGAATAAACAGATCAGACCGGGTCGCGGGCGCGGAAGATCTCTTCATCCAGCTCGCCTTCCCATTTCGCCACCGCCGTGGCGACTGTCAGGTCTCCGGTCACATTGGTCACCGTGCGCATCATGTCCAGGATGCGGTCAAACGGGAAGAGAACAGCAATGACAACGACAATCTGTTCCGGCGTTGCGCCGATGACGCTGAGTGTCGTTGCGGCGAGGAACAGGCTGACAGATGGAATGCCTGCCGTGCCGATGGAAACCAGCGTCGCCATCAGAATGATGGTCAGATACATGCCGGCCGTCATGGGCGTGCCCATGGCCTGCGCGGCGAACAGGGCGATGACACCCTGATAGAGCGCTGTGCCGTCCATATTAATGGTCGCGCCCAGCGGCAGGACCGAGGAGGCAACCGGCTTGCCAATGCCGAGGTTTTCCCGCGCGCAGGAGATCGTCATGGGCAGTGTGGCGTTTGACGATGACGTCGAGAAGGCCACGGCCTGCGCGTCCACGGCGCCGCGGAAGAAGGGGATAAGTGGCAGGCGCAAGCCGCCGCGCACGATCAGGCCATATGTGATCAGAATGTGCAGGATGCAGGCGAGATAATGCGTCAGGGTCAGCTTGCCGAGGAAGACGAGAATATCCAGGCCGCGCTCGCCGAGTACCCAAGCCATCAGGGCGAAAACCCCAAATGGCGCGGTTTCCATGACGATCAGCGTTAGCTTCATGACGGCTTCAGCGGCGCTATTGATGACATTGGCGAGTGGCTTGCCGGCCTCGCCCGTCATCAGGATGCCAATCCCCAGCATGATTGCGAAGAAGATGATTTGCAGCACGTCGCCATTCGTCAGCGCAGCGACCGGATTGGTCGGGATGATGGAGAGCAGTGTGTTTATCAATTGCTCGCCGACGCTGCCCGGCTGCGGGTTGGCATCAAGGCGTGCCTTGGCTTCTGCGATATCGGAGGCCGAGGCGATGGACAGATCAAAACCTGCGCCGGGCTGGATCAGCGTCCCCATGAGGAGGCCGAAACTCACTGCAACGATCGTGGTCCCCATATACATGAGCAGGGCGCGTCCGCCGAGGCTGCCCAGCTTCTTCGGATCCCCCATGGCAAGCACGCCGGACAGGAGCGTCGTGAAGATCAGCGGCACGACCAGCATCTTGATCAGATTGATGAACGCGTCACCGATTGGCTTGGCCCAGGCGGTGACATTGTCGCTGGCGGCTTCAGGGCCGAGGCCATAGCGAAGGCCGAGGCCAACCGCGGCGCCGAGCACGAGCCCTGCGATCACGCGTTTCCAGAGATCAATGCCAAACCACCATTTCATGAGCGCTGCCTCCTGCCCCGATTAGCGCCAGACGGTAGGCCGCGCCGCGTGTGAAAGCAATTGCGGCCCGGCGCATTCCTGCAGCTTGCCAGCCGGATGTCGAAACGCCTATCAGGCTGGGGTGAGTGTGACGCGTCCATTCCTGCCGATCGATGATGTGCTGGCCGAGATCTGTTCCGGCCTCAGCGCGCATTCGCGACTGGTGCTTGCCGCGCCCCCCGGCGCGGGCAAGACCACGCGGGTGCCTCTGGCGCTGGCGGGATTGCTGGATGAAGCGGCGGTGATCGACGGCAAGATCCTCATGCTGGAGCCACGGCGCATCGCCGCGCGAATGGCCGCGCAACAGATGGCGAAGTCTCTTGGCGAGAAACTCGGGCAGTCGGTCGGCCTGACAACGCGTGTGGACCGCAAGGTCTCAGATGCGACGCGGGTGGAGGTCATCACCGATGGCCTGTTTACACGGCGTATTCTGTCAGACCCCGAACTGACCGGAATCGGCGCAGTCATCTTTGACGAGTTTCATGAGCGCAGGCTGAATTCGGATTTGGGACTGTCATTGGCGATGGAAGCTCAGGGCGCGCTTCGGGATGATCTCAAGCTGCTGATCATGTCCGCTACGCTCGATACAGAAAAGGTATCCAGTGTCTTGGGGGCTCCGGTGGTTGAAAGCCAGGGGCGGCAATATCCGGTCGAGACGCGCTATCTGGGTCGGTCGCAGGACCGGATTGAGGACCGGATGGCGTCAGCCGTTCGCAAGGCATTGCGCGAGGAAGAGGGGTCTATCCTCGCTTTCTTGCCGGGCGCGCGCGAAATCCAGCGTACGGCGGAGCAGTTGGAGCGTGTGCCGGACAATGTACGGGTTGCGCCGCTTTTCGGAGCGCTCAGCCCTGCGGAACAGGACGCGGCTGTTTCCCCGGCACCGGACGGGATGCGGAAAGTGGTGCTCGCGACCGATATCGCCGAAAGCGCGCTGACCATAGAGGGTGTTCGGATCGTGATAGATTCCGGGTTGTCGCGCGTCGCTGAAGATGCCGCTGGGGGGCTTGGCACGCGCCTGTCGACCGTGAAGGCATCCCGCGCGTCAGTTGATCAACGGAGAGGCCGGGCGGGGCGATTGTCGCCGGGGGTATGTTACCGCCTGTGGGACGAGGCGGCGACACGGGGCCTGATGCCTTCGCCTGTGCCGGAGATCTTGAAGAGTGATTTGTCCGGCCTCGTGCTGGCGCTGGCGGAATGGGGCGAGCGGGACGCAACGCGCCTGACCTGGATGGACGCGCCGCCAGCCGGGCGGTTGAAGGCGGCGCAAGCCTTGCTGACGACGCTGGGCGCGATCGATCAGGATGGCGCGCTGACAGCGCTGGGTTCGGAAATGGCGCGGCTGCCCTTGCCGCCTCGGCTTGGGGCACTGGTGGCCGGTGCGCCCACGCCACAGGAACGCGCCTTGGCGGCGGAGATCGCGGCGCTCGCCGGGGAGCGGGGCATGGGCGGCAACTCACCCGATCTGCGCGACCGGTTGGCCGGATTTCGCAGGGATGGCTCGCCAAGGGCGCGCAGCCTGAAGGCGCAGGCGAAGGCTTGGGGGAAGGGGGCTGCGTCCGACGGGAATCTGGCGAGTTTGCTGGCACGCGCCTGGCCGGACCAGATCGCCCGCAAACGCCCCGGAAGCGCGGGCAGTTATCTGATGGCCTCTGGCCGCGCCGCCATGTTGCCGGAGACCGAAGCGCTGGCGAATCAGGAATGGCTGGTGATCGCTGATCTCGGCGGCGCCGCGAAAGAGGCGCGCATCTCATTGGCGGCCCCGATATCTGAGGCAGACGCGTTGGAAATTGGTGGCGTTGTATCTGAAGACCGGGCGAGCTTTGACCCGAAAACCGGAAAGTTCACGGCCAGGAGGGTGAAGGCGCTGGGCGCGATTGTCCTGTCGGAAAGTCCGCTTCCAAAGCCGAGCGCCACTGTGGCCGCGCGGGCCATGCTGGATGCGATCCGCGAAGGGGGCTTTGCCGCAATTGGTGCGGACGATGTGGTGCGCGAGACGCTGGCGCGCATCACAATGCTGGAGCGCGCAGATTGCATTGCACCGGTGGCGCTCGAAGCGGAAGCCTTAATCGCCAGTGCCGGAGATTGGCTGTTGCCGCTGTTGAAACGCAAGGGCGCGCAGGTGCCGGCTGGGCATGAGGTACGCGAGGCATTGATCGCATCGCTCGACTGGCCGGTTCAGGAGGCGCTGCGCAAGGATGCGCCGCTCAGCCTGTCATTGCCCTCCGGCCAGACGGCGCAAGTCGACTATCTGGATGATCGTGCGCCGCTGGTCTCGGCGCGGGCGCAGGCCTTCTTTGGACTGAGTTTGCATCCGAAACTGGCCGCCGAACGCGTGCCCGTGACCGTGGAAATGCTCTCGCCGGGTATGAAGCCTGTGGCGACCACACAAGACCTCGGCCGGTTCTGGGGGGCAGGGTATCTGGACATGGCGAAGGACATGCGCGGGCGGTATCCGAAGCATGACTGGCCGGCCGATCCGGCCAATGCCAAGGCCCATGAAGGGCGCACGAAGAAAAGATTGTGAGGAACCGGGCTGCGAAAGTGACGTTTCTATTGGCGTAGTCACCAACGGAGACAAAGATGAAAATCGCCAGCCTGACCCTTATGTCCGCCGCTATGACGGCCCTGGCGGCTCATGCAGACTTGCCAGCGCCACCGCAGGAGCCGGTCACTTACGATCCGGCCCCGGCCGCCTGTGCGACTGAGGAATTCACGATCTACTTCGAGCGCGGTGTCACCCAGCTTGGGGATCAGGCTGAAGCGGTTCTCGATGCAGTTGCAGCGGATTCCGCCCGGTGTGAGTATTTCCGGATCGAAGTCGCCGGTCATGCCGATGCAACCGGCCCGGAGGACCTGAACGAGAAGGTTTCAGAGGACCGCGCCGAATCCGTCACAGCCGCGTTTGAGGCGCGCGATATCTCAGCGGAGCAGATCGCTATCATGCCGAAAGGCCAGGCGCGTGCTTATGCAGCGAACGGATCGATCGAGCCGTTGAACCGGAAGGCGACCGTGCGTCTGGTGCCAGTGGCCTCGCAATCACGCGACTCTTGATAGGATCAATGCGGGCGGCTCGATGGCGGGTCGCCCCATTCCATGCCCATATTCTTTTTCATCCAGTCGCCAAACGTTGCCGGCTTTTCCAGATTTTTTGGATCAAGCGAACCAAACGCAACCAGTGGTCCGTCACGCCCCTCGAGGCGAACGCCCTTTACGCGCTGGGTGCCGTCGGTCCAGTCGGCATGGGTGGAGGTGTCGAGCAGCAACATGACTTGTTCCCCACCGCGCCCTTCCACATCCCGTCCGAATACGAGCCCGTAGACTTTTTCGCGCCCGAACAGGCCGTGGCTGGAGGCTTGGCGTTTTCCATCAAGCAGAACTTCATCCCAAAGCAGATTGCGGCGCCATTGGAGGACATGCATCTTGTCGTCTTTGACGATCTTGATATCGACATGGTGCAGCGACAGGCGAACAATTTCAGCGTGCATCGTGGAATCTCCCATTATCGAAAAACGATAATTCCCTGCAGGCGGTCCGTCAAGGCAGATTGAAAGGACAGGGAGATTGAAACCGCATGGGGGATCCAGATTGCGGATGGGTGAAGGCTAATTCCGCCGCGTGCAGATGCAGCCGTGTGGCAATCCTTTCAGCTTCATCGTGGGCGTACAGCTCATCGCCCAGGATCGGGTGACCGAGTTCGGCCATGTGAACGCGAAGCTGGTGGGAGCGCCCGGTGAGAGGGGTCAGGCTCATGCGGCTGGCGACCGCACTGGATTGGGAGATCAGGTACCGGGTCTGGCTGGGCTTGCCGATTTCTCGGTCGACTTTCTGCCGGGGTCGGTTTGGCCAGTCAGTGATCAGGGGGAGATCAACGAGGCCATGCTGGGAATCGGGCCGGCCCCAGACATCTGCGATGTAGGTTTTCTCCACGCGGCCAGCCTCAAACTGGCGCGACAATTCCCTCTGCGCATCTTTTGACCGCGCGAACAGCAATAGACCGCTCGTAGACATGTCCAGGCGGTGGACGGTGAGCGCATCTGGCCAAGCTTTCTGGATGCGGGTTATGGCGCAGTCGGCTTTTTCCGGCCCACGCCCCGGCACAGACAGAAGCCCTGACGGTTTGTCGATGACGATCAGCCAGTCGTCTGTGTGAACAATTTCGGGATCATCCGGGGGAGGGACGTATTTATGAACCAAACCAATCCTGTTCTTTCGGAACCAGTCCCACCCAAGCACGTTTGCAGGAGGACGCCTTCTCTCTGGGGGCTGACTGATAAAGGAGTTACGGAAATGAAAAAGCCACTTATTGCAATTTTGTTCGGTCTTGGCGCATTCGGGCTGGCCGCGTGTGACACGAATGATGGTCCGGTTGAAGAATTCGGCGAAGAAGTTGATGAAGCCGCTGACGAAGTGGAAGATGAAGCGAACTAATCTTCCAGTCATGTATAAGCAGAAGCCAGCCTCTCGAGGCTGGCTTTTCTTTTGTTCGACTATACGACCTGATTGACTTAGCTGGTTTGTGCGTCAGGTGTGCCTTCTAGTTCCGCCTTTTGCCGATCGGACACTCTGGCGTTTGCAAAACTCTGGGCGGTCAAGTCGATCACGTCGACGATTTCGCGCGTATCCGGATTAAACAAGGCAATACGGTGGCCAAACCGCACAGTCTGTAGGTGGGATGCCTTAAGGGGGGCTTCCAGTATGATGGGAAATTCTGCGCTCGTCGCCGGGATTTCCACTGGAAGCACACGCCCCGGAACAATGGTATCTTCCAGCGGTGATCTGCTGAGGCATATGCCACGCCGCTTTATACCGATTTCACAGTCGCGACCCTGAAGCGTGAAGTCCCGATCGTAGATCGAAAAGTCCGCTTCCTGAAAATGGTCGACCGGCTGAACATCGGGTCGGGGCAGCGTAGGCTGGAGCATGACAGCCAATCCGGCTGCGGCTGCAGCGCTCGTGGAAAATAGTGCAGAAACAATGGTTTCAGGGGTCATGGGGTCCATCCGTTTGTATGATGAACCAATGCATTCCGCGCGGCTTGGTTCCGCGCTTTGTGTCAGTCCTGTGGCGGAAGTGTGAGGTGGAACACGGATCCCTCCGGCCCTGTTTCGGCAAGGGTCAGGTCTCCGCCCATGGACTGGGCAAGCTCGCGCGCAATGACGAGGCCAAGGCCTGTTCCGCTCTGACGGGTCGTCGCGGCGAAGGGGGTAAACAAATTTGCCGCGGCTTTTTCCGGCAGGCCCGGACCTGTATCTGTAAAGACGATTGTGCCTGATTCCAGACTGACAAAAATCCGCGATGGATCAGACCCGGCCGCAGACATGGCTTCGGCGGCGTTGCGGATCAAATTCGCGGCGATGCGGTGTAAATGGTCAGGGTCCGCCAGGACATGTTCCAGCATGTGTACATTGTTGATGAACTCAACAGACGGCCATGCTGCCAGCGCTTCATCGGCAGCTTCGTCGAGCGCCTGCTTGAGATCAACCTGTTCAGGTTCGGCGGGCTGAGGCATGGCCTTGCCATAATCCAACGTATCGGTGGCGAGCGTGATGGCGCGGGTCAGGGCGCGCTCAAGCCTTGGGGCAGCCTTTTGTACACGGACATCCTCAGACCGGGCGAGAGAATCGGAAACGAGCTGGGCCGATGCCAGCGAGTTGCGCAGATCATGGTTGATCTTCGCAACTGCCGTGCCGAGTTCTGCCAGATGAGAGCGCTGACGGAAACTGTCGGCCACCGCGCTTTCCATGTCGGCCAACGCGTTCTGGGCGCGGCCGATTTCGTCGCGGCGTTTGGTATGCGGCAGGCGCCGTGTCCACGATCCGGGATCCATTCGGAATTGCTCAACGCTCAATGTGACGCGCTGCATCGGGCGAACGACGAGTAGGTGCAGCAGGACGTAGATGATGGTCGCCGCGGCAAACGCGATGAGCAGTGACAGGCCTGCGATACGGCTGGCGTAGGATTGCAGCTCGGCTTTCATCGGCGCCTGCGGCAGCAGGACTTCGATGATACGATCCTCTTCTGTGCCCTTGGCTGTAACGACAAGAATGCGGTCATCTGGCGCGAAAAATGCGCCGAACATGTTGGCCACCCGGTCCATTGGTCCGGCCTCGCGCATGTCGAGTGCGTGAAATTCACCATTGAGCGGCATTTGTGGGGGAAGCAGCTGGAACCGCATCTCATCGTCCATGTCCAGCTCGGCCACACCCCAGACTTCGGCATGATCCAGCAGCCGAGCCGACAATTCTTCTGAGACCGAACGCCCCGGTGAGGCTTCAAGGGCGAGGGATGCTATCCGGGCCGCTTCGATCCGTTCGGTCAGCCAGTCATTGCGCTGGCCCGTTGCGCTCGGCACGAAGATGAAGGCTTCCACCACCAGTATGGCGAGAATTGTGAGGCCGAACAGACGAAATGAGAGACTGTCGAACCAGCGCGCCCCGGCGCGGGTTCTGGTGGCGTCCGGAAAGGTCAGGTCGGCAGCGTCTTTCACACTGCCTGACCTAGCCTACGGAATACGCTGGAGCAAGCTGACGAGCAGCCTTGCGCTCTTGCCGAATACCACGTCGGCATAGTGCGCGTTGGCGGCGCGCTTTACGCCCTCGGCGCGGGTCGGGTAGGGCGAGATGAAATTCGTCAGATCCTTTACACCAAGCCCGTTCGACATGGCGACCGAGACGAGTTGGATAAGGTCGCCGGCATCCTTGCCGACAATGGACGCACCAAGCAGTTTGCCCTTGCGTACAATCAGCTTCACTTCGCCTTCGGTGTTTGCCTCCGCTATGGCGCGGTCGCTTTCCTCGAATTTGAAGCTCGGCGCCGAGATGTCGTCGCCATGCTTCTCGCGGGCTTCGGCTTCCGTCATGCCGAGTTGAGCAACTTCCGGGGACGTGTAGGTGACGGCTGGTACGGGCAGGCTGTCTGCCTTGGTGCCCTGTTTGAAGAAGGCGCGGCGCGTAAAGACGGAGGCGTGCCAACCGGCGATATGTGTGAATTGCTCACGCCCTGCGGCATCGCCCAGTGCCCAGACGCGCTTGTTCGATTTAGAGCGCAGATTATCGCCTACAATGATGCCCCTGCGGTCATGATCTACATTGCCGGCTTCGAGATCCATGCCGTCGAATACGGTCTGGCGACCTACCGCAACAAGCAGATGGGAGCCTTCAAGCGTCCAGGCTTCCCCGCCTTTCGGCTCGGTCAGGACACGGATCGCTTCTCCGTCCTGTTCAATCTTGGTGGCTTTGTAGCCTTCCAGGATCGTGACACCTTCGTCGCGTAGCGCTTCGATGGCGATTTCGGCATGATCGCGGTCCGCCCGGCCCAGCGCCTTGCCCATTTCAACGACCGTGACTTTTGCGCCAAGGCGCGTGAATGCCTGCGCCATTTCCATGCCGATGGGCCCGCCGCCCAGAATGATCAGATGCTTCGGCATTTCAGGAATGCTGAAGATCGTTTCATTCGTCAGATAGGGGACGGTTGCCAGCCCCTCGATAGGTGGAATGAAGGCGCGTGAGCCTGTGGCGATGATGATACGACGAGCCTTGACCCGGGTGGTTGGGGAAATGATCGTGTCCGGACCGGCGAATTTGGCATGTTCACGGATGACCGTACAGCCGAGGCCTTCAAATCGTTCCTGGCTGTCTACCGGGGCAATCGTCGCGATGGAGGCGTTGACGTGTTGTTTGACCTTGTCCCAGTGGATCCGGGGAGGCGTCGTCTCGATGCCGAACTTGCCGGCATCGCGAATCTCTGCGGCGGCCTTTGCCGCGCTGAGCAGCGCTTTCGACGGCACGCAGCCTGTGTTGAGGCAATCTCCGCCCATTTCACCTTTTTCGTAGAGCACGACAGACAGGCCCAGCTGAGCGGCGCCTGCGGCGGCGGATAGTCCGGCAGAGCCAGCGCCGATCACGACAAGGTCGGCGGTCATCTCTCTCATTGGCGCGGTGCCGGCCGCGTGCGGGGCAGGGGAAGTGGCGATCTTGTCTAGGTCGGCGGAGCCGCCAAGCGGGGCGCGGGCATTCTGGTCAGCGAGATCTGTCATCAGGCGGCCTCTTCAATCTGGTTGGCTTTCTTTGGAAAGAATTTCTTCCATGCCACCGGCAACAGGGAAACGACCCCAAGCGCGATGGCGGCGGGCAGCAGGTTCTGGAAGACCGATGCGAGATCGGGATCTTCCCCCTTCGCAAATGTCGCGCCCAGGCCTGCACCTACCCATGTATACGCAACAACGCCCGGAACGATCCCAAGCGCGGTGGTAATGGCATAGTCGCGATATTTTGCACCGAGGATGGCTGGCAGGATGTTGGCGACGGGAAACGGCATCGCGGGGATGAATCGCATGGCAAACATGTATGCCATCGGACTGTTCTGGAACTCGGTGCGGACCTTCTCCGCATAGCCGCTCGCAATCTTGCGCATGAACCCGCCAAGAGACGTTTTCGCGGCGAGGAAAAGCAGGCTCGCGCCAAACGTTGCGCCAATGACCGTGGCCAGAGTGCCGCCCGCAAGACCGAACAGGAAGCCACCTGTGATCGTGATCCACAATGCGCCTGGAAGCATGAAGACCGTGCTGGCGGTGTAGATTCCGATATAGGCGGCGATGGCGAGGATCAGATTGTCCTCGACAAAAGCGCGAAGCGCGGCCTGTTGCCGGCGCAGGGTCTCAAGCGACAGATAGTCGAAAAGGCCGAATGCCCAGGCTGCGACGAGGCCGCCGGCAATCAGGTAGAGCGGCCAGAGGCGGAGCCAGATCGGCTTTGATTTTGTGTCAGCTGCGTCAGTCATTGGGCGGGGTCCGTCCGGGTGTCATTGAGCGACCAGTCATACTCATAGCCGCGAATTTTGGGATTAGTGCGAATTTTTTCTGCAAGGGCGGGTTCGGCGTATTCAAGCAGGTGATTGATAACGCCACCTTTCGACCCGCCGAAATCAGCCTGAAACCATTTGTAAATCGAAGACACCGTCAGCCCACGGGAAGACACGCTGACGCCGCGTGGATGATTGACATAGGCCCGCGTGGCCGCATCCAGATCTTCATCAAGTGTGTCTGCGGTCCACGCACGAATTGCCAGGTTCGGGCAGCCATAGGACGCGCAATTGATGGCATAATGTACCCGAGGGTCCTTGAAGCGTGGACGCAGAATGTCGTGCTCAATCGCGTCGAGGGAGACGTCATCGCCGCCCACCGAAACGGAAACCTTTTTCCAGGGGCCGCCAAAAACATAACCATCCCGGATCGAGTCCAGCGGATAGCGCTCAAGAATGTGCCGGACCGTGACGGCGTTGTAGAGGTTGGCCCAGGCCGCGAATTCTGCGTCACCAGTGGTGGAAAGGTCCCGGGTTTCGAAACCGGCGATATAGGCATCCAGCGCGGCGCGATCCGCTTCGTTGCCTGCCAGGGCCTCATAGTCCACGCGATTCAAGCCATCTGCGCTCTCTATCACATAGGTCTCAAGCAATCGCGTCCAGTCATCGTCCGACTGGGCCAGGGCTGGTTGCATGAGAAGTGCCGCAAGGGCGATGCTGGCAAGAATTCGGGGCAGGGATAGAAATTTGGGCATGACGCATCTGGTATGTGGCTGGACTATGGAGACCACCACATAGGCCAAGGGCTCCCGGAAATCCCGTCACGTCTGCGTGCGCTGCGCTGACAGGCGCGTGAGCCTGGCGTCAGTGACTGCCCGCTGTGACTTCACCGTCAAGCTCCATCCAGTCGCGGAAGGGCAGGTTATAAGCCATGTCCATGACTTCGAATCCGATCCCGTTTGGCTTGCGGGAGCTGGAGTTCCAGAGGATGACCACGCCCGTGTCGCGTTCTGGGTCGAACAGGATGTAGGAGCGATAGCCCTCCACCGCGCCGCGATGGCCAACAACGCGGTAGCCGGGCTCTCCATATTTGTAGACCCGCCAGCCGAGCGCATAACGTGCGTCACGTACCGTCCCGCTATAGCGCCGGGACATGCTGGATTGTTCTCGACGGGTATAGATGCGGGGCGCCTGAAGCATGTCCAGGGCGGAGTCGCTGAGCACTTCCGGCAACAGGCCCATATGCGCGCGGGCGTAGAGCGCGAGGTCCCGGATCGAGCCATTCACGCCGCCCGCCGCAGGGACGCGATAGTAATCGTCATTCACGATCTTCTTGTCAGGAGGGCCAAGATCGCGGCTGCGTTTGGAGTGCGGTTTAGCCCAAGAGGGGGCGCTTTCCAGTCCGGCGCGGCCAATACTTGCTGTGACCATGCCAATTGGTTTGAAGACGGATGCCTCCACGGCGTCTGCATAGCGCGATTGGGTCACGTCTTCGATGACTTCGGCAATGCTGTCATAGGCGACATTCTGATAGGTGTGGCAGTCTCCAACCGGACAGATGGATTTCAGGGACCGGAGACTGGTGCGAATGTCGGCGGCCTCCCAGCCATCCTCAAGGCGCGTGTCGTAGGCGTTTGGCAGAATGCCCAGCCGGTGAGACAGCACGTCTTCAAGCGTTGCCTTCGCCTCTCCGCCATTCGGCAGGCGCAGGGTGGTCGCGAATTTGGAGACGGGGTCAGTAATGTTCAGGCGAGCCTGGCTTGCCAAGATGGCGACTTCGGTGGCGGCCACGCCTTTGGAGAGGGACGCCCAGCGGAACACGGTTTCGTCCGTCACGGGGGGGCCGCCCGCTTCGGTGACGCCATACCCCTTGGAGAATGCGATCTCGCCTTGATCAATCACGGCAACGGACAGGCCAACAATATCCTGATCGGCTGCCAGCCTGGAGAGGCGTGCATCAAGGCGCTCATAATCAATCGATTGGGCTGTTGCCGGGGCCGAGAAGGCCAGAATCGCGCTCAGGCTGGCAAGAACGATATGTTGAAACCGCATGATACCTCTGAAATATCTGCACCCCGCCACCTTTGGGAGAGTTCCCAAGACTCAAGGCTGATGTAAAGTGCCCCAGACCGGTTGAAGCGGATTTAATGCGAAACTGGCTGAGGCTGCGGCTTGACTTCAGGGCTGTGCTGCCTGTATTGGCCCCTCTTTCCGAGATACTTAGCTTTTAGAGCAGACCCATGAAACGCACATTCCAGCCCAGCAATCTTCGCCGCAAACGCACTCACGGCTTCCGCGAGCGTATGTCGACCAAGAATGGCCGCAAGGTGCTGGCACGTCGCCGCGCCAAGGGCCGCAAGTCGCTGACCGCTTAAGACGGCCGGCCAGGGACCGCTTGATTGCAGGCGGCAGAGGCCATGACCCGCGAGACACACGAGTCTGAATTTGAGGTCGTACGCATGCGCGTGCGGCCTCAATTCGTTTATGTGCGTCACGGCAAGACCGAGCGGCGCAAATCCCTTCTGGTGCAGGCCAGACGGCGCAAGGGCGCGGACAGTGACGCGCATATGGGCGAAGGCTTTACCGCGACCAAGAAGATCGGAAATGCCGTCATTCGTAACCGCTGCAAACGGCGCCTGCGCGAAGCGGCGCGTGTTCTCTTGCCGCAGCATGGCAAACCGGGCTGGGATTATGTCTTCATTGCCCGTAAAGACACCGCTGACATTGCGTGGCCGCGTTTGCTTGACGATATGGAAAGCGCGCTGATAAGCCTCGCCGCTGATTAACCCAGATGCCGCCGCTTCCGGCGTGCTGACCAGACTTGCCGGGATCCCGCCAGATGGAAAAAGAAGACCAGCGCAATTTCCTGATCGCCATGGTCGCAATGATTGCGTTTGTGTTTGCGTATCAGGCCTTCATCATGAAGCCTGCGCAGGAAGAGTTCGAAGCCAATCAGGCCGTCCGCGAAGCCGAACAGCAAACCGGTCCGGTCGTGTCTTCCGACGCCCCGGCCATTGCCGAGATCAAACCGGTTCAGGAAGCTCTGGAAGATGACGTCCGCGTGCCATTTGATGCCGCGTCTGTGGATGGGTCGATTCGGCTGGCTGGCTCACGCATCGACGATCTCAGCCTCAAGAAGCACTATTTGACCGTCGAGAAGGAACAGGAAGTTCGCCTGTTTCGCCCGGAGAATTCCGAATTCGGCTATTTCGCAACCTGGTACTGGGCTGACGGCTCGAAACTGGTGGCTGGCCGCAACTCGAATTGGACGCAGGTGGGGGAAGGGCAGCTGACGCCCGGCAATCCGCTCACCCTGCGCCTCGAGTCTGAAGGCTTGGTGATTGATCGCGAGATCTCTGTTGATGAAGACTATTTGTTCACCTTCACCGACACGGTGACGAACAATTCCGGCGAGCCGCGCCAGGTGCGCGCCATCGGCTCGATTGAGCGTCATGGCGACTACAAGCAATTCCTAGAAACCACAGATCCTGGCTCATCCTCCAAAGGCGGGCTCGCGCATATGGGCCTCATGGGTGTGGTCGATAACGAGCTGCGCCTGAAAAAGTACAAGCCATTGTTCCAGTTGAAGGACATCAAGGGCGAAACCAGCGAGGGCACGTTCCCGTCCAGCCAGGGCGGCTGGTGGGGCCTGTCAGACATGTACTGGCTGGGCGCCCTGGTGCCGCAACAGGACGCGTTCTTTGCCGGTCTCGTGGACAAGCGGAAACTGTCACGTGGCGGGCCGCTCGAAGTGCGCACAGAGTCTGCGCCGATCACACTGGCGGCGGGTGAAAGCCAGACCGTATCCAACAGCCTGTACGCTGGCGCCAAGCGGTTTGACGTACTGCAGCACTACCAGAATGATCTGGGCATTCCGCGCATGGTCGATGCCATTGACTGGGGCTGGGCCTTCTTCCTGACCAAGCCCTTCTTCTACGCGCTGGAATGGCTGTCCGGCATCGTGGGCTCGTTTGGCTGGGCGATCCTGGCCTTCACGGTTTTGGTGAAGTTGCCGCTCGTGCCGCTCTACAATCAGAGCTACAAATCGATGGCAAAGATGAAGAAGCTGCAGGAGCCGATGCAGGAGATCCGGGAACGCTTCAAGGCCGACCCGCAACGCCAGCAGCAAGAGATCATGAAGCTTTACAAGCAGGAGGGCGCGAACCCGGTGGGGGGCTGTCTACCGATCCTGTTCACGATCCCGATCTTCTACGCGCTCTACAAGACACTTTATGTCACCATCGAAATGCGCCACGCATCCTTCGGATTCCTGCGTGACCTGTCTGCGCCGGATCCGACGGCTATCGGCAATTTGTTTGGCCTGATCCCGTTCTGGTCGGCAGCGGACATCAAATCCATCCCGATCCTCGGCATTATCATTGGCATCGGTATTCTGCCGATCCTGTATGGTGTGACCATGGCAGCGATCCAGACGCTGAGCCCGCCGCCACCGGACCCCACCCAGCGCCGGATCATTCAAGCCATGCCGCTGGTCTTCATGTTCGTATTCGGCGGTTTTGCGGCAGGTCTCGTCATGTACTGGGTGTGGTCGAACCTGCTGTCCTTTGCACAGCAATATTTCATCATGCGCCGGAACGGCGTCGAGACCGAGATCGGCAAGTTCGTGAAACGGCTGTTCGGCGGCAAGGCAAAAGCGACGGATTAAGCCGATGGATATGGATGGTGGCTTCAGTGAAGAGGCGCTCGAAGCTGGCCGTGTCCTGTTTGCCGGCCCTGTCGAGTTCGTCAAAGGCGTGGTGGACCTGAAAGGTCTTCCGCCTGCAGACCGTGCCGAAGTGTGCTTCGCGGGCCGGTCGAATGTCGGCAAATCATCGCTCATCAACGCGCTGACAAATCGTGCAAAACTGGCGCGGTCGTCCGCAGAGCCCGGACGCACGCGAGAGCTGAACTATTTCGATCTTGGCGAAGGACGCGTGTACCTCGTCGACCTGCCGGGCTTTGGCTATGCCAAGGTCAGCCGAACCCAGGCTGAGGGCTGGATGCGCCTGACGCGTTCCTATCTGCGCGGGCGGCCCTCGCTGCGACGTGTCTTCCTGCTGGTCGATTCCCGCCGCGGCCTGATGGATACGGACGAAGAGGTCATGAACATGCTCGACAAGTCGGCTGTGACCTATCAGATCGTGCTGACGAAAGTCGACAAGATCAAGAAGTCTGAAGTGGATGCGCTGGTCGACAAGATTTCCACCAAGCTCAAGAAGCGCGGCGCGGCCCATCCTGTCGTGCGCCAGACCTCGTCTGAAAAGGGGTGGGGGATTCCTGAACTGAGAGCCGAAATAGCCGGGCTGGAATAAGGGGGCGTCTCTGGGTAAAGAGTTGCCGTGATCTGCAACTGGAGGTTCTCCCACATGGCCGTTCAAATCTGCGAAGATGATGTCTCCAGCGACGAGATGTTGGCGCTTCTCCAGGCGCACGCCGATCTGATGCTCTCTCAATCACCGCCCGGGAGTTGCCATTTCCTGCCCGCTGAAGGCTTGCGCGTGCCCGAAGTGACAGTCTGGTCGATGTGGGAGGATGAGACGCTTGTCGGCTGTGGCGCGCTGAAGGCGCTGCCGGATGGGGCAGGCGAAGTGAAGTCCATGCACACTCGTTCTGACATGCGGGGGAAGGGGTATGGGCGCCAGATGCTGGAGTTCATTCTCAGCGAAGCGGCGCGGCGCAATTACTCAGCGCTCTATCTGGAAACCGGCTCGATGGACGGCTTCATTCCTGCTCGCAAACTCTATGAAGTTTATGGCTTCGACTATTGCCCCCCGTTTGGCGGCTACACGCTGGATCCGAACAGCGTCTACATGAATCGGGCGCTCTAGGATTCGCATTTGTCCTGTCGGCAAACCCGCGCTAAAGGGGCGCCCATGACAGACCAGATTTCAGACGCACAATTCACCGCCCGCACGCTTTCCGAAGCGCTGCCCTATATCCAGCGTTACGCCGGCAAGACAATTGTCGTGAAGTATGGGGGCCACGCCATGGTGGACGAGCGCCTGTCGGCGATCTTTGCGCGGGATGTGGTCTTGCTGAAGACGCTCGGCATCAATGTTGTCATCGTGCATGGCGGCGGCCCGCAGATCGGCAAGCTGCTAGATCGTCTCGGCATCGTGTCGGAGTTCAAGGGTGGTTTGCGCGTGACCGACGAAGCGACGATGGAAGTCGTCGAGATGGTTCTGTCCGGTCCGATCAATAAATCCATCGTGCGGGCCATCAATCAGGCTGGCGGCAAGGCGGTTGGCCTGTCGGGCTCGGATGGTAACCTGATCCAGGCGGAAAAGGCCCAGAAGACCGAACGCGATCCGGACAGTCACATTGAGCAGGTCCTCGATCTCGGTTTCGTGGGCGAGCCAAGCGCAGTGGACACAAGCGTACTGGATGCCTTACTCAAGTCCAACTCACAACTCATTCCCGTGGTCGCGCCAGTCGGCGTGGGTAAAGACGGGCATCGCTATAATGTGAATGCGGACACGTCCGCGGGTGCGCTTGCGGCGGCCCTCGGGGCGAGCCGCCTGTTCCTGCTGACGGACGTGGCTGGTGTTCTGGACAAGAACAAGAATTTGATGCGCGAGATTGCGGTGGACGCGATTCCGGACCTCATCGCGGATGGCACAGCTGCAGGTGGCATGATTCCGAAGCTTGAAACGGCGGCCCAATCCGTAAAACATGGAGTTGGGGCGGCAGTAATCCTCGATGGGCGTGCACCGCACGCCCTGCTCATGGAGCTATTTACCGAACATGGTGCAGGTACGCTCATTTCTTAAATGTCTCGGCCTCGTCGCAGCGGCGGCGGGGGTCCCTGTGATGGCGCAGGCCCAGAATGCCTCCGGCGATGGCTGGAAGCTCTGCAATGAAACCAGCTACATCATCGAAACGGCTGTTGGCCGCCCTGTTGGCGGGTCAATTACGGTTGATGGCTGGACGAAGTTGCAGCCTGGATCCTGTCAGATTGCCGTCAAGGCGCCACTCGATCCGAAATTTCACTATGTTTACGGACGTACCTCCACAGCCCATCGCGGCGGTTTGCGCGAATGGGGCGGCGGCCGAGATCTGTGCGTAGACCCAACGGGCAGCTTTTCGCTGGAAAGCCCGCCGAACTGCACGGCGATGGGGCTGGAAGAGCGCGGGTTTCGGTCTGTGGAGATCAAGAGCCGCTCACGCTGGACCACGACGTTTACAGAGATCGAGAATTATTCGCCAGATATGGCACAGGCCGCAGGCATCCAGCGCCTGCTTGAAGAGGCCGGGGTTCTGTCCGGCGCTATTGATGGCCGTATCGGCTACAAAACGCGCACGGCCATCGCGAAATTCCTGGAAGAGAACAATCTTCCCGAATCCACATCTGATGCCGACCTGATCGACTTTCTGGAGCAGGTGGCGAAGGAGAATGGCCGGAATGTCGGATTCACCTTGTGCAACCGCACAGACAAACGGATCTGGAGCGCTATTGGCCGTCGCGGCACGGAAGGTTGGGAGAGCCGTGGGTGGTGGATGCTTGAGGCCGGCGGTTGCGCGCGCGTGATCGACAAGGCGCTGCGCGGAACTGAGCATTACGTCTATGGCGAGATGGAAGACGGCACGAAGATCCGCACGCTTTCGAAGGCGTCTGATGCGTTTTGCGTCGGCCGGGCGAAATTTGCCATTGTCGGCCGAGATGACTGCGAAGCCTCTGCTTATCGGACAGCGCTTTTCCAGGCGGCGAATGAGCCGGTCGATCAGCGTCTCGTATTCGAATTCTTTGAGCGGGACTTCGCCAAGGCGGGCGATCAATGACCTCCAGCAAGGCGGGTATTCATCTCGCGCCATTTGGCCAGTTCGGTCACGTCGCCGATTGGGTGTTTGATCTCGACAACACGCTTTATCCGGCAGAGTGCGACCTGTTCGCCGAGATCGATACGCGCATGACTGAGTTTGTATCCCGAACTTTGGATTTGCATCCGGTTGAAGCCCGCAAGGTCCAGAAAGAATACTACGCCACTTATGGTACGACACTTTCCGGGCTCATGAAGGTGCATCAGATCGATCCAGCAGATTTTCTCCACCATGTGCACGATATCGATCTCTCACCGTTGCCAGATCTGCCGGCGTTGAGGCAGGCCATCCGCGCGCTGCCAGGGCGCAAGTTTGTCTATACGAACGGCTCTCGCCGCCATGCTGAGCGCGTGGTGGACAGGATGCGGCTTGGTGATCTGTTCGATGGCAGTTTCGGGATCGAAGATGCGGACTATACACCAAAGCCTCATCTGGATTCCTACAATCGGTTCTGCGCAATGCATGATGTGGCGCCGGGCAAGGCAATTTTTTTCGAAGATCTCGCCCGAAACTTGCTGCCAGCCAAGGATATGGGGTTCACCACAGTGCTGGTGCATTCGGAGAAAGACTGGAGCCACGAGCCGGTTGAGGCCCGCCCGGCAAACCTGCAGGATCTGTTGGGGGATGACGGGCCCGACCACATAGACTATGTGACGGGCGACCTTGCCGCCTTTCTTGAGGCGGCGCTTGAAACTTTGCCGAACAATTCTCCCGGAGACCAAGATGACTGAAGCCCTTGCCAATGCGATTGAACAGGCGTGGGAAAACCGCGACACGCTGACAACCGAGACCAAGGGCGAAGTTCGTGAAGCTGTCGAAGCGGCAATCGAGCTGCTTGATTCCGGCGAAGCGCGCGTGGCCAGCCCCAATGGTGATGGCACCTGGCAGGTTCACCAATGGCTGAAGAAGGCTGTTCTTCTGTCTTTCCGCCTGAACGCAAATGGCATGATTTCCGGCGTGCCGGGTGGCGGAAACTGGTGGGACAAGGTGCCGTCGAAGTTTCAGGGTTGGGGCTCGTCTGAATTTGAGGCCGCCGGGTTCCGGGCGGTGCCGCCTGCCGCCGTGCGCCGCGGCGCCTACATCGCGAAGAACGCCGTTCTGATGCCATCCTACGTCAATATCGGCGCGTATGTGGGCGAAGGCACGATGATCGACACATGGGCCTCGGTAGGCTCGTGCGCCCAAGTCGGGGCGAACTGCCACATTTCCGCCGGCACAGGTATCGGCGGTGTGTTGGAGCCGCTTCAGGCCAATCCGACCATCATTGAAGACAATTGTTTCATCGGCGCACGCTCCGAAGTGGTTGAGGGCGTGGTCGTTGGGGAAGGCTCGGTCATCGCAATGGGCGTGTTCATCACCCAGTCGACGAAGATCGTGGATCGCAAGACCGGCGAGATCACCTATGGCAAGGTGCCGCCTTACTCCGTGGTCGTTCCAGGCACGTTGCCAGACAAGAATGGCGGACCGAGCCTGGCCTGCGCTGTGATCGTAAAGACGGTTGATGCGCAGACGCGCTCCAAGACCGGCGTCAACGAATTGCTGCGGGACTAGCCTTCGGTATGTTGAACCGTGCCGTGGCGGCATGGTTTGACTTGAGGGCAACATCGCTCTCTCCTGTCTTTACACAATAAGACGACAGGGGAGGGCCTGATGGCCAAGGCATTGAAACAACACAAGGCAGTGGGCGAGGACTATCTCGCCACGGTCAAACCGAAACTTCGTGCGTCGCACGCGTTTCCGTTCCCGGCCAGCGCAGTATGGGCTGCGTTGCTGGATGCTGATGCGTGGACGGAATGGTTGCCGATCACGAAAGTTATCTGGACCAGCCCTGAGCCATTCGGCGTCGGCACAACGCGCACCGTTGAAATTGGTGACCAGCGCGTTGAGGAAGTCTTCTTTGCGTGGGAAGACGGCATGCGCATGGCGTTCTATTTTGACAAGTCCACATTGCCGGTCTCGGCGGCAATTGAGGACTACCGTGTCGTGGCGACTGACAGCGGGTGCGAGCTGCATTGGGCTGGCAAGGCGAGCGCGGCATTGGTGCTCGGTGGACTGGTTTCAGGCCAACTGGCAAAGGGTATTCGCGAGGGACTGCCGAAGCTCGAGGCACTGATCCGGGATAACCCCTCCCGGTTTGGACTTTAGCCGGCCTCCTTCTTCAGGATCAGCCAGCGATAGATGCCGATGCAATTGATCACGGTCAGGACGAGGTTCTGATAGAGCAGTGGCGGTTCGTTTTCTGCAACGCCGATTGCGACCCAAGCCGTTGAAGAGACCGCGAAGATCACAAAGGCGGTGCCGGTGATCTTCCGTCCCAGATCTGCTGAGATCATGATGGCGGCACAGATTCCTGTGCCCATGGCAATCCATTCAAGCATTTCGAGCATGGTCAATCTCTCCAGCCTTTTATGAAATCTGTATCCGGCTGGAGAGGAAATGTCGGAAACCTCTAGAAGTTCCGCTCGAAGGGCTTTAGTCGAACACCACGACTTGTCGGGCGACAGTGCCCTTGTTGTCTTTCAAATTCTGCAATGCGCCCGTAATGCCTTCCAGGCCGATACGATCCGAGACCAGATCATCCAGGTGAAGCTTGCCTTGCTTGTAAAGCTCAATGAGGCGTGGGAAATCCACACGGAACCTGTTGGAGCCCATGATGGCACCTTGTAGCCGCTTCTCCGTAGCGAGCAATTCGATCCCCGGAATCTCGATATTCACGCCGGGTGTGATCATGCCGATGACGGTGGCCACGCCGCGCGGACGCAACATGTGATAGGCCTGTTCCGCCGTCTGTTTCAGGCCGACGCACTCAAAGGAATAATGGACACCGCCATTCGTCAGCTCCTTGACGGCTTCGATCGCATTCACCTTGCCGGGATTGACCGTGTCCGTTGCGCCAAAGCGTACCGCCATCTGGAGTTTCTCATCGGAAAGATCGACCGCGACGATGCGGCTGGCCCCGGCAATCGCTGCACCATTGACCGCCGCAAGTCCGACGCCGCCGCACCCCAGCACAGCGACTGTTGATCCGGGTTCAACCTTGGCCGAGTGGAAAACGGAGCCGACACCGGTGATGACACCGCAGCCAATCAGGCAGGCCTTGTCCATCGGCATATCCCTGTCTACGGCGCACAGCGCGTTTTCATGAACAAGGATCTGCTCTGCAAAAGAGGAAAGGTTCAGGAACTGGCCGACTTTTTCGCCCTTGATGGACAGGCGCGGCGCTTCGGTGGGTTGGCGCTGGAAATGATCCCGGTTCACCGTATGGCAGACTGACATATGCCCCGTCAGGCAGTACTCGCACGTTCCGCAAAACGGCGACAGGATCGAGATAACGTGGTCGCCCGGCTTCACCGCAGATACCATTGAGCCAACTTCTTCAACCACGCCCGCGCTTTCATGGCCCAGAATGACCGGTAGTTCAGCCGGGAAGTTGCCGTCCCAGAAATGTACGTCTGAATGGCAGACGCCAACCGCCTTCAGTCTAACCAGCACTTCGCGCGGGCCGGGCTTGGAAATGGTAACATCTTCGATGGATAGCGGCGCATTGGGCGCGCGCATGACGGCAGCCTTCATGGGTTTTCCTCCTCTGTCCGGTCTCCGCGCTCTTTTTTGGCGCAGATGACCAGCGATGGAGAAGTTTCACCCAGAATGCGCGGCCTGAACAGGCCCGACGCGACGGCAGTCTATTCTGTCGGGGCTGACACGAGACCGGAAGCGCGGCCCATGACATGGAAGATTTCGTTCTGTTCCATTACGCCAGAAACGAGTTCCGATCCGGGGCCAGTCGCGAAGATGGCAACATCATCGCCGCCATGTGTTTCAGACGCCATGAACACAAGCGAAGGCTGCTGGAAGTTCTTTTCGGTCGTATCAATGTCGGACAGGTCTTCGCGTACACAATCCTGTTCGCCGGAAACGAGGCGACAAGCTGTCATCCCGCTGGCGTAGGACAAGGTCGTATACGGTTTGCCGTCTTGCGCATCCATGGGCGCATTGTCGAGCCCACTGACGACCTTGCCGAGGATCGGGTTTCCGCGTGTTGGGTAACCTGAAATAGTCATCGTGTGAGAGTGATCTGCCGTCACGATGATCAGCGTTTCGTCCGCATTCGTCATCTCGAGTGCAGCGGCAACGGCCTGGTCCATTTCATCGGTCTCATCCAGGGCCCGGATCGCGCTGACGCCATGATGGCCGTGATCAATCCGACCGCCTTCCACCATCAACATATAGCCTTCATCATTGCGGGACAGGCGCGTGATCGCCGCTTTGGTCAGGTCGACGAGCGACGGCTCGCCCGCTGGATCATCGGCGCGGTCGATCGCGAACTTCATGTGAGAAGGTTCAAACAGGCCAAGCACTTTGGCGTCGCTTGCGAAGTCGATCGCATCGAACCCTGCCTTGTCAGTAATGTACACGTGGTCATCGGACTTGGCCGTCCACTCTGCAGTGAGGTCCCGGCCATCTTCGCGATTACCTGACCAGTCCGCGTTTTCCACATCGGCCTGATCGACGGTGGTGAAGCTTCCGCGTCCGCCGGCCATGGCCACTTCAAAGCCGTCGCCTTCCGGCCATTCGATCAATTGACGGGCAATGTCCTTGCACGCGCTCGCGTCGCCGCCTTTCAGGTCCGCATCATTCTCCCAGTCGCGGCTTGGCGATTTGGCGAAGGTTGAGGCGGGGGTCGCGTGGGTCAGGCGCGCGGTTGAAACCAGTCCGGTTGCAAGACCAGCGCGTTCTGCCAGCTCAAACAGGGTGTCGGTTGTATTGCCTTCCACGCTGGCGCAATTGTTGAAGCGTGTGTCCTGCAGAACGCCCAGCATACGGGAATTCGTTTTGGCGCCCGTCACCATTGCCGTTGCAGTAGAGGCGGAATCGGCCACCTGGAAATCATGGCTGTAAGTCTTCGACAAGGCCATGAAAGGCAGGGTTTCCATGGTCAGTCGATAGGATTCGCCATCAAGCCCGCGCTTCTGACCGGCATAAATGCGCGCAGCCGTGATGGTCGGAATGCTCATACCATCGCCAACAAACAGGATGACGTTCTTGGCTGGTTTGACACCGCGTTGCTGGATACGCGCGTCCACTGCTTCAGCGGCGGACTGATAGTAGGAGTCTCCGGACTGAATGGGGGTGGCTGCTTCGCGCGTGATTGTCGGCGTGGAAGTGCTGTCGGTTCCGGTGATATCGGATGAGGCAGAACAACCGGCAATTGCCAGAGCGGCGATAGAAACAAGGGGAAGGGCGGTGCGGCGCATGGGGCAGACTCCGGAAGAACAGGTTTGCGTCGGCCTTAGACGCATTTCGTGACATTTATGCTGCGATCAGTCGACTGGCTGCGGTTTGTGCCCGCTTTGCGCAAGCCACACAGCAAACAGGATAAGCGCGCTGCCAGCGGCCTGAATGCTGGTGAGAGGTTCATTGAACAATTGCCATGAGACAGCGGCAGCGACGACAGGCTGGATCAGGATGAGCACCCCTGCAACTGATGTTGGGGTGATGCCCAGGCCTGTGATGATCAGGCCCTGTCCGATGACATGAATCCCGACCCCCAGAATGAAGGGGGCGAGAAAGCCCGAGATATGCGCGGGCAGGAAGTCTTCCCGGAAGGTCATCACCATCATGCCGGCGACGATGATTTCCACGCAGGTCAGCCAGAAGACGGCGTCGATGCCACTCATCGTTCGACGTGCGAGTTTGGACGCCAGCAAGTAGCCGGAAACGAGGACTGCCGCAGCAAGGGAGAGCAGGTCGCCTCGGATATTGCCGCTGCCGCCCCCTGCCGCGCCGAGAGAAAGCGCGGCAGCGCCTGCCATCGCGAGGATAACGGCGATGAACCAGACGGGTGTTGGGCGCTCCTTCAGGAAGAACCATGCTGCGAATCCGACACCGACATTTCCGAGATTCACGATGAAGGTGGCATTCGATACGCTGGTTAGGGTGAGGCCCCAGTGCCAGAGGCCGATATCCAGTGCGAAGCATGTGCCTCCAATGACAATGAACATGTTCGGCTTGCTGGGCAGGCGTTTCTGGATGCCGAGAACCAGAAGGAACAGAACAGGTGCAGCGAACACATATCGCCAAAAGGCAATCGCTTGAGGCCCAAGATCATCAAGGCCGAGGCGCAAGCCGATCGGCGCGAAACCAATTGCGATTCCGCCGCACAGCATCATCAGGGGTCCGACCCAGTGACGCGCGGCCGGCGCGGAAATAGGAGTGTCTGTCATGCGGAGAAGCCTGTCATGGCGCGAATGTCTTGCGGCGTCTTGCCGTGTTCACGCCATTCACGCAATCCCCGGTCTCCGGAGCGTTTGGACAATTTCTTGTCATCCGGACCCATAATGAGCGGATGAAACCGGTAGAGTGGCTGAGGCCAGTCCATAAGCGCCTGAAGCAGGGCGTGTATTGCTGTCATCTCTCGAATGTCCTCTCCGCGGATGACATGCGTGATGCCTTGAAGCGCGTCATCATGACAGCAGGCAAGGTGATAGCTGGTCGGTGTGTCCTTGCGGGCCAGTACGACGTCGCCAAAAGGTGAGGGGTCTGCAGCGACTTCAGTCGTGCCTGTGTCGCTGAATGTCGTGTAGCTGAGCGCCTTGTAGCGCGAACCGAGCCAATCTTGGGCCGCGGTGAGGGACAATCGCCAGGCGAAGGCGCGCCCCCTTTCAATCAACTCCTGTTCTTCGGCAGGTGGCAGGGGCTTTCCTGTATATCCAGCCGTATCGGGGCTCGCGCCTGCAGGCAGGGCGGCTGCAATCTCCCGCCGGGTCTTGAAGCAGCGGTAGACGAGGCCGCGAGACCGAAGAGATTCCAGCGCGCCTTCATACTCTGCAAAATGGTCCGACTGTCGTCGTACTTCGCCGTCCCAGTCGAGATCCAGCCAGTTCAGGTCTTCGAGAATGGAGGCCTCATATTCCGGCTTGCAGCGCGTCAGGTCGATGTCTTCGATCCTCAACAACACTTTGCCACCATATCTGCGGGCTGTATCCCAGACGTGAAAAGCCGACAGGGCGTGGCCAAGGTGAAGATGGCCGGTCGGCGAGGGTGCAAACCGCGTTACAAATCTTTCTGCGCCCATTCGGTCCCCTGAAATCAACTCGCCCAGAACACGATCTAACCATCCTCGAAGCCGCCTGAACAGCGTTTGCCTGTTGCCAGTGCGGGGTTGGGCTCGTATCGCACACATATACCGGAGGTCTGCCCGAATGCCCGTGAATGACTGGTTCACAAACGCTGAGCGCTGGTTCGAAGCGAACGTCGTTGGCGCGCCAGAGCTCGCCACGTTCGGGCTCGGCATGCTGGGTGTGTTGGTTTTGGCATTGCTTGCGGTGGCGTTCAGCCTTGTCCGGTCCCTGCTGAAGTCATTGCGCAATGAGGCAGGTGCACGCGCCGCGCGCAACGACAAATCTCCGGGCTATCGAATTCTTGTGGCGCGCCCGACGGGTCAGCGCGCAGGCCGTGCCTGGAAGTGGCTGTTGTCGTCTCTTGAGTCTTACGTGCCGGAGTTCAGTTTTGGCGCGCCATTGAAAGTTTTCCGCACAGGCAGCATTCGCGGCGGTGTTGAGACCCGCGCGGTGCAGCGCGCTCGCCGCCGTTTGCAGACGGCGGACGCCGACATGCTGGTCTGGGCGGACCGGACCGGCCGAAAGGAAGATGGTTTCGTCGTGCACGGCCTTAGCCGCGGCGGAGGTCTGACGCCGGCTGAGGCGCGCCTCTTTACGCTGACATTGCCGGGCCGCATGTCCGATCTGGAGGGGCAGATGCAGCGCGTGGCAGCCTATTTCCTCGCCCGCGAGCTGCAGCCAGCGCTGGCGAACCCACAATCATTCCGACCGGAAAAGATGAAAACGCTGTCCAACGCGCTTTCTGATATTCTGGAGGATACCCCGGCGCTACCCCTGCCGCTGCGCAGCCGGATTGAGGCGGATTTCTGCGCGTCTCTTGTGCATATCGCCGAACAGTCAGGGGATATCGAGGCCCTGGAACAGGTTATCATGCTGCGTCGGATCCATCTCGACGACATCAAGAACGATCAAGACGCCTCACGGGCAGTGCAGGCGCACATGGATCTGGGGCGTGCCTTGTTGGCCAAAGCGACGAAGCAGTTTGATCGCAAGACTGTCGAAGCCGCGATTGGTCACCTATCAAAGGTGATCGAGGCACTTCAGGCTGACCCGACCATCAAGCGCGCGCAGGCCGCGTCTGACGCCATGTACAAGGCTCAGAACCTGATCGAGACGCGCAAGCGCTTTGCGGTAAACTTCGGGGCCTAGGGGCGCCCCCGCCAATCAGGTGGCGACGCCGAGCCCGATAGGGCAGGACACGCCTGTACCACCGATGCCGCAATAGCCATTGGGGTTCTTGGCGAGGTATTGCTGGTGATAGTCTTCAGCAAGGTAGACCGGCCCGGCCGGGGCCACTTCTGTCGTGATCTGGCTGGCGTGGCCATTCTGGGCGAGGGCTTTTTCGTAGACCGCAATCATCTCTTGTGCCGTCGCGGCTTGCGCGTCAGACGTTGTGTAGAGGGCTGAACGGTACTGCGTGCCGATGTCGTTGCCCTGCCGCATGCCTTGGGTCGGGTCGTGGCTTTCAAGGAACAGCTTCACCAGATCAGCGAAGGTGACTTCGGACGGGTTGAAGATCACTTCGACGATTTCGGTATGCCCGGTGCCCCCGGAACAGACTTCTTCATAGGTTGGATTTGGCGTGAAGCCGCCTGCATAGCCGACACGGGTCAGCCAGACGCCATCCTGTTGCCAGAAAACGCGTTCCGCGCCCCAGAAACAGCCGAGCCCGAAGATGGCCGTTTCGAACCCTTCCGGGATGGGGCCTTGCAGGTCGCGGTCAAAAACGTAGTGGGTGCTGGCGGTCGGAATGGGCTGCGCGCGGCCGGGCAGGGCGCTGTCGGCATCCGGAATCGCGACGGGCTTTTTCGAGAACAACATGAAACGGTCTCCCTTTCAGCGGCTCATATGGGATTGTCTGCCACGAACGGCAATCACAGTCTTGCGATCTTGCAGACCTTCGGTTATTGGCTCCCCTCTGCTGAGCACGGTGAGGTGGCCGAGTGGTCGAAGGCGCACGCCTGGAAAGTGTGTAGGCTAGCAATAGTCTCCAGGGTTCGAATCCCTGTCTCACCGCCAGCATTTCCCGGGTCCAAACGATGCGATCGTCAAGGCTGAGGGCGTCGCTCGCACAGACGGAATCCCGATGGAGCACGTATTGTCGGGTCATGTCCTTGCTCAGATATTCCCGTTTCCGCCTCTGGATCCTATGGTCTACCGGTATGATTCTGCTTGCAGCTTTAACGGCATGCGATGGCGCTATCATTGACGCGCCGTCGCCGGTTTCCGGAAATGAGACGGAGTCTGCCGAAGTTACGTCAACAGGAGCGGGCGTAGCATTCAATTCGGAGCGCAATGCATATTTCGGAGACCTCCACGTCCATACGGGCCTCTCCTTCGATGCTTATCTCGGGAATGTACGCACCTTGCCGGAAGATGCTTACCGGTTCGCGCGTGGAGAGACGATCACGCACGCCAATGGCATGCCTGTTCGCCTCTTGGGGCCCCCGCTCGATTTCGTGGCGGTGACGGATCATGCTGAATACCTTGGCGCGATGCGGGAAGCGAACGATCCGGCTCGTCGGTTGTCTAAAGACCCGCTCGCTGCCGGGCTGTTCAGTGAGAACCCTGCGGAGGCCAATGCCGCATTCTTTCGGGTTCTGGCTCGCTATCGAGCGAACGACATGCCGGAAGGTTTCAAGGCACCTGATGTGATCGGCAGGGCATGGGGTATCGTTCAGGACGCCGCCGAGAAGTATAATGAACCCGGTCGGTTCACGACTTTTGTCGGATACGAGTTCACCTCCGAACCGGGTGGATTGAACCTTCATCGGAATGTCCTGTTTCGATCGGCGACCGTGCCGGAATTTCCGTTTGCCGCGTTGGAATCCGAAGACCCCGAAGACCTCTGGAAAAAGATGGAGCAATGGCGCGAAGAGGGGGCCGACGCGCTGGCCATTCCTCATAATTCCAACGGGTCGGACGGGATCATGTTTGAACTTGTTCGCCGGAACGACGAGCCGATGGACGCAGATTATGCCGCCTTGCGTATGCGCAATGAGCCGCTGGTCGAGATCACGCAGGTCAAGGGGACATCAGATACGCACCCGATCCTCTCTCCGAATGATGAGTGGTCAGATTTCGAGCTGATGGAAAAGCGGGTTGGGTCCAATGGTGACGTCACCAACTTCCGTGGCAGCTATGTGCGCCAGGCATTGAAGGATGGTTTGCTCCTGCAAGAGACTGATGGGTTCAATCCCTTTCGGTTCGGCTTTGTAGGTTCTTCTGACACGCACAACAGCGCGCCCGGATCGGTAGAAGAAGCGAACTATTTTTCAAAGGCAGGCGTTGTCGATGGAACGGCTGAGCTGCGCAGTTCGGTGCCGCCGGACCGTGCGACCACCCGGCCTGATGGGACACCAAATTCCCGCGAAGCATCCAAGCCCGATCAATCCTGGAGTTCGGCTGGCCTTGTTGGTGTGTGGGCAGAGTCCAACACCCGCGACATGATCTTTGACGCCTTGCGGCGCAAGGAAACGTTCGCCACTTCCGGGCCGCGGATCAAGGTTCGGTTTTTTGCTGGATACGATCTGGCGGGAGAGGGAGGGGTGATCCCAGAGAGTATCGCCCAGATGGATGCACAGGCGGTCCCAATGGGCGGCGATCTGTCATATCTAGAAGACAAGGCGCCTGAGTTCTTTGTTTGGGGACTCCGCGATCCGTCATCTGCGTTCTTGCAGCGTGCGCAGATAGTGAAGGGGTGGGTCGAGGACGGACAATCTCGTGAGCAGGTGTTCGATGTCGCATGTGCTGACGGCGGCACGGTTGACCCCGAGACGTTCCGGTGCCCAGACAACTTCGCAATGGTGGATCTGGCGACATGTACGCCCACGCCGTTCAAGGGAGACGTCGCTCTCCGCACGCTGTGGCAGGACCCGACGTTCGACCCTGACCAGCGGGCCTTCTACTATGTGCGGATACTGGAAAATCCGACGTGCCGCTGGTCTACCTGGGACGCCATTCGAAATGGCACTCCGCCCAACCCGACGCTCCATCCAGTCATACAGGAAAGGGCGTGGAGTTCTCCAATCTGGTATGAGCCCGGGCCGACCTAGTATTGTGCAAACCACTGCGTCCGACGGCCTTTTGATGCGAGCCGTCGGAGAAGAGGTGAAACTGAGGTGGCTTACCGCGCAGGCCGTGCGTCCTGCTTTTCCTTTTGAGCCGACGGATGTTCTGGCTTCCTTGAAGGGGATGCTTCAGGCTCGTGTTTCTGGTGGCTGTCAGGTTGGGCGGCAGCTTTCTGCGATGGCTTTGGCGCTGTCCGCGCGTTTGCGGTTTTTGCCGGTTGCGGTTTGTGGTCCTGCAGCAGTGGCGCGTAAATCCATTTCTCGGGCTGGCCTGGGCCGGAGATCCGCGCCCAGTCACCTTTGGTGACATAGATGGACACTTCCGTGCCAAGGTTCAGTACAGTGACGATGGAGTTGCTGACTCCGGGGCCGCCGCGCACATTTGCCGCTTCTGCTTTCACATAGCGCGGAGCGGGCTGGGGCGATTGGGCGGTGGCAGTCGGCCCGAAGAGGGCCGTGCTGGCTACAAGACTTGCGGCGAGGATTGATTTGATATGGTGCACTGGCATGGGTGCCTCCTGATCTGCTGGATTGGGAGTGATTGCCATCCTGACCGGAGAGTGTGCCCGTCTTTTGTCGTGGGGAGGGAAACTGGTGTCGGCTTGCAACATGTGTGGCGGCGCAGTGACAAAGCGAAGGTATTCGGAGGGCAATCTTCACAGATCGGAAACTTGGACATGAAATCGCTGCAAATCCTTTATGGAATTTGAGCGATTGTTAACCAATTGGGCGGATCGTGAAAAAAGTTTCATCAACCGTCTCTGCCAAGGAACCCTGTCATGCTGATGCGCGCAGCTGCCACTCTTGCCGGAACTCTCCTCATCGGACTTCCGGCGTTCGCCCAGGAACTCATCGTCGAACAACAGGTCGAACGTGTGATCGTCATAGAGGACGAGGAGGGCGGTCTGGAGATGGAATTGCTGCCGGCTGAAGAAGTGAAGCCGGGTGAGCAATTGTTCTATTCAGTGACGTACTCAAATCCCGCGGATGCTCCGGCGAAAGACGTTGTTCTTACCCTGCCGGTGCCAGAGGATGTCAGTCTGCTCGGGGATTCTGCCGTTGCAGAATATGATCAGGCCTCGGTCGATTTTTCAGTCGATGGTGGCGCCACGTATATTCCGCGTGAAAAGCTGATCGCGGAATCGGGCCTTGAGGAAATTCAGCCGGTTCGCGTGTCCATGCCGGAAGAGATTACGCACATGCGCTGGACCTTCAACCGCGAGATCGGGCCAAAGGATTCTGGCAAGATTTTCTTCGCGGCCGTCCTCAAGGACAATCCACGTCCCGTCAGCCCGTGAATTGACGAAGTGTTGCCTGCTGGCGTAACGCCTGCGGCATGACCCAAGTAAAAATCTGCGGCCTGACTGATCCGGACCTGGTGCGCCATGCCGCGCAGTCGGGTGCGGACTGGATTGGATTTGTTTTCGCTGAAGCCAGTCCGCGGTTTGTCACGGAACCGGCGGCCGCGAGCCTGTTGATGCAGGTTGGTCCCGCGCGGCCCGTGGCTTTGCTGGTTGATCCAGTCGACGAGCAAATTGATCGCATTGTCGGTCTCGGGTTTCCAATCCTCCAATTGCACGGGCAAGAGACACCAGACCGTGTGGCGGACATCAAGGCGCGAACCGGCAAGGAAATCTGGAAGGCGATCGGTGTTGCCGAAGCCGATGATCTCGTTCGCGTGGGTGACTATGCTGCCGCGGATCGGTTGCTCATCGATGCCAAGCCTCCCAAGGGGGCTGACCGTACCGGCGGGCATGGTCTCGCATTCGACTGGAACTTGTTGAGTGCGTGGACGGCGCCGCGCCCGTGGCTGTTGGCGGGCGGGCTCAATCCGGGCAATGTGGCTGATGCAATTCGATTGACCGGGGCACCGGCTGTAGACGTATCTTCCGGCGTTGAGCGGCGAAAAGGTGTGAAGGACCGCGACCTCGTTTCAGAATTTCTTAGCGCCGCAAAACATTCTTAGAAATTACGATTGTTCCGTTTTTGTTCTGTGTTACGGTGAGGGCACATGAATGAGGGAGGAAACATCATGTTTTCAGAAGAATTGACCCGCGTAGCAAACAGCCTGGCGGATTGCTGCAATTCCGGGCGAGAGGCGGAAGCGCTGGATACATTATACGCCTCCGACTGCGTGTCCGTCGAAGCGTTGGCTATGGGGGATGGCGGCCGGGAAACAGCCGGTCTTGATGGCATCTGCGGCAAGCATGACTGGTGGTATGGCGCGCACGAGGTTCACAAGGTGAGCGCAGAGGGTCCTTTTCTCTTTGGAGACGATCAGTTCTCGCTCGTGTTCGATATGGATGTGACCAACAAGGAAACAGGTGAGCGGATCCAGATGAAGGAGGTCGGCTTGTACACGGTTTCCGGTGGCAAGATTTCTCGCGAAGAATTCTTCTATCCATTGATGGGCTAGCCCTTTACGGAGGCGGTCACATCACCGCGCTTTCCTTGGCTCGCCCTTCGGTCTAGATACGGGCGTGAAGTGCAAGGAAAGCAGGTAGAATGGATTTGCGGAACACGTGGGACCAATGGCCGGATGCGAATGGCCGTTTCGGAGAGTTTGGCGGACGGTATGTGGCCGAAACGCTGATGCCTCTGATCCTGGATCTGGAGGCAGAGTACCGCAAGGCCAAGGAAGATCCGGCTTTCAAGGCCGAGATGGACGACCTGTGGACCCATTATGTGGGACGTCCATCACCGCTTTATTTTGCTGAGCGCCTGACAGAGCATTTCGGCGGCGCAAAAATCTATTTCAAGCGCGATGAGCTGAATCATACCGGCGCGCACAAGATCAACAATTGCCTCGGTCAGGTCCTGCTGGCCAAACGCATGGGCAAGACGCGCATCATTGCCGAAACGGGTGCCGGTCAGCATGGCGTTGCCACGGCCACCATTTGCGCTCGTTTCGGTCTGGAATGTGTCGTGTTCATGGGCGAGACTGATGTCGAGCGGCAAAAGCCGAACGTGTTCCGCATGAAATTGCTTGGCGCCAAGATTGTGCCGGTTTCGTCCGGTACAGGCACGTTGAAAGACGCCATGAATGAGGCGCTGCGCGACTGGGTCACCAACGTAGATGACACATTCTATTGTATCGGCACGGCCGCTGGTCCGCACCCGTATCCCGAATTGGTGCGCGACTTCCAAAGCGTGATCGGCAAGGAAGCGCGCGCACAAATCCAGGAGCGGGAAGGGCGTCTACCGGATGCCGTGATGGCGTGTATTGGCGGTGGCTCGAACGCGATTGGCCTGTTCCATCCCTTCCTTGAAGACGAGTCCGTGCGCCTGATCGGTGTTGAGGCCGCCGGGCATGGAATTGAGACGGGTGAGCATGCGGCGGCGCTGAATGGCGGCCTGCCAGGCATCCTGCATGGCAACAAGACCTATCTTCTGCAAACCGACGATGGGCAGATCGTCGACGCGCATTCTATCTCAGCGGGCCTCGACTATCCCGGCATCGGGCCCGAGCACGCATTCCTGCGCGATACAGGCCGGGCGGAATACCTCTCCTGTACTGACCAGGAAGCGCTCGATGCGTTCCAACTTTGCACACGCCTTGAGGGCATCATCCCGGCGCTTGAGCCTTCGCATGCTTTGGCCCGTGTGGGGGAAGTTGTGAAAGAACTGGGCCCAGACGGCTTGCTGATCCTGAACATGTGCGGCCGGGGCGACAAGGATGTGTTCTCCGTGGCGAAGGCGCTCGGCGTCGACATGTAGAGCGGAACGGAATGAGCATGGTCCGCCGCATCACGCTTGGTGCAAAGGATTCGGATGGACGCGGAGACAAGAAAATGCTCCCCTTCACTTCTGACCAACCTGCTTCGAAGAGATCAGATTGACCGATATCATACTTATCCGAATTACCTGTCCGTCTCGCCACGTTGCCGAAACCATCGCTGATGGCGCCATCGAACATCGCCTTGCGGCGTGTGCAAACCTGGAAGGACCGGTCTCGTCCACCTATCGGTGGAAGAATGTCGTCGAGCAGGCGTTCGAGTTCGTGCTCTGGCTGAAAGCGCCTCAAGCGAACTGGGACCGGATCGAAGCGCTGGTCCTGACGCACCACCCTTATGATGTACCGGCCATGGTCGCGCTGCCTTGCATTCAGGCGAATGCGCCTTATGAGGCTTGGGTTCACGAGAATACGGACACCTGATGCCAACTTCCCGCATTACAGATACTTTCGCCAAGGCAAGCGGCGAGTCCCGCGCCGTTTTGGTCTCCTACCTGATGGCTGGCGACCCTGACCTTGAAACAAGCTTCGCAGCCATGTGCGCGCTTCGCGACAATGGGGCAGACATTATTGAACTCGGCGCACCGTTCACGGATCCGATGGCAGATGGCGCGTCGATCCAGAAGGCCGGGCTGCGCGCGCTCGCCCACAAAACGACCCTCGCTGACACGTTGGCGCTTGCTGCGCGGTTTCGCGAGGATGACAAGACGACGCCCGTGATCATCATGGGATACGCCAATCCGGTCTTTCGCATGGGCTTTGCGAAGTTCGCCGAGGCGGCCCATGAGGCGGGCGTCGATGGCACGATCCTGGTTGATTTGCCGCCCGAAGAAGACGGAGAACTGCGCGATGCATACGCGCCGTATGACCTTTCCGTCATTCGCCTGGCGACGCCAACAACCCATGAGGCCCGCATGCAAAAGGTCGCCGAGGGCGCCAGCGGCTTCCTGTATTTCGTCGCAGTGACGGGCGTTACCGGGGCCGGAAGCGCCGATCCGCAGGCCATTGCCGGGAACATTGAGATGGCAAAACGCGTTTCCGGATTGCCTGTTTGTGTGGGATTTGGCGTCAAAACTGGCGATCAAGCTGCAGAAATGGCTAAAATCGCCGATGGGGTTGTCGTAGGCTCTGCTTTCGTGGACCATGCGGAAAAGGCCCACGAATCGGGGGAATTTGCTGATGCACCGCGGGGAATGGGCGCATTGGCGAAAGAGTTGAGCGAAGCGATCAGGACGGTCGCCAAGCAGTGATGTTGAATGCCGCCGAGGAGGTTCTGGCATGAACTGGATTACAAAGGTCACCCCGCCGGGCCTGAAGACCATGCTGGCGAAGAAAGACACGCCCGACGATCTGTGGGTGAAGTGTCCGATTTCCGGCGAACTCGTCTATCGGACAGATTTGGAAGAAAACTGGCATGTGACACCGGCTGGCGCGCATCTTCGTATCAGTCCGCGCACGCGCCTGCGTCTGCTGTTCGATGATGAGCGCTGGGAGCCGCTGGAGCTGCCGTCCGTTCCGCATGACCCTCTGAAATTCAGGGACGACAAACCATATCCGTCGCGCCTCAAGGCAGCGAAGGCAAAGATTGCCGCCAGGGACAAAAAGGAATCCGAGGGTGGCGGCGCGCCGATCATACAGGAAGACTGCATGGTCGCGGCCTATGGTAAAGTTGGCGGCGTGCCGACCGTCGTGCTCGTCCAGGATTTTGCATTCATGGGCGGCTCACTCGGCATGGCAGCCGGTGAAGGATTTGTCGCGGCAGCGCATATGGCGCTCGCCCGCAAGGCGGCCTTTGTCGTTTGCACCGCGTCTGGCGGCGCGCGTATGCAGGAAGGCACACTCAGCCTGATGCAGATGCCGCGCACAACGCTTGCCATCAACGAGCTTGCGGAGGCGAAACTTCCTTACATCGTCGTGCTGACCGACCCGACCTCAGGCGGCGTTTCTGCCTCTTACGCGATGTTGGGAGACGTCCACATTGCAGAGCCGGGTGCCATGATCGCCTTCTCTGGTCCGCGCGTGATTGAGCAAACCATTCGTGAGAGCCTTCCGAAAGGATTCCAGCGTGCGGAGTTCCTGCGCGAAAAAGGGCAGGTCGACATTGTTTGCGATCGTCGGAAGCTGAAAGACACGCTGTCTAATGTGATGTCCATGTTGATGCCGAATGCCCGACGGGTAGAGGATCGTTTGCCGGCCTCTCTGACGCCTCCCAAGACACACGCACCGAAATCCCAGAAGAGTAAGGGCAGCTCTGCTTGATTGGTAACAGTCCGGCCCTGGCCGAAGCGCTGGGGCGGTTCGAAGGGCTATATCCAGAGACGATCGAATTATCGCTCGGGCGTGTACTGACTGCGCTCGACCTGCTCGGCCGTCCGCAGGACAAACTTCCTCCGGTTATCCATGTCGCTGGAACGAATGGCAAAGGGTCCACCTGTGCCTTCATGCGCGCGATGATGGAAGCTGCAGGTTTGCGGGTGCATGTTTTTACAAGCCCCCACCTTGTCCGCTTCAATGAACGCATCCGGCTTGCTGGGCAGATCGTTGATGACGCTCGGCTGATCGACTGGCTGGAACGCACCTATACAGCGATCGAAGGGCACGAGATTACGCATTTCGAGGCAACGACTGCCACGGCATTGCTGGCATTCTCCGAAGTGCCGGCCGATGTGCTCATTCTGGAAGTTGGACTGGGCGGTAGTTATGATGCGACGAACGTTATCAACCAGCCAGCGTTGAGTGTTATTACGCCAGTTGATTTCGATCATAAGGCCTTTCTCGGCTCAGACCTTCGCAAGATTGCTGGAGAGAAGGCCGGGATCATCAAGCCCGGCTGCCCGGCTTTGACGGCGATCCAGCGCAAGGTCTGTGATGACGTTATTGCGAAACGGGCAGATGAGGTCGGAGCGCCGCTATACCGACTCAAGGCACATTTCATTGATGCGATGCCGGAGGATCTCGGCTTGTTGGGAGAGCATCAGCGCGCCAATGCTGCGCTCGCTGCAATGGCGGTGCAATTGTTCGGCAATTCGACAGTCATTGATCAGGATGCGATCTTTGAAGGCGCGCGAAATGTGATCTGGCCTGCGCGCATGCAGCGCCTGAAAAAAGGGCCGGTTACGGATATTGTGCCGAGTCTGGAAGTGTGGCTGGATGGTGGGCACAATCCCCACGCTGCACGGGCGATCGCGAAGCAGCTTCAAGGACTTCCGGGGAAAACGGCGCTTGTTACCGCCATGCTCGCCTCAAAGGACTCAATAGGGTATTTCATGCCGTTTCGCGAGGTGAGACCTGACGTTTTCACGCTCCCGAACGCTCCGGGTCATCAGGGCGCAGACCCGCAAGCGCTCGCTGAAGCGGCAACCAATGCAGGTTTGAAGGCAACCGCATGCGGAAGTCTGGAGGACGCGATGAAAGCTGCGGCCGCAACAGGTGTCGACCGTATCCTGATCTGTGGGTCTTTGTATCTGGCGGGGGACGTACTTGCCCGCAATGAAGAACTGCCGACCTAGCGCCTATTCAGCAGCGAGTTTCAAACCGTCGCCTTCATCACCCACGGTTTCGGCAATTTTCAGGGCAAGGCGGCGGGCAACTTCGTCCTTGCCCATGCGTGGCCAGCGTTCGGATCCGTCTCGCGAGATCAGAGCAATCTCGTTCTCTGTTCCCCCCATCACATCGCCAGACACATCATTGGCGACAATCCAGTCACAGTTCTTGCGCTTCAGCTTCGCTACGGCATGCTCCTCGACATCATGGGTTTCTGCCGCAAAGCCGATGACGAGGGAGGGGCGATTCTTTCGCTTGTTGGCCAGCGTTTTGAGGATGTCCGGGTTTTCCGTCAGTTCCATGGACGGATGCTCGCTGCCCGCACCTTTGATCTTCAGCTTCTTGGTCGCTGCGCGGGCAGGGCGCCAGTCCGCAACGGCGGCCACTGATACGAAGACATCAGTGGGCAGAGCATCTTCGCAAGCTTTCAACATTTGCCGCGCCGTCTCAACTGGCACCAAATTCACACCGCGCGGGGCAGGCAGAGAAACCGGCCCAGATACGAGCGTGACCTGCGCGCCCAGACGCGCGAGCGCTTCGGCTATGGCGTAGCCCTGTTTGCCGGACGAATGATTTGAGAGGAAGCGGACCGGGTCCAGCGGTTCCCGTGTCGGGCCGGCTGTGACAAGGGCGTGAGTGCCGGAAAGCGCGCCGGCGTTTTCACCCGCCAGCATGCGCTCAATCTCGGCTACAATCGCCGGGATCTCTGGAAGCCTCCCAGGTCCAAATTCACCACAGGCCATCGCGCCTTCGTCCGGCTCCATCACCGTTACGCCATCGGCGCGCAATGTCTCGATGTTGCGCATGGTGGCAGGATGCTGCCACATCCGGACATTCATGGCAGGCACCATCAGAACCGGCTTGTCGGTTGCCAGCAGAGTTGTGGATGCAAGATCATTGGCAAGGCCGCCAGCGGCTTTGGCCATCAGGTCTGCGGTCGCCGGGCAGGCGACGACGAGGTCAGCCGAACGAGACAGCTCGATATGGCCCATTTCGGCTTCGTCGCTGAGGTTGAAGAGTTCGGTGTACACCTTGTCGCCTGACAGGGCTGAAACAGACAGGGGCGTCACGAATTCCTGGCCCCCCTTGGTGACGATGCAACGACAGGCAATGTCGCGCCGGCGCAACTCCCGGATAAGCTCCAGGCTTTTATAGGCGGCAATTCCGCCGGAAATGATCAGGAGGATGCGTTTCTGCGTCATTAATCGGGGCCTTCAGTCTTGATGGCACTCTTACCGCAAATTCCTTGCCGATGCCCCATGAAATCCCCGTGAACCTGCCGTGTCAGTTAAGGATTTCGCCAGGTTTTGCAGGATTTTGCTGTCATCGGGCTATTTCGCCGCCCATATGGCGAGGGCTACCAGAGCCGTGATAAAGCCGAACCAGCCCCACCAGGGCGCAAACCGTCTGGTTGGCGGCGGGAGCGGTGCGGGCGGCTCAAGTGAGGCCTCAAACCGGTCCATCACTTCCGGCAATCGCTTCAGCCGGTTGGTAATCTCTTTCACATTTCCCGCCACCAGCTTTGCTGCGCCCTCCGGGCCGAAACTGCGGCGTATCCAGCCTCCAACAACCGGTTCAGACGCGAACCAGATATTGTGTGAGGGATCAATCGCACGTGCAACGCCCTCGACCTGAACCATTGTTTTCTGGAGCAGAACCAGTTCCGGGCGCAGAGACATGCCAAATGTGTGCGTGTAGTCGAAGAGTTGCAGCAGAACGCGGCCCATCGAAACTTCTTCGGCGGGCTTGCCGTGAACGGGTTCCCCTATGGAACGCAGTGCTTGTGCAAACTCTCCGACGGATTGGGTGGCCGGAACGTATCCAGCTTCGAAATGCACCTCGGCAACGCGCAGATAGTCGCGTTTCAGGAAGCCCCACAGAATTTCCGCCAGGAACCGGCGCTCTGTCATGCCGATCCGGCCGATAATGCCGAAATCGATCAGGGCTACTTTTCCCTCTGGCGTGATAATCAAATTCCCTTCATGCATGTCCGCATGAAACACGCCGTATTCGATGGCATGCGTGAGAAAGCCTTGCGTGATGTCGTTCGCCAGTTTCTTGCGGTCGATACCCGGACGGTCCAACGCCTTTGGGTCAGTCAGGGGTGTTCCATCAATCCAGTCGATAGTCAGAACACGGCGACCCGTGCGATCCCAATCGACGCCCGGCACAACGAAATGGCCGGATTTCTGACTGATCTCATGCATTTCGTCTGCGCCGCCTGCTTCCAGACGCAGATCAGTCTCGCGCATCATGGCAGCGGCGATGGTCTCTGTGAATGCAACCGGTTTGAGGCGCTGGCTTTCCGCGGATATGCCCTCAATTGTACGTGCCGCGCGCTTCATGGCGGAGAGTTCCACCGTCAGCTGTCGCTCAATTCCGGGACGCAGGATCTTCACGGCGCGAGTGCCACCTGCCAGCTCCATCTTGTGGACCTGCGCCAGAGAGGCGGCTGCAACCGGGTCTGACAGATCTCCGAACAGGTGTTCTGCGTCGGCCGCGCCGAATTCTTCAGCGAGGGCCGCGCGCGCTGCTTTCATGGAGAAGGGGGGCAGCTTGTCCTTCAGCCGTCCCAGGTCTTCGGTTACTTCGGCGCCGAATACATCGGGCCGCGTCGCCAGGAATTGCCCCAGCTTGATGTAAGCCGGGCCGAGCTTTTCGAGAGCGCGGGCAAGTCTCTGGCCAGGCCGACCTTTCGCGCCACCACCGACGAGCCGCAGGATCCGTCCGGCGATTCGGGCGGGTAGGGGCAGGCGGGTCTGATATGCGCCCGGCAAGATGACGTCATGGCGGGCCAGAGCGATCCCTGCACGCATCAGGCGGCGATAATCTCCGATCATTCCCATGTGCGGCTCCATTGCGCCGTGGGAACCGGTCGTTCCGTGCAGCGTTTGTTCAGGGATAATCTATTTATGGAGGAGGCTATCATGGCCACTAAAAAAGCACCGAAAAACAAAGGAATTCTATACTTTGTGATGAGTGGTTTGCTTGTGTCGGCGATGATCGCCGCAGCTGTGTATTATGCAGACAAGAGTCCGCCGCCCAATGAGCTGTTGTTGGACCCGACCCAGCGCTCCAGTTTGACACCGGAAATGAACCCGAGCTGACGCGCATCAAACTGCCCAGCCAAAGTGCAGGGCGGCGATGCCACCGGAGTAATTCGTTACACTGACGCGGGAGAACCCCGAAGCTTCAATCTCCTGACGGAACTCATCCTGTGCGGGGAACTTGCGGATGGATTCCACGAGATACTGGTAGCTGGCTTCATCGCCGGCGACGAGGCTGCCCAATTTCGGGATGACATTGAAGCTGTACGTGTCGTAGGCGGCTTGCAGCGCCGGCACGGTCATATGACTGAATTCCAGAACAGCGAGACGACCACCCGGTTTCAAGACGCGGCGGAATTCTCGCAAGCCCGCGACGCGGTCCGCAAAATTGCGAATGCCAAAGGAAACCGTCACCGCATCAAATGATCGGTTCGGATAGGGCAGGCTTTGACCATCAGCGCAGACCCAATCGAGACGACCCTCCCATTTTTGATTGTCCGGGCGCGCCTTGCCTGCTTCCAGCATGGCATCATTGATGTCGCACACAATCGCCGTCGCTTGCGAATCGAGGCCGCGTCGTTTGCCTGCCTTGTCGGCCAGCGTCAGGAACGCACGGGCGAGCTCACCCGTACCACCAGCGACATCCAGATGCCGTTCTCCCGGCTGGGGATTTACCTGGTTCATCGCGTCATGCTTCCAGAGGCGATGCACGCCTGCAGACATGAGGTCGTTCATCAGATCGTAGCGAGACGCCACTGAGCGAAAGACACCCTTCACGCGGGCGACTTTTTCTGACTCGGTTACATCCTCAAATCCGAATGAGACTTTGCGTTCGGTTTCACTGTCTGCCGTCATGCGCGTCACCATAGTTGCCTCGTGCATGGTAAGCTATATGCCATTGCCATGCCTGAATTACCCGAAGTCGAGACAGTTCGCCGCGGACTTGCCCCAGTCATGGAAGGGCAGCAGATTCTGCACCTCAGCCAGAATCGCGCTGATTTGCGGTTTCCTTTTCCTGAGCGGTTTGCTGAGCGCCTCACGGGCGCGCGCATCACACATCTGGGACGAAAGGCGAAGTTTCTCACGCTCGCCCTGTCCACGGATGAGGTTCTCATCATGCATCTTGGCATGACGGGGCGCTTTACCGTTTCTGACTCGAAAATTGGCGAGTTCCACCATGAAACCGGAACCGATCCGCGCCACGATCACGTCGTGTTTGAACTCGCGAGCGGGGCGCAGGTGATCTACAATGACCCCCGGCGGTTTGGGTTCATGGAACTCTGGCCAGCCGCGCAATTCGAGGCCTATCCACGGTTAATGGCGATGGGGCCGGAGCCGCTGTCGAACGGATTTTCGGAAGCGTATTTGAACAGCGCCCTCAAGGGACGGAAAACACCTGTCAAATCTGCCCTTCTGGACCAGGCTGTCATTGCCGGCCTTGGCAATATTTATGTATGCGAAGCGCTCTGGCGAGCAGGTGTGTCGCCCCGGCGACACGCGGCGACAATCCCGGGTCAACGGGCGGCACGGCTGGTGCCAGCCATCAATGATGTGATTGCCGAGGCGATTGCGGCGGGTGGGTCCTCCATTTCAGACTTTGCGAGCGCCAGTGGCGAACTGGGGTACTTCCAGCATGCTTTCGCCGTCTATGACCGGGAGGGGCAGGCGTGTCGGAACTGCGATCAGCCCATTCAGCGTATCGTCCAGTCTGGCCGGTCGAGCTTCTTCTGTAGCAAATGCCAGCGCTAGGATTGCCGAGCTGAAAGCGCGCTGAGAATTCGAATGGCGGCCATCAGGTCAGCTTGTTCGGCCAGATCGTCGATGTGTTTTTTTGCTTCCTGTTGAAGCATTCTCAGTTTGCGGGCTTCCGACTGCTGGCTGGACGGAAGTGCGGGAACGGGCAGGAAGAAAAACCCTACAGGCTTGCCGAGCGCGATTGCCACTTCCCGCAGTCGCCCAACCGACAACCGACTGTGCCCAGCCTCATATTTCTGGATCTGCTGAAACGTCAGTCCCAGTGTGCTGGCCAGGTCTTCCTGCGTGAAGCCCAGTTCGCGCCGAGCCTGACGAATCTGAACGCCTGTGAAGCGATCCGCGCCAGTGGGCCGTCGGGATGTGGTGTTTGACCTGTCTTGCGGCATCTTGATGTCCTGGACACAGCGCTAACCCAAGAAGTGTATGCAATCAAAAGTTGAAATCAACTCCGATCGATCAATTTGTACCAGCAACGGTTGTGCGGCGGCGCTATTTTGGGTCGAGCCGGATAACTTCCTCTCCGGATTCTGCCGATTGTTCTGGCATGGACAGGATAGTGGACGGCTCATCGTCAAAGTTTCCCGTTCCAAACTCACCGGACCGGATCAACAGGCTATCATCTTCATCACCCTGTCCAATGCGCAGGTTCAATGCGCCAGAGGTCGAGTCGTCCGACAGGGTGGTTGATGGAAGATTCAGGTTCAGCGACCCTGTGTACTCATCTTCGATCTGAGCGGTCTCTGTTGCAATGACGGCTTGCGCCTCTTCGCTGTCAGCCGCCTGCGAACAGGCGGTGCCCACAAGGCAAAGTGAAGCGAGCGCAAAGGTTGTCGTCAGTTTCATGAACATGTCCCCATTCTTGGCGCGTGCCCTAGCGGCTCGCAAGTTTGTCCAGCACAGAGTCCCAGAAAATGGAGGCGATATCAATGCCGCTCAGCTTCTTGATCGCCTGAACTCCGGTTGGAGATGTGACATTCACCTCGGTCAGGCGACCGCCAATGACGTCTATGCCTGTGAGAACAAGTCCCCGACGCTTCAGCTCCGGACCGATGGCATCACAAATTCGTTTGTCGGCATCGCTCAGGTCGCTGGCTTCGGCAGTGCCGCCAACAACGAGGTTGGAACGGACCTGCCCATCCTTGGGGCGGCGGTTCACTGCGCCTATGGCCTTGCCATCGATCAGGATGATCCGCTTGTCACCTTCGCTGACGGCTGGAAGGAATGCCTGAACCATCACTGGTTCGCGGGAGCGGCTAAAAAAGAGTTCGGTGAGGGAGTCAAAATTGGAGTCGCCGTTCTTCAGGCGGAATACACCTGCACCGCCATGCCCATAAAGGGGCTTGATGATGATGTCCTTGTGCCTGTCACGAAACTCCTGAATTGCTTCTAGATCGCGCGACACAAGGGTAGGGGGCATTAGCTCCGGGAACATCAGCGGAAAGATTTTTTCCGGGCTTGAGCGCACGCCTTCCGGATCATTCACGACCAGTGTCTTGTCCGAAATCTGCTCCAGCTGGTGACAGGCCGTAATATAGCTCATGTCGAAGGGCGGATCCTGACGCATCAGGATGACATCGACATCGGTTGCAAGGTCCAGTCGTGTCGTGTCGCCGAACAAGCCCGGCGTTTCCCTGACGCGCTGTACGCGCGCCGGGCGCACTTCTGCCGTAAGCCGGCCTGCCTCCGTGCTGAGTTTTTCGGGGCCGTAGACGAACAGCTCCATGCCGCGCGCCTGCGCGGTCTCAGCCAGGGCGAATGTGGTGTCACCGTCAATATTGACGGATTCGAGCGGATCCATCTGGATCGCAACGCGCAAACTCATGGGGGCGGCTCCTTCATGGGCCACCGCCCGTGCGGTGAGGCCCTGCTTAGTAACTTGCGCCGATCAGCTCGCCGTCGGCACTTGTGTCATATGAGGCATCAGGCGCGCTTTGATAAGAGGCTCCGCCCTGGAGTGTTGGCGCAGCCTGTTGAGAGCGGCCATCCCGCACGCGAACATAAGATACAACCTGCTTCACGCCGCCAACGACGCTCGCTTCCTCAGCGGCGCGCTTCAGTTCTTCTGCTGAGCGGGCGATGCCCATCAGGTAAACGACGCCATTATAGGTTTCGATATTGAAGTTCACACTCTTGACGGAGCTCGATCCAACAAGGCGAGAGCGAACCCGTGCCGTGATCAACTCGTCCGATACATTGGCCAGGAAGCCGCCTGCTGGTTCGATCCGAATCTCGTTTGCGACGTCACGTGTCAGCGGCGACGTCCAGGCTATGCCTTCGGCTTTGACCCGGTCTTCCGGCGTATCAACGCGCCCTGACAACAGAACGAGACCGCTCGTTACTTCAACATCAACTTCGCCGAACCGATTTGCGCTTTCGGAAAGAAGCTTGCTTTTGATCTGATTTGAAGCGGTCGCATCGTCGACGGCTTCGCCAAGTGATTTGTCCTGAACAGCGGCGACACCGACAGCGCCAGCTGTACCAAGGGCCGCTGCGGCACAACCGCAAAGGGGCATGGCCAACACAAGGGCGGCGGCGGCAAGTTGCGTGCGCATATGAGTCTACTCCATCAGCGATCTTATCAATGTGCGTACCTGCCATCAGGTTGCGGCGAAAATCTGGCGAGACTGACACCAACTGCAAATTGGCATGGTTTCCCGCTGAAATCGATCCGAATCACCCGTAATTCACTGGTTGTTCCGGCCTGCGGATGCTATTATCTTGAGCAGATCGTAACCAGAAGGAACCGGACCCCTGACCCCTAGCGCCCCGCGGCTACAGCCCGCCCAGCAGGCCACTCTCGACGACATCCGTAACGTGGCCGAAACTCTCGCCAAGGCCCTTGAGGATGACAAGGCGGAAGATGTTCTCTTCATAGACCTTGAAGGCAAATCTTCGCTCGCTGACTTCATGATCATCGCATCAGGCCGTTCCGGTCGTCACGTCGCGGCTCTGGCAGATCATCTCGCACAGGACATCAAGAAGCTGACCGGACGCCCGGCCAGCATCGAAGGTATGCCCAATGCTGACTGGGTGTTGATCGATACCGGGGATGTTATCGTGCATCTGTTCCGTCCCGAGGTCCGTGAGTTCTACAATCTCGAAAAGATCTGGGCCTCTGACAACGCCCACCGCACACCCGCGAATTAGCGCGCACGGATGCGGATCATTTTTCTCGTCGTCGGCCGGATGAAGTCCGGGCCGGAGCGCGAACTTGTCGATGAATACATCAAGCGGGCCGGCCCCATTGCGCGGTCTCTTGGATTTAGAAGAATTGAAGAGGTCGAGGTGGCGAGCGGGGGCGGGCTCGACGCAGAGGCCGAGCGGATCCTGGCGAAACTGCCCGCTGGCGCCAAATGTATTCGACTGGACGAGTTCGGACGAGCACATCGATCCCGTGATTTCGCCACCAATCTTGCAAAATGGCGCGACCAGGGTGTCCCTGACCTGGTGTTCCTTATTGGTGGAGCGGAAGGCTATGGCGACGCAGTGAAAACAGCGGTGCCGGACACAATCGCATTCGGGCCTCAGACCTGGCCACACAGATTCGTTCGCGTCATGATTTCAGAACAGGTCTATCGTGCTGTGTCGATTCTGGCGGGAACGCCCTATCACAAAGACTAACCAGCGTAGAGCGATGGCGCAGGCATCAGGATCATGATGAACGCCAGAGCGGCAATCAGGCCCATCACCGTAACTGACAGAAGTCTTGTCAGGGAAATTGGATTGCTCACCGGTTCGGTCCTTTCTTGCTGCTCGGGCCTATTTGGTGCCGCGTTGCCTATATGAACACTCTCCTAACGGAATAGGTTCCATGCGCGGCGTGCATGCGGCCATTTGAAGGCAGCGCGTTACGCTTTGTTGATCCTTGCAAGTTCCCGGCCTAGAGCTTTAACCGTCATGGAAGTGCGAGGTGGGAGGCCTGGTTGATGTCGGGATTGCGGGATTTCCTGAAAGTCTATTGGCCATTGGTGGTCGTCGCCCTTGCCGGGGTGTTGCTGGCCCTTGTGCTTATGGACCCGGCCCCTCCAAAGAATATTCGATTCGCTGCCGGTAGCCCGGGCGGCGCCTATCATGCATTTGCAGAGCGGTATCAGCGCTTGCTTGCGGAAGAGGGGGTCGAGGTCGAACTTGTTGAGACTCAAGGTTCGATCGACAATCTGCGTCTGCTCGACGATTCCGAAGCCGATGTCGGACTGGTGCAAGGCGGTCTTGCGACGGATCGCGACCGCGAAGAATTGCGGTCGATTGGTGGGCTGTTTCCGGAGCCGTTCTGGGTTTTCGTTCGCAGTGATTTTCCCGCGGAAAGCCTGGGAGACTTGCGCGCAGCCCGCATCGCTATTGGGGGAGATGGCTCAGGCACGCGTATTCTGGCGCTGGACCTGCAGGCAGATTATGGCGGGGAATGGATCGACACGACGCGATTGACGCTATCCGGCACGACAGCGGCGGACGCGCTTCTGGCAGGTGAGGTCGATGCCGCTGCGTTCGCGGCTTCTGTGGAGTCCTCCTATATTGATCGGCTTCTGGTCAATGAGGATGTGCGCCTACTACCATTCGAGCGCGCGCCTGCGCTGGCTCGGCGTCACGAGGCTTTGTCCGATATCATCCTGTTGCGCGGTGTGGTGGACATTGGAGAGGACATTCCGGCAGCAGATGTGCCCCTTGTCGCTCCGGTGGCTCAACTGGTCGTCCGCAAGGATTTGCACCCGGCGATTGAGGCACTGCTCATCGACGCGGCTACATCAATCCATTCCGAAGGCACGCTTCTCGCGCCTGCTGGACACTACCCGGACCCTGATCTGATTGATTTGCCGATAACGGATCAGGCGCGCCGATACTACCAGAATGGTCCCTCCTTTCTTCGGCGCTATTTCTCTTTTGATGTGGCCAACTTTCTGGAGCGCGCCTGGGTTCTGGCAATTCCGCTTCTGACGCTTCTGTTTCCGCTCGTTCGGGTGGCGCCACCTATCTATCGCTGGCGCGTGCGCCGGAAGATCTATGTCTGGTATGAAGACTTACGCACGCTTGAAGAGCGGGGCCGGGCTGCAGATCGCGATGATCAGCGAGATCAGGTGCTTGAAGAACTGGAGGCATTACAAGCCGAGATCGGCGCGGTGGAGGTTCCCTTGTCCTACACGGATGACCTTTATCGCTTGCGAAGCCATGTTGAGTTCGTGAAGCAGCTCGTTTGCAATCATAACCCGGTAAGGGTTGCCGGCTGACATGTCTGAGGCCTGCAAGATTGCGATTGCCGGTGCGGGCATTGGCGGACTTGCAGCAGCGGCGTTTCTTGCCAGCGACGGCCACAAGGTTTCCGTATTCGACCAGTTCGACGCACCGAGACCTGTCGGGGCTGGACTGATCCTGCAGGAAACCGGTCTCACCATATTGGGCGAGCTGGGACTGCGCGAAGCTGCGTCGGAGCTTGGTTCAACCATTCGTCGCCTGCATGGACAATCCGTGGACAATGGACGGACGGTGCTGGATGTTCAGTATGGGGCTTTGCGACCGGGACTTTGCGGGGTTGCGATACAGCGGGGCGCACTGTTTGATCTCGTATACCAAGCCGCTGTGTACGCAGGCGCAGAAATTGTGCCTTCGACGCGGATCATTTCCGCAAGCGCCGGACAAGGCCTGTTGACGACAGGGGCGGGGACCACACTTGGCCCTTTTGACATTGTGGTGGATGCACTTGGCGTTCGGTCGCCGTTATCCCTGCGGGCTCGCCATGCACTTCCATATGGAGCATTGTGGGCAACTCTTCCGTGGCAAGAGAATGCTGGCTTCGAGTTGGACGCGCTGGTCCAGCGGTACAGACAGGCGCGCCAAATGTCAGGCGTCATGCCATCTGGCCGTTCAAGCGACTCTGCGCAGGAATGCCTTACCTATTTCTGGTCTATCCGCAATGATGCATACATGCAGTGGAAACAGGCGCCATTATCAGACTGGAAGGGTGAGGCCATTGATCTCTGGCCGGAGACCTCCGCGTTGCTGGAGCCGCTGGAAAACCACGATCAGTTGACATTTGCCCGATATGAACATCGCACGCACAGGCCGGTTGTTGACCAGCGTGTCGTTCACATTGGCGATAGTTGGCATGCTGCCAGTCCGCAATTGGGGCAGGGAGCCAATATGGCGTTGCTGGATGCGTATGCGTTGGCGCGCGCGTTGGGAGAGTCAGACGAGCTCGACCGACAATTGATGTACTATGCCCGCATGCGAAAAATGCATGTTCGATTGTTTCAGGCCATGAGTTGGTTGTTCACGCCGGCCTATCAATCCGATTCCGGAAGTCTCGCCTGGCTCAGGGATTGGCTGGCGGCTCCAGTCAGTCGTATATCTCCCGCTCCGAAAATTCTGGCGGCCATGGTAAGTGGCGGTCTCGGGTCTCCGCTCAAACGGCTGGGGCTTCGGCCGGGAGCTTAGTCTGAGGCCAACGCCTTCAGTCGATATATTAGATCAAGCGCTTCGCGGGGTGTGAGCGAGTCCGGATCTATTTGTTGCAAAGCTTTATCTGCCTCTGATGGGGGGACGATCTCTTCGGGGACAGCATTGTCTTCCGTGTCCGGTGTAAAAGACGCAGCTGCGAACAGGGGCAGGCTTTCGGGTGCACTGGGTTCCGCTTCCAGCTGTTTCAGTATTTGCCCGGCGCGTCTGACGGCCTTCTTCGGAAGTCCCGCCAGTTTGGCAACTTGAACACCATAGGATTTGTCCGCCGGGCCAGATTGTACTTCGTGCAGGAAGACAAGGTCATCTTTCCACTCTTTCGCGCGCAGCGACGCGTTTGCTGCGCCGGGCAGATCTTCGACGAGCTTTGTCAGTTCATGATAATGCGTGGCAAACAAGGCCCGCGATTTATTGACTGAGTGCAAATGTTCGACCGCTGCCCAGGCGATGGCAAGGCCATCCCATGTTGAAGTGCCGCGACCGACTTCGTCCATGATGACGAAGCTGCGCTCGGTTGCCTGGTTGAGGATTGCGGCAGTTTCCACCATTTCAACCATGAAGGTTGATCTGCCTCGGGCCAGGTCGTCCGACGCGCCGACGCGAGAGAAGATGCGGTCACAGAGGCCGAGGGTGATGGATCGTGCGGGCACGAATAAACCGGACTGGGCCAATATCACCGCCAGTGCACCCTGCCGCAAATAGGTCGACTTACCTGCCATGTTTGGACCGGTGACGAGAAGTAGGTGCGTACCCGTATCGTCGCCGCTCAGGTTCAGATCATTTGCAGTGAAGCCTTGCCCATCTTTCTTCAGCGCGGCTTCGACGACCGGATGGCGCAAGCCGGTCGCCTTGAATGTGGTGTCATCGGTCAGGGCCGGGCGAACCGCATCCGCTTCGAATGCCCATTCCGCGGAAGCGGCGGCGACATCCAGTTCAGCAATGGCAGAGGCCGACCGGGACAGAGAAGGGTTCAGCTCATCAATGCGGCTGCAGAACTGGTCAAAGATTGCAAGTTCGCGTCCTTTGGCTTCGTCTTCTGCGCGCGATATTTTCCCGGCGAGTTCAGACAATTCCTGCGTTGAAAAGCGAACATTGCTAGCCAGTGTCTGGCGATGGATGAAGGTCTCTGACAAGGGGGGCTTCATGAGAGCGTCCCCATGCCGGGCAGGCACATCAACAAAATAGCCGAGCACATTGTTGAATTTGATCTTCAACGCGGAAATGCCGGTGTCGTCCGCATATCGGGCCTGGAGCGCAGCAATGATCTGGCGGCTGTCATCACGAAGGCCGCGCGCCTCGTCCAGCGCAGCGTCCCAACCTTGGGCGATGAATCCGCCGTCACGGGCCAAGGTAGGTGGGTTTTCGGACAACGCTGTTTCGAGATCGCGGGAGAGCTCGGCAAGCGAGGCATCCTTGTTGAGGTTCAGCGCTTGGGTTGCGTCAGAAATCCTGGACGGCAAAACGGTTCCCAGAGCCGTGAGGCGGCTTGCAGCTTCGTGGGCGGCAACCAATGCGCGACCAATGGCGACAAGATCCCGCGGTCCACCTCGCCCGAGGCGGAGGCGGGTTCGTGCCCGTTCAAGGTCTGGCGCTGCTTTGAGGCTCGATCTGACCGTCTCAACCGTATCGCGGTCGTCGGCAAACCAGGACACGGCATCAAGGCGTGCCTCAATCTCTTCCCGGTCGACGGACGGACGCGCCAGCCTGGCGGCCAGAAGGCGCGCGCCGGGCGCTGTGACAGTCCGATCAATCGTGCCGAGCAGAGAGCCATTGCGATCTCCGCGCATGGACCGGTCGATCTCGAGGCTTGTTCGTGTTGCCGGATCAATGGCGAGATGGCCTTCCGATCGAGCTCGAACCGGTGGGTCCAGGCGGATCTCGCTGCCTGCCTGGGTCAGCTTCACATAATCCAGCAACAATCCAATCGCTGCGAGCTCTGCGCGATTGAAATCACCGAGCGCCTCCAGCGCGGCAATGTTGAAGGTCTCCTTCAGCAGGTTTTCGCCAGCTTTGTGATTGGCGCTACGGGCCGGGCGGAATGTGACCGGAGCGCTTGAGAGCGCGACCGTGTTGGCGACGGCAGTCTTGTCGAGATCGCCGTCGGACACCAACAATTCCGAGAGGGGGTAGGCCATGAGGGAGTCGGCCAACGCATCGGCAGCAAGCGCCGTGACATCAAATCGTCCGGTTGAAACATCGCACACCGCAATCGCAGCTTCGGTGCCACCGGTCCCGAGCGCGATGGCGGCAAGCGCCTGATCCTGTCGTGCCGGCAGCAGCGCGTCTTCGGTCAGCGTTCCTGGCGTTACGATGCGGACGATGTCGCGATTAACGATCGCCTTCGAACCGCGTTTCTTGGCTTCCGCCGGAGTTTCTGTCTGCTCACATACCGCAACCCGGCATCCGGCCTTGATCAGTCGTGCGAGATATCCCTCGGCGGCATGGTAGGGTACGCCCGCCATCGGAATGGGCTTGCCATCATACTCCCCCCGAGAGGTTAGCGTGATGTCTAGCACCTTCGCGGCTTCAATAGCGTCCTCGAAGAAGAGCTCGTAGAAATCACCCATACGAAAGAAGAGCAGGGCATCGGCGTGCCGTGCCTTGATCGACAGGTATTGCGCCATGAACGGGCTCGGCGCGGACGCAGGTTTCGAGGGTGTAGCGGTATCAGCCATGGAGCGGGACGCTAGCGCCAGTGCCAGAGATTCGCAAAGCCTCGCACCAGCTTGCGCGCGACAAAGTGATCATATCGCACTGATTGGCCGGTTTTGCTGTTGGCATGCCAATCGCACCGGCCTAGTTTGCGGCCTCATCTGAAACTTTTTGCAACAACGGATTTTCCGCGCGATGACCACAAAACGGCCGAGCTTCACAGATCAGGAAGCCCTCGATTTCCACTCGCAGCCACATGCTGGCAAGATTTCGATGGTGCCGACCAAGCCAATGGGCACTCAGCGCGATCTGTCGCTGGCCTACAGTCCCGGCGTTGCCGTTCCTGTTCTCGCCATCGCTGAGGATGAGGATCGCGCCTACGATTACACGGCCAAGGGCAACATGGTGGCTGTTATCTCCAACGGTACCGCTATTCTTGGTCTCGGGAATCTGGGGCCAATGGCATCCAAACCGGTGATGGAAGGCAAATCCGTCCTGTTCAAACGGTTCGCTGACATTGACAGCTTCGATGTGGAAGTCAGCACGACGGACGTCGAGGAGTTCATCACAACAGTTCGCAATATCGGCGCGACTTGGGGCGGGATCAATCTGGAAGACATTTCCTCGCCGGATTGCTTCATCATTGAGAGTCGTCTGCGTGAAGAATTGGACATTCCAGTCTTCCATGATGACCAGCACGGCACCGCGATCATCGCGGCGGCTGGCCTGATCAATGCGTGCCACATTACGGGCCGCAAACTGGAAGACCTGAAAGTTGCTGTGTCCGGGGCAGGGGCTGCCGGCCTTTCCTGTGCAGGACTTATCCGGCACCTCGGCGTGAAAGCCGAGAATATCCTGATGTGCGACTCCACTGGTGTGGTCTATGAGGGGCGCTCCGAGAAGATGGATCAGTTCAAGTCTGCCTTCGCGGTGAAGACAACCAAGCGCACGCTTGCGGAAGCCATGGATGGCGCCGATGTCTTTCTAGGGCTGTCGGTGAAGGGCGCTGTCTCAACAGAGATGGTGAAGTCCATGGCAGAGGACCCGATCATTTTTGCAATGGCTAATCCGGATCCGGAGATTACGCCGGAAGACATCAAGTCGGTTCGTGATGATGCGATTATTGCGACCGGACGGTCAGACTATCCAAACCAGGTCAACAACGTTCTCGGCTTCCCATATATTTTCCGCGGCGCGCTTGATGTGCGGGCTCGTGGTATCAATGAGGAAATGAAAGTCGCGGCTGCGCAGGCGCTGGCCGAGCTGGCGCGTGAAGACGTGCCGGATGAAGTGGCAGCTGCGTACCACGGTGCCCGCCCAAGCTTCGGGCGTGAATATATTATTCCAACCCCGTTTGACCCGCGTCTGATCAGCTTTATCCCGCCATTCGTGGCCCAGGCCGCAATGGATACCGGCGTTGCGCGTAAACCTATTGAAGACATGGAAGCCTACCGCCACTCGTTGGCTCGCCGGGCTGACCCATCGGCTTCGTTCATTCAAGGCGTTCAGGCGCGCTGCAAGGAGCTGCAGCGACGGATCGTGTTCGCAGAGGGCGAAGAGCCTGCCGTTGTACGTGCCGCTTTCAGCTTCAAGAACCAGGGGCTTGGCCATCCGATCCTCATCGGCCGCGAAGCTCAGGTCGAGCGCGCCATGGAACAGATGGGTGTCGCCAAGGGGTCGCTGGAAATCATCAATGCGCGCGTATCCGACAACAATCCGCTCTATACGGACATGCTGTATGCGCGCCTCCAGCGTGACGGCTACCTGAAGCGCGACGCCCAGCGTCTCGTCAATCAGGACCGGAACGTGTTCGGTTGCTGCATGCTGAAGAATGGCGATGCTGACGGCATGGTGACCGGGGTGACCCGGAACTACGACGTCGCGTTGAATGACTCGCTGCTCGTCCTGGACCCGATCCCGGGCCAAGCTGTAATCGGCATGTCCATGGTGATTAACCGGGGACGCACCGTCTTTATTGCGGACACGAGCGTTACCGAACTGCCGCAGGGCGAAGACCTCGCCAACATCGCAATGGAATCTGCGCGCGCGGTTCGTTCGCTCGGATTCTCTCCGCGCGTTGCCTTCCTCTCCTACTCTACGTTCGGAAATCCGATGGGTGAGCGTGGGGAAAAAGTGCGCGAAGCGGTGGCAATTCTCGACAGTATGGGCGGCATCGATTTTGAGTACGAGGGCGATATGAGCGCCGACGTTGCACTCAATCCGAGCCACAAGCTGCTCTATCCGTTCTCCCGCCTGACTGGCCCGGCGAACGTGCTGGTGATGCCTGCGATTCATGCAGCTTCAATCTCGACCAAGCTTCTGGAGTCCATGAGTCGTGCAACGGTGATCGGCCCGATGCTGCTTGGTTTGGAAAAGCCGGTTCAGATCGCCTCCCTCGGTGCGACCGTGGGCGACATTGTGAACCTCGCCACGATTGCAGCTTTCGACGTAGATCACGTACACGGCAGCTGATTTCGCGGCCATTGAAATTACGCTGCGTCAGGACTCGCCCGTGGCGGGTGGCGCACCTATAGTCGTGTCAGCAAATGGACCACAGGGAGGCCCGAACAGCATGAAAGAATACAAGCAGTTCTATATCGACGGCGCATGGGTAGATCCCGTAGAGCCACGGACAATGGAAATCGAAAATCCGGCAACTGAAGAGAGTTTTGCCGTCATCTCGATCGGCTCGAAAGCAGATGTCGACAAGGCCGTTGCTGCTGCGAAGGCTGCCTTTCCATCATTTTCGCAAACGAGCGTGGAGTATCGCGCTGAGTTGCTGGAAAAGATTGCTGCAGGCATCAAGGCGCGTATGCCTGAAATGGCTGAGGCGATCTCAAATGAGATGGGCGCGCCGATGTGGCTGGCCAACGCTGCGCAAGTGCCAGCTGGTATGGGCCATTTCGGCACCACCGCTGCGATCCTTCGCGAATATCAATTCGAAGAATTGAAAGGCACGACATTGCTCCGCAAGGAGCCGATTGGCGTCTGCGGGTTCATCACGCCATGGAACTGGCCGCTCAATCAGATTGCCTGCAAAGTGGCGCCTGCCATTGCAGCAGGCTGCACGATGGTTCTGAAGCCATCCGAGATTGCTCCCCTGGATGCCATGATCCTCACTGAGATCATGCATGAGGCCGGTGTGCCGAAGGGCGTGTTCAACCTCGTGAACGGTGATGGTCCGGGCGTTGGTTCCTCTCTCTCGGCACACCCGGATGTTGACATGATGAGCTTCACCGGCTCGACCCGTGCTGGTGTTCTGGTCGCCCAGGCCGCTGCACCGACGGTGAAACGCGTCGCCCAGGAGCTGGGTGGCAAAAGCCCGAATATCATCCTGCCTTCAGCGGATCTCGAAAAGGCCGTCGGCGGTGGCGTGATGCAGATGATGACCAACTCTGGTCAGTCCTGTAACGCTCCGTCGCGCATGTTCGTCCAGAAGGACCAGCAGGAGCAGGCGATCGCTATTGCAAAAGCCGCTGCTGAATCTGTGAAGGTGATGATGCCTGCAGAGGCGACGCCGGGCGCGATCGGACCAATTTCCAACGGAAATCAGTACCAGAAGGTTCAGGACCTGATCCAGAAGGGTATTGAAGAGGGCGCAACCCTGGTTGCTGGTGGTCCGGGACGTCCGGAAGGCTTCAACAAGGGCTATTTTGCGCGTCCGACCGTGTTTGCAAACGTCACGAATGACATGACAATTGCTCGGGAAGAAATTTTCGGGCCGGTGCTGGTCATGATCCCGTATGAGGACGTCGACGATGCGGTCCAGATGGCGAACGATACGGTTTATGGTCTTGCTGGCTATGTGCAGGGCGCAGAAGAAGAGGCCCGCAAGGTGGCCAACCGCATCCGCGCTGGCCAGATCCAGGTCAATGGAGCCCGCCCGGACTTCACGGCGCCATTTGGTGGCTATGGCCAGTCTGGCAATGGCCGCGAATGGGGCGAGTACGGTTTCGAGGAGTTCCTCGAAGTGAAAGCCGTGATGGGCTACAAGGCCGCGTAATCTGGCGTTTCAGACAAATGAGTACAGGGCGGCCTCCGGGTCGCCCTTTTCTGTTTCAGGAACAATCTGCTCGCTGAAACGTGAAGCCAATTCAACTAGTGTTCAGCCAGCTTCCTCCATAAAATGGCGGGATCAACACTGAGGAGGGTTCGCCCCATGCCTACATTAAAGCTTTCAGGCGCATTGGCCGCGCTGGCCTTACTAGGTGCCTGCGCCACCGCTACGCCCTATCAGGCTGCCATTGACGGCAATAGCGGCTACTCAGAAGTGAAGATTGAAGACAATCGCTTTCAGGTCGAGTTCTCCGGTAATTCGCTGACTGACCGAAAGACGGTAGAGACCTATCTGCTCTATCGCGCTGCAGAGCTGACTCGTCTGAATGGGTATGATCATTTCCGGGTTGTGCGCCGTGAAACAGACTCGAACAGCCGACTGGTTCCTGTTGGGGGAGCATATTCTCCTTATTACAGTCATTTTCACCTGAATTACGCCTATTTCGGCCCCTATGCCCGCTATTATCACGATCCGTTCCTGCGGTCGCGGCACGCGCGTTTTGGACCGCTCGACCCTTATTGGGGCGGCCCATCTGAATATCGTGAGCGTACCAAGTACGTGGCATCTGCCGAAATCCTGATGGGTAAGGGCAAGAAGCCTGACGATGCGGCGTATTTCGATGCTGAGCAGGTAACCTACAATCTGGGCATGAACATAGTTCGGCCTCAACCAAACTGACCCTTGATTGCGAAACCGCATTGCAGCCCCGCCTTCTGGCGGGGCTTTTTTATGTCTTCGCCACTGGCCTTTGGTCCCAACGCGCCCCAAATGGACCGGCTAGACGAAACGCGGGGACTTTCCGGACATGCCAGATTCAGAACAACCCCCGCAACAACCTCTCATAAAACAAGGCGCACACGGTCGCTCGGTGCCAAGCCGAACCGAGATGGTGGTCATGGTTGCCGCCTTGATGGCACTGAATGCTCTGGCCATCGACATCATGCTGCCTGCACTTGGGGAAATCGCCAGTGCCACCGGGCTGACAGGCGCTTCGCCAGAAGATGCCAACCGGCAGCAATTGATCATATTCGCCTACATTCTCGGCTTTGGCGCCCCACAGCTTTTCTGGGGACCGATTTCTGACCGGTTTGGGCGGCGGATGCCATTGTCCATTGGCCTGATCGGATACGCGCTAACGGCGGTTCTGTGCGCAGCACTGCGAGATTTTCACGCCCTGTTGGCGGCGCGTTTCCTTCAAGGCGTTTTTGCCTCTGGCGCCCGCCTGGTTGCGGTCTCGGTTGTGCGGGACCTTTATGCCGGCCGTCGTATGGCGGGATTCATGTCTCTCGTCATGACCATCTTCATGATCGTTCCAATGATCGCGCCAGCGATGGGGCAGGTCGTCTTGTTCATCGCGCCTTGGCAATGGATCTTCGGTGTGCTGGCCCTGTTTGGTCTGGCGCTTCTGGTCTGGACCTGGTTTCGCCTGCCAGAAACCCTCCCCGAAGATTCGCGCAAGCCGCTCAATCTGGCGTCGGCCTTTGGAAACTATTTGGAAGTCGGACGCAGCCGCGTCACCTTCGGCTATATGTGTGCGTCCGGCATCATATTTGGTGCGCTCTTTTCCTTCATCGGTTCCTCCGAGCAGGTCTTCCGCGGTGTATTCGGACAGGAAGAGACGTTTGCGTTCTGGTTCGCCGGCATCGCTGCCGCACTGGCGGGCGCGAACTTCTTCAACTCCCGTTTCGTGGAGCGTGTAGGTATGCGCCGGCTCAGTCACGGGGCGATGGTTGTGTTCATCCTGATGTCGTCGGCGCTCGCGTTGAGGACCTGGCTGTTTGGTGAAAGCCTTTACTGGTTCTTCCCGATGTTCACGCTGACCTTTGCCTGTTTTGGCATGATGGGTGCGAACTTTTCAGCGCTGGCGATGGAGCCGCTTGGCAAGATCGCGGGTACGGCGTCCGCAGCCTACGGGTTTGCGACGACGACTGTCTCCAGCCTGCTCGGCATGGTGATCGGCAGCTATTACAATGGAACCACCCTGCCCTTGATGCTCGGCTTTGTGGCGCTCGGCGTTGGATCGCTCATCGTTGTTCTGATCACGGAAAAAGGAAAACTGTTCAGTTCTCGCTGATTGCCTCTCAGCGGCGTTTGCGTGATGCAGGTTCACGAACACGCGCAAGCGGCCGGACCTGGCTTTCAAGATGTTCGATGATCAGGCCGGCAATATCCTTGCTCGTGGCGGACTCTATACCTTCAAGGCCGGGGGAGGAATTCACTTCCAGAACTTTCGGGCCTTTCTCCGTTTGCAGAAGGTCTACGCCAGCGACGCGCAAGCCAAGTACCTTTGCTGCCTCCCGCGCCGTATCTCTCTCCTGCCGCGTCAGTTTGATCGTGGATGCGGTGCCGCCACGGTGCAAATTGGACCGGAACTCGCCCTTCTGTGCCTGGCGCTTCATTGCGCCGACCACCTTGTTGCCAATCACAAAGGCTCGCACATCGGTCCCGGCCGCCTCTTCCACGAATTCCTGAACCAGGAAGTTGGCGTCCAGCCCGCGGAAGGCATCCGTCAGGCTTTCCGCAGCCTTGCGTGTTTCTGCCAACACAACACCTTTGCCCTGTGTCGATGAGAGCAGCTTCACGACCACGGGCGCGCCACCCGCCAGAGAGATAAGGTCCTTGGTGTCTTTCGGGCTGTGGGCAAAGGCGGTGACCGGCATGTCTATCTTGGCGCGCGCAAGTAATTGGTGGGCCATCAGCTTGTCGCGCGAATGCCCGATGGAACTCGCGCTGTTCAGGCAGAAGGCGCCAGTGTTGGTGAACTGGCGCAATACGGCGAGCCCGTAATCCGTTATCCCCGCACCGATACGCGGGATGACGGCGTCATAACGCGGCAGCGCCTTGCCATCATAATGCACTTGCGGGTGCGTTGTGCCGATTTGCATGTAGCAGCGGGCCGTGTCGATGGCTTCGATCACGTGGCCGCGCGCTTGCGCTGCTTCTATCAGGCGCTGACTGGAGTAATTCTTCGGCTCACGCGTTAGCAGGGCGATCCGGAGGGGGCGTTTTACAGGGCGCTTTTTCGGCAGGCCGGCATAGGCGGCGAAGTCCAGCTTCGGTTGACGGAACGACGCGTTGGCATCGACAATCATGTCGGGCTGGATTGCGCCGCGTCCGAACAGCATTCGGTAGGACATGCTTTCGCGATTGGTTAGCGTCAGTTGGATCGGCCAGCGTCGGCCACCCATTTCCACATCGGTCTGGATTACATAGCGCAGCTCTGTTTCCCCGTTCGAGCTTGTCACGTCGCGGCGGTCCACGACCGGTGCTGAACACGTCACCTCGAGCGCGGGATTGTTCGGGTCTGGTTGTATCAGGAAGCGTACTTGCGGCGCGTCAGCCGGACCAAATGGCTCGATCACGCTGGCGTGCAGCGCAGACGTGCGCGCGCCTGTATCCACCTTCGCCTTGATTGCTGGCAGGCCAAGATCAGGCAGCGCGAGCCATTCCTCCCAGCCGAGTTCAAAAGGTTTGGAATGGGGCATGGTGAAGCCTTCCTGCTTGTGCGCGCCCGATAAAGGCGAACGGTCAGGTATTCAATCTATAATGCGCAGATTGTGTGCCTCAGCCTTCGACCAGCCATGCCTTGTCCACGATGCCCACCACGTCGCCCATGATCTCGGTGATCTTGAAATCCTTCGGCGTGTAAACGCGGGCGATGCCCATCTGGCGCAGGGCACGGGAATCTTCCGGTGGGATGATGCCTCCCACAACGACCGGGACGTTGTCGAGGCCGACCTTGCGAAGCTCGGCAATCGTTTCGCGCACCAAATCCAAATGGCTTCCGGACAGGATCGACAGGCCCACGACATGGGCGTTGTTTTCCTTCGCCTGCGCGGCGATCTCGGATGGTGTGAAACGAATGCCCTCATAGACGACATTCATGCCCACTTCCCGGCCGCGCGCGGCGATCTGCTCGGCGCCATTGGAGTGGCCATCAAGGCCTGGCTTGCCGAGCACATAGGTCAGCTGGCGACCGAGCGCTTCGGAAACGCGTTCAACTTCCTTGCGGACCGCGGCGACATCTTCCTCGCCTTCGGTCTTGATAACCATTGCAACGCCCGTCGGCGCACGGAATTCACCGAATACCTCCCGCATCGCGGTGCCCCATTCGCCGGTCGTAACGCCGGCCTTCGCGCAGGCAATGGATGGCTCCATGATGTTGGTGCCATCGCGCGCGGCCTGTTTCAGATTGGCGAGCGCCTCATCGACGGCAGACTGGTCGCGTTGGCTGCGCCATTCCTTCAAGTCGCGCACCTGGGCAGATTCTTCTGCGGGGTCGACAGTCTGGATCGAGCCATCACCCGCGCCGAGCGGGCTGTCTTCGCTTTCTGTATAACGATTGACGCCAACCACAGTCAGCTCGCCGCTCTCGATGGCCTTGATGCGTTCGATATGAGCGTCGACCAGACTTTCTTTCATGAAATCGATCGATTTGGTCGCCCCGCCGCGCTGATCAATGTCGGCAAGTGTATCGCGGGCCAGCGCTTTCAATTCCTCAGTCTTGGATTCGATGACGTGGCTGCCATCGAAAATGTCTTCATATTCCAGAAGGTCCGTCTCATAGGCGAGGATCTGTTGCAGGCGCAAAGACCATTGCTGGTCCCACGGGCGTGGCAGGCCAAGCGCCTCGTTCCAGGCCGGCAATTGCAGGGCGCGGCACCGAGCTTTTTTGGACAGCGTGACCGCCATCGCTTCAATCAATATGCGATAGACATTGTTTTCAGGCTGCGGCTCGGTCAGGCCGAGCGAGTTGACCTGAACACCGTAGCGGAACAGCAGCGCCTTTGGGCTGGTGACGCCATAGCGCTCGCGGCCAATCTCCTCCCAGAGTTCCACAAAGGCACGCATCTTACAAAGTTCCGTAACGAAACGGACACCGGCGTTCACAAAAAATGAAATACGACCGAAAACAGTCTCAAAGTCTGATTCCGGAACTTGTCCGCCGGCTTTCACCGTATCCAGAACAGAGATTGCCGTCGCCAGCGCGTAGGCCAGTTCCTGCTCCGGTGTCGCGCCCGCTTCCTGCAGGTGATAGGAGCAGACATTCATCGGATTCCATTTGGGCACTTCAGTATAGCACCAACTGACCATGTCCGAGATCAGGCGAAGGCTCGGCTCGGGTGGGAATACATAGGTTCCGCGGGAGAGATACTCCTTAACAATGTCGTTCTGGGTCGTTCCGCGCAGCTTCTTGCGATCATCTCCGCGTTCATCTGCCAGTGCGACGTAAAGCGCCAGCATCCAGGCCGCCGGCGCATTGATCGTCATGGAGGTGTTCATCTCTTCCAGCGGCAACTGATCGAAGAGCAGGCGCATATCGCCAAGATGCTTCACTGGCACGCCGACCTTGCCGACTTCACCCTTTGAGAGGATGTGGTCGGCGTCATAGGCGGTCTGCGTGGGCAGGTCGAAGGCGATCGACAGGCCTGTCTGGCCCTTGGCGAGATTGCCGCGATAGAGCTCGTTGGATTTCGTCGCCGTGGAATGGCCCGCATAGGTCCGAAAGATCCACGGGCGGTCCGGCGCGTGCTGGTATGCTTTATCCATGTCTGCCACGGAATTCTCCCCTTATTATGTTGCGCCGCAACATGCCGTGTGAAACGACACAAGGCAAGCGTGCATGCTTGCGTCAGGATGTCAGAGCAACCAGATGGAGGCGAGAGGAGAAATACGTGAACCAGCCGACCAGTCTGATCCAGTCCGCCTTGCTTCTGCGGATAATCGCTATCCTCACCTTTCCGCTTGGCGTGGTCGTCGCGGCGCTTCTGGAGCGCAGCGTGCTTATGGTGGCGGCGTTGGCGGCCGGAATGCTTCTGGCCAGCTGGGTTGAGCGTTTCCGGTTGCATCGACTGACTGGCCATGAAGGGTATCCCGCAGTGACGGGACTGCTGCCAGGGTTCGCCGTGCGTGCGGGTTTGCTGGCAGGATTGTTCATTGTCTGCCTCGGCGTGTTTGCGTTGTTTCGAGAGACGTCCCTGGCGCGCGGATATGGCGCGGTGGATGTCGGGCTATTCTGCGCGACAACGGGCATCGCCCTGCTGGCAAATACTTTCAGTGCGCGCATCGCAACACAGGAAGTGTCGGCAGTGATGGGCCACATGAATACAGGCTTTTCCAACAGCGCAAGTTCCGGCGCAGGGGACGGCGACGGAGAAATCATCGAAGGCGAGATCATCGACAAGGAATAGCCATTTTCCTGTGTGAAATCCGTTAGCGCAAACATCCCCATGTTTGCTATGGCTTTCTGGACATTTCGCGGCTGCCTGAAATCAGGTATAGCGCCCCCGCGTACACGGAGTTTCCGGCGATGACTGACATGATCGGCCTTGTGGCCGCTGCCCTCACCACGCTTTCATTCCTGCCACAGGCCCTGATGGTCATCCGGACCGGCCGGACGGACGGCATTTCGCTGATCATGTATACGATGTTCACGGCGGGCGTGACGGGCTGGTTGGTCTACGGCTTCCTGCTCAACTCAATGCCGATTATCATCGCCAACTTGGTTACAATCCTTCTGGCGAGTGTGATTTTGGGCCTGAAAGTGCGCCACACGCTTCAGGCGAGGGCCCAGGCGGCCACCTTGGAGACGTCTGCGCCCAGCGCTTCATAATATAGCCGCTGTACAAGACGGGTTACTGGGCCGGGCTTGCCGTCGCCGACAGGGCGATCTTCCAACTGGACCACAGGCGCAATCATCGCACCGGCCGAGGTGGTGAAGATCTCCCGCGCAGCATAGGCTTCATCGGGAGTGAAGGCGCGTTCTTCCACAGTGAGGCCCCGATCTCTCAGGCGGGCAATAACATGTGCGCGCGTGATGCCGGGCAGAATGTCGCTGGACAGGTTGCGGGTGATGATCTGGTCGTCCTCGGTCACGATCCACGAATTGGCTGAGGCGGCTTCGGTAACGTATCCATCTTCCACCATGAACGCGGTTTGCGCGCCCGCTTCGCGCGCTGATCTATAGGCGAGGGCCTGAGACAATAACTGGGTTGTCTTGATGTCGCGCCGTCGCCAACGAATATCGTTCAGGAAGATCGCGCGAATTCCATGCTCCGCAACCGGACCGATCAAGGGGCGATGATCGGCGAAAAGAAGTACGGTCGGTGTAAAGACATCCGGCCCGGCAAAGTCGCGTCCGTCATATGCGCCGGCTGTGACCTGCAAATAGATCAGACCTTCCTGCAAACCGTTCCTGTGAAGGAGCTGTACATGCAGGTCTTCCCAGTCAGCGGCGCTGTGCGGGTTCGGGATGGCGATGGCGTCCAGCGTGTTACGGAGCCGTGAAACGTGGCCCTCGAAATCGACCAATCTTCCGCCATAGACTGCAGTTACTTCATAGGCGGCATGAGCAAAAAGGAATCCTCGATCCAGTGGGGAAATCCGCGCATCCTGCCGCTGGGTAAATGCGCCGTTCAGATATACAATGTCGCCCATTGGCATGAATGCAACGCCCCCTTGCTGATTTTTGTGCAGCGCAACAAAATTCTTGCATGCGTCACACTCAGCGGCCAAGGTGGCGGGAACCGGATGTTTTGTGAAGACATGAAAAATGTGCGCCAATGCGTTCCGGAAGTGTAATCAAGGAGGAGGGCCCCCCTGCCATGGCAAGGGAGACAAAAGACATTTACGAACTCGGTGAGATCCCGCCGGAGTTCCATGTACCGAAAATGATGCATGCCTGGGCAATTCGCCGGGAGCGCCACGGTCGACCGTCAACGGCGATGCAGCTTGAGCAAGTGCCTGTGCCGGAGATCGATTCCGACGAGGTGCTGGTGCTCGTCATGGCAGCTGGCGTGAATTATAACGGCATCTGGGCCGGGCTGGGCGAGCCGATTTCGCCATTCGATATTCACAAGCAGGATTATCACATCGCAGGCTCAGACGCCGCGGGGATTGTCTGGGCGGTCGGCCGCAAGGTGACTCGCGTGAAGCCGGGCGATGAAGTTGTCATCCACTGTAACCAGGACGATGGCGATGATGAGGAGTGCAATGGCGGCGACCCGATGTTCTCGCCGAGCCAGCGCATCTGGGGTTATGAGACTCCGGACGGTTCTTTTGCGCAATTCTGCCGCGTTCAGGCGCGTCAGTGCATGCCGCGTCCGAAACATCTGACCTGGGAGGAGAGCGCCTGCTACACGCTGACACTCGCAACGGCCTACCGGATGCTGTTCGGACACCGCCCGCATATTTTGAAGCCCGGTGAGCACGCCCTGATCTGGGGCGCATCCGGCGGACTTGGCAGTTTTGGGGTTCAGCTTTGTGCTGTCACCGGTGCGCACGCGATTGGCGTCGTTTCGTCAGATGACAAGTTCGACCACGTCATGTCGCTTGGCGCGAAAGGCGTGTTGAATCGGAAAGACTTCAATTGCTGGGGCCAATTGCCCACGGTGAACGGCCCGGAATTCAGCGACTACATGAAGGAAAGCCGCAAATTCGGCAAAGCGATCTGGGAAATCACCGGCAAGCAGGATGTCGACATCGTGTTCGAACATCCGGGCGAGTCGACGTTCCCTGTGTCGGTTTTTGTCGTCAAGCGTGGCGGCATGGTTGTGATCTGTGCCGGCACGACAGGCTTTAACCTGACTATGGATGCGCGCTTCCTCTGGATGCGCCAGAAGCGGGTGCAGGGCAGCCACTTTGCAAACCTGAAACAGGCTTCGGCCGCCAACAAGCTGGTCATTGATCGCCGGATTGATCCCGGCATGTCGGAGGTCTTCCCCTGGGCAGACATTCCGGCAGCGCACGAGAAGATGCTGGATAACAAGCACCTTCCGGGCAACATGGCCGTGCTGGTCACCTCGCCGAAGCCGGGCCTGCGCACGGTCGAAGACGTGCTCGCTGTCAGCGGACAGGCCTGACTCTTCCGACCCAATAGGAAAACCCCCGTCGGCGATGGCTGGCGGGGGTTTTTCCTTGCTCTGAAAACGCCAGGCTAAAGCTCGTCCATGCCGCCCGGATTGCGACGGCGGCGGATCAGCCACATGACGCCGCGAAGATCAGACAGGGCATCAGCCAGTCGGCCAAAATTGGTGTAGTTCGACTTGCCGGAGCCACGCTCGCGGTGGTTCACATCGCGATACTCTACATCGAACCCCTCCGCCCGCATCAGGGCAGGGACGTAGCGATGGATGTGATCGAAATAGGGAAGCTGCAGGAACGCGTCGCGATAAATCGCCTTCACGCCGCAGCCCGCATCATCGCAATCATCTTTTAGCATACGCTTGCGGATCCTGTTGGCAAATGTGCTGCCGAAGCGTTTCCACGCGGTGTCCTTGCGCTTGGTGCGGCGCCCCATCACCATTTTCAGGGATTCCGGTGCGTCAGCGCGTGTCAGCTGGCGGTAGAGATCTGGCAGGTCGGCCGGGTCGTTCTGACCGTCGCCATCAAGTGTGCCGACCACTGGTGCGCGCGCGGCGAGGATACCGGACCGTATAGCGCGGCTCTGGCCAGCATTCTTGCGGTGGCTGATGACGCGCAGCATTGGAAAACGCGCCTTCAGGTCCACGAGACGTGCACGTGTATCGTCGCTGGATGCATCATCCACAAACACCATCTCGAAGGCGCGGCCATCCAGCGCGCGATGAATCTCGGTGACCAGGGGTTCGACATTGCCGGATTCATTGTGAACCGGAACGACAATGGAAAATTCGAGTGACTGGGCCATGGCTGGCACCTTTCAGCAAGGGAATCGCGCACGCGCGCGAGGCAGGTTTCGCACGCTCATACAAAGCGATTTGACGCAAGGCGAGCCCTATGGCGCATCTATCGCTTACTGAAACTCAGCGCAAAACAATGAAGACGCGCCGGGATGAACACGGTAAACGGCATTTATGACTTTGCTTGATCGACTGTCGACCGGCTGGAAGCCGTGGGTTGTCCTGTTCATCCTGACCTTCGGGGCAGCCGCGCCGGGCGTGTTCAACCTGCCCGCGCTGGACAGGGATGAAAGCCGGTTTGCGCAGGCCTCCAAGGAGATGCTGGAAGAGAAGGACTATATCCGTATCCAGTATCAGGACGAGCTTCGCAACAAGAAGCCGGCTGGTATTCACTGGCTGCAGGCGGCATCGACGGCTGTCTTCACCGGCCCGGAGGCAAAACAGATCTGGACATATCGCGTGCCCAGTTGGCTCGGCGCAGCGTTCGGCACACTTGCCTGTTTCTGGACCGGCCTGGTCCTGGTCGGCCGCAGGGCAAGCTTTGTCGGTTCGGCCCTGTTTGGGGCGACCCTGCTGCTGACTTCGGAAGCACACATTTCGAAAACCGATGGCGTTCTGGTTTTTCTGACGACGCTCAGCATTGGCGCATTGGCGCGCCTCTACATGCGCCGAGACCAGTCCAAGAAGATGGCGCTACTGTTCTGGGCCTGCATGGGCACAAGCTTCCTGATCAAGGGGCCAGTTACGCCTATGGTGGCGGCCTATGCCGGCATGGGCGCCTGGGTCTGGGCCAAGGCGACAGATGGGAAGGGCGGCGACTGGTGGCGCGTTCTGACATGGTGGCCGGGGCCCGCGATCTTCGTGGCGATGGTGCTGCCCTGGTTCCTGTGGATTCAGGCGGCGACCGATGGGCAATACATCAAGGGCGCGGTTGGCAAGGATCTGAAAGACAAGTTCACTGGCGCGTCCGAAGGGCACGGCGGTTGGCCTTTTTATCATTTGACGCACATTCCGGCCTGGTTCTTCCCGGCCACCTTGTTCTTCGTTCCGGGGCTCGTGGCGGCGTGGAAACGGCTAAAGCCCAGCCGTCCGCGCGGGCAAGCCTGGTTGAAGCATGTTGTGCTTGTCAGCGGTGCGATCTTCGTCGGACTGCTTGCCTTGAATTATGTGTTGCCCTTCATGCCGCGCCCGCAAGGCGATGGGATGATCGCAAGCGCCTTGAACTCAGTCGCATCATTGAAACCGCTTCCGGCTTGGCCTGCGCTATTCATTGGCGTGTTCTGGTGGCTGTCGGGCCGTGACACATGGATGGCGCGGTGGCCTGTGGGCGAGGAGGTGATTCCTGACGAGACGCGTGCCATGCGCTTGCTCGTCGCCTGGGCTCTGCTGACATACGCCTTTTTTGAGCTGATGCCGACGCTGCTCAGCCATTACATTCTGCCAGCTTACCCGGCGTTTGGGCTCATGGCGGGCTATGCCTCGACACGCATGATGGAAGGTGAGTTCCTGCCGGTCACGCGGTGGGTGTCCATTGCACTGTTCGCTCTCGGTGCCATCCTGTTGCTGGCGGTCTCCTTTCCCGGGGTCACGACCTATTTCATGGCAGAGACGGCAGGCGACTTTTCGACGGCGCTGCCCAAGGATGTGTTGGAGACTTGGACGGACTATCGGGAATTCCCGCTCTGGTTCTGGTGGATTGGTTTTGCGCTGTGCGGCGTAGCCATTATCGAGTTCAGCCGCCGGCATGAATGCAACGCGGCCATGTTTGCCATCTATGCCGCCGTGGCGATTGGCTGGCATGTTCGCATTTTCATGTTGCCGACCCAGATTTGGGTGCAGCCGACAGAGACCGCGCGCCTCGCCCTGGAGGATGTGTGCGGTGTGCCGGGTGAGGCATGTGCTTGGGAAGCGCCAGAGCGCATTCTGGCGCTTGGGTATGCAGAGCCGTCCTATGTGCTCACGCTGGGCACACAGAATCTGCATCCGCCAGAGACGCCGCTCGACCTGCCTGAGGATCTTTCAGCCTATCCGGTGGTCTATCTGGTCAATCTGGAAGACCGCAAGGCCGAGCTGCCCATTCAGGATGAACTCACGCACCTTCGGTCACAGGCAGAGCAGATGTCGCTTTGCGTGACCGAGACCGAATCCTATTACGCGCTGAACTATTCCAACGGTGATCCAGTCAACTTCCGCGCCTTGAGGTTTGATGCGGGCGGCTGTCCGGACTGATGGCTAGAATTCGTATCCGATCCGCAGGCCATAGGTGCGCGGGTCAGACCGGAACGTGTCATAGCCGATGAAGCCATACCCGGACACGGCATAGTCTTCATCTGTCAGGTTCCGACCCCAGGCTGTGAGCGTGACGCCCGTGTCTCTGAGGGTGAAGCTTGCTTCGGCTTGCAGGGTTGTGAAGCCTTCCTGCATGCGGCTCTTCAAGCCTTCCGGATCGAGATAATAGTCACCGCGATATTTGGCGTGAATGGAAATGCGTCCATCAATCGTGTCCGTGGCCGCAAATTCATACTGGCCACCGAACGTGGCTGACACGTCAGGTGCAAAGGGAAGGGGGTTGCCGTCAAACGTGTCTGCATTGCCGCCAATGTCGGATTCCTGATCAATTTCGGTTTCGAGCAGGGTGAGTGCGCCTTGCAGGGCAAATTGCTCTGTAGACTGCCAATTGAAATCAGCCTCCATCCCATAGGAAATCGCCTTGTCCAGATTGGAGAGGGAGTTGGAGGTGATGCTGGAGCCGTCCGGCAACACAAAGTTCACGAAGATGCGGGCCTGCGGGTCAGAATAGTCCTGTGCAAAGGCGGCGACCGCATAGGTCAGTCGGTCTGTCTTCCCCTTATATCCGATCTCATAGGCCGTCACGGTTTCCGCATCGAACAGGCCTTCATCCGCGAAATGGGTCACATTGTTCTGGACTTCGCCATTGAAGCCGCCCGACTTGTAGCTGTTGGAAACGGACGCATAGGCCGTTCCATGTTCCATCGCATAGGATAGGGCGGCGTGGCCTGAGAGATATGTCTCTTCAATTTCATTCGACCCTGCAGCTAGGCCGAGCCCGCCCACATTGTTGTAGCCAATGGTGCCATCTTCAAAGATATGCCGCCCACTGCCTTGTCCCTCGATTTCCTCACGCGTAACGCGTGCGCCCAGCGTCGCGGTCAGGCTGTCGGAGAGGTCGAACTCATTGTGCGTGAATGCCGCGAAGGTGGAGCGATCCTGACGGATGTCTGTCACGAGCGTCATGGCAGCGGTATCAGACACGGGGGTGGGGCCAGCGCGGCTCGCTGCGCCAACATAGGGGCAGGTTCCCAACAGGGTGTCGGCGTCGAGTTCGCCGCACCAGATTGTGTAGGTCTGGCTGAAATTCTCAACTGATCCCGACACACCAATCATAGTGCTGCCGCCATCCCAATCCGTGTGCAGTCGGATTTCCTGCGAATATTGGCGGAAGTCTCGGAGGTAGGCGAGGTTGGCGTTGAAGTTCGGATTGCCAAACAGTGCGACCGCGCCGTCGAAATCAAATCCGTATTCCTGATTGTAGCCCTCAAACGCCGTCAGGGATGTGAGTGCCCAGCGCCCAATATCGCGCGCGTATTCGGCTGAGATGCCGTAGAATTCGTTGTCCGTATCCTGAATGCCGTCGCTGCCAACCGCGATTTCATGATCGTCCAGATCAAGGGTGTCATTACGCGGGGCGGCGTTGACGCCATTACCCTCTTCATAATGCGTGCGCAGCAAAAGTGATCCATCCGCGACGCTGTCCCAATTGAGGCCGAGCCGTACACCGAACTCGTCACGCTCACCGCCTGCTGCCTCTGGCCCTGCAACATTGTCCAACGCTGCATCACGGGACAGGTAGCGCCCGGCGAGTCGATAGCTGAACCCGGAATCGAAAGAGTCGCCATATGCGCCATCCAGATCCATGCGGTTCAGATTGCCATAGCCAAGACGGACATATCTGCGCTGGTCATTGTCCGGCCGGGCCGTGATGAAATTGATTGCTCCACCGGAGGCGTTGCGTCCGTACAGCGTGCCTTGCGGGCCCTTCAGCACTTCAATTCGGTCCAGATCGTAAAGCATCAATCCGGTCTGCACGTTCGTCGCAAGATAGACGCCATCGGAGTAAACAGCCGCCGCTGTTGGGGTGAGTGCCTGATGGTCGACCGCGCCAACGCCACGTATCTGAAAGGCCACTTGCGTGCCATTGGCCACGGCGGCTTCGACACCCGTCAGCAGGTCGGTCACGTCTTCCGCGCTGACATAGGCATCAGCCAGTGAAAGGTCGCCACTATCGATTACACTGACAGACATGGGGATGTCTGAAAGCGGCGCTGCGCTCGGCGTGGCAGTCGTGACGATTGTGTCCAGCCTTTGCGCCGTGTCACCGGTTTGGGCGGCGGCGGGCAGGGCAAGCGAGGCAAGAATGAGCGGGGCGACGCAGCGCGAATTCTGTTTCATGCGCGGCAGTTACCAACCCGCTGGAATGCGACGCAACTTCATTTAGCTGATAGCTGAGCTGCACGAGCGAAACCGACGTATTCTGGCAACACTGCTGCAGGTTCAGGTTTACCGGGGGGCCCGTTTTGCGAGGATACGCTGCAGTGTGCGCCGGTGCATGTTTAGGCGACGTGCCGTTTCGGAAACATTGTGATTACACAATTCGTACACGCGCTGAATGTGTTCCCAACGTACACGGTCCGCAGACATCGGATTTTCCGGCGGGGCAGGTTTTTCGTCTGGTGAAGCCGTGAGCGCACGGATGATATCGTCAACATCGGCTGGCTTCGACAGGTAATCGACGGCTCCGGCCTTCACAGCGGCGACTGCTGTCGCAATTGCGCCATATCCGGTGAGGATCACTGCGCGCGCGTCAGGACGGTGTTTTTGCAGGACTTCCACCACATCAAGACCGCTGCCATCTTCCAGGCGCAGATCCAGAACCGCGAAAGCGGGCGGGTTAAGACGGGCAATATCCTTGCCTTCAGAGACCGAAGATACCGCAGAGACCACAAAACCGCGCTGAGCCAGGGCACGGGCCATACGTTGCACGAAGGGGCCATCATCATCCATGACGAGACAGGAGCGGTCCTCAACATCCTTGAGGCTCTCGTGCAGATTTACGTTAACTGGCCGATCCATGATCTTATCCTTGGTGTAATATTGGCCATATAGGTCTGAACCGTCACTTAATCCAAGTCAGGCGCCTGCAAAAGAGTCAGTGGCCACAGGGTCTGAACCACAGCGCCACGTTTTGGCGGGGTCCGGTTTCGCGTCGCGATTCGGCCGCCTGTGCGTTCGATCAGCGTCTTTGCGATGAAAAAGCCGAGTCCCATGTCGCCGCCGCCCAGATGCGCTTCCCCGCGTTGCGACACATAGGGTTCGCCCAGTTTCGGCAGCACTTCCGGAGCAAATCCGGGGCCGTCATCGCTGATTGTGATGATGATCTGGTCCGCCGTCCAAGTCGCGACGACATTCACGCGCGTATCGGCAAAGCTGACAGCATTCTCAATGAAGGCACCGAGCGCGTGCAGCACTTCCGGGCTGCGCTTGAGGACCGGGGCGCGAGCATCACCGCCGTCTCCGGCCTCTGCCCGGACACGTACCTCAACGCCCAGCCCTTTGAAGGGGGCGGCCGCCTCGGCAACCAGTGAATCGAGCGGGATCTGGGCGTGGACAATGTCTGTGGCTTCCCGCGCTTCGCGAATGGTGGCCAGAATGGCGCGGCAGCGGTCAGCCTGTTCGGCAATCAGGATAATGTCCTCTGCGCGTGGGTCGTCCGGCCCCAGGTCGCCCTGAAGTTCCTTTGCAACCAGATGAATTGTCGCCAGCGGAGTGCCGAGCTCGTGGGTTGTCATGGCAGACATCGCGCCCAAGGCTGACAGTCTCTGTTCTCGCGCCATCACCACGCCGGCCGCGTCCAGCGCCCGCACGAGCCGCGCTTCATCCTGACTGACCCGCGCCGCCGAAAGGGCAAAAAAGACAACGCCGACGGCAAGCGCCGCGAATTGCCCAAGCTGGAACAACGCCGGCAGGGCAACAGTGCTATCGGCAACGCCCCACGGCAGGGGCAGGTGAATCATCGGCATGAGGGCGGCCAGCAGGAGAGCGAGCAGCGCAATCAGCGTCGCCCGGAACGGGCTGAGGCTCAGCGCGGCTACTGTCACCGGAGCCACCAACAGCAACAGGAAGGGATTGGACAGGCCGCCCGTCGCAGCAATCAAGGCCGCCAGTTGCACGGTATCGAAGGCCAATTGCAGCGTGGCCTCCCAGCCGCGCGTCAGGCGCTGGCTCTGGAAGGCGAAAGACAGAAAGACGTTGAGCCACGCCGAGGCGGCGATAATCGACAGGCAAAGCGCCAGCGGCATGTCGAAATTCAGGCCAAATGCAACGAACAGGACGGCCACTGTCTGCCCAGCCACGGCGAGCCAGCGCAAAGTGATGAATGTACGAAGGCGCGTCCGCCCGAGGGCCGACTGCGCCGATCCCAGCCCTTCCGGGGGCAGGGTGAAGATCGCATCGTCGAGATCTATGTGTCCGTCGCGGGTCAAATCATCCATTTGTGCCTTATGCGGCAGCGTGACGCTTGCGCCAAGCGCCGCTTGCGGCCCATATCGCCTTCATGATGATCAGATCGCTCCTTGCCCCATCCGCCTTGCTGGCCGCCGCCTTGCTGGCCGCGTGTTCTCCATCGTCTGCGCCGGAAGCTGATACTGCCCCGCGTGCCAAGTCCAGCGGCGTGCAGGCCAGCTGCACTGGCCGGGCCTATCCCGAGATTGGCGGGCCGATTTCCCTGATCAATGATGTGGGCGAGCGCGTCACGGAAGAGACTTATAAGGGCCGTCCGACGCTGATCTATTTTGGCTTCACCTATTGCCCGGATGTCTGCCCGATGACGCTGGTGAATGTGGAGCGCGCCTACTCGCAGTTGCCTGAAAATATTGAGCCGCCCCAGACCCTGTTGATCTCTGTAGATCCCGAGCGTGATACGCCAGAAGCGCTTGCCGCTTACGTGAAAGCGCCCCGTTTCCCGGAAAACCTGGTCGGGCTGACAGGCTCACCGGAAGACGTGCGCGCGGCAGCCGATGAGTTCCTGTCGGATTATTCCCGGATCGAACAATCGGGCAGCCAGTCTGAATACACGATGGACCACACATCTTTGCTGTACCTGATGGACGAGGACTGGCAGCTGAAAACCTTCTTCACCCATGAAGACACGGCAGAGACCATTTCGGCCTGCCTTGGCGAATTGCTGGCAGAATAGGTAAGGCCCGCCGTGCTGGCGGGCCTGTCTGTTTCAGGCCAGCAAGCCCGCTGCGAAAAACGCAAAGAATGCGCCGATCACGAATGCGCCAACGCTGATCCACCAGACGATCCAGCTGATCCGGCGCGCCCGTGTGCAAGCGCGTGCCTGGGCCGGGTCGACTGGGCAGGGCAGCGAACGTGCATGCCATTGCCAGGCTCCGGCCACCGCGATCATCCCTGCTGCGATAGAGAAGACCAGCTCCTTGTTCTTGCCGAGCCAGGTGATCTGCGGAACCGCTTCGATCAGGCCCGCCATGACGGCCCCGGCACCGATGCTGACCAGCAGTGCGGGCAGGGCGCAGCAGATCAGGGTTCCCGTCGAAGTGAACAGAGACAGGAAGGCCGGCAGCGTACTTGGCGCCTTTACTTCGCCGCTCATGCGTCGTCGCCCCGGTCTATGCTGACGAGCGAATAGCCGGATTTGCGGATCAGCTTTCCGATTGTTTCATCATCCATGTTCGCGCCTGCCTTCAGGCCAAGGACGATTTGTCCGTTGTCCAGGTCCACAGTCACGCTTTCCACGGCGTCCTGTTTCTTGAACACTTTGCGGACGGCCTGCGCACAAAAATCGCAGACAAGGCCATTCACCTTGGCGGTGACGATTTGGGCCGAGTCGGCCACGTCTTTTGTGTCCACCAGATCGGGCGCTGCACCTTCATGTGCAGAATGATCCATTTTTGAATGGTCCATCATTTCGTCAGCCAATGCTGGCGTAGTCAGGACGGAAAGGGCGAGGATGCCAAAGGCGATCTTGTTCAGTTTCATGTCTGTGTTTCCTGTAAATCAGAACCGGATGATCCAGTTCGCAAGCAGTTCCTCGGTCTCCAGAGTATAGCCGATTTCGACCATCTGGACGTCCTTGAAGAACCGGATGAGAGGGGTTGTGGTTGTGGGCTCGGCTGCTTCCGGGTGGTTGTCCACCTGCAGCATCAGCCAGGTATGGAGGTCTCCGAAGTCGCCGATATAGGGGGCAACACCGACCCGCGCACTGTGGCGCAGGCTCTGGTTTCCGGCATAGTCGGTCGCCCGTGCCTCATAGGAGGTAAACCAGCGCCGGGTTTCCCAGTCCGCAGCGAATGCCGCGAAACCTGAAAGCTCTCCCGACGCATCGCCGAACGGGTCAGCTTCACCAACGCCCAGTTTCAGATAGGTGTTGGCCTGACTGCTGGGGCCATTCCATCGCTTCAGCAGGCGATTGTATTGCAGGCCGGTGAATTGCACGTCTTCGGCCCAGTTCCGTTCGGCATAAAAGCCGATGGAATCCGAGGCCGTTGGCGAATAATGAATATGCAGCGACGACGCATCGCCATTGTTCATCTGCATTGCCGTCCAGCCTCCGGGATAGGAAACGGGACGTGCCTCGGCTATGGGGGCCAGGGCCGCCCAAGTCAGGCATGCCGCAACAGGTGCGGCGCGGGATAGGAAGGACAAGGCCTTCTCCTTTGTTCCGGGTTGAATGGATGTTTCTCGGGAAACATCACACCCGGGGAGGGGGCGGCTCCGGTACAAAGGTGATCGAGACAGGACTTGCGTCCAGCGGCGCATCGAACAGCGGTGGATAGGTCTGGCTTACCTTATCCCCTGCGGTAGCTGATGGAAGCGCCGCAACTATGGCAGGACAGCAACACGCTGTACTGTCCATCATGCCATCCATCGGTTCATCAGGCGCGTCGGCTGGGGCGTGCTCCATCATGCCCATGTCGCAATCGGCCGCCATTGCGTGAACCATCTGGCTCGCCTTGGCAGACGCAATCAGCAGCAGGCTGAAGCAGAGAAGAGCAATCCTTTGGAGCATTGACCAACTCCTATCATGAAACTGGCCGCGCCCGTCAAATTACAAGGCAGTGACCTATTGCGCCACCCAGCCTCCATCGATCGACAGGTCTGCGCCATTGATCTGGTCGGCGTCAGGCGAGCAAAGGAAGGCGACGAAGCCGCCAATCTGCTCTGCTGTCACGAACTCCTTGGTTGGCTGGGCAGCAAGCAGCACATTTTTCACCACTTCGTCGCGGGTCATGCCGCGCGCCTTCGCAGTGTCGTCAATCTGGCCATCAACCAGCGGCGTATGCACATAGCCGGGACAGACAAGATTGCACCGTACGCCGTGTTCCGCCCCTTCGAGTGCAGTCACCTTGGTCAGGCCGGCGAGGCCATGCTTGGCGGCGACGTAAGCGGCCTTGAACGGAGAGGCGACCTTGGCATGTGCGCTGCCTGTATTGATGATGCGGCCCCAGCCCTTTTCCTTCATCGGCCCGAGCGCAAGGCGCGTAGTGTGAAAAGCCGCTGACAGGTTCAGCGCCATGATCAGATCCCATTTGGCAACGGGGAAATCTTCCAGCGGAGAGACAAATTGCGTCCCGGCATTGTTGACGAGGATGTCCACCCCGCCGAATTCCTTCTTCACATAGTCGAACATGCCTTCGATGGCGTCCGGTTTGGTCAGGTCAGCGCCTGAATAGCCAACCTGTACGCCGTGTTCCGAATGCATCTCTTTCTGAAGAGACGCAATTTCATCGGCGTCGCCGAAGCCGTTGAGCACAATATCGGCCCCGGCCTGCGCGAGCCGCTCGGCGATCGCCTTTCCAATGCCGCTGGTCGAGCCGGTAACGAGGGCGGTTTTCCCCTTGATCATGAATCTGTCTCCTTGAGGCAATGGCATGCTATGGGTAGGGATAAGTATGGCTCAGTTCGGGTCAATGGAAATCAGAGGAAATGGCGAGCGTTTATGGGCGGTGAGACTTTAGCTTTTGTCGAGGCCTTCCCGCGCTTCCTGGTCTGGACGGGGGCGGCCGGCATCATGTTGGTCGCTGCCAGCACGATTTATGTGCTGCTGACGCCCTGGAAGGAACTGGCGCTTGTAAAGTCCGGAAACGCCGCCGCCGGGTTCGCGCTGGCGGGCGCGATTGTCGGGCTGGCCATTCCCATCGCCTCCTGTTTGGCATCAAGCGTTACATTGGTTGACCTCGCCATCTGGGGCATCGTGTCATTGTTGATCCAATTGCTCGTCTACCGGCTCGTGGACGTGCTGCTGACCGATATTCCACGTCGGATCGAGGAGGAAGAAGCGGGCGCCGCCGTCGTGCTGGTGTCTGCCAAGCTGGCTTCGGCCCTGATCATTGCAGCGGGTCTTTGGGACCCGGTGCTGCAAAGGTTCTAGGGGAGGGCTGGAGACTTCATGCGTTCGTTCGACTGGGTGATCTATGCGTTGGTTCTGGGCGTTGTCGTCTGGACCCTGTTCTCGCGAGATCCGAAAGCGGACGCGCCGGAGCCTCCGATTGCCCAGATCGAATCAGAAGGCCCGACGCTGCCGCCGCCCTCTCCGCTGGATGAACAGGTGCTGGTGCAGGTCAGCGAACCGAAAGACGGGATCGGAACAGCTTTCGCCGTAAACACGTCGGGCCAGTGGATCACGGCGCGGCATGTCGTCGATGGATGTAATTCTGTCGGCCTGCTCGTCGCCCCCGGCCAATATGTTCCGGTCGACAGTATTGTCGTGGACCCTGATCACGACCTGGCCTTGCTGACGACAGGTCGTAGCCCGAACCCGGTGAAACTGGATCTGGAATCTCCGCTCCGGATCGGCACCTATGGCTATCATGTTGGCTATCCACAGGGGCGCCCGGGGGAAGTGGCGACCAAGCTGATGTCCCGCTCGAAACTGATCACACGGGGCCGCAGGGAAGGGGCAGAGCCCATTCTCGCCTGGGCCGAGATCGGACGCACACGCGGCCTGACCGGGCCGCTCGGGGGCATCTCCGGTGGGCCGGTGTTTGACGCGAATGGTGCGGTACGGGGCGTGATTGTCGCGGAAAGCCCGCGTCGTGGCCGCATCTATACCGCCGCGCCGACCTCTGTCGATGCCTTCCTGACCAGTCTGAGCATCAACCGCGAAGACGGTCCAACCGAAGTCTTCGCTGAAGAGACCTATGGTCCTGTATCTGATAATGCCCGCCGCCGTTTGCAGGTGGTGAAAGTGGCCTGCCGGGTGACCCCATGACACATTTTGCTTCTCATCTCATCGCTGGCGCGCGCCAGCTGGGCCCGCTTTGCGTGGGCATTGACCCGCATCCCGGGCGCATCCCTGCCCTGTTTGGCGGCGACACACCAGACGGGCTGGCGGCCTGGGGCGAAGCCGTGGTCGCCGCAGCAGCTGGCCGCGCCTGTGTGGTGAAACCTCAAGTCGGCCTGTTCGAGCGCCATGGACCGGACGGCATGCGCGCCCTTCAGCGCGTGTGTGATGCGTCGAAAGCGGCGGGTCTCATGGTCATCACAGATGCGAAACGTGGCGACATAGGCACGACTGCCAAAGGGTATGCTGCTGCCTATCTGTCACAGGACGCGCCATTCTATTCTGATGCTGTCACGGTGAACCCGTACATGGGCATGGACACGCTGGAGCCGTTCCTTCAACAGGCCGAAGCGAATGGGAAGGGCGTCGTCGTATTGGCGCGAACGTCCAATCCTGGGTCTGCCGATTTCCAGGCAAAGGATCTTGAAGGCGCGCCGCTTTACGCCCGCGTGGTTGAGGCACTCGCCCCCGCGATAGAGCGCCTCAAAGGCGCGGATGGCTGGTCCAGCTTGATGCTGGTGGCCGGGGCGACAGGGCCAGATGAGGCTCGCAAACTCAGGACACTCGCGCCGGACGCCTTGTTTCTCGTGCCCGGATATGGCGCGCAGGGCGGTGGCGCGGCGGATGCGCTTGCCGGTTTTGCGGAAGTGGACGGGCGTCTTGAAGGTGGTGTGGTGAACGCCTCGCGGTCGGTAACTTTCCCTGACGGTTCGGAATCTGCCGCCGACAAGACGGCGTGGACGTCCCTTGTCGAGGCTGCGATTGATGCGGCGCAGGCCGATCTCTCCACGCATGCGCGGCTTGGCGCGGCAACGCTCGCCTGACCTAAAGACAGGTCTCGACAATCGGCCTGCCTCCACTACTCTCGCACTCCAAAGCGGCATCAGACCGTTTCAAGGAAACGAACAGGGAGAGGAACCGCCATGACACACTGGCAGTCCACACTGATTGCAGGGGCATCCTTTGCAATTCTCGTCGCTTGCGGGCAGGCGAAAACCGCCGATCAGGCCCCATCGGCGGAACCGGAAGCCTTCGCGGCGGTCGACACCCAGCGCATCAGCACGGGCAGCGCAGGCGAGGAATGGCTGACATATGGCGGCACCTATGATGAGCAGCGCCATTCCAGCCTGACGAACGTCAACACGGACACGGTCTCCGATCTCGGCGTGGCATGGACCTATGATCTGGCGACAAATCGCGGCGTGGAATCGACCCCCATCGTGGTTGACGGTGTAATGTATGTCACTTCGGCCTGGTCGCTGGTCTACGCGCTGGACGCAAAGACAGGCGAAGAGCTGTGGGTCTATGATCCGGACGTGGATCGCGCTGTGGGTGTTAAGGCCTGTTGTGATGTCGTGAACCGCGGGGTCGCTGTCTATGATGGCAAGGTTTATGTCGGTATCATTGATGGCCGGCTGGAGGCGTTGGACGCCGAAACCGGCGAAGTCGTCTGGAGCAAGGTAACCGTCGACCAGTCCAAGCCCTACACGATCACCGGCGCGCCGCGCGTGGTGAACGGCAAAGTGTTGATCGGCAATGGCGGCGCGGAGTTGGGTGTGCGCGGCTACATCTCTGCTTATGATGCGAATACCGGCGACAAGGTCTGGCGGTTCTACACGGTGCCCAATCCTGAAAAACAGCCGGATGGCGAAGTGTCCGATGCCGCATTTGAGGACATCGGCAATGTCACATGGGGCGATGACGGCGCATGGGTCACCGATGGCGGTGGCGGCACCGTCTGGGATTCCATCGTGTATGACGAGGTCAACGACCAAATCATCTTCGGCGTAGGGAATGGCTCTCCCTGGAACCGTGATTTCCGTGATCCGTCTGGCGGTGACAATCTCTTCCTGTCGTCGATTGTCGCGGTGGATCCCGAAACCGGCACCTATAAATGGCACTTCCAGACGACGCCGGGCGACAATTGGGACTACACGGCAACGCAGACCATTATTCTGGCCGACCTGCCGCTCGGCGAAGATGGTGCAAGCCGCCGCATCGCGATGCAGGCCCCCAAGAACGGCTTCTTCTACGTACTGGATGCCGAGACCGGGGAGTTCCTGTCCGGGGATGCTTTCGTCCCGCAGAATTGGACAACCGGCCTGGATGAGAATGGCCGCCCCATCGAGATCGCGGATGCGCGGTATGGAGAAGTGCCTTACCAGCAGACACCCGGTCCTCTCGGGGCGCACAACTGGCACCCGATGGCCTTCAATCCGGAGCTGAACCTCGCCTACATTCCGGCGCAGGAGATCCCGCAGGCCTATGCACGCGATCCGCGGTTCGAGAGTGACGCGATCGCCTGGAATACCGGTGCGGACTTTTCCGCAGGTGTGCCCCCGATTGCCCCGCCGGAGGTCGCCAAATTCCTTCGCTCAAGCTTGAAGGGCCGCCTGATTGCGTGGGATCCGATTGCCGGAGAGCCGCGCTGGACGGTCGAGCACGACAATGCCTGGAATGGGGGGGTACTGTCCACGGCGGGCGGTTTGGTATTTCAAGGAAAGCTGAATGGTGAGTTTGCCGCTTATGACGCGGCAACTGGCGACAAGCTCTGGAGCCATGACTTGAAGTCTGGCGGCGCGTCTGGCCCGGGCACATTCATGATTGACGGCGAGCAGTACGTTACGATCACAACGGGCTGGGGCAGCGCCTTTGGTCTGTCAGCAGGCTTTGCCTATGACGAGACGGTGCCTTCCACGGTCGGCAAGGTCGTGACGTTCAAGTTGGGCGGTGAGGGTGAGATTGCAGATCCCGATTTCCCGATGATCGACAAGACGCCCAAAGCGGATTCCTTTGGCGACGAGACAATGATCGCGGAAGGCGCGGTCCACTATGCGCGCAATTGCACGGTTTGCCATGGGCCGCTGGCGGTCAGCTCGGGTGTCCTGCCAGACTTGCGCTGGTCCGCCATCACCGGGAACGAAACCGCATGGAAAGGCGTCGTGATCGATGGCAATTTGGCGGTGAACGGCATGGTGTCCTTTGCGGATTATCTGACCCCGGAGCAGTCGGAATCCATCCGCGCCTATGTGCTCGCTCAGGCCCATGCAGCTGCGACGGCCGAGGCTGGCGAGAACTGACCGTTTTGTGAGTGGCGCGGCCTGCGGGGGCGCGCTACATTGTGCCCATGCACATTCTGGTCCTGATATTCGGCATCCTGATGACGATTGGCGTTTGGTCATGGCGTCTCCAGATGGCACGCCGTGGCGCGAAGGCGGCGCTGGATGCAGCTGGCGCCATCGCGAATGCACCGCGCCGGTTCGCCTTTCGCTACAAGGCGGGGAAGGGTGGCATCAGCCTGATCGAAGACCCGAGAGAGGCCGCTGCCATCATGATGATGGAGGTGGCCCGTGCCCGCGAAGGCCCGCTGACGGAGGCGCAGGCAAGAGTGATCGATCAGGAAATGATCGCCCACTTCAATTTCACGCAGGCCGAGGCGGACGAGTTGTCTGCCCATGCCGCCTGGGTGATGAATTCCCTGCCGGACCCGCAAGCGGCCATGCGTAAGCTCAGCCAACTCATCGTGAGTGCGCCTCAGCTCGGCCCAAAGGAAATTGTCGATCTCGACGCCATGCTGGTCGCCGTCTCCGAGGCCGAAGGCGTGCCGACGCGGGAACAACTTACCCTGTTGCAAGTGTTCAGAGACAAGGCAGGCCTGAAGACCTGACCCGCTCAGCCGCTTAACAGTGGTTGCGCGCCTCGCCCCGGCGCAATAGGGATTCAGTCCATGTCAGAGTCTCTTCCCAGTGAATATCGCGCCAAGGTGTTCAACGAATCCTGGACGAATTTCTCCGTCCTGCGGCATGGCCGGTTCGATGGCATGCTGGTCACGTCAAAGAATTCCGGGACCCATTGGCTGAAATACATGTTGGCGGTGGCGTTGGCGGAAACGTATGGCATCGCCCATCCGCCCTATTTCTCGGAGAACGCCGTGCGGCCTTATATTGGCTGGCCCAAGGATGATGTGACGTTCCCACAGCTTCCACGACTGGCCTTCAGCCACACGATCCCGCACCATCTGGCCGAATGGGGATGGGCGCGCAGCATGGCCAGCCTGCCGCCTTACGTGCTGGCGGTGCGCCATCCCATGTCCATTCTCGCCAGCCATCACGCCAAATGGGAATATGACATCAAGGTTGACTGGCTGACCTATCTGAAAGGCGATCCCGGCGGGTCGAAGTATCGCTGCGATCTCTACTGGCTTGCCCGCTTCTGGAACCGTTGGGGCGATATCCGGGCCAAGCATGGCGACAGCATCTTCCTGGTCCAGTACGAGCAGACCCAGAAAGACCCGCGCGCCATCCTTCAAGCCGTATCGGACCATTGGGGGCTGGGCCTGACGGCGATGGCGCTGGATACGGCGCTCGCAGCAGGCACAAAGGAAGCGATGGCCGAAAAGGTCGACCCGGACGCTGAACCCAACGTGCTGCAGAATCGCAAGACTCCGCTGTCAGAACTGTTCACCGGAGAGGCGATGGACATTTATGCCGATCATGTCCGAACCCTGTTCCGGCACGATCTGGACTATGACCTGCTCAGCCTTCCGGCTTGAGATAACCGCTTGAGCGTCCGTCGGGCGTGTACTTGATCCACCAGGGTTCGGCTTCAGCCTGCTTTTCCAGTTCCAGGAAAAGCGGGTCTTCCAGCACGGCTGCCGAGTATTCCGCAGCGGCGCCCGTCAGGGGCAGGCCATAGGTGCGGAAACGTGTCACGACCGGCGCGTAGAAAGCGTCAGCCGCGCTCCATTTGCCAAACAGGAAATCCCCGCCCGCGCCATGTTGCGCGCGCATCTCGTCCCACATCGTCTGGATGCGGGCAATGTCGGCCTCAAGCGCTTCAGTCATGTCCGGCGTTTCAGAGCGGCTGCGAATGTCCATCGGGCATGCCTTGCGCAGTGCCGGGAAGCCTGCATGCATTTCGCTTGTCACCGCGCGGGCGATCGCGCGCTTGCCAGCGTCCTCTGGCCAGACCGCTCCGACAGGGGCCCAGTCTGCAATCCATTCGGTGATGGCCAGGCTTTCCCACACCGTCACATCATCCCAGATCAGCAGCGGCACCTTCGCCGTCGGGCTGATCTCTTTCAGCTTTGCGGATGTGTCCGGGAAATCGAGCGGCACGATCACTTCTTCCACGGGCAGGCCAATACGGCGCGCAACCAGCAGCGGCCGGATCGACCAGCTGGAATAGTTCAGGTTTCCGAGGATGAGCTGTCTCATGCAGGCTTTCCTTCTCCGACCAGCCATTTGACTTCATGCACGTGCGTGTGGCCGAACACGCCAGCCTTCGCATAGGGGTCTTCGGCGCCGAGCGCCTTCGCGGCGGCCAGGCTCTCGACCTTTATCAGGCAGAGTGAGCCGATCATCTGACCATCTTCCGACATCAAGGGCCCGGCCATGCGCACGGAGTCGCCCAGTGTTTGCACCCAGGCAAGGTGGGCCGGGCGGTTGGCAGCGCGCAGCTCTGCGCCATTGATTTCATTGTCGAGATTGTGGAAGGCAAAAAGCGGCATCTATCTGGGCTCCGGCAGCAGTATGTGTGTTCAGGCGTATGGCATATTGCCCTTGTCCTGCCCATAGGGGGGAATTGAGGAACAAATCGGCTGAATGAATCATTGATCCTTCAGTAACTCGGAGTATGGTGCCCGCATGAACGACACAACCGATACCCGCCAGCTCATTCTGGATGCCGCGATGGAGCGCATCGTCCATTATGGTTACTCGAAGACGACGATGTCCGAGATTGCCAAGGACTGCAACATGTCCGCGGGCAACATCTATCGCTTCTTCGCGTCCAAGCTGGACATTGCCGAGGCGATCGCGCGCAAGTTCAATTCCGAGCTGTACCAAACCTATGCGGGAATCTGTCGCCAGTCTGATTCTGCCGCAGATCGCCTGCGCCGGTTTTTCGAATTCAGCATGGTGCGCACCTTTGAAGCCTTTGAGGAAAAGGACAAGTTGATCGAGCTGGCTGAGACGCTGAGCGACGAGCGTCCGCTCTTCTTCAACGAGCAGCTGGCGCAGGAGCGCGTCTACCTCGTCCAGATTCTCGAAGCCGGTATGGATGCCGGAGAATTCCGGCAGATCGAGCACAAGGACGAGACGGCCGAGATGATCCAGGCGGCGATGATGAAGTTCCGGTTCCCGCAAATGTTCTCGCACCTGACGCTGCCGAAACTGAAGCGTGAGCAGGCCGGTGTGATGAACCTTGTTCTCGCTGGATTGTCCCCTGGTGCGACAATTCCGGATCGCAAAATAGATAAACTCTGAACATTTTCGTTTTCATTCATTGATTATTATTCAGGTCGTTGCTATATGGCAGGCATCGGCAGCGATTGGCGCTGTCGTTTCATGCTGAAAGATCAGAACAATGACCCTGTCCAAGACCGAAGCCCGCCAGTCCCTGGTCGCTCTTCTTGCGGCACTTCCGGTGGCGGTTGCCATCCTCGCCGCAACATATTCGCTGGCTGAGTACGTCGTTTAGACTTTGATGGGGCCGTTCTAGGCCTTAGCGCCTCGGCGGCCCGTATCGTAAACAGGGGCGGCCTTCGCGGCGGCCTCGTCCAGCGGCCAGCGCGGTCTCGCCCCGGTGGCAAGGTCGCCGGCGTCACCTTCCACCAGTCCGGCAGCCAGTCGCTCCGCACCCGCCAGCGCGATCATTGCCGCATTGTCCGTACAGTGCCGTAGCGGCGGCGCAATCAGTGTCGCGCCAGCCTCCTCGGCCACGCGGGTCAATGCGGCCCGGATCGCTTTGTTGGCCGCAACACCCCCAGCGACGACAAAGCGTTTATGTCCGTCTTCACCCGGATCAAAATCAGCCAGAGCCAATGCGGCCTTGGTTGAGAGAATGTCGGTCACGGCGCCTTGGAAACTGGCGCAGAGATCCTTCAGCTCAGCTTCTGACATGTCCGTGTCTGCGGCTGCGCGTGCAACAGCCGTTTTCAAGCCTGCAAAGCTCATGTCCAGTCCCGGCCGGTTAAGCAGGGGGCGGGGCAGGTCAAAGGCCTCCGCATTCCCGCCTTCCGCCAGCCGCTCAACTGCAGGGCCGCCCGGAAAGCCAAGGCCAAGTGTCTTGGCCGTCTTGTCGAACGCTTCTCCGACGGCGTCATCAATCGTCGAGCCGAGCCTGCGATACTGGCCAAGACCCCTGACTTCCAGGAATTGGCAATGCCCGCCTGAGACGAGCAATAACAGGTAGGGGAACGGGCAGTCATTCCCGAGCCGCGGGCTCAGCGCATGACCTTCCAGATGGTTCACCGCCACAAAGGGCTTGCTGGCTGCCTGCGCGATCGCCTTGCCGGTCATCATGCCGACGAGCACCCCGCCGATCAGGCCGGGCCCCGATGTGGCCGCCACGCCATCCAGCTCTGAATAGGAAACGCCTGATTCATGCATCGCGGCCTTCACGGTGAGGTCCGCGAGTTCGGCATGCGCTCGCGCAGCGATTTCCGGCACCACGCCGAGATAAGGTGCGTGTTCTTCCAGCTGAGTGCGGATCACGTCCGACAACAGCTCGGCCCGCCCATCCGTCAGGCGCAGAACGGCGGCGGCGGTCTCGTCGCAGCTGGTTTCAATGCCCAGAACTGTCAGCGTCTTGCTCATGCAGGGCATGTAAGCGCCTCATTCCCATTTGGAAAGCGCGGCCCGCAGGCGCTATATTCAGGAAAAACAATGGGAGGAAGCATTGTGGCGACACCGTTTCGGTGGAACATCGCCCGTCGGGAGCAGTTGGGTAGCCTGATTTCCGGGGTTTCGCCGCCGCAGCGGCTGAACGACATGTTCCTTGAATCCCTTCGCGCGACCGCTGCGCGCATCCTGGCCCATGCCAACCGGTCTGACCTCGCCTTCATCGGGCGCACGCCGGAAAACCTCTATGATTACCTGTCCGGATGTTTCGAGGGCTTGCGCGATACGCCTCAGCTTCATCTTGTCCAATACTCGCTCCGCAATGCGGGCTCGGTTGAGCAATTGCCGGAGTCTACGCGACAGGGCTTGTTTGACTATCTTACTGCCTTGGGCCTCGGACCAAAGGCCATTGCGACGGGGCCACGCCCGATTGCCCTGGTCGACTTCGTCGCGTCCGGCGGCACGATGGAAGGGCTGATCCGCCTGATGAAGATGCAGGCAGAACAAGAAGGGCAGGACTGGACCGCCGTTCAGCGAAGACTGCGCATCATTGGCCTGCGTGTGCGCACGAAGAACTCCCCCAATACCTGGCGCTGGCAACAGCATCAGGACTGGCTGCACTTCATTCCGGACACGATCATCCGCAATGTCTCCGCGCCTGCCGCCTTTCTCTACTATCTGGGCAATGACCAACCCAAGGTGACTGCCAGCTTTCATCCGGGGCGATGGGCCGAGGAGGAAGGCGCGGCGCGGCGTCCCAGCCGTGACCAGCAGGCCGCGCTCGGCTTTGCGACGCAGCTCTATGATCTTGGCCGGACACGCGAAGAGCGCCAGAATCTTGCCAAACGCATCGCCCGTCACCGAAAGATGAACCAACGCGCCACGCGTCGTCTCGTCTTGCGATTGCGTGGCGGGTGAGGGGCCGGTAGGGTGACTCATGACCTCGTCTGACCAGATCATGCATTCCCTTGAACGCTTCGGCGCGTTGTGCGCCGATCCCGCACCGCTGATTTACCAGCGCCTGTTCGCGCAGCATCCGGAGTTTGAAGACCTTTTCGCGATGGACAGTGATGGCGGCGTACGTGGCTCCATGCTGACCACCTGTTTCGAATGCATCATTGGCCTTGCCGAAGGCAGCCAGTTGCCGCGCTTTGAGCTTCAGTCCGCCCGCCTCTCACATCAGGGCTATGGTGTGCCGGAGGCCAGGCTGGACGACATGTTCACCATTATCCGTGATACCTGCCGGGACACGCTGGCAGGGGAGTGGACCCCTGCCATGGACACTGCGTGGGCGGAGATTCTGTCAGAGATCGCCAGTATGAACCACGCTCCGGCCTGAGCCAGGCAGGCCGGAGCGCTTGGCTCTATTGACCCTTGAAGGCAGCCGGTCGCTTTTCGAGGAACGCCATCATGCCTTCGCGGGCGTCTTCTGTTTTCAACAGGGGCAGCAATTGCAGGAAGACATGATGCACATGTTCCGTAAACGGCTCAGACAGTCCCATCCGCATCAACCGCTTGGACGCCTGCACGGCGAGCGGCGCATTGGCGGCGATTTCCTTTGCCATTGCGCGGGCTTCATCCATCAGCGTGTCGTGCGGCACGACTTTTGCGCACAGGCGTTCGGCCAGGCAGTCCTCAGCGCTCAGGGTTCGGCCGGTGAAGATCAGCTCGCATGCTTTCTCCCAACCCAACATGCGGGGCAGGAACCAGGTGCCGCCCGATTCCGGCAGGATGCCGCGCTTGGTGAAGGCCGCCGCCATCTTGGCCTTGTCCGACATGATGCGGATGTCACAGCCGAGCGCGGTGTCCATGCCATAGCCAGCCGCGCCGCCATTGATGGCGCAGATGGTGGGCGTGTCCATGTTGAACAATACAGTTGGCGGTGTATTGCGCAGGTCCAGCGTCGCGCTCGCAACTGCGCCAGACCCGATGCCTTCGCCCTTGGTCGCGCTTTCCAGATTGAGCCCCGCACAAAAGGCCCTGCCCGCACCGGTCAGGATCACGCAGCGCACACCTTTGTCGGCGTCCGCTTTCAGCAGCGCCTCGCACAATTCATCCAGCATGGGGCCGGAAATCGTGTTCATCCGCTCCGGCGCATTCAGCGTGATGGTCGCCACATGGTCGGCCACCTCATAAAGAATTTCGGCTGGTTTTGTGTCTGTGTCCGCCACGGCGTATCTCCCTCTTGTTTTGGAAGGGAAGGTAACGCGGTCAGGCGAGTGGGCCTAGGCTGCCCTCGCGGCAGTCTTCCAGCAGGCTGCCGTGAAGACGATTTCGTCGCCCACGGCAAATTCCATAAAGGCAGCTCGGACCACTTCGATTACCTTTTCTTTGATCGCCTCATCCACGCCTTGCGCCATCGCATACCCGACCGGGCCCATCAGTGAGACATAGAGGTCCAGCGCAGAGAGCGGAAACCGGCATTCCACGTCCAGCTTGCCAGTCGTGACATCCTGCCATCCGGCCTCGGACAGAATGCGCTCCACGCGTGCAGAATCGGCAAAGCCAAACTGGCCCCGCGCGTTCGGCTCGCGCACTGGAAGGTCTGGCAGCAAGGGACGGGCGGCGGCTTCAGCGGCCGTCATGAACGGGTTCTCCGCCGGGTCACGCCAACTGAGCAGCACCATACTGGCTTCCGGTGCAGCGGCGCGGTTCAGATTGCGAAAGGCCGCGACGGGATCTTCAAAGAACATCACGCCGAAGCGGGAGGTGATCAGATCATGATGATTGGCGGCAAATTCATGCGTCTGGGCATCAGCCACAATGAATTCGGCGTTTGACCCGGCTTCAGCAGCCCGTTTGCGGGCATGCGTGATCATCGTCCCGGATATGTCGAGGCCAAGGCATTCTGCATCCGCGCCAAGGGCGCTGCTCATCGCCAGGGTCGTCGCGCCGGTGCCGCAGCCAATGTCCAGCACGCGGGCCGCCCCCGCTGCCGTCGCGGTCTCAACCAGTATGCGCTCGAATGGCGTGAAGGCCGCATCCAGCAGCGCCTGCGCCCGCACCCAAGCCTTGCCGCCCGGGCCGTTCCACAACTCTTCCTGATCCTTGTTTGCGATGCTCATCCTGCCTGCCTTTTCCTTGCCTACTTGCGTTGATGACGGCATCCTGCCACTTCAAGTCAGCTTGAGGTCAAGACCTATGTTGGAAATTTCCGACGTCGCAAAGCAATCCGGCATCCCGGCCTCCACCCTGCGCTATTATGAAGAGCGTGGCTTGATCCGCTCGGCCGGGCGGCGGGGCCTGCGCCGCCTATTCGAGCCGGACGTGCTGGAACGGCTCGGCCTCATTTCCCTCGGCCGTGCCGCCGGTTTCACGCTGGAAGAGATTGCCGCCATGATGTCGGAAGAGGGGCCCCGCATCGAACGCACCGCGCTCGTCTCAAAGGCGGAAGAATTGGACGAAAAAATCCGTCAGTTGACGATCATGCGCGATGGCCTGCGCCACGCCGCCAATTGCCGCGCGCCGAGCCATATGGAATGTCCGCACTTCCGCCGCATCCTCCGCGCCGCCATGACGGGGCGGATTTCGGTGGGCTCTGGTAGATCAACGGGCCTTAACGGACGGAACGATTAGTCCCCATCCATCCGGAGTGCCGCCACAAAGGCTTCCTGCGGAATCTCTACCTTGCCGAACTGGCGCATGCGTTTTTTACCGGCGGCCTGCTTGTCGAGCAGTTTCCGCTTCCGGCTGGCGTCGCCGCCATAGCATTTCGCCGTCACATCCTTGCGCAGGGCACTGAGCGTTTCGCGTGCGATCACCTTGCCGCCAATGGCTGCCTGGATCGGGATCTTGAACATCTGGCGGGGGATCAGATCCTTCAGCCGCTCACACATCTGCCGGCCCCGGCTTTCGGCGCGGTCGCGGTGCACCAGCATGGCGAGCGCATCGACCGGCTCGTCATTCACCAGGATCTGCAGCTTGACGAGATTCTCTGCGCGGTGGCCGACAATCTCATAGTCAAAGCTGGCATAGCCGCGGCTGATGGATTTGAGGCGGTCATAGAAATCGAACACGACTTCGTTGAGCGGCAGCTCATACTTCACCATTGCGCGCCCGCCGACATAGGATAGCTCGGTCTGGATGCCGCGCCGGTCCTGGCAGAGCTTCAGAATGCCGCCGAGATATTCGTCCGGCGTGTAGATCGTGGCATTGATCCACGGCTCGCGGATTTCCTTGATCTTGGTCACTTCCGGCATGTCGGCCGGATTGTGCAGCTCGATCTCCGTATCGTCCGTCATCGTCATTTCATAGACAACGCTCGGCGCGGTCGCGATCAGGTCCAGGTCGAACTCGCGGCTGAGGCGTTCCTGGATGATTTCCAGGTGCAACAGGCCGAGGAAGCCGCAGCGGAAGCCCATGCCCAGCGCGGCAGAGGTTTCCATCTCCCACGTGAAGCTCGCATCATTCAGGCGCAGCTTGCCCATCGCGGCGCGCAGTTCATCAAAATCATTTGCGTCCATCGGGAACAGGCCACAGAATACGACTGGTTGCACGTCCTTATAGCCGGGCAGGGCCTTGTCCGTTGGGCGCTTTTCTTCCGTGATCGTATCACCGATGGCCGTGTCGCTGACTTCCTTGATGGAGGCGACGAGGAAGCCGACTTCGCCCGGCCCCAGCGCATCGGTTTCGGTAATCTTCGGATTGAACGTGCCCACCTTGTCGACCTCATAGGTCGCGCCGGTGCGCATCATCTTGATCTTCTGCTTCTTCTTCAGCACGCCATCATGCACGCGCACGATGACGACAACGCCCAGATATGGGTCGTAATACGCGTCAACCAGCGCGGCCTTCAGCGGGGCATCCGCCTCGCCCGTTTGCGGGGCGGGCAGGCGCTGGACGATGGCCTCCAGCACATCGGGGACGCCAAGACCCGTCTTGGCCGAGATTTCCAGTGCGTCAGACGCGTCGAGCCCGATCACGTCCTCGATCTGCGCTTTCACGCGGTCAACGTCTGCGGCGGGCAAATCCACCTTGTTGAGCACGGGCACAATTTCATGATCCTGGTCGATCGCCTGATAGACATTGGCCAGTGTCTGCGCTTCGACGCCTTGGCTGGCATCAACCACCAGAAGTGAGCCTTCGCATGCGGCGAGACAGCGGCTGACCTCATAGGCGAAGTCCACATGCCCCGGCGTGTCCATCAGGTTCAGCACATAGGTTTCGCCGTCCTGCGCCGTATAGGTCAGGCGCACGGTCTGGGCCTTGATGGTGATGCCGCGCTCTTTCTCGATGTCCATCGAGTCGAGCACCTGTTCCTTCATCTCACGGTCGGTCAGGCCGCCGCAATGCTGGATGAGGCGGTCGGCCAGCGTCGACTTGCCATGGTCGATATGGGCGATGATCGAGAAATTGCGGATTTTGTCACGTGATATCATGGGCGGGATATAGCCGCGCTTTGCCCTGTCGGGAAGCGGTCTCGTTCAGGCAGAGCATGCCACAGGGCCGCAGACGGGCAGAATATCGCTGTTTTCCATTAAATTCGGGCAATTCCGGAACGATTGGCCCGGCCTTCCATTGATTCGACGTCACAAGAATACCAACGCACGGAAGGATTCCCCCATGAGTATCACCACTCTGAATGATCTCTACATTGACCAGCTGCAAGACCTTTACAGCGCCAACCGCCAGTCCCTGAAAGTCACGCAGAAGCTTGCCGACAAGGCCAGCAATGCAAAGCTGAAAGACGCGCTCCAGCGCGGCGTGAAGGGTATCGAAGACGGTATTGACGCCGTTGAGGGCCTGATCCGCAAGCACGAGGCCGATCCGCGCGGCGAATTCTGCCAGGGCATGGAAGGCCTGGTGAAGGAAGCCAAGGCGCACGCCATTGAGGCCGATATTGACGACAAGGATGTGCTCGATGCGTCGATCATCTCCCAATACCAGCGCATGACCCACTATGCCCTGGCCGGCTATGGCACCGTTGTTGCCTTTGCCCGCCGCCTGCGCTTGAGCGATGATGTACGCACGCTGCAAGCCTGCCTCGACAGCACTTATTCCGGCGACCGGGAAATGTCTCAGCTGGCCGAAGGCGAAGTGAACCGCGAAGCCGCCTAAGGCGCCTCGCATACCCTGCCAATAGGGGAGGAAGCCCGGCTCTGACTTCTGTCAGGCCGGGCTTGCCATGTCTCTCGCTGTCTCTTGCCTATCCGCCGGTACCAGGAACGGTGATGTGCGCCGGCGCGCCGGGGCCGAAATCGAGCCCCAGGAAGATCCAGCCCATCATCAGCACCACGCCCGTGATCAGCATCCAGACCGAATACGGGATCATCATTGCCGTCAGGCTGCCGAGGCCGAAATCACTTTGCCAGCGACGCGCAAACACCAGGATCAGCGGGAAGTAGACCATCAGCGGCGTGATGATGTTGGTTGCGCCATCGCCCACGCGATACGCTGCCGTCGCACCTTCCGGGCTGACACCCAGCAGCATCAGCATCGGCACCAGCACAGGCGCCAATAGCGCCCACTTCGCGCTGGCCGAGCCGACGAACAGGTTCAAAAGCGCCGAGAACAGCACGATGAGGCCCAGAACGATCGGCAGCGGCAGGCCGCTGGACTGGATCGCATCTGCGCCATGCACTGCCGAGATCAGGCCTAGATTCGACCAGCCGAACATTGCCACGAAATGCGCCGCCGCGAAGGCGAGGACGAGGTAATAGCCCAGATCCTTCATCGCCTCGGTCATCATGTTCACGAGGTCACGGTGATTGTTGATCGTATTGGCCGCCGCGCCATAGGCCCAGCCTGCCGCCAGGAACAGGATGAGGAAACCTGCCACCAGCGACCGGAAGAATGGCCCGGCCTTCTGGTACCACGGGTCGCCATCTGTGCCCGGTCCATCCGCCAGAAGCGGCGTACCCGGCCCGAACGTCATCAGGGCCCACAGGGCGCACACGCCCAGCACGGCGAGCCCGGCCATGCGCAGGCCCTTTTGCTGCTCAGCGGTCAGCGGCTTGTCTTCATCGCCCGCCTGAACAGCTGCGTCCGGGGCAGGGGTCCATTTGCCAAGGCGCGGTTCGATCACCTTGTCCGTCACGAACCAGATGACCGGCAGGTAGATCAGAAGCAGCGCGATGATGAAGTAGGTGTTGCCGGCAATGTTCATCGTCCAGCCCGCATCGATATTGCTCGCGCCATAGGCTGCTTCAGTGATGCCGAACAACAGCGCGTCGAGTTGGCCGGGCGAGATATTGGCCGAAAACCCGCCCGAGACGCCCGCAAAGGCCGCGGCGATCCCTGCCAGAGGGTGGCGCCCGGCCGAGGCAAACAGGATGCCTGCCAGCGGGATCATCACCACATAGCCCGCATCGGCGGCATGGTTCGACAGCATGGCCACCAGCGCGACCAGCGGCGTCAGCAGGAATTTCGGCGCATTGCGCACGGCCGCGCGAATTGCGCTTGAGAACAGGCCCGAGCGCTCTGCCACGCCCGCGCCCAGCATCACGACCAGCACATAGCCAAGTGGATGGAAGTGTGTGAACGTTTTCGGCATCTCCACCCAGAGCCGCTGGATGTTTTCCGCCGAGAACAGGCTGGCCGACTCGATGATCAACGGCGTGCCGCCGTCTGTTACCTGCGTCGGGTGCGGCGCGCTGAAACTGGTCCAGGCCGCGATCTGCGAAATCGCCATCAGGGCGATGATCAGGTAGAAGAACAGGAAGACCGGATCGGGCAGGCGGTTGCCCGTCTTCTCCACCCATCCCAGGAATCCCTTATTGGTCACTGTCTCGGCCATGCCCGATACCCCATTGTTTCCTCGCCAAAGGCGACACCATATTGCCAATTGCCGCGCTGGCAATATTCGGCGCCATATGCGCGACAGCCCGAACACTGGTTCGCCCCTGTCAAATGCGGTAATCAGGCGTCTCACTTGAACAAACGGCCCCGCCCATGCCCGACACACAGCACAATGCGCCCAAGCAGGGCATCACCGATAATGGCTTCCTGACGGATAGCTGGTATCTGGCCGCGCCCTCGGATGAGCTGAAGCCCGGCAAGCAGCAGCGCATCATGGTGCTGGGCGAACCCGTCGTGGTCGGCCGCACTCCGGCAGGGGAGGCGTTCGCCCTGCGCGATATCTGCCCGCACCGGCTTGTGCCGCTATCGGCGGGCCAGCAGCTGGAAACCGATGGCGAGTGGACGCTGCAATGCCCTTATCATGGCTGGCGCTTCGGCACGGATGGCGGCTGCAAGCTGATGCCATCCCTTACAGACGACAGCCCCTATGACCCGTCAAAGGTCAAGGTGCGTCGCTATCCGGTGCATGAGGCCAATGGCGCGGTCTATCTCTATGTCGCGCACAACCCCCGCAGCGCGGAGCCGCCGGTCGTGCCCCCGCCGGAATTCGGCCCGCTGCCGGACAAGCCCGGTTTCGTCATCCATGATGTGTTCAACGCGCATATGGATGATGCCGTGGTCGGCCTGATGGATCCGGCCCATGTTCCGTTCGTGCACAATCAATGGTGGTGGCGCCCGCCCTCGGTGGGCCTGAAGCTGAAGGAAAAGCCCTTTGTGCCCACGACGCGCGGCTGGGCGATTGACCGTCACCCGCCCAGCTCGAACTCGAAACTCTATCGCTGGGTGTTTGGCGATGATGTGGAAACCGAAATCCGGTTTCAGCTGCCCGGCTATCGCTGGGAAATCATCTCGAACGACAAGGCGCGCCTCCTGACGCTTACCTGCCTGACGCCAGAGGCCCCGAAACGTACACGGATCACCCAGTTCACCTGGTGGACCGGCGCGCCGCTGCTCCACCTCGCCGTGCCGATCGCCAAGCCGATGGCCCGCAAATTCCTGCGCCAGGATGGCGACATGGTGGACCTGCAAAACCAGGGCATGGCCCACCAGAAGGCGATGATGTGGATCGACGACATCGACATCCAGGCCAAATGGTACCAGCGGCTAAAACGTGAGTGGACGGAATGCCGGACCGAGGGGCGGGATTTCGCGAACCCGATTGAGGCGCGGGTGCTGAGGTGGATGAGTTAGGGGTGAATCCAAACCACATGCCTTTATAGCGAATCGATCGAATATCTTTGGTGAACACAAATATTGATCTATGATTTCAATGAGTCGTGCCTGAGGTGAAACATGCAGCGCTTATTCGAGCTGTCCAATCACTATAAGAGAGTGATTAGGAGGTTCGACAACAACTCGCTTTGCGTGCTGTCACTTTTTGATGAATGCAATGGTGCTGCAGTAAATTCACACTCTATTTCTGCAGCAAATTTGAAGCTGATAGCCAATGATTCCGAAGTGATCCGTTTTGGGATGAATATGGTCTCAAGTACTGAGCAAGACTTCCTTGAAGAGCGCCCCATGACGGTAAGGTTAGCCTCTTGTTTCAAAGGGTTCTGCAAAGACCATGATCGTGACATATTTAAGCCAATAGACAGCAATCGACTCGACGTGACGCCAGAGAACATAGCGCTCTATATGTTTAGGGCTACCGCTCAAGAACTTTTCAAGAAGTCACGAAACTTGGCGATCTTCGACTCATACGAGATTTTAGATGATGCTGGTTTACCCAGTATTGAAAAACGCGCAATGGAGTATGGTACCCTTCTTGGATTAAGGGATAACCACGCAGCATTCATGGCCCAGCGGAAATTGATCAACTCACAGGATTTCTCCAGAATAAAGTATGCAAGCATAACCTTTCCAAAGCGTCTTCCTTTCGCATATTTGGCTGCAACAAACTTCAAATTTTTCCCTCAGTACCATGAGGTTGACCATCAGGCTGATGCTTCTGAGGATGGATGTGTGATTGGAGTAATACCTGTGGAAGGAGGGAGCCAATTCATTTTTGCTTGGAAGAAAGGGGCCGAGCGAATTGTTGCTCCAGTTGTGAAGCGTTTCAAATTTGCTCGGTCAGCATTGCAGGAGTTTGTGTTTCAGCTTGGTCTTGAGCACTCTGAGAACATTTTCTTTGAGCCCAAGTGGATCAATTCTCTTTCTCGGAACCAAAGGGAAAAAATGAAACAGGTCCAGCAAGAAAACATTCACTTGCTTTATTCAAACCCAAGCGCTCGACCGTTCTTCGGTATACTGAAGGACTTTGAATGTGGTGGATTGAGGCTGCAGACGAATTCTCTGAATTTCAGAACGAAAGTTAAAGGCTTTGCAAAATGAAGCAATGCAATGCTCAGCCTTCGCAGAAGGGCCGGTTAGCTAAGTGTAACCCTCCGTCCGTTCTCGCGGCATGGCGGGTCATGACCCGCCCTACGCATTTCCTCCCCTCCTGGCGTCACCCCCGACGCGCAGCGTCTGGGGGCCCATCTCTGAACGCGGCGACCGGGTGCGTCCGGTGCGGGGGGCGTGCGGGTTTCCCCACACATTACATGGCGTACTCTGTCATTTCGTTCAGAGATGGGTTCCCAGATGGCCTGCGGCCATCGGGAATGACGCGACCTTTGTTATTGTGTAGGGAGGTTGGGGAAGGGGGCTGGGCATGGCCAATGAGGACCGCATAATTGCCGTCTACATGATGGCCAATCGCAAGCAGGGCGCGCTCTACACCGGGGTTACGTCCCACCTTGTCCAGCGTGTCTGGCAACACCGTGAAGGCATTTTCGGCGGGTTCACGCAGAAGTATGGGTGCAAGACGCTCGTCTGGTATGAGTTGCATGATGAGATCAGCACAGCGATTGCTCGCGAAAAATCCCTGAAATCCTATCGCCGGAAAAACAAGATCAATCTGATCACGGAACGCAATCCCGATTGGAAGGATTTGTGGTTCGAGATTACGGGGTAGGGAACACGGTTTACCCTCTTTGGCGTCACCCCGACCGCGCCAGCGGTCTGGGGGCCCATCTCTGAAAGATGCGACGAGTGCGTCCTGCACGGTTCAGGGGATTCAGTCTCTTCCATGCCCCGGATTTCCTGCCGCGCCGTCCGGAGATGGGCCCCCTGATGGCTGTGCCATCGGGGGTGACGACGGCAAGTTACCGCCCCCAATCCGTCTGATACCCGCGCGTCCCATACTCTCCCTCTGCCCTCACAGGAGCCGGATCAGGTGCCGTTCTGGTTGTGGGGTCAGGGACAGGATGGGCTTTGCGGGAGGTGTACGGTCCTGCGGCATTATGGAGCAGACTCACCATAAATGGTGACCACTTGTAATTTATGGAACTTCAAGGCCCAGCATGGTGCCGGGCCTCAGTATGGAGAGTGAAATGAGAAACTATATTCTGCACATCATGGCCAAGGCGCTCGGCATATCGATCAAGATCGGAGAGGTATCAAGGGGTGCTCGCAGACCTACCGCTGAGGGGGATTTTTCTTCAGCCATTCATTAGTTCCGCCGATGGCGTTGGAATACCAATGATACTTGGTGAACTCGCTCACCATCAGGCGGTCGTCATCGTCCATATAGGTTTTGAGGTGATCATGCACTTCCTTTGCCGAATTGCTGAAGTTTCCCAACCAGACTGAATATTGGGTCTTGTGACAATCGAGCTCTTCCAATCGATCCCAGAGAGGCTGGTAATCGTGTGATCCCGTTTCGTTGCGAAGATCGTAAGCAATCAGATATATGGCCATGTGTTGGCCCTTTCCTGCTTGGAGGGGGCTTGACGAGTCAGGCGTTACAATCCACGAATAACCTGTGCACACCAAGCCCCTTCCGGGGTTACAGACAGAGCCCGCCCTGACCACGAATCAGCGCGGGCTCAACTGCAAGTGACGCTTAATTCAACCGCAGAGTCCAGACCTTCACCTTATGACCTGCAGGCCAAGAGCATCTCGGCACTGGAGAAGAAATGCGGCCGAAAACCCGCCGCGACTAATTTTGTTCTCCAGCCCGCGAGCGGTTATCTCTATACCCATAGCATTCAGCTTTTCAGCGAGCATGGCGTAATCCCCTTCGATCATGTCGCGAAGCAGGGCCTTTGCCTTCTCCTGGTACTCTGCATTAATGGGGGCATCCTTGCGCGGTTGCGCCTTGGGTGGCGGGCTCGACTTTACCAGTGTCATGGGACCTCCAAACAAATCACCATTTTCGGTGAAAATACCACTTGACGGCGATTCCGTAAATGGCCATATTCAAATCACCAAAAATGGTGATTACGAAATGGCTCAGCACTTCCTTCTCTCTCCCGCAGCAAAGACGCTTTCACTGGCGAAAATCCTCCGCATGTCGGACCAGGATGCCGAGAAGGCCTTCCGCATGATCCGCTGGGCGGACACAGATGGTGAGCCGGTCTGCCCTGAGTGCGGCTGCCTTGAGCACTACAACCTTAAGAGCCGTCCAGTCTGGAAGTGCAAGGGCTGTTCAAAGCAGTTCAGCCGGACCAGCGGCACGATCTTTCACAGCCGCAAGCTGAGCATCCGCGACATTCTCGGCGCGATTGCCATCTTCACCAATGGCGCAAAAGGATATTCCGCACTCCAACTGTCCCGCGATTTGGATATTGATTACAAGACCGCCTTCGTGCTGCTACACAAATGCCGTGAAGCGATAGGGCTTGCCCGTGACGCTGGCGCGCTCAGTGGAGACGTTGAGGTCGATGGCGCTTATTTCGGTGGCTACGTAAAGCCTGCCAACAAGCGCGAAGATCGCAAGGACCGCCGCAAGAAAATCCACCAGTCTGGCAAGCGCCAAGTCGTTGTTGTCATGCGTGAACGTGGCGGCCGTACCCTGACGCATGTGGGCGTATCTGAAGCGGAAGGCGTCGCTGCCGCCAAAGCGAACGTTGCCACTGGCGCGACTGTCCACGCTGACGAGGCTTCGCATTGGGACAAGCTGGCGGCTCACTTCCCGATAAAGCGGATCAATCACCAGAAGGCTTACTCACTGGATGGCGCATGCACCAACCAAGCTGAGAGCTTCTTTAGCCGCGTTCGCCGCGCCGAGATCGGCACTCACCACCATATCGCTGGCAAGTACCTCGCCGCCTATGCTGGCGAGATGGCATGGCGCGAGGATGCCCGCCGCGTCGCCAATGGCTCGCAGTTTGCCATGATAGTGAGTGCAGCGGCTATCGCACCAAAGTCTGACGTGTGGTGTGGATACTGGCAGCGCCAGCAAGCATAGAGCGGAAAAAAATGCTTGCATGCATGCTGCGACTCCTGCATGCATGCGGGGGTTGTTCTTATTCGGGTGCTTGCTGGAAGCTGATATGACTGAAACTCCTCAACAGAAGGGCGGCCTTGCTCGTACCGCTGCGCTTTCGGTTAGCCGACGTTCTGAGATCGCGCGCGCTGCTGCTAAAGCCCGTTGGGCAAAGCCTGAAGACGTGGGGAAGATGCCAGAGGCTAACTCGGCAGGCTCCCTACGCATCGGTGAAATTGAGATCGACTGTTATGTCCTCAAGGACAGGAGGCGACTGATCCACAAACGAGCTATGGCACGCGCGATTGGCTTGAAGTCAGATGGCGGAAACGCCCTGATGAAGACGCTTTCCCGGAAATCCTTGGGATCCATTATCCCACTAGAACTTCGCGAAAAGATTGATAACCCGATTGTTTTCAAGCCACTAAACGGGGATCCGGCGCATGGCTATGAGGCCACTGTGCTGATTGATCTATGCGATGCGTTGATGGTTGGACGAACGCAGCTCCACCCCTCTCAACAGTTTTTGGCCTATCAGGCTGAGATTATCCTCCGAGCTGCGGCTAAAATTGGTATCATCGCACTAGTCGATGAAGCAACGGGCTTCATCGAGGATAAGCGTAAGGACGAGTACCGGGAACTATGGCTACAGTTCATTCGGCACGAGTATGCCCGTTGGGAACAAGAGTTCCCGAACGAGCTTTTTGAAGCCTTCTATCAGATCTACGGCCTGAAACGCCTGAACCCAAAATCTACAAAGCATCCGAAATTCTTCGGCAAACTGATCCGGAAATACATCTATAAGCCGCTCGCCTCATCTAACGGCGCAATCCTTGAGGAGTTAGAGCAGAAAAATCCAGTCATCTACGCCAATGGTGGACGGCGCTATAAGCTGTTCCAGTTCCTAAGTGATGAAGTGGGCATGCCAGCGTTACGAGCGCATATTTGGCAAGTCGTTGCAATTGGCAGGTTGTCCAGCAACAAGAGGCAATTCGAAAGGAACTTCTACAAAGCGTTCCCTAGTGCTGCGGATCCCCACGGCGCTATGAACCTCGACCTGTTCGATGATTTGGAGGACGACGACTGATGGAACCCATATGACGACCGCTTCCTGGTGCTCTCGGGTCTAGCCACCCGTTTGCGTCAGCAGTCGCCACTAGGGCGGCAGGGGTCGGGGCCTTGCGCCCCGGCTCCACCCGCTCCGAGAATGGTCTCGAAGCGCAACAGATGACCGCTCAGCGGACATCACAGTGCAGTACGTTGTATGTGATTCATTCTTTCGAATCCGTCAACCCGCTGATCGGTCGCAGCCTTCAGAAAGGAAGGTTATGAAAGACCGTAAGGTAACTCCGGACATGGTTCCGGTGATCAAGTTGGCTAGGTTGAAAAAGTACAACTATGCGCGGATCGCGTCGTACTTTCAGATCAACCAGGGCCGCATTGCGGACGTTATGAAGGGGCGCATCTGTCCCGACATTCCGCCAGCAATGAGTCTGCCACCGGACTTCCCGATGGCGTAGCAACAGAGGAGGGCGACGCTAGTCGTCGCCTTCTTTTACTTTCCACAATTTGTAAGGCCCGTATGCCCCGTGGTCAGTAGTCTGGCCCGCGCACTCAACGAGCCCCTGCTTTATAGAGTCCTTTATCGCGTAGGTGACGCTACTTCGAGCTTTGTTGATGGTTTGGCGATCGTCGCCCATGTCACGCTCCCGCGCCCATAGTTCGGCAAGCTGGCGAGAGGTCATCGGCTCGGAAGCTTCGCGCAATGTAGCTAGAAGAAAGCGCTTTATACCGGTTCGGCGTGCTGGTTTCCTTTTTTCCGCAAATTCCTTAGCGGCCTCCGTTTCAGCGGACGGGTCAAACAACGTGATGACCGCCGCAATCTGATCTATTCCAGCATTTAGCCGCTTGATCTCAGCTTTGTGCCAGTCGCGAAGTTGGGTAAGCTCTTTGTGTTTGGCGATGAGGCCAGACACGGTGTTCGGACGGTCGTATCTGATTTCTTGTTCCATGACGGACTATCACCATAAAAGGTGAGGGAAATCAAGTCACCATTTATGGTGAGTCTGCTCCATAAT
>NZ_AWFH01000003.1 GCF_000682715.1 Hyphomonas atlantica corrig. | reverse complement strand
CACCTGATCCGGCTCCCGTGAGGGCAGGAGGTGAGTATGGGGTGGGAGGCTATCAGACGGATTGGGGGAGGCGCACAGGCCGCCAAACACCGCCTCCCCGGCGCATGCCGGGGCCTCCCGCCGTTAGGGCGCAGAGCCCGCGCCCGTGCTTCGACCCCGGCCTTCACCGGGGCAGGCCCCGCTCAGCATGAGCGCTCCGGACATGCAGCAAAGACCAGACTCATCCTGAGCGAAGTCGAAGGATGAACTGGCGAGAGACGAACTTTCAAAGATGGGCCCCTGCCTGCGCAGGGGCCTGCGGGAGGAGAGGGCAAACCCTAATCCACACACGTCGCCTTTCCGGCGAGGCAGACATGGACAGGGACAAGTTGCCCCCAACAAAAAAGGCCAGCTCAGTGGCCGGCCTTTATGGTTTGGGTCTGCCAGGCGGAGCCTAGCTGAAATTCTTGAAGATGTCGTCGGCGGACACATCGTCATTGGACGTGCTGTCGCTGTCGTCTGACTCATAGGCCGCGGCGTCATCCTGGGCCGGGGCGAGGCCGGGGCCTTCGAATTTCTCGGCTTTTTCCGCTTCCAGCTTGCGACGCTTGTCAGCGGACTTCGCGATCACTTCGTCCAGCTCGATTTGTGTGCACAGGCCCAGCGTCACCGGGTCAACCGGGCGGATATTGGCCGAATTCCAGTGGCTCTTGTCGCGCACATTGTTGATGGTCGACTTGGTGGTGCCGATCAGTTTGGAGATTTGCGCATCGGAGACTTCCGGGTGGTTGCGAATGAACCAGGCCACGGCGTCCGGCTTGTCCTGACGGCGGATAACCGGCGTGTAGCGGCTGCCCTTGCGCTTTGGCTGTGGAATATGGGCGATCTTGGAGGCCGCTTTTTTCAGCGTGTAGCCGTCATCTTCCTCGCCGCGGCGGATTTCCTCGCGGGACAGCATGCCGCCGGCAATCGGGTCCACGCCGCGCATGTTTTCGGCTACATCACCATCGGCGATGCCTTTGACTTCCAGATAGTGAAGGCCGCAGAACGCCGCGATCTGGTTGAAGGTGAGGCTGGTATTGTCGAGCAGCCAGACGGCCGTCGCCTTTGGCATCAGAATATCGGACATGGGGATCTCCCTGAATGAAATGGCCGCCAGAAATGCAGCCGCCCGACACATCGTGCCGGGCGGTCGGGTTCGGACGTGCCTTAAACCTTGGGAACCTTATAATGTCTTGTCCGACAAATTGAAAGCCGCATGGCTCACCAGACCAGCACAATCTTGCCGGAGTGGCCGCCTTTGGCCATCAAGGCTTGCGCGTCTTCGGCGTCTGCGACGGGAAAGGCCTGTTCCAGAACGGGCCGGATCTTGCCCGATACGACGTGTGGCCAGAAATCCTTCTCCACCGCGTCGCGGATGCGGCGCTTCTCGTCTACCGGTCGGGCGCGCAGCGTGGTGGCGGCGAGGGTGAGGCGCTTCATCAGGACCGGGGCGAAATTCAGTTCTGCCGTGAAGCCGTTCATATAAGCGATGTTGATGATGCGCCCGTCGGGTTTCGAAACCGAGATGTTCTTCTGGATATAGTCACCGCCGACCATGTCGAGCGTGACGTCGACGCCGCCATCTTCCTTGATGACCGTCTCGAAATCCTCGGTCTTGTAGTTGATCGCGCGGTCTGCGCCGAGTTCTTTCGCCAGCGTGCATTTCTCCTCTGATCCTGCGGTGGCGTAGATCTTGGAGGCGCCCGCCAGCCTGGCCATTTGCAGCGCCATGACACCGATGCCGCTGGTGCCGCCATGACAGAGGAATGCTTCGCCGGATTTGAGATTCACGCGATCGAACACGTTGGCCCAGACCGTCATCAGCGCTTCCGGGAAGCAGACGGCGTTAACCATGTCCATGCCGTCTGGCACTGGGAAAAGCGAGCCTTCGTCCACGGCGGCATATTCGGCATAGCCGCCGCCAGCAAGCAGGGCAGCGACGCGGTCGCCGGTCTTGAAGCGGCTGACGCCTTCGCCGGTGTCGACAATCGTGCCGGAGATTTCGAGGCCCATGATCGGAGAGGCGCCCTTGGGGGGTGGATAGGCGCCGCGGCGCTGGACGAGATCGGCGCGGTTCAGCCCGGAGGCCGCCACTTTCACCAGCACCTCGCCAGGATTCAGCATGGGCTTTTCAAAGTCTCCAAGGGTCAGGGGCTGTCCGTCTTCGGCAATCACCGCCTTCATCATGTCTGTCGCCATTGTCGTGTGTTTCCTTCCTGAATCGAGAGTCGCATCGGGTCAGCGTTTCTGCTTTGATATGGCCTGTAGCACGAATTGGAGGACGCGCCCCATGGCCGCATTCGATGAAGAGCCGATCCTCGTCAACACGCCCCAGACGCTGGAGCAGATGTCGGTGCAGGAATTGCATGACCGCATCGAGACGCTGAAAGCAGGCATTGCGGCCTGTGAAGCAGAGATCGAGAAGAAGAAGGCTCAGAAATCTGCAGCGGATGCCCTGTTCGGGGGCGGCGATTAAGTGGGCGGAAAGACTGGATTGATAAAGTCCAAATTTCCGGCCAGCGAATAGGGGTAGGATTCATGGCGGTAGATACGTCTCGAGACGACCAATCGGGTTCCAAGGATGCGTTCACCGGCGGAAAGCTGTTCGATACGGTTTTCGCGCGGGGCATGGCGCTTGTCGAGGAAACCGCGACCTATCTGGATGGCCCTGGACGTGAAGCAGCCAAAACGCTGCCCCGCGAGCCCGGCCTGACCTATTCGGCCTGGAGCATGGAGCTGACCACGCGCCTGATGCAGGCGGCGAGCTGGCTGGTCATGCAGAAAGCGGTTCGCGACGGTGAAATGCGCCGCGAAGAGGCAGCGGCCCGCAAATACCGGATTTCCCGCGAAGAACCTGCGCTGGATGCGGCCGCCCAGCAGGGGCTGGGCATGCCGGAGCGCTTCCTGGACCTGGTCACCCGCTCAGAGGCGCTGTTCGAACAGATCTGCCGTCTGGACGATGCGCTATATGGGCAGTCGATGGCGGCTGAGATACCAAATCCGGTGATCGACCAGATCAACCAGCTTCAGCGCGCGGCAGAGAACGGGGCGTTTGATCCCCTGATGGTCTGGCATCGCGCCAAGTAAGACCCGGCAGGGCCAACCGACTGGTATGCCCCTGTGCGCTACGAGTACTTCCCAATCAGATCAGACTTCTTCGGCCGTGTCGTAGGACTGGCCGATCAACTGTCCGCGCGGCGCATCTGCGCCCTTGAGGCGGAAGCGCTTCGGACGCCGGTAAAATACCTTGAGCGGTGTGCTGCGCAGCAGGCCATACAGGGCAAGCGGGCCGGTTATACCGGCAATGGCAATGGCAAGACTGGTCAGACCGGGCTCTGGCGCAAAGCTGCTGGCGCTCAGGAAGCCCTGCGCGAGCGCGAGGGGCACGAAATAGCCCGTATAGATCACAAGATGGTTGCGCCCCATATGATGCAGCACTTGAAGGCGCTCTGACTGCGCCAGCAATACGCCCAGCGCTATGAGGGAAACTGTGCCGGCCAGTCCGAGGATCAGGCTGATCACGGGCAGGGTGGCCGTGCCCTGAATGACGAGCGTGGTGTTGATGGCAGCCCAGATTGCGATGGCCGAGCTGACGTCCGATGTGCGCTTGTGCAGGCGCGTTGCGAACTGTCGCATCAGGCCCGCGCCCTGATAGCCAGCAAAGAAGAACACGAAATATTGCGCGAAGCCGTCGATCAGGAGCGCGCCGGTCTGAACCAGTCCGGCAGCATGTGCGATTTGCAGCAATGCCGCGATCAACAGGATTCTCGATGGTTTCAGCAGTCTCACCAACCATGTGACGAGACCGAACATGGCCAGAAGTGGCAGTATCCACAGTCCGGCAACGGGTTGCACCAATCCAAGGGCGAGGCTTTCCAGAAGGCCAGAGCCTTGCGGGCCTGCGCCGATGATATGGAGCGCCACGGTCTGCAAAACCATCCAGACCAGATAGAAGTAGACGAATCTGAGCACTTTCCGGTCGAAAAAGGTCGATTTCGAACCGAACAGCGTGCGCGGCAGGTGCATGCCAGCTATCGCGAACAATACTGGCAGGGCAATCGGAACCGACCACGCCCCTACGAGATGAGCCCAGCTTGCACCGCCGGAAAGGGGAGCGATGGCCAGGACGGATTGCGTTACTACAAACAGGGCAATGCAGAGGCCGGTCGAATAATCGACCCATTTCGAGGGCGTATTGGACATGTTACGTTTCCAATCTGTTTGGAAACGTCACTGCAATTCTCGCGCCATCAGGGAATTCAGCTTGCGGCGTACACTTTCAGGAAGCCAGCCGCTTGCGCGCTGCAAAAGCCTTCGCGGACGGGCGCTTTCATCACCATGATGCGATGCCAGAGCGGCCCGAGCATCTCTTCAATCGCCTCATCAAGGTCGAATTCGCGACGAATCACGCGTTTTCCGGCCAATTCCGCCAACAGCATGCGCATTGGCATACGGATGTCGCGGTTCATCCAGGCGCGCCACAGCTCACCCGCATCCTTGTCGTCCGCAGCAGCAGAGAGCGCGACGCGCAAGACGGCATGGCCCGCGCCAGTGCGGGCGGCGGCTTCCAAGGGCACGATCAGTGCCGTGATCCGCTCCTGCGGGTCGCGTCCTCCGTCCGGGCTGTCCGGGATCAACGCAAGGCAGGCATCGACACACATGGCCCCAATGGAGGGCCACCATTTGTAGATGGTCTGTTTGGAGGCACTCGCCCGTTTGGCCACGGCGTCGACGCTGAACCCCCGCCAGCCATTCTCGGCCATTTCTGTGCGGGTTGCGTCCAGAATGGCGGCCTTGGACGCTTCGCTGCGCGTCGGCCCCTTCCGGGAAGACTTTCTGGTCTCCGTAGGCGTGGGCATGAACAACTCCAGATTTGTGGGACGCTGTGATTTCTACAGCCTTCAGACCGCTAACATAAGGGCGAAGTGGTAAACAAACTCCCGTTTTCTCTTGCCGCCCAGACAATATGCACTAGTCAATGCATCGATTGTACAGGAGTTGATTCATGAAATCGGTTGAAGAACTACTCGAAGGATATCGTCGCTTTCGTCGTGGAACATATTCCGAGCAGGCCGCGCTCTATCGGGAGCTTGGCGAAGGGCAAAGCCCAAGTTTCATGATGATCGCCTGCGCCGATAGCCGCGCAGACCCCTCTGACATTTTCAACGCCGCTCCGGGGCAATTGTTCGTTGTGCGCAACGTTGCCAATCTCGTGCCGCCCTATCAACCGGATGGCGGCTTGCACGGTGTCAGCGCTGCGCTGGAATATGCGGTCAATGTTCTGAAGGTGGAGCATGTGGTGGTCATGGGGCATGGCGGATGCGGCGGTGTGGCAGCCTCGCTGGCCGGGGAGGGGACTCCGGAAATTGGTGAGTTTGTGACGCCTTGGGTCCGACTGTTGAAAGATGCCCGGGACCGCGTGGTCGACAGCGGTTCGGTGAACCCGCAATTCGCGCTGGAACTGGAAGGCATTGAATCCTCAATCGAGAATTTGATGTCATTCCCGTTCGTGAAGCGTGCTGTCGAGGCCGGAGAGCTGGAACTGCATGGCGCCTGGTTTGCCATCAAGCATGGCGAACTTCACTGGCGAAACGCGAAAACGGGCCGATTCGAAGTGATTCAGCCCTGATTCGATGTGTCGTCAGGTGTTCGTGGTCATGATGGCGGCGAACAGGGCTGAGACGAGCATGGCCAGCGCGGCGAGCCGATTGAACCATCGCGTGAAAGCGGGTGATTGAAACTTGCGGTTCATCGCGTCCGCCAGCCACGCATAGAAGGCGAGCCCGAACATTTCAGTGACGGTTACGGTGGCCATGATCAACAAGGCCTGTGGCACAACCGGCCGGTCGGCATCGAAATAGCTGGGCAACAACAGCCCGAAGAAGACGAGCGCGTTCGGATTCAGCAATTGCAGGCCAACGCCGCGACCAAACAGGTTGGATTTTGCCGGCGCCTGGTCTGCGCGGGCGCGGGGTCGGTGCGGGTCTGCGGTCGCCATCGTCCAGGCGAGCCAGGCGATGAAGCAGATACCCGCCAGTTTCAGCACCAACAAAACCAGCGGCGCTTGCGCGGCAAATGCGGCAATCCCCGTCGCGGCCAGCGCGATCCAGACAAGATTGGCGGCTGACACGCCCGCGGCAGGGATCAAAGCGGTTGGCGCGCCGTAGCGCAGCGATGCGCTCATCACCATCATGACAGCCGGGCCGGGGGTAAGGCCGCCCGCGAAGAACAGCGCCATCAGCGCAAACCAGACTGACAGATCCATTCAGCGCGCCTCCAGCGCGGAAAGGGGAATGCGGGTCAGGTCGACGTCTTCCTTGTTGGCCGTATAGGCAATGAAGAGGTATTCGCTCGCGACCCAGCTTTTTGGGTAGTGGTAGCCCGGCCGCTTGTAGAGGCCCTCGGTGCGCAGGGGCTGCAGATCATCCGCGCCGCGCAGCAGAAAGGCGCGGTCGAATATGTGGCCATCTTCTGACAGCGACAGGACGAGGGGAATGCGCAATTTGTCGTCATTCGGCGCATGAACAAGAAACGCAGTGCCATCCGGCAAATTGCCTGCACTCTGTTTCGTGCGCGCATCCGCCATGCCTGTCAGCTGCGGACGACTCCAACTCTTTCCACGGTCACAGCTTTCCGATGCCAGTTGGCGAAAGCTTGAGGCCTGATCGCGGAAAACCATGACAAGACAGTCGCCGCGCTGGAACAGGCTGGGCTCCAGTTCCCGGCTCATGGGCGGGTCTGAGGGAAGGTTCTCGAACGCGCCTGCCTGCCATCCCGTCAATCCAAGCGGATCGTCTGTATAAAAGGGCCGTGCGCGAATGCCGGGGCGGACATGAAACGCCGTGTGCAGGCGGCCATCATACAGGTGCGGATCCTGCTCGATGACGCCATTTACCGGTGTACCATCTGCGCCGAGCACGGGGCGTGGCTCGGTCCAGGTTTCGCCGTCCTGGCTGAGGCGATAGGCGGTGTAGCCGCCTGTGCGTTTGTGGAAACCTTCCGGCCAGACATTGAGGAATGCAACGAGCGTTTCGCCATCGGTCCACCATCCGCCGCTGGAGCGGATTTCCTCGCCGTCAGATGGTGTGGTCAGGGGGCGCGGCGCGCTCCAATGATCGCCATTATCGGCACTGATTGAATAGGCAACCCATGTGTCCGGGGCGTCTTCATCGCGGGCCGAGCTCTGCCATTGAACGAAAACGCGCCCCTTGAAGGCAATGGGTACGGCGCCATTGCTGAACTGGTCAGTTCCGGGGCCAGGCCGGAAAACGGTGATCGTCTCTGCGCCGGGCAGGGGAGACAGGCCGAGATCGGGCGATGAGGTGTCAAACAGATCGGCCGCCGGTGCATGGAGCGCCGACGGCCGGTCTTGTAATTGCGTGCAGGCAAAAAGCGGCAGGATCAGGCAAAGTGCGAACAGACGTTCAAGCATTTGCATCCCGCCGCTGCGATCAGGCGCCTTCTTCCTGGCCGCGCTTCACGGCAGCTTCGATCAACTCGCGAGCCTTCTCGATGCCATACCAGCCTTCGATCCGGGTCCACTTGCCTTTTTCGAGGTCCTTGTAGTGCTCGAAGAAGTGGGCGGTCTTGTCGATCAGCGTCTGTGGCAGGTCGTGATAGGTCGCGATCTTGTCATAGTAAGACGTCAGCTTGTTGTGTGGCACGGCGAGGATCTTCTCATCCGGGCCCTTGTCGTCTGTCATCATGAGGACGCCAACCGGGCGGGCGCGCACGACGGAACCCGGCACAAGCGGGCGGTTGCCGACAACCATCACGTCGATCGGGTCGCCATCCAGGCTCAGCGTGTGCGGGACGAACCCGTAATTACAGGGATAGCGCATCTCGGTATAGAGATAGCGATCCACGAACATCGCGCCGGAATCCTTGTCGATCTCGTATTTGATCGGGTCGCCGCCGAGCGGGACCTCGATGAGCACGTTGATGTCGTCCGGCGGGTTGTTACCGGTTTTGATTTTGGAAAGGTCCATAAGACGGCTCGCATCTGGCTGGAAGGTTGAAATACGGTGTCGGGTGGCGATGACGCCTCAAACCGATTGCGTCAAGAGCAGCAATGACGCGAAAGGGTTAAGCAGGTTTTGTGCCTGAATGCTTCCCACTAGCCCAAATGGGGTTACTCTCCCGCCTGGGAGGTACACCAAATGCATTCAATCCTTATCCTGTGCAGCGCAGCGCTGGTCATCCTGACCCTGTTGCTGGGCTTCTGGGTTTCGATCACGCGGGGACGCACGAAAACCATCGCCTATGGGGCGGCAACAGACCCGACCGGGCCGATGATGAAAGCCGAGCGGGCGCATGGAAATGCCGCTGAATATGCCGCGCTTCTGATCGGGCTTTTTGTGGTGACCGGCTTTGCCTATGCGGGGCGCGATCTCGGGCTCACCGTCACCGGCCTGGTGGTGCTCATCACCCTGTCGCGCATTCTGCACGCGCTCGGTTTCCTGGTCTGCGCAACGCTGGAAAAGCCGCATCCGTTGAAAGCGTTGGGCGCGCTTGTCACCTATGTTGGCGGGCTGGCGCTGGCGATCATGGTGATTGGAAAAGCGCTGTAATCGCCGGTCAGGCCCGCTTCAGGGCATAGTTGAAGCTGATCGAAACACGCGGTTCCTCCCCCATATTGGGAGGGACTTCGTGGCGCAGCCAGCTTTCCCACATGATGGCCTGTCCGGCTTCGGGCGCCAGATAGACGAAGCGCTGCCGGTCTTCGGGGACATCATCGCGCAATTGTGGTGCCGCCATCATGCGCGAGAGGCGCGGATCTTCCAGTTTCAACCGCGCCGCCCCGTCCGGAATCGCGACATAGAACGTGCCCGAAATCACGCTGCCGGGGTGGATGTGGTTCGAATGACCGAAATCGGGCTCAAGAATGTTCACCCAGATCGCATCGAGCTGAAGGGACAGACCGGCCATGTCCCAGAGCAATTCCTCGGCGAATGATGCGGCTATCGGGTCCAGCAGCGCTTTCAGCTCAGCAAACTCCGGAAACCGCTCTGGCAGATCATCCAGCGAAGCATAGGAGGTGTAGCCGCCATAGCCCTGTTTCTCGCACCACTCATTGCCGGCCTGATCATCCTCTGCCAGCACCCAGCAAACATGTTCCAGGCGCGTCGCAAGGTCTGCGGCGCCGAGAGACTCGGTGCGGATCAGGGTCGGGAAGAGGGATCGTGTCGTCATGACGCGCACCTTTAGGCGGCGCAGGGGCCAAAAGAAAGAGCCCGCCACCCCGGAAAGGGCAGCGGGCTCTGTCGTGTGTGTTCGTCGCCCTATTCGGCGGGTTTCACGAATTTCAGGGTCATGCGGTCGCTTTCGCCGATGGCAGCATAGGCCTCTGCGTCAAAGTCTTCCGGCGTGCTGCCTTCACGGTCAGATGTCGCGCTGACCGGGGGCAGGGTCCACACGCCAAACGGGTGATCAGCCGTATCGGCCGGATTGGCGTTGATCTCGCTGGACGCGGAAAATTCAAATCCGGCCGCTTCTGCGAGTGATTTCACATAGTCTTCGTGGACATAGCCGGACGCACCGGTCGGGTCCTGTGTATCGGTGGAGGGCAGGCGGTGCTCGACCACACCCAACACGCCGCCCGGCTTCAGGGCCGCATAGGCGTCGGTGAAGAATTTGTCGGTGTAGCCGCCGCCCATCCAATTGTGCAGATTGCGGAAGGTCAGCACGACATCGGCTGTGCCTTCTTCGGTCAGCGGGCCGCTTTCGGCGGAAAAGGCGCTGTATTCAATCGTACCGAATTTCGGGTCTTCATAATTTGCCTTGAATTCTGCGAGGCGTTCCGCGATGCGGGCGCGGCGGTCTTCATCGCCCACATTCGGATCGAAATAAGCCGCGACCAGCGTGCCATTCCCGCTCGCCAGATACGGCGCGAGGATGTTGGTGTACCAGCCACCGCCCGGCCACAGCTCGACCACTTTGTCATCGGCCTCCACGCCGAAGAATTCCAGCGTTTCCTTTGGATTGCGCCAGGCATCGCGGGCCTTTTCCTCGTCGCTGCGATGCGCGCCAGCGATGGCGGCCTCAAGCGGTGTGGTCTCTGTCGCGGTCGTCTCGACCGGCGGTGTGGCAGGCTGCGCTGTTTCTGTTGCAGGGGCGTCAGGCTGGCCACAGGCGGCCAGAACCAGCGCGGACAGGGCGAAAATCGGGGTGATTGGCTTCACAGGGTCTCTCCTAAACAGGCCTCTTGAACCTCTTCTTAGGCTACCCACATAGTCTGTGTCACGATGCCGACAATCGGGTCGTGACCGGTTTCTGTGCCAACGCCGAATTCGGGTTGGACTGTCGCAGGTGCCGAATATCCATCCGGGCGCTCCCCGAAAGGGTGGCCCGCAGTTGCTTGAACCAGAGGACTGAACCTATGAGCAATATCGACCTTACCCCCCTTTACCGCACAGTTGTCGGCTTTGACCGTCTTGCCAGCATGATCGATCAGGCATCCCGCCTCGACGGCTCGCAGGGCTATCCGCCGTACAATATCGAGCGCGTTGACGACAATGCCTTCGCCATCGAGATCGCGGTCGCCGGCTTCACCGAAGACGACCTCGAAATCGAAACCAAGGAAGGCCTGCTGACCGTTGCCGGCAAACGCGGCGAGAGCGAAGACGGCGAAGGCCGTAATTATCTCCATCGCGGCATTGCCCAGCGCAGCTTCATTCGCCGGTACCAGCTGGCAGACCATGTCATCGTGACCGGTGCAAACCTCCAGCACGGCGTTCTGCGCATCGACCTGATCCGCGAACTGCCGGAAGAGAAGAAGCCCCGCAAGATCGAGATCGGCGCGCCTGCAAAGAGCGAACCGAAACTGATCGGCAAGAAAGCCTCCAGCAACGCCGCCTAAGCGCGGTCATTGCGTGAAACAGAAACGGCGCGTCCATTTGGGCGCGCCGTTTTTCCTTGGATGGGGCCCCGGCCTAACCGAAAAAGCGCGCGCAGCCTGCGTCTTTCAGGAAAGTCTTCAGCGCTTCGTCTTCCATCGCGGAGCCCAGCGCCTTGCGGACGGAATCATATGCAGCGGCGGCGTAGTTTTGTGTCGACTGTTCGAACGTGCCACCTTCCACAGAGGCTGACACATCCTTGTCGCCGCGCTCGGCCGCTTTTGAATTGGCTTTTGCCCAGGGCAGGTAGGTCTTGCAAAGCTCGTCTGCGAAGATCGGTGCCAGCGTCGGCGCCAGCGCCTCAAGCGAGGCGAACGGCGCGCCCGGCTTTGGATCTTCCATGTTCTCGATCCAGGCGACGATAAACGGGGCGTGTTCGGTCAGCCATTTGGCAGGGGTCTTGTCCATCATCATCTGCTGGAATTGCGCGTAGAGCGCAAAGTCTGCCGCAGACGGACGACCACCGAAAATGTAGAGATGTTCTTTCAAATGAGCGTTCAGCAGCGTTGAGAAGCGCTCGAACGAGGCTTTGAGAATGTCCGCATTGCTTTCATTCGCGCCGACCAGCTTCAGCCGGTCTGCCATACGTTCGGCAATCTGGTCGCGGGCTTTCTTGTAAGCGCGGGGGCGCTTGCCGCCATAAAGCTGTACCAACACGCGCAGAGCGGCATCTTCGCGGTCAGGCTTCTGACCCCAGCGTTCCTGGAACATGGTCTTGTTCAGCCACTCATCCGCATAGTCTTCCAGCAGCAGGGCCAGCATGGAGGTCGCAACCTCATCCGGCACGGCGCTTGGTTCTGGATGGTCTGCCTCAAGGCCCGAAATGATCGCCGTGGAGTCCTGATTGGCCGGGCGCGTAGGAGAGATCAGCAAGGGTACGGTCGCAACCTGTGCCAGTGCCTGGAACTCTTCCTCATTCTCGCGCGAGCGCGCCACCCAGTCGAAGTCCACATTCTTGTAACGCAGGAAGGCGCGGACTTTCTGGGAGTAGGGCGAGGTATCGGCGCCAAAGAGGCGGTAGTCGGACATGATCATGCGGCTTTCATTGTGTTCGGCCCTGTCTGTAGGCATTTCATCCCCCACTGCCAAGGAGCGTTTGCCGCAGCTTGTGATAATGGGTATGCGCTGAGGCAGGTAATGGTTCAGTTTGAAAGGAACGGCAGATGCGGATCATGCACGTGATGGCGGGCGCGAAAGAGGGCGGCGCGGAAAACATCATGCTGGAATCCGTGCTGGCACTGGCGGAAGCCGGGCTGAACCAGCATGTCGTGACACGGCCGGACAACCAGTTCCGCGTGCAGAAATTTCGTGAAGCCGGAATTGGCGTCGATGTGGCCGCTTTCAACAATACCTGGCCTTTCCCGACGCGCCGCGTGATCGGCGATGCGATCAAGGCGTTCAAGCCGGATGTGATCGAATACTGGATGGGCCGCGCCGGGCAGTTCGCGCCAAAGGAATATCGCAGCCGGTCGATCGGCTGGTATGGCGGCTATTACAAGCTCGCCCGTTTCGTGAATTGTGAATGGCATGTCGGCCTTACGATTGATCTGCTGCGCCATATCCGCGAGCAGGGCGTGCCGGATGACCGGTCTGCCATTATTCACACCTATGCCGATTTCGAAGGCGCAGATCCGGCAAGCCGCGCGGCGCTGGATACGCCAGAGGACGCACCTGTCGCCCTCGCACTGGCCCGCCTGCACGAGAAGAAGGGCCTCGACACGCTGCTGGACGCCACGGCCAAGGTGCCGGGCTTGTATGTCTGGATCGCGGGCGACGGGCCGATCGAAGCAGAGCTGAAGGCGCAGTGCACCAAGCTCGGCCTGGATGACCGGGTGCGCTTCCTCGGATGGCGGAATGATCGCGGCGCGCTGCTCGCTGCCTGTGATGTGGTGGCCTTCCCCTCACGCTATGAACCGTTCGGTACGGTGACGGTAGATGCCTGGGCCGCGTCTCGTCCCCTGGTGGCGGCGGACGCCGTTGGTCCGGCGGCCTATGTGAAGGATGAAGTGAACGGGCTGCTGATTCCGAAGAATGATGTCGATGCGCTGGCCAATGCGCTCAGCCGTGTGATCTCTGACAAGGCGCTTGCGGCAAAACTGGTCGAAGGGGGCCGTGCGTCTTACGAGCAGCAATTCAACAAGGCCGCGTTCCAGCGGGATTCGGTTGCGTTCTATGAAAAGATCATCGCGCACGCCGGACCCTTCGGCGGCTGATCAGAGGATGCTTTCGAAGAATTTCCGGTAGAGTCGCTGGCTCTCGCGCTGGCCCAGCCCGATTTGCACCTGAATGCCCGCGTCGCGCAGGGCCCGAATCCCGCCATTGGCGACCGGGTGCGGATCCTCAATGGCGCACACAACGCGCGCAATGCCGGCTTCCATCAGTTTTACAGAGCAGGATTTGTTGCCCTGTGAGCGCGACCGGCACGGCTCCAGCGTAACATAGGCGGTGCCGCCATGCGCGCGCGCCCCGGCTTCATCCAGCGCGACTTCTTCGGCATGGGGCCGTCCGCCAAGACCGGTGACGCCGGCGCCGACAATGTGGCCGTCGCGGTCAAGGATGATACAGCCGACCGACGGGTTTACCCCGGTCAGGCCCTGATTGAGCCGGGCGAGGGTGTGGGCCCGTCCCATCATGCGACGGTCGCGACGACGGGACGAGCGCAGGCTCATGGAAGTTCAGGCAGCGGTTTGCCGCGATCTGCATCCAGATAGCGAACGGAGATTGGCTTCAGATTGTCATCCAGCTCAATGTAGAGCGGGTTACCGGTCGGTATCTCAATCCCGGTGATGGACTCATCGGCGACATCGAACAAATGCTTCACCAGAGCGCGGAGCGAGTTGCCATGCGCGGCGATGACAACATCCGTGCCGGACTTCAGGACCGGCGTGATCGCCTCTTCCCAATAGGGCAGGACGCGTTCCAGTGTCAGCTTCAGGCTTTCGGTGTTCGGAATATCGATGCCCTTGTAGCGCGGGTCGCTGGCCAGATCGAACTCGCTGCCGGCTTCCAGGGGTGGGGGCGGGATGTCGTAGGACCGGCGCCAGATATGGACTTGGTCATCGCCATGCTTGGCGGCGGTCTCAGCCTTGTCGAGCCCTGTCAGGCCGCCATAGTGGCGCTCATTCAGGCGCCAATGCTTGGTCACTGGCAGCCACACACGGCCCATTTCCGTCAGCGCCAGCCACAATGTGCGAATGGCGCGGGTCTGGACGCTGGTGAAGGCGGCGCGGAAATCGGCGTCGCACGCTTTCAGCAATTCTCCGGATTTCTTTGCTTCCGCTTCGCCCTTCTCGGTCAGGTCGGCATCCCACCAACCCGTGAAACGGTTCTGCAAATTCCATTCGGACTGGCCATGACGGACGAGCGCGAGTTTGGGCATGAAAACTTCCTTCTGATCGGTTTCCGCCCCTTTTCACGGCAAAACCGGTCAGTTTCAAGCGTTCATCACGCGTATCAGCTCTGAAAATGCGCGGACCACGTCATGCCCTGTCGCGGCGGGCATCGAGTTGGAGATGATATGGCCATCACCATCATAGGCATCGATCCAGCCGCCTTCAGGCGTCAGGTGTTCGTCCATCAGGATGTCGAAGCTGGTGCAGGCGGCTGCGGCAACGGCGTCGTCATCCGTCATTTCCAGCATGGTGAGGTGGGCTCTCAGGGCCTCGGTCTGCGCGCTGGTCTGCCGGCCGGAATCCTGTGCCCCGCCGTCACGGCTGACCTGTTGCAGGGTGCGCCCTTCCTCGTCCAGCGTGCCGGTGGCGAAACTGTAGAGGCGTCCGGCAATGGGGGCCATCGATTCAGATTGCGCGCTCGCAAATGCGCCCAGCAACCAGACCCATTGGAATTGGTGAGACGGCGCAACCAACCGGGCCGGGTCGCCTTCTGGCGCACTCCAGTCCGGGCCGAATTCCTCGCCGAGCAGGCCGCCAGGCCCTGCGGTGAATTTCTCGTGGAACAGGGTGACCAGATCGGATGCGCGGGCCAGATGATCGCCTTCCGGGTCGGCGCGCTGCAGGGCCAGGCACGCCTCCAGCAGCCGCATGTGTGGCGCCTGTTGGCGTGTGGCCATCATGGGCAGCATTTCGGCATAGCCGCCATTGGTGCGATCTTTCATCCGTCGGTCGAGCGAATCCAGCAGCGCGCGGACGGACGCAATCACGCCGCTGCCATCTTCGAGCATCTCACTCGACAGGGCAAGCGCATGCAAACTGGCGGCGAGGTCTCCAAGGTACGGCGTCTGGTCGGAAAGTGCGCTGGCGTCTGCAAGCAGGGCGCGCCCGATCAGGCCATCGTCGCGTCGCGCCAGACCGCTGAGCGTCCGCACACCGTCTTCGACCAGATCTCTCGCCGTGTCGGGTTTCCAGCCGAGACGCCCGGCTTGTGCGAATACGGAAGTCTGGCGCGCCTGCGTGCTGACGAGAACTGTGTCGCCAGCCAGAGGTGTGTGATCCAGCGAGAGGGCGTCAACAAACAGGCCGCTCTCGTTCAGGCCGCGTTCGCTCCAGAGCGGGAAACATGCGTCGAACAGCCAGTGGCGGGCTTCTTTCGCCCGGCGTCGCAATGCCGATTTCGACATGGAACTCGCCCCCGTTTATTTCATGCAAAGCAGCGTCAACGGCTCGCCAAACCGCCCGGCTTCCTGCTAACAGGAGTGCTTGTCCGTGGCTAGCGGTGTACGCGGCCCAACTGTGAAAGAGTGCCCTGCCTGATGAAAGATCGGATCTTTTTCCCACTGGCCTTGTTGCTTCTGGTCGGAATGGTGCTGCTCGCCATCTGGCCTGCCTTTGGTCGCCTGCCGGATGGATCGGTGACAGGAGACGGGGTCAATTACGACCAGATTACGATCGAAGGCGCCTTCCTGAACAAGGTTGTGGCTGGTGGCGACGCCACGACGGAACTCGTCCGAGACGGAGATGGCGATTATCTGCTCTTTATAGAGGCTCAGGCTGGCATGCTCGGGCCAGAACCGGAAGAGGGCCCGCATTTTCAGCTGGCCAGTGATCTTGAAGTGCAGTTTTCCGGGCGCCGCATTCGCAGCACGGTGCGTATGCGTCCGGCAGACCAGCGCGGCGCGATGCAGGCCAAGCTGATCTATTCCGTCGGGCGGGATGGCGATTCCGGCTGGCAGACATTCGATCTGGAGCCGGAATTTCAGGATTTCAGCTTTGAGTACATTGTGCCGGATCACATCGGCGACCAGGCGTTTGATTACTTCGCCATCCGTCCGGTTGTGCCGGAGAAAACCCGCGCCTTGCTGGTGGAAAGCATTGTCTTCGAGCGTCTTGATTAGGGCGTATCTGCGCGCCGTTTGGTCGCGGTGAAGGAAATTTCTGTCTCGATAGGGTGATCGCTGGAAAATTCGTTCATCTGTTACATTTATTGCAGCAGACCTCATCCCTTGTTCGGAGACATCATGCGTACCTATCTGGCTGCAATCAGCATCCTGGCCTTTGCGGCCTGTGAAACCCAAACCCCATCGGAGACTTCCTTGGCAGATTCCACACCATCTTCGCAGGCCTCCGAGGCGGCGGCCCAAGACCCTTATCTCTGGATGGAAGAGGTTGAAGGGGAGGAGGCGCTGGCCTGGGTCACTCAACAGAATGATCGGTCGCTTGCCACGCTGGAAGCCGATCCGGCCTATGCCGAAAACGAGGCGGCCGCGATCGAGGCGCTGACCTCGGCAGAACGCATTCCCTACGGATCTATCCGTGACGGGATGGTCTACAATTTCTGGCAGGATGACACAAATGTGCGCGGCCTGTGGCGGCGCACGACGCTGGACAGTTACGCCAGCGATGCACCGGACTGGGAAACCGTTCTCGATTTCGACAAGCTGGCCGAAGAGGAAGACAAGAACTGGGTCTTCAAGGGCGCAGACTGTTTCCGTCCGAAAGGCAGCGATGAAGGCTACAAATGCATGGTGTCGCTGTCGAATGGCGGCAAGGATGCCATCATCCGCCGCGAGTTTGACCTGACCACGAAGACCTTCATTGAAGATGGCTTTGTCACACCCGAAGCCAAGCAGGGCGGAGCCTGGGCGGGTCCTGATACGCTGTTGATCGCGACCGATTGGGGCGAGGGCACGCTGACTGATTCCGGGTATCCCTTCATCGTCAAGCGTTGGCAGCGCGGGACAGATCTGGACACAGCAGAAGAACTGATCCGTGGCGAGACGGATGATGTGGGCGTGTGGCCCATGACGCTGCAGCTTGAAGATGGCCGTGTCCTGCAAGGCGCCTCACAGGCCGACACCTTCTTCACGACGCGCTATTGGTGGTTCCCGGAAAACGAGAGCGACCCGGTTCAAATCCCTGTTCCGGCCAAGGCGTCCCTGTACGGTGTATATCAGGGTCAGTTGCTTGTGACGTTGCAGGAAGACTGGGCGCCTGAGGGGCAGGAGGCGACGTTCAAATCTGGCGATCTGGTCGCGTTCGATCTTGATGCATTTCTCGAGTCGCGGGCTTTGCCGCCTGTGTCACTTGTCTTCCATCCGAGCGAAACACAGGCCCTTGAAGGCGTATCTGTCGCCAAGGGCGCGCTTCTGCTGGGGGTCAGCGATACGGCGGTTGGCAAGGTGATGCGCGCCGAGGCGGGCGCCGATGGCTGGACATTGTCTGCAGTCGAACTGCCGGGCGCGGGGCAGGCAAGCATCGCGTTCGCCAGCGACGAGGAAGAAACAGTCTTCATCAATTACGAAGACTTCCTGACGCCAGACTCACTGCTGTCCTATAATGCGACGACGGGAGATGTCGTCACGCTGAAAAGCCTGCCGCCGAAATTCGATGCCAGCGACCTGAAGGTGACGCAGCATTTTGCGACGTCGAAGGATGGCACAAAGGTCCCGTACTTCCTTGTCAGCAAGAAAGACATGCCGCTGGACGGCAGCACACCGACGCTGCTCTATGCCTATGGCGGTTTTCAGGTGTCGATGAACCCATCCTATAGCCCGGTGGCCGGACGGCTCTGGCTGGAGAAAGGTGGGGCATATGTACTGGCCAATATTCGTGGCGGCGGCGAGTTCGGTCCGGCCTGGCACCAGGCGGGCCTGAAGCAGAACCGCCAGCGCATCTATGATGACTTCATTTCTGTCGGGGAAGACCTGGTGGCGCGCGGCGTTACGTCTCCTGAGCATCTCGGCATCATGGGTGGCTCGAATGGCGGCTTGCTTATGGGCGTTATGCTGAACCAGCGCCCGGATCTCTGGAATGCCGTTGTCGTTCAGGTGCCACTGCTGGACATGATGAGGTATCACCTGCTGCTGGCGGGCGCCTCCTGGGTAGATGAGTATGGGTCGCCGGACATTCCGGAAGAGCGTGCCTTCCTTGAGACGATTTCACCCTACCAGAATTTTGACGCGTCCAAGGATTACCCGGTGCCGTTCTTTGTGACCTCCACCAAGGACGATCGTGTGCATCCGGGGCATGCACGCAAGATGGCGGCGAAATTCGAAGCGGCCGGGCTGCCCTTTTTCTACTATGAGAATATCGATGGGGGGCATTCGGCTGCGGCGAACCAGAAGGCACGGGCAAAACGGTCTGCGTTGGAGTTCACCTATCTGGCGCGTCAACTGTTCGACAGCGAAGAATCCCAATAAATTCCAAATTGGAACTGGGTTTTGAGTGCCGAAATAGAACTTTATAGGCCCGGTATGGTTTTTCTTGCCATGCCGGGCCTTCGCCCTAATGATCCAGATTATGAACCTCTCCAACCCGGCCCCGGAGAATGATGTGGTTCGCCTGGAGATTCTCACGGCGGAGCACAAGCCGACTGTGCTGGCGACCGAAGTGGCTGAATCCATGTGGGAATGGATGCCCGTCATGCCCACTGGTACCAGTCTTGAAGCCTATTTGGATCACAGCCTGGACCTTAAGGGCACGGACTCGTTCTATCCCTTCTACGTGGTGGACAAGGCGACCGGGGAGTTTGCCGGCCTCGCCGCGTTCGAGCGGGTCTCGCGGACGCATCGCCGGCTGGAAATCGGCTTTGTCTGGCATCCTGAAAACTATCGCGGCACGGCCGTTGTGCCCGCAACTCAACTGGCATTGCTGGAGCGCGCACAGGAGGCGCGGTTTCGCCGGATCTCCTATTTCGTGCCGGAACGGAATGAGCGCGCCATTCGCTCCTTCACCAAGATCGGCGCCCAACGCGAAGGACTGATCCGCAATTATATGCGCACCGCTGGCGGCAGCTGGGCCAATATGGTCGTTCTCAGCCTGGTGGGGGAAGAGATCAAGGCGGCGATCAGCGTTTTGCGGGACAGGGTCCGGGCGCTGCAACTCGCTTGACGCGGCGCCCCCCGCATGCTTTAGGCGCGCGAACATCTGCGCAAATTCTGAAAAGCGCGCTTTGACTGATCCCGTGAGGTCAGCGAGGCCCCCCGCCCGGCGAAGTGTCGCTCAGCGGGGCACTTCTGCTTTGTGCAATGGAATTGATCGCCTATGTCAGGCTCTCTGGCAAACGGCAAAGGAGCGACAAAGATGTTCGACACGCTGAGCGAACGCCTTGGTGGAATTTTCGACGGCCTGACCGGCCGCGGTGCACTGTCTGAAAAGGACGTGAACGCGGCGCTGCGCGAAATCCGTGTTGCCCTTCTGGAGGCTGATGTCGCGCTTCCTGTCGTGAAGGACTTCATCGATGGCGTGCGCAATCGCGCGGTCGGTGAGGAAGTCATCCGCTCTGTGAAGCCCGGCCAGCAGGTCATCAAGATCGTCTATGACGCGCTGGTCGACATGCTCGGCGGCGAAGAAGCCGACACCAGCCTGCGCATCGACAGCCCGCCAGCCATCATCATGATGGCGGGTCTTCAGGGTTCCGGTAAGACGACGACGACCGGCAAGCTGGCCAAGCGCCTGTCGGAGAAAGACCGCAAGCGCGTCCTGCTCGCCTCGCTCGACACGCGCCGCCCGGCAGCGATGGAACAGCTGGCCATCCTGGCTGACCAGTGTAACGAGAATGTCAGCGCGCTGCCGATCATCGAAGGCCAGCTGCCTGCAGACATTGCCCGCCGCGCGCTGAACGCCGCGAAGATCTCCGGCTATGACGTCCTCATCCTCGACACCGCCGGTCGGACGACGATCGACGAGCAGATGATGAATGAAGTGGCGGAGATCGCGGATATCGCGACCCCGTCTGAAACACTTCTGGTGGCCGATGCGCTGACCGGTCAGGATGCTGTGGAAACTGCCAGCCGTTTCCATGCCCGCCTGCCGCTGACAGGACTTGTCCTGACGCGGATGGATGGTGATGGCCGCGGCGGTGCGGCGCTTTCCATGCGCGCCGTCACCGGCCTGCCGATCAAGTTCATGGGCGTTGGCGAAAAGCTGGACGGGCTGGACGCCTTCGATGCCAAGCGTGTTGCTGGCCGCATTCTGGGGCAGGGGGACATCGTCTCCCTGGTCGAAAAAGCCGCCGAGCAGATGGACGCCGAAAAGGCCGAGCGCATGGCGGAGAAACTCCGCAAGGGCGAGTTCGACCTTGAAGACATGGCGGAGCAGTTCCGCCAGATGCAGCGCATGGGCGGCCTTGGCGGCCTGATGGGCATGTTGCCTGGCGCCCGCAAGGCGAAGGCCGCAATGGAATCCGCCAATCTGGACGACAATGTACTGAAGCGTCAGGAAGCGATCATCCTGTCCATGACGCGCGCAGAGCGTCGCAAGCCTGCCATCCTAAATGCATCGCGCCGTAAACGGATTGCTGCGGGTGCAGGCGTCACCGTGCAAGAGGTCAACAAGGTGCTGAAGATGCACCAGCAGATGGCCGGCATGATGAAGAAGATGCGCACCAAGGGTGGCATGAAGAACATGATGAACATGGCGCAGGCCGCAGGCGTGTCGCCAGCTGACCTTGCCAAGATGGGCGGCGCTGGTGGCAGCCTGCCGGGCCTTGGCGGCGGCGGATTGCCGCCCGGCATGGGCGGACTGCCGGGACTCGGCGGAGGGAAGAAGAAATGAACACTGACACGACCGACGCACTTGCCCTGCTGCAGCTGACCAAGTTGCGCTCCAGCATCGACAATCTGGATGCGATTATCATCCATACCCTGGCAGAGCGCTTCAAGGCGACCCAGGAGGTCGGCAAGCTGAAAGCCGTCCACAATATGCCGCCTGCGGACAAAGACCGCGAGGCAAAACAGATTGATCGCCTGCGCCGACTGGCACAGGAGAGCGGGCTTGATCCGGCATTCGCCGAAAAGCTCTTGAATTTCATCGTGGCGGAAGTGATCCGCCATCATGAGCAAATTCGCGGTCTCGAGACCGACGATTAGACTACGAACCCCGAGACGCCAGACTTACAGGAGATACACTCATGGCCCTCAAGATCCGACTCGCCCGTGGCGGGTCCAAGAAACGCCCTTTCTATTCCGTTGTCATCGCAGATGCCCGCGCCCCCCGCGACGGTCGCTTCGTTGAGAAAATCGGTTCCTATGATCCGCGCCTTCCGAAAGATTCCGAAGCCCGCGTTCAGATCGACGCCGAGAAAGCTTCCGAATGGCTGCGCAAAGGCGCTCAGCCGACGGAGCGTGTTGCACGCTTCCTGTCCCAGATCGAAGTTGACGGCAAGCCACTCGTAGAGTGGAAGCATGGCAACAACCCGAACAAGGGTGAGCCAGGCAAAAAAGCGAAAGAGCGCGCAGAAGAGAAAGCTCAGAAAGCGGCTGACGCTGCTGAAGCTGCTGCTGCCGCAGAAGAAGCCCCGGCTGCTGAAGAAGCGCCGGCAGAGGAAGCGGCTTCGGAATAAGACTGGCTTTCCAGTCTCGGGATATGGCCGGTGCCCCTTGCGGGTGCCGGCCTTTTTCGTGTGCGCAGCAAAGACTGAACGAAAGACAACAGGGAACCAGATCGGCGTTCAGATCGTGTCTTCTAAAACGAGCCTGACTCGAAAGGAGACCCGACATGCTGAAGACACCATTTTCCAAAAGCCTTCCCCTGGCCATGCTTGGCGTGGCGGCGTTTGCCCTTCCGGCCAGCGCAGACTGGGGCAGGTATCAAGATGCCTCTTATCGTGGCGGCGGAGGCGGGGTGATCCTGCATGCCGATGCGCGCTTTTCCGGCGCGGGCGTGCGTATCAATGGCGCAGAGCCAGACCTGTCGCGCCTGCGCTTCAATGACCGGGCCTCTTCCATCACGCTCCGCTCCGGCGCGTGGGAGCTGTGTACCGATGCCAATTTTCGGGGCCGGTGCGAAATCGTGGATTCATCCACCGCGCGCCTGAATGCCTATCGGCTGAATGATAATGTCTCTTCCCTGCGTCCCGTTTCCTATCGCGGGGATCGCGGCAAGGGCCATCGGGGCAGACGGGGTGGCGAACTCGTCCTGTTCCAGGATTCGGCCCAGCGTGGCCAGGCCATCGAGATAAGCCATGATGTGGCAGACCTCAGCCAGTATCGCTTCAATGACCGCGCGAGTTCATTCCTGATCACGGGTGGCACGTGGCAGGTCTGCGAACATGCGAACTTCCGGGGTCGTTGCGAAGTCCTCCAGGCCGGGGCAGGCGACCTGAAACCGATCCGGATGAATGACAACATCTCGTCCATCCGGGCCTATCGCGGCCGGCGCTAGAACGGCGCTTGACCGCTTGCACTCCTCATCCCGCCCGCTAGAGAGGCGGGATGAGCGAGACTTCCAATCCTGACCGACTGATCGTTGTGGGCGTCATCAAGGGCGCGCATGGCGTGCGCGGCGATGTGCGCGTGAAGAGTTTCACCGCAGACCCGGATGATGTGTTCACCTATGGCGCGTTGGTGGATGAGGGCGGAAAACCCGTGCTGACGCCGGTTTCGGCGCGGCCGGGCAAGGACCATTTCATCGTCCGCCCGAAAGAGCAGAAACAGAAGGAAGACTGGGACGGCCTGCGCGGTACGCTGCTGCACGTGCCGCGCGCGCAATTGCCGGACACCGAAGACGACGAATTCTACATCGAAGACCTGGTTGGCCTGAAGGTCTATTCCGGGGGCAGCGAGCCTGCAGGCCGCGTGAAGGCCGTGCAGAATTTCGGCGCAGACGATCTGCTTGAAGTTCGCCTCTCCGTCGGAGGCGACACTGTGCTCGTGCCGTTCACGCTGGCAGATGTGCCGACGGTCGACCTGGCGGCGGGCCGTGTTGTTATCCCCACCCTTGAAGATTGGGCAGCCCCGGCAGAAGAGGGCGACCGCGCCGACTGATCCATGTTGCCGCTTGTTCAGGCTGGCTCTGTCATAAAGACTGCGAGACGAATGAGGGACATGCCCATGCTTGCCAGTCTGATACGCCTTGGCGCGACACTAGCCATCCCGCTCGCTGTCGCGGGAACGGCTGCTGCGCAATACGAGACGGACCCCCAGCCAGCCGGGCTGATGCTGTTCACGGGCGAGGATTTCCGCGGAGAGGTCCGCGAAGTGTTCGAGCCGGTATCGACCCTTCACGACTATTACTTCAATGACCGGGCGCAATCTGTGGCCGTGCTGTCCGGCGCGTGGGAGCTCTGCGAGCATAGCGACTTCACGGGGCGCTGTGTGTTCATTCGCGGCGATGTGCAGGATTTGGGCTGGTATGGCCTTGATGGCGAGCTGACGTCGGTCCGTCCGATCTATGAATACACTGAGGCCGAGCATGGCCTGATGTTCAATCGCGACCGGTCCGGATACATCCGCTATGCCGATAATGCGCGCTATGGCTATGATGATTACAGCTATGGCTACGGCAGCAGCACGCGGGTCAGCGTGTATCACTATGGCTATTCCCCGCATTACCGCAGCTATGGCTACTATAATCCGGGGCTTGGTCACGGTCCCTATGGCTTTGGCTGGACGCGGTATGGTGCCAATCCGAATTATGGTCGTCACCGTCATTACAAGACCCGGCACAAGCCGCTGAAAGGTCATTATGGCGCGCGCAATGGCGCTGTCACGCTGTACACGGATTCCTATGAACGCGGCGCGTCGCTTGGTCTGAACAAGGGCATTTCCGATCTCAGCCGCTATCGCTTCAACGACAATGTGTCGTCGCTGCGTATCAATTCCGGCAAATGGGAAGTGTGCGAACACGCCAATTTCCGGGGCCGGTGCCAGATCGTCGACGCATCGACTTCTCGCCTGAATGGCCTGCGCCTGAACGACAATATCTCCTCCATCCGGCCGGTGGGCGACGTTCCGCGCGGCGATCGGGGAGGGCGGGGCGACCGGCCTGGTGATGGCCGCCATGATGGCCGGAACGGTCGTGGAGATGGTGACCGCGGGGATCGCGGTGGCCGTCGCGGTGGAAATGTTCAGGCTGTCACTCCGTCAGGGCCCAATGCTCTGGCAGGCGGGCCGAATGGTGCCGGGAAAACGCCTGTTCGCCGTCCGCACAATGCTGCGCCGGTGCGTGCGCCTCAGAAGGCAAATATTGGCTCGCCGCAGCGCCCCCGACCAAATGTGCGCGCCGTCCAGCCAGACCGCCGCGACATCCAGCGACAGGATACGAACCGTGCGCGACAAAACGCGACGCCTCGGCGACAGATTACGACACCGCGCACACGGGTCGAGACAGAGCGACGCCCGACGACAACGCCGCGGCAGCCACAACGCGTAGACATGGGCCAGCGTCCGAAAGCGCTTCAGAATGCCCAGCCACGCCGTCAGGAGCGCCCGCGCGTGCAGCAGCAAAGCCGCCCGCGTCCCCAACAACGGCAACAGGTTCGCCAGCCAGCAGTGCAACAGGCCCGACCTCAGCGCCAGGCCAGACCTCAGGTCCAGCGCCAGCCGCAACGTGCCGCACCGCAACAGCGTTCACAGCCTCGGCCGCAGCCCAAGCCCCAGCCGCGCCCGCAGCAACAGCAGCGCTCGAACAATATGCCCAAAGCCCTCCGCAATCGCGGCGGCGGTGAAGTTCACAAGAACTAGAGTTTAGGCGGTCAGGCTGTTAATTCGCCCGCGGGTCGTGCCACTCGCGGGCGATGCCGTATCCGCCGCGGCGGATCAGCCAGAACATGCCGACCAGATCGAAAATGCCAGCGCCCAGACGGCCCAGAAAGCCATACTTGGACTGGCCAGCCAGACGCTTTCGGTCATTCACCATTTCTTCGCGCACATCCCATCCGGCCCGCTTGATCAGGGCAGGCAGGAAACGGTGCATGGAGGCGAAGAAGGGCAGGTCCCGGAAGGCTTCAGTACGGATCAGCTTCCAGCCGCAGCCAGTGTCGGTCGCATCATCCTGCAGCACGAAACGGCGCACACCATTTGCGACACGCGATTGCAGCCATTTGAAGCCGGAATCATTCCGGCTGTTGCGTTTGCCCGCAATGATGCCGAGCCGGGGCGACGCGCCGGGTACAATGATGGTCTTCCAGAGCCGTGCTGTGTCCGCCGGGTCATTCTGGCCATCCCCGTCGAGCAGCTGTACCCACTGGCCCCGCACGGACTTCAAACCAGTGAACAGGGCCGCTGACTTGCCCCTGCGTTCGACGTGATTGAACACGACCACGGTATCCGGGTGTTTCGCCTTGGCTTCGGCCAACTCCCGTTCGGTGGCGTCGGACGAGCAATCATTCACGCAGACAATCTCGAAACTGATGCCCGCGAGTTGCTCGTGCACCTCGTCGATGACCGGGTGCACATTGCCTTCTTCATTGAAGAACGGGATCAGGACAGAGAGGGCAGGCGTGTCTGGCATAGTATTGCAGTAGAGCGTGGCGCGTAACCGGTCCAGTCTCGAGTGCTGCACGGCCTGTGTCACAGATTGCCTGGCCCGTCCGTCTTTAGACGGGCAGGGCAATTGCCAGCCCGATCTGATCAGGGCATCAAACGAGTGAACAGCGGAGCGCGCACGTGGACATCTATCACATCTGGTTCGATCTGAAGCCGGGAACCGATGAACGGGCCTTCGCCAAGGCGTTGCCAGCGTTTCTCGACCATATGAAAGACGATGGCCGGATCGAAACCTGGCGCATGATGCGATGCAAGCTGGGCCTCAGACCGGACGATGTGCGCGAATTCCATATCATGATCGAAACACGCGATCTTGCCCAACTTGATACGGCTTTCCGTTCTGCTGCGGCGCGGACAGGCGAGACCGACGAGCTGCACTTCAGCGCAAATGCCATGGTGACAAACATCAAATTTGGCCTGTTCCGCGACTGGCCGGATTGGTCGACCTGAGCGCGTGCCTGCTGTAAAGGCTCGGCTCATGTTCAAAGCGAGTTTCATTACCTTGTGTCCCGAAGCCTTTCCCGGGCCGCTCGGCGTGTCCATCCTGGAACGTGCGCGCAGGGAGGGCATCTGGGACTATGAAACGGTCCAGCTGCGCGATTTCGGCCTCGGAAAGCACAAGAATGTCGATGCGCCCCCGGCCGGGGGCGGGGCTGGCATGGTGCTGCGTCCGGATGTGACAGCCGCAGCGCTGGACAGCATCGACACGGCCGGGAAGCCCCTGATCTATCTGTCTCCGCGCGGAGAGCCATTCTCGCAGAAGCTGGCGCGGGAATTGTCGATCGGGCCGGGCATGGTGATGATGTGCGGCCGGTTTGAGGGACTGGACGAGCGGGTGATCCGTGCGCGCGGCCTGAAAGAAGTGTCGATTGGGGATTTCGTGCTGGCCGGTGGAGAGGTGGCGGCCATGGCGATGACGGAAGCCGTCGTGCGCCTGTTGCCTGGTGTCGCGGGAAACGAAGCCTCTCTGGATGAGGAATCCTTTGAGACCGGATTGCTCGAACATGACCAGTATACGCTGCCGCGAGAGTGGGAAGGGCACCCGACTCCGGAGGTTCTGCTGTCTGGAGACCACAAACGCATACAAGAATGGCGGTTTAACAGCGCAAAGTCGTTGACATTTGAGCGCCGCCCCGATTTATACGCCGCTTACTCCAAGACCAACGAATTACAACCGCCGGAGACAGGCGATGAACATGATTGAACAGCTCGAAGCGGAAGAGTTTTCCCGCGTTGTCGGCGAAAAGAACATTCCGGAATTTTCCCCGGGTGACACGCTGTCCGTGAACGTCCGCATCAAGGAAGGCGACCGTGAGCGCGTCCAGCGCTTTGAAGGCGTCTGCATTGCCCGCGCAGGCGGTGGCATCAATGAGAGCTTCACGGTTCGCAAGATCTCTTTCGGTGAAGGCGTCGAGCGTGTGTTCCCGCTGGCCTCTCCGATGATCGAGAGCATTGAAGTGAAGCGCAAAGGCCGCGTGCGCCGTGCAAAACTCTACTATCTGCGCGACCGTCGCGGTAAGTCTGCCCGTATCGCAGAGCGTACCACAGGCCACGGTATTGAGACGGTCGAGATCGCCGTTTCCAAGACCGAGCGCCGTCGCCAGAAAGACGCTGAAAAAGCAGCCCGCAAGGAAGCTGCTGCGAAGGCTCGCGAAGAAGCTGCAAAAGCGAAAGCTGCTGAAGAGGCCGCCGCGGCCGCAGCTGCTGAAGCTGAAGCAGCTGCTGCAGCCTCCGAAGAAGGCGCTGCCGAAGAATAGAGATCTGGCTACAGGCCGGTCATTCAAGAACGCCCCGCCGAAAGGTTGGGGCGTTTTTGCTTTTGGGCGCTTCGAATCTGTGTCAGCCTTGGGGCCATGAAACGCCTGACCGCCTTGCTCACCATTCTCGTTGCCTTGCCCGCATGCCAGCCCGTGGAAGAAGATGCGTTGCGCATCTCGGTACCGGCCTGCCGCCCGCCGGATGTTCCGCAAGGTATCCTGTCGATCGCGGATACGGAGTTCAAACCCTATCGCATCCAAGCCACCGCGACGGAAGATGCGACGGGCCGGCCAGCGCTGTCGATCAAGTTCGATGACGAAAGTGCAGCAAAGCTCGCGGCTATCACGGAAGCGCATATCGGGGAGGCGGTGCCCTTGCGTATTGACGATGAAGTTCTCATGTCTCCCAGAGTGATGGAACGAATTTCCGGCGGGAATATTCTCGTGTCAGGTGATTTCGAGATCGATCAGCTGGATGTGCTGGCCGTGAGGCTGGCACCGCCCTGTGATCAAGAGTCGCCCCGCGCCAATTAACCCCTTTCCAGCCGGGCGCGCGTCGCTATTGTGCGCCGCGACATAACAGGAATGGGCCCAATGGCTGGCAAGACACTTTACGACAAGATCTGGGACGCGCATGTGGTGCACACTGATGAGAGCGGCGAAAGCCTGCTCTACATCGATTTGCACCTGATCCATGAGGTCACCACGCCCCAGGCCTTCGCCGGTTTGAAGGCCGCAGGCCGCGGTGTCCGCCGCCGCGACCTGACGCTTGCCGTGGCAGATCACAATACGCCAACTGAAAATCAGGCTGCAGGTCTCGCAGGCGTGCAAGATCCGGAGGCTCGCAACCAACTGGAAACACTGACCCGTAATGTGGCCGAATACGACATCGAGTATTTCCCGATGGGCGATATTCGAAACGGGATTGTGCATGTGGTCGGGCCGGAGCAGGGGCGCACCCAGCCGGGCATGACCATTGTTTGCGGCGATAGCCACACCTCCACACATGGGGCATTCGGCGCTCTGGCGCACGGGATCGGAACGTCTGAAGTTGAGCATGTTCTGGCGACGCAGACCCTGCGGGCACGAAAGTCCAAGAACATGGCCATCGAAGTCACGGGCGATTTGCGCGAAGGCGTGACCGCCAAGGACCTTGCGCTGCATATTATTTCCGTCATCGGCACCGCCGGAGGCACCGGTTATGTGATGGAGTATCGCGGCGAAGCCATCCGCAAGCTGAGCATGGAGGGGCGCATGACTCTGTGCAATCTGTCCATTGAAGGCGGCGCGCGGGCGGGTCTGGTCGCGCCCGACGAAACAACTTTTAACTATATGAAAGGCCGCCCCGCCTCACCGAAAGGTGGCGCTTGGGATGTTGCGAAATCCTATTGGGAAACGTTGTTCTCCGACGATGACGCAGTGTTTGATGAAGTCGTTCGCATCAAGGGTGAGGATGTAGAGCCGACGCTGACCTGGGGCACCAGCCCGGAACAGGCCATTCCGCTATCTGGCATAATTCCGAAACCGGAAGATTTTGCTGACCCGGTCAAGGCCGCAGCCTGCGAACGCGCGCTGGCCTATATGGGGCTGGAAGGCGGCACGCCGATCAAGGGCACGCCCGTGCAACGCGTTTTCATCGGCTCTTGCACGAATAGCCGGATCGAGGATCTGCGCGCCGCCGCCGAAGTGGCCAAGGGCAACAAGGTGGCCGAGGGCGTGCGGGCGATGGTTGTGCCGGGATCAGGCCTCGTGCGCGCACAGGCAGAATCCGAAGGGCTCGACGAGATTTTCATCGAGGCCGGGTTTGAATGGCGCGAGCCGGGCTGTTCCATGTGCCTTGGCATGAACCCGGACACGCTGGCTCCGGGCGAGCGCTGCGCGTCGACATCCAACCGGAATTTCGAGGGCCGTCAGGGCCGCGACGGCCGGACCCATCTGATGAGTCCAGCCTTGGCAGCGCGCGCCGCTGTGCATGGTGTGATTGGCTAAACCGATCCTTCAGTTGCGTCTGGCGCGGCTTGGGCAGATAGTCCGCCACATCAGATCAAAGCCGAGGGAGCAAACCCATGAGCACTACCGTCACACTGCCCGGAAACATCAAGCTGGATGGCCCGCGCGGGCGGACCTATGCCTCGATCCTGGAAACCGTTGGCTCGACGCCACTGGTGGCTGCGCCGAAGTTTGCGGAGTCCGAAGGCATCAAGGCCAATCTTCTCTTCAAGTGCGAGTTCTTCAATCCACTCGCCAGCGTAAAAGACCGGATCGCGCTCAACATGATCGTGCAGTTGGAAGCCAGCGGCAAGCTGTCACCGGGCGGCGTGCTGGTTGAGCCGACGTCTGGAAACACCGGCATCGGCCTCGCCTTTGCGGCGGCCAGCCGGGGCTATCGCCTGATCCTGACCATGCCGGAATCCATGTCCATCGAGCGGCGCAAGATGCTGGCCTATCTCGGCGCCGAGCTGGTTCTGACCCCGAAAGAGAAGGGGATGGGCGGCGCCATCGCCAAGGCGCAGGAAATTCTGTCTGAAACACCCGGCGCCGTTATGCCGAGCCAGTTCGACAATCCGGCCAATCCGGAAATCCACGAGAAGACGACGGCTGAAGAGATCTGGACAGATACGGATGGCGCAGTCGACGCCGTGCTGTCCGGCATCGGCACGGGCGGCACATTTACAGGCTGTGGCCGGTTGCTGAAGGCGCGCAAGCCGGGCCTGAAGATGATGGCAATCGAGCCGGAAGGTAGCCCGGTCCTGTCTGGTGGAGAGCCCGGACCACATATGATCCAGGGTATTGGCGCCGGCTTTATTCCGGGGAATGCCGATACCAGCCTGATAGATGAAGTGGTCAAAGTTTCAAATGAGGGGTCGTTTGAAACGGCTCGCAAACTGGCCCGGCTTGAAGGCATACCGGGCGGCATCTCTTCAGGCGCGGCGGCCGCAGCGGCGGTGAAGGTCGGAACGCGCGACGACATGGCGGGGAAGACGTTGGTCGTGATCCTGCCGAGTTTTGCTGAGCGTTATGTCTCGACGGCGCTTTTTGAGGGCCTCTAACGACACATGATCTCCGGTCTCGATCATTTCGTTCTCGTCTGCCCCGATATCGCGATGGGGACTGCCATTTATGAGCGCCTGCTTGGGCGGTCAGTAGACTGGCGGGCGTCATCCGGCGGAGCTGCGACGGCGCTCTTCAGACTGGGCAATACAAGCCTCGAACTGATGGCGCCGGATGGGGAGGGGACTGTCGCTGACCGGTTGCGTGAAATCATCTCGGAAGAGGGGCCCGGGCTGAAAAGCCTGGCCTTCGGCACTGACGATATCGCTCTGGCACATCACAAGCTGACGCGCCGCGGCCTGATGCCGGATGAAGTTGCTGGAGGTGCCAGTACGAACGAAATCGACGGCAAAACGCGCAAATGGTCACGTTTTCGGTGTTCGGACTCCCAAACGGCCGGTGTGAAGACGTTTGTTGTCAGCCCGGAGTCATCATTGCCCTTGGCAGATGCGCTGGCGAGCAGTGCCAAATCTCTCGATCATGTTGTCATCAACACACCCAATCCTGACAGGGCGTTGGGTCTGTACGGCGCGCGCTTGGGACTGGATCTGGCGCTCGATCGGACCCGGGAGGAATGGAAGACGCGGTTCCTGTTTTTCCGCACCGGCGGTCTGACGTTTGAGGTGATCCATCGTCTGGGAGAGACGCATGACCCGTCTGCGTCTGACAGTATCTGGGGCCTGACCTGGGAAGTGGACGATCTTTCCGCGGCTCATGCGCGATTGACCGAAGCCGGGTTCAATGTCTCTGAACAGCGAACTGGCCGGAAGCCTGGCTCGACTGTCTTTACTGTCCGCGACGGCACGCTCGGCGTACCCACTCTGTTCATCGCTCATTCTTCACGCTAGGAAGCCGCTCATGAAAGCATTTACCCAACTTACCGGAACGGCTGCGCCTTTGCTCGAAAAGGGCAAGCCAATGTCCAATGTCGACACTGACATGATTATTCCAAAGCAATTTCTGAAGACGACGGAACGCACGGGCTTGTCGAAAGGCCTGTTCCACGAGTTGAAAACGCTGTCCGATGGATCGCCAAAAGCTGATTTCGTTTTGAACCGTCCTGAATATGCGAAAGCGAGCATCCTGATCGCGGGTGAAAATTTCGGTTGCGGATCCTCTCGTGAGCACGCGCCCTGGGCTTTGCTGGACCAGGGGATTACTTGCGTTATCGCGCCGAGTTTTGCCGATATCTTCCACAACAATTGCTACAAGAACGGGATCTTGCCTGTCCGGTTGCCAGTTGATGTCTGCCAGAAATTGGCGGATCAGGCAGGTGGTGCGAACCACGTCTTTACGGTGGACCTGGAAGCCGAGATCGTCACCGCGCCGGACGGCGAAACTTTCGCATTCGAGGTGGACGAAGGGCGCAAGGCGAATTTGATGGCTGGCCTCGATGAGATCGGTAGCTCCATGATGGCGGCTTCTGAGATCGATACGTTCGAAGCGAAACGGCGCGTGTCTATGCCTTGGTTGGAAAAAGCGAACTAATCCGTTCTGGAGGTGACTGAGATGATGAAACTCGCTTTGGCTATTGTGGGTTGTTTTGCTGTACTCTCGGTTTCTGCGTGTCATACTGACCCTTTCGGCGTGAAGCCGGAAGTGAATGTGAAGCTTCCTGAAAAGGTTCAGGACAAAAACGATGAGGCGTCCGACAAGGGCGACTGATCCAGATTTGATCGATGTCACACCGCGCCATGCAGCTGACGCAGACGCTGCCTCTTTCCTAACTAATTTCGTAATTGGAGCCTCACAGTGAAACAGACCCTTCTTCTTTTGCCCGGTGATGGAATTGGCCCGGAAGTGGTTGCCGAAGTACGCCGTCTGGCAGGTGTGGTGGCCCCGGACCTGGAGCTTCAGGAAGGTCTGGTTGGCGGTGCATCCTATGACGCGCACGGCACACCCTTGACGGATGATACACTGGACCTGGCACGCAAATCGGATGCGGTGCTCCTGGGGGCGGTTGGCGGACCGAAATGGAATGGCGTTTCTCGCGACAAGCGCCCGGAGGCCGGGTTGCTGGCCTTGCGCAAAGGGCTGGATGTTTTCGCAAATCTTCGCCCTGCTTTCTGTTTCCCGGCCCTCGTGAGCGCGTCGAGCCTGAAACCGGAAATCGTTCAAGGCCTCGATATCATGATCGTGCGGGAGCTGACGGGCGGCGTTTATTTCGGAACCCCGCGGGGCATCGATGAAAAGGGCGGCCTGCGCCGCGGGTACGACACATCTATCTATACCCATCCGGAAGTCGAGCGCGTGACGCGTGTGGCATTTGAGGTTGCGCGCGGTCGCGATGGCCGTGTCTGCTCAGTAGAGAAGTCAAACGTTATGGAGACTGGTCTCTTCTGGCGCCAGGAAGTAACCTTGGCGCACGCCGAGCACGGCGCGGGTGTTGAACTAAGTCATATGTACGCTGACGCCTGCGCGATGGAACTGGTCCGGGCCCCAAAACAGTTCGATGTGATTCTTGCGGGCAACCTGTTCGGAGATATCCTGTCGGATGAAGCCGCCATGTTGACCGGTTCAATCGGCATGCTGCCATCCGCGTCTCTGGGCGATGAAGGCACGCCGGGGCTTTATGAGCCTGTACATGGGTCCGCCCCGGACATAGCAGGACAGGGGATTGCCAATCCGTGTGCGGCTATCCTGTCTCTGGAAATGGCCCTTCGCTGGTCTCTGGGCCGCGAGAAGGCTGCGGATGCCCTGTTCGCAGCGGTCGGTTCAGCGCTTGAGAAAGGCGCGCGAACGCGTGACCTCGGTGGTGAGCTGACTACGCGCCAGATGGCGGATGCGATTATCGCCGCTCTCTAGTTCCGAGGACGCATGAATCTCGTGCCGGGCGCAGGCGGGGGATTGGGTGGTCCGGCAAAACACTGGGCCTGTTCCATCCAGGCCGCAGCGTTTGAGCCAGTGACGGATAAGTTGGTATCCGCGATGTTCCGGACCTGCGTAACGACCTGACAGAATTCTTCGGCGAGTCCGGTGATGCGCTCATCGGCTTGCTCATTGCCAAATGTCCATTCCTCTCCGGAAGGTGCGGTCAAGAGCAGATAGGGCATTGGCTCAGGAACCGGCTGCTTCCGGTTCGCAAATGTCCAGCCATACGTGTTCACACCCAGCACGACGATGTTCCGGATACGGTCGGCATTCTGGCGGGTTACTCCGAGCAGGTCGTATACTTCCTGTCCATGTGCCCATGTTTCCATCAAGCGGGCGGTAATTGACGAGCGCGCGCTCATACTTGGGCCGACCCATTTGAGGCGCAGCCCCGGGTCTGTCGACGCGAAAAGGTCTGCTGTCTTGTGCGCCAGTTGGAGCCATTCGCTCCGAAGGGAGCGGCCGGAAAGTCCATTGAAATGGGCCTCCTCATGGGCAGGGAGGGCCCCATCGCGAAGCGCGTTTGTCAGGTCAACGACAAGCGCTTCAAAAGCGGTTTCATCTGTAACTGAAAGCAGGGCGCCCTTGTTCCAGAAGTGCAAGTGACGCAATACCATATCTATGGTCCAGGCCTTGAACGCCGTTTCCTGAAGATAGTCGGAGTCATCAAGTGGCGCGATCAGGTCCGACAGCGTCTTCGTTTCATCGAGAAAATCCGTAGTCTGTTGCATGACTGCTTAGCTGTAATCAGCGATACGACACAGCAGATCGCCCCGAAATTCAAAGAAACTAGCGCCTCGGACTTTTACGGTCTCGCCGGTCTTGACCCCATTGGGCAAATCGACCGCGGCCTTGCCTTCAAACTCGATCTCCGCGGCGGCTTTTCCGTCGCCGCTTACGAGATTGACGAGTCTTTGACGACGGTAGGAAAATGCGTTGCCGGACAGTTCTGCAACCTGTCGCATCATGTCCTTCCCATCAAGACGCATGGATTGACCCGTATTCGAGATATTCTCGAAAACGACATCTTGCGTCACGCAATCGAGCATGCCGTCAATATCGCGTGCATTGTAACAGGCGAGATAGCGGTTGATCACGTCATTCAGCATGGCTTCAGCTCCAATGGTCGCGCCTTGTCAGGTCTGCCTTAGCAGCAAGTCATTAGCAACAGGCTTTAACAAACGTCCAAGATGCGCCATAAGCCCGGTTCATTTTGTAGGAGCAGTAATATCATGGCCACCCGGATCGCAGTCGTCGGCGCAACAGGTAATGTCGGACGCGAACTGTTGAACATTCTGGAGGAACGTATGTTCCCCGCCGATGAAGTGTTCGCGGTTGCCTCCCGCCGGTCTCTTGGCAAGGAAGTTTCCTATGGGGACCGCACCCTGAAGTGTCACGATATTGAGCAATTCGACTTTTCGCAGGTCGATCTCGTCCTCATGTCTGCCGGCGGGTCGACCGCCAAGGAGTGGGCGCCGAAAATTGCGAAGGCCGGTGCGATTACCATCGACAATTCGTCCGCATGGCGGATGGACCCGGATGTGCCGCTGGTTGTTCCCGAGTGCAATGGCGAAGCGGTGCTGGACTACAAGAAGAAGATGATCATCGCGAACCCGAACTGTTCCACGGCGCAGCTGGTTGTGGCGCTGAAGCCGCTACACGATGCCGTGGGCATCACGCGCGTTGTCTGCTCGACTTATCAATCCGTGTCTGGCGCAGGCAAGGATGCGATGGACGAGCTCTGGAATCAGACACGCGGTGTGTTCGTGAATGACGAGCCGACCCCGGAAGTCTTCCAAAAGGAAATCGCCTTCAACGTGATCCCTCAGATCGATGTCTTCATGGACGATGGGTTCACCAAGGAAGAGTGGAAAATGCGCGTCGAGACGAAGAAAATTCTCGACCCAGCCATTGAACTGACCGCGACCTGTGTGCGCGTGCCAGTTTTTGTTGGCCATTCGGAAGCCGTGAATGTTGAGCTTGCCGGGCCGATGAGTGCAAAACAGGCCAAGGAAATCCTGCGCGAAAGCCCAGGCATCATGCTGGTCGACGATCCGAAGGAAGAACTCTACATCACGCCGAAAGAGTGCGTGGGCGAATGGGCGACTTACATCTCCCGTGTTCGTGTCGACCCGACCGTTGAAAATGGCCTCGCTTTCTGGTGTGTCTCTGACAATCTGCGCAAAGGCGCCGCATTGAATGCGGTTCAAATTGCCGAGGAACTCCTGAACCGCGGCATACTGAAACCGGAAAAACAGCCTGTCGTCACGAACTGACACGCTTCGAAGCAATAATTGGGTGGCTTTTTCTCATGGCTCAGTGCTAGGCGCTGGGCCATGAACGCTGAAACACGCCTTGGATTTGTTGCCGGCCTGGGGGCCTATTTCATCTGGGGGAGCTTGCCGCTCTACATCCGGCTGATGCAGCACATCGGTGCGGCAGACCTGCTTGCACATCGCGTGGTCTGGTCCGTCCCCACCGCTCTGATTTTCATAGCCATTGCCGCGAACTGGCGCGACGTCCGCGCCGCCGTGAAATGGGACAAGCTGAAATGGCTTCTCATCTCCGGTCTGCTGATCGGGGCGAATTGGGGATGCTATATCTGGGCCGTGAATGCTGGCAGGACGATGGAGGCGTCGCTCGGCTACTACATCAATCCGCTGGTGAATGTCGTATTCGGCATGATTTTCTTCTCCGAGCGCTTGCGGATCGCGCAATGGATTGCGGTGGCCATTGCAACAGTCGGCGTTGGTATACTGACTGTCGCATTCGGACGCGTGCCCTGGGTTGCTTTGTTCCTGTGCATGACATTTGCCTGTTACTCCCTCATCCGAAAACAAGTCGCAATCGACAGCCGTGCGGGCTTCCTGATGGAAGTCTTGTTGCTGGTGCCTTTTGCCGTCAGCTGGCTGGCCTGGGTTGCGGGGCAGCCTGACGCGCGCGTGTTCGGAGATGGGGGGTGGGATGTTGCGTTGCTGGTGGCGGCCGGACCGATAACATCGGTACCGCTGATCTTGTTTGCGCTGTCTGCACGGCGATTGAAACTCTCGACCATCGGTATGATGCAATATGTCGGGCCCACACTTCAGTTCCTGATCGCCGTGCTTTTGTTCAGGGAACCGTTCGGTTGGACTCACGCTGCCGCATTTGGCTTTATCTGGACCGCACTCGTCGTGTTCACCACTGACAGTGTGATGGGAGAAGCAAAGGCGCGGCGGCTGGCTCGGGCGGCGCGTGTCAGCTAAAAAAGGGCCTCGGCGCAATATTTGCCGAGGCCAAAGGGGATTTAGCATGATTGGAGTTGCCTCCGATCACATTCTCGCAATCTTCGTGCCAACTAGTTGCACGTGTTCCCTGTAGAGACGGCAATCCACGCGGCTATGGCCAGCATCATGATGGCGAACACGCCACGGGTGACCGGTGCGGTTCGATAGGTTTCAAGTGTAGTGCCCAAGCGTGCGCCCAGCAGAACAATCAGGGTGTGTATGAAGGTGGCAATCGCGACATGAATCACCCCCAATGCGGTGATCTGAAGCCAGACCGGCCCGACTTGGGCATTGGCGAATTGTCCGACGACAACGACGTAGAACACCAAAGCCTTGGGGTTCAGCAGGTTTGCCACCAACCCGCGCCAGAAACCATCCGCATTATTTCGATTGAGGGGCGACGTTTCGCCTGTGTCCTGCCACGCTTCGTAGGCGAGGAAAACCATGAAGGCGACCCCGGACCAACGGAGCATTTCGTACAGCACAGGCATCTGCCCGAGCAGGGCAGAAAGGCCCGTGGCTGCGGCCATTAACTGGGCGGTCAGTCCAAGGGCGATCCCACAGACCGCCAACATGCCGGCACGTCGCCCTCGTTGTGCGGATAATGCCGCCAACCATCCCATGTTCGGACCGGGCGTGAGTTCAATGGCCGCCATGGCGACCAGGAAAGCTGCCCAGTCTACATGGCTCAACATCGATCAGAGACACTCATAGGCGGCTTCGACAAGGCGCACGGCGCGCGGGTCACCGACAAGGATGTTGGACTGACGGTTCATCACATAGGCGCAGGTTAATCCGTTGCGCTGGTCCGCGATGGCCATTGAGCCCCCCCAGCCGCAATGACCGAGCGTGGTGGGTTCTGGCCCAAACAGGCCATGCGTGTTGTGCATGATGCCCGCGCCGAAGCTCGTGATCATGGGGAGGACGAGATCTGGCCCATGAGTCCGCGCCGAGGAGAGGGCATCGAATGTCGTCGCATTCATCAATGCGCCGCCGCCCTTTGTGTAGGTTTCGTACAAATGGGCAACAGAGAGGGCAGTGCCGTGGCCGTTGGCTGACGGAATTTCGATCTCCCGCCAGATTGCGCCGCCGCGATTGGGCGCAGACCATTTACTGATAAAGGCGGCCCGCCGGGCCGGGGTGATTTCGCCAAGGTCGGCGAGGGCGCGCGGGCGCTGAATATCGGCGCAGCGATCGTGTTCGCTGGCGGGCGTTCCAATCATGAAATCAATATTCGGGAACAGGCTGCGCAAGGTGGTGCCCAGCGTCTCTCCGCTTATGCGGCGGGCGATCTCTCCAACCAGATAGCCCCAGCTCAACGGATGGTAGCCATGCGCGCTTCCGGGAGGCCACATCGGAGTGAGTTCAGCGAGGGCGGCCGCGCAGGAGGGAGGATCCAGCCAGAGTTCTGGATCGATCTCATCGGGGAAGCCCGGCAAGCCTGCCTGATGGCTGGCAACCTGTCCGATGGTGACATCGCCTTTTCCATTGGCTGAAAATTCTGGCCAGACATCTGCGACAGCCGTTTCGAAGCCCGCTGGCAAGCGCTCGACCAGATGGGCCAGAACAAGAGCAGCAATACCCTTTGTTGTGGAGTACACCGGCACGAGCGTCTCGTTCGTCCAGGGTGCTTCCTTCTTGCGGTCAGCCCAGCCGCCGATGAGATTTACGACAACGTCTCCATCCTTGATCACCGCGAAGCCGGCGCCGAGTTCTTCGCCATCCGCAAAGTTCTTGTCGAACGCATCTCGGACGGCTTCAAAACTAGGTTCGACGATGCCAGCAATCGGGGATGCAGTCATGAAGGGCGACCTTTGGAGCTATTGATCTTTGGACAGTGACGGTTCACCTGTTTTCGCCGAACAAGTCAAACAATCGAGGAAATGCCCATCCATGCCTGAAGCGCTTCACCGTCCCCGCCGTTCCTGCCTTTACATGCCCGGTGCGAATGAGCGTGCCTTGGAAAAAGCCAAATCTCTCGCCGCCGATACGGTTATCATGGACCTCGAGGATGCTGTTGCTCCCGACGCGAAAGAGGCGGCGAGGGAAACGATCCGCGCTGCCATACAGGGGGGCGGCTACGGACATCGTGAAATCGTCGTCCGCATGAACGGTCTGGACACCGAATGGGGGCAGGCAGACCTTAAAATGGCGGTGGATTCGGGCGCACATGCCTTGCTGGCACCGAAAGTCATAGATGGCAGCGATATCGACCGTCTTGATGATGCGATGAGCCGGGCCGGGGCTCCTGCCGATATGGGGCTTTGGGTTATGATTGAGATGCCGAAGGCCATCCTGAACATCAAGGACATCGCAGAAGCCGTGGGCCGCACACGCCTGACGACTTTTGTCATGGGCACCAATGATCTTGCAAAAGAGTACCGCGCGCGGATGACGCCGGACCGCCTAGCGTTTCAAACGGCCCTTCAACTGTCCGTGGCCGCCGCGCGTGCCTACAACATCATCGCGATTGATGGGGTCTACAATGACATCAAGAATGAGCAGGGCCTGATCGATGAGTGCGAGCAAGGTCGCGATCTGGGCTTCGACGGCAAAACGCTGATCCACCCTTCGCAGCTCGATACAGCAAACCGTGTGTTCGCCCCGAGCCCTCATGATGTGGAGCATGCCCAAGCTGTAATCGAAGCGTTTGCCGATCCCGAGAACGCAGGCAAAGGCGTTTTGAAGGTGAACGGCAAAATGACGGAACTGCTGCATCTTGAGGAAGCCCGCCGCGCTGTGGAGATGGACAAGGCTATTCGCGCTTTCGAGGCGTGATGCGCCACGATATCGGGTAGTTTCAGGGTAAACACTTACGCATTCAGGCATCGACATGACCTACACATATCTTCACCATTCCGGCTGCAGCACATCTCGAAAGGGGCTCGCCCTTCTGCAGGAGAACGGCATTGATCCAAAGATCCGAAAATACATGAACGCATCAGAGCAGCTTGGCGAAAGCGAGTTGCGAGATATCGCCAAGAAACTCGGGGCTGACTCGCCCCGCGCTTTTTTGCGCGACAAGAACGCGACGGATGTTGGCATTGATGCGACATCAACGGACGACGAAATTTACGCGGCAATGGCTGCGAACCCGAAGATCATCCAGAGACCGATCCTGATAAAGGGCAAGAAAGCTGCGCTTGGTCGCCCGATCGAGACCATGCTCGAACTGAAATAGCCGGGAAGGTCTGTGAAATTTCACAGATCTTCCACGCGAAGCCTCAACCACTGTCTGGCACAGCAGGATCATGATCGTGTTCATGATTCTTGCTGGCCTTCTGGTCGCCTTCTCCGCTTTTTGCACGCTGGGCGTGCCATACATGCTCGCCGGACCGCGCATGCTGGACGAATTTTCTGAGAATCGAGAGCAGCAGATGATGTGCGGCCTGCTTGCGACCGCTACCATAGGTATCCTCCTGCTGCCCTTCGTCTCACCGGCCTTGATTTCCAGTGCCAGTGACGGTCAGGTGATCGCCGATCTGTATCTGGGGCATGTCGCGGCCTGACGCCGGGAAATATTGCCCCCAACTGACCTGAGGGGCGTATGACCAGCACATCGAAATCCAATCCCGGCCATTTCTTCGAAGATTTTTCTGTTGGCATGCCACTTGTGCACGCAACGCCACAGACGCTGACGGAAGGTGACATCGCGCTCTATCGCGCGCTCACCGGCGGACGTTTCGTGCAGTATTCCTCTTCCGAGTTCGCGAAGGCGGCCGGATATCCAGGCCTCTCGATAGACCCGCTGCACGCGTTCCATGTTGTTTTCGGCAAGTCTGTTCCAGACGTGTCTCTGAATGCTGTCGCGAATCTCGGATACGCTGATGGTCGCTTCTCGCAGCCGGTTATGCCGGGCGATACCTTGAATACGGTGTCTGAAGTCATTGGCCTAAAGGAGAATTCCAACGGCAAGACCGGTGTCGTCTGGGTTCGCACTCGCGGCACAAACCAGCGCGGTGAAGAGGTCATGTCCTTTGTGCGCTGGGTGATGGTCAACAAGCGTGATGCGAGTTCTCCAGCGCCTGAAGCCGTGATCCCGGACCTGCCCAAAAGCGTGCCGGGCGTTGAACTATCTGGCTTCGCGGCAATGGACAGTTGGGACACATCCCTCTCCGGAAGCGAGCACATGTTTGAAGACTATGAGGTCGGTGAGAAGATCAATCATGTCGACGGCATGACTGTTGAAGAGGCGGAGCATCAGATCGCGACGCGCCTCTATCAGAACACAGCAAAAGTTCATTTTGACGCCCATGGTCAGAAGTCGAGCCGGTTCGGCAAGCGTCTGATCTATGGCGGTGTTGTCATTTCAATTGCGCGGTCACTGGCATTCAATGGCTTGGCCAATGCCGGACACATGCTCGCGATCAACGCCGGCACCCATGCGAGCCCACTGTTCGCAGGAGACACGATCTATGCCTGGAGCGAAGTGCTCGAGAAGGCTGAGCTATCTGACAATGTCGGCGCACTGCGTCTTCGACTCGTCGCGGTGAAAGATCAGGATCCGGGCGCGTTCGCCTACAAGACAGAAGATGGCAAATACGCCGATGGCGTGTTGCTAGACTTTGACTACTGGGCCGCCATTCCGCGCGAGCGCTAGGTCAGGCTTCGCCTTCCGGTTTTCGTTCACCCCAGAGAAGAAGTGCATCGAGCGCCGGGCGGAGCTTTTCGCCCCAGTCTGTGAGGCAGTATTCCACTCTAGGCGGCACTTCGGGATGAACGATGCGCCTCACAAGGCCGTCGGCCTCCAGTTTGCGTAGCTGTTGAATCAGCATCTTCTGGGACACGGTCGGAATTGCCCGTTCGAGATCGGAGAAACGCATCAATCGCTCGCCGAAAAGATGGAAGAGAATAAGAATCTTCCATCGGCCTTCCAGCACACGCAGCGCAGCCTCCACACCCTCTGCGGCAGACAGCGGCGTATACTCCGGGCGCACACTTTCGGGTAAGTACCCCACTTTTTTGTCCGTACTTGTCATTTATTCTGGCTAGATCGATATCGGCTTTTCCGCAAGACAGTCCATTCCGGACTGCCGGACAGGAGGTGCATATGTCCATTGAACTTCCCTCTACGATTCATCGGTATTTCGAGACAGAGACGACGAATGATACCGACAGCCTGTCAGACTTGTTTTCGGTTGAGGCCGTCGTAATCGACGAGCAGAAGACCTATCAGGGCCGGGACGCGATAAAGGTCTGGAAGCTGGAAGCCAAGGCGACCACGTCCTATCAGGTCACCCCGTTGGAAGCGGAGAAGGCTGGCGAACAATATGTGGTGACCGGACGTGTCGAAGGCAATTTTCCAGGCAGTCCCGTGCAGCTGCGCTACTTTTTCACGCTCCGGGATGATCAGATCGCAGCGCTGGAGATCAAGCCATGAGCTGGAGCCTGGATTTCCACCAGCGTCGCGTTCTGGTCACAGGCGGGACCAGGGGCGTTGGCCACGCAGTGGTTGAGTGCTTTGCGGCGCTGGACGCCAATGTCCTGACAACCGCGCGCAGCCAACCGCAGGCCCTGCCTCCGGGTGTGAAGTTCGTGGCAAGCGATCTGAGCACCGCTGAAGGATGCGCGCATCTCGCCCGCCAAGCCCTGGAGCGGTTGGGTGGCGTGGACATACTTGTGCATGTGGCGGGTGGTTCCGATGCGCCATCTGGCGGCTTCTCGGTGTTGGATGATGCGCAATGGCGGAAGGAACTGGACCGGAACCTGATGCCGGCGGTGCGACTGGACCGGGCCCTCCTGCCGACAATGATCGAGCAGGGGAGCGGTACGATTGTCCACATCAGTTCCATCCAGCGCCTGATGCCCTTGCCCGAAGCGACAACCGCCTATGCTGCCGCGAAGGCGGCTTTGTCTGCTTACAGCAAAAGCCTGTCGAAGGAAGTCGGACCGAAGGGCATTCGGGTTCTGAGGGTGGCCCCCGGTTGGATCAAGACGCAAGCCTCCATTGATTTGGTCAACCGCATCGCGCGCGAAGATGGCAGCAATTATGCGGACGCCGAAAACAAGCTGATGCAGTCTCTTGGGGGTATACCCATCGGGCGTCCGTCGACCCCGGAGGAAGTTGCGGACCTGATCGTGTTCCTGTCTTCTTCGCGAGCCGGCACCATCACGGGTTCGGAATTCATCATCGATGGCGGAACCGTTCCAACCGTCTGAAGCAGGCGCTTCCGTTTCGCCAACGCTTCCCTATATGAGGTCGCATGAGCGGATACGGGCCTTTTGATGATTTTACCCTATTCGCCATCGCGCTCGCGGTGGTGCTTTCGGCAATTGTCAGCCTGATCGGTACGTCTGCCCGAAAGCGCAACGTCGCACTGGGTGAGGCGACGGTTGCAGACCTTGCGGAGATGACCGGTATACGTGATCCAAAGAGACTGCAGGAGGCGTTTGGTCCACCTGATATGGGCCGTGTCTGGCGTAGTGTGACCCTGTTTGATGTGCGGCGCGCGCGACAGCCGCAGGGCTGGCTGATGTCGAGCGATCTAGTTGACTATGCGTGCCTGTCTGTGGTCGCGCTTGCGATATTTGTGTCCCATCCGCTTGTGGGCGGCGCGCTGATCACCGCGCTCGTAATCCAGGTTTCGGGCTGGATTGTCTCCTTCGGTCTTCCCAAGTGATGATTATCACGCGCGAAGTTCCACTTTTCTGGTCGACATAAACACTTTAAGGGCTGACGGATGAAAGTCTGGAAGATGAATGGTGCGGGCAACGCGTTTGCCATTTTCGATGCGCGGTCGACTTCGTTCGTGCCGAGCACAGATCAGGTGCGCCAGATTGCCAAAGATATGAAGGCTGACCAGATCGTTGCACTGGAGCGGGACGTTGCGCGCGACGTGTTCATGCGTATCTGGAATGCAGATGGCACTGAAGTGTCTGCCTGTGGCAACGCCACGCGCTGTGTCGGAAAATTGCTTCTGGCCGAGACTGGCAAGGACCGGGTGACGATCCAGACCGAGGCGGACGTGCTAAAGGCGTTCTCTGCGGATAACGGCCTGATCACGGTCGATATGGGCTCGCCCCTGATGGGGTGGGAAGACATTCCGCTTTCTGAAAAAATGGATGTGCGCGGCGTGGATGTGAAGATCGGTCCGATCGACAATCCCTGGCTGGCCCGGCCTGCTGTTGTCTCGATGGGGAATCCCCATGCGGTCTTTTTCGTCAAGAATGTTGACGATTATGATATCCGGGCGCTCGGCCCTCTTGTTGAGTGGCATCCGACCTTTCCTGAGGGTGTAAATGTTGGCTTTGCGCAGGTCATTGACCGGCAGACCATCCGCCTGCGTGTCTGGGAACGCGGCGCCGGATTGACCAAAGCGTGCGGTACTGGAGCGTGTGCAGCCTTGGTGTGCGCGGCGCGTGCGAAACTGACAGATCGCACGGCAAAACTGATCCTTGATGGTGGTGAATTGACTATCGAATGGCGGGAAACCGATGACCGTGTTTATATGACCGGACCGGTCGAACTCGAATTCGAAACGGAAATCTGAGACAAAAGACGGGATCCTGCCATGAGACGACTCGTCATCGGCGCGTTATGTATTGTTCTGACCGGCCACGCTTCTGGCCAAGAAGCCATCACGGTAAACAAAGGCTCTTGGGAAACGACATTGTCGATGGTGCCCGAACTCACAATGTTCGGCGTGCGCCAGGACATAGATCCCGAATTTGAATTCACCACGGAATGCTGGGCGAGTGAAGAAGACACGCGGCTGGATGTCGATACAATCGGGATCGACAATTGCGATGTGCTGGATTCTCGGGGCAGTGACAACCATCTGAGTTTCGATCTTTCCTGTAAGATGGATGATATTGAGCTGGTGGGCGATGCACTGATCGTTGTCGCGCCGGATCGCAATTCGCTTCAGGGCTCAATGATCATAGAGGGGGAAGCTGAAAGCGTTTCGATTCGCATGATAGGGTTGTTCAGCGGACACAAGACCGGCGCTTGCACAGGCTGACCCGCACCAAAGACCTTGAACTGTGGGCAATTCGGCGCGATGTCCGCTGACATCAAAGTCATGACAGATGCCAAAGCTCCTTCCAGCCCGCAGCTGATTACGCTCGGATGCCGCCTGAACGCCTACGAATCGGAGGTGATGCGCGGCCATGCGTCGGAAGCTGGCCTGAATGACGCCGTGATCATCAACACATGTGCGGTAACATCTGAAGCGGTTCGAAGCGCGCGCCAAACAATCCGGCGCGCTGCAAAGGACAATCCAGGCGCGCCCATCTTGGTGACCGGATGCGCCGCGCAGATCGACCCGGATATGTTCGCTAAGATGCCGGAAGTCACGCGTGTGATCGGCAATCATGAAAAGATGCAGTCGGAAACCTGGCGGCCAGCCGAATTGCTGGGCGGACACGAAAAGGTCCGCGTGAATGACATCATGTCCGTACAGGAAACCGCCGTGCACCTGATTGACGGGATGGAAGGGCGGGCGCGCGCCTATGTGCAGGTCCAGAATGGTTGTGACCATCGCTGCACCTTCTGCATCATTCCCTATGGCCGTGGAAATTCACGCTCGGTGCCGGCCGGCGAGGTGGTCAGCCAGGTCCGCCGTCTGGTCGAGACAGGGCATTATGAAGTTGTTCTGACCGGTGTCGATTTGACCAGTTGGGGTGCAGACCTGCCAGGCGCGCCGCAACTCGGCAATCTGGTGCAGCGCATTTTGAAGCTGGTGCCGGAGCTGAAGCAGCTGCGTATATCCTCGATCGACGCCATAGAAATCGATGACGCGCTGATGGAAACAATGGCAGACAAACGCCTTGCGCCCTTTATGCATCTGTCTTTGCAGCATGGCGATGACCTGATCCTGAAAAGGATGAAGCGGCGTCATTCCCGGAGCGATGCAGTTAGACTGACGGAGCAATTGCGCAGTATTCGTCCGGATATGGCATTTGGCGCCGACATCATTGCGGGCTTTCCAACCGAAACCGAAGCGCATTTCGAGAACTCAATAAGGCTCGTGGAAGAATGCGGTTTGTCCTTCGTGCATGCCTTTCCGTATTCGCCACGTCCGGGCACGCCGGCTGCTCGGATGCCTCAACTTCAGAAGTCGGTTATCAAGGCGCGGGCCGCGCGTTTGCGAGAAGTGGGGGAGGCCGCACTTGCTCGTCACCTGAGTACCTATGAAGGCCAGACCGTAGACGCGTTGGTCGAGCGGGGACTGTCAGCGCGCCTTCCAGACTTTACGCCCGTGCGGTTTGAGGAAGAACCTGGCGAAGCTGGACGCCCGGTGCGCGCCCGTATAGTGCGGCATGATGGAAAACAGCTGATCGGAGCTCTCACCGCATGATCCTTTGGTTCGGTAAGAAGAAAAAGCAACAGGAACTGAAAGACGCTGGTGCCGCGATGGAGGCGCCAGAGCTGTCTGCCGAGGAACTGGCGGCGCAGGAAGCCGAAATAGCGCGAAAGGCTGCCGAACAGGAAGAAATCGAGCGCAAGGTCGCCGAGGCGAACAGGGCGTGGGAGGAAAGGCAGGCTCGGGAGGCTGCGGCTGCGGCAGAAGAGGCTGCGCGCCTGGAGGAGGAGGCACGCAAGGCAGAAGAGGCGCGTGCAGCCGCGCAGGCGCGGGCCGACGAAGCTGAAGCTGAAAGATTGGCGGAAGAGGCTGAACGAGCCCGTAAAGCGAAGGAAGAGCGAGAGGCAGCGCAAGCCAAGGCGGCAGCAGAACTAAAACTGCTGGAAGAACGCCGAGAGGCGGCGCGGCTCCGGGCTGAGCGCGAAGCGGCCGCGCGCGCCGTGATGGAGGCGGAGGCCAATGATCCTGGCTTCATGGCCAAGTTGGGCTCAGGGCTCTCGAGGTCATCATCGCGCCTGACATCTGGACTGTCCGTATTTGGACGCCGAAAGCTTAATGATGAAACGCTGGAGGAGTTGGAAGATCTTTTGATCTCATCCGACCTCGGCGCCAAGGTCGCTATGCGCGTGACCAGTAATCTGTCTAAGGAGAGGTTTGACAAGGAAATCTCCGAGGATGAAATCCGGGGCGCTTTGGCCAGCGAAATTACTGACGTTTTGAAGCCTCGTGAGAAAATCGTCGATTTCTCGGAAGGGCCGAGCCCTCGCATTGTTCTGTTTGTTGGGGTCAACGGGTCTGGCAAAACGACGACCATCGGCAAGATCGCATCAAAACTGACAGAACAGGGTGCCAAGGCGCTTCTTGTGGCGGGTGATACATTCCGTGCTGCGGCCATTGAGCAACTGACCGTATGGGGTGAACGCGCCGGTATACCCGTGATGTCTAAACCGACAGGAGCCGACGCGGCAGGGCTTGTCTACGAGGCAATTGAAAAGGCGAAGGCAGACGATCTCGATCTGGTATTGGTTGATACGGCTGGGCGCCTGCAAAACAAGACAGAACTGATGTCGGAGCTAGAGAAAGTCGTCCGCGTCATCAGAAAGCTTGATCCGACGGCGCCTCATGATGTCATCCTCGTTCTGGATGCCACGGTCGGTCAGAATGCCTTGTCGCAGGTAGAGGCTTTCAAGAACACTGCGGGCGTGACCGGGCTGGTGATGACCAAGCTGGACGGAACCGCCAAGGGCGGTGTGCTCGTTGCTATCGCGGAAGCATACGATCTGCCGATCCATTTCATCGGGATTGGAGAAAAAGCGGAAGATCTTCGCCCATTCAGTGCAGAGGCTTTCTCTAAAGCCTTGGTTGGCCTTCAGAGCTAGCTATTCCGCTGCCATCGCAGAAATGTTCGCTTGTTGTGGACCCCGAACGAGTCTTCCAGGCCGGGCGCCGGTTGGGTCTCCATTCCGGTGAGTGATCTGGCCTTTGAGGATTGTGGCCGTGTAGCCCGTGGCTCTCTGCATCAGTCGACGTCCGCCAGCAGGCAAGTCATAAGTAACTTCCGGCAGATGTAATGTCAGGTTTGCGGTGTCGATGACATTGAGGTCTGCGCGATAGCCCGGTGCAATCAGACCGCGGTCGTTCAGTCCAATCCACTCGGCAGTGGCGCGTGCCTGACGCTGCACGATGTGCTCGATCGGAATGCGAGGGCCGCGCGTCCGGTCGCGAACCCAATGGGTCAACATCGTTGTGGTGAAGGACCCATCGCAGATCATGCCGACATGCGCGCCACCATCTGAAAGGCCGGGGAGCGTTGCCGGGCTCAGCATCATGTCGTGGGAAGGGTCAAGAGACCCGCCCGCATAATTGAGGAAGGGAAGGTAGAGCATACCGCGGCCTTCGCGTTCCAGCATAAGATCCAGCGCCGCTTGTTCTGGGGAAACGCCCCGGCGCGCGGCGATGGCTTCCAGCGTTCGATCGGCTGTTGGTTCATAGTTCACCGGCGCGTCCAGTTGAAAAATCTTTCCGAAGCTTCGCAGCATTGCTTTCAGAAACGGATTATCCGTGTCCGGCTCATCAGATAGAAGGCGCTCTCGGAAGTCGGGATCGCGCAATAGCGCAATCCGATCTTCGAACGGCAGATTTGATATCTCTCGATAGGTGGGGTGCGCGCTGAAGGGATTGAGCGTCAGTTCAAACCCAAGCAGGACGCCTACCGGACGTGGCGCGACCTGGGCGCGCATGGGTAAGCCATCTTCGACCGCTTGTTCAATAGCGCTGAGTAGGCGACGCCAGCCATTGGGAGCAACATCTGCCTGTGCAAGTGATACGGAAAGCGGTCGGCCGCTGGTCTCCACAATCCGACGCAGCATTGCAGCTTCTTTCTCTGGATCGTCGAAATCAGAGACGAACTGCAACACGCCGCGTCCGGCATCTGCCACGCCTTGCGCGATGCCGGCCAATTCGTCTTCGCTGGCTGTCAGGGTCGGGGTCGGCTGACCGTCACTGGTGCGGTGATTCAGGGTGCGGGACGTGGAAAAACCAATTGCGCCGGCGCGGATGGCTTCGGTGGTCAATGCGCGCATTTGCTGAATATCCTCCGGCGTCGCAGGCTCGCGATTTGCGCCACGGTCTCCCATAACAAAAACCCGCAGCGCCGCATGGGGCAGTTGCGCGCAGATATCGGCGTCAAAATGAGTGCTTGATAGGCTGTCGAGATAATCCGGAAAGCTTTCCCAGTTCCAGGGGAGTCCTTCGGCGAGTACCGGAAACGGAATATCCTCGACGCCCTCCATCAAGCGGATCAGCCGGTCATGGTCGTCGGGTCGGCATGGCGCAAAGCCTACGCCGCAATTGCCCATCACCACTGTCGTCACGCCGTGCAGGGAGGAGGGGCTGATGGCGCCTGTCCACGTTGCCTGGCCATCATAATGGGTGTGAATGTCGACAAAGCCCGGCGTTACAACTTGTCCGCGCGCGTCTATTTCCTCTACGCCCTTGCCGCCGACAGATCCAACTTCAGTGATGACGCCGTTCGTGATGGCCACATCGCCTTCGAAACTTTCGCCGCCTGTTCCGTCAATGATCGTGCCGCCGCGCAAAACGAGATCGTGCGTCATGCTGGGTTTCCTCCGTCTTTTTCTTCTTTGAGGCGAGTGAGGCCCTCAATTGAGGCAGAGTCAAATCCTTCCCACGCGTCAGCAAACCGTGCATAGGTCGCACCGTATGTCGGAAAGCCTCCTCCCAGTCATCCTGTGCTTACTGTCAGCAGTCACGGTCGCGGCCACGAACATGTTCGTAAAGCGGGGCGGTGACGTACTGACCGCCCGCATGGCGGTTGCCATCGTGATGGGGCTAAGCGTCCTGCCGTTTGCGCCATTCGTGCCGACGCCACCTCCGGAGACATGGTCTTTGATCCTGATATCGGTCGTGGTTCACTGGTTCTATCAGTTTTGCCTCGTTCGGGCATTGCACCGAGGGGATCTGTCGCTTGTTTTTCCTGTGATGCGGGGCCTCGCGCCTTTGGTAACGGCGTGTGCTGCGATCTTTGTTCTGAATGAATATCTGACCGTGCTTCAGTCAGCAGGTCTGTTGTTGGCCAGTTTGGCGATCATTGTCTTTGCCCTGCCAACAGGGCAGACAGCCACAGCCCGGAAGCTGGACCGAAGCGCACTCGTATGGGCCCTGCTGACGGCATTGGGCGTAGGCATGTACGCCGTTGCGGATACGCGCGCCGCGCGTGCCATGCCAGATCCAATGACTTTTGTGGTCTGGTTGTTTCTGCTCGACTGGGTCGGGGTGACTGTCGTTGCGGTTATTCAACGACGGGGGCAAATCGGAGAGGCGATGGCCAGGCAATGGAAGGGTGGCTTAGCGGGCGGCATGCTGGGCACTATCTCATACGGTCTGGCGATTTATGCATACACACTGACTGATGCCGCTGTCGTAACGGCGTTGCGAGAAACGTCAGTCGTCTTTGCTGCTGCATTGGGCGCCATATTCTTGAAGGAAGGATTCGGATACAGACGGATCATCGCGGCGGCCATTCTGTCGGGCGGCCTTCTTTTGATGCAAGCTGGTGCCTAATCTGTGCGGACAATTTCGCTTCGTTGGTGATTTATTAGCTCACCTATTGTCAGACAGGCGCGGAAATCCAAATTGATCCGGACCCGAGCGTAATACGTAGGAATTGCATGACAGAGCCAAATAAAGCCACGCAATCTGCCGATGTCGGCGATGCCGCCGCCAAAGCGGGAAACATTTGGACAGAGATTGGTCCGACGTTGGCCTTCATCATCATCTACAATGTGATGCTAAGGTTTCCGGAAGGCGATGGTTTGTTTACCAAAGATACTGCGCTGTACTGGGCGACGGGTATTCTGATCATTGCGACCTTTGTGGTGATCGGCCAGAAGTTGCTCAAGAAGGAACGTATTCCTCCTTTCTTGCTCGTCTCGTCATTCCTGATTGGTTCGTTTGGAACAGCAGGAATATTGCTTCAGTCAAAACTCTTCCTGTTCATCAAGCCGACGATCATCAACCTGCTTTATGCGGGCGTGATCTTTGGTGGTCTGGCCGTTGGCCGGAACATCTGGAAGATGCTTTTTCATTCCGTATTTGATCTGCCTGACCACGCCTGGAAAACGCTGGCGATCCGTTGGGGTCTCTATTTCGTGGCTATGGCAATCTGGAATGAGTTCTTGTGGCGAAACTTCTCCGAGGCGACTTGGGCAAACTGGAAGCTTGGAAACATTGTTATCGGTGTCCTGTTTGCTGTGGCCAATGTCCCGTACACGCTGAAACACATGCGCCAATCTGAAACACCTGATGCCTAACGTGTGAGTGCTTCCGTTCCGGGTGGATTGGAGAACGGCGCGAATACCGTCTTGCTTCGAGTTTCAGCATAGTGCGTCAGGCCCCAAAGTACGGTTGGGAAGGCCAGATTCGACCACGGTATATCTCTCCAGTCGAACAGCTCGACCTCCAGACTCTCCGGACCGGGTGATATGTCTGAAACAAGTTCGGCGCGAAACATGATCTGCACCTGAGAGATGCGCGGCACTGAGTAAACCGCCAGGATGCGATCAATGCGAATCTCGGCATTGGCTTCTTCCCGGGCCTCACGCCGAGCGGCTTCCTCCACGGTTTCCCCTTGCTCCATGAAGCCTGCCGGCAGCGTCCAGAATCCCTTACGCGGATCAATCGCACGCCTGCAAAGCAGGATTTTGCTACCTTTTGTAACAACCGAAGCTGCAATTATTTTCGGATTTATGTAGTCTACGAACTGGCAATGTGAGCAAACACGGCGTATTCGGTCGTCTCCATCGGGTATTTTCAGTTTGAATTCTTGCGAAAAGAAACCATTTGATAATTGATCCGTCATCGAAGCTTAAGCCTCTCGAGTATATTAGGGTACATGTTGATCCGCACACAGGTTGGAAATTTAATAGACCAGTAACCGGATTTTCTATCGCGCCCAACGCCTAATTGAATACAGAAAGAAACACTATCATGACCTACGATCTCAAAAAATCGCCTAGCCACCTGCTGCACCGTGCTCAGCAGATTGCTGCAAATGAATCCGCCGCTGCACTGAGCGCCGCTGGCATCACGCTTCGCCAGTTTTCCGTCCTTGCTGCTCTGTCCGGCAATGACGGCGTCAGCCAGTCTGATCTTGTCAACGCGACCGGTATCGACCGTTCGACACTTGCCGACATGGTTGCTCGTATGGAGCGCTCTGGCCTCATCAAGCGTGTCGCTTCAAAAACTGACAAGCGCGCGAAAGTCGTCTCTCTGATGGCGAAAGGCAAAAAAGCTTACGAGAAAGCTCTGCCAGCTGTAGAGAAAGCAGACGAAGCCATCTTTGAAGCTCTTCCGAAAACAAAACAGTCCGCACTCGTTGCTGGTCTGACCGATATGGTTGCAGAAGCAGACAAGGCAGAAGCGCCGGCTCCGAAGCCAGCTGCGCCAGCACCTGCTGCTAAAGCAGCACCAAAGCCAGCTGCCAAGAAAACCCCGGCCCGCAAGCCAGCAGCGAAGAAGGCTCCGGCCAAGAAAGCTCCGGCAGCGAAGAAAGCTCCTGCGGCCAAGCCAGCAGCGAAAAAGGCTCCAGCCAAGAAAGCTGCACCAAAAGCCAAGGCTAAGGCTGCAACGAAGGCGAAGCCAGCTACTGCGACCAAGCCAGCGAAAAAGGCTCCAGTTCGCAAAGCGAAGAAAAAGTAAGCTTCCGGTAACGGAGTTTACGTGGGCGGGGCGCTTTTCAGTGCCTCGCCTATTTTTTTGACCGAAGTTTGGTCCAGTTGTCCCTGGATATGATCCAGAATCTTGCCTTCTGGAGAAATCACAAAAGTTTCCGGAACTCCAGTAAGTCCGAACTCAAGTCCGCCCTGCCCATCTGGGTCCAGCGCAATTTGCGTATACGGGTTGCCAAGCCGGGCAAGGAATTCCTGCCCGTTCTCCAGAGTATCCTTGTACAAGATTCCGTAGACCTGATCTGGATAGGCTTCCGACAATTCTGCAATATACTTGTGCTCTGCCTCACACGGCGCGCACCAGCTCGCAAACAGGTTGACGGCAATATTGCCGCCCGTCGGAGAGGGGGGGAATGTTAGCGGGTCGCCGTCTGGGGTCTGAAACGCGATACCAGGCGCGTCGCGAAGACGTCGCTCGAAGTCACCTTTTTCCGGATTGATCAATTGCCCCGCGGCCACAACGCCAAAAATGGCTAATGCGCCAACCGGAACAATCGCCAGCCAGCGCTTCATCGGCGTTTCTGATCCTGGATCCGGGCTTCGATCCGAATAAGCTCGGCTTTTGCATTGCGTGATTTAAACCACGCCGTTGCGATTGCACCGCCAATTAGAACAAGACCGACTGCGTAGCTCGCCCAGATAAAAGTTGAATTGGATTCAAATACGGAAAGCATGGCTCAGTCTCCTGTCATCAGGCGGGCCCGCAATTGGGCGGCGCGTCTTGTCCATATTTCAGCACGCATGAACGTCATGACAAGGGCGGCAAACAGTAGCGTGTGACCAAATGAACTGATCAATAGCGGCCAGAGATAAACTGCCGCCATCTTGGGGCCCTCTGCTGTGATCACGCTTGCGTCCTGATGCAGGGACGTGAACAGGTCGACCGAGAACTTGATCAGTGGGACATTCAGCGCGCCAACCATGGCGAGGATCGCGCCAGCCCGTGCAGCCTTTTGCCGTGTGTCCATAGCCGCGCGAAGGGCCATGTAACCTAGGAACAGGAAGAACATGAACAGGACGGACATCATCCGTGCATCATCCCATTGCCACCAGGTGCCCCAGGTCGGCTTGCCCCAGATCGCCCCCGTCGCCAGGCAGAGCGCTGTCCAGGTTGCGCCCAGTGGAGCGATCGCTTTGGCGGCTATGTCTGCGACTTCATGGCGCCAGATAAACCAGACGAAACTCATCACGGCCATGCCGAGATAGCTGGCCATCGCAAGCCAGGCTGCTGGCACATGGATAAACATCACCCGCATGATGTCCCCGCCCTGATAATCGTCTTTCGGAACGATCCAGAGACCCTGCCAAAGCCCCCATAGAATGCCGACAGCCGCAAGCACGTAGCACGCGGGAACGAGCCAGTCCGACAGCTTTACGAATCGGTGTGGGTTTGCAAACCAAGAAAACATCGTGTTCGAAATACCCTTCTGTCAGTCTGCCGCCAAGCGTAGGGCTGCACCCATTGCGAACGGAGCTGCAGCCAAAGCAAAAAGCGTTGTTGCTGCGAGAAACAATGGAGCTGAAGCGCTGCTGGGACCATCGCCCATGGCCAGCGCGCCGAATATGGCGGTGGGAACGTACAGGGGCAACGCGATCAGGCTGATCAGTAGGCCGCCTCTTCGAACTGTTGCTGACAGCGCTGCGCCAACGCCGCCCCAGAAGTAGAAGGCGATACCGCCGATGGCGTAGAGGCCCATATTTTCAAGAAGAGCGCCGCTAGCCCTCGCTTGGAACATGAGCAGCAGCATGGGGGAGAGTAGGGCCAGAGGCAAACCTGCGGTCAGCCAATGCGCGAAAGTCTTGGCCGCGGCAATGGCCGCCGCGGGGGCACCCGTCTGCAGCCAGAGGTCCAAAGCGCCGTCTTCTGTGTCAGCCTGAAAAACCCGCTCAAGGGTAACCAGACTGGATAGGGCAAGGGATACCCAAAGGATCCCGGGACCGATGGCGCGCAATGTCGCTGGTTCCGTCCCGACTCCCAAGGGAACGAGAACAGTAGTGCCTGCGAAGAAGCCGAGTGGCAGCAGCGCTCCCGCGCCACCGGCCCAGGCCTCACCCAGCGCCTGCCGGAAAGCCGAGAGGATCGGTGCGCCGCTCAAATCTCCACCTGTGTATCGAATTCAAACCCAGCCTCGCCATGTATGGCCGCGATTACGCCGCCTCCCTGAGTGCGATGATTTGATATCATGGCCTGCAACAAAGACTTTCCGTCCGCGTCGAGTGCCGTGAACGGCTCGTCGAGAAGCCAGATTGGGCGGTCTTCCAGTCGCAAACGCGCCAGCGCTGTACGGCGTCGCTGCCCTGCCGAGAGATACTTTGCCGGTACATCTGCAGGCTTAGACAGGCCCATGTCGGCAAGCAATTGCCGGACCTCTACGGTCTGCCCCCAGGCGCGCGCCCACAGGCGGAGGTGATCCGCTGGCGTCTCATGAGGTTTCAATCCCTCTCGGTGAGCAATCCAATGATGCGCGCCTTGCTTGGAAACCTCGCCCGTTTCAGCTTGCGTCAGGCCGGCCAGAATTCTCAACAGCGTAGTCTTGCCGGCACCGTTCGCACCTCTGAGGACAATTGCTTCTCCGGGGGACAGGGAAAGCGACACATCACGAAAAAGTACGCGTTCGCCACGCATTATGCCGATATTGTTTCCGTAAAGGAGTGAACCAACGCTCATCTGACCCGTTTAGACCCTTTGTCTCAATTGCTTCAATCCATTATGCGCTTATATGAGACAGGCCAACGCGGCGGCTCTTCGCCGCAGATGATAATTCAGACGCGAGGTTCCCTCTTATGACTTCCCTCGACAGCTTCAACTCCAAACGCACACTCTCTGTCGGCAATAAATCCTACACCTATTACTCTCTGTCGGCGGCAGGAGAAAATGGTTTGGGTGATGTTTCACGCTTGCCAGCCTCACTCAAGGTGTTGCTAGAGAACATGCTTAGGTTTGAGGACGGTAAAACCGTCACCAAGGAAGATATTCTGGCGTTTAAGACCTGGCTCGACAACAAGGGTGATATCAGCCACGAGATTGCCTATCGCCCGGCGCGCGTTCTGATGCAGGACTTTACCGGTGTTCCAGCCGTTGTTGACTTGGCCGCCATGAGAGATGCGGCGGAAAAACTTGGCGCGTCGGCCGAGGCAATTAATCCCCAGGTTCCGGTTGATCTCGTCATTGATCACTCTGTCATGGTCGATAGTTTTGCGGGCCCGGACAGTTTCGAAAAAAACGTAGAAATCGAGTACAAGCGTAATCAGGAACGTTATGAATTCCTCCGCTGGGGTTCTACCGCATTCAAGAATTTCCGTGTGGTCCCGCCGGGCACCGGAATCTGTCACCAGGTGAACCTCGAATATCTGGGACAAACCGTCTGGACCAAGGAAGAAGACGGGGAAACCGTGGCTTATCCGGATACATGTGTCGGTACGGACTCTCATACCACCATGATCAACGCCCTTTCCGTACTCGGCTGGGGTGTAGGAGGCATTGAGGCAGAGGCCGCCATGCTTGGCCAGCCGGTGTCCATGCTTATCCCGGAAGTCATTGGTTTCCGTCTCGACGGCAAGATGGCTGAGGGTGCCACCGCAACCGATTTGGTGCTGACCGTCGTCCAGATGCTGCGCCAGAAGGGTGTGGTCGGGAAGTTCGTAGAATTCTACGGTCCGGGCTTGTCCAATCTGACGCTCGAAGATCAGGCAACCATTTCCAACATGGCGCCTGAGTACGGAGCGACGTGTGGGTTCTTCCCGGTCGACGAAGATACGGTAAAGTATTTGACCAATACAGGTCGTGACGCGGACCGCGTTGAGCTTGTCGAGGCTTACGCCAAGGCGCAGGGCTATTGGCGCCCGGAACAGGTTGAGCCCATTTTTACGGATACACTTGAGCTGGATCTTGGCACTGTTGTCCCATCGATTTCGGGGCCAAAGCGCCCTCAGGATCGCGTATTGCTTTCCGAAGGCGACACGGCCTTCGCCGATGCCATGGCAAAAGAATTTGGCAAAGCGTCCGACGCCGCAGAGCCGATTTCTGTCGACGGTGAAGACTACACCGTCACGCATGGCGACGTATTCATCGCAGCGATTACATCCTGCACGAACACATCGAATCCATCAGTGTTGATCGCAGCGGGACTGGTCGCACGCAAGGCCCGCGAACTGGGTCTCGACCGCAAGCCATGGGTCAAGACGTCACTGGCACCAGGATCTCAAGTGGTCACGGATTATCTGGAAAAGGCTGGTCTGCAGGATGATCTCGACGCACTTGGATTCAATTTGGTCGGTTACGGATGTACGACGTGTATCGGCAATTCCGGGCCGTTGCCGCCCGCGCTCGCAAAGGCGATTGCGGATGGAGACCTTGTTTCCTGCTCCGTCCTTTCCGGAAACCGCAATTTTGAGGGGCGTATTGGTCCTGATATCAAGGCAAACTATCTGGCGTCACCGCCATTGGTCGTTGCATACGCTATTGCTGGATCGCTGCGGATCAATCTGACCAAGGATCCTCTTGGCAAAGATAAAAATGGCAATGATGTTTATCTCAAGGATCTCTGGCCAACATCGCACGAAATTGCGGAAATCATGACAGCGGCAGTTACGCCGCAAATGTTCGCCGAGCGCTATTCCGACGTGTTCAAAGGTGATGAACATTGGAAAGGTATCGAAGTGTCTGGCGGACAAACTTACAGTTGGCCGCCAGCCTCCACCTACGTTCAGAACCCTCCATACTTTGAGGGGATGGGGCTGGATCTCGACGCCCCGAAAGATGTGGAAGAAGCGCGTGTTCTCGCTGTATTCGGCGATTCCATTACGACAGATCACATCTCCCCGGCTGGCTCCATAAAGGCGTCCAGCCCGGCGGGCATCTATCTGCAGGAACACCAGGTGTCGCCACTCGACTTCAACTCCTACGGCTCTCGGCGCGGCAATCATGAAGTCATGATGCGCGGTACCTTTGCAAACATCCGTATCAAGAACCAGATGGTCCCAGGCGTCGAAGGCGGCGTGACAGTACACTATCCAGACGGCGAACAGATGCCGATCTATGACGCGGCCATGAAGTATGAGGCCGAAGGCACGCCACTGGTAGTGTTCGCGGGCGATCTCTACGGTAACGGTTCGTCACGTGACTGGGCAGCCAAAGGCACGATCCTCCTGGGCGTCCGCGCTGTCATCGCCGGAAGCTTTGAGCGTATCCACCGGTCGAACCTGATTGGTATGGGCGTGCTTCCACTGGAGTTTGCCGATGGCCAAAGTGCGAAGGAGCTTGGGCTTACCGGCAAGGAGATCGTGACCATCAAAGGCGTGGAATCGATTACACCACGCCAGACCATGGACGTGGAAATAACTCGCGAAGACGGTTCAAAGATTGTCGCGAAGACAATTGTTCGGGTCGATACCGAGAATGAACTCGACTATTATCGAAATGGCGGCATTCTGCACTATGTGCTCCGAAATCTCGCCCGTGAGGCTGCTGCCGCCTGATCCGGCACTTTGATACGCTCCAAAAGCCCCTTCGGTATGCCGAGGGGGCTTTTTTACAGGCCTCACATCCCTGTGACTGTCGCGCGATCTAAGATGGGCCTATAAGCTGGACCTGAAATGAAACGCTTTTTTGCTTCCCTTGTATTGATCGCAGGTCTCTGGACCTCGCCGGCCATTGCCGAAGGCCCGGTGCTGGTTGAACTTTTTTCTTCCCAGAATTGTCGTTCCTGTCCCAAGGCCCATCGCACGCTCAAGGCCGTCAGCGCGGAGCGGGAAGATCTGCTCGTACTTACCTGGTCAGTCGATTATTGGGATTATCTTGGAGACAAGGACCCGATGGCGATGAAGGAATCGAAGGATCGCCAGAGAGGATACACTGATCGATTTGGCCTGCGCGGTCCTTACACGCCTCAAACCGTCTATAATGGCTTGGAGCAGTGTGCGGGAAGCAAGCGTCATAATGTGGACCGTGCGCTGGAGCGGCTGGAAGCGAGAGAGGCACTGAGTGTCGACCTGGTCCGCAAGGGCAACAAGCTTCGACTATCGGGTCGTGTTCCGGATCTCGCAGACATCTGGCTCGTAGACTATCTGTCCGGCGACGCAAATACGACGGACATGGTAAACCCTGTTACTCGCGTGACAGCGCTCGGCCCGTGGCTCGGGAATTCAGTTGAGCTGGACATACCGGTTTGTGATTCGGGCTGCGCCGTCATTGTTCAGGAGTCTGGATTCGGCCCGGTCCTGGCGACGATGGTCATTGCGCCTTAGCGCAATCTTCGAAGCTAATTAGGCTGATCTGCCTCGAGCGCGAGGGCAGGGGGCCTGACAATCGAAGAAACGCGCGGCGTAAATTCGTTCCAGTCATATTCAGCCAGTTGAAAAGCCCAGCCTTCCGCTTTGTCATTGATCGTGCTGCCGCGATGGGCGCCTTCGCCAGCCTCGATGGCGCGGATCGTAACGAAATAGCCGTCCGGCTCCCTGAACGCGTGTACGTCTACTTCAAGCCCGTCATGCGTTTCGGTGATGTGTCGACCAACGAAGCGCGTTTGCAGCTCACTGGCGGGTTTTACGCCTATCGGGTCAAACCGGGTGAGCGCCAGGGCGGGGGTGGAGGCTGCCATCCGGCTAACCAATTTGAAGTTCTGAAAGGGCGGACCGGGAATAAAGCTTCTATCGCTCGAACCTACGGAGCGTTGGAGGTACAAGCTCTCGCCAACGGAATCGAATATTCTCACCGCCGAGATGGCGTCGGAATTGATCTCGAAGATGTCAAAGTCCAGCCACGCATCATGATTGTAGAAGGGAGGCAGATCTCCCACGACCTGAAACGCTTGTTCCTGATCAGGCAGCCGTCCGTATAGCTGGCTGTCTTTACGACCTGTGATAAGCGATGCGGCCACCTGACCGTTATCGTCGATGATCTCAATCAAAGCGCCTGTTCCGCCATCGCGTGGATCACCTAGGCCAATCCTGTTTAGCTTGTCCGGGTCACGGGTCCGGCCCTCTCCCCAACTCAAAGCTTCCAGACCGGTTGCTAGTTCAGCGAGCCGGTCGGGACGGACTGGATATCCATCCTCGTCGCCCATTTTCCAGCCCTCTTGGGTATTCACCAATGTATAAGCTTCATCGGAGAGTGAGACGCGGATGGCGCTGGCCTCAGCGCGAATAGCAGCGAAGTCAGGAATCACTTTTTGGCCGTCGCGCTCTGACGCGCGCATTGACGGGCCATCAAAACTATAGGCAGCCAGGCTCAGCAGGGTCAGGCCAGCGGCGATTCCTCCCATGATCTGAAGTCGCCGTATCCGTTGTTTGGTGCGAAGATCGCTCATGCCGCTCCCCTGCGCCTTTGGCGATACCAGACAAACAGACCGATCAAGCAGACCAACATCGGGCCGCCCCAGATGTTGATGGCTTTTAACGTGCCCTCCAGGCGATCAATATCTCGGCGATAATTGCGTTCGATCTCTCGCAATTGCGCGCGCAGGTCCACAATGCGCTGTCTCAAATCCAGCAACTCAGTACGCTCTGCTTCCGTCAGGTCTGCTTCCAAGTCGCCTGAGAAGAAGCCATCCGCCGCGCCGATCGCCTGTAATTCTTCAAGCCGCGCTTGGGCCGTTTGGAGATTGTCTTGAAGGGCAGCCTGTTGACGGAAATAGATGGCCTCGGCGTTCTCACGCATACGATCAACTCGCTCCATCCGCCGCAGACTTGGTGCGCGAGACCTTAGCCGGGAAAGCTCACCACCTCCTGCCAAGGCGTCCAGCGCGTTCAGTACCAGCGCGCCATTGTCCGCAACGATGATCTGTTCATTCGGAATGATGTAAAAATCGTCCGCGACAAAATCTACGTCGGCGATCAGGACAAGTTGAGCGTCCGTTTCGCTTTCGGAAACATGCGGCAGGGCGTTCGCCGCTTCTGCTCGGGCAATCTCGGCCAACAGCGGGTCCGATGGCTCATCAAAAGCAGGGGCACCTTGCGGGTAAGCTGTTGTGAGTTGCCCAGAGAGGCGAGCGGCAAGGACCAATGCTTCTGGTTCGGTTTGATACTGACGTAAAACTTGCTGAGGCGACATGTCCGTGACCGCATTTTCCGCCTTGATGAAGGAGGGGCTGGGCCCCGTCATTACAAGTGGCGTAAACTCCACCTCATCGCTCAACGTGCCAACCTCAAACGCACCCGGCGCGCCGAAGTTCACAGATCGGGCGAGGTCCGCCGTGATCAAATCATCCTGATTCATATCACCCGCCGGAATGCCCAGGAACAGCGGATGGGCCAGCTCTTCGATACGTCCACCGCCTGTGTCGACTGGTACGGTTAGGGCGCTGGCAGCGTCCGCCACCGCGTCATTGGATAGTGAGATACCCCAAGCTTCCCCAAACCTGCCCAACGTCGCGGACGTCCCGGTTTCGCTGGTTTGGAACATGCCAGCGCTTGCCGCAGTTTTTGCGGCCGGATCAAGCAGGAATACCGCGCGGCCTTTTCGCAGGATGAATTGGTCTATCAGCCATTGCTGTCTGTCCGACAGGTCTGGTGGCTGTACGACGAGCAACACATCTAGGTCTTCAGGCAAGGACTGAAAGGTCTCGGAGATGGGTTCTACGTCAAATGATTTGTGAATATCGCGTAGTAATGTGTAGCCGCCCTCACCACCCGGCGCGGTCATGCCTGGGAGTGAAGAGAGTATGCCGACTCTGGCCGGGTCCGGATCATCCAGTCGGGCGACCATGCGAGTCAAATCATATTCCAGCGTGACTTCTCGCTCTGGGGCCAGAAATGGTATCACGCGTTGGTCATCGATTGAGTTTCGCCCAATGATCCCAAAGTAGAGAGGATCATTTCCGTTCGTATCAATTGCGGTGATGCCGGCGGCGAGGGCCTGGTCTTCTGCAGGCGAAAAGGGGACGGGGTCTATCTCAGTGACGCGTACTTTCCCACCAGACTGGCTTTCATAGACTTGCAGCAACTCACGGACACGGGCTGCGTAGGCGCGAATGGTCGGAAAATCCTGACCGGTGGACCGTGTGTAGACGAAGGTTATGTCCACGGGTTCTGCCACGGAATCCAACGTCGATTTCGTCGCGTCTGACAGCGTGTATAGATTGTTTTCGGTGAAATCGATCCGCGCGCCAGTGAACATTTTCTGCACGAGCAGGTTTGCCGCTATGAATGTAATCGCGGTGAGCACGGAGGCGGCGATGAGATAGTGCTTTACCTTCATGTCAGCCAAGCCTCTGCCGGGAGGCCCACAAACCATTCAATATGGTCCATAGCGTAATAACGCCGAGAAAGAACAACACCGAACGGAATTCCAGAACGCCTCGTTGTGCAGCCTCAAAATGAGAGAGGAATGAAAAATGCGCGACGAGTTCTGCCATTCCGGCGCCGAACAGGCTTTTCACACCGGAGAGGACCAATGGCCAACCGGCAGCCGTGAATACGAATGCAATGACCACACTGATCACAAAAGCCGTGACCTGGCTTCCGGTCAGGGCTGAAATCGCTGCTCCAATCGAAAGATAGGAACCGGCCATCAGGAGGCTGACAAAATATGTCAGGGCAATCGCCGCATTGTCCGGGGCGCCCAGATAGTTGACTGTCACCCACATTGGCAGCGTGAAGATGAGCCCTGCGGCGGCAACGCTCCATGCCGCGAACAGTTTACCCAGTACAAGCCCCGGCATTCCAAGTGGAAGTGACAGGAGGAGTTCATCGGTTCCTGCACTTGCTTCATCCGCCCATAGACGCATGGCGAGTGCGGGCAGGAAGATCATGTAGATCCATGGATGCCAAACAAAGAATGGTGACAAGTCGGCCGTGCCTGTGTCGAAGAAGCGTGCAGCCTCCCACGTGAACATCCCTAAAGACAGAAGGAACACTCCCAGGAAGACATAAGCCATCGGTGTCGCGAAATACGCCCCTAGTTCGCGCCGGTAGGTCGGAAGGAAACTGTCAAATTGCTGACGGAAGCGATTCATGCGGATTCAGCCTCCGCCTGATCGGTCAGTCTGGTAAACGCGCTCTCAAGTGTGCCGTCCGCCGATAATTTCAAAAGTCCGTCAGGTGTATCGTCAGCGACAATGCGCCCTCGGTCCACGATAATTGCGCGTGTGCACATCGCGGGCACCTCGGTCAAGGTGTGCGTTGAGATCACGATTGCCTTGCGAGGCGCCATTCGGGCAATCAGGGCTCGGACGGCCCGCTTCTGGTTCGGATCGAGCCCGTCGGTAGGTTCGTCAAGCAGCAATACTGGCGGATCGTGCAGGATGGCGCCAGCCAGTCCCACCCGGCGGCGGTATCCCTTTGAAAGAGAGCCAATCCGTTGTCCGCAAACGGTGGAAATTCTGGAGTCCGCAATGGCACGTTCTATGGCTTGCTTGCGTTGAGAGCGCGGGATAGCGCGGGCCGATGCCATGAACGCCAGAAACTCCGGCGGGGTCATGTCGTCATATAGGGGTGCGCCTTCTGGCAAATAGCCAAGCGCGGCCTGCGCTTCTCGTCTTGCGGATACGATCGATTTGCCGTCGATGAGCGCGTCTCCGGAATCGGGTTCCAGCACGCCTGAGATCATGCGCATTGATGTTGATTTGCCTGCGCCGTTCGGACCGAGAAATCCAAGCACCGTTCCCTTCTCAACGGTGAAGGACAGGCCTTGTACAGCCCGCTTTTCACCAAAGGATTTTTCCAGCTTCTGAATGTCCAGCATTCTTCAAACAGGTCCTTTCCCGGGAGCCCTCTGATAACGTTGTTGGGTGATTCTGGCCAGAGCCAAGGCACCAGCCGGATCAGTCGTCACGCCGAAAAGCGGCGAACCTCATCGAGTACGGCTTTTGCGGCTGCGTCCACGATTTTTCCGCCATCTTCAACGCTTGATTGGGTCGGGTCCGATCCGATCCGCCCATCGGGGAAGTCCCGGCGATATTGGACGGCGTCGCCAATCGTTCCAGTCGGCGCGATCTTCGGCGACATTTCCACGTCAGTTCGCGCATGATCGGGAAAACCATAGTAAGTGACCGAGACTTCAGACGCCGTAGCGTGGCTGCCATGCCCGACAGGATAAAGTTGGTTGCACAGCGTCATTACCGATTTGAAGTCCCACCAATCCCGGCGTTTCAAGGTCAGTCCGGGGAAATTGGTTTCACCGCGCGGATCAAAACTGCGCCGGGCGTGAATCTCGGAAAAGGCGGCTTCGATGGTGGCGATATTCCCACCATGACCGTTCAGCCAGTATATACGCTCGAAGCCATGCCTCATCAGACTCTCCGTCCAATCGGCCATTGCGGCAATCATCGTAGTGGGGCGCAATGTGATTGTGCCAGGAAAACCAAGATGGTGCTGGGCGCAACCCACGCTGAACGTTGGGCCGACCAATATGTCGTCAGGTGCGAGCTTTTCCGCTTCGCGGGCGACTATTTCGGGGCAGAGCGCATCTGTGCCGATAAAGCCGTTCGGCCCATGCTGCTCCATTGATCCAATCGGGATCACGATTGTTCTGGATTTTTTCAGCCAAGCTTCGATGTCGGTCCAGGTCGAAACAGGAAGCAGCATGCGGTCAGTCCTTTCGGGGCGCGATCCTGCGGGTGATGTGTCCCATCTTCCGCCCCGGCCGCGCATCTCTCTTGCCATATAGGGTCAGAGTCTCATCGGGCTTAAGGCTGGTCGGGTCAACAAGGCCTTGATCACCAATCAGATTGCGCATCTCGGCGTCGAACAGGCGCCGCGTATTTCCGAGTGGCCATCCAGAGATTGCACGAATGTGCTGTTCGAATTGACCGGTCTGGCACGCTTCGGGCGTCCAGTGACCAGAATTATGGACGCGCGGTGCGAACTCGTTCGCCAGCAGGGACCCGTCAGAAAGGACAAAGAATTCAAGGGCAAGAACGCCCACATAGTCGAGCGCTTCGACCAGTTTCATAGCTTGTTCGCGCGCGCGCGTCTCTACGTTCTTATCGAGTCCGGATGGAACAATTGAACGCGATAGGATGCCGTCGACATGCGCGTTGCGAGGGGGCGCCCAGCTAAGTGTTTCTCCCACGCTGGAGCGTGCAACAATGACTGAAATTTCACACTCGAAGGGGATCGCTGCTTCAAGAACGGCAGGTGCCGCGCCAATAGCGTCCCAAGCGATATCGGCATCTCCTGATGAGCGGACCCATGATTGTCCCTTGCCGTCATAGCCATCGCGACGTGTTTTCAGAACGCCGGTGCCACCAACGCGTTCAAGAGCCCCTGGAATGTCGGCAGCCGCAGAAATTATCTCATAAGGCGCAGTGGGGATATCAATGCTGTTGAGAAAGGCCTTTTCTTCGGCACGATCCTGAGAGATTGCGAGAGCTTTAGGGCCGGGGTGTAGCGCTACTCCGCAATCAGCGATTGCCTTTGCGGTGGATGCTGGGATGTTTTCGAACTCAAGCGTGACAACGTCGCAACTTTTCGCGAAAGCGCGAAGCGCTGCATCATCCGAGTAATCAGCGATCCAGGTTTGACGCGCCGCGCGGGAGGCGGGTGCGTCGTCTTCCGGGCAAAAAATGTGAACGTCAAAGCCTAGCTGATTTGCGGCACTGGCAAGCATGCGGCCCAACTGGCCGCCGCCAAGTATCCCGATCGTGCTACCGGGGGCGATCATGCTCATGCTTCGGGAGACTCGCCAATCTTGTCAGTCTGGGCCTGACGGAACTGGTCCAGTTTTTTGGCGACCGACGGATCTTCCAACGCCACAATCGAGGCAGCCAGCAATCCTGCATTGGTCGCGCCCGCTTCGCCGATTGCCAAGGTGCCCACGGGTACGCCTTTTGGCATTTGAACAATGGAAAGAAGGCTGTCCATACCGGATAGAGCGCGCGATTGAACTGGCACGCCAAGAACTGGCAGGGGTGTCATGGACGCTGTCATACCAGGCAGGTGAGCCGCGCCACCAGCGCCGGCAATGATAACTTTCAATCCCCGGCCTCGCGCGGTCTTTGCATACTCGACCAGTCGGTCTGGTGTGCGGTGCGCTGAGACAATTCGCGTTTCGTGCGATACGCCGAGCTCTTCCAGAATTTCAGCCGCCAGTCGCATGACAGGCCAGTCGGACTGGCTGCCCATTATTATTCCGACTTTGGGAGCGCTATTGTCCGTCATAGAAGGCCTCGTCGCTGGAAAGCGCGCAACATAGGTATGCCGGAAGGCGCGTCAACTCTCGTGTGTACCAAGGCGCGGCAGGAACCGCTGTATCTCGGCTCAATAATTGCTTAACCTCGCGCCATGGCGGATGATTTCCATGCACCCAGGCCCGCGGGGCGAGCCGCGCTCCTCAATGTCCTTGGGGTGGATCTCGATATGCTTGATGTGCGCACACGTGCCGCCATTGAAGCACTGTGCGACGAAGTTCTGTTTCTCAGAGAAGATGTCGACCGATTGCGTGATGCGCTTAGCGAAGCGGAGTCTCTGGCCGATAATGACGCGCTTTGTCCCGTTTTCAATCGCAGGGCCTTTGAACGGGAAATTCACCGTGAAATCGCGCTTGCGGCTCGCTTTCGAACGCCGCTGTCGGTGATTTACATCGATTTGGACCACTTCAAGCAGGTGAACGATGCCTTCGGACATGCCGCGGGTGATGAAGTGCTTATTCGAATCTCTGAATTGTTGCTGCGTCATACGCGAGACACCGATATTGTTGGTCGCTTGGGCGGAGACGAATTCGGAATAGTACTTGCCCAAGCGACGGCAGAAGACAGCCTGTTGAAGGCGGAGCAGTTGGCGAAGGAAGTTGACCAGTTGGTTGTCACGAGCGGACCCGACGGATCAGGCCCTGAAGTGCGTATAGGGGCGTCGTGCGGCGTGGTTGAATGGCAAGTCGGGCAGGATGCTCAAGCCCTCATCGCGTTGGCTGACCAAGCCATGTTCGCCCAGAAAGCGCGCAGGAAATCCAGTCTTCAGGCAGATAAACAATAATTTATCCGGATTCCGTCGAATCCGGCCTTGGCCCCCCGTGACGCTTCAAATCTCCTGTGCTTAACTGTGGCCGTTAAGACACACTCACTTAACAGCAAGAAGGAGACTGCCATGTCGCTTAAAGGCCGGATCAACGAACTCGCCAACAAGCACCGCAAACTCGACGAGACTATTCATGAAGAACAGAAACGACCGTCGGCAGATGCCCTTCGATTGAAACGCCTTAAGCGAGAGAAGCTTCACATCAAGGAAGAGCTGCAATTGCTCAAAGCGAGCTAGGACCTTGAAACTTCGCCTTCATCTTTGTGTCCTAGCCTGAAACAAGCAGGCGTAAGGATAAGGCATGCGGGAGATATTTGATCAGGACAGAGCGATGACGCTTGGGGCCGTTAAACAGGCGACGGGCGTCCTCGCAATCTTGTTCCTCGTACTGGCGGTTTTCGCGATACTGTCCGGACTTGGGCAGATATTCAGCGGACATATTATTCACGGCATTGGTCGTATACTGGCCAGTTTGGCGGGTCTCGGCTTCTTGTATCTGACGATCCGACTGCTCGCTGAGATTCTCGCCGCGCTTCATCGATTGAATGATCGTTTATCCATCGTCGGAGATGATCTCCGAGCGCGGCGGGTATCCAGCCCGCCCACGCCCTCTTCTGAAAACACGAAGGTTTAGGGCGTCATGGCTCAACCAGTTACCGTTATCCTCGGTCTTGGTCGCGAGGTAGGAGACGCTGTTGCGCGCCGCTTCAGCAAGTTTGGTCATCATGTCGTAGCCGCTGATCCCTCGGATGATCGGATCGCTACAGCCAGGAATGCTGTGCCGGATGATGTCTTGCTCCATCATGGCGATTTGCATACGCGCCTCGGTCTCCGCAATGCACTTACTGTGGCCGTCGAAGCCTTCGGGCGGGTCGACAATCTTGTCGTTATCCCCGACATCGAAGCGGCAGACAGTCTAGATGAGTTTGATCAAGACAAATTTGACAAAGCGGTTGCAAAGGCAACACGCGGCGCCGCGCTCGCATTACGTGTCTTTTCGGAACGCATTGCAGAACAGGAAGATCTCCCTGAAGCGGCTGTTGAACGTATTCGACAGAAGGGGACAGTTACCTTTGTCTTGTCTTACTCAGCAGTGGCAACCATGCCGGGTCGCTTTACCGAAACCATAACACAATCAGCCGTGCTTGGTGTCATCAAGGCGGGCGCGGTGGAACTTGCCGACCGACAAATACGCGTCAACGGCATCGTTGCAATCCGTCCGCGGGAAGAGCGTATAGAAAACTGGACAACGCGCCGAACGCCTTGGGGACGGGCCGCGATTGCCGACGAGATTGCGGACGCGGCTCGATATCTTTCGTCTCCTGACGCGGCCATTATCACCGGCGAGTTGCTGAAGCTGGACGGTGGTCGCTCCAGCCTCGCCGGTGTTCTGGATTAAGCGACTCGGACAGGGTCTGTCACACTGTCACCCTGTTGCCGGCTTTCGTAAACTGCCGCCGTTTCCGTCACAAACTCCTTGCTGAGGATGTTTGAAACAACTCGGTATTCGGCGCGCGCCGTGTCCGGAGTGAGCGACACAATCGTGTAACCTCGATTGAATGGATCGTGCCAGATCACGTCCGGGTTCGCTTCGGTCGTCAGGTCACCGAGATTTGGAATGTCAGTTACGTAAGCGCCGCTTCCTGGAGAGGTGATTGAGGTGCATCCGAATTCTACACCGCGCCGGTTCCCATTCGCATCTGTGAGTGTGTTTACCCAAGCCGTGTGCGTGTCGCCTGCAAGCGTGACGAGTTTGGCGTTCGCTGCTGCCGCACCCTCATACAGGCGCTCCCGCGCGGCAGGAAAGCCGTCCCAGGCATCCAGATTAAAGGGCAGGCCGAGTGTGGAGAAGCCAATCATCGTCTGAACAAAGCCGTTCTGCTGGGCAGCAAGTTGCTCTGATGTCAGGGCTTCCTGGAAGTTTGGCAGGGTCGTTCGAGCCATGACGACCTGGTTGGCCAGAACCTGCCACGCTTTTCCGGCCTTGGTTGAAGATTTCAGCTCGCCAGCCAGCCAGGCTTCCTGTTCCGTGCCGAGCATGGTGCGGGCAGGGTCGTTTATGGTCTGAAGTGTTTCTGAAACGCGCTGCATCATCACTTGCTGATCGGTCACGCCAGCCAGTGCATCGAACCAGCTGACGTCCGGAGAACGCCCTGTCAGGCGGCTTTCAAGGGCGTGTACGGTTGCGATATCGCCAAAGGTGAAACTTCTCCACACCGCAGATGTGACGTCGCCCGCTACGGGCTCGCGAAGGGGAAGCCATTCGAAATAGGCTTGGATGGCGGCTTGCTTGCGATCTGACCAGTCGCCTTCACCCTCTTCAGGGTTGTGATTTTGAGCGCCTGTCCGATAAGAATTGTTGGTGCTCTCATGGTCGTCCCATGTGCAAATCCACGGCGCGGCCGCATGAGCAGCTTGAAGGTCCGGATCTGTCTTGTACTGGGCGTGGCGCATTCGATAGTCGGTCAGGGTCACCATTTCCGTGATCGGATCGTGTACACGGCCCAGCTTGGTGGCAACTTCAGCGCCGTATCCGTCGACACCGTACTCGTACAAATAGTCTCCCAGATGGACGATGACGTCTAGATCGTCCTCATTGGACAGCGCTTCATATGCATTGAAGTAACCGAATTGCCAGTTCGAGCACGAGATGACGCCCATCCGAACGGGCGTATTGCCACTCTCTGAGGTGGTCTTGGTGCGCCCCTGCGGCGAGCTAACCTCGCCAGCATTGGTTCTGACCGTGAATTTGTAATTGTAAACTGTTCCCGGCTTCAGGCCGGGGACATCTACTTTGACGCAGAAGTCACGGGATTCGCTTGCCATAGCCGAGCCTGTAATCGCTGGCGCTGACGGGTTCGCGGGATCTGTGACTTCATATGTGACTGGAATAGGGGCCGTGCCTGATTGCGGGGTAACGCGTGTCCAGATAATGACACGATCACTCAACGGGTCGCCGGACGCGACTCCGTGCAGAAACTCCACTTCGCCGTCATAAGCTTCAGTCTGGGATTGTACTGTTTTGGCAGGTGTCGCGCATGCGGCAACGCTTAAGGTTCCAGTTGCGGCTGCGCCCAACAGTCCGCGGCGGGTGATCTTGGTCATGCTTCTCTCCGGTCTTGCCTGACTTCCCCTAGTCAAGTGTGTTGACAATAGCATGACGATTGGCGGGAAGTGCGTCTATAAGTCTGTTTATGGAAACGCTCTCAATTCGCGCAGCTGCCGAAGATGCTGGCATTCGGCTCGACACCTTTCTGGCATCAAAGGCGGAGCAATTGTCCCGCTCGCGCGTCAAGGCATTGATTTTGGAAGGCGCCGTCGCGCAGGACGATGAAGCCGTGCTTGATCCAAGACGCAGCGTGGCCGAAGGCGCAACTTATCACATTCGGCTTCCCGAGCCGGTGCCGGCCACTCCGGAGCCGGAAGATATTGCGCTCGAAGTTCTGTTCGAGGACGAGCACCTGATCTTGATCAACAAGCCGTCCGGTATGGCGGTTCACCCGGCGCCGGGAAGTTGGAATGGCACTCTGGTCAATGCGCTATTGCATCATTGCAGAGGGTCGCTTTCCGGCATTGGCGGTGTGGAGCGACCTGGAATCGTGCACCGGATTGACAAACTGACCACTGGCGTGCTTGTCGCCGCGAAGACCGAGCCGGCACATCTTGGCCTGTCGGAACTTTTCCAGAAGCACGACATTGAACGCAAATACTTGGCAGTGACACGGGGCGCACCGCGACCCTTGTCGGGTACCGTGGACCTGCCGATCGCCCGGTCGACTGGCGACCGGAAGAAAATGGCTGTCGTGCGCAATCCGGAGAGCGGCGTTGGGCGGAATGCCGTTACGCATTATCGCGCCATCGAGACCTTTGGCGTTCGCGACAAGGGCACTGCTCTCCCGGCCGCAGCTTTGATGGAGTGCCAGTTGGAGACTGGTCGGACCCACCAGATCCGAGTTCACATGGCCCATATTGGCGCGCCGCTGATTGGGGATCCAGTCTATGGGCGCCACAAGGGTATCAGCTCATATGGCCACGGCGAGGCCCACATCGCAGGTACGAAAGCTGCGCGAAAGTTCCCTCGTCAGGCCCTCCATGCCGCGATGCTCGGCTTCGTGCACCCCATAACGAAAGAGGCGCTCCGGTTCGAAGCGCCTCTTCCAAATGACATGGCGGAATTGATTGCCGCGCTGCGCCAATTGCCAATGGGCGACTGATGGGATCAGCCCCCGCCAGGGTTCAACGCAGCTTCTGACGTTACAACGGGCTCAAAGTAGAGTTTCGACGCCTGTAGCGTGACCTTTCCGATCTTGTCGGTGTCGGCTTGTATCTTCACAGGAACGGTCGCGCCATTTTCCAGCGGGGCCAGCCACATGCGAAGTGGGCCGTCGATGCCCGACAAATTGTCTTTGTCAGATTTGTCCTTCTTGTAGCCTGCAACTTTTTCCATCGTGATGTGGCACTCGATGGCCTCACCAGACCAGGCTTTGACGTCGATCTGCTTCGTACCGGCATTCTTGAGGTGCAAATAGGTCAGTTGGCGCCCATCAAAGATACGAAGTGGACCTCCGCATGGATCAGCGTCGGGAGCGCGTGGCTCTAGCGCAAAGGTAATCAATGCGGTGATGGGATCGTTGGTCTTCAATACCTGCTCGGTTGTTGCAGGAGGCTCTCCGAGATTTCCGAAGACCGGATTGGCGGTCATGGAAAAATCTTTGTCGGTAATGGTCAGGTTCACGCGGCGGTTCTTTTTGCCGTCACGGTTCTGGGAAACGTAATTGTAAGTCTTCAATTCATCGCCGCGCGTGTAGCCAGAGGCTTGAAGGTGCATGTCATAGTTCACGAACCAGTCAGCGATGCCTGTGACTTTAACGCGAGACTTGATGTTGTAGGTGTCCGGGCGCATTTCCACGTCAAAATGAGCGCGGCCTGTGGCGGGGATGAACAGGACATAAGCCTTTGCTTCCAGTTCATAGACCATGCGCGTGGTTTCACCTGCCTTCACATTGGCAAGTACAGCTGGCGCGGCAGAGCTGGGCGCAGTATCGGCTACCGAGATACCCGCGAGGGCGAGTCCTGTAGCAGATGCAATGAAGAGGGCGCGTTTCATAAGAACCTGAATCCTTTCCGGAGCGCTAGGTTACCATATTCCTCTAGCTCAGTATCGCCCAACACGAGCTGAACAGGTATGCCCTGATCATGCCCCATTCTGGATTGGGTCGCAGTGTACAAGTATGACCGGCAATGACAGTCGCAACCGGAAAACTGCCGAATGCCTGATCCTCGCAGTTGACATGAGGGCATTGAGGACTGTAACGACGCGCCTTCGAGATCCTTAGATATTTATTCGGAGCGAGGCCATGTCCCGCGAATGTGAACTTACCGGCACCAAGCCGATGACTGGCCACAATGTGAGCCACTCGCAAATCAAAACCAAGCGGATTTTCCGCCCTAACCTCGTTCAGGTGACTCTGCGGTCTGAGGCACTGAACCAGAATTTCCGCATGCGCATCGCGGCCAAGGCCCTGCGTACTGTCGACAAGCTCGGCGGTCTGGATGCGTTTCTGGCGAAGGCAAAAGAAGACCGCCTGTCTTCCAAGGCCCTGAAGATCAAGCGCGACATCGAAAAGAAAGCTGTCGCCTGAGCATAAGCCCCTACCGGGCCTGCTGATTTAGAAAAGCGCGCGCGGCACTGGCTGCGCGCGCTTTTTTGTACCCGAAATCTGGAAGTCCTTCCCTCCGCGTGCCAGACAGGGAGCATAGGTGGAGGAATATCTCATGCGTCAAATGCTGTTGGCCACAGCGCTCTTAGGGGCGCTGGTCGCCGGATGCGCTCCCAAAGACGGGCAACCCCCTGCAAGTGATAAGACCGGACCGGTTACGGTATTCACGGGCGGCACGATCTATACTGGCAACGCTGACCAGCCTGTTATTGATGCGGTCGCTGTCGGTTCTGACGGAAGAATAGTCGCCATGGTGCCGCCGACATCGGCAGATTGGGGCGACGAGGACGTCACGATTGTCAACTTGGACGGTAGCGCGATGTTCCCTGGTTTTACTGACTCCCACGCGCATTTGCTTGGCATTGGGCAACGAGAACTTACACTTAATCTTGAGGGCACGGCATCTATCGACGAGCTTGTCACTCGGACAGAGATCGAAGTCTGGGAAAAGGAACCCGGCGAAATCCTGTTCGGTCGAGGTTGGATCGAGACAGGTTGGCCCGAAGGGCGCATGCCCTCCGCAGCGGATCTGGATCAGGTCAGCCCAGATAACCCTGTCATCTATGTGCGCGCCGATGGGCACGCTCTCGTGGCAAACACCGCTGCCCTCAAGGCGGCTGATGTCTATGATCTGAATGAAGATCCGACCGGCGGGCGTGTTGAAAGAGGGGATGACGGTAAAGCAACGGGGATAGTGATCGACTATGCGATGGCGCCCGTTCTCGAGTTGCTATCTGCGCCGTCGGAGGACGACATCTCTCTGGCTCTGGAGACTGGGACACAAACTTATGTGAGCCGTGGGTGGACCGGCGTCCATAATATGAGCGTTGGGCGAATTGAGGCGCCCATCATGGCGGGTCTCGCCAAGGAGGGCCGGTTGCCGCTGCGCATCTATAACGCCTTCGATGAGAGCGCGTTTGATGTCGCCAAAAGTCGCCGACATGAAACGGGCACCATCACCAATCGCGCGGTAAAGCTCTACATGGATGGTGCTCTCGGTAGCCGCGGTGCGCTATTGATTGAGCCATACTCTGATCGGCCGGACACAAGCGGTCTCGAACTGTTGGACACGAATGCACTGCACAATCTGATGATGGACGCGGCTGAGGACGATGTTCAGCTGGCAATTCACGCAATCGGAGATCTCGCGAACCGCCACATTCTCGAGACATTCAGCGCGCTTGGTTACGGTCCCGAAAAACGCTGGCGGATTGAGCATGCGCAGATCCTCGCGCCAGACGATGTAGCTCAAGTCGGGGCGCTCGGCCTGATTGCCTCCATGCAACCATCTCACGCGATTGGAGATCTGAAGTTTGCACCGGACAGGTTGGGCGTTGACCGGCTTGCCGGTGCGTACGCGTGGCAGGATATGCTGTCCGGTGGCGCTGTGGTGGCCGGAGGATCCGACGCGCCGGTCGAGGTCGGCTCTCCCCTTATTGAATTCTATGCCGCAATTGCCCGGAAGGACCTTGAGGGGCGCGCAGGGGAGGGGTGGCATCCGGAACAGGCCCTGTCGCGGCAAGAAGCCTTGGCCTTGTTCACATCAGCTGCAGCCTATGCCTCGTTTCAGGAGGACGATTTGGGCACGATCGAGATTGGCAAGATTGCCGATTTCTCGGTGTTCGACCGGGATTTGATGACGATACCTGAAGCGGACATTCTCAAAGCGAAGCCCATAATGACGGTGATTGGCGGTGAAATTGTGTGGCAGGCTGCAGAATGATTTGCCGCGCGGCCCGCCAAACCCACATTTGACCCAATGTCACGCTTGGCGGAAGCGTCAGGTGTGATAGGTCCAATTCTGCAATAGATGACGAGACGCATGCCATGACTGTGATGAGTGATACCGATGTGCTGGACGGCCTGGAGCCGACGGAAGAGATCAATGTTCGCGAGGTATTCGGCCTCGATACCGACATGGTCGTGCATGGGTTCAAGACTCGGACAGAATATGTGCCCGCGATCGACGAGGCCTATCGCTTCGATCCGCAGACCACGCTGGCCGTTCTCGCCGGGTTCGAGCACAATCGCCGCGTCATGGTGCAGGGGTATCACGGGACAGGTAAGTCGACCCATATCGAACAGATTGCTGCTCGGCTGAACTGGCCGATGATCCGGGTGAACCTGGACAGCCATGTCAGCCGGATCGACATGGTCGGCAAGGATGCCATCGTCCTGAAGGATGGCGCGCAAGTGACGGAATTCCGCGAGGGTATCCTGCCATGGGCATTGCAGCGTCCGGTCGCGATCACTTTTGACGAATATGATGCGGGCCGCCCGGATGTGATGTTTGTGATCCAGCGTGTACTGGAAGCGTCTGGCAAGCTGACATTGCTGGACCAGAACCGCGTGATCGAGCCAAATCCATATTTCCGCCTGTTTGCTACAACGAACACGGTCGGCTTGGGCGATACGACGGGCCTCTACCACGGGACGCAACAGTTGAACCAGGGTCAGATGGACCGCTGGAGTATCGTGACCACGCTGAACTATCTTGAGCACGATGCTGAAGTCGAGATTGTGAAATCCAAAGCGACAGGCGTCGACGAGGATACGCTCTCCAAAATGGTCACCTTGGCGGATTTGACCCGCAACGCGTTCATGAGCGGCGACCTCTCCACGGTGATGAGCCCCCGGACGGTGATCACATGGGCAGAAAACTTTGCGATCTTTGGTGATCTTGGTCACGCGTTCCGCATGACGTTCCTGAACAAATGCGACGAGCTGGAGCGGCCGTTGGTGGCAGAAATGTACCAGCGCTGTTTCGCAGAAGAACTTCCGGAAAGCGCGATCATGGTGAGGGTCGCCTGAACCCGCGCCATGCGCCAGGGCTGATACATGTCAAAAGACACCTCTCCTCAGGAATTGTTCAAGCAGGCGCTGGCCACCACGACCAAGGCGATGAGCGCAGACCGGGACGTGGAGGTTGGCTTCGGCAATGATGTGGGCAGTGATGGGGAGACAATCACTCTCCGTCCGCCGCCCCAGCAGCTGGACCCGGTTGTTGCAGCGCGTATTCGTGGGGAAGCGGATGCGGTAGCCTTGCGCCGGGCTCACCACAATCCGGCGGCCCATTTCGCGCATCGTCCGTCCGGTGATTTGCCGCGCAAGGTTTATGATGCGGCGGAACAGGCGCGGATCGAAAGTCTCGGCGCGAACGCAATGCGTGGCACGGCGGAAAACCTCGACGCTGTTCTGGATCAACGATGCCAGTCCGGCGAGTTTGCAATGGGCAGCGAAGACGCAGACGCCGTTCTGGCGCCAGCGCTGGAATTCCTGCTGCGCGAGAAGCTGACAGGGCGGGCATTGCCGGATAGTGCCAAGCGCGTAGCTGACGTTTGGCGCGAACGCGTTGAAACCGAAACGGGCGGCGCGATCGAGCGCCTGATTGAGCAGCTGCATGACCAGCCGGAATTTGCCCGCACCGTTCGTGATATGATCCGGGACCTGACAACTTCTGATGCGCCCGGCGAAGACGTTGAAACGCAGGAACAAGAAGAGTCAGAGCAAAGCGAAGAGAATGAACAGCCCTCCGAAGGCGACCAGGAGATGGAGTCCGAGGAGCAGATGGGCGCCTCTGCCGAGCAGATGGATGCTGGCGATACGGAGGAGATGGAGGGCGAGGAATCGAACGTCAGCGTCGACATGGATGTTGATGCCGAAGCGGATGATACGCCCGATGATGAGGAAGAGGGCACAAAACCGCTACGCCCGAACTTCAAGGACGGCGACGACAAGGATCGCTTCAACTACAAGGTCTTCACAACCGAGCATGACGAAGTTGCCAATGCGCCAGACCTTTGCGACGCTGAGGAGCTGACGCGGCTGCGCGCTTATCTGGATCACCAGTTGCAGGGTCTTCAGGGTGCGGTCTCAAAGCTCGCGAACAAGCTGCAGCGGCGCTTGATGGCGCAACAGAACCGGTCCTGGAGCTTCGATCTGGAGGAGGGCGTTCTGGATACGGCTCGGTTGACCCGGGTCATAACAGACCCGACAGCGCCGCTTTCGTTCAAACAGGAAGACGATAGCGAATTCCGCGATACGATCGTGACCTTGCTGTTGGATAATTCGGGCTCCATGCGGGGGCGGCCGATCATGGTGGCTGCTTTGTGTGCGGATATTCTGGCGCGTACGCTCGAGCGCTGCGGCGTGAAAACCGAAATTCTCGGCTTTACGACGAAGGCGTGGAAGGGCGGTATTGCTCGGGAGGATTGGGTCAAGGCCGGAAAACCCGCCGGGCCGGGCCGCCTCAACGATATCCGCCACATCGTCTACAAACAGGCTGACGCGCCTTGGCGTCGCGCTCGGCGCAATCTGGGCCTGATGATGCGCGAAGGCTTGCTGAAGGAGAACATCGACGGCGAGGCGCTGCTCTGGGCGCATGACCGGATGCTGGGGCGGCCTGAACAGCGCAAGATCCTGATGGTGATCTCAGACGGCGCGCCGGTGGATGATTCCACGCTTAACGTGAATGTCGGGAATTATCTCGAACGCCATCTGCGGCAGGTAATCGAAGAGATCGAAACAAAGAGCCCGGTGGAGCTGATCGCTATCGGCATCGGCCATGATGTGACGCGCTACTACAAGCGCGCCGTCACGATTGTGGACGCCGAGCAACTCGGCGGTGCGATGACGGAGCAATTGGCCAGCCTGTTCGACGAGAACGCACCAGAGCCCAAGGCAATGGCTATCCCGCCACTGACGGACCGCACCGTGCGCGGAGGTGGTAGCGCAGTATCTGGCGCAATGAGCGGCGCGCCCAGTTACGGCAAGAAAGTCGATCTCGGTCGCGCGGTGAAGAAGACCAGCCTTCAGGAAGTGAAGGGCGCGAAGAAGTAGCGATCAGGTTGTGGGAAATCCGCCCGCCTTGCTGAGGGATGAGGCGACTGGGTGGCCCAGAACGGTTTCAAGCCATTTGGCGGTTTCGATCAGCTTGCTGAGGTCCAATCCCGTTTCGAAGCCGCCGCGCTCCAGCATGTACACAACGTCTTCAGTGGCGACGTTGCCTGTCGCCGCTGGAGCAAACGGGCAGCCGCCGATACCGCCGCAGCTGGCGTCGATCACGTCCACGCCCGCATCCACGGCGGCCGCGACATTGGCAAGCGCCGCGCCGCGCGTGTCATGGAAATGCATGCGCAGGAACACGTCAGGGGCTTCCATCCGTACCCGTTCGATCGCGCGGCGAACCGCCCACGGGTCCGCTACGCCGATTGTGTCGCCGAGTGCCAGTTCGCCCACGCCCGCGCGTTGCGCCTGCGCGGCGAGATTCCCGACAAGTTTTACATCGACTTCCCCGTCAAACGGATCACCGAACGCGACAGAGATTGTGGCGGACAGCGGGATGCCTGCGTCGAACACGAGAGGCGCAATCTGGAACAGAGCGTCCGCACTTTCTTGCGGGGTCATGCCTTGATTGCGCTTGCCAAAGGTCTCGCTGGCCACGAGGACGAAGTTGATTTCATCAGCTTTGGCGTCAATGGCGCGGCGTACACCTTTCTCGTTCAGAGCAAGGGCGATATGGCGCGTTCCTTTTGACCGGTCCAGCCCTGCGAAGACTGCGGCAGAATCGGCCATCTTGGGCACTGCCTTGGGGCTGACGAAGCTGCCGGACTCCATCCGTTTGACGCCCGCTTCTTCCAATCTCGCAATGAATTCAAGCTTCTGCTCGACGGTCAGATCGGCGGGATCATTCTGCAGCCCATCGCGTGGGCCGACTTCCACAATATCAATACGTCTTGTCATGATGCCTATGTAGTGTGCATTGAGGTCAAATGACAGATACGAAACGCCCTCTGGATGGCCTGCGCGTCATCGAACTCGGCCAGCTGATTGCCGGCCCCTTCTGCGGACAATTGCTTGGCGACTTTGGCGCTGAAGTGATCAAGGTTGAGGCGCCCGGCCTGCCGGATCCGGCGCGAGGCTGGGGCGCAGTGAAGAAGGACGACATTGGCTTGTTCTGGCCTATCATCGGGCGCAACAAGAAATCCCTGACCCTGAACCTGCGCGTGGAAGAAGGACAGGCAATATTACGCGACCTGGTGAAGACGGCTGACGTACTGGTCGAGAATTTTCGCCCCGGAACGCTGGAGCGCTGGGGGCTCGGTCCGGACGTGTTGCACGAGATCAACCCGCGTCTCGTGATCGCGCGCGTGTCCGGCTACGGCCAGACCGGCCCGGAAAGCCATAAGGCGGGGTATGCCAGCGTTGGCGAAGCGAAAGGCGGCCTGCGCTACCTGATTGGCGAGCCGGATCGCCTGCCTGCGCGGGCAGGGGTTTCTCTTGGCGATACGATGACCGGCACATTCGCTGCGCTTGGCACGATGATGGCTCTGTTCGCACGGGAGAAGTCCGGGAAGGGACAGGTGGTCGATGCAGCTATCTACGAAACCGTCATGGCCTTTATGGAGAGCCTGATCCCCGAATATGCACTCATGGGACATACGCGCGAGCGGAGCGGACCTATATTGCCGCGTATTGCTCCGTCAGGCGTCTACCCCTGCAGCGACGGTCTCGTGATCATTGGGGCCAATCAGGACACATTGTTTCGCCGCCTGTCTGCCATGTGCGGCACCGACTGGGCGGATGATCCGCGCTACGCCACGCACGACGCCCGGGGTGAGAACCAGGCGGAGTTGGACGACATGATCTCTGACTGGACCCGGCAGCACACAATGGCTCACGTCCTGGCAACATGTGAGGAGAATGGCGTTCCGTGCGGTCCGGTGAACCGGGCCAAGGAAATGCTGGAAGACGCACATATAGCCGCTCGTGATGCAATCATCCGCGTGTCGCATCCGGTTTTGGGCGATGTGCCGATGCAGGGTGTTTTCCCGAAACTGACCGATACGCCCGGCGGGGTTGAAGCCAGTTCACCGGGGCTTGGCGAGCATACGGATATGATCCTGACAACTCTTGGCTACGACTCCGATCAACAAGCGCGGTTGCGCGAGCGCGGCGTCGTTTAGGGCCAATTCCTTCTGGCGGGGGGCTGCTATATCGACTATGTGGCCCGGATGACTGACTTCCCCGAACCTCTTTCCGGCAGCGCACAGGATGAATGCCCCGAATTGCGTCCGAAATTCAATGCCGATGGACTGATCGCGGCGATCGCCCAGGACGTTGCCTCAGGCGAAGTGTTGATGCTCGCCTGGATGAACTCTGACGCCTTGAAGGCGACTCTCGAAACCAGGCGGGCGACTTATTGGTCCCGGTCTCGTCAGTCGCTATGGGTAAAGGGGGAAACATCTGGTCACGTGCAACACGTCGAAGAAGTGCGCATTGATTGTGACCAGGACGCAGTTTTGCTCAAGGTTCGCCAGACGGGCGGAGCCTGCCATACTGGCCGCGCGAGCTGTTTTTATCGGATCGCAGACAGCGATGGCGTCGGGCTTACGGTTGCCAAAGACTGAGAGTTGGGATTGAATTCCCAAACAGTCATGGGGGTAGAGTATGCGCGCGACGGTTTGGGCTGGATCAATATTTTCACTGGTAGTCTTGGTCGCGTGTGGCGCGGACGCGCCGGATGAGGTGCCAACAACGGATGCGGCGGTTTCAGAAAGTTCGGAAACGGCAGCCTTGCGTGTCGACGTACTCGATTGCGGCACGATCGAAGTCTCGGATCTTGATGCATTTTCCTCTGCAGGGGACTATGCAGGCGAAGCCGACACCTTCACTGATGCGTGTTTTCTGGTTCGCCACCCGGATGGCAACCTTCTGTGGGATCTCGGCCTGCCGGGGATCCTCGCCGTTGCAGGACCCCAGACGCAGCAGATCTTCACAGTATCGCTGGACAAGACTCTGACCGATCATTTTGCCGATCGGGGTTTGACCCCTGACGACATCGACTATGTCGCAATTTCCCACAGCCATTTCGACCATATCGGGCAAGCCGATCAGGTGTCGGGAGCGACTTGGCTGGTTAGCCAGGGTGAACTTGATGCCATGTTCCCTGAAGACGGCGAGGGAGCCGAAATCGCAGCTGAGCAACAAGCTCTCTTTGCCTTGTTCGAGCCTATGGAAAAGCAGGTGTTCACCGGCGAATTAGATGTGTTTGGCGATGGAAGTGTCGTGATATTTGAAACACCCGGACACACGCCCGGGCACACATCGCTGCAATTGATGATGCCGGAATCGGGGCCCATCCTGCTGACGGGCGATCTTTACCATCGGGCAGAAAGCCGCGACCTGAAGCGCGTCCCAAGATTCAATTCAGACGAAGATCAGACCCTGGAGTCCATGGAAGCATTTGAGGCGCGGGCTGAGGCCTTGGGTGCGAAAGTCATTATCCAACATGAACCAGCGGATATCGATCCGCTGCAAGGAGAGATTCGCTAATGCGCAGAATGCGCTTGTTTGCTGCAGCTGTTCTATTTTGTCTGAGCGTCGCATGCTCAAGCAACACAACATCCTATTCAGTGCTTGATCATCCCAACTCGGGTTGGAAGCTTGTTTTCCGGGATGAGTTCAGTGGTCGGGGGCGGCCAGATCCCGACAAGTGGATTTCTCACGAATACAATCGAAAGCAAAACTCCGAGGGTCCGGACGGGTGGTGGCTGAAAGATAATGTGAGCCTGACAGGTCACGGACAGCTGGAAATTACAGCAACCCTAATACCAAACCGAAACCCGGACCAGGATGACGATCCTCACGATTATGCGTCTGGCATGGTGTCTACGGAAGGAAAGTTCGAGACCGCTTTCGGTCGCTATGAGGCACGTATCAAACTGCCTCAGGATCCAGGTTGGTGGATTGCCTTCTGGCTATTTGCGGATGAGGTGCACTTGGAAGACGGATCCGGTGAAGACGGCACAGAAATCGATATCGTTGAAGCTTTCGGCTGGAATGACGTGGTCAGCCACGCGCTCCACTGGGATGGATACGACAAGCATCACAAGACCGAAAACAAGAAAGTGGTTCGTCCAGGTATTCGCAGTGGATGGCATGTGTTTGCGCTGGAATGGAGCGAGACAGAGTATATCTGGTTCGTTGACGGCGAAGAGGTTTGGCGAAGTTCTGCCGGTGGCGTTTCGAAAGCGCCCAAATGGATCAAATTCTCCGGAGAAATCAGTACACAGCCCTCCGTCGCACATCAGTGGTGGTCGAATATGCCTGACGACAAGCGTCTGCCGGACCGTTTTCTCGTTGACTGGGTTCGCGTCTACGAGAAGAAGATTCCCTAGGGCCAACCTATGGCTGGCCCCAAGGGGACAGTGGTCAGTTCGCGCTTTCGATCAGGCGACGCGCGATGACCATCGCCTGAACTTCGCCTGCTCCTTCGAAGATATTCAGAATGCGTGCGTCCTGAAGGATTCGGCTGACAGGGTACTCCAGCGCAAAACCATTGCCTCCGTGGATTTGAACGGCATTATCAGCCGCCGCCCAGGCAATGCGGGCGGCAAGCAGCTTCGCCATTCCCGCTTCCAGGTCGCAACGCTTTCCACCATCCTTCTGGCGCGCGGAATAGTATGTAAGCTGACGAACGCCGACAAGCTCTGCTGCCATCATGACCAGCTTGTTTGAGACACGCGGGAATTCAAAGATCGGCTTGCCGAATTGGTTGCGATCTAGCGCGTATTGCAGGCCGGTTTCGAAAGCGTTCTGCGCGACGCCGATAGCGCGGGCGGCGGTCTGGATGCGCGCACTTTCGAACGTAGCCATGAGGTGTTTGAAGCCTTGCCCCTCGACACCGCCCAGCAGGTTTTCGGCTTTGACTTTGAAATCGTCAAAACCGATTTCATATTCTTTCATGCCGCGATAGCCGAGAACTTCGATTTCCCCGCCGGTCATGCCGTCAGCCGGGAAGGGGTGTTCGTCTGTGCCCCGCGGCTTTTCAGCCAACAACATGGATAGACCGGAAAAATTATTAGTGGACGGATCTGTGCGCGCGAGCAGTGTCATCAAGTCTGCGCGGACTGGATGAGTAATCCAGGTCTTGTTGCCGGTGACACTGTACTCCGAGCCATCTTCAGATTTGACAGCGCGAGTACGCAGGGAGCCGAGGTCTGATCCAGTGTTTGGCTCAGTAAAAACGGCTGTGGGCAGGATTTCTCCGCTTGATATCAGCGGCAGCCATTTCTGTTTTTGATCATCGGTGCCGCCGATCAGGATCAACTCAGCGGCGATTTCCGACCGTGTGCCGAGGGAGCCGGTGCCAATGTATCCGCGGGACAATTCTTCCGAGACGACACACATGGCCGTCTTGCCCATGCCGAAACCGCCGAACTCTTCGGGAATGGTCAGACCAAAAACACCGAGTTCTGCCATCTCGTTGACGACATCCATCGGAATATATTCGTTCTTGAGATGCCATTCATGCGCGTTCGGTTTGATCTTGTCCGTTGCGTATTTCGCAAACTGTTCGCGAACCATGCTCATGGTTTCGTCGAGACCTGTTTCCTCGACCGTGTTGCGGCTGAGTGCATCTGGCAGGCATTCGGCAGCCGCGGCCATCACGGCAGGTGTTTTGCCTTCGATAATGAGCTTCTGGATGGGGCTTGCGGCAGCCAGTGCGCTCGCTTCGGCAGCAATGCCGAGTTCGTGCGGGCGAATGACTTCGCCTTGGTTCATCGGAATACCGCTTGCGAGTTGCGCGCAATAATCGCTGAACAGGATTTGCGTCAGAAGGGATTCAGTTGTGCCGAACTTTCCTTCCTGATCCAACCGGGCGGCCCATTCCGCCGTCTGCCTCAGGGTTTCGGCATAAGTCACCAGCCAGGAAAGGCCATGTGCAATATGTTGCTCGCGCTCAAGTGCGGCGCGGTCCGGGCGGCCGTCATCATTGGTCAGCGCAGCGCGGCACTTGCCTCTCGCGGCATCGGCATATGCGTCAATGGCTGTGCATGCGTCACTGATCAACGCAACCAGATTTGGGATTACAACAGGTTCAAGGGCCGCAGTCTCAACAGCACCATCCATTCGAACTTCCTCCAGAGATTTCTGTTTTTTCTGATTATAGGGCGCAGTGGGCGGCAAGTCATGGATAAGTTGTGCGCTGCAACAATACGTCTCGCTTTCAGGAAACAACAGAATATGCGTGGCGTCACGACTGGCGTTGCGGTAATCGGTGTTCAAGGTCGGATTTCCGGAAAGGGGATCACGCACACCGAACCCTGACGGAGCCGCCTTTCAAATGAACCCCTACAATCGCTTCAGCGCAATCTCCAGCCTTCTGGCGTCGAGTATTGTTCTTGCAGGAATTGTCGCCTTCGGGCCGACGGTTCGCGAGACAATCTTTCAGGTCGCAGGCGAGCGTGGGGTCGCCCGATGGGGTGGTTTGGTTGGCGCCGGATTTGTGTTGCTCATCGTCTGGTCTGTGTTGTCAGGTATTATCCTGCCGGGATTGTTGAAGCTGGGGTGGCCTCGGCGGTGGGTTCTGGGGCGGTCTTTTGTCGAAGGAAGCTGGATTCAGGCGGAGCGCGGCGGCCCCAATGGGCCGCGCATCGCGATTGTGACGCTGAAGCCCGCGCGTAACGGCATTCTGATTTCCTCATCCACCCTTACGCGCATCGGTGAGGTCGAGAGCGGCCTGCATGCCGAGTATCTAGGGTTCAATTGGCCACGTATCGACTTCAAGTTTCGCGAAACGCTGCCAATTGAGTCAGGCCGGCAGGCAGAGGGATTTGGCGAGGTCCAGTTTGATCTGACGGGTGGTGCCCCGACACGCTATTCCGGCTGTCTTCAGTTCGCCGGTGCTGAAAAGCGCATCAAGACGGAAGGCATCAAGCTGACGAGTTGGAAAGAGCGCCGGAAACTGCGATCGCTTGAGGGCCGCGCGGAAGTGCTCGGGAAATACTGGTCGGCCTTTTTCGAGGGCCCCATTGTGTCCTCAGGCCGCGAAGAACACGCTGAGGTCAAACGCGGCAAACGGCCTGAAAAGGTACGCGAGCGAACCGCAAAGGACTGGCGAAAGACGGATACGACACCGACCGCCAACCGTATTCGCGAAGAGTTTACGGCGACCGGCGACTAATCCTGGCGACGAATTGTGCGGCTTTGGCGACGCATGATGGCGCGGCCGAGAGGTTCAGGCATCAGCCGCGTCAGAGTCGCGAGGCCTTTGTTCACCACACCCGGAACGACAACCGGTTGTCCCCGGTTCACCGCGTCGATGCCTGCTTTTACAACAGGTCCAGCCTCCATCCACATCCGTTTGTTCATGCTTTTCATCTGTTCGCGTGTGCCATTTACGTCGTGGAATTCGCTATAGGTGAACCCGGGGCATAACGCGGTGCAATGTATGTCAGCCCCGTCAAGCGCCTCGCACTCCGCATTCAGGCTTTCAGAGAACTTTATGAGCCCGGCCTTCACGCTGGCGTAGAGGGTATGGCCGTTGCTACCCGGCGCATAGCCCGCCAGCGAGGCGACATTGATGATGCGTCCATATCCGCGATCAGACATGCCGGGCAGAACCTTGTGCGCGAGTTCGATCGGGGCCGTATAGAGCACGCGCAGGAACTCTGCCTGCGACTTCCAGCTCGTGTTGAAGAAAGTACCGGGCAGACCATAGCCCGCATTGTTCACCAACGCGTCTACGTGTCGGTCCTGCTCCGAGAGCGTGGACAGAATCTTGTCGGCCGAATTCGCCCGGGCGAGATCCTGAACGATGCAGATAGCGTGAACGCCGTACTTGCTTTCGATCTCGGTAGCCAGTTCCTCAAGACGATCTTTGCGGCGGGCAGTCAAAGCGACGTCCCAGCCGAGTGCTGCATATTGTCTGGCGAATTCGGCGCCGATGCCCGCTGAAGCGCCCGTGATAAGACAAAGCCGCCTGTCCATGATCCATCTCCGTTGCGAAACGCTGCCGTATCGAGACTAGCGGGCAGGGCCTTTCTGGCAAGGCGGCCTAGGCTCGGCGCACCAGGAATCCGGCGCGAGGAAAATGAACATGAACCGTTTCGGCCTCTGGCGACGTACGTTGCAGGATGATGCGTTGAGAGTCTGCATGCACGAGTTCACCTTCCACCCAGACCTGACCGTAATCGTCTGGGGCAACAGCTACGTTCTCTCCGGGGGCAAACTCTTGTGGTTCATTGCGCGTCGTCGCGGCGACCAGGCGAGGTGCTGAATTCAGCCCGATTTCCAACGCGTCTTTGGACGTAATCGTTTCCGGAGTTTGTCCTTCGAATTCCTGCAGTCGCTCAAACCACGCTTTTGTCAGATCGGCAGTTTCGAAGCATTTGGCGACAAAATCCGGCACATTCTGGTGCATGAACCAGACATTCATATAGGCGTGGATGTCGACCAGGCCGGGCTTCATTCCGACAAGGTAGATACCGGCCCCGGCGCCTTGCCCGCCCTGCAGACGTTCTTCCAGCAGCATCAGGCGCGCACGCCATTGATCGCGCATCATCGGCGCGACGGCCTTCATCGCATCGACGTCAAAGGGTCTCCCGGAAAGAGCTTCGCGATCTTTCCTGAAGGCTTCCGGGACCTTGTCACCCATTTCCCCGAAGATGACGGCGACAGAGCTTTGGAACCATCGACCATCGGTCCAGCCCGCGACCATCTGGGCCAGCCCCTCATGGCCGGGCAGCTTCAGCGCAGGCATTGGATAGCGTGCCTCCAACTCCCGCAGGATTATCGCTGTGTCGCAAAAGACATCCGCGCCAATCTGCATTACAGGCGTACGTCGATAGCCGCCGGTCAGAGGCATTAGGTCAGGCCGTGGCATGATGACCGGAATCTCTACCCGACTGTATGCCAAATTCTTGAGGCGCAATGCGAGCCGGATTTTTTCTGCATAAGGTGAGGTTGGATACTCATGCAGGATAATACTGCGCGCATCAGCCATTTTATGTCTCCCAGGACTTTTTACGGATTATACTTGCCGGGCTTTTGTTGGGCTGGGAAGTCTCAATTGGTGAGATGTGCCGCAAGAAACGGGTGGCACTTGAGTTTGTAGCGCGGCATTCATGTTTCATGATGACTGTTTCCCACTCCCTTGATGAGCGCGCTGTCGCCTATGAGCGCATGGCAGATGCCCTGTCCTATTTGGGCGACACTTGGCAGGAATGGCCAGACTTGGCGACGGCTGCGAAGTCCGTTGGTTTGTCACCCAGTCATTTCCAGCGCGAGTTCACTCGATGGGCGGGGATAAGCCCGAAGCAATACCAATCCGCTCTGGCACATGCGGCAGCCGGTGACCTGCTTCGAGAGGGGGCAAGTGTACTGGATGCGACTCTGGAAACAGGCCTGTCTGGGCCGGGACGATTGCACGATCTCTTCATCGCGCACGAAGGGCTTTCCCCTGGAGAAGCGAAGGCAGGCGGCAAGGGAGCGGACCTTGTACTCGGACGCGCGCCAACACCTTTTGGAGAAGGGGCTTGGCTCATTTCCCCACGAGGATTGGTGGCGCTTGGCTTTATCGATGAGAACCCACCTGAGAGGACCGGATTCGAGCATCAGGGGCGCACGGAAGAAAATGCGTTTGCAGATTTGGCTGGGCGATATCCGGGGGCGAGTATCCGGCGCGATGATGCGGAGGCCGAACAGATGGCACGCCGTGTATTCGAGGCAGGCGAGCCGTTGCCCGTAGCACTTTATGGCACGCCATTCCGGCGGCAGATCTGGCGGGCATTGCTGGATATTCCGATGGGCACCGTCTCGACCTATGGGGCGCTTGCCAAGGCGAGTGGTAACCCCAAGGCAGCACGTGCTGTTGGGGCGGCGGTGGGTGCAAATCCCATAAGCTGGTTTATTCCCTGTCACCGTGCCCTTGCAGCGGACGGTCGGCTTCATAATTATCATTGGGGTGTGGCACGCAAGCGTGCCATGTTGACCCTCGAACGTGCCTGCGCGGCCTGATACAGGCGCCGGGCAGACGGCATTCCGCCGCAGATCCCGGACCGAAAACGCTCATGCTCGCATTCCTGATTATTCTTGCCGCGCTTGTTGCCTGGGGCGGTCATCTGGCTTGGCGTTGGAAACAGGCGCGCGATTTCGCCCCGGAAGTTTTAGCGGTGCGCAAGGCATCGGGCGAGATTCCGGAGGATGTGACCGAGGTAGAGTTCACAGATCTCTATCTGCGTAGCGAAGGGCCGAGGGCCGCAACCTATTTCTTCGCCTGTGCGGTCATCGTATTCGGACTTCTCGGGCCATTTGTCGCCGGCTTCAACCAGCTATGGCTGACATTCTGGCGGCTGAGTGGGCAGTCCCCAGTCTTTGAGACCGGAACGCTTATTCACACATTTTCCGTGTTTCTTGCCTTCATGCTCGTGACGATCGGCCTGTTGGCGATCGCGATGCGGCGCTACTATGCGCTGATGCCACCCACATTCAAACAAGTCATTCGGGACCTTAACGGAGGCCAGTCATGAGCATTCAATATCTGCATACAATGGTGCGCGTCAGCGACATTGATGCATCTCTCAAATTCTTCTGCGAGGGTCTGGGGCTGAAAGAAGTCAGTCGGATGGACAGCGAAGCCGGGCGGTTCACTCTGGTGTTTCTGGCGACACCTGAAGATGTGGCTCGCATGGGCGGGATGCCAGAAGGGGTAAACCCGACCCAGACCGACATCCCGATGGTGGAGCTGACCTATAATTGGGACCCGGAAGAGTATTCTGGTGGCCGGAATTTTGGCCACCTCGCTTACCTTGTCGACGATATCTATGGCGCGGTCGAGCGCCTGCAGGATCTCGGTGTGACGATCAACCGTCCGCCGCGTGACGGCCGCATGGCCTTCATCCGGTCGCCGGACGGGATATCGGTTGAACTGCTTCAGAAGGGCGAGCCGCTTGCCCCGAAAGAACCTTGGGCCAGCGCAGAGAATATCGGCGTCTGGTAGACGGCACAAAGTGGAATAGAAAAGCCCCGCCCGGTGTGAACCAGGCGGGGCTTTATCGTCTTGGTTGTATGTCGCGTCTAGTCCTGTTCGGGGTGGCGCGACTCTTCGCGATAGTCGTGCACCGGATGGCCCTTGTCAGGATCTCCGTTCGACTTGTGCATGGCAGCTACGACGCCCGAAAGCGCCAGGATGGCGATCAGGTTCGGGAAAGCCATCGAGGCGTTCGCGATGTCGCCGAGTAGCCAGAGCCAATCAGCTGCGGCCACCGTGCCAAGGAACACGACAACAACCCAGATGTAGCGGAATGGATGTGTCGCCCATTCGCCAATGAGATAGGTCACGGCCTGCTCGCCGTAATAAGACCAGCCAATGATGGTGGTGAAGGCGAAGAAGAACAGTGCAACCGGCACGATCCAGGGCCCGATGACCGGAATGGCGGCAGCGTAGGCGCGCGTCGTGACAGCCGCCGAATTCGCGTCCGTTTCCCAGGCATGGTCCACATCCATCAGGATCTCAGGATTGCCAGACGCGTCGAGCGCTTCCTGAGAGACGTCAACCTTGCCCGACGCCTGACAGGCCAAGAGGTAGGATTGGGCAGTTGGTCCCACAGCCGCGATCTTCGCTTCGCGCCCGTCTTCATACGCGGACGGGAACAGGTCCGATACGCCATATTTCGCGCCGTCGGTTGCGTCCGGGTTTATCGGCATTTCGATGCCCGCATCAAAACACGCATTCGCTGCCATCAGGGCGGGGCTCTTCTTGAAGTCGCCCTGTACTGTCAGAATGACCAACGCGGTCATGGTGCAGATGATGATCGTATCGATGAACACGCCGATCATGGCGATTTCGCCCTGCATGACGGGATTCTTGGTCTGAGCTGCTGCGTGCGCGATCGGGGCGGAGCCCTGACCGGCTTCGTTGGAGAACAAGCCGCGGGCAATACCGTAGCGCACCGCTTGCATGACGCCGTAACCTGCTGCGCCCCCGGCGGCTTCCTTCCAGCCAAAGGCTGTGCCGATGATCTGCATGAAGGCGCCAGGCACCTTGTCTGCATTCACGACAAGGACAAGGAAGGCGATCAGAACATAGAGGCCAGCCATGACAGGCACGACTTTGCCAGCAAAGGAGCCAATCGACTTGATGCCGCCAATAATGACCGCAAACACCAGAACAGAAAGCAGGATGCCGACGCTCCAGTTCGGAATGCTGACGCCGAGATGTGAACCTGTTTCCAGTGCGGCTTCGGTGATGGAATTGGCCTGAATCATTGACCCGGTCGCCATTGCGGAGAACAGGGTTCCGAGACAGAAAATGATCGCGAGCCAGCCCCAGCCTTTGCCCAGACCGTTCTTGATATAGTACATCGGGCCGCCATTGATGCGGCCATACTCGTCCGTTTCGCGATATTTGATTGCGAGAGAGCTTTCGGAGAAGGCGAGTGCCATGCCGAACAGGGCAACAACCCACATCCAGAAGATTGCGCCGGGTCCACCCAGAGTGATAGCCGTGGCCACACCTGCCAGGTTTCCGGTGCCGACCTGACCCGACAGGGCGGTCGAAAGCGCCTGCCACGGTGTGATGGCGCCATCTTCGCCCTGAGCCTTGCGGCCTTGCCAGACTTCCACCAGCGCAGGCACGAAACGGCGCACGGGACGCGCGCCCAAACGGACCATCATGAACAGGCCCGTGCCTAGAAGGACCACGGCGAGTGGGCCAATCTGGCCCGGAATGATGACGTCGTCTCCCCAGGTCCCCCCCCAGATAAATCCAGAGATGTTCTCGATGAGTTTGATGATATCCATGGGCCTCCCCGGCTCCTTTGATTGCTTGGCCGCACACTAGCCAGCTTTCGGGCCGTGTGAAGCTTTTGTCGCAGGGATGGCACAGGATTGCCGTGGCTGCAGGCGAGGCGCACAAGGTTCTGGCAGCGGCAGTCATTTTCAGGCATAAGCCCGCCCATGAATACTCCAGAGGCGAAACAGAACACCAAGGGTCTCTTTATCAAGACCTATGGGTGCCAGATGAATGTCTATGACTCCGAGCGCATGCGGGACGTATTGCGTCCGCTCGGCTATGCGCCGGTGGACACGCCCGAGGCGGCTGATCTTGTCGTGTTGAACACGTGCCATATCCGCGAGAAGGCAACTGAGAAGGTCTATTCAGAGCTCGGCCAACTCAAGCGGATGAAGCAGAACACCGGCAGCAACATGACAATCGCTGTGGCTGGGTGTGTGGCACAGGCCGAAGGCGAGGAAATCATGCGTCGCCAACCGCTTGTCGATCTGGTTCTGGGCCCACAAGCCTATCACAAATTGCCTGAGATGATCGCGCGGGCCAGCCGCGCTGTTGGGGATCGTCTCGAAACGGATTTCGAGACTCTGGAAAAATTCGACGCTTTGCCGAAGACGCGTGAAGCCGATGGGCCGACGGCCTTCCTGTCGGTGCAGGAGGGTTGCGACAAGTTCTGCACCTTCTGCGTTGTGCCATATACGCGCGGCGCTGAGCTGTCGCGCCCGGTCGACGATATCGTGATGGAAGCGCGGAATTTGGCGGCGCAAGGTGTTCGCGAGATTTCGTTGCTCGGTCAGAACGTCAATGCGTTTCATGGCGCAGCTCCTCAGGTAGAGGGCGGGGAAGACTGGACCTTGGGACAGCTTTGCCGGCACCTTGCCAAGATCGGCGGCATTGAACGTATTCGTTATACAACCAGCCATCCGCGTGACATGGATGATGACCTGATCGCGGCGCATGGTGACACGGCACAAATGCAGCCTTTCCTGCACTTGCCGGTGCAGTCCGGCTCGGACCGGATTCTGAAAGCCATGAACCGTGGCCACACGGCAGACGAGTATCGCGAAATTATTCGCAAGGTGCGCGAAGCTCAGCCAGATGTTGCGCTGGCGTCTGACTTCATCGTCGGATTTCCAGGCGAGAGCGACGAAGATTTTGAAGCAACGATGCAATTGGTGCGTGATGTGAACTACGCGATTGCATATTCCTTCAAATACTCCCCCCGCCCCGGCACCCCGGCGGCGGAAATGTTTGGACACGTACCAGAAGACGTCAAAGACGCCCGCCTGCAGGCGCTTCAGAAATTGCTGCGTGAGCAGCAGACCGCATTCAACAAGTCCAAGATCGGACAGACCGTGCCAGTTCTGGTAACTGGACGGGGACGCTTGGAAGGCCAAGCGCATGGTCGCTCGCCCTGGATGCAGGCGGTGCATTTCGATGGGCCAGCTGAACTGACGGGGAAGATTGTGGATGTGAAAGTTAACGGCGCGACGATGAGTTCGCTATCTGGTGAATTGATCCGGGCAAGAGAGGTTGCCCTTTGAGCGTGAAACGTCGTCCATCTGCCTCGCCCGAGGCGCCGGTCAGCCGTATCTATGAGGTCAGCAACGCAGAAACCCTGCGTGATTTGTGCGGGCCGCATCATCGTCATCTCCAATTGCTGGAGACGCGGTTGGATGAATATGGGCTGAAAGCGGAAAGTCAGGGTGGCGGTATTCTCCTGGTCGGGAAAGCCGAAGGCGTATCCATCGCTGAGGCAGTTCTGGCTGAGCTGGAGCGGCGCCTGCGAAAAGGTGCCGACATCTCGGACATGGATGTGGATGGCGCTTTGGAAGCCGCGAGAACACCGCAACAGACCTTCGGTACATTCCGCTCCCTGAAGAAGCCGATAACACCGCAGACGCGTGGACAATCACGCTATATCGATTTGTTGGCAAATCCTGACAATGCAATGATCTTTGGTGTCGGGCCGGCGGGTACTGGCAAGACATTCCTGGCAGTTGCTGCCGGTGTTTCAGAGCTTCTGTCCGGGGCGCGTCAGCGCTTGATCGTGACACGACCCGCAGTGGAAGCGGGGGAAAAGCTGGGCTTCCTGCCGGGGACACTTGAAGAGAAAGTCGATCCCTACATGCTGCCGATCTGGGACTCGCTTCGCGAGTTGATGGGGCAGGAACAGATGGAGCGCCGCATGGCGCGCGGGGAGATTGAAGTCGCGCCGCTCGCCTTCATGCGTGGACGCACACTAAAGAATGCATTTGTCATTGTGGACGAAGCTCAGAATACGACCATTCCGCAGATGAAGATGGTGCTGACGCGCCTGGGTCGGGACAGCCGAATGGTGATCACAGGAGACCCGGGGCAAGTGGATCTGCAAGGCAGCCAACCATCTGGCATGCGCCACGCACTTGAGATCCTGTCGGATGTCGAGGGTGTGAATGTGCACAAGCTGACGGCAGCGGATGTCGTGCGTCACGGCCTCGTCAGCCGCATCATTGATGCATATGCCGCGCATGGCGAGGGTTGAGCGCAGGGCGCATGGTCGAACTTGATCTGATAGTCGAAGAGGACGCGTGGTCAGAGATTCCCGATCTGGAATCTGTCTGCCAGACTGCCTTCGATGCTGCCGTGAAGGTGGAGCCGGCCGAGGGTATCGTTGCGCTTCTGCTGGCTGACAATGATGTGCTTCACAGCTTGAATCACCAGTTCCGAAGCAAGGACAAGCCGACGGATGTGCTGTCCTTTCCAGCGGATCCCATGGACCGACCCATGCTGGGGGATATTGCCGTCGCTCTGGGTGTTGCGAAAGAAGACGCTACTGCGCAGAACAAGACACTTGCCGATCACCTGACGCATCTTCTCATTCATGGCTATCTGCATTTGCTGGGCCATGATCATGAAACCGATCACGAAGCCGAGAAGATGGAGGGTCTGGAAATAAAGGCGCTTGCATCGCTGGGCATAGATAATCCATATTCGACCGACTGAATCATCTGAGGCTATGAGCGACCCCGACCCTTCTAATGCGCCGCCAAGCGGCCGATTGCGTAGCCTTTTCGGTTTCGGCCGGAAAACTGATCCTGTGGAGGCGGTGTCTCCCGAGGCAAATGGTGAGATGCCCCAGCACAATCCGAACGAGATGCGCTTGCGGCTCGCAGAGTTCCAAGACCTGCGTGTGGACGACGTCATGGTGCCGCGTGCTGAAATCAAGGCTGTTGAAGTCGGGATGGAGTTTCCGGAGCTGCTGAAATACTTCGCGGAAGTGACGCATTCCCGCCTGCCAGTGTTTCGTGAATCTCTCGATGATCCGATTGGCTTTGTACACATCAAGGATGTGGTCAGCGAACTGGCCAAGGGGGAGGAGCCAGCCAAGCGTCCGCTGGAGCGGCTGCACCGCGACGTGTTGTATGTGCCGCCCTCCATGAAATTGACTGATTTGCTTGTGAAAATGCAGTCCACCCGTATTCACCTCGCGCTTGTCGTAGACGAGTACGGCGGAACGGATGGTCTCGTCAGTCTGGAAGATCTGGTTGAAGAAATCGTCGGTGACATCGAAGACGAACACGATGATGAAGAGGCTATGTTCGTTCGCCGCAGCCAGAGAATCTGGGAAGCGGACGCCCGGACGGAAATCGACGATTTTGCAGAGGAAACGGGCATTGATCTCGCCATTGAGGACAACGACACGGATTTCGACACGCTCGGCGGTGTCGCCTTCGCGCTGGCCGGGAAAGTGCCGGTGCGCGGAGAAGTGCTCAAGCACCCGGCCGGTGTCGAAATCGAGATCATGGATGCAGACGCCCGGCGCATTCGTCGTGTGCGGCTGCGAACGCCCGAACAGCCCGCGCCTGCTGCGCAGGAGTAAATCATGAGCCACGCTGTGCGTAGCCATGGGTTCACGGCGCTTGGACCCTTGCATGAAGCCTTTGCGCGCCTGACAGGCTGGCTGGCCGTGATCACCAGCCTGCTTTTGGGTGCCTTTTCGGCTGTTGCGTTTGCGCCGTTTCATTTCAGCGCCGTGTTGGTGATTTCATTCACGGGTCTGATCTGGATGCTGGATGGCGCGCGCGGTCATCGCCGGTGGGGAAGGGCTGTGTTCCTGCGCACCTGGGCTTTCGGAACGGGTTTTTTCCTCATCAGCATGCACTGGACGGCCGCTCCCTTCCTGGTGGAGCCTGAAAAGCACGCCATTTTCCTATGGATGCCGTTGATCCTGCTGCCCGGTGGCATGGCGATCATCTGGGGAGTATTCGGCGCCATGGCGGGGGCCTTCTGGTCGTCGTCGCCCTCTCGCATTTTTGTGTTCGCGCTTTTCTTCGCTTTGGCAGAATTTGTGCGAGGACACCTGTTTGGAGGGTTTCCCTGGAACCTGCCGGGTACGACTTGGGTGCCGGGTGGGGCCCTGTCTCAGAGCGCGTCGATAGGCGGCGTGTATTGGCTGACCTTGCTGACCGTGTTTGTTATGTCTGCGCCCGCCGCTCTGGTGGATACGCGCGAGTCTCGTCAATTGGCTGTCCGCATTGCACCATCCTTTGCGGCGGTGATCCTTGTTGCGCTTGGATGGTCCTGGGGCGCACAGCGCATAGCGCAGCCAGCGGAGCTATCAGAGCAATCAGTTGTGTTGATGGATTCCGGCGTGCCACAGGATGAGAAATGGGAGATTGGCCCCGACCCGATCCTCATCGAATATTTGCGCATGTTGGCAAATCAGGAAGGTGAGCCGGGCGATATTATCCTCTGGCCAGAGGGCGCGCTGCCAACAACACTCCTGCAGGATGCGAATGCGCTGGACGCGGTGGGAGCCTATCTTGGCAGTCGCGACTTGATCGCCGGGACGACGCGATACGAGATAACCGGCAAGGACACGCGCGACTATTACAACAGCCTGACCGTCATGGATGAGAACGCGATCCGGTCTGGCCCTATCGCGCTTTACGACAAACATCGTCTGGTACCTTTCGGTGAGTTGCCGGCAACGCGGATCATTCCTTTCGGGGAGGCCTTGTCCGGCATTTTGCCTGGCGCAATCCAGCGCATGGCGAGCGATGGCTTCCGACCAGGTCCGGGGCCGGCCGTTATTTTCGCGGAGGACATTCCCCCATTCGTGGCGATGATCTGCTATGAGGGGCTCTACCCCTCCATTCCACGCAGCGCGAATATTGGCGCGCGGGCCGATTGGCTGGTCCTGATTTCGAATGACGCCTGGTTCGGCGGTGGGATGGGCCCCGCACAGCACTATGCGCAGAACCGATACCGCGCGATCGAAACGGGGTTGCCGCTTGCACGCGTTGCCAGTCGCGGCGCGTCGGGCATTGTGGACGGTCGAGGACGCGAGGTGTTGCGCGCAGCGCCTGTGGCGGATGCGCCAAGCGGTTGGGATACCAGCTTCGGCCGTGGAAAGCTGCCCCTCCCCGAGAGGGTAACCCTGTTTCAAACCCGAATCGGTCTTATGCTCTTCTGGCTCAGCCTGTTCTTATTTGCGGGTCTGGCCTTCGTTACGTGGCGAAGATAGACAGAGCACACGGAGAATACCCAGACAGGAAGGGGGAATATGGCCGATAACAAGCTTCCTAGCGGCATTGATCGGGTCGTAGGCCAGCGCATCCGGTGGCGACGCAAGGAGCTGAAGCTCACCCAGGAGAAACTTGGGGATCTGCTTGGCCTGACCTTTCAGCAAGTCCAGAAATACGAAAAAGGCGTCAATCGAGTCTCGGCTGGCCGCCTGTTCGAGATGTCGAGTGCCATGGGCGTGCCCATAACCTATTTCTTTGACGGCGCGGAGACGTTCTTCGCAAAGGGCGATTCCGGTGTGGCCGAAGACAGCGAAGGTGTTCACGCGCCTGTCATGACGTCTGAAGTTCTCGACCTGATTGCCGCATTCCAGAAGATTGAAGATCATTCTCTCCGGAAATCGCTGTTGGCGACAGTGCAGGCCGCCGCGACAGCCTTTGAAGGCAAGCAGCAGGACGAGGATTGATCCCGCCCCGGTGCTGGTGCATCTGACAGCGCCATGACCGAAGAAAACGCCGCCAACAAGTCTCGCCCATTGCGCACATTCGGCCGCACCGGGGGCCGTGGCCTGTCGGCCCGCCAGCAATCATTGATCGATACACGCCTACCCGAACTGGCCGTCCCAACGGCTGCAGACGGGACACTGTCTGGCAGAGACCTGTTCGGTGATGATCGTGATGTCTGGTTGGAGATCGGCTTCGGCGGTGGAGAGCATCTGGTGGGTCAGGCAGGGCGAAATCCAGATATTGGGTACATTGGCTGCGAGCCATTCATTGAAGGCATGGCGAAGGCTCTTACAGGAATTGAAGCAGACCAGCTGCAGAATGTGCGATTGGTCATGGACGATGTGCGGCCCGTGATGGCGTCTTTGCAGGATCAGTCCATTGCGCGGGCCTTTATTCTGTTTCCAGATCCGTGGCCAAAGAAACGCCAGCAGAAGCGTCGATTGATCCAGCCGGAGTTTCTCGAGAGTCTCCATCGCATCTGCCGTCCGGGCGCGCGTGTCCGGTTTGCGACGGATGTGAAATCCTATGCAGATGAGGCGCTGTTGCGGTTCCTCCGGCAGGGCGGTTTCGAGTGGCACGCGAACACGGCGGATGACTGGCGCTGCCCTCCCGGTGACCATCTGACGACACGGTACGAAAGCAAGCAATTGGGTGATTGTGCACCGGTCTGGTTCGACTTCGTGCGCAGCTGACACAAGACATTCACTTGACCGATTGTCGCACCCATGCGCTTAATAGCGGCATCGAATTCGGTCGGTCTGAAATATCAAGACCCCGTCAGACCGGCGGCCATGACTTTCCTTCCCTCCCGTTTCGATAGGCGGATCTGGTTCAAATCCCGAACCGGGACGCTTCTACTTAACGTAAAGGACTACAAGTAATGGCAACTGGCAAAGTGAAATGGTTCAATGACCAGAAAGGCTTTGGCTTCATCAAACCTGATGAGGGCGGCTCTGACGTTTTTGTGCACATTTCGGCCGTTGAACGCTCCGGCCTTCGCACACTGGCAGAAGACCAGGCTATCTCTTACGAACTCTACAAGGACGAACGCCGCGGCAAGACCTCGGCTGTGGATCTGAAGATTCTCTAAGACGCGTATCCGTACAGGATTCAGGACGGCGGCTTTGGGAACGAAGTCGCCGTCTTTCGTTCTACAGCAAGCGACGCTCGACATCTGCCGCACGCAGGGGTATACGTCTCTCAAGTCGAAACATATCGGCGGCGGTTCCGGAAACGGGGCCGCCGCTTTTCTTTATTGGAATAGTCCGCACCTCAGATGATTGCTCTGACCGAACAGGAACGCCAAATTCTTTCGCTCGTCACGCCGGTGGCCGAGCAGATTGGCATGGAAATCGTTCGCCTGCGCATTCAGGGTGGGCGGCGTCCGCACCTCCAGATCATGGCTGAGAGGGCAGGGGGCGCCCCGACGAATGTCGAAGATTGCGCCAGCCTTTCGCGGGCCATCGCGCCGATGCTGGATGAGGCAGACCCCATCAAGGAGGCGTACACGCTGGAAGTCTCCACGCCGGGCATTGACCGTCCACTGACCCGGGAAGGTGATTTTGGCCGCTGGGTGGGCCATGCTGCCAAAGTGGAACTTGTGCGACCGATTGATGGCCGTCGCCGCTTCTCCGGAATGATCACCGGAGAGGATGAAGACGGCGCGCATTTGGAGCTGGATGACGAAACCGAGCTGGTGGCTCACGTTCACGAGATGAGTAAGGCCAGCCTGATCCTGACGGACGAACTGATTGAGGCGGCTCGCGCAGACGGCACATTGCCGCCACAGCCGGATGAAGATGACCTCGGCGATCTTGAGATCGACGAGACAGACGAAGACACCGATACAAACGAAGAGACGGGAGACGTCAAATGAGCACCATCGGCGTTTCAGCCAACAGGCTGGAAATCCTGCAGATCGCGAAAGCGGTCGCCGAAGAGAAGGCAATCGATCAGACGATTGTCATCGAGGCCATGCAGGAAGCGATCGAAAAGGCCGCAAAAGCGAAATACGGCCAAGAGCACGACATCCGTGCGAAGATCGACGCAACGACCGGCGAGCAGACGCTATGGCGTGTTCAGACCGTTGTCGCTGACGACGCGTTCGAGGATGAGGCCAAGGAGCTGCGTCTGTCCGAAGCGAAGAAGCTGGACGAAACGCTGGAAGCTGGCGACGAGCTGAAAGAAGAGCTGCCGCCCTTCGATTTTGGCCGTGTCGCAGCGCAGACCGCCAAACAGGTCATCATGCAGAAGGTGCGCGATGCCGAGCGCGAGCGCCAGTACAACGAATACAAGGATCGCGTCGGCGAAGTTATCTCCGGTGTTGTAAAGCGTGTGGAATACGGTCACGTCATTGTCGATCTGGGTCGCGCCGAAGGCATCATCCGTCGCAATGACGGCATCCCGCGCGAGAATTTCCAAACCAATGACCGCGTTCGTGCCTATCTTTACAAGGTGAGCCGCGAGACCAAGGGTCCGCAAATCTTCCTGTCCCGCGCCGCACCGGATTTCATGGTGCGCCTGTTCGCGCAGGAAGTGCCGGAAGTTTATGAAGGTGTCATCGAGATCAAGGCATGTTCCCGCGATCCGGGCAGCCGTGCGAAGATCGGTGTGATCTCCAATGATTCCTCGATTGATCCCGTCGGCGCCTGTGTCGGTATGCGCGGTGCGCGTGTTCAGGCTGTGGTCGGCGAACTGTCGGGCGAGAAGATCGACATCATTCCGTGGAATTATGACGATGCGACCTTCATTGTGAATGCACTGCAGCCGGCCGAAGTGTCGAAAGTCGTGCTGGATGAGGAAGAGCGCCGCGTCGAAGTTGTTGTGGCGGACGACCAGTTCCCTCTGGCGATTGGCCGCCGTGGTCAGAATGTGCGTCTCGCGTCCCAGCTTACGGGGTGGCAGATCGACCTGGTGACAGAGACCGCCGACTCCGAGCGCTACCAGCGCGAATTCCAGGAGCGGACGGACCTCTTCATGAAGGCGCTGGATGCCGACGAGACGCTGGCTCAGCTGCTGGCTTCGGAAGGCTTTGAGACGGTCGAAGAGATCGCTTATGTGGCGCCGGAAGACTTCATCACGATTGAAGGTTTTGACGAGGACGTAGCCGAAGAACTTCAGGAACGTGCTCGCGAATTCCTTGAGCGACTGGCTGCCGAAAACGATGCCAAGCGCCGTGAACTGGGTGTTGAAGACGCTGTCATGGAGTTGGAAGGCATGTCGCCATCTTTCGCCGTGCGTCTTGGTGAAGAAGGCGTGCAGACGCTGGACGATGTGGCTGGTCTCGTGCCGGATGACATCACGGGTTGGCGCGAGCCGGGCCCGGATGGAAAGCCGGTCTGGGTCGAAGGCGTTCTGAAGAAGGGCGAAATGCGCAAGGATGACGCGCAAATGTTCATCATGCGCGCGCGTGTCGCCGCAGGCTGGATCGAGCCGGACGCCCTTGAGCAGATGCTGGCTGAACAAGCGAAGGAAGAAGAGCCTGAGCTGACCGAAGAGGAACGCGCGCTGCTGGCGCTCGGCGAACTTGGCAGCAACCCGTCTCCGGACGCGGTGGATGAGGCCCTCGAAGAGCTCGAGTTTGATCTCGATGCCCTGGCAGCGGAGGGCGGCGATGACGAGGCCGCACCGCAAGAGTGAAGCGCGGGTAACCGACACTGAAGGCCGTGTTGCGGACGGGGCAGGCCCCGTCCGGCAATGCATTGTGTCCAGAGACCATCTCTCACAGGAGGAGATGGTTCGCTTCGTGCTGTCACCTGATCAGGTTGTGACGCCAGATATTCTTGGCAAGCTGCCGGGCCGGGGTGTCTGGCTGCGGGCCGACAGGGATACGCTTGAGATTGCCATGCGCAAGGGCGCTTTCGCCCGTGGATTCAAGCAACAAGCCACGGTCCCGACAGATTTGCCGGAACTGGTGGAGAATTTGCTGCTTCAGCGGGTGATCAGCCTGATGGGGATGGCGAGGAAAGCGGGGGACATTGTTCTCGGCTTCGATCAGGTGCGAGAAGCCCTGCAGAAGAAGCGGCCCGGTTTGCTGCTGGAAGCCACTGATGGTGCAGAAGATGGCCGTTCAAAGGTGTATTTTCTCGCCAAAGCATTATATAGCAACGTGAAAATTGCCGGTGCGCTCAGTTCCGAAGAATTGGGCATGGCGTTTGGACGTGAGCGTGTGATACACGGTCTCGTCCGCAAGGGTCCGTTTGCGAAGACGATAGAGCTGGCCTATCAGCGGCTGGCCGGATTTCGAGCAAGACCCGAACTGGACTGGTTCCCGGATCAGGATCGGTAGCGGAAAACAAAGCCGAAGTGCATTGGCGCACATCGGCAAGAAACGTGGTATGAAGAACGTATGAGCGATACGAAAGACACTGGTGGTAATACGGGCGGACGCAAGCCGCTCACCGTTTCTCGGAAATCTTCCGGTACGGTGAAGCAGAGCTTCAGTCATGGCCGCTCCAAGCAGGTGGTTGTTGAAACCAAGAAACGTCGGTCAGTTGGGCCGAGCGGTTCGTCTGCTGCGCCAGCAGGGGATACCTCGAAAGCGAAACCGTCTGCGGACTCGATGGAAGCGCGCCTGATCGCAACAGCCAAGAAACTTGGCATTACGGTCAACGAGCTGAAAGCTCGTCAGAAAGCGCTCTATGAGCGCAAGCAGGAAGAAGCCGCGCGCGCCAAGGAAGAAGAGAACCAGAAAGCAGCGCAAGATCGCCTGCGCTCCGAACAGGAGAAAAAGCTTCAGGAAGCCAAGGAACGCGAAGAGGCCGAAGCCCGTCGCAAGGCCGAAGAGGAAGCCCGCAAGGTTGAGGAAGCTGCTGCCAAGGAGCGCGCCGAACGGTCACAGAAGACACGCACCAAGGCTGATGCGTCGCCAGCGGCTGCACAACCGGTTGAAGAGGCGCCAAGCCGTGCCAAACGTGGCAAGTCTGGCCGCGACGATCGGGATCGCTCCGGTCGGGATTCTCAGGGCCGTGGCTCACGCGGCGGTGGTGGCGGTGAGCGTCGCCGCGGCAAGCTGACCATCTCTTCCGCTTTGGGCGATGATGCGGATCGTCAGCGTTCGCTGGCATCGGTTCGCCGCGCGCGGGAACGCGAGCGCGAGCGCCGCACCGGCGGCAACGACCAGCGTGAGAAAGTCTCGATTGAGGTCACCCTGCCAGAGACCATTACATTGCAGGATCTTGCCCAGCGGATGAATGAGCGCGTCGCTGATGTCGTGAAGTTCATGATCCAGCAGGGCGAGATGCTCCGTGGAAACGACATCATCGATGCTGACACGGCAGAACTGATTGCCGAGGAATTCGGCCACACGGTGAAGCGCGTCTCCGAATCCGACGTTGAAATCGGCTTGGAAGGCGCTGAGGATGATCCAAAGGATCTGAAGCCACGTGCGCCGATCGTGACGATCATGGGCCACGTTGACCACGGCAAGACCTCGCTTCTGGATGCCCTTCGCAAGACGGACGTTGTGTCCGGCGAGGCTGGCGGCATTACCCAGCACATCGGTGCGTACCAGGTGAAACTGAAATCTGGCGAACGGATTACGTTCCTTGATACGCCTGGCCACGCGGCCTTTACCGCCATGCGCGCACGCGGCGCCACGGCGACAGATATTGCTATCCTTGTTGTCGCGGCAGATGACTCCGTCATGCCGCAGACGATCGAGTCCATCAATCACGCCAAGGCGGCGGGTGTTCCGATCATCGTTGCGGTGAACAAATCCGACCTGCCGGATGCCAATCCGGACAAGGTGCTGACCGATCTTCTGCAACATGATGTTCAGGTCGAAAGCATGGGCGGCGAAACCCAGTCCGTGAAGGTGTCTGCGCTGACGGGTGAGGGGCTGGACGCGCTGACGGATGCTATTTCTCTGCAAGCCGAACTTCTCGAATTGAAAGCCAATCCAAGCCGTCCGGCAGACGGATCCGTGATTGAAAGCCAACTCGACAAGGGCCGTGGTCCGGTTGCCACCGTGCTGGTTAAACGCGGCACGCTCAAGCGCGGCGACATCGTCGTAGCTGGCGCTCAGTGGGGCAAGGTCCGCGCTCTGGTCGACGAGCGCGGTCAACAACTCAAGGAGGCTGGTCCAGCCCTTCCGGTCGAGGTGCTCGGTCTGGACGGTGCGCCGGAGCCTGGTGATGAGTTTGTTGTTGTCGACAGTGAAGCGCGTGCTCGGGAAGTTACCGAGTACCGCGTGCGCCAGAAGCGCCAGGTTGCTGGTAAGGCCGGCGCGGCAGCGCGCGCGTCGCTCGATCAATTGCTCAGCAAGCTGAAGGATGGCTCGGTTGAGACTTCCGAGCTGCCAGTTGTCGTCAAGGGCGATGTTCAAGGCTCAGTCGAGGCGATCAGCCAGTCTCTGGACAAGCTTTCAACTGAAGAAGTGCGTGCACGCGTCATTCATGGCGCGGTTGGTGGTATTTCGGAAAGCGACGTTCTTCTGGCCCAGTCGTCTGAAGCGCCAATCTTTGCCTTTAACGTGCGTGCCAACAAGCAAGCACGTGATCTGGCGGAGAAAGAAGGCGTTGAGATCCGCTACTATTCCGTGATCTACGATCTGATTGACGACGTGAAGGCAACCCTGTCGGGCATGCTCGCACCGGAGAAACGCGAAACCTTCATCGGTTACGCCGAAATCCTCGAAGTGTTCAACATCACGAAGGTCGGCAAGGTCGCTGGCTGTCGTATCAGCGAAGGCAAGGTTCTTCGTGGTTGTGGTGTACGCCTGCTGCGCGACGACGTTGTGATCCATGAAGGCAATCTGAAGACGCTGAAGCGCTTCAAGGACGAAGTGAACGAGGTGAACGCCGGAATGGAATGCGGCATGGCGTTTGAGCGCTATGATGATATTCGCCCCGGCGACAAGATCGAGTGCTTCCAGGTTGAAGAGATCGCCAGGTCGCTCGACTAGGACGGCGGTGAAGGCCCGTGTCTGACAAGATCTCCGGCTTTCTGGACGAAAAAGACCAGAAGCGCCTGATCCGTCTTTCCAGACGCGGGACGGTCGGTCCGACTGCGATTTATTATGCGGGCGTTACGGCGCCAATCATTTCTGCCAGCATGTCGGTGATGGTGCGCAATGCGATAGAGATGGTGGGCCTGAGCGCCTATTGGCAATGGTTCTTGTCCGCGCTCGTGGCGGCCCTTGCCGGGATATCATGGTATCTGATCTTCATTCGATGGTCGTATCGGTCGCCAAGGGACGTTGTGGGCGATGGCAGAGCGGAGATGGACGTCCAGCTGCTGGAGGAGCGCATGCAAGTGCGTCGCGGTGGCGTAGAAATTCGGATCGACTGGGCAAACGTAGTGTCGGTCAAAACCCGCCGAGGATACACGACCGTTGAAGTGCAGGGGGCAGAGCCCTTGCTGATCCCGGACGCGTGGTTCGATAATGATAGAGTGGCGCGCAAACAGTTTGTTGAGCGTCTGAAACAGAAAGCAGGTGTCTGATGGCACGTAAAACAAATGCTCCTGGACTTCCCAGTCAACGCCAATTGCGTGCAGGCGAACTGATCCGGCATGCCGTGTCGGATATCCTTGCGCGGGAAGACTTGCGTGATCCGGATCTTGTCGGCGTCATCGTGACGGTCGGGGAGGTGCGATGTTCTCCTGATTTGCGCCATGCCAATATTTTCGTTTCCCCACTGGGTGATGATAGTGAAGCCGGGCGCGGCAAACTGGCCGAAGCCCTGAATCGCGCAGCGGGTTTCTTGCGCGGGCGCCTCGGCCGCGAGATTGACATGAAGTTCACGCCTCAACTGCATTTCATCGCAGACAAATCCTACGATGAGGCCACCGCAATCGACCGCTTGCTGGCAGATCCTCGCGTAAGGCGCGATCTCGATCCGGAATAACAGTCGAATCTACGCCTCTGGACAGGTTGTAAGTTGACTCACTCAGCACGTGCTGCGAGCGTTTTCTGAGTTTAATCAAGGGCAAGCGTGATGGACCGTCAGACCTTGGACATGGAAGGCGCGCGGCGTGGTGAAATCACGCCAGCGTCTCTACAGCTCGGCGATGATACGATTGCTATTCAGCGCATCGCGACGATGTCTGTGGAATCTATGGAATTTGCGCCTTGGGATACGGAAACGAACCGCCGCACGAAGAGCCTCTACGCGTCGTTCTTTGTGATCAGCCTGTTCTTTGGTCTGCTCGCGCTTGCATGGGGAGGTTTGTTTCCCGGTAGCGGCTCCAGCATGATCGCGCTGATCGTCGGATGCGTGCTGACCGTGCTTGCGGTGATCCTCGGTGTTCGTGCTGCAATGTTCGCGCGCCGGATGAAGAAGCGGCAGCCCTACTATCGGCTCGTGATTGGCGCATCCGATGGGCGACAGATTCCTCTGGTGGATGACAATCGCGCTGTACTGCTGCGCATTCGCGACATTGTGCGACGCAAAATGGATTCCGGTGACCGGGAGGTTCAAGGCGATTTCGATCTGGACCTGGATCTCGTGAACATCAGCAAGCCAAACGAGACGCGCGAGCTTACCTCCGAGGTAACGTCGTCAGAAGAGGTGGGAGGCTCGTCAAAGGCTGAAGCTGAAGTTCTGTTTGACGAGCCATCAGGTGATCTGCGTAGCGTGACCTGATCCGCGACATTTCGGGCTGACCCTCTCGCCTTGACGGGTTTGACCCCGCTTCGTATGGCCCCGCCTTAATCTCAATCTCTCTCCGCCGTCCGCGTTCGAACCGCCGGGCCGCGCAATCTGAAAGTCTCGTATCTTGGCCCGTCAAAGAAAACGCAAAGGCGACCCGGTCACCGGGTGGCTGAACCTTTTCAAACCAGTCGACATCACCTCCACCCAAGCGGTGGCCATCCTCAAGAAAAAGTACAACGCCCAAAAAGTCGGACACGGCGGGACGCTCGATCCACTGGCCGATGGCATTCTGCCGATAGCATTCGGGGAAGCGACCAAAACCGTGCAGTGGGCAATGGACGCCCGGAAAGAATATGTCTTCACCATTCGCTGGGGCGTATCGACCGAGAGCCAGGATGCCGAAGGAGACGTCACGGGAACGTCTGACGCTCGTCCCACACGGGAGCAAGTCGAAGAGTTGCTGAAAGGCTATATTGGCACAATCGAACAGGTTCCGCCGCGGTTTTCAGCGATTAAGGTAGATGGCCAACGCGCCTATGACCTCGCGCGGGAAGGCGAGGAGTTTGAATTGACCTCACGCGAAGTGGATGTCTTTACAGCAGATGTCATCGGTATGCCTGATGCAGACCATACCGTTATTCACGTCACGTCCGGCAAAGGCTTTTACGTACGCGCCATGGCACGGGATCTCGCGTTTGATCTTGAATGCGAAGGTCATATCAGTCAGCTGCGCCGTACGCGGGTCGGACAGTTCGGTGCAGCAACAGCGATACCCTTGTCGCGCATCGAGGAAACGGAAGATCCTGAGACATTGATGGGCTTTCTGCAGCCAATCCATGCTGTGCTTGAAGGTGTGCCAAGTGTGGACATCACGCGCGAAGAAGCCGGACACATTAGACATGGCCGCTCCATTGTTTTGCTCCCGCATCTCATCGAGGCTTGGCAGGGACAGAAATCAGAAGACCCTGAAGATCGGTCTGCAATCGCGGTGTGCGAGGGCAAGGCGGTTGCACTGGGGGAAATTCGGGCCGGCCAATTCGAGCCAGGCCGGGTTTTCATGTCCTGATTTGGGCCTGCTGAAGTAATCCAAACCTAGAGTGTATTCGACTTTTCCGGACGCCAGGCTCGGCAATCTCCCTGCCGACGCTTGATTTTCCTCGCCCAATCGTGCGTCGGGCGAAGTCGCGCGAATGGAAATTCGCGAATTAGTAGAATCAGATCGGAAACTTGCATGGAATCTGCAAGATGGTTGGCACCGCCAATGGTGGTGGGACTCTAGGGAGTAGAAAATGAACCTTAAGACTGAAATGCTGCTTGGCTTCAGCAATCGTCGTGACGAGAAAAACGACACGATGGTCGGCTGCAAGGGCGGCGGTCGTCGCAATAAAAAGCGCGGCGGTAAGAAGTTCTTCTTCAAGTTCTGGTAGTTTTCCGGAACGAACATTGGTGCACTGCCTGTTCGCAGGCGGTGCACACCTCACTCTGATCCGCAGGACGGGAGATGCAAGCATGGCGCAGTTCCGGTTTATCCCACACAAGGCAGATGCGATCAGAACCAATCAGGTCATGCATGAGGGCTTGTTCGAAAGCCTTGAACATATTGCGGATGTTCTGAAATCAGAGGATCCAGAACTATCCCGGCACCTCAAAAATTGGACACAATCAGCCAGGTCAGGAATGCGAGTTCCCGCGGCGGTGTTTGGCGCATATTACGATGCAGTGGAGGCGTTGCAGGCGACGGATATCGCAACAGCGTCTGAACTAGTGAAGCGTATTGCGTCATCGGAATGCATTCCTGAAAAAACTCGGATTACGGTGCTTGGTCGCGATCATTCAGAGACTGACACACGCCGGATTGAGCGCTTCATGGGAGCACCTGAAACAGGTGCAGCGGGCGTAACCCAGCCAGATCGCGTTCTGGCGACCCAGTTCGAAACAAAGCTATCCGCAGCAATCGACTGGATCCAGATTCACGTTCCTGAGCTTCATGATGAAATGAACGCCTTGCTTGGCGAACTTATCCTCGTTGGCCCCGCAGAAGGTGCGCTCGAATTCGAGGGAGGGACGTGCTTTCGCCTGTGGGGCGCGGTTGCACTCAACGCAGAGCGTAAGGCGTCTGTTGCTGATTTGATCGTCACATTGGCGCATGAAGAGGGCCATGCCGCTCTGTTCGGCGCCTGCACGCGTGAGATGCTCGTCGAGAATCCGGACTCGGAGCTATATTGGTCGCCAATCAGAAAGACCGAGCGACCTCTGGAGGGAATCTTCCATGCGTCGTTTGTCTCGGCAAGAATGGTCTGGGTGATCGGGAAAATGCTTGAGACGGGCGACTTTGGCTGGCTGGAACGCCGCCGGTTGAAGAAAATTCTCAAGGAAGCTCACGCGATTCAGCAAGACTCGGCAGAGATTGTGCAGCGAGAGGGCCGTTTGACAGAAACGGGCCGGGCTGTCCTTGAAGCCATGATGGGGTTCATGGATGGGTTGGGCCGGGCGTTGAAGCCCGTCTGACATGAGCACGTCTCAAATCATTCGACGCGCCATTCGAAATCTCGTCTGGATGTTCGCGCACTCTTGGGCCTCGGCCGTATTTGGCCTTGCAACGTTCGCTGTCATGGCGCGAATACTGGGCCCGGAGCCCTACGGCATCATGGCCTTGGCCGCGTTGGTCTTCGGAGTTGCAGGTGTATTCGTCGGGGCCCCCCTTACCGAAAGCATTCAGCAGAGAGACGAGATAACGAACGTACACCTTGATACGACATTCTGGTTGAATTCAGGGCTTACCTTGGTTTTCGCAGTCGTGATTGCCCTGCTCGCAGAGCCAATCTCCGCGCTGATAGGTGCGCCAGCGGTGGCGGAGGTTTTGCCCGCGCTTAGCGTGATCATGCTTTTCAGTAGCCTCGAAGGCGTGCCGGGCGCGCTATTGCAGCGAGAGCTTGAGAACGACAAACTGGTCTGGATTGAGACTGCATCTGAACTTCTGACGACGGGTTTGGCTCTCGTACTGGCCCTTCTCGGCTTTGGTGTTTGGTCGCTGGTGATTTCCATGGCAGCGGGTACGCTCATTTCGGTCGCAGGGTGCTTCTACGCGTCGAAATGGCGGCCGGGATTTTCGGTTAGCGTGACTGCTTTCCGAGAGCTGTTCGCGTTCAATCGCGATACGGTGGGAACCTATTTCCTGGGCTATGTGGACGATGCCATCCCGCGTTTCCTGTTGAGCCTCGTTGGGGGAGAGCGGGCTGTAGGGCTGCTGTCTATCGCGGGCACAATCTCCGGAAGCCTGACAGGTCTCCTGATGGGGCCGTTCAACGAAATCGCGATGAATGTGGTTGCGCGTCTGCAATCCAGTCGGAGGACAGTTCACGAATTGCTCGACCGCGTATTCGCAATGACGACCGCAGTGATTTATCCGGCGACATTGGGACTGGCTATTGTTTCGCCACTCCTGATCCCGCTCGTTATCGGGGACGAGTGGATAGCGGCGGTGGTGCCGTTGCAGATTTTCCTGGTGCTTGGAATTCGGGATGCAACGGGCACGTTCAACATCGCCATTCTCAGAGGGGTGGGAGACAGCCGGTCTCCCCTGATCATCCTGTCGCTCGGAATCCTGTTTCTCTTCATTCTGGCACCTTTGCTCTTGCCGTACGGAGTTGCAGGGATCGCGACTTTGATCGCTTTGCGTACATTCCTGACATGGCCGGTCTCGGCATGGTTGGTTCAAAGAGCGGCTGGGTACTCTGCAATTCGCCAGATTGTAATTGGATGGCGCGCGCTTATCGCCTCTCTTGGAATGGTTGCGATCGTGTTGCTGGTGAATTTCCATATGCCAGCGCACTGGTCTGAAATTGCACGCGTAGCGGTAATGATCATTTCAGGCATACTTTCTTATACTGGCCTCATGTTCGTGGTTGGAGCCGGGCAGGTTCGTGAAATCCGGGAGGGAATAGGCTGGTTCCGCAATCATCATGACGGTGCAGTCGAGCCCGCCTAGGGGGATTGCAAGAGGGACGCGTATGATCTGTTTTGTGACGTCGGGTTCGCATAAATATGCGGTCAGGGAGCTTCGCGACGTTCCGGGAATGCCGAAGGTCGACTTGCTCTCGTACAATCAGATGTTCCGGTCCAAATCTCTTCGCAGAGCAACTTATGTGTTCACGGATTTCGACCGGCTCGATTTCTGGCAAAGGGAGCTTGCAGCCAAGGCATTCCGGTGCCTGTCAGACGCGGGTGTTCGGGTTCTGAACGATCCGGCTACGGCCTTGACGCGGCTTCCCTTGTTGAAGGTTTTGAACCGCAGGGGCTTGAACAGTTTTGCCGTCTGGGATGCCGAAACCGATTCTCTGCCTGACCGATACCCGGTTTTCCTGCGCACGCGCTCTGCACATCGCGGAACGCAGACTGAACTGCTCGGAAATGCAGAGCAGGCCAGTATGGCGCTGGAGCGTCTGGTTGCGTCAGGCCTTTGCAAGTCAGACCTGATGTTTGTTGAGTATTGCGCGGAACCGATCAAGGACGGCTTGTTTCGCAAACTGGCGGCCTATTGTGTGAATGGGCAAATTGTCACCGGCATGTCGGTGCATGATGAGAGCTGGCATGCAAAGTTCGGCAAGGAAGGGGCGGCGGATGCCGATTTGTATCAGGACGAATACGAAGCCGTTCGGGACAATCGCTATTCCGACGCGCTGAAGAAACATTTTGAGGCTGCAGGAATTTCATACGGGCGGGCGGATTTCACGCTTGTTGGAGGTCGGGTGGAGGTCTACGAGATCAACACCAATCCGAACAATTCCCGGATTCTGGACCATCCGTATCCGATACGTGTTGAAACAGATGCCCTGTTTCATCAGCGCCTTGCCGAGGCGATGCAGGCAATAGATACACCTATTGGCGGCAAGCCCGTTCCGCTGGACCATCCGGACCTTGTTTCTCAACGCAAGCGGGACTGGCTGCTGCCGCGCCCGCGCTGGACACCCTGATCAGGCAAGGGCGGCGGCGTGGGCGCTTGCCCAGGCCCATTGGAAATTGTACCCCCCAAGCCAGCCAGTGACATCGACACATTCGCCAATGAAGTAGAGCCCCGGCACGTGCCGGCTTTCCATTGTTTTCTGGTTGAGGCCATCGGTTGAGATGCCGCCGACGGTGACTTCGGCGGTGCGATATCCTTCGGTGCCCATCGGGGTGACGCGCCAATCCTTCAGGAAAGCTGCGAACTCGTCGATGGCGGCGTGGGAAAGGTCCGCCAGCCGGGCATCCTGCGCGATGGGACCGACTTCTGCGAGCAGTGCTGCGAGCCGGGCAGGGACGTGCGCTTCGAGCGCTTTCACGAAAGTCTGTTTCGGGCTGTCCTGCTTTGCGGCGCGCAGGGCGGCGTTCATGTCTTCCGAGGTCTGAAGGCAGAGGGAGAGGGGCTCTCCGCTTGTCCAGTAAGAGGAGGTTTGCAGGGCGGCCGGGCCGGAGAGGCCGCGATGGGTGAACAGCAGGTCTTCCTCGAACCTTGCGCCGGGCACAGAGGCGATGACAGGCGCGGCAACGCCGGAAATTGCGGCGAATTTCTCGCCCAGCTCACCCGAAAACGTAAACGGCACAAGGCCGGGGCGCGTCTCGACAATGTCATGGCCGAACTGGCGGGCGATATCATAGGCAAGGGCGGTCGCGCCCATTTTGGGAATGGACAGCCCGCCCGTGGCGACGACCAGGCGCTGGCCGCTGACGGCGCCAGAGCGTGTCTCCACGAGGAAACGGCCGTCCTGGTGGGTGACGCCGGAAATCTCCGTAGACAGGCGAATTTCGGCGCTGCCCTTTTCGCATTCGTCCAGCAACATCTTGATGATCGCGCCGGATTTCTGGTCACAGAATAGCTGCCCCTTGTGTTTCTCCGTATAGGTCAGGCCGTGGGCGGCCATGAGAGAGATGAAATCCCAGGGCGTGTAGCGCGCAAGCGCTGATTTCGCAAAATGCAGATTCTGCCCAAGAAACCGGTCTGCGCGGGTTTCCAGATTGGTGAAGTTACACCGGCCTCCGCCCGAAATCCGGACCTTGTCAGCGGGGCGTTTCGCATGGTCCAGAACGAGCACGCGCCGCCCGCGCTGGCCGGCAAGGCCCGCATGGAACAGGCCGGCCGCCCCCGCGCCAAGCACGATTGTGTCAAACTGGTTTGCGTCGCTCATCTGCGCGCTTTAGCGCGTTCCGCCGATTGCGACCATGCCTGATGGCATGCGCACGTCTTGTCCTGTCGCTTCCAGCACAAACATCCGGACTGGCCGCAACCATCCGGGTATCTCGTGTTTTCGGCCCCTCACGGAACCGACAGCGCGGCGGGCCCCGTGGCGCTCCGCCTGATGATTTGTAGTGGCTACGGAATGGAGCGTTACCGCCCGCCG
>NZ_AWFH01000002.1 GCF_000682715.1 Hyphomonas atlantica corrig. | reverse complement strand
ACAGATGCGACTTTCTGGTCGCACCATGGATCGCCCATTCCTCGGCATCGGGCAGCGGCGAGTCCGCCAGCATGGCGCGGACCTCGGACATGATTTCGTCGGGCGTGGTGACGGCGATCCAGCGTCCATGCAGGCAGCCATTATTGTAGGCAGCAAGGCAGGCCACATAGATGCGCGGTCGCGGTGCAGGTGTGGGTGCAGCGCCGGCTGCAAGGGGAGGTGAGAGGGGCGTGTGGGTCATGGCGTCAGGTCTCGTCTCTCCGCCCAAACATCCCTCCCGCATCAGGCGGGGGTGGGCGGCGAGAAGGCCGGCAGGCCGGACCCTTAGCCGGGCGCGCAAGGCGGAAAGGTAGGAGACAAGGGATATTTCAGGACGCCTTCAGACCCGTCGCCTTGCGCACCCGGCGGGTCCGGGCAGACCGGTCGTCCGCGCCCTCCGCCTGACCGGGAGTCCCTGCGGCGTGCGGCGCGCCCTGGCGAAGGCTGCGGCCAGACCCGCCCGAGGCTGGCCAAAACCCGGGGAATCACCGAGACCGGTTGGGTCATGACCCTCTATGTCCGAGACATCCGCCCATCTGACCGGACCCGCCTGACCCGGCTCTGGGAGAGCTGCGCGCTGGATCCCGCCGCGCCAAGGACGGCGGAGCATCTCGACCGGGCCCTCATGGACCGGTCTCGCACCCTGCTGGTCGGCCATGTCGGGACCCAATTGGTCGCAAGTGTCATGACCGGACTCGCGGGAGATCATGGCTGGGTCCGATGTCTCGCGGTCGCCCCGGCGCATCGGCTGCACGGCCATGGCCGGGAGATGATGGAAGAGGCGGGCCTCTGGCTGGCCGCACGCGGCGCCCGGACAATCGACCTGATCGTGGAGGAGGGCGCCGACATCGCAGAGGCATTCTGCCAGCAGATCGGATTCGCGCGTCAGGACGCCCATCGCTACAGCAAAGGGCTGCTGCAGGAGATTCCGGCTTCCTGATGCCAGGTCAGGCCACGCACCCGTGACCCCTCTGGCCGCAAGGCCAGTGGGAAGCGCGGTGTGCGGCCCCCGGCCGGCGAGCCCCCGCAGCCCCGGCTGTCCCGGACGGGACGGCCGGGGACCGGAGACGAAGCCGGGCCAGTCGCAGGCCCGAAGACGCACAGTCGGCCTGAAGGATCCGAAGCGCCCCGCGCCAGCGGGCCGGGGGAAAGACCGGGCCTGAGGACGCTGCCCGGCGGTCAGAGTGTCCGGCGGCCCGAGGGCGCGCGTGAAAGCAAATGGCGATAGCCGCCATGGATCAGATCGTAAGCCCGCTTGCGGGCGCGGCGCATTTCATCCTTCATGGCCCGGCTCGGGCCGGACCAGGCCGCAAGGGCGCGTTCGGGGCCATGGATCACGCAGGCTGTCTGACGGAGCGACAGGCCTTCTTGCTGACAATCCCAGGCGATCAGCGCATTGCGCAAGGCGAGCCGGGTCCGGGTCCAGGCCAGCCTGGCCTGGGAGGCGGCGTCGCCATATACGCGCTGCGCTTCGGCCAGCAGGTTGACGCGCTGCTGGAAGGTGTCGACCCCGCGAATGAGGAAGCCAAGCCGGACCGGATCCAGGGTGAGCAGGGACAGGCCGGAACATTGCACCTGCACGATATGGCCATTGCCCTTGACGAGGAGATGTTCCTGGCCGGCCATGTCCACCAGATGAACGATGTCGCAGAGCTTGCGCGTGCGCTCATAGATCTCGCATCGCTCTCCCGGCATGGCCGGAGAGACCTGGAGCTGGACCTGCCGCGGGAAGCGGGCCGCAGACCAGAAGGCGAGGGCGTCATAGCCATTTGCCGCCGGATCCGGAAAGAAGGCGAGCCCCCAGCGGTCTGCCGCAACCTGGTCGGTGCGTGGCTTGACGAGCAGGGTGCGGGGACAGGCCTTGCGGATGGAGAGTGTGCCGGGCGGCTCCCGGCCGGCGTCGGCCAGGAAGTCCGGATTGCGCCGCAGGAATTCCCAGGCCCAGCGGCTGCGCGACAGGGTGAGCGTATAGGCATAGGATTCCAGATCCATGTGTGGCGCATCGGGACATGTCGACATGGCCAGCCCTCCTTGCGGACACATGTGCAAGATAGAATCCAATGTAAACCTAAAGGAGAATAATTGTGCTATCTCCTTGCATCCAGACGTTTTTCGGCGGCGCTCGCGCCTGATTTCGCTCCGGCTGGGGCCTTATGGCATGCCGCCCACAAAGCCGCTCGTGTCATCATTGCGCACAAGCGCCAGCCTCACCCCGACATGCCGGCAGCCCGGGCGCGGGCAGGCAAGATGCGTCGCCACTTCATCCAGATACACGTCCCGATGGTCCACCTTGATCAGGAGATGCGTCGGACTTTGCAGCCAGGTATGCAGGCATCTCACACAATTTGCCTCCAGGAGCTGGCTCTCATCGAGATCCGTCAGGCGCATGTCTGTCAGCCAGCTCACCAGAAATCCTCCGCGCTGGGGATGCGCGTGAAGGCGATCTTGCCGCCGGTGAACCCGCCCGGTGGCGGCGTCCATTCTCCCAGGGTCACGACCCGTTTTCCAAACCGGCTGTTCAGGCCGTCAATCGTATGGGTCAACGTCTCCCAGCGCTGGCAGGCGCCATCATCATCGGTGAGCAGGTCGAGCTGGCGGTTTCTGGCCGGGACCAGATCGAGCAGGGTCACCCCGGCCCGGATGATCTGGGATTTGCGTCCGATCTGGTGCCGGGCGCGGGCCCAGATTGTCTTGAGGGCCGCCAGGCAGGCATGATCATCATGGACGCTCGGTAGTGTGTGTTCGCCGAACCAGCCGCGCCCCCTGATGTCGAGCCACAGATACAGGCGGCGGGCATAATACCCGTCCCGGCGCATCCGGCGCGCCGCCTTCATCAGCAAGAGACGCGAACAGGCTTCTGCCTTGTCCGGCGTCCGCCATCCGGGCGACAGGACCCGGCCATGCCCATACATGCCCCGCGAGGTCGGCACCGCCTTCACATCATAGCCATGGAGCGCGTACCACATGCGCTCGCCATTGACGTTGCCCCAGAGATTGCGGAGCTGTTTGGGCTGTGTGGCCAGCAAGGCCTGCATGCTGGTGATGCCGGCGCGTTCCAGCCGGACCTGCAATCTCGCGCCGATCCCGGAAATGTCTTCCAGGGGCACGCTCAGCAAGGGCGCGGGCATGTCGCCTGGATGCCAGATCGTCGTGCCATTCGGCTTGTCCATCTTGCAGGCGGTCTTGGCCAGGAGCCGGTTGGCGGCAAAGCCGATTGAGCAGGTGATATAGGGACCGACATTGTCAGAGATGCGGTGCTTCAATCGATCCGCCAGGTCTTCCGGCGCGCGCCGGTCCCCCGGATCCAGGCGGCAACAAAGCTCATCAATGGATTTGACGGTCTCAATCGGGATCTCGCAGGCAATTTCATTCAGCAACGTGTTGTGTGCCCGGCGAAACAGGTCCGGGCGCTGCGTCACCAGGACGATCTCCGGACAAATCCGGCGGGCCTCGGGCACGGGCATGACATTCTGGCACCCCATCGCCTTGGCTTCCTTGGAACAGGCAATGACGACCGTGCTGTCAGCCACATCGCTCTCGAACGGGATCACCCCGACCGGCCGGCCTCGCAGGGCGGGCATGGCCTGCTGCATGACCGAGGCAAAGAAGCCGTCAAAATCCAGATACAGGCTCTCGATCGTCTCGGGTTTTCGCATCTTCATGTCTCCCTTCTGGAAAACACGACAAAAAGAACGAAACAGGAACATGCGTCAAGCGCTTGCTATTCCCTACAAGACGAATTTCACTGTTTTCATGTGTAACCGATATGCCCAATGGGGCTCCGTTGCGGAGATGCGCGCCTTCATGCGCCTGCTTGACCGGGAGCTGGTGACCACACCGGCGACCGACAATCTCATTCCCCAGGAGAACATCTATCCCGACCAGGATGCGCCGATCATAAGAAACCACACATCCGGCGAATGCGAGCTCGCCCTGCTGCGCTGGGGCTTTCCGCCAATCCCGAACCAGCGCCAGCCGATTACCAATATCCGCAATCTGGACAGCCGCTGGTGGCGGGACGTGAACCGGGACTGGCTGATGGACCCGGCATATCGCTGTCTCGTGCCTTTCACGGCCTTTGCCGAACCTGTGCGGGACTCCACCTGGTTCACTGTAACCGACACACCGGTCGCCTTCTTCGCCGGCATCTGGCGTCCCTGGCACGGGGAACGCCTGGCAGAGCAACCCGGCAAGTCCCGCCGCTCAAAAGAAGAGCGCAATTGGGAGCTTTACGCCTTCCTCACGACCGAGGCGAATGATTTGGTGCGCCCCATCCACGAAAAGGCCATGCCCGCCATACTGCATGACCCGAAAGACTGCCTGGAATGGCTGGGCGGCGGAGACAAGAGCCTCCGCCTGCAGCGACCCTTGCCGAACGCGGCCCTGGAGATCCGCGCCGCCCTCTGATCACCGGTATGTCTGCCTGGAAACCGTGCCGGCTCTCAAACCCAGCGCGGTCGGAAGGAGGCATCGGTCAGGTTGGCACCCATTTCAAGGTTTCAGGGCTTTCAGCACGTCGAAGGGGCTGCTCGTCTGTGGCAGGGGGGCCGGTTTGCCAGCTTTGCGGGCTGGCGCTGAGGGGGACTTCTTAAAATCCCTCAGTTCAGACTAGAATAGCTCCGACTCGTGGTTTGAGCTTTTGACTTTTTAAAGTCGCCCTCCCAATTTTTGTCAGACATCACTATACCCCCCCTGCCGTCGCGGGGGGGTATAGTGATGTCCGGCACAATTAATTGGTTGGTTCAACAAACCCAATTGTGGTTATCTGAGAAAGGTCGAATGAGACTGGTTTCCTCATTGAGACACTATCAAGGTTCATTATTGTCGTCCTCGTAGTGGGACCAATCGTCAGCTGGCGCATAGTATTCTGCAGCGTCGTAGGTTTGGGTCTTCTTGTAGCGATCGCTGAGTCCTACCACGGCAAGTCTGGAAAGCCCGGCAATCTTTAGACCACAAGCGACACATTCGAAGTGGGTCGGCAAATGATCCTGAGATTCGATGATCTCGCCGTCGTCGAGTTTTTGTGTGGGAGCAGAAACCGGCTCGCCAAAGATGAGAGCTGTTGAGCCGCATGATGGGCAGTCGACACGGTGCCCATATTGACGGGTAGCCCACACTGCGGCCTGCGTTTTCACGGCTGAGCGCTCGTCGTCGGGTTTGGCATTCCAGACTTTCCTGTGAGCCTCCATCTCCCCTTTCACGGCTTTCGCGCTCTCATCGGCTGCGGCGTCAATGAGCTTCTTGGCAACCTCCGCTTCATTTTTTCCGACAAATTCTTCGAGAGGGATAGACATTGACGTCAGAAGGACTTTGCACGTTTGATAAAATCTTGGTTGCCAAGTCGACCCTTTTACACCTTCGAATGCGAGTTCTCCGGAATGTAGCTCGGCATTACGCTTTCCTGTATGCACAACGCCGAAGCTTTCGTGTTCCTTTGTGAACTCTGGCAGTATTCCCGCGAGACGCTTGAAAACCTCGCTGATTGCGATGGATCTCGGCGAGAACCTCTCCTCAAAGGGCGTGAAGCCGAGCGCAAAATATAGGTTAGAAGCATTCCTGTCTGTTTCTGCGAGCAGCGCGGGGCTTATGTTTGCAAGGGCGGCGCGGGCAAGAAATTCGAGGGAGAGACTCGACCAAAGAGCGTATTCCCAATCATTGCTGTCACAGTCATACATTTTTTGAACGTATCGCAAGGCTTTCGTGTAGAGCGCCTCAGGGTCTAAGGCTGTTGGAGTTGCACCAGGCTTTATCGGCTTCTTCAATTCATATCTCCCAGATATACTCTTTGAATTAAGCGATCCTCGCATCCGAGCGGTATCTGCGCACGGGCGTGCAGCATGCGCCAGTTGTCGATTATTAGGGTATCTCCCCGCTGAACGAGCGTAACCGACTTTGGGGCATTTTCAGCAAGCCATGCTTGAATCTGCTCATAAGCTGTTTCGCCTAAAGTGCTTGCTGGCCTGAGAAATAACTCATCCCATCTTAGGAGATCGGCACCATCTGTCGCAGGTTCGAATAGACGAAGAAGTGCAAGAGATCGGTCGCGCGGCCGACGGGGTTTAAAAATTGCGCGTGCTAGAGTGTCACGAGGAATAGCCTCGACGAGTGCGCGTCCATCGATCAGCAATGTGGGGACGTCGTTATGCCCAACCAAGCATCGAAGGAGTAGGTAGCGCGGCGGTCTGCGCCAATGGGCAAGATCGGTGTGGAAAGGAAAGCGACCCAGGCCAAAGTTTCCGCTATACGTATTTGGATGAGCTTCTTCGCGAGGCACTAGATTCTGAACGAGACCGCCCTCCCAAGGCGTTAGCGGTTCGCCAAGGTTGCTGGCGATTTCGACGATGTCATCATTTTGGCGGTACTGAGTGATTAAGATGTAGCCGCTTTCAGCAATTTCCCGTCTCAGCTCGAATGAAGTCATTTTTCAGTCATTCTAGTTGCGTTCTTGACTCTAGGCAGGCTCCGGTACGCGCCGCGGAGTAGTGGCAAGATTCTAATTCTCAGATATCGGGGGCAACAGCAAGTTCCGGCCGGTTGGAATCAGGGTATCGGCGCCAATGACATAGGTCCTCCAGTTGCCGCACGCCCGATTTTATCCACCGCCCATCCGCGTCTCTCCAAACCTTACCGTGATCTTAGCGCGTCAAAACTTAGCTTTCTATGCCAGTCATGACATAGTCTTGCCATTCTCGGTCTTGCGTGCTTGCCAAGTCTCGACGAGAAAGGTTGCCATTCCGCCCGCTAGGGTAACGGCCAACGCAGCATGGCGCGGCAAGGGTCTCGCCCGCAAGGGGCCAAGGCTGTGGGCGTCGCCCAGCTTGTTGCGCAACGCCCCAAGAGACTCGACCACTGACTGGCATGAGCCCAAGATTTGTTTGAACACCTGCTCTGTGTGGTTATCTGGAGCCAAGTTGAGGAGTTTTGATAATTGACGATAGAGTCCTGGCAGATCGTCGCTCTCCTTATAATTTTCGCCTGCCTCGACGATGATCCATTTGCAAACATCTTCAAGCAGCGTCCGCGCTAGAGTAATTGCTCGCCCAGGTGACGCTTCGCGGCTCTCCATCGCCGTATGCCAGCGGGCGGCGATCTGGTCTGGATCGAAGTTGGCGAGGCTGTGTGCGATCACGGCGTCAGCGGGGGAGCCTTTCAGCGCGGCGCAGACGGTGAAGATCGGGCTGCCTGACATCTTTCCGGCCTCGGTCAAGCGATAGCCATCGTGAACCAACAAGGTATTGATCTTGCTGACCAAGTCAGCTTGCCGCTCCTGCATTTGCGCTTCAGGTCCAGTAACCGCTTTCAAGAAGGCGAACAGGCGAGCCTTTGAACACTCCAGCATACCCAACGCTTCGAGAATCTCGCGGTTAGTCATGTCATCGTTGCGCACGGTGTGTTGGAAAAGAAAGTCTTCCATCGAACCAGAGCCATTATCGGTCCCCGCCGACATTTCCGCCAGCGGCCATACTTGGCGCAGAAAATCCAGATGATCGAGTTCCGTTGCTAGCGGCGCGTCGTCGAACAGCGTTATTAAGCGTCGGCGGGTAAGGCTCGTGACTTGAGCGCTGCCGAGTTCTTCGATCTTGGCGACGGCTTCGCTTAGCTCAAAGTGGTCCTTTTCCAACAAAAGCTCGCGGGCGGCATTGATGACAACGTCGGTGGGCTCGCCGATGAGTCGCTGCTGTGCATAACGGAACTTACTGCGGTGCGCTTCCTCGGCTTCGCCCGGCGGCAGGCCGAGACGGACACAAAAAGCCGGGACGTTGTAGGATTTCTCGTCTGCTATGGCCGAGGCTAACCACTGCCGCAAATTCTCAATCATACGCGGAGGGATTTTCGGGGAGTGCGCCATTGTCGAAGCCATGCACAAGAGTTAGCTTGGCTTCGACAATGGCGCTAGCGTTTTCAACGCGCGGCAATGCAGTGGGCGCTAAGGGCCAGACCCTGACATTCGCTGTCCGAATGTTGAATGACCGATCCTTCTAAACTAAACAGACCACGCCGCTAAACGTCTCTGCAGCGATCAACCTCGGCACCACCCTTCCCATCAAAATATCCACCAGTCTTTCGCTAGCCTCAGAAGCGGAAATGAGCTCATCCAATAAAGAAGCCGCACCTCTCGGCACGAACTCATTCATTTAATATTGGATATCCCTATGCCCCCCTGCCGTCGCGGGAATCTGCCCAGATTTTTAGTTTCGTATTCCTTCAGTACAAAGATGACATATCAGCAAGTCTATTTGACCTGAGCTGTTTGGTGGAACGACGAACCCGAAAGACAGGTAGGATGTTTTCTCAAGACAAAACGTCCATGATCTTGGCGATCTGTCCCAGCTGTCTGTCATTCATATCAGCCAACTTCGTGTGAATTCGCAGCAAGAGTTTTCCACGATTTCCTGGGGGTGTGGGTGATGCGCCAAACAATTCCACTGGCGTTATCGAGAGGGCATGCGCAATCTTCTCTACCGTGTCGAAAAGTGGCGCAGCCGTTCCCCTCTCGATCTTTCCGATTGTCTCGCGCGAGACGCCGACTTCAGCAGCCAGCCCCTCCAGAGTCCACCCGGCGGCGCGTCGATAGTTTCTCACATTCGCGCCAAATATGCGTTGTAATTCCATAGCCGAATCCTTCGGCAACAGTCACCGCCAATGCGCTTGAATTTTCGAGAAATGAGAACTTTACATTCTCAAAAATGAGAACTACAGGTTATCTATAGTTGAAAAAGTTTCCTTCTGGTTCCTCTCTGTGTGGTGCTTGGCCATGCTGATCAGTTTCAACAATACGCCCATGACCCACCGCGCCCTGACCCCAACCCTCCTCCCGCTACAGCAGACCGGCCGTCAAACCTCGTCCGTCCAGCCCGCGCTTCGCCCGCCCGCACCAGCTGCCCCCAGTCCCGCCCTGACCGAGCTTTACCGCACCTGCCGCGCAGAGCTTGTCCGCTTCGCCCGGATCCGCATCCGTCATGCAAGCGACGCCGAAGACCTTGTCCAGGACGCCTTCCTGTCGGCGGCCCGGGCCTATCCGGACCGGCCGGCCGCCGAGCTCAAACCGCTCCTCTTCACCATGGTCCGCAATCTCTCGATCAATTATCTCAAATCCGGCGACACGCAGCGCCGGCGCAAATCCGACGAGATCGGCGCAGCCGAAGATCGGATGGCCTGCCCGAAGACCCCAAATCCGGAGACGCAGATGTCCGATGCCCAGAGCCTGGCGCAGGTCGAGGCCGCGCTCAAAGCCATGCCGGCGCGCCGCCGCGACGCGCTCCGGCTGCACCGGTTCGAGGGCTTATCCTACAAACAGATTGCCGCACGTCTCCAGGTCTCCCCAAGTACCGTCAAAACTGATATCGCCATGGCGGTGGCGGAGATTGCCGAGACACTTGCCCGCATGGCGCGGGCAGGGGGCTGATCCCGCCGGGGACAGATATGGTGCAGGACCGTTTTTCCGATTTCGACCGGCGCGAGGCCGCGGCCCGCTGGCATGCCGAATTGCAGGATCCGGACGTCGATGAACGGATCTGGCAGGCTTTCCGGGCCTGGGAGCAGGCAGACCCCGCCAATGCCGCCGCCTATCAGGAAATCGAGGCCGCATTGGTCCTGCTCGACCAGTCTTCACTGGCAGACAGCTGGCCTGTACTGCCCCGGCGCCCCCGGCTGCCGCGCCTCCTGCTGGCGGGTGCGGCCCTGGCCGCTGTGCTGGCGGCGGCGCTGTTCGCCGTGACCGCGGCCAGCCCGGGATACGAGCTCCGGCCCGTGATCCATGTCACGGAGATTGGCGAACGCGCCGATGTCACCCTGGCCGATGGCAGCCGGATTCACCTGAACACGGACACTCAGATCGAAATCCTCTTTTCGCAGCAGGCGCGGCGCCTGCACCTGGTGTCCGGCCAGGCCCTGTTCGAGGTCGCGCCGGGGCCGCGCCCCTTCATTGTCGACGCCGGCGAGACCGAGACGATCGCGCATGGCACCCTATTCGACATCTATCGCCGCGAAGAGGGCGTGCGGATTGCGCTGCGCGAAGGCGCTGTCTCGGTGACCCAGGACCATGCGGCCCCGATCCTTCTCCATCCCGGCCAGCAGGCCCTGGCCCGGCCCGGCCAGCCGCCCCAGGTCACCGCGATCGATCCGGCCCGGATCGGCCAATGGCAGTCCGGCACGCTCGAATTCGACAATGTCACGCTGGCCGAAGCGGTTGCCGAAATGAACCGGTATGCGACGACCCGGATCGTGATCGCCGACCCGGCGCTCGCCGCCGAGCGCATCAGCGGGGTCTTTCCCGCCGGCGAGCAGGAGTCCTTCGCCGAGGCGCTGGCCCTCTATCTGCCCCTAAAGGCGGAAGGCAAAGCGGGCCGGATCGTCCTGATGAGGGCAGACGCACGGGCGGACTGACGCACATGGCCGGGACGGAAACGTTCCGCGCCGATTGGCTCATATTATGTGCAATCTTGCCAAATGGCGCATTCTGCGCTATATGATGACCCGTATGAGGAGCCCGATCATGAGCCTGCACCTGGTCACCAAGCATGAGACCCCTGAGGACCGCGCGGACATAACCGATGCCGAAGGCGCCGCCATGGCGCGCGCCGTGGTCAATCTGTTCCGGCTCTGGGGCCTGACTGAAGCGGACGCCTGCATCCTGCTGGGCGGCCTGTCGCGGCGCACCTATGCGCGCTGGAAAGAGGGCGAGATTGGCCGGCTGTCGATTGACCAGAAGACAAGGCTGTCGGTCCTGATGGGCATTCACAAGGCGCTCAAGCTCCTCTTCACCGATCAGGGCCGGGTGACGGACTGGGTGAAGAAGCCCAACCAGGCCTTTGGCGGACAGCGCGCCCTGGATGTCATGCTGGGCGGCTATCTCACGGATCTGTTCCGGGTCCGGGCCTATCTGGATGCCGCGCGCGGATGAGCAAGCGGCCGCCGCAATGTGGCGTGGACTGGCCGGAGGCGCGGCGGATCATCTCCTCACGCTATCCGCCGGTTGATCTGTTCGAGGACATCGCCGACCCGCGCGACTGGGAGCTGATAGCCTCGGCCGAAGCCAAGACCAATCCGCGCGTGATGGATCAGCTTGGCCGGCTCGACCTCGTCCCGCCGGAGCGGCGGGTCTCCGGGCCGGGGGCCAGTCATGTCATGGCGCCTTTCGTCCATGTCAGCCTGGACCGTCCGGGCCGGTTCCATGACGGGACCTTCGGCGCCTATTACGCGGCGCGCCATTTCGGGACGGCTGTTGCCGAAACTGCCTGGCACAAGAGCCTGTTCTATCGCGCCACAGAGGAGGCGCCGGGCTGGTTCTGCCAGATGCGGGAATTGGTCGGCGCGGTAGACGCATTGCTGCACGATCTGCGGGGCCAGCGAGACTTTGACTCCTGCCTTTTGCCGACCGATTACACGGCCTCCCAGAATCTTGCCCGCACGCTGCGGGAGGGCCGCTCGGACGGGCTGGTCTATCCGAGCGTTCGGGATGAGGGCGGCGAATGCCTCGCGGCCTTCTGGCCCGACGTGGTCGCCATTCCCGTCCAGGGCCGTCACCTTGCCTATCATTTTGACGGACAGAGGATTGATCTGGTCCGGGATGAAAACGGCGGGGATATCTGGCGGCTGGACTGACTGACACGTTGAGGGGGCGTCGCCGCTCACCCCGGCGGCGCGCCAAGTCACCATGATCGGGTTTGTCGTCGTGATACTCGGGACAGCGCAGCTATCTTTGGCGCTCAGTACCGGCATGAGGTGCGCAGCGGCAGCCGCGCCGACTGTCGAGATCGGGAGGCTTGTTCGTGTCGTCCGAGGTGCCAGGGGCCAAACCGGATCCGGCAACAAAGCTCAGAGATGGGGCCGGGTTCTGGATCCGGCGCTTTCGCGCTCAAGATACATTGCGGATGGTCGTCAGGATATTGAATGCGCTCGCCGACTGATTGGAAATGAAAGACATCCTGCCCGCGCGGGTTTTTTCTTACATTCAAAACAGGCTAGGTTGGTGGAAGCCCCCTGAACAGGGCCAGAATCGTGCCTGCAATATGGGGGAATAGAAGATGAGATTCGGGTTGTCAGTCCCATTCCGGACACTCCTCAATCTTGAATCCGAGATCGTTGGCGTACACAGGAAGGATGCTGAGATCGCTCTGAGGCAGGCCTTTGAGCCGATCGGCGATCTGGAAATCGTCGCCTCATTGCAGATTTTTGCAGGAAATGCCTCGGCCAAATTGAAGACCCTGTCTGATGATGCCTTGCCCTGGTTCTCAAGGCCGATTGCCACAATGGCCCTCTCTGACAGCTGGCGTGAAGAACAGGGCGCGCGCAAATCAGGTGATGAACCAGATATGTCTGGCTCGGCCGAGCCAAGCATTGCGGTAAGCACGGCGCGGGTCGAGGTCTATGACAACACGCTCGCCATACTGAGCCTGACCGGCGACATTGATGTCGAGACAATCCCGCCAGACTGGACCGCAGATATTTTCGAGAGATGCTTGTCCGAATTTGCAGAAGGCCTCATTGCCCCGCTCAACAATCTTCTGGTCATGCCAGCCATCGCCCGCCTGGAAGCCCGCAAGGTCGACTGGCCCCACAAGCCCTATCTCATGCGACCACGCCAGAAATACCAGATATTCTTTGATCTGAATGATCACGATTTTCCCAGATGGGACGAGTCTCGTTCTGCTTTCTTCTGGGCTCATCGAATCTACCAGCTGGACGAGGACCAGCGGTCGGAGTCAGATCTGACCACCTTGTTGCGGCTGAACGAGATCCGAACCTATGGGCTTCACGGCAAGGATGGTTCGATGGTCTATACCGGGTCCAGTATTGTTCGCGACGAGTCCGATCTCGATGCGTTCCTGAAGGCATCCTCGCTGGCACAATATTTCTATTGCATACTTGATGTTCTGAATGACAATCAGAACGAGGTCTATCGGGCCCTGTCGGCGGCATCGACGCGCCGCGAAGTCGAACGTCTCATTCCCCGCTTTCACCGGATGGAGAATTTTGTCGACTATGTTTTCAATGAAGCGCGGGATGCCGAAATCTCTCTCCAGGGGCCGCGGCGACGATACTTTGAAACGCTGTTCAAGACGTTTGGTATGGACCATCTGGCCGATACGCTGAGGTCGCGGGACCAGTTGGTTCGCTCCAGGCTGGATCGCAAGTCCTTCCAGGTCGCCAAAACAGACCGGCGGCTCCTGCAATTTGCCCTGTTTGTCCTCGGTGCCACGCAAGTTTTCAATTTCGTGCTCGATATATTCGGTTATGTGAAGCGTCCGGAGCCGGGACAGGTGCCGGGCCTGGTCGATTTGTTTGGCTGGCTGGACATCAATCTGACCTTCAATGCCATCATCCTTCTCGTCATCCTGGGAGCGCTCTATGCCTCATTCCGACGAAATTAGCCTTCTGGCCGAACTGATCTCGGATATCCGCTCAGGCCGTGTACTGGCTGAGCTTTCCGAGGCCCGGTCTCATATTGCCGAGCAGTACCAGGCCTTCGAGGATATCATGGCGGCAGACGCGCCGCCGCATATTTACGGGGTCAACACATTGCCCGGGCATCGGGAAGGCGAGCCCATGCCAGCCGATTTCGCTTCGTCCTATCAGAGAAACCTGATACATAATCATTGTCTTCCGCAAACGGAGTTTGTGGACAGGGAGACGGCCTATTTCATCCATCTCGCGAAATGTTTGACCATATCGGCCGGCGGGGCGCTGATCTCCCCCGACCTCTACCAGATACTCCTGGACCTTTCCGAAGATCCTGAGTTCGCGCCGCAGATTCCGGCTGGCGCCTCCTATTCGTCGGGCGATGTCATTCCGGCCGCCTATTGGGCGCGGTCCGTGCTTGCTGCCCGTCCGGATTATGACTTGAAGCCGGGTGAGGGGATGGCCCTGATCAATGGTGCCTTCGTCCATATCGGAACGGCGCTGGCCGGGTTTTCACGTCTTGAAAAGGTCTGGACGACCTATCAGGAAACCACGCGGCAATTTCTGATGCGCGTACCGGCCAATGATGCCTTCATGACACCTGCCGCTCAGCCCCGGGTCGAGGCCGCACTGCGCTTTGTTACAGAGACGAGCCGGTATCCCGCTCCGGGCGATCTTCAGCCCCCCGTATCCGTGCGGGCCATTCCCCAGACCCTGTCGGCCTTTCATACATCCATTGCCGGATTTGCTCGTGAACTGCTTGCCAGTCTGAGCCAGCCAAGCTCCAATCCGCGTATCGGCAAAACCGTGCAGGTCGAAACGCGCATCCTCCCGAGCGGGTCCTTTGTGGCGCCCTCGCTCTCACTCGCGACAGGGCAGGTGATCGATAGTATTCTCATGCTCGGCTGGACCCTGGTTCGACGGATGGAGTATTTTCTCAGCGGCCAGGTTGAGGGTGTTCCGCGCGACGGCACCGGGCCGAACGATCCAATCGGCCTGATTCAATGGCCGAAACTGGCTGCGGCAAACCTCGAACATATGCGGATGCTGAACAGTCGCCGCGTTTTCGCGTCAGGCGGTGCAACTTCCTATGGCGTCGAAGATTTCTGGACACATGGCATGATCGTGGCCCAACAACTCTCAGGCTGTCTCGATACGCTGATGGACATTCTGGAATTGGAGCAAACCATTCAAAGACAAGTGCGGGATGAGACATCGAGCCGAACTGACACGACACCTGAATCTCGCGCGGCAGGATTTCTCTATTCCGGATAGGCGTCGATTGAGGTCGGCCATCGGGTGGGAGTGATGAGACGACCGGTCTAAATCTACGCACTTTCTGATACCTGCATCAGGTCTACTATTCTGACAAATCCTGGCGGGCGTTTTGCCTTGATTGGTAAATCGTCCGCAGGAGACATGCTGGTGTCGATGAAAGAGCCCATTCTGCCCGCTAGATAAGAAGAGGTTGGGTTAAATCTTCAATGTGTGGTGGGCGATTGGGATAAGGGTATCGGCGCACCTGGACTTGAGACGGCGCAGGCTCATGGCTATCGGCGAACAAAGGAATCTCAGCGCAGGCCGTTCAAGCGCTGGGGCCCGACCCATCTGATCCGTGGATTAATTATACCCTCTCTTCGGCTGAGCTTGTTGTCCCTGGTAACGGGCTGCATGGGGCAGGCCGGAGACGACCGGAGGGGATCCGTGACAATTACCAGAACACTGGGCCAGGGGGCGGCCGTTGGCTTGCTTGTCGGCCTGTTGGCCGGAACGCAGCCAACCAGCGCACAGGAGACGGATGCGTCCTTGTCCGTACCCATACAGATTGAGGCCGGCCCGCTGAGCGCCGCTCTGAGGGAGCTTGCCGCGCAAGCGGGCACACCGGTCCTGTTCTCGGAGCAGCTGACCGCCGGTTACAGAGCTGACACGCTCACGGGTACGCTCAGACCGGAGGACGCGCTGGCGCAACTCCTGTCGCATACAGAGCTTGAAGCCATGTCCGGACCCGGGGGCGTGTTCGTGATCCGCCGGAAGAAGGGGGAGGAAAAGCCCACTCGGATCCCGGAGGCGGCGCCCGCGCGGGAGCCGTCCAGTCCGGATTCGGAGGCCGGAGCGGCAGCCCCTGAAACCGAAATGGCCGACCGGCTGATCGCGGACACGATCCTTGTCACCGGCACGAGTCTGCGCGGCCTCGCCCCGGAAACCTCGCCCCTGCAGGTCTATGACCATGACGATATCCTGGGGAGCGGGGTCACCACGATCGACCAGTTCATCCGGGCCCTGCCGCAGAATTTCGGGGGCGGCTCGACCGAATTCACCTCGGTCGGCCTGCCCAATGATGCCAATTCCCGGGCCAATAATACATATGGGGCCAGTGCCAATCTGCGCGGGCTGGGATCGCGTGGCACGCTGGTCCTGCTGAATGGCAGCCGTCTGGCGCCAACGTCCGAGATCGGCGATTTCGTGGATCTCTCCCTGATCCCGGTCTCGGCGCTGGACCGGGTGGAAGTGCTGACCGACGGGGCCTCATCAATCTATGGCGGGGATGCGGTGGCCGGGGTGATCAATTTCATCCTGCGCGATGATTTCGAAGGCGCCGAGACCGCGCTCCGCTATGGACAGGTCACATCCGGCGAGATGCAGGAGATCCGCGCCAGTCAGACTCTGGGCCGCAATTGGTCGGGGGGCAATCTGCTCGCCACATATGAATATTTCGACCGGGGCAATCTGACTCTGGCCGACCGGCCGGAGATCGGCCTGTTTGACGGGGCGAGCGAGGCGTTTGATTTGCCCGACCCGGCCCTGTTCGACCTCCTGCCGGAGCAGCGAAGGGACAGTCTTGTCCTGGCCGGCCGCCAGGAGGTGACGCCGCAGCTCAGCCTGGATTCCATGCTGCTCTATTCCGACCGGTCGACGCATCGCTCGCAATTCGGGCGCAATGGGACAGTGGAAAACTCCGATAGCGGATCGCAGAGCCTGACATTTGCCCTGGGGGGAGACCATGACTTGCCGGGCGGCTGGCTGGCCTCGCTGGAGGCGAGCTATAGCCAAGTGCGCAATGAGGAGCGTCGCCGCGAAGTCTCCCGCGTGGATGATCTGCCTTTTTCCGACAGCCGGATCGAGACCGACTCCGATGTCTGGGCGGTGGATGCCCGGATCAGTGGGGACCTGCTCCGTGTGCCCGCCGGGCCGCTCAAGGCGGCCCTGGGCGGGCAAATAAGGCAGGAATCCTTTGCCAATGAGATTCTCGGAGACCGGATCAGCGCGGAAGGCGAGCGGGATGTGGCGGCCCTGTTCGGCGAAGTCCAGATCCCGCTCATCGGGGAAGGCAATGCGCAGCCCGGCCTGCAGCGGCTCGAACTCAATCTGTCGGGACGTCTGGATGACTATTCCGATTTCGGCAGCAGCGCCAATCCCAAATTCGGCCTGCTCTGGTCACCCGTCGGCGGGCTCAATCTGCGCGGCTCCTACAGTACCTCCTTTGCGCCGCCAGCCCTTGGCCGGACCTTTTCGGTCAGCCGGACGGGCCAGATCCTGCCTTACCAGTTCATTCTCGACCTGTTCGGGCTCGACGCGCCGGATCCGGGCCTGGCGGATCTCGATTACATGCAGGTCCTGGGAACGGCGGGCGATCTGGAACCGGAGACGTCCCGGACCTTCACGGCAGGGTTCGATACGGACATCCGGCGCGGCCCTCATGCCTGGCGCGCCAGCCTGTCCTGGTATGACATAGAATTCGAGGACCGGCTGGGCACGACTCCGGTACCGGATGGCTTGCTGGATTTCCATGCGCCGAATATCGCCTGGGAGGATCCGTCTGCCTTCCCGGAGGGCAGTGTGATCTTCTATCCGTCCCAGGATGAGATTGACGCCTTGGTCGCGACCTTCCAGCGTCCGATCGGGGTGCTCCTGGATGCGAGCCTGGATCGCGTGGGCATCATCAACAATGTCAATGTCGTGCGCAATCTCGCCCGGACCGAGACACAAGGGATTGATCTCCAGCTGGACTATGAAACGCAGACAGAATGGGGCGATTTCTCCGCTGGCCTCAATCTCAACCATATCCTGGACTTCACCCAGCAGGCGTCCAGCTCCACACCGGCGGTTCCGGCGATCGATACCTATCTCAATCCGGTGGATCTCAAAGTGCGCGGACGGCTCGGATGGTCACGGGACGGCCTCAGCGCAAATCTCTTCCTCAATCATAGTGATGCCTATCAGACCGACGGGACAGACGCGGCGGTGCCTATTGACGCCTGGACAACGGCCGATCTCAGCCTGAGCAAGGGGGTCAGTTTCGGGGAGGCGGCCTGGCTCCGCGCCGCACAAATCAGCCTGTCAGTCACCAATCTGTTCGACGAAGCGCCCCCGAAAACCCCGTCCGACGGGGTCTACAGCCTGGCTGGATATGATCCGACAAATGCGTCCCCCCTGAACCGGTTTGTCGCGATCGAGATTCGCTCATCCTTCTAGCCAGGACGGGGCCGGGCCGCGGAAGCTCCTGTCGCTCTGCAGGCCTGGCCCCAATTTCTTTCCCAATTCAATCGGGTGTCTTCATGTCGTCTCTGTATCGCTGCCTTGCCATGTTCGCGGCCGTCTGGAGCCTTGCCAGCTTTGCCCTGGCAGATCCGCCTGGCCGCAGGCTGGACCTGGAGGACCTTATGAAGCTGGAAGGCATAGGCCGGGCCCTGCCGGACCCGGCCGGGCGCTGGATCCTGTTTGAGCGAATCCGCCCCTATGAGTCCTATCCCGATTACGGGTTCGGCATGTATGCCTTCGGCAAGAGCGGCCATGAAATCTGGCGGCTGGATGTCCGGTCAGAGGCGCCGCCGGAGCCGCTGCCTGGCCTGGATCCGGAGGCGCATACCTATTTGCAGGGCCTGTCGCCGGACGGGGCCTTCCTGGTCCTGATCGAATGCCATCAGGGCAGGACCGGCCTGGTCATCTATGAACTGGCAACCGGGCGCCTTCGCCGTCCGTCGCCTGTGCCCGCGCTGTCCCGGCTCGGAGCTCATGAGCCGGTCTGGATCTCGGATCATGAACTCGTCTATGCGGCGCTGCCTGAGGGCGCCCAACCGCCAGACACAAGTATCCGCATGGCCACGGGACGGGCCCGTATCACTCTCTGGGAAGCGGCCTGGCGCGGGGATACGGTGACAGCCACAGAAGTGCGCAATGATCTGACGGGGCAGGCAGTGGCGGGAGACCTGATCAGGCTGGACACAAGATCCGGCCAGGTCAGCCATCTGGGAAACGGCCTGCATGCAGATCTCTCCCTGTCGCCGGATGGACGCCATCTGGCGGCTCTGGCCAAGTTCCGGGATCCTAGGCGGGCAGAGCGCGACCGGGCCAGACTGGAGAGCGTGCATCATGAGCTGCGCCTGATCGATCTGAGCACGGGAGATATCGAAGCGCCGGCGCCGGGATGGGATGTGTCCCCCGGCAGCCTGGCCTGGGCGGCGGAGGGTCAGAAGCTGGCCCTGTTTGCCGTCCCCCAGGGCGCGCCCTGGTCCAGCGGCACGCATCATGTCCTCGAGCTGGGGCAGCACCGGCTGAGACCCTATCCGCATCCAGGGCTCGACCTCGTCTCCGAACGCGAGCGGAGCCTGTTGCAACGGCCGGAACGGGCCCTCCTGCTGGAGGCGGGACTCGCCGTCCTTGCCCGGCCAGCAGCGGATCCGGAAGCCGGGGAGTCGCATTTCACCTATCGGGATATTGCCGAGGCCGGGCTGGCCCGGCCGGACTGGTACCTGATTGCGCCAGGCCAGTCCAACCGGAATTTGACCGAGGGGCTGGAGGCGGTGTCCCCGGTTCCGCTGGATGCAGGTGCCACGCATCTTGTCGTGCAGGCCAGGGACGGAATTTACCGCATCGACGCGTCCGGGCGGCAGGACAGGCTGACCCCGGACGGGTATTCGGACATCGCACCGCACTGGCCATCCAGCATGATGGCGGGTGCCGGCATCCTGCGCGCCGGGTTCGGAACAGAAATCCTGATCGAGGGTCGGCAAGGCGGTGCGCGGCAGATCGGTGTGATCGATTTCGCAGACGAAACGCCCCGGATGCGGCCTGTCATGGCAGGGCTTGGCCACGACGGGCAGGCACTCGCCCTGAGCGCGGGCGGGGACGCGCTCCTGCTGAAGCAGGCCAGTGAAACAGGGACCCGGCTTGTCCTCGTCACTCCGGCTGGGCAGGCTCAGACGCGTCTGTCTCTCAACACGCACCTCGACGGCCTGGATTGGGGCGAATGGCAGGCTCTTTCCTATAGTGTGCCGGATCCTGCAAGGCCTGGCCGCACGCATGTCGTGACATCCTGCATCCTGATGCCACCGGGCCGGGAGGCGGCGCATCCGCCGCCAATGATTCTTGATATCTATCCCGGAGCGCGCCCGAGCTGCACGTCCCGCACGCCCCGTCTGGCCTATCCCGATCCGCATTCGCCCTATCTCTGGGCTGCCAGAGGGTATGCCTATGCCCGCATTGCCGCGCCGCGGGACATGATCCGGACCGAGGCAGGCCCGATTGCCGGCCTGCCTGAGATGACGCGGGCGGCGCGCCAGGCCATTCTCGAGGCAGGGCTCGCCGATCCCGACCGGCTGATACTGCACGGGCTCAGCCAGGGCGCGGTGGCGGCACTTCATGTTGCGGCGAAGACGGAAGGGTTTGCGGCCGTGATTGCCCAGAATGGCTGGGCGGATCCGATGAGTCACTATTTCGGGCCGCCGGGCGTCCATACCGACCTGTCTCCCGATCTTCTGGGTACGAACATGCCGCGATACGAAGCCGAGGCTGGCAGTGATTTCGCCATGGGGGTAACGCCTTTTGAGGATCCCGACCGCTATGTGACAAACAGTCCGCTTCTCATGGCGGGCGATATAGAAATCCCGGTCCTGCTGATCCATACGGATATGGACGGGTTCCCGAAATCGCAATTCGACCAGATGTATGCCGCGCTTGCGCGCCAGGGCAATCCGGTGCGCTATGTCTGGTATGCTGGCGAAGGACATGGGATTTCGAGCCCGGCCAACATACGCGATCTCTGGGAGCGCCTCACCCGGTTTACCGGGGAAATTGCAGCGCCCGGACCGGCCCCGTCAGGACCGGACCAGTCGGGCCGTCCGTGAGCGCGCAGCGCGCATCCAGGCTTCCAGCGTGTAGAGCTGCAACATATCGCGAAACGTGGCAGAGGCGGTCATGGCGCGATCTGCGAGGAGGCGGTCCAATTCGGCGCGACCGAGAAGGCCAGCCTCCATGAGGCAGCCCTGTGACAGCGCGGTTGCAACCTTTTCCCAATCGCCGGCAAGTTGCCGCGCAAAATATTGTGTGGCTTCGCCCTTGCTTGTCCGACGGCGGATTTGATCGGGCAGGTCTGACGAAAAGGCCATGCGGGCCAGGCCCCGATTGATACCGCCAAGACATAATTGCCAGACCGGCAATCTCAGGCAGAGCTCGATCAAGGGCTGTGAAATGAGGGGGTGGATCACATGCCGACCGCTTGCCCGGGCGAGGGGATCGCGGATCTGGTACAGGTGCGGCAATGTGCTGATCTGCTCGAACTTGCCGGGGGGAAGGTCTCCGGGGCGCAAAGCCCAATCCGGCAGGCCTTCCAGCCACTCCCCGGACTTGCCCCCTGGCAGATCCAGACGGTCGAGACGCCCCATGATGGCGGTTTCCAGGGCGCTGCGCGCCGGCCGGCCCAACAGATAGGGCAAATTGCTGGCAAAGGTCTTCCAGAGGGAGGTGTCGGAAAGGCGGGCGGCATTCAGCCATTCCGTCCACAGCCGGGCATAGGCACCCTGCCGGATATAGTCGGTCAGGCCCAGGGGAGACCGGGTCATCAGGAACAGATGATCTCCGCCCTGTCCGGTAAAGAAGGTCGTTCCAGGGGATCTCAGCCTGTCCGGCAGGATTTTGTCGAAGCCCAGACCCAGGAAATTGCGCCAGGGGCGCGCCGAGGGCGGATGGGCGTCCGGATCCGGCAGGGCGCGGGAGGGAGCGACATCAAGGGCAAGGATGTCCAGGCCGAGATGGGCACATGTGGCCTGGGCATGGACAAGTTCCGGAGCATCTGCCGCGCGGATATGGTGATGGACTATGTCCAGGCGTTTGTCATTGCAGACCCTGGCGAGACAGGCGGTCACAATGGAGGAGTCGAGTCCGCCGGACAGGTCCATGGCAATGTGCCCGCAGGCTGAAGCCCAGCTCCCGACACAGTCGCGGACGGTTTCGCGCAAGGCCTCGGCCGCATCCTGGTCGGACAGGTGGAGCGGCTGACTTGCCAGGGGCCGGGGGTCCCAGATCGTTTCCGGACTGGCGTTAGGCCGGCTCAGCTCCAGTCTCTGCCCACCTCCGAGTTCGTGAATTTCACAATAGGCCGTCCGGCCCGTCTGGATCTTGTCATAGACACGCAGGCGCCGCAGACTGGCCAGGTCGAGGGTCAGATCCGTTGCGAACTCGTCCGGACAGGCTTCGAGATGTGAGAAGACACAGGCAATCTCGCCATGCCGGCGATAGAAGCAGGGAATGGCGGACACAGGATCGACAAGGAGGCGGATGGTGTCTCCTGTCTTGAGGATCAGCACATAATGGCCCCAATATTCTGTCATCAGGGCCCTGCCGCCCGTCCGGCAGATCCGGCGGGTTTCCTCCGGGCTCAGCCGGTCGAGGGGCCGCAGGGAGCCCGCCGCTCTGCGAAACAAGGTGCCATAGAGGCAGCCGGCCGGGACACCCTCAGCATTGTGAAGGGGCAGGATCCGGCAGGCAGGATGCCCTGTAGGGCTCAGATCGGCCAGATACAGGCCAGGCATCCGGAAGGCGGACGGCCTTTCAGGCTGATGCGTTTGGAGGGCCCAGACAAGATGCTCAACCCGGCGCGTGGCGTCTTCATTCCCGGCCGGCCAGGCCAGGCAGGCAAAACAGGGCGGCATGCGGCGTCGCCTCCCTAGACAGACAGGATCTTGGTATAGGAAAGCACCGTGTCCTGATGGTCATTGAGGACAATCCCTTCATGCTCGACCCAGCAATGGGCGCAGAAGGGGGCGAGGCGGACACCGAATTCCCAATCTGCCGGTATGCCGAAAACATGAAGGTAGCGGACCAGTAGCAGGCTGCGGAACAGGCAGGATTCGTGACGGGTAAAGAGGAAAGGTGTAAAGCGATGGAGGGATCGTGCATGGTCGATCGCTTCATAGAGATGATTGGGGCCGCCCGGGATCTGATCCTTCCAGCGTCTCGCAGCCTGGATCATCTGCGAGAAGGAATGCAGACGCGTCAGGATAAGGCTGGTCAGGAGGGCGCGGAGAAGGGGGAGCGGCCGGATCCGCGCCTTGAGGACATCGCCATAGGCAGACCCGATCGGCGGCGGACGCACACAAGGTCTGCAGCCTGGCGTAGCTGAGTGCATCTCGCGCAAGAGGTCCAAATCTACGAACCGGCTTTCCGCTCTGCGCAAATCCCCATTTGGCGCCGTCTCTCCTTCCAGCTCATAAAGCGCCTGGAAGGCTTCGGCATCCTCACCGGTCATTGCGAAATAGCGATCTGCCTCGATATCCAGAAAGATGAGCGTGGACCCGATTGCGCAGGCATGAAGCTGCGGGCGCAAGCCAAAAGCAAACCGGGAGGAGGTGTGCGGCGGTGGTCGACAGGATGAGGGCGCCGGTGAAACGCCCTCATCCCTCATGCGGGCCGGATCAGCCGGCTTCATCGCGGGAAGTCGGTGAGACACCGAATTCGAAGGGTTGCATGAAGCGACCTTTCGTCTCTTCCGAGACACTGCCGAGATCCAGCAGGTCAGACTCCTCCAATGCGGTTGGGTCAAATCTATCGCGTTCCATATCGATTTCCTTTTCGGTCAGGAGGGGATGCCGCAAAATACGGCAAGTAGAATATATAATAAACCAAAGGGGGAGTCGAGTCGCATGTCCGCGCCTGAAGACCATTTCATCAGGACGTGTACGGTTGAAAGGGAGTGCGGCTGGCATCGCCCGCAGTCCAGAGGTCAGGATGCCGGGCCTGATCGAGGGGGATGGGCAAGGGGGCACGTGCGAGCAATGCGCGTGCCTTGATCGGGTCGGCCTGCAGGAGGGCGGCCCGGGCACGGTGCGCGGCATAATAGGCGCGAACATGAAGCGCCACGTTCCACAAGGCGGGTGACTGGACGACCGAGGCAAAATACGGATCCGGCACACGCCAGGCGGGACCGTAAAGCGCGCGCAGGCACGCGCTGGCTGTATCAGGTGACAGGCTGGAAAGACCCCGCTCATCTTCTGGCCCAGACTGAAAGACAGGGATACGCCACTGGACATCTCCTGGCCGGTCACTGAAGCCAAAACTGAAATACTCGCCCGCACGATCCAGGCGGAACAAATCAATGCTGATCCCGTCCCAGAGGACCGGTAAATAGCGATCTCCGCGCCGGGCATGCCGCTCAAGGAGAAGGCCGGGATGTTCGCGGACGAGGTCTACCGGATCGGCCCGGCATCCTGGCGACGGGATGAGCCCGATGTCTACGTCCCGGTCCTGATCCAGAAGGCGCCCATTGCGGTAAAGGCCGAGAAGCGTCCCGGCCATCGGAACCGGAATGAGCCCGGACTCTCGAAGCAGGAAGGTGAGGGATTTGAGGGCGTTTTCGGCCCGGCCCGTCTCCAATTTCATCTGGATGGGCACGGCCGGGATATGATCTGGTGTGAGCGCGTGCAGGGATTTCACCTTGCTGGCAAAAGCAGAGGCATAGTCTCCCGCAAAATAGGCGGCCCGGGCCCGCAGATCATGCGCCGTCGCTGCATCCGGGATCTCGCCGGATCGGGCATCAAGCAGACACCCGGCAAGATCCGGACGACGCAGAGTGATACATGCCTTGGCAGCCGCTTCAATCAGGCCGGGGTTTCTGTCCGAACACAGCTTGCGGGACAGGATGGCCTGACTGGCCGCCAAGGCCTCAAGACGTTCGCCTTCTATAGGGGTGAGGTCCGCCAGCGAATTGAAACCCCGCCAGGAGTCTGGCGCGATGCGGACGAGGTGGCGGACCGTCTCAAGCGCTTCGTCACGTCGGCCGAGCCTCGCATATGCAATACTCTGACCCAGGAGCGCTGACTCGCAATGCGGTTTCTTGCGCAAGACGAAGGTAAAAACTGTCAGGGCCTCGTCAGCCTGCGCGAGATGCAAGAGAACCCGCCCGAGCAGGAGTCTGGACGGCATATGCCCGGGATCACACACCAGAGCTTCGTTCAACCTTCGCATTCCGATGGAAATATCGCCAGTCCGGATGAGGTGGACAGCGTGAGCGTAGGCGCGGCCCGCCGCTGCCGACAGCGTTTCTGTAACAGCGACGCGGCCCCGATTATCTGAAGTCTTCGGTGAGTATGACATCTGAAACTCCGAAGAGGTAGACCGGAAGGGCCATCATAAGGGGAATCAGGATTAGTGTTAAGGTAGAAATCCGGTAGTGTCACAGCTTCGCCGGAGTCTTTTCGGCGGGCCAGAGACCTGCGGGGCCAGGGCGGTCATGACCGGGTGTTGAAGAGAAACTGTTGCCAAGGAGGGAGGATCGCCGAAATATTCAGAAAAATCAGTCGCATCTTGTTGGTCCCATGAAGATGCCGTAACCGGAGGAGTTGCCATGCCGCGATCACGCGCTGCCAGCAAAACAGAAAAGACACAGGACAGGAAGAATAGGACTGGACGCTCTCCGACCGAGATCGACCGGATTGTCGGCGCCAATCTTCGCAAGGTGCGCTTGCGCCGCGATCTGACCCTGGCCGGGCTCTCCGCCGAAATGGGGATCAGCCATCAACAGCTCCAGAAATATGAAATCGGGACAAACCGGCTCAGTGCCGGCATGATGAGTATTGCGGCGGAGGTGCTGAATATACAGATTGCTCATTTATTCGAGGAAGATGAGCAATCCGCTTCCGGAAAAAGCCGGACGGCGGAAGGCGGCCTGCGGGAGGAGGCCGGTTTCTGGCTGACCCGTATCCGTTCCAGAGCGACGCTCCAGCTCGCCGTCCGGATACTGAAAGCCCTGGCCTCCTGAAACTTCCTGACCAGACGTCTGGCTCATTCCGTGCGATCGGGATGTCACATTCCGGCAAGCCGGACGTCCGGTCATGCAGGGCCATCTTCGAGTTTCTGATCCTGAGGACACGGCAGGCGCGCTATCCTGCCCCGGCCTGACGGTTCCCTTGGCTTCTTCTGTTGTGAATCTTCCGACCTCATGCCGGAAAGCATAGTTCAGGGCAGATCATTCATCAGATTGCCGAGAAAGTCGATCATCAGCCGGTTCCGGGTCAGCGAGGCGACATCCTGATGAACGGCGAGCCAGAATGAGCGAGTCACCCGGATGTCATCAGGCAGGACCGGTACAAGAACAGGAAGTCTCTGCGCCATGAAGACAGGCAGAATGCCCAGTCCGGCACCCGACGCAACGATTTCAAGCTGTGAGAGGATGCTCGGACTGCAGATATGGGGCCTGAGTCCGGGCAGGAGATCCTCGAAATAGCGTAATTGGGACGAATAGATCAGATCGTCCACATACCCAATCAGCGTATGATCCTGAAGGTCGGAGCGCGACCTGACCGGAGGGGTCTTTTCAAGATATTCGCGGGTTCCATAGAGGCGCAGAGAATAGTCAGATAGTTTGCGGACCTTGAGCCGACCTACCGCCGGACGCGTCAGAAGAATGGACATGTCGGCTTGCCGCTTTGGCACACTGACAAATCCAGACAAGGCAATAAGATCGATATCGATCTTCGGATGGCTATGCTTGAAGTGCTTCAGGGCGGGCGCGATCACGGCCGAGCCGAGGCCTTCCGTAACTCCCAGACGGATACGTCCGGCGGCACTCTGTTCGGAGGCTGCTTCGGACAGAATATCCAGAAAGATCGATTCCATGGCCTCGACCTGTAAGGTCAGCCGCTCTCCTGCAGGGGTGAGAACATGTCCGCGGCGCGTGCGTTCGAACAGAGTCATGCCAAGCTCCTGTTCCAGACGTTTTATACGCCGGCTGATCGTGGTGGCGTCGAGCTGAAGATGGGCTGCCGCCCCCTCGAGCTTTGGCTGCCGGGTGACATCGAGAAAGATTTTCAGATCATCCCAATTCATAAAATGCTTTCTGCCTGCATCAATGCAGGTGTGACCTGCATATTGATCAGTTTACCGGAGGGCGAGCCGAATGATAGGAAAAGTAAAACAATCATACTAGAGGGTAACGGAATGGCGCGGGAAATTAATCACCTGATTGGCGGAAAGTCTGTCACCGGCAAATCCGGCCGGTTCGGCGACATCTACAATCCCAACACCGGTGAGGTTCAGGCCCGCGTCGCGCTGGCGACCCGTGATGAAGTTTCCCAAGCCATCATGAATGCGTCAGAGGCGTTCCCGGCCTGGTCGATGATGAACCCCCAGCGCCGCGCGCGGGTCATGTTCGAATTCAAGCGCCTGCTGGAAGCCAATATCAATGAGTTGGCTGAATTGTTGTCGGCCGAGCATGGCAAAGTGGTCGCGGATTCGCGCGGTGACGTGCAGCGCGGCATCGACGTGGTCGAGTTTGCCTGCGGCATCCCGCATTTGCAGAAGGGCGAGTATACCGAGGGCGCAGGCCCCGGCATCGATGTCTATTCCATGCGCCAGCCGTTGGGCGTGGTCGCTGGCATCACGCCGTTCAACTTCCCCGCCATGATCCCGTGCTGGATGGCCGCGGTGGCGATTGCCTGCGGCAACACTTTCATCCTGAAGCCGTCGGAGAAAGACCCATCGGTGCCGATGCGCCTTGGCGAATTGCTGCTCGAGGCTGGCGCGCCGGAAGGGGTTCTGAACGTGGTCAATGGCGACAAGGTGGCCGTTGATGCCATCCTGACCCATCCGGAAGTGAGAGCCGTCAGCTTCGTCGGGTCCTCCGACATCGCACAATATGTCTATGCCACTGGCACGGCGCACGGCAAGCGCGTTCAGGCCATGGGCGGGGCAAAGAACCACGGCATCATCATGCCCGATTGCAACATGGAACAGGCGGTGAAGGATATTGTTGGCGCGGCCTATGGCTCGGCCGGTGAGCGCTGCATGGCGCTGCCCGTGGCCGTCACGGTCGGCAAGAAGACCGGCGATGAATTCGTTGAGCGCATGGTCGATGCCGCCCGCAATCTGAAGGTCGGCGTCTCGACGGATGCAGACGCACATTACGGCCCGGTCGTTTCGGCTGCGCACAAGGCCAAGGTCGAAAGCTACATCCAGATGGGCGTCGATGAAGGCGCAGACCTCGTGCTCGACGGTCGCGGCCTGAAGCTGCAGGGTAATGAGAATGGCTATTTCATCGGCCCGAACCTGTTCGACAATGTGAAGCCGACGATGCAATCCTACAAGGAAGAGATTTTCGGCCCGGTGCTGCAGGTCGTCCGTGCCGAGACTTTGGAAGAGGCTGCAGCGCTCCCCTCCAATCACCAGTATGGCAATGGTTGCGCGATCTTCACCTCGAACGGCCGGGCCGCGCGCGAGTTCGCTGCCCAGGTCAATGTCGGCATGGTCGGCGTCAACGTGCCGATCCCGGTGCCGGTGAGCTATCACACGTTCGGGGGCTGGAAGCGGTCGGCCTTTGGCGATACCAACCAGCATGGCCCGGAAGGCGTGCGCTTCTGGACAAAGATCAAGACCGTCACCCAGCGCTGGCCCGAAGGTGATATTGGCGATCAGGCCTTTATCATTCCGACGATGGGTTGAGGCATGAGCACTTACGACACGATCACTTTCGAACATTCGAATCGCATCGCGCTGGTCACGATCAACCGGCCGGACAGCCTCAATGCGCTGAACCAGAAGGTCATGGCGGAAGTCGCCGACGTGTTCGCCCGTATCGACCGCGACAAGGATATTGCCGTCAGTGTGCTGACCGGTGAGGGCCGCGCCTTTGCCGCGGGCGCCGACATCAAGGAAATGCAGCCGCAGAGCTTCTCCGACATGTATGTCGAGGATTTCTTCGGCCTGTGGGACCGGTTCGCGGCCTGTCGCAAACCTGTGATCGCGGCGGTCAATGGCTTTGCCCTCGGCGGCGGGTGTGAACTGGCCATGATGTGCGACATGATTATTGCGTCCGACAAGGCAAAGTTCGGACAGCCGGAAATCAAGCTGGGCGTCACGCCCGGCATGGGCGGCTCGATCCGCCTGACCAAGGCCGTCGGCAAGGCAAAAGCCATGGACATGGTGCTGACCGGCCGGATGATCGATGCCGCCGAAGCTGACCGGATCGGCCTTGTCTCCCGCGTTGTCGAGCATGACACGCTGATGGACACCGCGATGGCGGCCGCGAAGGAAATTGCTGGCTATTCCATCCCGTCCATCATGGCCGCCAAGGAAATGGTCGGCCGCGCTCTGGAAGTCTCCACTGCCGAAGGCGTGAAGTTCGAACGCCGCCTGTTCCAGGGCCTGTTCGGAACGGCAGACCAGAGAGAAGGCATGGCCGCCTTCGCTCAGAAGCGCGCACCAAAGTTCAGGGATGCCTGACAGGTGTTTCCTGAAGCCCGACCGTGCTCCTCCGGGCGTATCGGGCTGAACTGGGCGCCTGCTGCATGCATAGATGTGCAGGCGCCCCTTTTTTGAAGTTGATTCATGTTGTTGACTGAAGAACAGATTCTGATTTCGGAAATGGCGGAAAGCTTCGCCAGACATGAACTTCGTCCCCATTCAGCCCTTTGGGATAGGGAAGAGTATCTGGAACGCACGACCTTGTCGGCACTGGGTGACCTTGGGTTTGGCGGCATTTATACCAGGGAAGAATATGGGGGTTCAGGCCTGGGTCGACTTGATGCAGCGTTGATTTTCGAACAGCTCTCGCGCGGCGACATCAGTCATGCCGCCTTTCTGTCCATCCATAATATGGCGACCTGGATGATCGACCAGTTCGGCAATGATTCGTTGCGCGCGAAATATGTCTCTCGCCTGACCGCGACTGAGCTGATTGCCTCCTATTGCCTGACAGAACCAGGAGCCGGGTCCGATGCGGCAAGCTTGAGGATGACGGCAAAACGAGACGGCGCAGCTTATGTCCTGAATGGATCAAAAGTTTTCATTTCGGGGGCTGGTTTCTCGGATGTCTATCTCGTCATGGCGCGTACGAGCGAGCAGGGCGCCCGCGGCATTTCAAGTTTTATCGTCGACCGGGATGCTCCGGGTTTGTCCTTCGGCAAGCCAGAGGAGAAGATGGGCTGGCGCGCCCAGCCGACCGCCATGGTCAGTTTTGATAATTGCCGGATCCCCGAGACCAATCGTGTGGGGGAAGAGGGACAGGGATTTCGCTTTGCGATGGCCGGACTTGATGGGGGGCGCCTCAATATTTCTGCCTGTGCTCTTGGGGGTGCGCAGGACGCGCTCGACCGAGCTTTGGCCTATGTGCAAGACCGCAAGCAGTTCGGCCGAACAATTGCCGACTTTCAGGCGACACAATTCAAGCTCGCGGATATGGAAACGGAACTTTCGGCAGCCAGGTCCCTGCTCTATGAGGCTGCCCGCAAGGTCGACGCAGATGCACCCGACAAAACAAAATTCTGTGCCATGGCCAAGCGTTTCGTCACCGATGTTGCGTTCAAGGTCGCCAATGAGGCGCTCCAATTGCATGGAGGCTATGGCTATCTCGCCGATTATGAAGTCGAGCGCATCGTGCGAGACCTGCGCGTCCACCAGATTCTTGAAGGAACGAATGAGATCATGCGCGTCATCATCTCACGTGAGATGTTGAGGGGATAAGTGTGACTGAAACTGTGATCACAGCGCGCAAGCAAGGCCGGGCCGGGCGCCTCACATTGAACCGGCCAAACGCCTTCCACGCACTGAATGCCGACATGGTGGGCAGGATGACCGATGCCTTGCTCGTCTGGCGAGATGCGGCTGACGTCGATTTGATTGTGATCGACCATGCGGAAGGGTCTCGGGGCTTTTGCGCGGGCGGTGATGTTCGCATGCTGGCGCAGTCCGGAGCGAAGGATGGCCGTGATGCTTCCGCCTTTTTCGCCGCCGAGTACCGGCTCAACACTCTGATCAAAGAGTATCCAAAACCCTATGTCGCCCTCATGGATGGTGTTACAATGGGAGGTGGTGTGGGCATTTCGGTTCACGGGTCCCATCGTATCGCAACCCGGAATACCCTCTTTGCTATGCCGGAATCCGGGATTGGTCTGTTCCCCGATGTGGGGGGGGGATGGTTCCTGCCCCGGCTCCCGGGCAAGCTTGGCATATGGCTGGCTCTGACGGGGGCGCGATTGAGGGCGAGGGATGTTCTGGCCGCCGGGATTGCCACACATTTCATTGAGGAGGGGGCGGGGCTTGCAGACACGCTCTGTGAGCACGGCCTCAGCGCGCTGGATGATCTCCAGACATCGGCCTGTGCAAGTTTTGCCGATCATATGGCGCAGATCAATCTCTGCTTCGATGGGGCCAGTATAGAAGCCATTCTGGCAAGTCTGGATACGGGAAGTGACTGGACGGCCAAACAGGCCGGGATACTCAGAACCAAATCTCCTTTAACCTTGAAGATCGCGCTCAGACAGTTGCAAACAGGCGAAAGGATGACGGATTTCCGCGAGAACATGCGCATGGAATACCGTATCGGGACCCGTCTTGTCCGCACGCGCAATTTCCAGGAGGGCGTCCGCGCTGTCCTGATCGACCGGGACAATGCGCCCTTATGGGAACCCGGAAATCTTGACGATATTACCCCGGCTATCCTCGAGGGCTTCTTTGAGCCGCTGAGTGACGCGGAACTCACTTTCATTGGAGGATAGGATGACTAAGATCGCATTTATCGGGCTCGGAAACATGGGCTCGGGCATGTGTGCCAATCTCTGCAAGGCGGGCCATGAGGTCCGTGCCTTCGACCTCAATGCCGAGGCGGTGAAGGCCGCCGAAGGCCACGGGGCAAATGCTGCGGCCACTGTCGCGGATGCGGTGAAGGACGCCGAAATCGTGGTCACCATGCTGCCCGCGGGCAAGCATGTCCTGGCGGTTTATTTCGGCGATGACGGCGTGGCGTCCCATGCAGACACGGGCGCGCTCTTTCTCGATTGCTCGACCATTGCGGTGGAGGCTGCCCGCGAAGCGGCGTCCAAGGCCGAAGCGGCGGGTTTCCTGATGGCGGATGCGCCCGTGTCCGGCGGCACGGCGGCAGCAGATGCCGGCACGCTGACCTTCATGGTGGGCGGCCCGGAGGAAGCCTTCGCGAAGGCCAAGCCGATCCTCGACGCGATGGGCAAGAATATCTTCCATGCGGGCGGCAGCGGGAACGGCCAGGCAGCCAAGATCGCCAATAACATGCTGCTCGGCATTTCCATGATCGCTACGTGCGAAGCGTTCAATCTCGCGGAAAAACTGGGCCTCGACGCGCAGACCTTCTTCGACATTTCCTCGACAGCTTCCGGCCAGTGCTGGAGCATGACCAGCTATTGCCCGGCGCCCGGCCCAGTTCCGGCGGCGCCATCGAACCGCGACTATCAACCGGGGTTTGCGGTCGCGATGATGTTAAAAGACCTTCATCTGGCCGCCGCTGCCGCGAAGGCTGCAGGCGCAGAGGTCACGCTCGGGGAGATGGCAGAAAAAATCTATCAGGATCTGGATACCAGGGGTCATGGCGGCCTCGATTTTTCCGGCGTGATGAAGGATCTCCGGGGAGGACTTTGAGGTGGCGCGCAAGATATCCTCTGTCGTTCTGATCGGGGGCGGTCAGGCGGCCGCGCAGGCGGCGCAATCCCTGCGCATGTCCGGTTATGACGGAAAGCTCTCCCTGGTTGGCGACGAACCCGTCCTGCCTTATCAGCGTCCGCCGCTGTCAAAAGCCTTCATGAAGGGCGAGCTTGCTGAAGAGCGGCTCTATTTCAAGCCTGCGGCATGGTATGAGAACAATAAGATCGACACATTATTGTCCCAGCGTGTGCTCGGGATTGACCGGTCAGCCCAGAGGATCCGTCTCGAGCATGGCGGCGATCTGCCTTATGATGCGCTCATCATTGCGACAGGTGCGCGCCCCAGACCCTTGCCGGTTACGGGAGCTGATCTTTCCGGCGTTCATGCTCTGCGCTCACTCAGCGATGTCGAAAGAATTCGTCCCCAGATGATCTCAGGTCGGAAAATGGTCATCATCGGAGCCGGATATATTGGTCTGGAAGCCGCTGCCGTTGCGCGCCAATTCGGGCTTGATGTGACGGTGCTGGAGATGGCGGACCGAGTGCTTGCGCGTGTCACCAGTCCGGTAATCAGCGAATTCTATACCCGTCTTCATCATGCGCGGGGCGTTGATATACGCCTTGGTGCCAGGCTTGCTGGCTTGAGAGGTTCCCGGGGAAGAGTCACGCAGGCGGTGCTGGATACGGGTGAGTCCATCGACGCCGATATCGTACTTGTTGGTATCGGAATCCTGCCAAATACCGAATTGGCAGCCGCCGCGGGACTTCAATGCGCAAATGGAATTCTAGTCGATGAGGATGCGCGGACATCTGATCCGTGCATCTTCGCTGCCGGGGATTGTACCGTTCGGCCCATTATCCCGTATGGTCGAACCGGTCGTCTGGAAAGCGTCCACAACGCGATTGAACAGGGCAAACTCGCAGCTGCGGCCATCATGGGGACAGACCGACCGCGCGTGGATTGTCCCTGGTTCTGGTCTGATCAGTTCGATATAAAATTGCAGATTGCAGGCCTCTCCACAGGGCATGATGATATTGTGCTGCGTGGGGAAATGTCGACTTGTAGGTTTTCCGCCTTCTATTTCAAGACGGGACATCTCATCGCTGTTGACGCGATCAACAGTCCAGCAGACTTCCTGGCGTCCAAGAAGCTGATCCTGAACCAGGCGAGGCCCAGCAAGGTTGAGTTGGCAGACACTGCAGTGCCGATAAGAGACATCCTCGGCAAGATGACGGTGCAAGGGTGATCTGGTGCTTGGATGGCACCGCGATCGCCCTCCCCATGACATGGCGACAGGCAGGTTTCCTCCGTCATGCAGGCCAAGGTGAACAAGTCCCGCGAAATGGACAGGGCGGGGCGGTATCCGTGTTTGCACAAGACATAAACATTCTTTCCCTCTAGGAGCATAAAATGCCGTATGCCTACATTGTTGAAGCCGCACGAACCGCTGGAGGGCGCCGCAAGGGCGCGCTTTCCGGCTGGCACCCGGCGGACATGGCCGCTGAGATCCTGAATGCTTTGGTTGAACGCTCCGGAATTGATCCTGCGGCGATAGAGGATGTAATCATGGGCTGTGTCAGCCAGGGGGGCGAACAGTCCACGGCATTGGGACGCAATGCTGTACTGGCGTCCAAGCTCCCGCGAAGCGTTCCGGGCGTGACGATCGACCGGCAATGCGGATCCTCCCAGCAGGCCCTGCAATTTGCTGCGCAAGCCGTGATGTCGGGTACGCAGGACATGGTGATCGCTGCTGGTGTGGAAAGCATGTCGAGAGTGCCAATGAATTCCGCGATAGATGTTTATGCCCAGGCAGGCATGGGAAAGGGGCCCTGGAGTGACAGAATCCAGCATACATATGGGGTCAGGGAATTCAGTCAGTTTAGGGGTGCCCAGATGATTGCGGACAAATATGGTTTCACGCGCGAGGATATGGATCGGTTTGCCCTTGAAAGCCATCAGAGAGCGGCCCGTGCGACCGAGTCCGGCGCTTTCAATTCTGAAATTGTGCCTCTGGACATTGGCACCAGCGCCGGTGCGGTGGCTCATGTCCAGGATGAAGGCATACGCTACGATGCCAGTCTTGAAAGTATCGGCTCGGTCAGAACCCTTCAAGAGGGGGGAACCATTACGGCTGCAAATGCCAGTCAGGTCTGCGATGGTGCCTCCGGCATCCTCGTCGCCAGTGAAGCAGCCCTGAAGACGCATGGCTTGGAACCATCAGCTCGGATCGCAAGCTTGCTCGTGACGGCCGGAGATCCTGTCATCATGCTGGAGGAACCAGTGTTTTCGACACAGAAAGCGCTGGTCAGACAGAATATGAAAATTGAGGATATCGATCTCTATGAAGTGAATGAGGCCTTCGCTTCGGTCCCCATGGCCTGGCTCAGAATGCTTGATGCTGATCCGGCAAGAATGAATGTGAATGGGGGAGCCATTGCTCTTGGTCACCCGCTCGGCGCCTCGGGCACAAAACTGATGACCACGCTCGTACATGCCCTGCGCGCCCGGGGAGGACGGTTTGGACTTCAGACCATGTGCGAAGGGGGAGGCATGGCAAATGTCATGATCGTCGAGGCGATGTGAGGCAGGGCTTGAAAGCCGGAATGCGGCGGTCCTTGAGTGGAGACATCATGGACCAAATTGTCTGACTGGACTGGCCGGATATGCTTGGGCCTGACACGGCAGGCAGTCCGGAACATTGGACTATTGCCACACCGGCCGCTTTGACCAGATCAGTCCGCGCTGCATGAGTGACACTGCCGCCTCATGCAAGCGGTCGCCAGTTTCTCTGGCTGCCTTTCCGGCACAGGCCCGCGCATGAGTGCCCTCAAGGATAATTCCCAGTTTGAAGCAGGCGAGCGCAACATACCAGTTGATACAGGTCATATCGCGAAGAGAGTGATCGGCATAGTGCCGGATCAATTCATCCGCAGTCGGAAAACCGTCCCAAGGCTCCACTTGCAAAACGGGCAGTTCCGGATCATATCCCCGCCATGTGGCGACGATCCAGGCAAGGTCGAGCAAGGGATCCCCAATTGTCGATAATTCCCAGTCCACAATCGCGGCCAGTTCGGGACTGTCATAGCGGTACATGACATTGGCCAGCTGATAGTCACCATGAAGGATGCCAGGTCGGTAGCCGGGTGGGATATTGGTTGCCAGATAGTCCGACAGGGAACCAACGTCTTGGAGACTCTGAGGTCCAGGCCAACCGGTTTGCCGGGTATATGAGTCGAGTTGGTCGCGCCAACGCGAAACCTGTCGTTCGAGAAAATTCTCAGGCCTACCGAATCCCTCAAGCCCTGCGGCTGCGTAATCTATGTGCGCCAGGGCCGCGGCGCCCTCAACCAAGGCCAGACCCATGCGGCGGCGCAGGGCGGGACTGGATCTGTGCGGTTCCGGCATGCCATTTACCGCATTGAATCCCGTAACCGGCTCCATGAGATAGAAAGCGGTGCCAAGGATGCTGTCGTCTTCACATTTTGCCACCAGGGCCGGGTGGGGAACCTTGCTCCCAGCGAGTGCGGCAAGAACCCTGGCTTCCCGCATCATGGTCTCGCCCGCTCTGGGTCTGGGAGCCAGGGAAGGCCGGCGAAGGACATAGTCCCTGTCAAGTCGCCGGAATCGAAAGATCAGGTTCTGTGTTCCGCCGGCAAGGCGTGTCACGTCGGCAATGGGCCCGCTGCCGAGACCTTTTGTATCCATCCAGTCTGCAAGACGATTTGGGTCTAGCCCGGTCATGTTGGTTTGAGTGTTCATGGCCAGAGTCAAAGCAGCATGCCGCCATCGGCGAGCAGGGTCTGCCCGACCATGTAGCCGCTCAGGGGGGAGGCAAGAAACAGGGCAATCGCGGCCATTTCCTCAGGAGTTCCGAATCGACCGAGCGGAATATTGGACTTGGCCGCTTCCGACCGGGATTCATTTTCAGTTGTCACACGGGTCATGCGTGTCGGCACAAATCCTGGTGCGATGCCGTTCACGCGTAGCCCGTCTGCGGCCCAGGCCTGACCAAGGGTCCGGGTCAGACCTAATGCACCGGCTTTGGAAGCATTATAGGCAGGATTACCCCGCGTGGCATGGAATGCGGCCGAGGAGCTGACAATGATAAGCGAACCGCTCGTACTGGCAAGCATGTCGCGAAACTTGGTTGCGCAACTCATCAAGCTGGTCAGATTGACATCCAGAACACGCCTGAACCCATCAATTTCGAATTCCTTGCGTCCGTAGAGGACCAGGCCCTGGCACAGGACGAGGATGTCCAGTTTTGCAAAGGGGGGGACATAGGCCGCGACCCTTTCGGGTTGACTAACATCCATACATTCATAGTGGAGGCCTTCGAGATCGGATGTGGGCTCGGTCTCATAGTCTTTCGCGGTTGCGCGTGTGCCCCAGACAAAGACGTCTGCGCCTTTTGATCGGAACGCCTGGGCGGTGGCATTTCCTATCCCGCTTGTGCCGCCGACAATCAGGGCCGTCTTGCCTTTAAAATCTATCGTATAATCCATGCTGGATCACTCCTTATATGCCTTGCTCTGGACACTGAGACGGCCATGCGTCCGCCCGTGAGCAATTCGTCATCTGTTTCAATCAGCAGGATATTTGAGCTCAGCCTGCGCTCTGGCCTTGTGGTATATATAATCCGGGAACTGATCAGCCGGCGGCTCGATGTCGCGTAGCATTTCCTTGGCTACAGTGAGTTTGTGGACCTCTGTGGGCCCATCGGCAAGACCGATCATATAGCTGTTCATCAAATGATAGGAAAACGGCATTTCGGTCGACAAGCCGAGGGATCCGTGCAGATGGAGCGCTGTCGATGATACATCGTGAAGCACTTTTGGCATCATGACCTTCACCGCTGCGATGTTCTGTTTGATCGCTTTCCAGTCCTTTGATTCATCCGCCAGCCAGGCGGCTTCGAGGGTCAACAGACGGAACTGGCGAAGCTGGATCCAGCAATCGGCCAGTTTTTCCTGAACCATCTGTTTCTCCGACAATCGCTCGCCCTTGGTAAAGCGCGACGCGACCCGCTGGCAGGTAAGATCAAGGCATTTCGTTGCTTCGGCAAGGGCTCGCATGGCATGATGCAGCCGGCCGCCGCCAAGTCGAACCTGTGCAACCGTAAAGGCTTCTCCCTTTTCTCCAAGCATGTGATCTTTCGGAATGCGTACGGCGTTGAATCTCAGATGCGCATGTTCGGGTTCGGCTTGGCCGAAATATGTGTAATCGCGTACAAATTCGATACCGGGCGTTTCGGCGGGAACGATGAACATGGACATGCTGCGATAGGGGTTTTCAGCATCCGGGTCCGTCACTGCCATGACAATGAAGACAGACGCAAAGCGCGCATTGGAGGCAAACCATTTCTCGCCGGTGATGACCCATTCCCCGCCATCGGCAATGGCCTGTGTTTTCAATAGGAGCGGATCGGACCCGCCATGAGGTTCCGTCATGGCGAAGCAGGATACAATGTCATTGTTCAAAAGCGGGGTCAGGAAGCGTTCCTTCTGTTCCGGCGTTCCATAATGGGCAAGAATTTCGGAATTTCCCGTGTCCGGGGCCTGGGCTCCAAAGACAATGGGACCAAATCGGGAGCGTCCAAACTGCTCATTCATCAAAGCCAGCTTAAGCTGACCATACCCTTTTCCACCGAGTTCCGGGCCCAGATGGCATGCCCACAATCCGCGCTGCTTCACTTGTTCCTGTAAAGGGCGCACATATTTCTGGAACCGGATATCGTGAATATTCCATTGGCTGCCGAGAAGTGAATCCAGGGGTTCGACTTCGGCGTCCACGAAACGTCTGATCCAATCCAGTTCTGCCTGGAAATCCGGGTCGGTTTGAAAAGACCACATGGCAGGCCTCCTTTTCATTGCAGCTGCAGCCAGTGTGCCTCCTGAACGAGGAGGCTGTCGAATCGGAAATCCCTTCACATTCAATCGAATATGCTTATGGATAGGGGGCGTATCAATAAGTTGCGGGACCGGTTATGGATCTCAAAGCGTCGCCTTTCAAAGCGTTCCTGAAGATCGCGGAACTGGGATCCTTCACCAAGGCTGCCCATGCCCTGCACGTGTCGCAGCCTGCCCTGTCTGCGAGTATTCGGGAGATGGAGCGCCAGCTGGGCTTTGATCTTTTTGACCGGACGAGCCGGCGGGTAGATCTCACCAAGGAGGGGCGCGCCTTTGTCGCCAATGCCCGCCGACTGGTTCTGGAGACCGATTGGCTGCATCAGAAAGCAGAAGAGATCAGGACCAATGCGTTACGCCTGGCAGTCCAGCCCCATTCCGTTTTTTTTCCGGAACGCACGCAGCTAACGGATCGATTTCTTCAGCAATATCCTGCCGCCAATGTCGAGATCCTTGCTCTTGGTCATGTGCGCATATTCAATGCCTTGCGCGAAGACGACATAGACCTTGCAATCGTGATCGAACCCCGATCGGTCGAGAGCGATGGGCCGGTCCGGGACGAGGATCTCGAGCGATTGGTCATTCGCAGCCAGCCCGTCACGCTTCTCCTGCCTGAAGAGCATGCGCTGGCGCACCGGAACGAGATAACCCCTGAGGATCTCCGAGAGCTTCCTGTCGCCACCATTAGCAGGCTTCATGGGGTTGCCCTGGCAGAGATGGTGGCGCGGGCATTGGCCAGCGCCGGGGCTGTTCTGGTGCGTCCGCCTGAAGCTGACGCATTCTCCCTGGTGAGGCATGCAAGCGATGAGCGCACGAGTGCGATTGATCTGGGCTGGTTTGATGTCCGGTCCTATCTCGGACTGATGGTACGGGACATGGGCATGATTTCCAAACCGGTTCCCGCACTTGGCCTGGCCACGCAGCTTAGTGTCTTGAGGCGGCGGCGCGAGCAGAGGCCCGCCGCGCTCCGTTTCTGGGAGCATGCCAGACTGTCCGTGTCGAATATGAAGTGATGTAGAGAAACGGGCGCGGCAGGCCGGCTGGCTCTTCCTTCTTAAAACAATTTGCATAAAGCAAGCGTTTTAGTTAGCGTGTCCGGCATGCGATGTTCGCCTGCATGATGTGGGCCGAGGAGACAAAACGGTGTCGGAAAACGTGTCCGACCCGAGCCGGTGAAGGAGACTAGAATATGGCGACGCTGCTGAAGGCCGTCCCTGAAAAGACGGGCAGGTGGGTTGTGGAAGACCGGAACAAGGGTGTGTTCAAGGTTGCCAGAGAAGCGTTTGTAAGTGACGCCATCTTTGAGAAGGAGCGTGAGCGCATCTTCGACAAATGCTGGCTGTATCTCGGACATGCGACGGAACTCAAGGAAGCCAATGACTATCTGACGCGTAATGTGGCGGGGCGCGAGCTGATCTTCAATCGTGATCGCAAGGGCAGCTACAACGCCTTTTTCAATGTGTGTCCACACCGGGGCGCCATGGTGGCCAGAGAAAAGTGTGGCAGTGCGCTCGGTTTCAAATGCTTTTATCATGGGTGGGCTTTCAACAATAATGGCAAGTTTGCCACCCGGATGGGAGAGGGCTTCTATCCGGAGGATTTCGGAAAGGATGGATCTGTCGATCTCGTCCGGGTTCCCCGGCTTGAAGAGTATCGGGGATTCTACTTCATCAATTTTGATGAAGGGGCAGTCAGTCTCGAAGAGTATCTGGCAGATTCCCGGGAGATCATTGATCTTGTTGCCGATCAGTCACCCAATGGCATGGAGATCATTGGCGGCGGGCAGCAGTACAGTATCAATGCCAATTGGAAACTGCTCCTCGAGAACAGTTTTGACGGCTATCACGCAGAAGATACGCATGCGACCTATTTTGAGTATCTGTCGGATTATATTGGCGGCGCCGCGAATGATGACCTGTCCGCCGCAAAAGTGGAATCCCGGGCTATCGATCTGAAAAATGGTCATGCGGTCATCGAGGGAAAAGCGCCCTGGGGCCGGCCGATTGCCAGAACCATTCCGTCCTGGGGAGAAGATGGCGCGGCGGATATACGTGCCGCGCGGGCAGAGCTCGAGGCGCGCCTGGGTGTCGAGAAAGCACACAGGATTGCCGATGGGGACCGCAATATGGGTATTTTTCCCAGCCTGGTCATCAATGACATCATGGCGATCACAATCAGGACCTTCCATCCGGTGTCGTCAGGTCTGATTCATGTCAATGCGTGGGCGATGGGGCCTGTAGGCGAACCCCGCCTTCAGCGAAAGCGGCGTCTGGACAATTTCCTCGAATTTCTCGGGCCAGGCGGGTTCGCGACCCCAGATGATGTCGAAGCCCTTGAGAGTGCGCATCGCGGTTATGGCAATGCAAAATTTGCGCCGTGGAATGACATCTCCAGAGGATTGCTGAAGGACCAGCCAACAAATTTTGACGAAGAACAGATGCGCTGCTTCTGGCGGGAGTGGGCGCGTCGGATGGAGGATCAATAATGACAGAAGTGATGATGAAGCCAGGTGCGATCACCACAGAGCCCGTATTGAGTCGTAGCGAGTATGAGGATTTCCTCTACCACGAAGCTGCACTACTGGATGCCTGGCGGCTGGATGAATGGCTGGAATTGTTTGTCGAAGGAGCAACATATGAAGTTCCTACGGCAGGCGCGCCGGATGATGCGGATTCTTCGGAATCTCTCTTCTATATTGCGGATGATTATTTCCGGCTACGCCATCGAATCAAGCGTTTGAACAGCAAACAGGCACATTCGGAATGGCCTCGGTCAAAGACGTTGCACACAGTCACCAATGTCCGGATTCTCGGCGCCGAGGCAGACGGCGTGCGCGTGACTTCCAATTTCGTGACGTATCGCACCAAGAATGACGTGACGCACACTTTTGTGGGTCGTCACTATTATGTGCTTCGCAAGACCGACGACAAGCTATGCATTGTTTCCAAACGGAGCATGCTCGATATGGACAATCTGCGGCCACAGGGGCGCGTCAGTATCATTGTTTAGGCGTGAGCCGGCAGAGACGCGCTGCATGGTGTGGCCGTCTTGCCGCGCCGGACTGATCGGTGTGGTTGATCATGCTGGCTGACCCGAGACAGGTCGCTGAGTACTGTTTTTAAGGCACGCTAAGATATGAACGCGACATCAGAATTGCATGCTGCGCTTATCCCTCAAGATCAGGTCTCCACCCTTGTCGATCCTCAAGCCTATGCGGATGGCCGGATATTCGAAACCTATCGATGGCTGCGCAAGCACAAACCGTTAGGTCTGGCGGTTGCAGAGGGCTTCGATCCCTTCTGGGTTGTGACGCGTGCAGAGGACATCCGCTACATCAGCCGACACAATGACCTTTTCCATTCGGGCGATACGCAATTCTCGTTCATGGACAGGGCAAGCGATCAAAGGATTCGGGAGATCACCGGCGGGAGCCCGCATCTTGTCCATTCCCTGGTGTCCATGGACCCACCGGAGCACATGAAATACCGCGTACTGACGCAAGGCTATTTCATGCCTAAATCCTTGCGCAAATTGGAAGCTCAAATCAGAGATATTGCCTGCGAATTTGTCGAAAAAATGCTGTCGACCGGAGGAGAGTGCGATTTTCTGACTGAAGTGGCCCTGAATTACCCGCTCCGCGTCATCATGAGTATTTTCGGTGTGCCGATTGAAGACGAAGCGATCATGTTGAAATTGACGCAGGAGCTGTTTGGCGCCCAAGATCCTGATGTGTCCGGGGCGGCGGATGTGTTGAGTGCAGAAGCCCAGGCCGAATACCTCGCCAGGACGGTGGAGGGGTTTCATGAATATTTCCGCACGCTCAGTGACGCCCGGCGAGAAAACCCGCGTGATGACCTCAGCAGCGTCATCGCCAATGCCAAAGTGGACGGACAGCCAATTTCCGAGCAGGCAGAGATGGGTTATTATATCACTGTGGCCACCGCAGGTCACGATACCACCTCGACCTCCACTGCCATCGCCATGGCGCAATTGGCCAGGCACCCCCACGAGTTTCAGAAAGTAAAGTCTGACCCCTCATTGATACCAGGCCTTGTCGATGAAGCCATTCGCTGGGCGACACCGATCAAGAGTTTCATGCGATCCGCAGCTGAAGACATCGACGTCTCTGGCCAACGTCTGTCCAAGGGCGACTGGATCATGCTGTGTTATGGTTCGGGCAACAGAGATGAATCTGTATTCGATGCGCCTGATTCATTCCGTGTTGATCGTTCGCCAAATCCTTACATTTCGTTCGGCCATGGGCCGCATATATGTCTGGGCATGCATCTTGCCAAACTTGAAATGCGAATTCTGTTTGAGGAACTGCTTCCCAGGCTGAAGTCTGTGGAGCTCAATGGACATCTGAAAATGATCCCGTCTCTTTTCATAAGCGGGCCAAAAGCACTTCCAATCCGGTTCGCCTTGGAATAGCAGTCCGCCCGACCATGCTCACCTGTATGTGGAATGCGACATCAAGGCTGATCCTTTGATTGGGAATTGCTCTGGCTCGCCCGCGAGGGCCCACATTCGCGATCGCACAGCGATGCATAGGCTGGCGTACCGGCCATGCCGTGCCGAGTGTTGATAGACCTAGTGACGACAATGCCGCCACCGGACGGGAACAGCGGCAGGAGCGCCTGCATTGAAAACACAATCGAGCGCGCATTGGCGGCATGGACGTCACCATCAGGCGCTGGAGTGAGGTCCCGATTGATCTGAAATGCACACTGCCGACGTTTAAAACTGCGCATCTGGGTCGCTGAACGGCTCGTGTAATTGCGCCTTAAGGGCAGGCCGTGACGCAATGTCACCCGTGTCCGAGCGACTCGCTGTCACGCCCTCGCCGATTTGACGAGCGGCCTTTTCGAGCCCCCCGACATCCTTCCTCTGATAGCGATCCGCGCGCCCTCCTCTAGAAACAATAGCGCTGCGGCAAAACCAATGCTGGTCGTGCCGCAAGGAATGAGAACGGTCTTATCTTCTAGTCTTGCCATTGGTCTTCTGGGATCCGTATCCCGTTGGCTGGCTCAGGCGGCTCGGCCGCGAACGAACTGGATCGTCGTTATTGTGACGCGGCGTCCGAGATGCTCGGCGGTCTTGAGGTCGGCGGCGGGAGGCGCAACATCGGGCCCTTCATCGGCATTTGACTGTGCGCCTGCGCCCAGAAAGAACCCGAGCCGGTTGAGGTCCTCTTGCGAACCTGTTGACGAATTGTTGGCCGGCGGTAGCCCGAGGTTGACCCAGTGCATCCCGTGCTGGGCTGCAAAGAGCGCGATCTGGATGAGGGAGGAAAGCTTGTCGCCGGAACGCGACGCGGAGTTGGAAAAGCCTGCTGCGATCTTGTCCTTCCAGGCAAACCCCTTTGCAAAGACGGTCGTGGAGGTCGCATCCATGAACATTTTGAACGGGCCGGACACGCTGCCCATATAGGTCGGCGAACCGAAAATGATTGCTTCGACCTGCTCAAGGTCGTCCCAGCGGCTCTGGGCTTCATCGATATCCATCAGCAAGGCTTCAGCCCCCTCGACGCTCTCAACGCCGCGCTTCACGCCCTCGGCCTGCTTCGCGGTGTGGCCGTAGCCACTATGATACACGATCGCGACACGAACATTGGTCATAAATTGCGTCCTTCATCAGTATGTACGTTGCCAACATAACAACATATATGGGTAAAACTCACATCAAGCCTGCCACGGGATTGTAAACCCGCCGCGCCTGGCGATTTCTGCAGCAATGTCGTCGATTGTCACCCTTGCCAATTCGTCCTCCAACGCCTGCCGCGCCTTGTCGAGTGCCGGACGCATGGCGTCCTGAACATGTTTGCCTACGACACAGTTGCGATCCGGCGCAGACCTATGCAGGGTGAAGATTTCGCAGTCTTCGACAGCGCGGTAGACATCAAGCAGGCTGATGTGAGAAGCAGATTTGGCGAGCATCGAGCCTCCTCCAGATCCCATGCGCGCGGTAGACATCCCCGCATCGGCGAGGCGCGACAAAAGCGATCTGATGACAGCCGGGTTTGTGCTGGCGCTGCGCGCCAGATCTTCTGAGCGCATAGGTGTCCCTTCGTTTACCGCCAGTGCGGCAAGCGTGTGTACGGCAACGACGAAACGGGAACTCGTAGGCAATGCTTGGCTCCATCTGAAGTATTGTCACTAACCCACTTACACATATAGCCCCACTCGATGCAACAACAATTGGCAAGCCAAACACGTTATCTAAACGCTGATCAAGGGCAGGACGATTGTTCGACGATTTGGAAAGTACGATTCACGCTGAGTTTTCATACCTCCGTGCTTCAATGTCCATCCTGAAAGCCTTTCCTTAGGCCTCACAGGACACCATTTGATGGATACGGGCGCCTCTCAAAAATGCGACAAGTCGGCTTTTGCCATCTTATCATGAGCGATGTAGTACGACCGTGATATCGCTTCGACTTTCGCAGGCTCGATCCGCTTCTGCATAATGCTTTAACGGACGATATTTGTGGCAGCCATTCTTTCATCCACGTCGCCTCGCCCATCCTTCTCTTGATGTCAGCATTGACCGGAGCATCTTCTTCTCGTCCGGCGCGGTGATTTCACGGGCTCGCAATGACTCGCGGTTCTGCAGAAAAACTGCTCGACCATGTGGACTGCTTGGGAGGAGGATATGAGGCTCCTTCACAAGATTAGACAATAGTATTAAAATTAAGTGGATCAGAACTCCAGCGCTCATCGGTAAACTGGACGAATTCCTTGTCCAGACTGTAGAAAGTGGAGCGGTCTGCAAGTGCCTCCGAGGATTGAACAGGTCAGAAAAATAAAGAAAAAAGGGGTTTCGAGGTGATGCCAAAGTGCATTGTTGGAGCAGTCTGGCGAGTGAGGCCAGATACGCCTTCAAGCCGTCTATGGGATCTGACGCCCGGCTGAATAAGATGAAAACAGGATAAAACTATATAATAAAAACGGATGGACAGGTGCGCGCAAAAATGTACGCTGTAACGTAAAAGTGACCGAGATGGGCTACCCGCTTTTACAATTACCAAGCCAGTTGGAGGAAATGATGGTCAGTGCAGGGAGAGTATTGTTATTCGTGCTGCTGGGGCTGGCCCCGACAGGATGCGCGGCAGATCCAGATACCGCACCCGACACGCTCCCAATTCCGGCCAGTGAAAAGTGTGAAAACCTCCAGCATTCCTGGAATAAGCCGCATACCCGTCTTGAAGCGGCCCGCATGTTGCCAGCGGATGTGACCACCGGGGCGCCTCAGATTTGTGAAGTTGCAGGCAGGATATCTCCAAATGAAACCTCCACGATAGGTGTGGTTTATCGCTTTCCAGTTGAGTGGAACCACAAAATTGTTGGACTTGGGGGCGGCGGCTTTGCGGGGAATGTGAGGCTCGACGCGGCGCTCCCTGCACTTATCAAGGGATATGCAACCATGCAGACCGACACCGGTCATGCGGCCATCGAACCCTGGAATACGGCGTGGGCCGTCGAGGAGGATGGCTCCCCGAATGTCGAAGGATTGATTGATTTTGGCTATCGGGCGGTACACGAAATGACTGTCCTCGGAAAAGACCTGGCAGAGACCTATTACGGGCAATTACCTGCAAAATCCTATTTTCAGGGATGTTCTCAAGGCGGGCGGCAGGGAATGGTCGCAGCCCAGAAATATCCGCAGGACTTTGATGGGATCATTGCTGGAGCGCCGGCATTCAATGACGTGGCCCGGGTAAGCATGTCGCTGATCAGCCGGGCCTTTCTGGCCGAGAATGCCAAACTCTCGGTTCCACAAATTCAGCTTGTGAACAGCGCAGCCCTGACGGCGTGTGATGGCGAGGACGGTGCCGTGGATGGAATCATATCCATGCCGGATGCCTGTTCCTGGGACCCTCAGGAACTGCTTTGTGCGGGTGGCGTTTCAGGGGATGACTGCCTGTCACCCGCCCAGGTCGCGGCCGTGCAGTCTGCCTATTCGGACAAGCGGGATATGAATGGAAAAATCGTAGCCTATGGTCTCGCCCGAGGATCAGAGCTGTCCAGCTTTCCCTGGTTCATGGCGCTCGATCAGGATTCGCAGCTGGAAACGGGATATTACAATTTTGCCTCTGCTGCAGGATTTCCAACCGATACGGATTTCAGCACAAACGACGTCATTGCCAGTCACGCAGCGCAAAAAGATAGTTTGTTTGATCGGATATACACCGCCGACAATCCGGATCTCTCGGAATTCGTGAAAGAGGAAGGGAAGCTTCTCTTATGGCACGGCCTGTATGATCAATTGCTCCCTCCTGAACCATTGATCGATTATTATCAGGAAGCCCTGGAAGTGACGGATCAAAGACTGTTGGCCAAATCAAGCTCCCGGAAGGCAGAAGAGAGTGTTCAGCTGTTTACCGCGATAGGTGTCTCGCATTGTCTTGGGGGCGCTGGCCCCTCGACATTTGATGGACTTGCCGTAATCGATGCCTGGGTCGAGTCGGGAGAAAAGCCGGTCCGGATCGTCGCCAGCCAGCCTCCGCCGGCAATGGCCGCCCTTGCCCGCGCGCTCATGGGAGAACTGCCCCGCCTGACACCTGACAGCATGACACGTCCTCTCTGTCCATGGCCGCAGCTTCCTCGATATGATGGCGAGGGAAGTCTGGAGATTGCGGCAAATTTCGTGTGTCGTTAGGCGCCACCGATTGAGCCTTCAGAGGATCCGGCCCGTCGCAGTCTATCTGTGCCGGGAAAGTTTGAGTGGCGGGACCTGCTGAGGGCTTCCCGTTTGTCCGAAATGTCTCTGACGTCGCTTTTCTCTATGTGCCGGAATGCTGGCAGGCATACACCTGACAAGGCAGGACGGAGAGTCTGCAAGGTTCACGCTCTCAGTTTGAGCAGGACCATATGCCTGAATTATCTTCGAAGGCGGACATTGAGTTTTCCATATCGGTTCCCTTGCAGTGTTCCATGGATCAGGGTCTCAGGAAGCTTCTCGAATCCGTCCACGATGGTTGTGGGCGCCTTCAGTTGCCCCGATTTCAGTAAACCGGCCAGTACCTTTTCCGCGGATTTTCGCTGACAGTAATAATCGAAGACGAGCAGAAATCTGGGCCGCAAATTCCGCTCTTCGCAGATGTTTCGCAAGGTTGCAGTCAGTGCTTCCCCGAGATCCACGGGAGAATCCGTTGTTGCCCTGTCATAAGTGGAGACATTGCCGTAATGATACCATCTGGCATTTTTCTTCATCAGGGGAAGAGTGGATTGGGTGACGATACCGCCGACGGCATCGGAAAAGAAATCAACGCCTTCTGGACAGATATGCGCCAAATCGCCAGCCGGGTCGTTTCCTTTATAATCGATTGCGGCGTCGAAGCCGATTTCATCGACCAGCCACTGACACTTGTCTGGCCCACCGCCAAATCCGATGACCCGGCATCCTGCAAGTTTGGCGAGCTGTCCGATAATCACACCGCAAGCACCAGTTGCGCCGCCCACGACAACAGTCTCCCCCGCTTGAAGTTTTCCAACTTCCTGCAGACCAAAATAGGCAGTCAGGCCGGTGACACCTAATACTCCGATCAGATCTTCATCGCTGTGCCCCTGGGTGCACTTGTAGACGTATTCCGAACGTTCATAACTATTCAGGATGGCATAGTCCTGCCAACCGAGATCCGCATGGATGAGGTCTCCGGTCTTGAAGCGCCGATCCCTGGACTCGATGACTTCGCCAATTGCGAAGCTTGCCATCACATCCCCGAGCTCCAGTTTCGGCCGGTAATTCTGCATCACGAAATAGGTGCGATTGGCCGGATCCAGTGAGACGAGCCTGTTTCGAACGAGCACCTGTCCCTGTCCGGGAACCGGCACAGGGACTTGGCGATAGGCAAAATTCTCCATAGCAAGCTCACCGGTCACAGGTCGCGCATAGATCCATTGTCTGTTCAATTTCGTCATGCAATGTCCTCCTGCGCCTGACGCACTGACCAGGTCAGTCCTTGCCAATCAGTCCGGTCAGCTCCGGCACGGCATTGAAGAGGTCTGCGACCAGGCCGTAATCGGCAATCTGGAAGATCGGAGCCTCTTCATCCTTGTTGATCGCCACGATGATCTTGGAATCCTTCATGCCGGCAAGGTGCTGGATGGCGCCCGAGATGCCGACTGCGACGTACAGCTCCGGGGCAACGATCTTGCCGGTCTGGCCGACCTGATAATCGTTCGGGGCGTAGCCCGCATCAACGGCGGCGCGCGACGCGCCGACAGCGGCTTCCAGCTTGTCCGCCAGCGGCACAATCAGGCGGTCGAACTCTTCTTTCGAGCCCAGCGCGCGGCCACCCGACACGACGCGTTTTGCGCCGGCCAGTTCCGGACGGTCGGACTTGACCATCTGCTCGGAGACGAATTCGGATTTGAACGGACCTGCAGGCACCTCTGCAGTCTCGACAGACGCCGAACCCTCTTCACCCGCCGCTTCGAAGGCCGTGCCGCGAACCGTGATGACTTTCTTCGCATCGGAAGATTTCACGGTCAGAATGGCGTTACCGGCATAGATCGGACGCTCGAACGTATCGGTGTCGATGACATCCGTGATGTCCGACAGCTGCATGACGTCCAGCTTTGCGGCGATACGCGGAGCCATGTTCTTGCCCGTCGTCGTGGCCGGGATGAAGACGGCGTCATAGCCGGACATCATTGGCACCACGAGGGCTTCCATGGCTTCCGCCAATTGCTTGGCAACCGAGGCACCATCGGCGTGAACGACTTTGCGGACACCGGAAACCTTGGCAGCCGCAGCCGCCACGTCGCCTGCACCTTCGCCAGCCACCAGGATGTCGACGTCGCCGCCGAACTTCGCCGCTGCGGTGACAACCTTGTGGGTCGCGTCGTTCAGGGACGCATTGTCGTGTTCAGCAATAACCAGAACAGCCATTAGATCGCTCCTGCTGATTTGAGTTTCGAAACAAGCGTCGCAACGTCTTCGACCTTTTCACCAGCCTCGCGGACAGGCGGCTCAGTCACTTTCACAACCGAGAGGCGCGGCGAGATGTCGACGCCATAATCGCCCGGAGCTTTCTCATCGATCGGCTTCTTCTTCGCCTTCATGATGTTTGGCAGGGACGCGTAGCGCGGCTCGTTGAGGCGCAGGTCGACGGTGACGATGGCCGGCGTGGCCAGTTTCACGGTCTGCAGGCCGCCATCCACTTCGCGGGTCACGGTCAGGGCGTCGCCGTCCTTCTCGATCTTGTAAGCGAAGGTGCCTTGCGGCCAGTCCAGCAGCGCGGCCAGCATCTGGCCGGTCTGGTTGGAATCATCGTCGATGGCCTGCTTGCCGAGCAGCACCAGGTCTGGGCTCTCGTCGGCAATGACTTTTGCAAGGATTTTCGCAACGGCCAGTGGCTCGACGGTTTCGTCGGTATTGATCAGAATACCGCGGTCGCCGCCCATGGCGAGCGCCGTGCGGATGGTTTCCTGAGCCTGTTTCGGGCCGATCGAGACGATCACGACTTCGGTCGCCGTACCGGCTTCCTTCATGCGAACTGCTTCTTCGACAGAAATCTCGTCAAATGGGTTCATCGACATTTTGACGTTTGCGAGATCGACACCCGTCTGATCGGGCTTCACCCGAACCTTGACGTTATAGTCGATGACGCGTTTGACCGGCACCAGGACCTTCATACAACCGCTCCTTAATTTGCAATTCACGTCCGCCAGCGACATGTGCCGCTTCAGGCAGAGACAATGAGCAAGGGACTAGGGAAGCGGGGGCAATGCGTCAAGAGAATAAAACAAGCGTACTATACCCGGCTGACCGACAGGGATTGTCTGAAGGGAGGGGTCAGAGGTGATCCAGTTCGGCGCGTATCTTCGTCATTTGCGCCTTGGTCTGGGATGCTTGATCAAGCATCCAGCACTTGAGGGCATTCACATCCGTCGATGCATCCCTGCCGGTTCTGTACACGAACCGGTGAGGAATATCGAGTTCCACATAGGCTCGGGCGGCCGGGACAAGACGTCCGGTCATGAGATCATCGGCCACCAGAAACAGTTGGCCCAAGGCAATGCCGGCGCCGTTGCGCGCCGCCTGATAGGTGAGGCTCAGATTGTCAAACTCCAGTCCATTCGCGAAAGGCGGTGCCGGAAGGTTCATTCGATCAAAATACTGCTCCCAAAATGGTCTCTCCCGTCGGGCAAACAGAATCGGAGGGGCATCTGCCGAGAAGAAGTCTCCTTCGAGTGCGCGCGTCCGTGTCCCCCCGTCCGCGCAGACCAGAAGAAAAATTGTGTTGAAGAGGTCGACACTGAGCACATCCCGCTGGAGGACGGGAAGGGCACTGATCGCAGCATCGATCGGTTCGCTCGCAAAATTGGTTTCGTTGAGTGACTGTTTCAACTGGACCGCGATGTCCGGATGCCGCCGCCTGAAATCGGGAAGACGTGGCGACAGCCAATCGGTTGCAAAACTCGTATAGGCGCGAAATCGGATCGCGTGTTTTGTTCCGACGTGTCGGCTCCGACTGGCATTGTCGATAAGATCGAATGCGGAGGCGATCTGATCGTGATAGAGTTCTCCTCCTTGCGTCAAAAGCATGCCATTATGCTGACGCAGGAATAATTTATAGCCGAGATAGTCTTCAAGCAGGTTGACATGCCGGCTCACCGCGCCAACGGAAACCCCCAACTCTCTGGAAGCAGCGCTCAGGCTTCCTGTGCGTCCGGTAACTTCGAACGCCCGCAGGGCGTTCAGAGGGGGCAAATGGTGTCGCATCTATCACCTTTCTAATTTCCTGAAGGCCAAGTTGCCTCGAATGTCACTGGTCTGGCAAGATGAGAGGCGGCAATCTGTGAAACAGGTTCCCCGCCAGATGGGAGCTCAGTGAGGGAGGTCAATAAAATGAAGCGCACATTTTGTCTTGAGTTTGCTGTACGTGTACCGACGTATGAGGCAGAGCTGCCATGAAAATGCTTGCGGGGAAAACAGCTGTCGTAACCGGCGGGGCAGGGGGAATGGGACGGGCTCACGCCCTGCGACTCGCTGCCTTAGGGGCAGACGTGGCCATACTGGATATCGACCTTGCAATGGCGTCGAAATTTGGAGAACAGCTGACGGCGGCCTCCGTTCAGGAGGAATTGGAGGCGCTGCAGGTGCGCGCGATCGGGATTGAAGCCGATCTCTCTGTCGAGAATGAGGTCAGGCAGGCGGTAGACAGGATTTCCAAAAAGTTTGGCCGTATCGACATCCTGGTCAATAATGCGGGGGGAGCCATCACGAAGATTGACCAGAGCTCAGCCGTGAATACGTCGGGAGAGGACCGCGCCGTCCTTTTCGCTGCTAATTTCGACACGACCGTAAACATGTGCCAGGCCTGCTCGCCACACTTGATGCAGCGCGGTGGTGCAATCGTGAATATTTCAACCATCGGTGCGTTTGCGGACGATCTTGAGGGACGGCTCGCCATGTATGGTGCAGCGAAAGCCGCAGTCGAGAAATATTCCAAATCCTTAGCGGTCGAGCTGGGGCCATATAATGTTCGTGTGAATTGCATCGCGCCGGGCTTGATTGAAACGCCGCGCATCAAGGCGCTCGCCCCGAGCCGTAATCTAGCGACTGGACATCAGGCGCGCACGATCCCCTTGCGTCGTCTGGGGCAGATTGAAGATGTGGTCGGGGTCATGGAGTTTCTCGTCAGCGACCAGGCCGCCTATGTCACAGGTGAAAGCATTAAAGTTGCAGGCGGACACACACTGGTCACGACCTAGCGGTCGGCATCAATATTCAAGGGAGAAAGTCAGTGTCAGGAATGGAAACAATGAATGCGCGAGATGTGGCAGAATGCTGGATCCTAGGGGATGTGAATAAGGACAAGGCTGCAAAACTCCGCGTGATGGACGAAGATATGGTGCTGGAAATACCTTTCAATGAATCGGGCAAGACAGAAGATGGGCATTTCCGGCGATACACGGGAAAGCGTGAAATCGAGGGATTTGTCGATACCGCATTTGCAGCAGAAAAATCCGTACGCCTCGTCAGTGCGGAATATGTGGTCTCCGAGGATGGGCGGACCGTTTTCGTTGAGGCGCGTGGCGAGGTAGAGATGGTGTCGGGGAAAATTTACCGGAATCGATATGTCCTCCGCTTTGATGTCGAACATGGCAAGATCAAGTGCCTGCGTGAGTTCTACAATCCCATTACCTCGGCTGTCGCATTTGGCCGACCGATCGCCGGTCAGGTCACCCTCGACTCCCTGTGACCGAAAATAATGATAAAGAGATCTAGTATGACGAAGCTCGGATTTACCGGCAAGGTCGCGATTGTGACAGGGGCGGCAAGCGGCCTCGGTCTCAGCCATGCCAGGGCACTCGCGGAACGCGGAGCGAGTGTACTTCTCAATGACATAGCCATACGCGACGGCGGAGAGAGCGCTGCGCAGATCGAGGCAGCCCGGTTGAGATCTGAAGGCTATGATGTTCATGCCTGCAATGCGAGTGTGGGAATTGAGGCGGATGCGGAGTCCGTCATCCAGGAAGCGGTGACACGCTGGGGGCGTATCGACAGTCTCGTGAACAATGCCGGCAACTCCATCGCCGGCAGAATCCAGGATGTCAGTACCGAAGACATGCGGTCTGTCCTGGAAGTACATCTCATGGGAATGTTCTGGACGATGCGGGCAGCCCTCAGACATATGCGCAAGCAGGATTATGGGCGTATCGTCAATACTGCCTCGGCCCTGGGCGCTTTCGGGGCGCCGGAGGCCTTGCCCTATGCGACAGCCAAAGCGGCGATCCTGGGTCTGAGCCGCTCCGCGTCACTCGACAATCGAGATCGGAATATTCGCATAAATACAATATGCCCGGTAGCCTATACACCGATGGCGAAAGCCTATTTTGAAGCGCATCCCGAATTGGACACGGCGCGCTTGGATCCGTCTGCTGTGTCTCCGCTTGTCGTCTATCTGAGCCATGAGACGTGCCAGCCAAACGGTGAAGTATTAAGCGTTGCGGCTGGACGGGTGGCCCGTATCTTTACCGCGACGGTTCCTGGATTTGTTGCCACTCCTCTGACCGCGGAAGCGGTGGCAGAAAATCTGCACATCGCGATGGATGTGTCTGACTATTCCATTCCCGGGAGTTCGATTGATCAGTACCGGCTCCAGCCGGGCTCGTGATGTGTCCTCAAGGTCTCAAACTTCCCTGTCTCGCTCCTGCCCGCCGGCCTGAGCAAAGATATGGGAGAGGCAGAATGGTGTCCGGGCCAACAGACAGGTTTGGAGACATGGAAGGGGGCAAATCGGCATGAGTGTCTCCTTATCCAGGTTGAGGCGGGTCAGTTGCGTTGTCGAGGACATCGAACTGGCCGTCCGTTATCTTGAATCCTTGTTCCGGGCGCAGCGCCTCGAAAATGTGCCAACGCAGATTCATCCCGGGAGCGGGCGCCATCTGGCTCATATTGGGCTGGGTGACCTTGTGATTGAATTGGTGGCGCCTCAGTCGGCGGATACTGGTTGGGGAGAGCGTCTCGATCAGTACGGGCCACATGTCGCCAGCCTCGCCTACGGTATCGAGGACATGGATCAGCTTCTTGCCGATCTCTCGGATGATAATCTGGAGTTCACCCACACCGAGAGCGGCGTCATTTGGTGCAGGAGCCGCGCCCTAATCGGATTTGATCTCATCCTGGAGCCAGGGGAACAGGGCCCTCTCGCGGAATTGCCCGGGGCGTGGGGGGAGGTCTCACCCATGCTCCATGTGGAAATCACGCATCATGATATCGCCCAAGCGGGAAGATGGTTGGAGCGGCTTTTCGGCTCCAAGCGAGTCGAGCAGGAATTTTCCGAATTTCTGGTTGGAATCACTGCGGGGAGAATGGACATACAGCATTTCAGTCTCGGGGATGCGGTCCTTCAATATATTGAACCGAGACATGATGCGGGTCCCTGGTGGGAGCTGCTCCAGAAAGCCGGACCGAGTGTGCACAATATTACCTGGCTGGTGAATGACATGCCTGCGGTTGCAACGGCTAGCCAGGCCGCCGGAACCCGGGACTTGAGATATTTCGAGTTCGACTATGCGCCCCTGTTCGGCGAGGAAAACAGGATTGGGGACAAGACCGTCGGACGCATCATCGACTGCGCGCATATCCTCGGCTTTCATTTGGAACTGAGCGAGCGCCAGGCCAAGAACATCAATACTTATATGTACAAGGAGGTATGAGCATGTGGAAGAAGACCCGCGTCGCTTATGTGGACAGGTCCCCAGCCGGCGAGTCGGGCACATGAGTGCGTGGACGAGCGAAATTGCTGGTAAAGTCGGAATCGTAACCTTCAATCGACCTCCGAGAAATTTCATGAGCTTTGAAGCTCTGGGGGACCTCTCTGGAATATTGAAGGAGCTTGCGGCACGAAGTGATGTGTCCATCATTATTCTGGCAAGTGCGAATGAAAAGTATTTTGTCTCGCATGCGGATCTCGACGATCTTGAGCAGGTGGCCAGCGGAAAACCGGTAGCTGGTGAACGGTCCGCCTGGCGCACCACACCCGCATTGATCGAGGCCATCCCTCAGCCCGTCATCGCAGCCGTAAATGGCCAGGCATGGGGCGGTGGTACCGAACTGGCATTGGCCTGTTCGGTGAGGGTTGCTGCCCCGGCGGCGACATTTGGATTGCCGGAAATATCAGTTGGCATGGTTCCGGGAGCCGGGGGGGCGCAACGTCTGTCACGCCTCATTGGGACGGGTCGTGCGCTCGAACTTATACTCAGTGGCCGGAAGGTGAGTGCCGAAGAGGCGTTCAGGATGGGCCTTGTAAATGCGATCCTGCCAAACCGGAATTTCCGTCAAGCTGTCATGGACTGGGCTCAGCAATTTGCGAGACATGATTTCGATGCCCTCGTCGCCAACAAGCGCGCCGTTACGGAAGGGGCGAGGCTGGACTTCGAGGCTGGTCTTGATCTGGAACGGAGCCTGGTTATCCCCCGGACCGCCAGCCCGCGTTCGGCTGAACTGCGCACATTGTTGATGAAACGATACGCAGCGGCGTCTCCTGATGATGAGATCGATTTCTAAAGGAGAAGGGTCATCATTGTATGCGGTTGTCCAAGCAGTGAGACCCGGAATTGTGTCAGTTGATTACCAGGATATTGGAGACCGAAATGATGCCGGCAGGTGGCCACCTGGTTATTGTCATTCTTCCTGGCATATGAGACGTCCTTTCGAATTCACCGATCGTACATGCGCTCAGAACGGGCGGGCCCCATTGCCCGGAGAGCGCACGCACACAGGATTTAAAATTCTCGGCAATCGTCGCCCCCTCGAGTAACGTTCTGCGCTGCCAGGCTATTGTCATTATACATGCTAAATTACATCAACCGGGGGTGGGGTGTCATCGAAACCTGCAGCTAGTCTGGCGAGTTGACGAGGATGATCCGGGAGGACATTTCCCGTCCAGACAATGTGCAGATCAGGCCTGACGAGAAGAAATTTACATCCGTAAACGGACTGGACATGCGGCTCTGACTGGGAGAATGTCACCATAGGTGCGTGCAGATGGGAAAAGGCATCTTCGATATCAGAAGTGTCGGCTTGGCCGGTAAGGTCGACAAAGGTGTAATATGCTCCCATTCGGTCGAGTATCGAACTGTCATCGCTCAACCAGATGTGCGGGATCCGTACACCAGGATCCGTTCTGGGAAGGAAGCGAACCGTATCCCATTCTGCCGGCGTGTCCTGTGAGGGAGTGATGAGGGGGGAGCCTGCATATGAATAGCCATATTCGGCTCCAACCATTTCATGAACACGCCGGTGATGCAGATTGGCGCTGCGCGCTGTGCGCAATCGTTCGCGCGCGCCTTCGCGCGTCTCTTCCATCAGTTTTGGGCTGTGGAGGGCGCGCCATTTGCCAAGACCCTGAGCGGCCCAACCGGAGGCTTCAACATTCTTGACGCCGACAGGCCGGCGTTCAGCCTCATAAGAGGACAACAGCCCCGGACCGCCCCACCCCTTTATCGTTCCGGAAAGTTTCCAGGACAGGTCCAGCGCGTCGCCTACACCGGAATTCATGCCGAGCCCTCCCGTCGGGATAACGAGGTGGGCAGCATCTCCAGCCAGAAATACACGGCCGTTCCCATATTTTTCAGCGAGCAGAAGATGGAGATTCCATGGGCTGACATTCAATAGTTTGAAATCGAACTCGATGCCGGGGCCCACCTTCTCCCTCACCCAGGATTCGTAGTCGATATCCTCCGGCACATCTGAATTGAGCGTGAATTCCTTGCGATCCCCCTGGACGATAAGGGCAGACCCTTCGGCATCCGCAAAGTAATAATGACGGCCCTTGCCCATGGGAATGTTTTCATAGAGCTGTTCGGAGTAGAAGCAGATCTGCCTCATGCTGCGTAAATTGCCCTGACCCTCAAGTTTGATGCCGAGCTGTTTTCGGATAGTGCTGCTGCCGCCGTCACAGCCGACGAGATAAGTGCTGCAGACCTTGACCGGATTGTCGTCGGGGTCGGAGTATTCAATCACTACCCTATCTGACATGTCATGAAAGCTGAGGACATCGCACCCATATCTCACCGTGACATGCGGCGTTGCTTCAGCCACCGATTTCAGGAGCGGTTCAAGCTTGTTCTGCGAAACAAGCTGGTAGGGTTCGAGCGGCTGCGAATGATCTGTGGTTTCAGAGATTCGCTGACGGAACTCCGCGACCGTCGGATAGTGAAGTTTAAGCAATGGCTCATCACACAGGCGGGTAACGATGAAAACATCCATGGACGCATCGTCCGGATAGCCCAGCGCCCGGACCTGATCGGCAATGCCGAGGCGGCGATAGAATTCCATCGTCCGCGCATTGGACCGATCCATCTTGGGCCAGGGGCCTGTGGAGTTGTTGCGTTCCAAAATCAGCGTTCGAATGCCTCGTTGACCAAGGTCGATAGCCAGGGTCAGCCCCACCGGACCTGCCCCCGCTACAATTACATCATATCGTTCCAAGTAGTGTCTCCCTGTCTCGTGAACCCCGTGAAGGTGCCCGCCAAGTCTAGGTCAGTTGACCGGCTTGCTGAATGACAGAAACAGCAAGCCTGTGTTCAGGTTTTTAGAAACTAGAAACAGAGGGAAGACCCCGCTATTAGGGAAATGAGAGTGCGTTTGCCCGATTTCGAAACGCGCCGTGTCCGGATGGATCGAGAGAGTTTTCAATATGCCTTCAAGACAGTCCAATAATAGTTCTCAGTCAGAGTGTTCGCCAAGGTTTGAGGGCCTCGGGAAGATCCTTGCGCAAGTTCAGCGAGGGGGCAGGATATATGGAGGGAGTGGCAGACTTCCCTGCAGAGCGACTGCGCGCGCTCGCCTCGCTTTCGACAGGAGATCCGGTGAGCCCAATACGGCAGGAGGTATCGTATGCTAAGGGAATCAGGGAAGCTGCCAACCGAGACAGATGTTTTGGTATTGGGAAGCGGTATTGCCGGTCATTGCGCCGCATTGGCGGCGGCAGAGGCTGGCGCTGAGGTCCTGCTGCTGGAAAAATCGTCCCAGCCCGGAGGGAGTTCGGCGATTGCCGGAGGCGCCTTCGTTTTTTGTGGAACCGAGGAACAGGCAGCAGCCGGACAGAAGGACAGTCTCGACGCATTGCGGCAAGATCTTCTGGAAAGCGGCAAGAACCAGAATAATCCCGAGCTTATTGAGCGGTTCTTGGACAGTCAGCTCGAGACGTACACTTTCCTGAAAAGACATGGAGTCAAATTCGAGCTTCATGTCGTACCGGAGCCGGCAATATCCAGGGCTCATGTAACAGGGACAGGTCGGGCGATCACTGTCTTGCACATGGCCGTGCAGGCTGAGCCAAGGATCCACTACGCCTCTAAATCGCCAGGTATCAGGCTTCACCGCTCAACTCGGTCGGGTAGAGTAGAAGGGGCTGCAGTGCTGTTCGGAGATCAGGAGACATTCATTCAAACGCGCGGCGGCGTTATCCTGGCCACCGGCGGATTTTCAAGGAGCCGGGAGCTGCTTCAAACCTACGCGCCGGAACTGGTAAGTGCCGTAAAACATGGGGGGATAGCCAATACAGGAGATGGCTTGATGATGGCCTCCGATCTTGGGGCAGGGCATGCGGATCTCGGCTATGTGTCTGGTTCTTTCGGAGGAGGCATACGCAACTACCCCCATAATGAGGCGAAAGCCGATGAAATACCCCCGCTCCTGTTTTCCTTCCTGGAGGGCGGTATCATGGTAAACAAGCACGGCGTGCGCTTTGTAAATGAGGGGCAAAGCTACAAGGCACTCAGCAATATAGGAATGGCACAGCCCGAGGGCATAGGATTTCAGATCTTCGACGACCGGCTGATGCAGCGCTCTCATCAAGATACATCCGTGAACAATTACAGAGAGGCTTTGCTCGCAGGCTATATCCAATCAAGCGACAGCATCGCCGGACTGGCTTCATTGATGGGGATCGACCCCATGGTCCTGCAACGCACGCTCGACGAGTACAACAGGCATGCTGCGAAAGGGGGGGATCCGGAATTCGGGCGCGCCATCAATCTATTCCCGATTGATCAGCCTCCCTATTATATCGCCGCGACGGGAAATGCGCTCACCTCCACATATGGAGGCATTACGACTGACGGAGATATGGCCGTCCTCGACTGGTTTGGTGCGCCGATCGAGGGGGTGTTTGCTGCAGGTGAAGTTGTTGGGGGATTTCACGGGGCCGGATATTATAGCGCCTCCTCGCTGAGCAGTTCAGCCACGTTCGGCCGTATTGCAGGTGTGAACGCGGCGGGCGCCATGACGTGATCCGCTGTCGACCTATCCATGAGGCGACCCCTGGTCTGACCATCCAGGCGCGCAGCATGGTCTGTGACCTGAAAAAGTGTGCTCCCGAATTGCCAGACCGGCAAGCTTGCAAGACGGACTGATTCTAGGGCGCCTCAGATGTGGAGGATAATCGATCCTTCTCTGCAGTCAGCCGCCATCAACAGGGACTCCATGGTTGGAGAATCCAGCCCGGTCCGAAGCAATGGCCTGAGGGGTGAAAATCATGACCTTCTCACCGTAATGAGGCCTTCCATTCTTCGCTAGTGATCGATCCAGACAGGCGGGATTCGGAAGGGAATACGGCCAGGTCTTCAATCGGCGGATATATTTCCGGACGGGGAGACAGATTCAGCTGCGCTTAAATTTGCCTCGCCGTGTCGTAAGCGTGCGCTATGTTATTGAAGATTGTTCCTGCATTTTCCGAGCTGATGTCATGCGCGTCCCCGACGATATAGGTGGAGGCCCCCAATGATTCTGCGACTTCCACAAGGCTGCGTTCAGAGCGGCGATCACTGGCGAAAACAATTGTATCAATCCCTGAAAGCGTATCAGGCGCGCCGTCACCGATAAGGGTCACCGATCTCATGTCCGGAGTCAGTTGGATGTGGTGAACATTCTTGATCCGCCTGACATTCTTAGCATTTTGTCGGTTCAACAGATACCAGCGGTCATGGGCAGCAAGCTTTCCACCAAAATGGTTCAGCGCTTCTGCAACTACGACTCTGCGCTCCCCCTGGGCTAGATAATCTGCGACAACCATACCATTCTGGTCGCCTCCCACCACCAGAACATTCTCACCCACATCTAGCTGGTGCTCAACGAGATCATCCAGCATCATTATGTCGATATCTTCGGCATTCATCACGACATCCATCATGTCTTGCGGTACGACGGGCGCACTTCCTGTGCCGAGAATGACGACATCCGGACTTAAATCCTTCAACATGGACTCGGTAACTTCCGTGTTCAGATGTACCTCAACACCCATTTTGCTGAGCTGACGTTCATACCAGGGCACGATGTCGCCGATTTCCCTGCGACCGGGCATTTGGCGCGCGAGCAGTATCTGCCCCCCGAGCTGGCTCCGTCGTTCGAACAGCATAACATGGTGTCCGGAGTATGCGGTGCGACGTGCGGCTTCCATGCCGGCCAGGCCGCCACCGATAACAAGTATCCTTTTGGGGTTGGCAGCAGCCGAATCCGGTATGTCGATACAGGTAAGTTCCCGTGACATTCTGGGGTTGACGACACAGCTGGCATCGCCGCCCCCATTGCGAAGCAGATGTTCGTCAATGCAGCCGCGACAATCGGCGAGACAGGGGCGTATATCGTCGAGACGACCCTCGCGCGTTTTCAGAAAGATTTCCGGGTCGGCGATTGTGCCTCGCCCAAAACAGACAAAGTCCGCTTTGCCGGCCGCGACAAGGTCTCTTGCCATTTCGGGATTCTTGATCCGGCCGATCGTCCCGACTGGAATGTTAACATGTGGCTTCACGGCTGCGGCCAGGTCCGTATAGCATCCCTGAGGCTCATACATCGGGGGGATGGTAAGTTTTGGTGACCCCACCAATCCTGCAGTGACGGTTATGTAATCGGCACCAGCCTTTTCAGCCAGAGGGGCGAGACGACAGGATTCTGCGAGGGTCCAGCCCTCCTCGCCAAGGAAGTCATCGCCATTATACTTCAGACCTACAGCTATACGGTCACCGACTTCGGCGTTCACCGCAGCGACAATTTCCAGCAGGAAGCGGGTACGGTTCTCGAATGACCCCCCATATTCGTCCGTCCGTTTGTTGAAAAGCGGTGTGAGAAAATTGCTGATCAGATAGCCGTGCCCTGCATGGATTTCCACAAAGTCGAACCCGGCATCGGCGCATCGTCTTGCGGCAGAGGAAAAATACTTCACGATATCGGAGATTTCCGCCTTCTCGAGCGCCCGGTTTGGCTGACCTCTATATCTGGCCGTGCCATCCCCGCGCGCTGTCCGAACATTGGATGAGAGCCCTGAAGGAGAGAACAATTCCTCGTGACTTGTCCCTTCCGTGCCGCCCCCATTCCACAATTGAATGCCAAACTTTACATCATATGCATGGACTGCATCGACCAGTTTGGAGAGGGAGGGGACAATATCGTCGCTATACAGCGCAATACCGGCATGGGGGCCATACAGCCGTTTCTCGGGCGGGACAACTTGCGACGCGCCAATTGCGATCATCCCGGGTTCGCCGCGCGCCCGCTCGACATAATAGGCAATCATTTCGGGAGTAATCTCCCCATTGGAATCAGTTTTCGTTCCTGCCGACATGCCCGCCATCATCAAACGGTTCGGTATCTGGAAACGCCCGAGCTTCATAGGTTGATACAATTCCGGAAGCTTTTGCATGTTCGGGCCCTCGCAGACTAAAAATAATACAGACGTACTAAATCAAATTGAGGGGGTTTGGCCAGAGGATTATTAAAATGATGTGCAAGATGACCGACAGATCGAGCGCAAAGCAGCTGACATCGATCAGGGCGTCAAAGGGCGTGGCAAGGTCACGCATGGCCGAGCGGAGACAGAAGCTACGCTTTCATCACGCCTGGCTCAGGCCTCCCTGTCGTGCTCGGGCGGCGACTGCAATATCCGGAACACTGAATCAAAATGCGTTGTCCCCGGCAGAGGCACGCCGGATTTGTGGCCCATGTCGAGGGCGATGGTGAGATCCTTCATGAGGATTCCCAGTTTTCCTCTATAGTCCGGATCGATCCGCCCGGCATAGAATTCCACCAATCCCTCGATGAGGAATCTCACTGGACTGAAATCGTCAGCTTTCAGGGAGCGCTGATATTCCTGCGAAATGTTAGATTCTGCGAATCCGCCCGCTATGGCCTCGGGGATGCGGACAGGGGGAATTCCATAGACCGAGGCCAATGCCACGGCTTCTGCCAGTGCGGCCATGTTGCCGAAATTGATGATCTGATTGCAAGCCTTCGCCGCCTGGCCGGCCCCTGCAGGGCCCATATGGGTGATCTGACTTGCAAAGGAGGAGATGACCGGTGCCACGCGCTTGAGAAGATCGGCATCCCCACCAGCCATGGCAGCAAGGGTGCCGGCCTTCGCCCCTATGGCTCCCCCGGAGACGGGAACATCCAGAAAATCAATGCCATGACTGGAGAGCTGCATGGCCAGCTCGCGCGTGAATTCCGGCGATACGGTGGAATGGTCCAGGATGATTTCAACCATGCTATTCGCGCTGCGGGTCACGCCATGCGATCCGAACAGAATGTCCTTGGTGGCGTCGGGACTGTCAACGCAGATGCAGAGAATTGTTGTCTGGCTGGCGAGATCCGCCGGATTGGTTGCCGTCCTGGCGCCGCCGATCGACAAGGGAGTCATTTTACTGGCCGTTCGGTTCCAAACGCTCAGGGGAAAACCCTTTTCCAGCACTCTTGTGGCCATGGGGGCCCCAATATCGCCCAAACCCACAAATCCCACATTCTCCGGCGCGCTCACGCCATCGCTCCATCAATTGCCACGATCGCGCCACTTGTATAGGTGGAGCGGGCAGAAGATAGAAATACGACGGTATCGGCGATTTCTTCCGGGCGCGCCGCGCGCCCGAAGGGGAGGGACGCCATCAGTTCAGGCCATCTGCGTGATGTGCCGAATTCGCGTTCAGCCTGCGCCTGCAACAGCATCCGAAATCGTTCCGTCGAGACTGGTCCCGGATTGACCCCCACCACTCTGACGCCGTCCTGGCGGGCCTCCTGCGCAAAACCTGTCGTGAATGACATAAGGGCCGCATTGCCGCTGCTTCCTGCAATATAGGCAGGCTGTGGGTGCGATCCGGCGGCCCCGATAATATTCACGACCACGCCGCGGCGACTTGCCAGATCAGGATAGCAAGCCTGTGTCAGCCCGATATAGCCAAACACTTTCAGGTCCCAAGCGCGCTTCCAGTCTGCTATCCCAGTTCCGAGCAGATTGCCGGGAGGAATGGCGCCGGCATTGTTGACAAGGATATCCATGCCTCCGCTTTCTTCTGCGACGTGGTGAAAGATATGCGGGTCTGACAGGTCAGCGGCAATGGTGGTCACGGACGTTCCAAATGTGCTTTCGATGGACGCGGCAGCTTCTGTGAGAAGAGCGCCGGTTCGTGCGACCAGAACCAGTTCGCAGCCCTCTTTGGCAAAAGACCTGGCGATTGCGAGTCCGATCCCCTTCGTGCTGCCCGTGATCAGGACTTTCTTTCCGCTGAGCTCAAGATCCATGTTCTGAACCTTCCGGTTGAAATGCATTCTCGATATGCCCGAGTCCTTCGATTTCACAGCGAACGCGATCGCCCGCCTTCAGGAATGTCGGAGGCTGCAGGGCCACGCCCACGCCGCCCGGTGTGCCTGTGAAAATGAGGTCGCCGGGCTCAAGGGTTACGGCTTTCGACACATGCGCTATCTGCTCCCATAGGGAAAAGACCAGATGCCGTGTGTTCGAGTGCTGGCGCAATTGACCATTTACCCAGGCGCGAATCGTGAGGTCATGAGGGTCGAGCGAGGGATTCGCCAGTGTAATAAACGGTCCGAAGGGGGCATGGCCATCGAAAGACTTTCCAAGCACCCATTGGGGGGAGGACAATTGCCAATCGCGCACCGACACATCATTTCCGATGCAATACCCGAAGACGTGCTGGCTCGCTTCGTCCGGTGAAATATGCCGTCCGGCCTTGCCGATTACCGCAACCAGTTCGACTTCATAATCTACCTGATGCCCGGCCCGTGGGATCTGCACATCAGCATAAGGATCATTCGCCGCTGTTGGAAATTTGCAAAACCACAATTGACGATCAGGCATTGGCATGCCGGTTTCGGCGACATGATCGGCATAGTTCAGGCCGATCGCGAGAATCTTTCCGGGGCGATCAATCGGTCTTCTCAGATCGCTCAACCGGATCGGTTCGGGATCTTTCGCCTCTGCTGCAAGCGTGTGAATCCGCGGTGCAAGGTCTTCCCAGTTGGAAATGAGCGAGATCATGTCGTCTCCAATCCCGGGAATCATGTAGGAAAGAGGAAGTGCTGAACCGTCCAGAAGAACAGCCAGGTGCGTGTGGCCTCTGATCGAGACGCGGCCGAGTGTGACGGGGGCGGCGGGGGACATGCGGGCTTACCTGCCAGTCCAGACGGGGGATCGTCTTTCTGCAAAGGCCGAGAGCCCTTCCTGTGTATCGGATGATTTTGAAAGCATATCAGCGAGCTGCAATTCCAGAGAGTACAGGTCATCCAGCGTGTGCACAGGCGCCATGGAGCGGCGTGCGATCCTCTTTGTCGCGCGCAAGGCCAGGGGCGCGCATTTTTTCAGCTTTTCGGCCCACGCCATGGCGGTCTCCATGAGCCCGTCCTCAGGAGAAATTTCATTCACCAGACCAAAATGAAGCGCTTCGTCAGCGGACAAGGTGTCGCCGGTGAGCATCAATCCCATTGCAACATGGTAAGGCATACGCTTTGGCAACATGCGGGCACCGCCTCCCAGCGCGGCAAATCCCACCTTGGGTTCAGGCAAGCCGAACCGGGCGCGAGGGTGACTGACAATTATGTCCGCTTCCAGGGCGATTTCCCATCCGCCGCCCAGTGCCAGACCATTGACGGCTGCGATCAGGGGCTTGTGGAATTCGGTTCGGTGCGAAAGTCCGGCCCAGCCTGATTTCGGCATCGGCGCATGAAAATCCTCAACAAGATCGTGTCCGGCACAAAAAGCCTGATCGCCTGTACCGGTCACAATGGCCAGCCACAAATTGTCATCTTCCAGAAAGTCATCCCAGATCATCGAGAGTTCATGACAGGCGGGGGCGTGCAGGCTGTTGAGAACGGCTGGCCGATCCAATGTGACAATCAGAAAATTTCCAATTGTCTCCGTCCTTACAAAGTGTGTCATATGGATTCCGTTCTTCAGTTTCGGACGTGATGCAACCTGAAGATCAAATTAGAACACATGTCTAAAACCCGGGTCAATCCAGTTGTGTGTTTCGCTACAGGCATGGCGTCACCAGAGCGTCGGGCCGTACAGGGTCTGTTCTCTTTAAATACAGACAAAATCCGCAATGGCGCGAGTAACGCTATTCTATCGGGTTTCCTCCCATTGTCGGCGATAGCCGGTTCAAGTGACCCAAGCATGAAAACAAAAGTACTGATCCATCGCTCTGTCCGGTCGTGGAGACAGTCATAAAGGACAGGCCTTTGAGACCGATCCTGGTTATGGATGAGATGGTGCCCGTCCGATGAGACACGTATCGTCACTGCCATCATTGTTCTGGTGGATGGAAGGCATTCGCGCCCGAGAAACTCAATACACTCAGTGTCGAGATGTTGACCGAGGCGGCTCAGGCCATCGATCTGGCAGGTGACCCGACCGTAGCGCTGGGACCAAGCCGGGAGCAGGTCATGAAAGCCCTGATTCGCGGTTTCGACGACCTGCTCGCGGTTGAGCAGGACCATCAGCAGGTTGCGGGAGCAGCGCGTGACATCAGGGAAGGTATGGCGGCGTTTGCGGAAGGGCGACGCTCCCCTGTATTCCCTCGGAAATGATGTCCCTCATTGCCCCTTCATTCCGCTTGTCAGATTCTGTGACAGTTTAACATACCAATCCAGGGAAGCGGGATCTCTCATCAGGTCGGGATTTGCTACTTTCGAGGCCGGCAGGCCCTCAAGAATTCGCCGAATCGGAACCTCAAGACGTTTGCCCGTTATTGTGTAGGGAATTGATGGGGCAAGGAGAATTCGGTCAGGTACGTGTCGGGGACTATTGGTCTCTTTCAGGGCCCTCCTGATCCGCTGTTCAAGTTCGGATGTAAGGGGATCATTGTCCTGGCGCGTCACGAACAAAAGCATTTCTGGCTCCCCGTTCAGGAGGGGGGCGATCACCATGCAATCCTCGATCTCTCGGATATGTTCGAGGGTGCGATAGATTTCCGCGGTGCCAATTCTTACTCCATGCCGGTTCAGCGTGGCATCCGATCTCCCATGAATATAACATCCTCCGCGGGTATTGATCACGAAGAGATCACCCTGGCGCCATACACCCGGGAAGTCGGAGAAATAGCTGTCATGATATCTCTGCCGATCCGGATCGTTCCAGAATCCGACAGGCATGGAGGGGAAGGCCGCGCAGATGACGAGTTCTCCGATTTCGTCGCGTACGCTTTCTCCGGCTTCATTCCACGACTCGACATGGATGCCCAGAACGCGCCCCTGCATTTCAGCGGCATAGACGGGGAGGAATGCCACGGCGCCGGTTATGGCGCTGCAAATTTCCGTGCCGCCCGACTGAGAGGTGACCCAGAGGTCTTCCTTAACATTCTGGTAAAACCACGCAAATGTATGGGGCGTGGAAGGCGCGCCTCCCAGGATCACCATTTCCAGGGCGGACAGGTCAAACGCCGTCGCAGGTTTGACGCCATCCTGGTCCATTTTTGTAACGAGGCTCGGGCTGAGACCAAGAACCGTGGCGCCAGACGCTTCTGTAATATGCCAGAGTGCTGAACTGTTCGGGTAGAGAGGATTGCCATCATATATGACGACTGAGGCCCCCGTTACGAGTGCTGAGTAAAGCGAGTTCCAGACCATCCAGCTTGTTGTGGTGTAGAAGAAGATCGTTGAATCGGGCCTGAGTTCCGCACAGAAATGCTGCGCGCGCAATTGTTCCAGAAGCATGCCGGCATGGCTGTGAATGATTGCTTTTGGCAGGCCAGTCGTTCCGGATGAAAAAAGGATCCACAAGGGATGATCATGAGCGACCTGTTCATACCGGAAGTCGCTTGCATCCGGAGCCACGGTCTTGGCCAGCGCGTCCCAAGGGAGTGTATTTGCCATGAGGCGGGCCGGGTGGGAGGAGGGCTTCCGAAAGGGAACATGTACCACATGTTCCAGGCTGGGAAGTCCGGCGATGATCTCCTCGACTTGGCGGGACCGATCTCGTTCAACGCCTGCGAACGAGTATCCATCAGTGACAAATATCAGTTTCGGGTCGAGCTGTGCAAACCTGTCAATTACCGTCCCGGCTCCGAATTCCGGGGCCGCCGACGCCCAGACGGCTCCGATGGCGGTGGCCGCCATCATGGCGATGGCGGTCTCGGGAATGTTCGGCAGATAAGAAACAATACGATCTCCAGGCTTTATGCCCAGGTTTCTCAGCGCAGTTGCCATGCTTCTGACAGAGCTGCCCAATTCGGCCCAGCTGATTTGCAGGTGAGGGCCTGTTTCTGAAAAGGCGTGAATCACCGTCCGGTCCGGATTGTTGGCTTCGTGCCGGAGCAGATGCTGGCAGAAATTCAATCTGGCGCCTTCGAACCACACAGCTTCAGGCATGGTCGCGCCCGACAGGATGGAATTGTAAGTCCGGGAGGCATCGACCTGGAAATATTCCCAGAGGCTTGCCCAGAATGTGTCGACCTCCTCGACGGACCAGGTCCAAAGGGCTTGATAATCTTCGAAGACGTGGCCTTTTTCATGCTCCAGCCATTCCGTGTAGCGAAACAGATTCGAGCGTTCCACGCGCTCAGCCGTGGGAGTCCAGAGCAGGTCGCCCTGAGCAACGCTCAAAGACACATTCCCCGTATCGGTGCCTGTCTCTGCGTCTTTGAGTGGGTGCGGCATCATATGTCTCCCTCGGTGCGATCTTGAGCGTCGCAATATCTGGATAGGACGTTAGTATTATCTGCCCGCTTTGAAAACAAGCGGGATGGAAAATACCCTGTCAGACTGTCGAAAAACGAGCCGGATGTGCCGTGTTAACTCCGATGAGGTCATGCTTGCCAAGCCACAATTCCTCTTATACTAAAACAAGCGTATCAAAATAATAATTCCCCAAAGGCCTGCCGGGATGCGCCATTGGGACGGGAGAAAATCATGGATCTGCACACCTATAATCACGCGCGCCGTACGCCGGAGAAAATCGCCTATAAATTGGTGCCGAGCGGAGAGAGCGTGACTTATCAACAGCTGGAAGCCCGCTCAAACCAGTGTGCCCAATTGCTTCGACGAGAAGGGCTCATGCGCGGAAGCGTTATCGCCATCCTCATGGAAAATCATCCGCGATATCTTGAGATCGTCACGGCTGCAGATCGGGCCGGACTTTACTATACGTCAATCTCGACACAGCTGACGGCGCCTGAGGCGTCATACATTGTTCAGGATGCTGGCGCGAAAATCCTGTTTGTCTCCAAAGCGAAATTCTCATTGGGCAAGGCCATTGCCGAACTTGTCCCCGGCCTCACTGTCTTCCTTGTGGATGGTGCTGCGGACGGCGCGCGCGACTATCTGGCTGAACGTGAGGCGTGCCCTGTCGGGCCCATATCAGATGAGAGCCAGGGCGCGCCCATGCTCTACTCGTCCGGGACCACAGGTCGGCCCAAAGGGGTCAAGTTTCCGCTACCGGACGCCCGGATTGATGAGATGGACGGGCTGACCGGCTTGGCCGTGGACTGGTTCGGATACAATCCCGACATGGTCTATCTATCACCTGCGCCGATGTATCACACCGCCCCATTGCGGTGGTCTATGTCGGTCCTGAAGGTCGGGGGCACGGTCATCGTGATGCAAAAATTCGATGCCGAGGAATCGCTTCGTCATATTCAGGATGAGCGGGTCACCCACTCCCAATGGGTTCCGACGCATTTCGTGCGTATGCTGAAACTCCCTGAAGGCGTGCGGGAATCCTATGATCTGTCGAGTCTCCAATTGGCATTTCACGCTGCAGCGCCTTGTCCAGTCCCCATCAAGGAAAAGATGCTCGACTGGTGGGGGCTGATCATACATGAATTCTATGCCGGTACCGAGTTCAATGGACTCACGGCGATTGGGCCGCAGGACTGGATGACACACAAGGGATCGGTGGGGCCGGCAGTCTTCGGAAAAATCCATATCCTGTCAGAAGACGGCGAGGAGTTGCCGGCCAGGAAGGAGGGTCTGATCTATTTCGAAGGCGGCAATGCATTCAGTTACCATAATGATGACGAAAAAACCCGATCCGCCTATAATGACAAGGGCTGGAGTACGTTGGGGGATATCGGCTGGGTGGATGAAGAGGGCTATCTCTACCTGACTGACCGCAAGAGTTTCATGATCATCTCCGGCGGGGTGAATATCTATCCCCAGGAAATCGAGGATGCCATCATTACCCATTCACAGGTTGCCGATGTGGCGGTCATCGGCGCGCCGGATGATGATCTTGGAGAGCGGCTCGTGGCGATTGTGCAACCCCTGGACTGGTCCGAGGCAGGGGATGCGCTGGCAACATCCATCCAGGAGCACCTCAAAGGTCAGATCGCGAAGATGAAGATCCCCAAACAGATCGATTTCATGAAAGAGGTACCTCGGCACGCGACGGGCAAGCTTTACAAGCGCCATTTGCGGGATGCGTACTGGCAGAAGGTCAAATCCTGAACGCGTGACCCGTTCCGGGTCGTCTGACAATCCTTCCTGATAGATCCGTAGACGAAGTATTATGTCAATTACTTGAGCCTGTTTCCATTTAAACCGAAGATGTGACCCCATTCTGGTCTGTATAAACGGAGAATAATATGATTGATCCGAGGGATGCCCCTTGTAAGGGAGTGCGCATTGTTGAGTTTGCAACGATGGTGTCTGGTCCGTTCGCAGGCCAGATGCTCTGTGATCTGGGTGCCGAAGTCATAAAGATAGAACCCGTGAGCGGGGATCCGATGCGCGCGATGCATCCAAAGCAGGGTGACCTGCCGGCATTTTTCCAGCAGGTTAATCGAAACAAGAAGAGTGTCTCGCTTGATTTGAAGGATGAAGCTGATCGCGAAGCCGCACGAAATTTGTGTTTACAGGCGGATGTGATCATCGAGAATTTTCGTCCTGGCGTAATGGACCGTCTGGGGCTCAGCTATGAAAGCCTGCGTGGCGATAATCCCGGACTCATTTTTGCGTCCATTACCGGTTATGGATCAGAAGGGCCGTATAAGGATCGACCGGCCTATGATCACGTGATCCAGGGACTGGTCGGGGTGATGGATGATTTCGGGCAATATTCAGATGACAAGGCGCCTGTGCCGGTTCGCAATTTTCTCGTGGACAAGGTCGCCTCGACGACACTGACCCAGGGTATCCTGGCTGCCTTGCTGGCGCGTGAGAGGAATGGCGGAACAGGCCAGACGGTATCCGTCTCCCTACTTGAGGCATATGCCGCGCTGATGCTGCCGGCGATCATGATCAATCACACATTCCAGAATGAGGATGCCGAGCGCATCCGAAAAATCGACATGTATCATCCGATACGAACTCAGGATGGGTACGTGATCGGACATATACAGACCGATGCCCAGTTTGAAGGCATGTGCCGTACCGCGAATAGGGACGAGTTGATTGGCGATGAGAGATTCAAGGATGCATGGTCCCGCATGACCCATTATGAGTCCTTGTGGGCAGAGATGGAAAAAGGCACATCGAAGCAGGATACGCGGACCGTCATAGAAAAGGCTGCGAAATACGGGGTTCCCCTGGCACCGGTGAATACCATTGATGATTTTTTCTCAGACCCGCAAGTTCGCTATAATAAGACCTGGTTCGACATTGAGGATCCAGATTATGGAACAATCCGAAATCTCTGTTATCCGGTTCGGTTTGGCACATCACAGATAAGGATTGAGCACAGAGCCCCACGTTTCTGTGAGCACCAAGATGAGATTCTAAACAAGTGAGTCTGAACCCGATAACAGAAACTGGAGCGTATGATGACGATTTGGAATGATTTCCTGGGATGTGAAATCCGCTATATAAACACCCCAAATTTCGGACGGGTGAGAATCGCGGAATCTGGCAAAGGCGAAGGCAAGGATCCCTTGTTCCTCCTTCATGGCATTGGCGGGCATCTGGAAGCCTATGCCAAGAATGTCAAACCCCTCTCCTCCGACTTTCATGTCATTGCCTATGACTTTCTCAATTGTGGCTTCTCGGAGAAACAGGATACGGCGTTCAATCCGGTCACCTTGTCAGAGCAATTGGCTGAAATCATGGATGTGCTTGGCTATCAGAGGGCCAACATATCGGGGGAGTCGCTGGGCGGCTGGGTCGCGGGAACATTTGCCGGAATGTATCCGGAGCGCGTAATCAAGATTCAGCTGAATACGACAGGCGGGATAGAGATCACGTCCGAAAAAGGCGAAAAGGACATGGTCGAACTCGTCGAGCTCATGAAGAAAAGTGCCGGCACCCCCACTTATGAAAGCACCTTGTTGCGCATGAAGTGGCTGATGCATGAGCACAATCATCATCTCCTGGATGAGGAATTGGTGGGGACCCGGCTGAGTATCTATTCTCATCCGGACATGGAGGTCGCCAATAAAAGCATCGGGGCGTTTGCTGCGTCTGACCATCATGCCTTTGACATACCCCTGGAAAAGATCAGCTGCCCGACCATGTTTCTTTGGACGCGAGACAATCCCATACACACACTTGATGCTGCGGAACTGGCCTGTTCAAAAGTTGCGGGCGCCTCCTTGTATGTAATGGACGCAGATTCCAAACATTGGCCTCAATTTGAGGCACCGGATGAATTCAATCGTGTGACGCGGTCATTTTTTCTATCTTGAGTGCAGGCTCGGAAGACGTCTTCATTTCGACAATTATATCTCTCGCACTGCCTTGGCGTCACGTCGGTCGCCAAGGCAGTGCTGCAAGTGCACCGCGAGATTGTCGATTCCGCGAATGGAGGGGGTTCGCCTGATGCCCCGTGGATTGTTTGCGGAATGACACCCTGATCCGGCCGGGTCTTGCGGGTTTCGGAAGTCGGGTCACGCTCAAGACGGCTCTGAATATGTTCAGCTATCCGGGGCCGCTTGCGCCCAAACCTCCCTTCAGCCAATGTCAGGAATGGATCCGGGACTCAGTGTCGTGAACGTTGAAGCGACCTGCGGGAGACAGGGCTCCTGCAGGTCGCCGATTTCTGGCAGGGAGATGTTCCCGACTAGAACGCGTAATTCAGGGTTACCCCGAAATTTGAACCCTGACCCGCATAATGGTAGCTTGTATCCACGCTGTTATTGTCCGTGGTCCGATAATATTCGTCTGTGACATTGCGTCCCCAGATCTGAATATCCCAATTGCCATCGACGGGTCCAATCCCGGCGCGAAGATCCAGCAAGGTATAGGATGGCAATATGGGGGCGCCCCCACTTCTTTGCGGGAAGCGTGAAAACGCGTCGCCAACATAGGTCAGACCAGCGCCCACATACATCTCCATGGAAGAATTCACATTCCATCGATACTGACTATCGGCAACAATCGACAGATCAGGAGTGTTGGGGAGTTCGACCCCCTTCACATTTGAAACATCCGTCGGGCTCAGACCGGTCGGTACGAGGAAGTCCTCCGTCACTTCAGTATCAAGATATGTTGCGGCAACGCTCAGATCCAAGCCGTCGAGTGGGCGGGTCACGAGCTGAAGCTCGATGCCCTGAACTTCACTTTTCGGAACATTCCCCAGAGCGGGAAGTACACCGAATGCAGGATCATATACCAAATATGGCACCTGCTTGTCTTCATAATCATAGAAGAAGGCAGAGCCGTTCAGCTGGGTTGTCCCATCAAAGAGCGGTGCCTTGAAGCCCGCTTCGTACGCGGTAATGCGTTCCTGGGTCGTCGGGGTATAGGAGGCGCGGGTCAGGCCGCCAGCGGGAATGATCGCGCCGGATTTGTATGCCCTGCTGATATTGGCATAGATGATGGTGTCATTCAGCAATGAATAGGTCAGCCCGGTCCGCCAGGAGACATTGTCTTCGCTCAGGGTCTGCGCAATAGGCCCAGTCGGCACGGCATTCGGCCCCGCGCTGGCTTCCAGCATGATGCAATCTCCCCCTACGAGACCCGGGCTGCCCGGGCCTAGCACACTGGCCAGGAAATTCACGAAATCAGGCAAGCCGGGATCACCCGGAGCGCTATCATCACCGGATGTGCAGCTCACAGAATCTATGCTGGAATCTGTGTAGCGTCCGCCCAATTGAACAGAAAGCTGCTCTGTCAGCGCGTATTCCAGATTCGCAAAAAATGCTGCTGTCTCGATCGAGGAGGTATTTTCTGAGTTAATGCGATCATATGCAAAACCTGGTCCGAACGCATAGTTCGCAGACAGATCTGAATCATAGAAGAGGCTGTTGATCACATCGCTGTCTTCATAGTTCAGACCGAAGACCCAGTCCATTCGATCTGTGGCGCCTGACAGTCTCAGCTCCTGACTGAGGGTTTCCGCGCGGCCAAATGGATTGATCGTCAAATTGTCGAAAGCCACGCCATCCTGGTCGATCTTCTTCACGATCTCGACTTCCTGATAGGCGGTCAGAGATGTCAGTGTAACGCTGTCGGTCAGCGCATAATTGGTCCGCAATGAATAGAAATCAAACTGGTTGTCATTGGTATTCGTCCCGGGTGTCCAGTCTGCCAGTTCCGGGGAATCAGGGACGATGACGGCGCTGGAAAGGGCCGCCTGATTGACAGGGTTGGGATGTGTGTCACCGCCGAAGGCCGGGTGAAATTCGGAAAACTGTCCTGCCTTGGCGTCTGACTTGTCTCTGGCCAGGGTTGCATTGAAGGAGAAGTCGAGATTTTCACTGGCCTGCCAGTCAATCAGGAGCCGGCCTCTCGACAAATCGCTGTCGCCGAGTTCATCGCCCGGACGTGTCACGCTTTCCTGCCACGCGCCGCCCTGTGTGACGCCCAGGGCCAGGCGGGCCTGGACGGTGTCAGCAAGAGGGCCGCTCAGATATGCTTCTGCATCGATTTTTCCATGCTGGTCGAATGAGGACGAGATGCCGGCGGACAACTCGTCTGTCGGTTTTGCGGCAATGAAATTCACGGCGCCGCCCGTGGCATTCTGACCGAAAAGCGTGCCCTGGGGGCCCTTCAGTATCTCGACCCGCTCGAGATCAAAGGCTGCCCCCGAAGTCATGGCCGGCGAAGGGAGTCCGACTTCATCAATATAGACAGATACGGCTGGGGCTGCGCCGACGCCGCTATCATACAAATACAGGCCTACACCCCGCAAGCTGTAGACAGGTGACCCGCTATTGGTTGCCGTCGCTGTGAAGCCCGGCACGAGCTTGTCCAGGTCATCCACATCCTCAAAGCCCCTGGTTTCAAGATCTTCTGCACTCATGGCAACAATGGACATGGGCACATCATTTACGTCCTGGGCCCGCTTCTGGGCAGTCACGGTTACAGCATCCAGAACCCTTTGAGACTGCTCGACTGCCCCCCCATCGTCTCCCAATTGTGTCTGAGCGACCGCATAGCCGCCGCCAGCTGCCAGGATCGCGGATCCCGAAACCATAGCCAAGAATTTCATTGTCATGCTTTTCTTCCCTCATCTGATCGTTCCGGTCACCCGCGTGTGCAAGTAGAACGAATATATAATTATGGGTGCAGCTAGTACGAGTGTTTTTATTACGTCAACCGTTTTGAGAGGAGGTGGGAATTGAGCGGGCACCATGTTGCAAATATGTTGCTTTTGCGAATTCCGGATATGTGGGGGAAGGGGCAGGCAGGGTTCGGGGCGGGACGTGCAAGTGGGCGCCCGGGAGATTCCGGGCCCGGATTTCAGGGCGCCACCCTCAAGGCAGGGCCTGCCGCGTAGGAGGGGGCGGTTTACAAGAAGCAGCGGGGTCATGGGGCGTGTCAGCGCGTGAGGGCCGGGCCATCCGCAGGAGAGTGCGCCAGAACGGGTTCGGCCTAATGCCCGTCCTCCTGCGGTTCAGGCTGGGTTGAGCCTAAAGGCCGGGAAATCAGGGGCCAGCTTGGCCGGCAAGCCTGCTGCGCCGGGGCGGTTCAGGGCATCCCTGGCGGATGTGCGTGAGATGACGTCCGAATTGGAGCGGCGGCGCTTGACGAAATAGTACAATCGTTTCAGGGTGAGAGCGCATAGAACGCAAGCGCATTGTACGCTTGTCGTGCGGAGGGAAGGCGGCCGTTCACGCGGAGGAAATGCGAAACGCTGATCACTGCGGCGAAAAATCGAGGTCCTGCCATGCTGGCAGGGCTCGCCGGATAAGCGATTCAGGTCCCACCGGGAAGCGGTCAGAACTTGATCAATGAGAACGCTTTGGAAGCGTTCGAATGGGAGGAATATCATGAACAAACCGTATGAATTTCGAATCCTGGCAATGGCATCGACGGCCATGGTCTTGGCGATGAGCTCCGTACAGAGCGCAGAGGCGCAGGAAGACGGCGGGGATGTCAGCCGTAAGCTCGACACTGTAACCGTTACGGCGCAGCGACGAGAAGAATCTCTGCAAGAGGTACCGATCCAGGTATCAGTTGCGACAGCTGAAGTGCTTGCCGACAAGAATATCGACAACGGAACACGGTTCAACGTGATTTCCCCGAGTATCCAATTGCGGTCAGCGGATGAGCCTGCGGCAGGCGTTCGATTGCTGATTCGTGGGCTTGGAACGACGGGTCCCAGTGTTTCCCTGGAAGGTGGGGTCGGTGTCTTTGTCGATGGCGTATATCGCAGCCGGAACGGTGCGGCCCTGTCAAACTTCCTCGATTATGAAAGTGTTCAAATCCTGAAGGGGCCGCAGAGCACACTCTTCGGGAAAAACACCTCGGCCGGGGCGGTCTTGTTGACGAGCACAATGCCGAACTTGTCCGATACGGCAGGAAGTTATGAGATGCGTTTGTCGAATTTCGACAGTCGCATGTTCAAGGGCGCGGTCAACCTGCCCTTGATCGAGGACAAGCTTGCGGTTCGCACGGCGCTCATGGGGTTCAACAATGGCGGTTTTGTGGAAAATGTACTCACGGGGCGGACAGAGGATCAGACCGAAGGGTGGGCAGCCAAGGTGTCAGTGCTGTTTGAGCCTTCCGACACGGTCAGTTTCAATCTCATTGCGGATTGGTCCGATACGACCGGCGATTGCTGTGCCCGCGCTGTATACACGAATACCGATGGGGGGGTGACGCGTATCCTTGATGCAATTGGCGCGGCCCAAGGCCTGCCCAATACAACGCTTGAATACATCAATGGCGGGGAATTTCGCACAGCGGTCCGAAATAATGGGGATCTGGCCTTGAGGGACAAGGGGCTGACACTGCGATCAGAGTTCGAACTGGGTGCGGGAAATCTGACATCAATCACAGCCTACCGCGAATGGTTTTCCCGCAATCGCAATGAGCAAGCCCTGTTCAGCACGGTGGATGTCCTTGCGTTCTCCCCCCAGTTCCAATCAGAACAATTCAGTCAGGAGTTGCTCTATGACGTTCAGATTTCGGACTCGATCGATGCCATTTTTGGCGCCTTTTATTCCGATGAGGACATGCTGCGGGAAAGAACGCTCTTCAATGGCGCAGATGCGCAGGCCTTCATCACGGCTCTGACTACGATCCCTTCAGGGGCGACGCCGGGCACCGTGATTCAGAAAGAATATATTCCGGGCACGGCCAAGAGCATGTCTGTCTTTACAAACTGGACCTTTGATCTGACGGACAAGTGGACCTTCGCCGTGGGCGGACGCCTGTCGAAGGAAGAGAAAACGGGGGCGTATGACAATCTCATCGATCCGCCCGCTGGATCGGCCTGGACCCTGATAAATGTCTTTCCGGCGCCGGCATTTTCAGATTCCTATGAGGAAGACGCGTTTTCCGGAGCTGCCAGTCTGAGTTATCATCTGAGCCGGGATGCGACCATGTTCGGCAAATTGAGCCGGGGTTTCAAAGCCGGGGGGGTCATTCTGGACAGTACAGCAGCGGGTTCCCCTGCGACCAATCCTGAGCTTGGGGCAGGCCGTGTGCCGCTTGACCCCACTTACAGGTCTGAATTTGTAAATGCGTATGAGCTAGGTGGAAAATTCGTCTATTGGGATGGTCGGGCTTCAACAAATCTGTCCTTCTTCTATAATGACATTGAAGACCTTCAGGTTCCCCAATTCCTGGGCGCCGCCTTCTCCATCGTGAATTCGCCCTCTGCCGAAGATTATGGGATCGAGGTCGAGAATAATTTCGTTCTCAGTGATTATCTCACACTCAACCTGGCCGCGACATACATTCCGCATGCAGAATATGGATATGATGCCGACCTCGAGACGGCAACGTCGGCCGGCGCGGCGGTCAGTGGGGAGCGGTTTCTGTTGACACCGGAATGGGCGTCAACAGCTACACTGGATTACGAACGCCCCTTCAACGACCAGATCGCCTTCATAGCTTCTGCGGGATACCAGTATACTTCCGAACAGCGGACCAATTCCGGTGCCCTGCCGACACAGGGGTCGACAGGCTATGTCGCAAATCAGCAACCTGATACGTGGCTGGTCGATCTCAGTGTCGGACTGAAGCAGCTTGAGCAAGGATGGTCGTTTAACGCGTATTGCAACAATTGCACGGATGAGCGGTATGTCGGTGCCGAATTTGGAGCAACCTTCCAAACGGGTTCCTTCATGGGCTTCCCGGCAGCGCCTCGTACCTGGGGCGTTGCCTTGCGCGGGAAGTTCTAGATCGCGTGCCGTCGCAGTCAGTACAGCCAGTCCCCGCGCACCTGCGGGGGCTGGCATCTTCCGGGCTTGCTTTGAGTGTCGCATGCGCCAGACTGGACGCCCCGAACAAGGGTTCCGCTCAGGCGTTTACAGATAGAAAGATGTAATGTGTCCAAACTGATAGATGTCCATACGCATGTCACGCCGTATCAGTTTCCAGAATGTCCGGGTGAGCCCTTCGCATCGAAGTGGCCATGCATGAGGTGTGGCTCCAATGTCGAAGCAACGCTGATGATCGGAGACAGGCCTTTTCGCCAATTGGATGACAGATCCTGGGATCTGGCGAGACGACTGACAGACATGGATCGTGATGGGGTAGATGTCCAAGTGCTATCGCCGATGCCGGAACTTTTGTCCTATTGGCTCGATCTGGCTGGCGCCGAAATCATATGCGACCATGTCAATGCGCAGATTGCTGGAATGGTGTCCGCATCCCCAAGCCGGTTCACGGGATTGGGGGCGCTCCCTTTACAGAATCCCGCCGGTTCGGGCCGCTATCTCGAAAGAATCCGGAGCGAATTCGGATTGATCGGCGTGGAGATCGGAAGCAATATCAATGGCCATCTGTTGGGCGAGCGTATGTTCGATCCGTTCTGGGAGGCTGCTGAATCCCTCAATATGGCGGTTTTCGTGCACGCGCTGCATCCAGTCGCGACCAAGTCGCTCGATGTCACCCCAACTTACACCGCCTTTGCCGGCTTCCCCATAGACGTCGCCATGAGTGCCGCCTCAATGATGTTGAATGGGACCTTGCAGAGATATCCGAAATTGAGGGTCGCGTTCAGTCACGGGGGAGGCGCCTTGACTGCAATATTGGGACGTCTCGATCGAGGATGGACGGCGACGGGCGGGTACGGAATTGAGGGTTTGGAGGCGCCGAGCATTCAGGCGGCCAGATTCTTCTACGACAGCAATGTGTATGATGCTCATGGCCTTTCAAGTCTTGCTACAGGCATGGCGCCAGGACATGTCTTTGCAGGAACCGATTATCCCTATCTGATCCAGCAGGAAGAGCTGGATGCATATCTACGGGCAACTCATCTTGGCCAACAGGCTCTTGATGATTTGCGTGAAGGTGCCGCTCGGCGTTTCTTGAATACGACGTTCGACTAAACCGTTTTCAGCCCCCCGGCGCGCGTGAGTATCGGTGGCTGCCCGCAAGAACAGACCTGTGTGCGAGGCGCGTGCATAGGGGCGCGCCATCGCTGAAGCGGCCGTTTTTCTAGAACTGATCCGAATGTCCCTTTATTGGCGTGCGGGAAGATTTCGCCGGTCGGTCAGGAGAGCGGTGCCCTTCTGTCAGGAATTGTGCGCGCTCGGCATTTCGACCGTCTCCGGCACGCGCGGAGGGGCCATCGGCGTCAGTGAGTATTTCGGGGCAGGCGCTGGTTGCAGGATGCCCTCGACCTCAATGAACGCATTACGGGCTTTCGCATGAGGGTGGAGGGGCGCCTCTTTCAGACTCAGGACCGGTGCGAAGCAGATGTCAGTGTTTTCCATAAGATCGCACCAATGGGCCTGCGTCTTCTCCTTGATCAGAGAGGCGATGACCTTTTTCAGTTCAGGCCATTTGGATGTATCCATCTGATCGGCAAAACGTGCATCGTCTTCCAGGCCAAGAGACTGCAAGAGCAAAGTGTAAAACTGGGGCTCTATAGCGCCGATTGAGACAAACTTGCCGTCTTGTGTCTCGTAGACACCGTAAAAGGGAGCGCCCCCATCCACGATATTTGCTTCCCGTTTATCCTGCCACAAGCCGGTTGCCATATATGAGTAGAATGCGGCCATCAGCTGGCCTGACCCTTCCGTCATGGCGCAATCGATAACCTGGCCTTGTCCGGTGGCCTGCGCATGCAGTAGGGCTGCGGTCAGGGAAAAGGCAAGGAGCATGCCGCCCCCTCCGAAGTCCCCGACCAGGGCGAGTGGCGGTACCGGATGCGCCGACGGTCCTATTCCATGCAGCGCACCGCTCAGGGCGATATAGTTGAGATCATGTCCGGCAGCCTTTGACAGGGGGCCAGTCTGTCCCCAGCCCGTCATCCGGCCAATCACCAGACGGGAATTCCGTGCCAGTAGGCGATCGGGAGACAGTCCCAGGCGCTCCAGGGTTCCGGGCCGCATTCCTTCGAACAGGGCGTCAGCATCTTGCACGATGTCCAGCAGCCGCTCCTGGTCCTGGGCATCCTTCAAATCGAGATGAACGATCATGCGCGACCTCAGCATCGCGTCATGTCTGTCGACCATGACACCGGGCCGCTCAATGCGAATAACGGTTGCGCCCGCATCCGCCAGCAACATTCCGCAAAAGGGTCCTGGCCCAATACTGCCCAGTTCGACGATCTTCAATCCATTCAGCGGTCCCGGCATATTGTTCTCCTTTAGCACTTTGCTGAAAACTAGAACATATGTCCTAAATGGAATCTATAGGTGATCAGCCTTTTGCGAAAATAAGAACTTGCCAAGCGCGTTATAGAAAAACGGCGCTCGCCTTATGGCGTCATCGCGGCTCATGGGTTAGGGCTGGACGAATAGAACGAAGGTATTATATTGCGATGTCATAACCATCATTGGACTGAGAATTTGCGAAATGCGTATGGGTCTTTGTCGGGAATGCACAGTCAAACGCGGGTTCGCATCCCACACTGACGAGTCTTTCGGGGCGCGGGAAGAGATCCGAGGATAGGAGGGGAGTGGCCATGCCGTCGGAAAGAGGTTCAGGAATGGATCAATTGATATCGGGAGGTTCACTCGCGGCTATAATTGCAGATTCGATCAGACGATTCGGTGCGCGTCCGATGATATCGGATGACCAGAAGGCGCTGACTTATGCCGAGCTTGGGGAGCTCATCGGCCGTTTTGGGTCCCTCTATCGATCAATTGGTCTGTCGAAGGGCGATGGGGTCGGTCTTCTGACGGGCAATCGGGTGGAAACCTGGGCCGCGATTTGTGCCGCTGCCGTTTTCGGTTTGAGATTCACGCCGCTTCACCCTCTGGCGGGGGAAGAAGACCATGTCCATGTCATAGGAGATGCCGAGCTTGATGTCCTCTTTTTCGACGCTGAAAAGTTTGGCGCCCGTGCGTCCATAATCAAGTCAAGACTGCCCAGTTTGAACATTTTCAGCTTTGGTGCTTCAGAACTAGCTGAGGACGCGCTAGCGATTCTGGAAGGCCTTCCGCCTCTGGACCTCATTGATCGTGCCGATCCGGAAGACCTGGTCATGCTGGCCTATACCGGCGGAACGACAGGGCTCTCCAAGGGCGTCATGCTGCCCCATCGCGCCCTGTCTGCCATGGCCATAACCATATCCGCCGAATGGGAATGGCCGGAGGACATTCATTATGCGCTGATGACCCCCATCAGCCACGCGGCAGGTGTGAATATCTATCCGGTCATGTTGAGGGGCGGGCGGGTCAGGCTGATATCTGGTTTCGATGTGTCCAGATTCTGCGAGATTGTCGAAGCCGAGCGCGTGAGTGCGACCTTCCTTGTGCCGACCCTGGTCAACGCCCTGATTGAAGCCGACAGCCTGATCGCGCAGTATGACCTGTCCAGTCTCCAGCTCATCATTTACGGCGCGGCACCCATGTCCCCGGACCGGCTGGCGGCAGCAATAAGGGTCCTGGGACCGGTATTCCTTCAGCTCTATGGACAGACCGAAGCTCCCCAAGTGGTGACCACATTGCGCAAAGCAGACCATGATCTGGCCCGGCCTGAGAGGCTGGGATCATGTGGGAGAGCGACCACATTGACGCAAATACGTCTGTTCGATGAGCGTATGGAGGAAGTCAGCCCGGGACAACCCGGTGAGCTGTGCGTACGCGGACCTCTGGTTTGCAACGGGTATTGGAAGCAACCTGAACAAACCGAGGCCTTGTTCAGAGGCGGATGGTTGCACACAGGCGATGTCGCGATACAGGATGAGGCGGGGTATTTCACCATCGTGGATCGCATCAAGGACCTGATTATCAGTGGCGGGTTCAATATTTATCCGCGTGAGGTCGAAGATGCCCTGATGTCGCATCCGGATATCCTGTCAGCTGGAGTAATTGGCATTCCGGATGCGAAATGGGGGGAGGCAGTAAAGGCCTTTGTGGTCTTGCGGCAGGGTTCGAAGGTCACGGAGGGTCAACTCCAGGCACATGTCAAGGCGCTGCGTGGCGCGCCCTGGTCACCGAAATCCATAGAATTCAGATCAGAACTTCCCCTTACAGGGGTCGGCAAGCTCGACCGTAAGACGTTGCGTCATCCCTATTGGAAGCAAGCCAGCCGGTCCGTGTCTTGACCAATTGGACAAGGCGGACTGACCGGAGTCTTGCGTGAATGGAGAAATTCCGATGAAAGCTCTTTGCTATCATGGCCCCTATGATGTGCGGTATGACAGTGTAGATGATCCCACGCTACGTGACCGGCAGGATGTCCTGGTCAAAGTTTCTGCATGCAGCATTTGTGGCAGCGATCTTCATATCTATCATGGGGCCGGGGCCGCCTTCACGGAAGGGGTGGGGTTCTGTATCGGTCACGAAGCGGTCGGCGAAGTCGTTGAGACAGGATCTGGTGTCAACACTCTGCGGCCCGGGGACCGGGTCATGATACCAGGCGCCGTCGGGTGCGGATCCTGTTCAAATTGTCTGCGCGGAAATGTTCGCAATTGTCAGAAAGGTCAACAGCAAGTGTTCGGCCTCGGGCCAGCCCTGCCGGGCTCGCAGGCAGAGGCTGTTCGGGTACCTTTCGGAGATTTCAATCTCGGCCTTATTCCGGATGGGGTCTCGACAGACCAGGCATTGATGCTCACCGATGCGCAGGCGACCGCCTGGTTTGGGTGCCGAAATGCTGAGATAGCGGCTGGTGATGTTTTCGTCATTATTGGGCTGGGACCGATAGGCCTGATGGCGATTGATACGGCAAAGATCATGGGCGCGGGCCGCATATTTGCCATCGATCCGATCAAGGAGCGACGTGATATAGCTGCCAGGCTCGGCGCAGACCCGATGCCACCGGAAGAGGCCATTGAGCATGTCCGGTCCGAGACAAAGGGCAGGATGGCTGACAAGGTACTGGAGGCGGTTGGCGCCGATGCCACCATAAGCATGGCTTTGGAAATGGTGCGGCGTGAAGGTGTGGTGTCCGTTATCGGCGTGAACAAGAATCCGGCATTTCCCTTTCCCATGGGCATGGCCCTCAGCAAGGGAGTGACATTTCGCATTGGCACGACCTCGCCCCCTGAGACGTGGCGGGAACTGGTTCCCCTGGTTCAGCAGGGGCGATTGAGGCCTGAACAGTTCATTACGACGCGCCTTGCGCTGAGCGAGGGGGCAGAGGCCTACCGGCAACTGGACGCGCGTTCTCCGGGCGTACTGAAAACCGTAATTACGCCTTGAACAGATCTGATCGATAATCGGGCTGCCGAGGTTAGGTCAAGCTGAGCGATCCATCCTATGGGTTTGGAGCGGCAGGCGGCGTGAAACAGGACGGAAAATGTTCCGCTTTCCGCAGACATTGCGATCCGCGCAGGAAAGTTCGCATCGGCCAATATGCGAGGTAAAGTCGGCTCAGGGCCTTGAGGGGGTGGGAGGCGGGAGTGTTAGTCCAGACCCAGCGCCTTCAGGGTGTCGAGTTCCTGGGCAGCTGCGAGGGCTCGTGTGGCAGAGATGGTAGTCACTTCTTCGGTCTGCATGTCGTAGGGATTGAGAACCGAGCCTATGAGATTATGCATATTGTTACATCGATAGGAATGAAACAATTCATCGACTGACGGCCGATCTGCGACCCCTTCTGATTTCAATATGTCACAATAAAGCTGGATCAGATCCCGTTCAGCTGTTCGCCTCCGCTCTGGCTCAAGGGATGTCACGATCAGTTCCGCCAGATCGTGCGCCGGCGCACCGGGAAACACACATTGCCAGTCGAGAAATCCGGGCACGCCGTTTGACTCATAGAAGAGATTGCCGCAATGGCAATCTCCATGAACGAGGGTCCGGGCCGCAGAATCATCCATGGCCCACATGCGTTCCAAACCGGCCAAGGCCATCTCCCGAGAGGGGAGAATGCCCAGAAGCGTGGCCCCGTAACTGCGCTCGAGGACATCCGCCCAATGCGAAGGTCGACACAGATAACGGAAGAAGGTGCGTTGGGGATCTTTCCAGGATGATACGGAGGCAAGGCGTGGGTCGTCCCAGAAGTGAGCATGCAATTTAGCCAGTCCCTCCACCACGGCGGCGAGTGTGTCGACGGTGGTGTCATCGGTGGCGTGACCAAACCGCACTTGTCGCGCGAAGAGGTCTTCCAGAATGACAATGCCTTGCCTGGCCGCCGAGTCATAACCGCAATAATAGGCCCTCGGAAGGGCGACAGGGGCATCCCCGGCAAAGTCGCGATAGAATTGCGCTTCCTGGATCAGGGCGGCCCAGACCCGATTGCGCATGATGCTGTCAAATCCGCCTTTGACATATACGGAATCCGGTAAAGACATATGTCCGGCCCGTGTGCCGTAGAGTAATTCAAAACGTGCAGAACTCGCCGTGCCTGACCTGGTATCGCTCTGGTGTGCCGCTTCAATCCGGATACCGGGAAATGTATGCGAAAGCGCCGTCGTCAGCCAGGATGGGGTCACTTCCGCGAGGGACAGAGGGAGCGGGTGCGGGGTTTCGATCATGATGATAGTGCCCAGAATTAATACAACCGTATTACCTGAGCACAAGGCTTTTGCTCCGTCAACGACCCGTCGGATATGCCTATCTGGCCGCTTGGTCCCGATTTGCGTCCTCGGCCACGATATGCTGGTGCAAGAACTCCAGATAGTTTCGCATGATCTGCTGAGCGCCTTCGACATCCCGGGATCGCATGCATTCAACAAAGCGTGAACGTACACTGACCAGATCGAAGTTCAGGGGGCGATGAAGCGGGTGAATTGCCTGATAGACCATTTGTGAAAGCGCCTTGACCAGTACAACGAGCACTCGGTTCCCGGTTGCTTCGGCGAGCAATGAATAAAAATTCTGTGTGGCTGAAGGGTCAGTGCCAGCTGTGCCTTGTTGCAGATGCTGGCGGGTCTGCTGAATGTCGGCATCGAGCGCGTCGAGATTCTCTTGAGTCGCATGTGAGCATGCAAGACGCACGACCACGTCCTGTATTTCAATACGTGCGTCTGTCAGTTCACGCAGAGAGAGGTGCCCGACGTCAAGTATGCTTTGAAAGGGAAGGACCAGTCCCATGTCACGGCCGAGGACGAAGGCACCGCCATGAGCCCCCTTCTTCAACTCGATGAGACCTGCAAATTCGAGACTCCGCAAGGCTTCGCGTACGGCGGTCCGACTGATTCCGAACTGCGCAGCCAGGTCGCGTTCAGCCGGAAGCTTGTCACCGGGGCCAAGCGCACCATCGGCGATTTGAGCCCGTATTTGATCGCATACGTCTTCGAACAGGCGCCGGGATTGGACTGGCAAGAAGGAACTGGAGGACATGACTGAGCCTGTCTTGAATTGATTTTCATAGGGGCCGACATTCGGTTCAGCCCCTCCCGGCCATACCCCAATTGTCCCGGAAAGGGCAGCCCCGATTGCTGATCCGGGAATTGCCGTGAATCCGTCCCCTCATGTCTCAGCCGTTTCAATCGCGCCGACTTTAGCGAAATCCGGCTCAGGGAGGCCTCCCCAATGATCCACCGATTCCACCTTCATCGGGAACAGCCTCGGTGCGCGCGCATCCTGTTCGGGAAACTCTTCCATGCCGTAGCTGTATTCGAGGGTAAGGCCATCGGGATCGAGAAAATAGAAGAAGACCGATTCGGACTGGGGATGCTTGCCTGGACCATACACAATTGGAATTTTGTGCGACTTCATCCGCGTGTTTGCCCGACCAATATCATCCATGTCCGTCACCATGAAATTGACATGGTGGAGCTGAGCTGCCTGGCCGGCGCCAATACCGAAGGAGTGGTGAAGCGGATTTGGAAAGCAGCGCATATGGACCACGCCATTCTCGATGCGATCCGATACCTTGAAATTCATATTCTCCGCAAAAAACTTCTCAGTCTCCGCCATGTCGGCGCTGGCCAGGACAACATGCCCGAGCCGCTCAATCTTTGTATGGCCTGGATGAAAAACCTCGCTGGCCGTGTCCATGTGGGAATAGAACTCCATCAGGACGCCTGTTGTCGGCTCTCTCATGCGAAAACCGCCATCGATCGCCAAGTCTACAGCCTCCCGGTTAGAGACGCGTTGTGTCGGAATGCCCAGACCATGGAAATGCTGTTCCAGTGTCTGCACCTGAGTGGCGGCTTCCATCTGCCATCCAATGCGTTTGAGACCGGGGGTTGGCGCTTTGTGGAGGACAATATCGTGATGGCGATCGCTGCAACGGAAGAACACGCTATTGCCCCGGGTTTCACTGCGCTGCAGCCCCACAATATCCTCATAAAACCTGGCAGACCTTTCCAGATCCGACACGTTCAAGGCCAGATAGCCGAGCCGTTGATACCGCGCATTTGATCGGTCCATGTTCAAATCTCCCAGAAGCCGTTTAATGGCATAATGGTAGGACCAATACAGGGGCCGGCACATGTGTGTCAAGGTGGGCCGGGGGAGACGCGGCAGAGACCAGTTCCGAATTGTCGCAGGCGACCTGATTGACAGACCGACTTAATGGAATAATGGTCCAACCAATGTGAGAGCTCCCTAAATTCAGGGGGTGGAACATTGTAACCGTGCGGGGCCCAAAAGTGGCACCGCACACAGGTGAATGACTACGGACCCGATCTGCCGGCCCGTATATCCGGAGTGAAGCGCATCATGAGTGTTACAGACATTGACAGGCGAGAGACTCGCATCAGCCCCTATATCATAGATGACCGAGAGCGCGGCCTGTTCAGGGTGGCGCGAAAGAGCTTCGTGGATGAAGATATTTTGACCCGGGAACGAGACCGGATCTTCAACCGGTGCTGGCTCTATCTCGGACACGAGTCGGAATTGTCCAAAGCCAATGATTTCCTCACCCGAAATGTGGGCGGCAAGGAAGTGATATTCAATCGCGACAGGCAGGGCGCGTTTCATGCCTTCATGAATACGTGCCCGCACCGGGGGGCAATGGTGGAGCGAGAGGCCCGCGGAAACGCATTGGCTTTCAAGTGTTTTTATCATGGCTGGGCCTTCAACAATAACGGGAAATTTGCCACGCGCATGCCACCGGGCACATATCCGGACGATTTCAATTCCGATGGGTGCGCAAATCTCAGAAGTGTACCCAAACTCGCAGAATATCGGGGCTTCTACTTTCTCAACTATGATGCTGGGGCGGTGTCTCTGGAAACTTATCTGGCAGATGCACGGAGCATTCTCGACATGCTTTGTGATCACGGACCTGATGGGATGGAGGTCATTGGGGGTGAGCAGAAATACAGTATACGCGCGAACTGGAAACTCCTCATGGAGAACAGTTATGATGGCTATCATGCCATCGATACGCACGGCACGTATTTTGAGTATCTCGCAGATGCGATCGGGGGCGCTGCAGAAATGCCTGCAGAGACCCATGTCTGGAATCTTCAGAATGGTCATGCTGCGATTGAGGGCAATGCTCCATGGGGCCGGCCGGTTGCCAAATGGATCCCGGCCTGGGGAGAGGATGCAAAATCGGAAATTGCGCAAATCAAGCGCGAACTTGTCTCACGGGTGGGCGAGGAACACGCCAACAGGATTGCCATGCTGGGGCGGAATACGGGGATCTTTCCCAATCTTGTCATCAATGACATCATGGCCGTCACAATCAGGACCTTTTATCCCCTGGCACCAAACAACATGAATGTCAGTGCCTGGGCACTCGGCGTGAAGGGGGAGTCCGAAGGTTTCCGGAAGCGACGCCTGGATAATTTTCTTGAATTTCTCGGACCCGGCGGATTCGCGACCCCTGACGACGTCGAAGCACTCGAATCCGCCCAAAGAGGATATGCGGCCTTGGATGAGCTGGCATGGAATGACATTTCCAGAGGCATGCTGAAGCCCAAATTCGAAGCGACGGATGAAGAGCAGATGCGGTGTTTTTGGAGAGAATGGTCAGACCGGATGGAGGATCGGGCATGAGCTTGACGAGCGGGAAGAGCGGATTGGCATCCGGCGCGGAGCTGGATCATCGGGAGATTGAGGCCTTTCTTTATGAGGAGGCTGCGATGCTTGATGAATGGCGGCTCGATGACTGGTTTGCCTTGTTTCAGGAAGGGGGAAGCTATGAGGTGCCCCAGGCGGGAGCTTCAGACGAGGCAAGCTCGTCTACCAATCTGTTTTACATATCAGATAATTATTTCCGCCTTCGCCATCGTGTCGAGCGACTCAAGAAGCGGGGCAATCATTCAGAATGGCCTCGATCCATCTGCTCTCGAATGATTGGAAATGTGAGACTCCTGGATCACGATGAGGGTGTTTGCAAAGTGGCGAGCCGGTTCATTACGCACCGTTCCAAGAATGACGTCACGGATATGTTTTGCGGTCATCATCTGTACACGCTGAGCTTCGCCAGCGGCAATTTTAAGATCATGGCGAAACGGACGCAGATCGATATGAACACGCTTCGCCCTCAGGGGCGGATCAGCATTATCGTATAAGCCGCGTGAACTTCTTTCCACAGCCCGCGTGGAGCGCAGAACATGTTCTGCGAAACCAGATCGGGAAACGACTATTCTGTCAGAAGGGTCAATCCGTTCCGGATCGCCGTGATCCCCCGCGACTCCACCCGGGCCTCAAATGAGACGGTTTTACCATCTTTCCACAGAGCAATCGCAAGGGTTTCCCCTGGATAGACGGGTGCTGAAAATCGCACCTGATGATGCTGAATTCGAGAAGGGTCAAAATTGCAATAAGTGGCCATCACTGCGCGGCAGCAGATAGCGAAGGAGCAGAGACCGTGAAGGATCGGGCGTTCATAACCGGCGGCTCGTGCCGTGCCCGGATCTGCATGGAGGGGGTTGAGATCTCCCGATTGTCTGTACAGCAAGGCCTGACCAGGTGTGGTGGCGATCCTCAAGATGTGATCTGGCGAACGTGAGGGCGGCCTGTGCGGACTCGGTTGCCCGTCTCGCGGGCCGCCAAACCCGCCTTCCGCCCGAGCGAAACTTGTCGTCTGAAGGGTGGCGAGGGGCTGAGTGTCGCCATCAAGGGTCAGGATTTTCTCCTGGGAAAAGATCGCACCCTTAGCGGCTCCCTTGTCCCATGCTCCTGAGATACGGCTGGCGGCGGAGGCGCGTCCGCTTGCGGGGAAGGGCCGATGCAGCGTCACGGCATGTTCACCATGCAGGACATAGCGGTAGTCTATGCCGATGTCCTCCAACGCGCCCCCGTGAAATCCGACAGCGACAGGAAAGGTGGGGAAGACTTTGAGACCGTCCTCATAGACAAAACGCAATTCGGTCTCATCCAGAGGATCGGCGCCCATTCCAATTCCCAGGGCGTACAGGATCGCATCCTTCTCCGTCCACGCGTGAGCACTCGCCTTTGTCAGCGACATGACGTGGTCATAGTCAATTCTTGGCAGCGATTCGTCTCTCACGATATTCATACTCATCTGCGTCCTGACGCTTTCTGATCCCTGGACTGAGGGTCCATTTCATAGTGGCAGGGGAGGCCATAAAGGGGGCTTGCCCTACGGATTTCAGTATGGCCAATCCTTGAAATCAAAACAAGCGCTTTAATCGCATCTGCATATGTGGCAGACAGGGCGAGAGGGCTTTTGTGCGGGATATTCGCTTTTTAAGCGTCCCCAAATCAACACGAATAGACAAACTCACATATGAAAGAGGAGTGAAACCGATGGCCAAACCAGAAACCCCAAAAAGTCATTTTGCCGATTTGCCGAAAGGACGCATTCGATACCACGAGGCAGGAAAAGGCCCGGCTGTGATCTTCATCCATGGCGGAGGACCCGGAGCTTATGGCTTCAGTAATTTCAGCCGCAACATGCAGTCGCTGGCTGATCAGGGGTTCCGGTCCATTGTCTATGATCATCCGGGATTTGGTGAATCGCAGAATCGCAAGATCGAAGGCGGCATGTTTGATTCCATGGCCGAAGCGCTTCTGGAATTGATGGACCATCTGGGCCTGGAGTCGGCAAGCCTTGTTGGAAACTCGCTGGGCGGCGGCACAGCGCTTGTTCTGGCGCTCACACATCCTGAGCGCGTCGAGAAGCTCATTCTCATGGGGCCTGGGGGAGGGATGCCCGTGACGTCCACCTTCCCGACAGAAGGGATCATGCGTATGGCGAGCTTCTATGATGGAGATGGACCGTCTGTTGAAAAGGTGGACCGGGTCGTGGACTTGCTGGTTTATGACCGGTCTGACATTACACCCGAGCTCATCGAGCAACGCTACGAAACGGCAACGCGGCCTGAAGTGCTCGCATCGCCACCGCTCGCGGGTCAGGTCCACAACAAGGCAAATGATCTCTGGCGTCGTGAGCTGGAAACCATATCACATGAGACCCTGATTATCTGGGGTCTGGAAGATCGCGTGCTTCCGGTAGACATGGCCTTCCAGTTTTTGCGGCGTATTCCGAATGCTGACCTGCATATCTATTCCAAATGTGGACATTGGGCGCAATGGGAGAAGGCCACCGAGTTCAATTCCCTGATTGCCGATTTCATTCGGACTGGGTGATGAGGGAAAGACGGGCCGGATCTGCCGGCCCGTCCGGCTTCCACCCGCCGGACAGGGCGCCGCTCGGCACCTGCTGTCATGTTATAGCGGTCGCGTGAGCGGTCGTCTTGTTTGAGATAGCCAGGGAAGGCGTCAAGGAAATCCGTGTAATTCCGCAACGTCTTCGAGATTCGCGCGCTCTGCACGCAAGGTGTTGACCGGATGTGATCCATCGGGCTTCCCGACGGCCATCCCACACCAGACCATTTCGCCAGGGCCAAGCGCGAAATGGGTCTTCAGGGCAGGCCGAACCATGCCCCAGCACTCCTGCAGGCAAGTGCCCCAGCCGCGTTCCTCGGCCAAGAGGGCCAGTGTCTGGAGATACATGCCCGCATGCCCCCATTGGCCATGACCCATGCGTTCGTCCAGTATCAAGAAGAGTCCGACAGGGGCCTCAAAGAATTCAAAATTCCGTTGAAACCAGGTCCGGCGACCAGCAAGGTCCCCGCGCTGAATGCCGAGGGTTTCATACAGCATGATCCCGACCCGTCGACGGCGCGTCTCGTAAGGAGGCCAGAGATCAGGAGGGTAGATGGGATGCTCTGTGGCTTGACCTTCAGGAAAAGTTTCCAGCACCGATCCGATGTCTGAAATGACATCGGATCGCGCCTGTCCGGTGACGACAATTGTCCGCCAGGGCTGGATGTTACCCCCGGATGGGGCGCGCTGGGCCGCTGTCAGCCAGTCCCGGACCTCTGTCTCGGGCAACGGATCGGCCAGGAAGGCGCGTGTGGAGATGCGCCGCGACACGGCTTCAGAAACATTCATATGTATCCCTCAGACATCATAGCCACGGGCTCTGGATGCCTGTTCGCTCGATATAGGTTTGAATCGAGGCCGGACATGAGTGTATGACACATCACGCCTGGATGGCGCGTATGCTGGCCAATCGATCCAGATCTTTGCTAAGCTGCGGCCTTGTCGGGGCGGTCAGTTTCAAGCCACAGAACGATTTCTTCTCTCTGCTGGCGCGGCGCGCCCAGGAGTTCGGAATTGGCGCGGGCGCGCTTGTAATAAAGATGGTTTTTCATTTCCCACGTGAATCCGATTGCACCATAGACCTGGATATTGCGATGCGTAGCTGTCTTGTAGGCTTCGCTCGCATAGGCCTGAGCCATCGCGGCAGCCAGGGGCGCTTTTGCATCGACTACGCTCAATGCCCAGGCGGCATATTGTACGCCGGCTGTTGCACATTCACTCTGCGCGGCGATCTCGGCCAATTGGTGCTTGATTGACTGAAAGGCCCCGATGGGGCGCCCGAACGCGACTCGCTCATTGGCGTAGCCAACGGTGTCCGCGAGCACGGTCGCAATTCCAGCAGCGCTTTCGGCTGCAAGAAGAAGATACAGGCGATCCTTCACCCAGGGCCACACATTGCCCGATTGTTCCAGACGCTCTGCAGGCGCATCGTCAAACCGTACGGAACAGACTTGTCGTGTAATATCGCGCCAGGGCAGGAGAGATACGTCAACGCCGTCTGCATGCCTGTCCACGAGATAATACGTGTCGTCCTGGCCCATCACGACAATCTGGTCAGCGCAGTCTGCATCAACGACATAAGACTTCTCGCCTGTCAGGGTGTAGCCCCCGTTCGTGGGGGTGGCTTTAACACCTTCTCCGGGCGCCCCGGAAGCGTCCGCGATCGCAAGACAGACTTGCCGCTCTCCACTTGCAATCAAGGGCAGGATATCCGCCTTCTGGGCAGCTGAGCCGGCCCGTTCAATCGCCCAGGCCCCAGCCAGCGTACCGAACAGCGGGGCTGGGGCAAGCGTGCGCCCCATTTCACCGATGATCATGACAAGATCGATATAATCCATACCGAGGCCACCGAACGCTTCGGGGATGACAATGCCGGGCCATCCCAGCTCCACAATCTTCTTCCAGAGGCCGTCATAATTGGAATCCTGAACCGTCCGCCCATGCGTGAGCAGGAGCGAAAGGTCCACTTCCTTGTCCAGAAAGCTGGCCGCTGCGTCGCGGAGGGCGATATGATCTTCATCAAGTGAGAAATTCATCAGTGTCTCCTATCAGCTCGCTGCTTTGAGCTTGGTTTTGTTGATTTCCTTGAACGGGACCTTTGCTGTGGGGTCTGTGTCGCGCGGAAGACCAAGCACGTGCTCGGCAACTGTATTCTTGAGGATTTCCTGTGTGCCGACCCCCAATGTGGAGGCAGGACCAAACCAGAACGCATAATCCCAATTGCTGAACAGGCCATAATGCTTGTCAGGCAGGGGCAGAACGTCCTGATTTTCAATCAGACCGGCCGCGCCCTGGGTCCGCTTGGCAAGATCGCTGAGTTTCTGTCCGTGAGGGGAGGCAATCATCTTGCCGAGATTGCCCTCCAGGCCGGCGGGCTTTCCATTGATGCGATTGCTCATATTGCGATACACCAGCAGGCGGAGCATTTCGCCTTCAATGAAGAGCTGAGCGGCTTCATCCCGCACCAGCGGGTCCTTGATCTTCCCTGTTTCGATCAGTCCGGACATCAATTCACGGGCCGTGGGGCCGAAGCCCCATACTGCTCCAGGCTTGGTCATGGCCGAGCGTTCGGTCTGCAATTGCTCCATCACCAGACGCCATCCATCGCCTTCCTTGCCGAGCAGGCGATCGGCGGGAATTCGGACATCGTCGAAGAAGACCTCATTATACTCGTTTTCTTCTCCGGACATGTCGTAAATGGGGCGCACGGTGACGCCGGGTGTGTTCATGTCCAGAAGGAATTGGCTAAGCCCCTTATGCTTCGGCAGGGAAGGATCTGTCCGGGCCACCAGGACGCCGACAGTCGCCTTGTCGGCTGCTGAGGTCCAAATTTTTTGCCCATTGATGATGTAGTGGTCTCCCTCCCGACGCGCCGTGGTCCGGATGGCTGCCAAATCAGACCCGCCTGACGGTTCGCTGAAGAGCATGCACCATATGTGTTCGCAGGCCAGAGCGGGCGGCAGGAATTCTTCCCTCTGGGCATCGGTGCCATGGACGAGCAGGGATTGGCCGCACTGGTTTACCGCAATCGCATTGATATTGTACGGGGGAATGATGCCGGCCCGGGCGAATTCCTCTTCGATGATATATTGTGTTTCAGGATCTGCGCTCAACCCCCATGGGGCCGGCCAGTTGGGGGCCGCCAGGCCACGCTCGGCAATCTGGGTGTAGCTTGGGTCGGGGTGCGCCTCGAACCAGGCCCGGATTTCCAATCGCCTGGGGTCAGTCTCACTTGGAAGATTGAAATCCATACTTGTCTCCTTGCCTGTGGCCGTCACATTCCTGTTGATCGCGATTCTATAGAATAATACTGGATCATAAGTCTATAATGCGGGGCGACGAAAAATTATCCGATCCGGCAAAAATCCTGAAAAAGCCTGTATACACAACACGTAAAGAGATTTCAGATAGTTGAAAAAAAGCGGGAACCCCTAGAGTAATCTCTCAAAATAAAACAAAAGTACTATCTATGAGATCCCCTTGGGCTGAGGATCCGGCCCTGACACGAAGCATTTGCGGCAAGGAGAAGAGTGGCATGATCGAAGTCTATTTGGATTGCGCAAGTCCCTGGGCATATTTCGGTTTTGAGGGCGTGCAGCCCCTGGCTGCAGAATATGGGGAGACCTTGATCTGGCGGCCCGTTCTGGTGGGGGGCATATTCAATGCGGTGAATTCCAGCGTCTACCATGTTCGCGAGCATGTGCCTGCCAAGATGGCCTACAACGCCAAAGACATACAGGATTGGGCGAGGAATACGGGGAAGGTGGTGAATTTTCCGCCAAGCATTTTCCCCGTCAACAGTGCAGCCGCAATGCGGGTCAGTATGGTCCTGGCGGAACATGATGCAAAAGACTTCGTCGCCTGGATCCGCGCGGTTTACGAGGCTTACTGGTCGCAGGATCAAGATATAGCGGATCCAGCGGTGCTCGCCGGGATTGCAGATTCGCTCGGCTGGGAAGGCGTGCACCTGGTTGAGCGCGCCAATGCGCCCAAGGTCCGGACAGGTCTGCGGGCCAATACGGATGAGGCGATCGCGAGAGGCGTCTTCGGTGTCCCGACTTTCTTTCTGGATGAAGACGATATGTATTTCGGGGCAGACCGGTTGCCCAATCTGAAGCATGCCCTGTTGCGCAAGCATGGCTAGCGCCGGCGCAACAGGGCCTCCTGTACCAGGCTATCGGGCGGTCGACCCCACCAGATCGAGCGCCACATCCACGATCATGTCTTCTTGCCCGCCAACCATTCTTCGGCGGCCGAGTTCAACGAGTATGTCTCTCGTGTCGACTCCATAGTCTGCCGAGGCCTTTTCAGCATGCCTCAGGAAGGAGGAATAGACGCCAGCATATCCAAGTGACAGGGTTTCGCGGTCGACTTGGACCGGTCTGTCCTGCAGGGGACGGACAAGATCCTCGGCGGCATCCATGAGCTTGAACAGGTCGCAGCCATGGGTCCAGCCCTTCCGGTCAGCGGCGGCAATGAACACTTCCAAAGGCGCATTGCCAGCTCCGGCCCCCATCCCTGCCAGGGACGCATCGACACGTATGGCGCCTGCTTGTGCGGCGACAAGCGAGTTGGCAACCCCGAGGGAAAGATTATGATGGGCATGCACGCCGCGCTCTGTTTCGGGGTTAAGTACGCGATCATAGGCCACCAGCCGGGCGCGATAGTCATCCATGTCCATGGCGCCGCCGCTATCGGTGACATATACGCATTCGGCGCCATAGGTCTCCATCAGCTTGGCCTGCTGCGCCAGCTGATCGGGTTCAATCATGTGACTCATCATCAAGAAGCCCACCGTGTCCATGCCAAGGTCACGCGCGGCTTCAATATGCTGTTTTGAAATATCTGCCTCGGTGCAATGTGTCGCAATTCTGACGGATCGCACGCCCGAAGAATAGGCGTGTTTCAGTTCCTCAATGGTTCCGATGCCGGGCAGGAGCAAGGTTGTCAGCCGCGCCGACTGGACGACTTCGGCGACCGCCTCGATCCACTCCCAATCCGTATGGGCGCCGAATCCGTAATTGAAGCTGGATCCGTTCAGCCCGTCGCCATGCGCAACTTCGATCGCATCGACCCCAGCTTCATCAAGCGCGCGCGCAATCTGGCGAACATGGTCCAGTCCGTATTGATGACGGATGGCATGCATCCCATCCCGCAGCGTGACGTCCTGAATGTAAAGACGGCCTTTTTCTGGATCGAATGTCATTGCAATTGCTCCTTTGCAAAGCGCGTCAGCGCGATCTTCTCTGCCGTCGCAAGGCCGGCCGAGGTCATGATATCAAGATTGCCGGCATAGGCGGGCAGATAATGGGCGGCCCCTTCCACTTCGAGGAAGACACTGGTTTTCAAGCCCTCGAATTCTCCCAGTCCGGGGATCACGACCTTGTTGTTGGAGCCGAACCGTTCGAACTGAACCTTCTGTTTGAGGCGATAACCGGGGACATAGGATCTGACGCGCTCGACCATGGACTGAATGGCCGCCTCGATGGTAGATTCATCGGCCCCGCTCGACAGGGTGAACACTGTATCACGCATGATCATGGGTGGCTCAGCGGGATTGAGCACGATGATGGCCTTCCCCTTGGCGGCGCCGCCCACCGTTTCGATGCCCCGGGAGGTGGTCTCTGTGAATTCATCAATATTCGCCCGTGTGCCAGGCCCCGCCGACTTTGATGCGATCGAGGCGACAATCTCTCCATAATGGACCGTTGAGACCGATGACACTGCCGCAACAATCGGGATGGTTGCCTGCCCCCCGCACGTGACCATGTTCACATTGTCCGCTTGCAGATGGGCGTCTCCATTCACGACAGGGATAACATACGGGCCGATCGCTGCGGGAGTCAGGTCAATCATGACCTTTCCCGCGCCCGTGACAATGTCATTATGGTGTTTGTGTGCGTTCGCTGATGTCGCGTCGAAGACGATCTGTATGTCCTTCCAGCACTCCAGCTTCTGGAGGCCGTCAATACCTTCATGCGTTGTCGCGACTCCCAGTCTCCTGGCACGTGCGAGACCGTCAGAATCCGGATCGATGCCAACCATGGCGGCCATGTCCAGGATCTTGGAGTTCCTGATGATCTTGATCATGAGGTCGGTTCCGATATTTCCCGATCCAATGACTGCTGCTTTCACCTGAGTGTTCATTCTGTCGCCTCCGAATAGATGAATTCACATTTCCCAACACCGCCGATTTTCGCGCAGACATGATCACCCGGCGTCAGGGCAACCATCGGCCCGAGCGCGCCCGTCAAGAGAATGTCGCCCTTTTTCAGGCCTTCGCCCCTTGCTGCAAGCGTCGAGGCCAACCATGCTGCCGCGTTGAGGGGATGCCCCAGGCAGGCCGCTCCGGCCCCAAGGGAGGCAAGGTCGCCATTGATCTCCAGCGCCATGCCGCACGTATAAAGATCCAGGGTTTCGAGCTTGTGCTTTTCCGTACCGAGAACAAAGAATCCGGAAGAGCCATTATCGGCAACCGTGTCGGCAAACGTGATTTTCCAGTCCGCGATCCGGCTATCCACGATTTCGATCGCAGCAACCGCATAGGCGGTTGCTGCCGCGACGTCTTCAGGGGATGTGTCAGGTGCACACAGATCTTCGCCGAGTATGAGCGCGATTTCCGCCTCAGCCTTGGGCTGCAAGCATTTCGAGGGCGCAAGATATTGGCCGTTCTCTACCTGCATGTCAGAGAAGAGGACTCCGTAATCCGGTTGATCCACCCTGAGCTGGGCCTGTACGGACTTGGCGGTCAAGCCGATCTTGCGGCCTATGGCGGTCCGGCCGGACTGCGCCCAGTAATCGGTGTTTATGCGCTGGATCGCATAAGCTGTGTCGGCGTCCGTCGGATCCAGAACATGTCGCAAGGGGGCAATCGCGCCAGATGTATAGGCGGTTCTTAATCGCTCAGCTTCACGCGCCAATTTACCATAGGGGGCTGGCATTGATATAAACTCTCCCGTGATTTTCTTGTTGGATTGTTTTAGGTCGGTATTCGAGATGTGTGGGATAATCAATTTGTGGCCCTGGTGTTTTTCCTGTATTTTGGGAAAATGAGTGAGACACCTCCACGCGATTCCTGCACATTGGGACGGTCACTGGCGCTGTACCAACGCATCGTTGAAGACGGGGCACGTACGCCATTTGCACGTTTGAGCCACGAACTCGGCCTCTCGACCTCGACGGCGCATCGGCTTGCCGCGGAACTCCTGCGGCAGGGCATGATCGCCAGGGTCGGACGGGGCAGGTATGATATAGGCTTGACGGCCGTGAAACTGGCGGCCGGTCGGACCTTCAACAGCCAGCTCGCACGCACGGCGCGGCCCCTTGTGCAACATCTATCTCATCGAACCGGCCTGACGGGCCATCTTGGGGTTCTGGAGGACGGGATGGTGACCTATCTGGTCAAATCCCCGGGGGCAGCAGATGATAGCGCACGTTTCACGCAGGAAGGCATGCAACTGGAAGCCTATTGTTCAGCAGTTGGGAAGGTGTTGCTGGCGGGATTGGAGCCAACTCAGCTTGATGAATATCTGTCTGAGGGTGACTTTGTATCCGCCACGACCCGCACGGTAACCGAGGTCGATGGTCTGCGCCGAGAACTCGCAAAAGTGCGGGCAAGGGGGATGGCAATCGATGATCGTGAGATTGCAGACGACATGATGTGTGTGGCTGTACCTGTGTGCGATGAATGGGGCGACGTGCTTGCGGCCCTGTCTGTCTCCATGACCTGGTCGGAAAAATCTGAGGCCCGGATTCCGGATCTTACGGGTCATCTACTCCGCCAGTCTTCCAGACTGAGCCGGAATCTCGGTATGCGACCGCGCCAAAGCTGACCGGCTCTGTGGGACATGTTGCGCTCTCCGGTGCAAGATCACTTGCCTTCCCGCCCCGAAGGACTAAAACGTCCGTCTAAACTGGGGGGCAGCAATGTTCAAGGGACGTGCCTGGAAGGCGGACAGATTTGGTGATCCGGAAACCGTGCTCCAAATAGGGACCGATATTTGGGAGGAGCCCCCCCCGGGCTCAGTCCTGGTGAAAGTCGCCGCCTGTGGCCTCGGCCTGCCTGACAAATTCATGACGGAAGGTCGGTATCCGATCGTCGCGACGCCTCCTGTAAAACCCGGACAGGAGGTTTCAGGGCGGGTGGTCTCCGTGCCTTCAGGCTCGGCTTTCAGGACAGGGGAGCGGGTGATGGGCATAACCCTCTATGGCGATGGCTGGTGGCGGGGTGGGTTGGCAGACTATGCCTTTGTGCAGGAGCGAAAATGCCTTCGGGTTCCGGACTCCATGACGGATGAGTCGGCTGCCGGATTTACCATTGGTTTTCGCACGGCTCATGCAGGCCTGATCGAGCGCGTTCCCGTGGCCTGTGGTCAACGCATCCTGGTTCTGGGGGCGGCCGGCAGTTCCGGCGCAGCCGCCATCTGCCTGTCAAAGGCGCTGGGCTGTGAAATCTTTGCCCTTGCGAGTTCGGAAGACAAACGCCGCTTCTGTCAGTCAATTGGCGCCGATCACGTTTTTGATTATCGTCAGGAAGGATGGGTGGAGGCGGTCATGGATGCCACGCAGGGGCACGGTATCGATGTGATCTTTGACCCGGTTGGGGGATCGACTGCCAAGCAGGCGCTCGCCACGCTGGCGCCAGCGGCCAGAATTGCCCTGATCGGATTTGCAAGCGGCACATGGCTGGATCTGGATGCGCAAGACATGGTCTTGCGCAACTATTCGGCGATCGGAGTGTTTTCCGGAGGATTTTCTGCCGAGGAAGAGAGCCAGGCCTATGCCAGGCTGGAACGCATGGCGCGTGACGGGGAGATTACCACCCCGCTGGGAAACGTATTTGAATTCGAGAAAGCAGGCGAGGCCATCTGCCTGCTGGAGACTCCAGGCCCTGGCAAGACGGTGGTACGGGTTGCGGAGGGCTCGCCGGGATTGTTTGGATCGTGACTTGAATGGAAGAGGCGGCAGCCGGGGAGGCGCGAGGCGCCGCCTCTCATAAGTGGGGCGTGTGCGCCCTATCGCGGAAGCGCAGCATCCAGGGCCTGAAGCATCGCCGATTGTCTGCGTCGACCGCCGGCTGACTTGGCGTTTGTGGACCCGGCCATGGTGATTTCTGCGCGGGTGCAAGGCGCCTCGATCAAGGCGCTCGCCGTATCAATAAGATTCTCCATCGGATCGAATTCGGTCCAGATGGTGTTTCGACGTCCCGTCGCCTGATAGGATTCATATGCCGCCTTGGAGGACATGATGTACCAGGCAAAATAGATCAACCTCTGCTGCATTACGACGGGAGGAATGTCCGATTGCAGAAGTTGAATATAGGCCAGAAGGCGGGCGAAGACCGAGAAATTCATCTGTTCAAGAAAATCCCGGACCATATGCCGGCGGGTAAACAACAGGCTGCTGAGGAATCTGGAGGCGGTGGGAGAGGGATCGGTGAATGTCGCCGTATCGGGCCACCGCACAAGTACTTCGACCACATCGCGAACGCAATCTGGACCGCCCTTCTTTTCAAGCTCGGACAATCCGATCAGCCAGCCATCACTTGATTCCCGGAAGATTTCTGCGAGCAATTCAAGGATCAAGCCTTCTTTCGACTTGAAGTAATAATTCAGAGAACCGCCATTCTTGGCCCCGGATGCAGCGACAATCTCGCGAACAGTAACGGCCTCAACCCCGCGCTCGGCGAACAGCCGTCTTGCAGAAACCTTGATCCGGTTTCGCGTGTTCAGATCATCATAATCCGCCATATCTTCTGCCTCTTATCCTTGTCTCGTCAATTCATTCCAGCACGCGAACTGCAAACCCGGCTCTCATGCTGCAGCGCACAATATACGGTTAAAACATGCTACTCAACAAATAACCACATCATCACGCAATTTAGCCCATTCTTGCAGCATTTGTGCCGTGTTCTGTCAAAATCTTCCCCAAGGTAAGGTCTTGTAAAGGGCATGAAATTCAGTGCCCAGCCGGATGGGTGGACCCACAAGCTCGCAAGTGCAGCATATCATCTAAGTGTTGCCTACCGGTGAATCAGGTGAGTACATATGTTTTAATCTGTCGGGAAGGAAGAGCATGAGCAGTCTGGTAGCATCGAGGGCAGAGGGGCAGGGGCCATGGCGAAAATGGGTTGCCGTTATCCTGCTCACATTACTGTTTGCGACATCATTTGTGGACAGATTCATCCTGTCACTTCTCGCCGATCCCATCTCCCGTGACCTGGGACTGGGCGATGTGCAACTTGGCCTGCTGATGGGGGCAGGATTTTCCATCTTGTATTCCCTGGCCGGCCTGCCCCTTGCCCACTGGATCGACAGATACCAGCGCAAGCGCCTCCTGCTGGCAGGGGTGGTTTTGTGGAGTTGCACAACGATTGCTTCGGGTTTCGCCACGGGCTTCACGAGTCTGTTGATCTGCCGGGCCGGCGTTGCAATCGGGGAAGCGGTACTGACCCCGGCGGCGGTATCCCTCATTGCGGATTATTTTGTTCGGGAGAAGCGGGCGACGCCGATGGCGGTCTATTCCTCGGTGGGGGCCATCATGGGGACGGGGTCTTTCGTCGTGGGAGCCCTTGTCCTAAAAATAGCCGGCCCCTTGCAGGAAACCTTTTCGATGGCGCCCTGGCGCCTCACTTTGGTATTTGTCGGCTTGCCGGGCCTGCTTCTGGCCCTCTGCTTCCTTCTCCTGGTCCGTGAACCTGTGCGCCGCGTTTCCGCAGACAAGGAGGGAGCCCAGACGGGTATCGGAGATTTCGGCCGCTATCTGCGCAGCAAATGGGCTTTCTATGTGCCTTTCCTTCTCAGCGGCGGATTGTTGACGATCTTCGGGTTGGGTATGCCGACATGGATGCCAACAATCCTCGTGCGAGAACATGGGTTTGATCCCTCAGAGGCGGGATTTGCATTTGGATTCAGAACTGCGCCAGCGGGCCTTTTCGGCATTTTCTTCTGGCCATGGCTGGCCATGAAAATTGAGAAGAGGCACCGGAATTCCGGTCCCCCGGCCGCTTTGCTGATTGCGGCGTGCGCTGCCTTCATCGTTTTTCCGGTTGCGCCACGCATCGAAGATACATCATTATTGCTGGCCTGGATGACGGTAGCTGTGATGATCAGCGGAGCCTGGGCTGTGCTCCCCGTAATTGGCTTCCAGATCTTCAGTCCGAGCCGCTTTCGCGGAAAGCTTGCGGCCTTGAATCTGTTGTCCATGAACTTGCTGGGGTTCGGTCTTGGTCCAAGTCTGATCGTCTATCTCGGCACGCTGGGCGGTGCAGACGGGGCGGCGAGTGAACTGTCGCTCGGATTAAGCCGTGCAGGTCTTCTGGTCGCGCCCCTGCTCCTTGTAACGATGATCATCTGCCTGATTCAGTCGCGGCATCTGGTTGATGTGGATGATTAGGCGCATGCCTGAGCGTGTCCAGAAGACACGCATGAGCGGAGTGTCGGTCCTGGACGGATAGGGATCAATAATCAGTGTCAGTTTCGATCTGGACAATAATTTAGACAATTGCTTTAATTGGGATAGTGGGAGAGGCGCTGATCCGCAGGATGAATTCTGGGGAGACGGGGCCGTTCCTTGAAAGGGAGAAACGGAATGTCAATCGATGCCATCCGCTATGTGCGCCTCGGATATGTTGGTTTGAATGTCACCAATATGGAGGCCAGCGTGAATTTCTATGAAACGCTTGTTGGATTGAAGATGGATGCGCGCCCCGCCTCAGGTGTCGCCTATCTGCGATGCAGTGACCGGCATCACGATATTGCCCTGTATGAGCATGAAGTGCCTGGCGTTAAGAGAATCGGCTGGGAGATGGAAAGCCCGGAAGCGCTTGACGCCATAGAGGCGCATCTCACATCGATTGGCATCGCCTGTGCGCCGGTTTCAGACGCCGAAACGCAGGCGCTCAGGATCGGGCGAGCCTTTCGCATGACAGAGCCGACAACGGGGGCCACGTTCGAATTCTATTCCGAAATGGCAGCGGCACCGGAAGCCTATCATCCGACCCATACCCAGATTGCCCGGCTCGGGCATGTGGTGCTCAGCAGCCCAGACAGGGAGGCTACAGAGGCCTTTCTCATGGATCATATGAATTTTCGGGTTTCGGACCGCATTCAGGGAATCGTGACCTTCATGAGATGTTTTCCCAATCCGTTTCATCATTCCCTGGGCGTCGGATCAGCGGGCAAGCCGGGGCTGAATCATGTCAATTTCATGGTTACGGAAATGGGTGATATCGGCAAGGCTACCAATCGGATGAAGAAAGCCGATGTTCCGATCGTTTACGGAATAGGCAAGCATCCACCTTCGGAATCGGTCTTCCTCTATTTTCTCGATCCCGATGGCATGACGATCGAATACAGCTATGGCATGGAGGAGTTTCCGGAATCCAATCCACGCCAGCCCCGAGAAATGCCGGCATCCCTGGAATCCATTGATTACTGGGACGGCGTGCCAGACCCCAGAATGGGGAAGGTCGGCGCGCTTGAGCCTCTGGGAGACACTGCAAAATCATGAAATATCATGGCAAGACCGCCCTCATAACAGGGGGGGCGAGCCCGATCGGGCTCGCAGTGGCAAGGCGCCTGTCCGCGGGAGGGGCGAATATTGCTTTGGCCGATATTGATCCGGAGGCCCTGGACCGGGCAGGGCGGGAGCTTGGAGGAAACCCTTTGCTCAGTGTCGCGGATCTGAGCGATGAGCATGCAGCATCGGACTTTGTAAGCGCCGCGATCCAGCGTTTCGGCACGGTCGATATCCTGGTGAACAATGCCGGGGGTGGCATAATTGACTGGACCCGCAATCATACTCCGACGTCCATACGTCAGACCATTGATCGCAATCTGTGGACCATGCTTTGGGTAACCCGCGCCAGCTTGCCGTCCATGGTGGAACATGATTATGGGCGGATCGTGAACATCGGGGCAGATTCGGTTCGCAACGGGCTTGTCATGCACGCGATATACAATGCGGCCAAGGGAGGGGTGCATGCGATCGCCTCAGGATTGGCCAGAGAATATGCCCAATACGATATTACGGTGAATGTGGTCGCGCCATGCATGGTGCTCACGCCGCAAGTGATTGCTGCCAAGGAGGCGAACAATCCGATCGTCGCCGAAATGGAGGCGGTGATCCCGAAAGGTCGGTCTGCCGAACCTGACGAAGTGGCCTCAATGGTGTCGTATCTGTGTCTTGACGAGGCCCGTTTCGTCACCGGCCAGGTAATCAGTGTGAACGGTGGAAGCACCATGCAGTAACTGACTTTCCAGACCCTTTTGTCAGGGCATATCGGCTGGCTTCTTGTCAGCACAATGAAACCGTCCGCTTCGGGAATTCCCAATTTAGACCAATGGAGACATGCGCGGCCATGCCAAGAATTACTTTTACCGACCATACAGGCGTTGCCCGGGAAGTGGATGCCCAGACGGGTGAAACCCTGATGGAGGCCGCTGTGAAGAATGACATCCCGGACCTGGAGGCCGAATGCGGCGGGGCATGCGCGTGTGCAACATGCCATGTCTATATTGATCCGGCCTTCCTCTCCCAGATGGGAGCAGCCTCGGCGGCGGAGCAGGACATGTTGAGTTTTGCCAGCGATGTCCGGAAAAACTCGCGATTGTCATGCCAGATCCTCGTTACAGAGGCGCTTGACGGTCTTGGAGTGGAGACGCCCGAGACGCAAGGCGAGGCCTAGACTACGGCCCTGCCAGTCCTCACATCTCAGCAATAAAATAAAACACTTGTACTTTTTTGATTGTCTCTTGCGGAAGGCGACGATAAATTGTGCATGGATCGGGAGTGTTGGACACATCACGTCCAAGCCCAGTCTCGCCGAAGTGCAGTGTTTCCTCCTTGTGCGCACTTCGGCCACCTTGCCAACGGAGCCTGCGGCGAAGGCCGCAAGGCACCGTTGGCCTTTTATTTCGTGTTGGCAAATAATCTAAGCCCCCCGGTGTCCCGTGAGGAGGATTGGAAGGTCACTGAAAGACGAAGCCGGAGCGGGCGGGCGGTTGCGTGCGCAACAGCACGCGAACATCATTGCAATCCGCGAAAGATAGAATAAAACAAGGGTATTAATTGACGCGGGATCTAGATGAGCCCGAAATCTGATCCATGGTGCAGTTTCTTGCTGGGCTTGAGAGTCTGGAAGACGCTGGGATGGATGAGAGACGAACACCAGGAAACTCAGAGCAGGGGAAATCGATGGGCGGAAGACTGGAAGGCAAGGTCGCGGTCATTACCGGCGGCGCAAGCGGTATGGGGCAGGCGTCGGCGCTCATGTATCTGCGCGAAGGCGCGTCCGTGGTCGTTGCAGATCTGAATGAGGCGGCGGGAAAGGCCACGCTCGATTTGGCGACACGAGCCGGCCATGAGGATGCGATAAGATTTATAAAGACCGATGTCTGCGAAGAGAGCCAGGTAGAAGCGATGATCGCTTTGGCCGTGGGCGCGTTTGGGCGGCTTGATATTGTCTTCAACAATGCCGGTGTTGGCGGGGCCATGAGTCCCATAGTCGAGACGCGTTCAGAAGATTGGGACAAGACGTTCGATATCATGATGCGCGGCGTATTCTATGGCATCAAGCATGGGGCGCCTGCCATGAAGAATACGGGTGGCGGAGCCATCATCAATACGTCTTCCACCGCTGGTCTGGGTGGAGGAAGCGGGCCTGCGGCATATTCTGCTGCGAAGGCAGGGGTTATAAATTTGACGAAAAACGCTGCCATACAACTTTCAGCAGACCGCATCCGGGTGAATGCCATAGCGCCTGGTGGCATTCATACACCGCTGGTTCCGGCTGCGTCGGATGATGAAATGAAGACTTTCATGAAGGGCAAGCAGCCCTGGCCCGATACGGGGCAGTCCAACGACATTGCCTATGCAGCTGTGTATCTCGGGAGTGATGAATCCCGCTTTGTGACAGGAACCACATTGCTTGTAGACGGAGGGTTGCTTGCCTGGGGGCCTGGGCTGTTTCCCCATTCGGGCGCGTCAAGAACATCGGGCATGCGGATGAGCAGCACGGGTGCTGCGGACCGCCCGTAATGTCTGACTTGCCTTGCCCCTGGCCCTGATCATCGTGTGTGCACCTTGTATCTCTTCCAATTCAGGCAAAATTTGACATGATTAAATCTCCTCGCGACCTCCCGCTTGATCTGGATGACATTGATGCGAGCTGGCTTTCCGACATACTCCAGAATCAGTTTCCCGGGGTAACGGTTGAGACCTGTCGTCGAACGGGGGGGCACCGGGGCACCTCCATGTCGGCCTGTTTTGTCCTGACCTACTCCAACAAGGCCGGACAGACGCCCCCCGACTCTGTCTATGTGAAGGGCGGGTTTGACGACACCTGGCGCAAGCGGGTCTATCAGGCCTTGCAACAGGAGGCGATATTCTACAATGAAGTCGCCCCTGACATAGAGCTGAATATTCCGCATTCTTACTATGCTGCCACAAGTGCTGCACCCCAAGGCATTGTGGTTCTGGAAGACTTGCAGAGGCGCCCGGGAGGCGTGCGATTTGCCTCTAATCTGGCGGCTGTATCGCCTGATGATGTCGCGGCTGTGCTTGAGACAATCGCGCAGCTTCATGCCGGCTGGTGGGATGATTCCCGATTGCGAAAATATGAGAAGTGGCGCGAACCACAGCGTGTATTCCTGAAATACCTCTATCGCCCCGCGCATTGGGAAGAACTGCTGGCGTGCAAGCATGGTGATTTGCTCGAACAGATATTGCGAGATTCGTCGACGGCAAAACAATCCCTGGAGACCTTGTGGAGCCTGATGGATGCACGTCCCCATACATTCCTTCACGGCGACCTTCATGGCGGCAACATTTTTTACGAGAGCAATGGCAGGCCCGGATTTCTGGACTGGCAATTGTGTTTTGCAGGCAATTACGCGCATGACATGTCCTGGATTATTGTGACAGCCTTGGACGTGCCCCAGCGCCGCACACATGAACGGGATCTTGTCCGGCACTATCTTGACGCGCTGAGGGCCCATCACGGCGAGGCGCCTGCTTTTGAAGATGCGTGGTTGTCCTACCGGCAGAACATGGCACATGCAGTTGCGTCCTATGGCGCCGTGCCACGAGACATGGGAGCGCCGGATATTGTCGAGCGCTCCGCTGAACGGGTCTTTCATGCAGCCCTGGATCATGATGTGCTGGAAGCGCTTGGGCTGAAGACCTGATCGGTGAAGTCTGACGGACAGCCGGTTTTCCAATGACAGGGCCTGGCTCGCCCGGTTATGTGCCAGGGCTTCCGGTTCACGGGACAAGCTGGAAAGCAATGCGCGCAGACGCCCCATTCGCCCGCGCCCGAGCGTCAACCAGATTGGCCGGATAGCTGTCTTGCATTGAATGAAGGGAATAACCCATCCGAATCGCGCAAGGGGGGGCAACCGGTCAGCTTTCCCTCCCTATCTTAGTGAACGAGCCGAAATAATGTTCGACCCTCTCAATCCTGAATTCGATTATCGCTGTGGCCCAGGTGAAGATCACCAGCGAATGAACGCGGCGGACTTTACCGGTCTGGACACTGTTCAATTTGGCGTCATTTCCAATCTCACGCTTACAGCTCTGCTATCCGACAGATTGTTAAAACGGGTGATTTTTGAAACTTCCTCCCTCGCAAATTGTGAGGCCCAGTCGACAACATTCGATTCCTGCGAATTCTATTCCGTGAAGATCGATCAAGGAAACTTTCAGGATTGCACTTTCGTGAATTGCAATTTCAACGCGCCTGGACAGTCGCCCTCCGTGATCTCGGGAATGAATCTCAAGGGAGCGCGATTTATCGATTGCGATTTAAGCCGTGTAATCTTCTCAAGATGTGATTTGTCTGATTGCGAATTTGACAATTGTCTGATGGATCAAACCCAGCTGAGCACGTGTGAGTATTCGCGTCATATCGCGAAGGAGTCCTGGATCTGCCGATTTTCGTTGCGGCGGAGCATCGCAAGGAAAGTCACCTTCGCAAGCAAGCGGCTTAATCGTGCCGTGTTTGATCACACCCATTTCGTGGAATGTGACTTTTCCGACGCGGACTGTATTGGCGCCTCATTCATCGGCAGCGTTTTCGAGGCATGTGATCTTTCCAATGCCGATCTTGGTGAGATTGATTTCTCCAGGGGGGAGCTCATTGGAACCGATCTTTGGGGCGCGCGAAATATCTACGGAGCAAAAATACTCGATACACAATTATCAGCCCTCGCCAGCTCCATGGGATTCTCCATAAGAAAAGATTGGGATGACGAAGCGTTATTCTGAGATCGACGAGAATCCCTGATCCATTCATGCTGGCTGGTGCCGAATAGTGTCTGCACACGGTCCCGCAATACAATGCCTCTAGGCGCCTATAGGACAGATATGCCCAACCCTCCGAGGAGGTCAGTGGCTTGTGATTTCGATACAATGGCTCCTTTGAGTATACCAGCATCCGACAATTGTATCTGACCCAGATCGCAGCCTCTCAGGTCGGCTCCAGAAAACTTGGCTAATCTGAGCGATGCTGACCTCAAGCTGCAATCATCAAAAATCGCATTGCGAAAATCTGCTCCGTCAAGATCGGCACCTTCAAAATCGAGCCCTTCAAGCGTCTGTTTACGGAATGACGCATTTCGCAAGAATACCTCTCTGAGGATGCAATGCTGAAATGAAGCTCCCAGCAGGCGTGCTTCACTGAAATTGGCTCCGGTCAGTTTGCACTCCGTGAAAGAAGACCCTGATAGGGACGCCCCTCGCCAATTAGAGTTGGCCAAGTTGCAGAGATCAAACTTTACATCGCATCCTTCCGCAGCTTCAAATCCTGTGTTTGTCATCTTGCAATGTGTGAAAACAGAGCCGGACAGGTCGGAGGATCGAAACTGACAATCAACCGCATTCACCCGTTTCCAATTTACCGCAGCAAGATCCTGATTGGAGCAATCCACAGAAATGAGCGAAGCGTTTTCCAGGTCTGTGTGTTCACCCTGCTTAATCATGGATAGAAATGTACTTTGATCGTACGTTTTCATAATGTCCCTCGCGGCGGATCTGAGATTGGAAATGTCGGATCTTGAGCCTGAAAATCTTGCAGGCTTGATCACTGAGGAGGTCGGACTTTCGAGTGGCTTTCATGGTGCGCATGTTTGGCGCTTGCCTTGCTCTGAATTTCTGACGGGGGGCCGGAATCGGGTCAAGGTGCTTACGGGAAAAACGGGCCAATCAGCACGATTTGATTGCGCGGTTACATATTCGACAATAGAAGTTATCTGCGAGTGCAGTACGACATCGGGGTCCGAAAACTTGAGGAAAGTCTTGAACGTCCCTTAGGGCGATCTGTGAGCAGCGCACATGCACCGTATATAGATAGAGACATTGCCGCGTTCACCAGCCGACACCAGGAATGTCATGCTTCTACATAAAAAAAGTGCTGCACATTTTGCTGCACAAAGTGCTGCACGCGAATTTAATTTTTACATTGAAAACAAGCATGTATAATGGCCCGACATGACGGAATAAGGACTCTCTCTCCGCCAGCCACACCCCCAATTAGAGTAAAGTACACTCACCTTCGCGCAAAGCCCCACATAACGCGGGCTTTGGCGCCAAGCTGCGTCTCCGTTTCAGGAACAGGGTAGATTTCGTGGCTGAAATCCGCCGCCGTCTCCGTTTGCCAAATGCAACAGTACCCTTGGGCCGGATTTCCCTGATAACCCGCGATCTACAGGGAAATTCTGTAAAATAACAGGGAAGCACCCCGGAGCGCTCGTGAAAACATGCGTAAAATCAGTGGGTTTCGGGAGAATTCCCTACTTCAGGAACAGGGAATTTCCTGAAGACGACCAGGGAAATGTTTTTGGAGAACAGGGAACGGGACTGCCGGTATCAGGGAGCCGCTTCAAACCCCAGCGCCGCCCATTGCTCATCCCAGTCCAGCGGAATGTCGGACGTTACGAGCGGTGTGAGCGTCAGACCCTCAGGCTGCCGGCCTTCCAGGATCGCCCCGACAATTGCAGGCGACAGGAATGCCAGCTGAATGCGCTGTCGGACCATCAGCGTCTGCCACCCATAGCGCGCCGCAATGTCCTTCATAAGGATGCCCGCCTTGATTTCCTCCAGCCAGGAATGCGCTAGGGCAATCATCCGGACCAGCTTCGGATCCGGCGCCGCATGGATCGCTCCGAACACCAGCCTCGATTCCTTCCCGCGCCGCCTGACTCCGAACGGCGCTTCAAGTTGGAGATTGCCGCGGTCAATTTGGTCTTCCGTCACTCCGAACCATTCGGCGATCGCATTCGCAGACAGTGCGATGTCCAAATGCCCTGCAGAAACCTGAACTCGCTCGACCAGGTCTGTGGCCATGGTCCGGGAGAACCTCGCGAGGTTACGCTTTACGCCTTCAAGTATTGACGGAGTTGGACTGCGAAGGAGCCGGGACACGTCACCGCCGATATGCCGGAAGACAGTCTCGCTCACGGCGTCTTCCAACTGCTTTGCGGGCAGCCTCCAGCCGGAAGCATCGTTGGGTGAGCCTGCCAGCAACCGACCCGAGACATAGTAGCGATACCGGCGACTGCCTTTCTGAGAGTGTGTCGGGGTCAGGAAGTCGCCGGTCTCATCAAAGATCCGTCCGGTCAGCAAGGCACCAGACCTGGACGGGCGCCGGGACTTCTTAGGTGATTTCAGGTCGAGCCGTTCCTGAACGCGATCCCACAGGTCCTGATCCACGATCGCATCATGTATGCCTTCGTGGGATTCCTGCTTATGCCGGATGCGGCCGATATAGACCGGGTTACGCAGGATGAAGTTGATCTGCCCGCGACTGAGGGGTTTGGAACCCGTCACTTTCCCATCGCTGAAGGTGCGCCGCTTGGATCGATAGCCACGGGCGATGACGTCCTGTTCGACCTGACGCAAGCAGCCATGCTGAACATAGAGACGGAAGATTTCCCGGACGATCTCTGCCTCCGCTTGGTTGATCACAAGCGTCTGCATTTTCGGATCCGGATGTCGATCATATCCGAGCGGTAGCAGACCACCCATCCAGAAGCCCTTCTTCTTCGATGCAGTGATCTTGTCCCGGATGCGTTCGGCGGTGACCTCCCGTTCGAACTGGGCAAATGAGAGCAGCACATTGAGCGTCAGGCGGCCCATACTCGTCGATGTGTTGAACGACTGGGTGACCGAGACGAAGGAGCAGTCCGCGGCATCGAACCGGTCGACCAGTCTGGCAAAGTCCGCAAGCGACCGGGTGAGCCGGTCGATCTTGTAGACAACGACCAGGTCGACTTTGCCATCAGCGATGTCCTCCAAAAGTCGCTGAAGCGCCGGTCGCTCCAGGTTTCCGCCCGACAATCCGCCGTCATCATAATGCGCCGGGATCAGTTTCCAGCCTTCATGCCTTTGGCTGGAGATATAGCTCTCGCAAGCTTCTCTTTGAGCATCGAGGGAATTGAAGGCCTGGTCCAGACCTTCATCGCTCGACTTGCGGGTATAGACGGCACAGCGGATTGTCCGGCGGCCGGGCTGTGTCATGCTGCCCCCTTCAGTCCGAAGAAGCGCGGTCCGGACCATTTGACGCCGGTGATCTCCTTCGCGATGGCAGAGAGCGACCGGTAGGTCTTGCCGCGATAAGAAAAGCCATTCCCGACGCGATCGACAACATGTGTGACGCCGTTCCATTCGCGGACCAGCCGGGCATCGGATCTGAGATGGGTGGTGGGGCTGACTGATCCGTCCGCATCGGCGATCGATCGAAGCTGCTTTCTGAGCCGAAGGCCCAGGCCCCCGTGTTCAACGGCCTGGGTTTCGAAGGCGACGATCCGGCGGAGCAGAGGTGTGCTCAGTCCCTTCGGTGGCGGCGTGTCGAGTAGGTGTTCGTAACGACCAACCAGGTCGGCGCGGGGGAGATCCTTAAGCTCGGCTGCGGGGCTCATTTCTTCGCTCCGGCAATCCGGTAGCGGGATTGCCGCGAGCCTTCTGCGGGATTGAGCTTTTCCAACTCAATTCCTGCTTGTTTCAGGCGGGTGAGTGCGGCGCGAGTTGTGTGGGTCTGCCAACCGAGTTTTATGGATAGGGCTTCAGCGGTCATGCCGTCAGGTTTGGCGAGAAAGCTTTTGAGCTGATCTGCTTTCGAAGCCTTGTTCTTGGGTTTCGGTGTGGCGCGGTTGGATTTGCGGTTTGTCATCGGGTTTCCCTTCAGGTCTGAGGAAGCGACCAGTGCTTCCACGACCCGAAGGCCCGATGATTTGCCGGGCGTCCGCGGGGCTGACCGCGACAGGAACAGCAATGCTCGGAACAGGGATGAAGTCCAGCTTTCTTAATCTGCAGGCAAAAATAATTGATGAGACCGATTCCGATCCGCCACGTGTGGAAAAGTGGGCGGGAAATATGTTTTCTGCGGCTGACCTTCGGGACCTGAGTGAAGCCTCAGGACTGGGATTTCTTATTCACCAAAATGTTCAAGAGAGTTTGAGTCTTTGGAGTACTAAGGAGGGTTTGGTCGATTGGATTTATGCTATCTCTCAAGTAATTTCTGTAACGATCATGTTTGGTGTAGCACTCATAAATTATAACCGGTCGACCAGTTTGACCGTATTAAGTGTGAGCTACAAAACTATTGCTGCTGATGTCTTGAAAATTTGCAGGCAACGCTTCGCATTCTATTGGATGCTCTGGCGGCGCCATGCAAGCACTGCGCGGTCCGTGTCAGGAACTAGGTCACTTTTGCTCCATCGATCCCAGAAAGGCACAGTCGCGCTATCTGGCTTGTACTTCGGTTCGGCGACGCGAACACGGGTTGGCAGCAAACTCGCATCTCCAACGACCAGCGCTTCTCCAATATCAAGAACTGGAAGAAGGTCGCCAAAACCACCCAAGCTGTCAGGTAGCAACCGTTTGATTGCTGATTGATCCTCACCGTTTGTCAGTCGCATCGCGACGACATTATTGCATTGGCTCAGAACGGTGCGGTTCACTTCGGCTGGCCGCTGGCTAATCACAACCAATCCAATTCCATATTTCCGGCCTTCTTTGGCAATTCGCTCAAATACTCCAACAGAAATATCACTCACGGAATCTGCGTTTGAGCGCTCTGGAACATACAAGTGGGCCTCATCACAAAAAAGCGCAATTGGATGTCGCTTTTCGATTTCTGTCCACTGAGTAACCGTGAATATAAGCCTGGCAAGGAGGCTCACCATAAGTGGCAGAATGTCGGAGGGGACCTCTGAGAAATCGACTATCTTAATCCCGCCTTTTCCATCGGCTTGTGAGTCACGTCCGCCCATTAGATGATGGGTCATTGCGCCGAGCCATTCCATCTTCATGCATTCTTCGCTGGGTTGGAACAGGAAGCCCAGTCTTCGGTCCAATGTCTTTGACTTGAAGCGGGCAATCAAACGACTAAGTTTGCCATTGAAATCACCAGCCTTGGTGGTTCCAGCTTTGGCGCCATCTACGCGTTCAGTATCAAGGCGCTCCAGCTCGTTCACTACGACGGAGATATCGAATGGGACGGGGCTGTCCACAGTGAAGTTTCTCAATATGTCGTCGTGATTGCCAGCTTCTAAATAGGAACGCTTGGCCTCAGTAATGCAACGAGCCATGACCATTGCTTGATTGGGCGCATTTTGGTCCGTTCGATCGACAAAGAGAGATACCATTGCTTCGTAACCCAGCAGCCAGTACGGCAAGAACAATATCCCATCATCTAGTCCTGCTTTTTTTTCAAGATCGCCAGAGCCTGCTACTCGCAAGTGTCTAAATTCGTCTCCCTCAAGTGTTTTGTACTCTCCGTGCACGTCAAAGAGGATGGCATTGGCTTGCGGTAAGGAGGCAATCTGATCCAATAGTCTTGCTGTAGTCCATGATTTGCCTGAGCCTGTGCTTCCTACGATTATCGCGTGCCGCTGAAATAGTCGGTTGCCGTTCAAATATGCAGTGGCATCTTCGTCCAGCGTATAATTTCCGAGTTCAAGTTGCGGGCCCTCGCCGACAACATTTGAAATAACTTGCATGAATTTCGTAAGACGGTCGCCCTCTAACGCAAAGCAGTTCGCATCTATCTCCGGCACCGTCTCCAGCGTGCGGCGGAACACATTTCGTGCCATTCCAATACGGTTGATTAGTGTTCCGATTAGTGCAATTCGAACCAGATTGTTCTCTGGCAATGCAGCCGGAATTTCATCTGTTTCCAGGTCAAGTTCTGTCCCGCTATCAAGTGCTTTCCGTGTGATCCGAGAGACAATCCCAATCAGGTGTTGGCCAGCTTTGCTGCTTTGCAAAACCACCAAGCGATTTACTTGGACGCGCTTTAGTCGTTCGAGATCATCGACTCGAACAACTACAACGGCGGTGTCGACTGCGATAATTTTCCCAAGAGATTCTTCATCTTGATAGTCGAGGATCGTCATGGCTGCACCTTTACAAAACCAGATCATTGAATTTTGCGAATGACCAGAATTCGCAATTCTCGATTACCGCACCATTTGGTATTTCGTACGTATAGGCTCGAGTGCCATCCTCACAACTTTCCAGAGCTAAGTACGATGTACCAGCGCTTGTGCGGAGAAATTCCTTCGTCTCATCAGTTAGCGTCCGCGCGAGAACTACGAGCGGTACGTTTTTCTGACGACATCGCTCAACCAACTTCGGTTGAATATGTCGATCCCTAAATCCGTAGCCGATACATAGCACCGAATTTGCTGTGCCAAGTGCGAGGTCAGCTCCTTGGATCGCCGATCTGAAGGGCTCATCGTGCGTTCGCTCATATTTGCTCACGCCAGGTGTTACTATCATCGGGGAAAATTCGGCTGGAAGCTCGCGACTTAGTGGCAGTGAAACGATCTGCCCTTGTTTGCCTTGAAACCAATCTAGCGAGCCATGGACTTTCCAGATACGCACAACTCGAGCTGGATGGTTCCCTCTTCGAAAGGTGATTCCATCCGCGCCCTCCCGTCGTCGAATTAAGCCCGGAACAAAGCCTGTTCCATGGAAATGATCGGCTACATCAACAGCATATTCGGCTACTCGATCGTAGTTTGGTGTAACAAGGTGAAGTGTGTTGTTTGTGCTTCTAAAAAGCCCCCGAATAAATTCGGACAAAGGAAAAGCTTCTTCACCTAAGGCGGCTCGCTGAAGCAGCGCTAAGTCATCGGCTGTGATGGTAAGCCAAGTGCGCTCAACAATTTTTTGAATCAAGCTCGACGGCACATTTGTTTTTCCGAGTGCCTCTTCTAGCCCATCACCATTCGCCAAATCGGCCAGAATCCGATTCCAAGCCTCTTGTTCCTCACAACCTTCTGCCGTTAGCGTGTTCTTAAGTTCATCGGCAAGAGCCATCATTCCTCGGATGCCGTGTGGCACGGAAGCTCCGCTCCCAAGCACCACAACAGGATGATGCTGAACGCAGGTTTGGGCAAGTTTGCCAACGGCTTCGATTGTCAAACTATCTGAACTCATAGAACATCCTGGCGTTGAATCGTCGAATAACTTTTTGGAGATAGCGAGTAACCGAGTTTCGACCTATTACCTTTGAATTTCTATTAGTTCGTCTCACCGATATTTCCATTTTCGTCGCTTTGTGAAAATCGATCGATAGCCTCTTGGAGGCGTCCAATTAGGGGGAAGTCGGTCGGCGTGGGCGGAGATTGGGCGTATCTAAACCCTCTGAGTTGAACTAGCATGTCGCGTTCCTCAGTGGATATGACTCCATTGGCGACCAAAGCTGAAAAATAATCCGCACTCATCATTTTTAACTTTCGGACTTCGTCTTTCGTCGTCTGGCGCATGTACTTTTTGTTCTGAAGTTTCTCCCGACAAGCAAGTTTTGCCCTTTCCCATAGTCCTTTTACAATTTGACGGGCGTGGTTGGAGTCAGTGACGATGCCTTGGCCAAGCAGCAAGGAGACTGCCGCATACAAGCCCTCGATTAGCTCTTGGCCTTCATCTGCTTTCTGAACCGTTTGAGCCTGAAATTGATCTAGTTGGGACTTGAACCGGCTCGTTAGGTCATCAAGTTTGTCGTTAGTTGTATTGCTCAGATCTTTCAGGTCTCGCTCGGTTCGATCGACCATGTCACTCAGGGAGGAAATGCGATCTTTGAACACAAAGGGCAGGATTACCGCGGAAGAGAGTAGCCCAAGTGCTGTTACCATTGATGAGATAACGTTGGCTCGTCCATCGCCTTCGAGATTTGTCCAGAGTTCTGCCAGCCATCCGTCTCGGACCCCAAAGTAAATGCCACCAATGACGATGGCATAGAGAGATAAAACCACTCCGACCGCTAACGTAGAGAATACCCCAAGTGACTTTTGCTTTTGATCTGCTTTGATTTGAGATTCAGCCATTTCACACCCCACTTTTTAGCAAACAATAGCGGAGAATGTGGAGGCGTCCATTCAATTTAAAGTCGGGGGAAATTGCCCCGACAGTCGATCCGCTATAGATTCACGAAGGAGCTATTCGAATCCATGGGGATGCACATGCGGCACATGCAATCTATCTTTGTCCTGGCCGCGATTGGTGTGGCGGCTTGCCGACCGTCGACTACCGAGCTTACCCAAGGCTCTGAAGACCAACTTGCCGGCACGGCCTCGGTCATCGACGGCGACACGATCGAAATCCACGGCGAGCGCATTCGGCTCGATGGCTTCGACTCCCCCGAGCGTGGCTCCATATGCGGTTCGGTCAATGTCTACAAGAAGGCCGCTTTCGTTTTGTCCGACTTCATCGGCCAGCGCACCGTCATCTGCGACATCAGCGGCAAGGACCGCTACGACCGCAAGATTGGCAACTGCGAGGCTGGCGGCAAAAGCCTCGCTGAATTCATGGTCAGCGAAGGCTGGGCGAGGGACTGGCCGCGCTACAGTCACGGCGCCTATGCCGATGAAGAACGCCAAGCCCGAAATGCCCGTCGAGGCATTTGGGGGCTGGACTGCCCAGCGGACCTTTGGGGTGACCGCAACTACGACTGACCGAGTAGTGGTCAGAGGTGGCGTCCATTAATCGACTTGGGCGGTGAGCACATCCGAACGCGTTTGTCTTATTGCCCTTTGGTTGTTTGTCGCTTCCGTCGCCAAGCTCTTTCTGCTGGCGCCCATCGCAAGCTCGCTGCCCATCTTCATGGTGCGTCCACGAAGGAGGCGAGGTCGAGGATCCTGTCAGTTGCTAGGGCTTCCGCATGACGGCGTAATATCTGTGCGCTCGTTTCGAGTGACTTTTCGGGGATACTGAACTGGACCGTGATTTCAGCAAAGGCCCTTTCGTGAACCAGTTTCACCGTGACATCCCGATCTTCAAGATCCACAACGACCGTATCAAATGACCAAAGCTTTGTGCGCATGGGCTACCTCCAATCGATAGCCGAATCCTATTCGGGGTTGTGGGTTGGTCCGCGCATTTTACGTGAATCAGGCTAGTCAATCTGGCGAGATTAAACCGAAGCTGCCGAGGCTGCTGCTACATTGGAGAGAACATCGCGTGATTGCGCCGGCCTATTACCAAGCCCCGATCGATCAGTTCCTGAACCAGTCCGTCGATGAGATCCTCGGGCAACTGACTGCAGCGCACGGCTTCGCCCTGGAGCTCACGCAACGCGATGCCTGGAAGGTGCAAGTTGAGTTGCTCCAGGACCAATTAAGGGAGCTCGATCACGGCGAGATCTTCTTCGAATTCGCGATCCCGCGCATGGGCAAGCGAGCAGATGTCGTATTGCTGCTGGACGGCACAGTCTTCGTGGTGGAATTCAAGGTCGGGGCGTCGAGTTTCGACCGCAGCGCCATCGACCAGGTGCACGACTACGCCCTCGATCTGAAGAACTTTCACAAGGGGTCTCATGGATTACCCATCGTCCCCATCCTCATCGCCACGCGGGCCCCCCGTATGGCGCCTGAGGAGGTGAACTGGGCTAAGGACCATGTCGCCGCGCCGATCCTCTCTAGCGGCAAAGAGCTGATCCCACTCCTGCACGGGCTAGTGCCCAGACCGGTTGCGGCGGTCGACGCCGAAACGTGGATCCGATCCGGCTATCTACCAACCCCCACCATCATTGAAGCGGCTCAGGCCCTCTATCAGAACCATTCCGTCGAAGAGATTGCCCGCTCCGATGCCGGTGCGCAAAACCTCACAATGACGACGGAGTGCATCCGGCAGATCGTGGCAGATGCCCGCGCCAATCGGAAGAAGGCGATTTGCTTCGTCACCGGCGTACCAGGATCGGGCAAAACCCTCGCCGGCCTCAATATTGCGACGGAGAGTTCGCACGAGGACGAAGAGGGGCGGGCGGTGTTCCTCTCCGGCAATGGGCCGCTCGTGATCGTCTTGCGGGAGGCGCTGGCCCGGGATCAGGTCGCGCGCCTCAAGGTCAAGAAGGGCGATGCCCTGCGCGAAGTATCGAGCTTCGTGCAGAACATTCACCACTTCCGGGATGAGGCTCTGCGCTTGGAGGCGCCACCGCCCGAGCATATTGTCATCTTTGATGAAGCCCAACGTGCATGGACCCGGGATCAAGCATCGAAGTTCATGCAGCAGAAGCGTGGCCAGGCGAATTTCGATATGTCCGAGCCGCAATTCTTAGTCAGCGTGATGGACCGACACGCCGACTGGGCGGTGATTATCTGTCTCGTCGGCGGCGGCCAAGAGATCAACACCGGCGAAGCGGGCCTGGCGGAATGGATGGGCGCGCTGCAGGCGCACTATCCGGACTGGGAGGTGCATGTCTCGGAACGCCTGCACGACCCCGACTATGGCCTCTCAGAGCATCGTGAAGGGCTTCTCGGGTCGAAACGGGTCACATGGGAGGCGGGGCTACACCTTGGCGTGTCGATGCGTTCCTTTCGAGCCGAGAAGCTTTCAGAATTTGTTGGTCACATCCTCGACAATCGCCCGGAGGAGGCTCGGCGGGTCTATGCGGAGATCAAGGACCGATATCCGATCGCGCTGACCCGGGACATCGATGCTGCCCGCGAGTGGCTCCGCCAGCATGCGCGGGGGACAGAGCGCCCTGGGTTAATTGCCTCGTCGGGGGCGTATCGCCTTAGGCCTGACGGCATCAATGTGCGCGCCAGCATTGATCCGGCAAATTGGTTTCTCAATGGACCAGATGACGTCCGATCGGCCTACTATCTCGAAGAGGTCGCCACAGAATTCGACGTGCAGGGGCTCGAGCTCGACTGGGCGGGCATTTGTTGGGATGCGGACCTACGTTACGAGGATGGCGCCTGGAGGCAGCACGCGTTTAAGGGGACGCGTTGGCAGAGTGTGAATTCGCCGGAGCGTAGGCTCTACCTGAAGAATGCATACAGAGTAATTCTGACGCGAGCGCGGCAAGGCATGATCCTCTACATCCCGCAGGGAGTTGTAGAGGACAAGACCCGGCATCCGCATTTCTACGATGGCATCGCGGCCTACCTCATGCGTTGCGGATTAGGGTGAGCGTACCAAACAAGCCGTCTAGGAGATGTTAGCCGTCATCGATACCGGCGTTTACGCTCTTCCGCGATTGGATGCTGCATATACCAAACGAAGAACTTCACGGCCTGAGATAATGCGTCGACCTGGTCATCATTTCGCCCGTTTGGAAAAGCACGAAGCTCAGATTCTAGCGTTGGCAACCAGTCTGCTTTCTCAGGCAATAGGACCTTTCCTTCTTCGACTGCGACCATCGCCTTTTCCATACGCGTAATTTTGTCCTGAGTCGGACTTATTCCGTAAACATACGGAATAAACCGGCCGACAAAATCTGTATCCCGGAGCTTTTCATTCAGATGTTCGATCAGGGCAATGCCGTTGGAAGCTCTTTCGATAATCAGATGGTCCGGTCGATGCTCGACGGAAAGTGAGTGAACGAGGCGGCACAACTCGGGAAACGTATACCGCTTCCTTGAGACGCCCGTCAGATACACTTTGCCATCAGTTATCCGAAAGCTCATGATTACGGAGTAGGATCCAGAATCTGACCCGGATGCAGCATCGATGCTGTAGAAACGAAGATCACTGAGCTTTGGGATCTTTTGGTAGCGACAAAATTTAGCCAGATCGATAATGCCGCCGCCATCTGGCAGCGGATTTTGCTGGAACTGCGCCTCGAACGCTCTATGCCCCATGATCCTGCGCTGCTTCTCAAGATACTCTAGAGGGTAGCGCTCGGGGTGAAGCAGGTCGCCTATCTTTCGATCATGGAAAAGACCGCGGCCAATCGGAATCCTTTCATTGCGAACCGCGATGGCCGGGAAGCTCAGCTGCGACCAATCCTCTTGCTCGGCAAGGTGGGCGGCAGGATCGTAGATCGAAAGCCGCTGCATAACGAGAACAATGGGAGTCGTGGCTGGATTGTTGGTGCGGGTCGACAGTGTCTCGTCGATCCATTTGTTCACAGCAAAGCACGCGGTTTCATTGTCCGCATCAGATGCGTCTAGCGGGTCATCAATGATGATTACGTCGCCGCCTCGCCCGGTGACATTCGAGTCAACTGACACAGCAATGCGGCCACCACCCTGAAGCGTGGTGAATTCCCGTTCGCTATCCTTCGTCAACACGCCCTTCAGTGAAGGGAATATTTCCTGGATATCTGGATGCGAGATTAGTTGCCTGGCGAGGTTCGACAGTTTGACTGCGAGTTCGAGTGAGTGAGAAACGGCAAGGACTGTCTTCGCTGGGTCGTTTCCGATGATGAATACAGGCCAAAAAACGGAAGTAATGAGCGACTTCAGGGACCGTGGCGGAAGCGAGATCATGAGTCGTCGAATGCTCCCTTCGCCAACGCACTGCAGATGGTAGCCCATCGCATCGAGATGCCAGCCTTCTTCGAGCCTCTTGGTCGGATGGAGGCAGGAAAAGGCTTTGCGAACGAAGCTTCGAAAATCAGTGCGGCATAGCGCGTGAATGTCGGATTTAAGGGCGTGGACCTCCGGCAATATCATGGTGTCAGTCATCCTTGGCCCCCTTTTCCGCAATAGCCCGCTCAATGAATCGGGCCAGGAGGGCCTGATCTTCGGCGCTGGCAGGCTGCTGTCTCGGATCGACATCGGGGGCGTCGCCGAAGTGCAAGTTCAACTGCCGAAGGAGCTCGGTCAGTGCCTTTGGATTACCGTTCAGCGCATCAGTGACGAGGCGCTTCGCTACGGCTTCGAGTTTGGACACTTTCTTGGCCTTGCCGGCTTCCTTGATCTCGAGCCGCGTTTCCAACTCCTTCGATAAGGCTGTCTTGAAGGAGCGGGCGTCTTTGGGACGCCCCTTCGGGTTCCCCGATTGGCCAGGCTTGAATTGGTGTTTCTTGGGCGGCTTACCGTAGCCGCCCGCGTTCGCGGTCTTGGACATGATCAGTCCTCCCGCTTCGCAGGTGCCGGCAGGGCGAGCACCGCTCCGCGCTGACCGGCATCAGAGAACGTCGCACCCGTCCCGGCGAGGCGAGCCTGCTGGCCCGTCATGGCTTCCCAGCGGTGTATGGCGACATCCACGTATTTCGGCTCGAGCTCAATCACGCGAGCTCTGCGCCGGGTGCGCTCGGCCGCAAGGATGAGGGATCCAGAGCCCCCAAAGCCGTCGATTACGATGTCGCCTGGATCGGTCAGATCAAGAATGGCATCGGCGAGGAGGTCGGTGGGCTTTACCGTCGGGTGCGCGGCAAGGTCCTCGTCACGGCCTTTCCGGAAGCCTGCGGCGCCTGGATAGGTCCAGACATTCGATCGATTGCGGCCAAATCGGCCAAGCTGGATGTTATTCGTATGCGGTCCGGTTCCCACTTTATACAGTGCGAAAAATTCGTGCTGGGATCGATACAGGGAGCCCATCCCGGGCGTTGTTTTGGTCCATACGCAGATGTTCAGGCGCTGCGAATAGATGGACTTTGCCGCCGCGAAAAGATCGCCAAGATGGCGATGATCCATCGCGACCAAGTGTAATGCGCCGTCGAGGCTGTACTTGATGGCGAGCGAGAGACCTGCTCGCAGGAAATCCTGGAATTCCTCGCTGTTCATTTCGCCTGAAGCGAACTGAAATTCATCATGTCCCTTAGACGTGACGTGCCCCCGTATCCGGACATTATACGGAGGATCGGTAAGGCACAGGCGCGCCTTGTCTTCCCGCATCAGTTGGCACCAGACGCCTGACTCTAGTGAATTGCCACAGATCAGCTCATGGTCCGCAAGGAGCCAGTGATCGCCGGGTCTGGAGATGTGCGCCTCAGGTACTTCCAATTCCTGGTCATCGTCCGTCGCAGGCTGTTGTTCAGCCTGCTGGAGCGCAAGGTCAATTTCGGCGATCTCGAAGCCAGTGGTGCGGAGGTCGAGATCGATCGCTGTGTCGACGAGAGCCGAGAACTCCAAGCCCAGGACTTCTCGGTCCCACCCGCCGCGCTCCGGAAAGCGGTTGGCTGCGATGACATAGGCCCGCTTATCAGCCAGTGAAAGATGACGCACGCGAACTGCGTCGATGTGGCTGAATCCAAGTTCGCGCATCAGCTTTGTTCGCTCATGCCCCGATAGAATGAACGAGAGTTCGTCGATCACGATAGGGTCAATCATGCCGTGGGCGCGGATAGACGCCATCAGCGCCTGCTGCTTCCCGCGATCGTGGGTGCGGGCATGGCGCGGCCAAGGTTTCAGCGACGCAATAGGAACACGTTCAATCTCAGGCTGGGGAGAGTTGGACGCAAATGAAATTAGGGGCTGGTTGCCCATCGAAGTCTCCTTTCTAACGCGAACGAAACTTTCGGATTTGTCCGAGAGTTCCGTCGGCGTACTGGAGACTGACCGGCGTGCCCGACAGGAGCGTATTGAGCACCCCGGTATTGCGCCGAGGCCGGTTAGATCAGCGTGCCGTCAAATGGATAACTGAACCTGTCGACAGAGAGCGCTGCACGATTCGGCCAAGGAGGTCAAATGGCTCACCTGTTGACGTAATTCTTTCTATGGTCTGCTCCCCGGAAAGTGGTCCATTGTT
>NZ_AWFH01000001.1 GCF_000682715.1 Hyphomonas atlantica corrig. | reverse complement strand
CCGGGGCCTCCCGCCGTTAGGGCGCAGAGCCAGCCGCAGGAGGCTCCGGCGCCCTGCGCCCCACGCTTGGGCCTGCTACGGGGCGAACGCAGTGCGTTCGCTTTATCCCTCCGCAGCGCCGGAGACACGGAGAGAGGAGACTGAATCCCGCAAACCGCGCAGGGGCCTGCGGGGCACTCTGGTCTCTCGAAGCGTGGCAGGGAAAGCACAATCCCTGAAAGATTTTGCAAGTGAATGTCAGATGCACATTGATCCCTGGCATCTGCTGCTCCTAATCAGGCGCAACTCAGTCTCAATTTCAAAACAGGTATCCCCTCATGCCGTTTTCCCACTTGTCTGTACTTCTGGCTTCCAGTGCGCTCGTGTCGCTTTCCGTCTATGCCGACACGGCCACAGAGCCGGGTGAGCAAAACCCCTACACGCTGCTGTCGACGATTGTCGTGACAGGGTCGAGCGAGGCGGTCGACGAGGTGGCAGGCTCTGTCTCTTTCCTCACAGATGCCGACCTCTCGGCACAGGCGCAGAGTGACATCCAGCGCGTGCTGCGCGTTGTGCCCGGCGTGAACATTCAGGAAGAAGACGGCTATGGCTTGCGCCCCAACATTGGCCTGCGCGGGTCCGGGTCTGACCGGTCATCCCGCATCGTACTGATGGAGGATGGCGTGCCGATTTCGCCCGCGCCCTATGCGTCTCCGTCCGCCTACTATTTCCCGACCACGGCTCGGATGAGCGCTGTGGAAGTGACCAAGGGGCCAGCAGCCATTCTGTATGGACCGCGCACGACAGGGGGCGCGCTGAACCTGTTCTCCACGCCTGTGCCAACAGAGATGAGCGGTTTTGCGCAGGCTTTCTTCGGCACGAATGACCGCCAGCGCGTACATGCCTGGACGGGCGGGCGCGCAGATGTGGGGGCAGGCTGGCAGCTTGGCGGCCTGATCGAGGTGTTCACTGACGAGACCGATGGCTTCAAGGAGCTGGACAATGGCGGCCCAACCGGGTTTGACGCTGCTGATCTGATGCTGAAGCTCGGCGCCTACAAGAGCGATGGCCCGATGCCGCAAAGCGTTGAGCTGAAATACCAGACGCGCGAAGAAACCTCCAACGAGACCTATCTGGGCCTGACTCTTCAGGATTTTCAGGCTGATCCCTATCGCCGCTATGATGCGAGCGCAGACGATACGTTCCGGGGTGAGAATGAGCTGTTCCAGCTGACCCACAAGATTGAGTTCTCACCGACGCTGAACCTGACGACGATTGCGTATCACCATGATTTCGCCCGCAACTGGTACAAGCTGCAGGGCATCAGCGCAGATGGTTCAGGCGCTAGCGGCGATACCGGCATTTCCTCCATTCTGGCCGATCCGGTGACCTATGCCGCCGAGTACAGCCTGGCGACCGGCGCGACGAGCCTCGACAATTCCATTGTGTATCGCGCCAACCGCCGCGCCTATTACAGCGAGGGCCTGCAAACGACGCTCAGCTGGCAGACGCAATTTGGCGGACTGGATCATGATCTCACAATTGGCGTGCGTGTGCATGAGGATGAAGAAGACCGGTTTCAGGAAGAAGACGCCTATCGCCTCGAAGGCGGGCGCCTGATCCTGACTGCCGCCGGTGCGGCAGGCAGCAATGCCAACCGGGTATCCAGTGGCGAGGCGGTTGCCCTGTTCGTTCAGGACCGCCTGACGCTGGACAGGCTGACCGTGACGGCGGGCGCGCGGTTTGAGGATTATGAGCTGACGCGCGAGGATTTCTCGACGGCGGACCCGACCCGTGCGGCTGGGCCGACACGGATTCGGACGCTGGATGATCAAGTGGTCGTACCGGGCCTGAGTGCGCTTTACGAACTGAATGAAAATCTGACCCTGCTGGCCGGCGTGCACCGCGGCTTTGCCATTGCCAGTCCGGGCGCGACCGATGCCGACGCCGAAGAAAGCGTGAACTGGGAAGCCGGTGGGCGTTTTTCCAGGGACGGACTGGATGTGGAGGCGATTGCCTTCTTCAATGATTATTCCAACCTGCTCGGCACCTGTACGGCGTCTTCGGGCGGCAATTGCACTATTGGCGACCAGTTCGATGGCGGCGATGTGGATGTGATGGGTCTGGAACTGACGGCCAGTTGGGACGCGGCGAAATTGTTCGACACCTCGCTCTCCCTGCCGGTCGGCGTCGTCTACACCTGGACCGATGCGGAGTTCCAGTCGGCCTTCGAGAGCAGCTATGAGCCCTGGGGCGATGTCGAGGCGGGCGATGAGCTGCCTTATGTCTCCGACCAGCAGATCACGCTGATGGCGGGCATCGAGGCAAGCCGCTGGGGTGTGGATCTTTCGGCCAATCATGTCTCCGAAGCGCGCGCGCGGGCCGGGCAGGGCGCCATTCCGGCGGCTGAGCGGATTGATGCGCGCTGGCTGGTCGATGCGGCGGCCTGGATGGATCTGACCGACACGCTGCGCCTGCGCGTAAAGGCCGAAAACCTGTTCGACGAAACCTATGTCGCCTCCATCGATCCCGCCGGCCTGCGCCCGGGCAAGCCGCAAGAGATTCTGGTCGGCCTTGAGGTGAAATTCTAGGGGGCGGCGCTTTTGCGCCAAACCTCACCTGAAGGCCTTTCATTTCGGGGGAAAATGAGCCATAAGCCGCCCCTTGTGGTGGGATATCGGGTTCTGACCCGGCTGGACGACATCCCGGCCGTGGCCTGGAGCTGCGGATACTCACCCGAAAACCCCGCCAATTCAGGCGTTTAGATGAAACCCGCCGCAAGGCGATCACATGAAAGATATTCGATGTCGATTACCGCTGAGAAGAAAAAAGAGCTGATCGAAAAGTTCGCCACCAAGCCTGGCGACACCGGCTCTCCTGAAGTGCAGGTCGCGATCCTGACCGAACGGATCAACAACCTCACTGAACACTTCAAGACGAACAAGAAAGACAATCACTCCCGCCGGGGCCTTCTGGCCATGGTTGCCACCCGCCGGAAGCTGCTTGATTATACCAAGAAAAAGGATGAGGCGCGTTACAAGACCCTCATCGAAGCCCTCGGCATCCGCCGCTAGGCTGACCAAACAAGCCCGCCGGGCAATAGGGCCACGGCGGGCTTTTCGTATGTGAAAAGAAAGACTGTTTGATGTTTGACAAGAAATCCGTGTCGCTGGAATGGGCCGGCCGCACACTGACGATTGAAACGGGCCAGGTGGCCCGCCAGGCCGATGGCGCCGTCATGGTGACCTATGGGGACACGAGCGTCCTCGCCACGGCTGTCTATGCCAAGGAAGCAAAACCGGGTCAGGACTTCTTCCCCCTGACCGTGAACTACCAGGAAAAATACTACGCATCGGGCCGCATCCCCGGCGGCTACTTCAAACGTGAAGGCCGCCCGACCGAGAAAGAGACGCTGACGTCTCGCCTCATCGACCGCCCGATCCGCCCGCTTTTCGTCAAGGGCTTCAAGCATGAAGTCCAGGTCGTGCTGACGGCTGTATCGTATGACCTTGAGAACGATCCGGACATTCTGGGCATGATCGGCGCCTCTGCGGCGCTCGTCCTGTCCGGCGCCCCGTTCATGGGCCCGATCGGCGCAGCCCGCGTTGGCTACAAGGATGGCGAATACATCATCAACCCGTCCGTGGTCGACCTTGAAGAGTCCGAACTGGACCTCGTCGTGGCCGGTACGGCGGACGCCGTGATGATGGTGGAATCCGAAGCGAAAGAACTCTCGGAAGAGGTCATGCTGGGCGCTGTGGTCGCTGGCCATGACGCCATGCAGCCAGTCATCGATGCGATCATCGAACTGGCAGAGCAGGCCGCCAAGGAGCCGTTCGACTTCGCACCAGTCGACAATTCCGACGCCGTTTCCGCGATTCAGAAGCTGGTCGGCGCAGACCTGTCCGCCGCCTACAAGATCACTGAAAAGCTGCAGCGCCAGGCCGCTGTCGGCGAAGCACGTGACAAGGCGAAAGAGGCTCTGGTCGGCACCGAGGAAGAGCCGGGCGAAATGACCGGCGAGACTTTCAAGGCCGCCTTCAAGGAAGCTGAAGCTGCTGTTGTCCGGGGTGATATCATCAAGACCGGCAAGCGGATTGATGGTCGTGACCTGGACCAGGTTCGCCCGATTCTGGCGGAGGCTGGCTTCCTGCCACGCACGCACGGGTCTTCCCTGTTCACGCGCGGTGAGACGCAGGCTATCTGTGTGGCCACGCTGGGCACGTCCGATGACGAACAATTCATCGACAGCCTGGACGGCACCCGCAAGGAACGTTTCCTGCTGCACTACAACTTCCCGCCATACTCTGTCGGCGAAACCGGCCGCATGGGCGGCGCTGGCCGCCGCGAGATCGGCCACGGCAAGCTCGCCTGGCGCGCGCTGCAGGCTGTCCTGCCGGATCATGCGGAATTCCCGTACACGATCCGTCTCGTGTCCGAGATCACCGAGTCCAACGGGTCGTCCTCGATGGCGACCGTGTGTGGCTGCTCTCTCGCCATGATGGATGCCGGCGTGCCGGTGAAGCGCCCGGTTTCGGGTATCGCCATGGGCCTGATCCTGGAAGGCGAAGACTTCGCCGTCCTGTCCGACATTCTCGGTGACGAGGATCACCTCGGCGACATGGATTTCAAGGTGGCCGGTACGGAAGCGGGTGTGACCAGCCTTCAGATGGACATCAAGGTGGCCGGTATCACCAAGGACATCATGGAAAAAGCCCTTGCTCAGGCAAGCGGTGGCCGCCTGCATATCCTCGGTGAAATGGCGAAAGCGCTGGATACGTCGCGCGACAGCCTGTCCGACAACGCCCCGCAGATGGAAATCATCAAGGTGCCAACCGACAAGATCCGTGACGTGATCGGATCCGGCGGCAAGGTCATCCGCGGTATCGTGGAAGAGTCCGGCGCCAAGGTGAACATCGATGATGACGGCACGGTTCAGGTTTCCGCGCTCGACAAGGAGTCGATCAACAAGGCGCTGAAGATGATCAAGGAGATCGTTGCAGAGCCGGAAGTTGGCGAAATCTATGAAGGCAAGGTTGTTGGCCTGAAGGATTTCGGCATCTTCGTGAACTTCTTCGGTCCGAAGGACGGTCTGGTGCACGTTTCGCAAATGGCGAACGAGCGCGTGAACCATCCGAAGGACATGGTGAAGGAAGGCGACACGGTCTGGGTCAAGCTGATGGGCTTCGACGATCGCGGCAAGGTTCGCCTGTCCATGAAAGTTGTCGATCAGGAGACCGGCAAGGAACTCACCAAGGACGAGGGCGGCGAAGAGGAATAGTCCTCTTCCCACTCACCAATTGCAGAAGGCCGCCCCACCGGGCGGCCTTTTTCGTTGCGGGCCTACAGGCCCTGACCGCCGGAAACCTCGATCCGCTGCGCGGTGATCCAGTGATTGTCCGGGGCCAGAAGATTGGCGATGACGGGGCCGATATCATCCGGCAGGCCAACCCGGCCGAGGGCGGTGATCGCGGCGATCTGCTGGTTCAGGCCGGGCGTGTCGCGCACCGCCCCGCCGCCGAAATCGGTTTCGACCGCGCCCGGCGCGACCGTGTTCACGGAAATGCCGCGCGGGCCAAGTTCCTTTGCCATGTAGCGGGTGAGCACTTCGACAGCGCCCTTGGCGGCGGCATAGGCGCCATAGCCGGGATATGTGAACTGGGTCAGCCCGGACGAGATGTTCACGATCCGCCCGCCATCCGCGATCAGGGGCAACAGGGCCTGGGTCAGGAAAAGGGGGCCTTTGACATGTACGGAGAAGAGCGTGACGAATTGTGCCTCACGGATCTCTGCCAGCGGCACATTGATGCCTTCGCCGGCATTGTTGACGAGGTGATCGAGGCTGGACCGGTTCCATGTCTCCTGCAGTGCTGCTTTCACGCTGTCTGCAAAGGCAGGGAAACGTGACGGTTCGCTCATGTCGAGTTGGAGCGCGCAGGCCTTCCGGCCGAGCGCCTCGATTTCGGCAATGACGGCATCTGCGGCATCAGCGCGGCTGCGATAGGTAATCAGCACATCGCCGCCCTTGCGTGCGATGCTGAGCGCGGTGTTGCGGCCAAGGCCGCGGCTGCCGCCAGTTACGAGGGTGAGAGGGGGCATGTCGGTCTCCTGTAGGGGGTGATCGCCTGAAGGTGGGAGCGAAGCCCGCCGCGCGGTTGCCGGAACCTCGCCAATTCTTGCCTGATCCTCCAAAATCGGATGCGGTGGCACGCTGGTTGGGGTAGGATACGGTCATGACCGACCCCCTGATTTCCGCCGCCCGGCATTATGCGGTTGACCATGCCGATGCAGATGGCACTGCTGAAACCCCGATCCCGGGCCTTGTCATCATGACGGCAACCCGGCCGACCGCGTTGCAGCGCCTGATCCTGCAGCCCGTGGTCTGCCTTGTCCTGCAGGGTAGCAAGCGGATGATGACGGGCCCGGATGTGTTCGACTTTTCGGCTGGCGATTCCCTGCTGATCACGACCGATGTGCCGACCCTGAGCCAGATCACGCAGGCGAGCCGGGAGAGGCCCTATCTGTCCCTGGCGCTGGATCTCAACCCGTCCGTGATCGCCGATTTGGCCGGGGACATGCCGCCGGCGCGCACTTCGGCCGGAGCGCCGGTACGAGTGGACCCGACGGATCGTGAAGTGGCCGATGCGGCAAGGCGGCTGGTCGGCTTGTTGGACCGGCCGGATACCTTGCCGGTCCTGCAGGACCAGCTGGTGCGGGAGATGCATTATTGGCTGATGGCCGGGCGTCATGGAGACGCGATCCGGCGGCTGGGCTGGCCGGATGGCCATGTGGAGCGGATCGGGCGGGCTGTTGCCATCCTGCGCAGGGATTATGCGCAGGCCCTGCCGGTGACGGATCTGGCCGCGATTGCCGGAATGAGCGTGTCCTCCTTCCACCAGCATTTCCGGGCTGTCACATCCTTGTCGCCCCACCAGTTCCAGAAGCAATTGCGCCTGATCGAGGCGCGCCGCCTGATGCAGGTGGATGGACGCACTGCCAGTCAGGCCGCCCATGCCGTTGGCTATGAAAGCGTGCCGCAATTCACGCGGGAATATGGACGTCTGTTCGGCCGTCCGCCCGCGCAGGATGCCCGGACCGTGCGGGCGCGGCCTGATGCTGTGGCGGGCTGACTGCGTTCCGGGCGTGGCCCGCCGCAATAATCCGTTGAAAGGCTAAGGGGTTTGCCGGTAGACCACGGGCCATCATGGCAAAGAAAAAACCCTTCCTAGTCGCAATGTCCGGCGGTTCGGGGTCCGGCAAGTCCACGCTGGCCGAAGCCCTTCTGGACCATCTGGAGCCCGGACAGGCTGTCCTGTTCGGCGAAGACGCCTATTACTATCCGATGAGCCATTATGGCGAGCCGACCACAAAGGAAGAGTGGACCGAGCTGGTGGCGGGCATCAACTATGATGCGCCACGCTCGAAGGAGGCCGATCGGCTGGTTAAGGATCTGCGCGCGCTGAAGGCGGGCGAGACGATCCAGCAGCCGATCTATGACTATGAGCGCCATGACCGCAGCGAGAAGACGCGCCAAATCAAGTCTGCGCCGATCCTGATCCTTGAGGGCATTCACGCGCTGTCCTTCCCGAAAATCAGCTCCCTGATCGATTTGTCGGTCTATGTGGATACGCCGGATGATTTGCGCCTGGCGCGCCGAATTCGCCGTGATGTGACGGAGCGGGGCCGCAGCCTGGAGAGCGTTCTGCAGCAATATCTCGGCACGGTCCGCGCCGCGCACTACCAATGGACGTATCCTGCAAAGTTTGAAGCTGATCTCGTGATTGCGGATGAGGGGCTGCCCGCCTATGGCAATGTGCGCCCGACCGAGGAAGCGATTGAGCGCATGATTGCACCCGTTCTGGCGCGCTTGCAGAATTGCGGGGCCATCTAGGCGCTTTTCGGCATGGAAGCCGTCTGGTAGAAATCAGGCCATCGCAACGGGAGATGGCCATGACACGCATAAATTCACTTTTCATGGCGGGCTTGCTCGCACCGCTGGCTATCTCGGCCTGTGTGTATGTTGACGAAGGGTCTGCGCCGGTGCGCGAAGTGGTGGTGGAGCAGGAAGTGCTCGTCACCGAGGCCGTGCCGCAGGATGACCGGCTGAACGCTGTGCTCTGGGCGCAGCAGGCGGTTGAGTACAAGGCGACGACCGATGGCATCTACGCGCTGGCGGCGATGCGTCTGGATCAGGCGCTGGCCGATCCGGACTGGACCGCCGCGCCGGATTTGCAGGGCGCAGGGTATCAGGATCTGCCCCCGGCAATCATTCTGGACGCAGACGAGACCGTTCTGGACAATACGCCCTATGCGGCGGACGACATTCTGGCGGGCGAACAATTCGATCCGGACCGCTGGAACGATTGGGCGAGCGCTGGCGTGGCAAACGCTGTTCCCGGCGCTGTTGAATTTACCCGCGCAGCAGCGGCCAAAGGCGTGAAAGTGTTTTACGTGACCAATCGCGACGCGGTGACAGAAGAGGGCACGGCCCGCAATCTGGCGGCGCTGGGCTTTCCGATGGGCGGCAACGTCGACACGTTGCTGACCAAGAAAGAGAAGCCGGACTGGGGTTCTGCCAAGTCTTCGCGCTGGAGCGTGGTGGCGAAGGATTACCGCATCCTGTTGATGATCGGCGACAATCTTGGTGACTTTACGGACGACTACAAGACCAGCCCGGCAGACCGTCAGGCTGTGTATGATGCAAATGCAGATAAATGGGGCCGTGAATGGATCGCCCTGCCCAATCCTGGCTATGGCAGCTGGGAAAGCGCGCCGTTTGATCATGATTACAGCCATTCGGTGGAAGATCTTCGCCAATTGAAGCGCGAACAGCTGCAGCCCTGGCCGCCGAAACCGTAACTGTCCTGTTCATCTTCGCCGGGATATAGTTCCTGTGAGATGATGTTGAGATCGCTGATTATCGGCCTGATGCCTGTGCTGCTGGGCTTGCCCGCCCTGGCTTGCGATCTGGGCCTGTCTGATCGAGGCGAAGCTGTGGCGGACTATGTGGAACAGGTGCGGCCCTGTTTCGTCAGCCTGCCAGAGGGCTATACGTTCGATGCGCGCATGGAGCGGGAGTTCCTGCGACTGACGAATGCTGCGCGGAAAGAGGCGGGGCTCGCTCCGCTGGTTTACCGCGCTCACCTCCGCAACACAGCGCGGTTTCATAGTCTCGACATGGCGTATAATGACTTCTTTGGACATGTCGGCCCGGATGGGCGCGAGCCGCAGGATCGGATTGCGGCCTTTGATCGGCGGGCGCTGGTGGAATATTCTGCCGAGAATGTCGCGATGCTGGAAGTGGTTCAGGGGCGGTGGAATCTGGAGCGGGAAGCCGTGCGCCGCCTGCATCAGAACCTGATGGACAGTCCCGGCCACAGGGCAAATATCCTGAGCGAAGAGGCCACTCATGTCGCAATGGGCGTCGCACGGACAGACAAGGGTGTCTGGCTAACGCAGAATTTCCTGAACTTGTCCGGCAGCCTCGCGCGGGATGTGCCGGTGCGCATGAAGGCGGGCGATCGGCTGCGGCAGATGCCGGTACTGGAAGGCTGGAATTTCCGTCAGTTTACAGCGGAACTGCCCGGCGGCGATATTCGCTCCATTAGCAATGGAATTCCGCCGGACCTTCGCGGGGATATTTATATTGCGGCTGAAGGCCGAAAGCCCGGCGAAAAGCCACTCAGCTTCTATACGATCCACCTGCCCGGACCTGCCGTGACGGTGGGCGGCTAAAGCACGCTCATGATCTGCTCCAGCGGCTTTTTCACCAGTGCGTGTTTCGGCACCTTGGCGCCGTCTGCCGGGTAACCCGCGACGAGGATCAGGAAAGGCTTTTCCGTTTCCGGACGATCACAAATTCCGTTCAGGAACTTCATAGGATTGGGCGTGTGGACGAGGGTGGCCAGCCCGGCCTGATGGCAGGCCGCCATCAGCATGCCAGTGGCGATGCCGACGCTTTCATGGATGTAGTAATTCTTGCGGTCTTCACCCTCATGTGCGCCGCCACGCCGCTGCGCGAAGATGCAGATCAGCCAAGGCGCTGTTTCCATATAGGGTTTGTCCGCATCCGTGCCGATGGGCGCGAGCGCGTCGAGCCAGTCTTCCCCGGCGCGCCCTGAATAGAATTCGCGTTCCTCGGCCTCGGCCGCTTCGCGGATCTCGCGCTTCTTTTCGGCGCTGTTCACACAAGCGAAGAACCAGGGCTGGTGGTTTGCGCCGGACGGGGCGGAGCCGGCCGTGGCGATGCAGGCCTCGATGATTTCGCGCGGGACGGGCGCGTCCGAGAATTCCCTGACCGATCGGCGGGTGGCCAGGGAGTCATGAAACGCCACTGCCCGGTGCAGCATTTCCTCTTCAGGATAATGCGGGAAACCGCTGAGCGGGACGTGGGTGTCGGTGCTGGTTTTCATAACGCCCGTGTTAGCAGGCTGACGGGCGGACGCAATTCACATCAGCGGGACCGGCGGGCAGCATCAGCGCCGCGCCGTTCGGCCCGCTTCAACCATTTTGCGAGCGTCGCCTCCTTGGCCGTCTTCACCGGTCCAACCTGCAGGATGCGTGCGGGCCGTATGCCGACAAATTTCATGACGGGCTTCTGCACCTGTAGCTTGGCGGCGCGACCATTGGATAGCCGGTCAAACCAGACCGGCGCGTCGGAAGTCATCAGCACGTCACCCCGTCGTCCGGCCAGAAGGCGATCCCAGAATGGGTCTTTCTCGTGATATTTCATGGCAAAGCCCGGCAGGAAACTGCGGTCGATCACACCTTTCATCTTTGCGGGCATCCCGCCCCACCATTGCGGATAGGCCCAACAGACATGATTGGCCCAGAGCAAGTCTTCCCGCCACGCTTCAAGGCTTGGCTCAAGTGTCTTGCGGGCGTGGTAGCCTTCGGTGAGATCCGGGTCGAAGACCATGTCCGACAAATTCATGCGGCGGGTTTCAGCACCGTTTGCTTCGGCCCCGCGCTGATAGGCATCGGCCATACCATGACTGAGCGATGCGGCACGTGGATGGCCGACCCAGATAAAGATACGTGCTGGCATAGAGCCTCCAATAAATCATTGAACAAAACATTTATTGTTCAATGATTGCATGTTGGCAAGGCCAGAAGTCGTAGAGCGCGAATTGCCAGTGTGGGCTTCGCCCTGCGTGTCAGCCCCGTTTCAGGCTGGCCACTGCCTCTGCAATCGGAGTGTCGCCATTGGTCAGCTCGATGATCTCATTGGTGATCTCGGGCGTGTTAATCAGTTCGGCCAGCGTCGCCGCAACATTGCCGCGGGCCACGTCTCCATAGGTGATGGCGCGCCCGGCGCTGACTTTGCCGTCGCCGTCATCATCTTTCAGCGTTCCGGGGCGCAGGATGACATAGTCGATGCCGCTGGTGGCCAGGGCCGCATCGGCGCGGCGCTTCATGGCCATATAGTGCTCGAAATCATCGCTCGTGTTGCGGTCGCGTCCGGCATCCATGATGACGGAAACCATGTAGATGCGGTTCACGCCCGTGGCGCGCGCAGCCTCGATCAGCTTTTCCGGGCCTTCGCCATCAATTGCCGTGGTCTTGTCGCGGCCTGATCCGGCCGCCCCAGCGGAGAAGATGGCTGTGTCGCACCCAGTCATCGCGCTGGCGATGTCATCAGCCGTCATGTCGATGATGTTGCCATAGACCGGCTCGACGCCGTGTTCGCGCAGATCGCCCGCCTGTTCAGGCTTGCGGTGCAGGCCTTTGACCGCGTGGCCGGCGCCCACGAGTTTCGGGCCGAGGCGGCTGCCGACGCCGCCCGTGGCGCCGATAAGAAAGATGTTGGACATGGAAGTCTCCTGTCAGAATGGGTTCGCCAGACCAACAGGGCAGACGGGCAGGAGTTCCGGGCGATTACAGAAGCGTGATCGCTATTGTACAACTTCAACCGGTTCGATTTCAAAGAACCGATTGCCTTCGCAATTGATCACGATTGAGCGGAGTTCCGGCTCAGGAAAGTCCGACTGAGTGTATCCAACGGACGTTTCGGTGATGACGCGGAGCATGCCTGTTTCAGTGCGCTTAAGATCGAAGACGTAGCTCGGAGGCGCTGACTCTTGGATGCTCTCAAATTCGAGTTCGTACGCGTCGCCGTCATTCGGTGCATCGACCAGAAACTGGATCTTCAGCACTGGAGGTTTAACGATGCCGGGCATGAAGTCGATCACGGCGCTTCCGTTGCGTGGATCGTAGGCCGGACACGTCGGACTTTCCTCCGCCGAGGCATCAGGTTCGGGGTTCTCTGCGGCAGTCTCTCCACACCCTGCCAAAAGCAGCGCCGCTGTCATGGCTGAACACGCGATACGTAACATGGTTATCTCCCTCCCAGCTTGAGGGAGAAGCATAGCACAACACGCTTAGGTTTAGGAGTCCGCTCCCCAAGATTGGGCCAGCGCGTACTACTCTTCCGGCAGATCCGGGACGCCGACGACGTGGAAGCCGGCGTCGACATGGTGGACTTCACCGGCGACGGAGTGGCCGAGTTCTGAGAGCAGGTAGAGCGCTGCACCTGCAACGCCTTCCATGCGCGTGTCTTCCTTCAGCAGAGACCAGTCGCGGCCCGTGCCCATCAGGCTCTTGCCGCCGCGGATACCGGCGAGGGAGAGCGTGCGCATCGCGCCGGCCGAGATCGCATTGACGCGGATGCCCTGCGGGCCGAGATCGCGCGCGGCATAGCGGGTTGCGGCTTCGAGCGCGGCCTTGGCAACGCCCATGACATTGTAGGAGGGCACGGTGCGCTCTGCGCCGAGATAGGTCATGCAGATCATCGCGCCGCCATCAGGCATGATCTCGCTGGCGCGGCGGGCTGTGTCGATGAAGCTGAAGACTGAAATGTCCATCGCGCGGCGGAAGCCTTCGCGCGTCGTGTTGGCGACCATCGAGCCTTGCAGCTCGTCCTTGCCGGCAAAGGCGATGGAGTGAACGAGGAAATCGATCTTACCCCATTTGTCTTTCACGGCGTCGAAGGCGGCATCCATCGAGGCGTCATCGGTCACGTCTGCCGGGATCATGAAATCCATGCCGATGCTTTCGACCAGCGGGCGGACGCGGCGCTCAAGGTTCTCGCCCTGATAGGTGAAGGCGATGTCGGCGCCCTGCGCGGCGAGCTGGCGGGCAATGCCCCAGGCGATGGAATTCTGGTTCGCGACGCCCATTACGATGCCGCGCTTGCCTTTCATCAGATCGCCTGCCGGCGGGGTCCAGTCATCAGCCATGTGGGAAAGCCTCTCTTGGTGAATGTCTCTACGGGAAACCGCTAGGCATCCCCGCTTTGCCCGTCAAGTTTCGGGCGGTGTTTTGCGCGGATCGGACAGTCTGCTGGACCAAATCAATCAGAGCCGCATCAGGTCTGGTGTGGTGCCGCGCTTCCCCATCCATGCCTTCTTGAACAGGTGTTTGGCGTAGCGCGCAGACCGGCGGTCGCCCGTTGCCTTGTAGGTCTGCCACAGGCCGTAAAGGGCATGGGCATTGTTCGGGGATTTCAGCAGGGCGCGATGGAACATGCGCTCGGCCCGATCCGTCTGACCATCCTGAAGCAGCATCGCGGCGAGGGTCTGGCGGGCGGGATAGTACCAGATTGGCGGCTCGCTATAGGGCAGCGCATCCTGCAGGTGTGCGGCGCGCTCCATCAGCGAAATGGCGGAAGGCAAATCGCCATCCTGAGCGGCGATCCGAGCGGATATGACCAGAGATGAGATCCGGGCGATGTCGCCCGCCGGAAGGTATTGTGCTTCCAGTTCCGCCACGCCCTCGCTGGAGACTAGAGCATCAATCTGGTCGGTTTCGGACTGTGCGCTGGCGGTGTCGCCTTCAGCTGCGAAGGCCAGCCCCCGCGCATAGTGCCAGGCAATCTTGTCCATGACGGACTCTGTGCCCGGATCGGGCAGTCTCAACACAGTTTCCGGGGCCGAGAACTGCGCGTGGGCATAGTAGGCGGACGGACGGATCAGGGTGATCCACGGCGCAAGCGAGGACATGTCCTGTGGCAGTGCTGCGTCCAGTTTGGAGGCTGTCGACAAAGCGGTCATTCCGTCCCCGGCCATCATCGCCGATGTCAGGATGAAATGGAGATTGTGAGGATAGTATCCATACTCATAGAGCGGCGGGGCGTTGCCGCTCGCAATATAGAGCTCGTCAGCCTGCGCGGCCGCCAGATTGGACTCCATCGACCGCTTCCACTGGCCGGTCAGGTACCAGAGATGTGAAGGCATGTGGACGAGATGGCCGGATTGCGGGGCAAGCTGCGGCAGGTGTTCAGCGGTCTCGATTGCACGCCAGGGATCATCGGACGCCTCGGTGGCATGGATGTAGAGGTGGATGGCATGGACGAATTCCGGATTTCTGTTCAGCACGGTTTCCAGCGTCGTGATGACATCTGCTGTCCGGCCTTTCGGCGTGTGCCCATCCGCCTCCCAATAGTCCCAAGGCTGGGTGTTCATGGCCGCTTCGGCGGCGAGGGAGAGAACGAGATCATCATTGGGAAATCGCACCGCTGCCAGCGCCATTGCGTCCGCGAAGGCTATCGGGTCTTCCGCGACACCGCCCTCTTCGGTGAGCGGATACCGGGCGATCGTTGCGTCGATAAGCACCTGCTCAAGAACGGGTGTGTCGGAGGCCCGAAGCTTGGCAGCCTGCGCCGCATCGTGTGCCAACTGAAGGGCATCCTCGCCAACCGCCATGTTCAGGTTGCTGCCCCGCGCAAACGCCTCGCCCCAATGGCACATCGCGCAGTTCGGGTCAGCCGCCTGCGCCTGACGAAATACATCAACTGCGGCGTCATGATTGAAGCTGATCACAAGGGACAGACCAAGGTCGAAAAGATCCTGCGCGTCTGCGGATTTGGTGGTGATGGGATAGGTGATCACCGGCGCGCTCAAACCTGCGGCGAAATTGTTGACGATCACTCCGGACTCCGCATAGGCGCGCGCTGCGCCCAGAAACAGGCCGAGGCGCCGAGCGCTGCTTCCGCTGCCGAGACAGGACTCGCCTGACAAAAGAACGGGATCCGGGAAAGGGGCCTGCTGAGGCCGCTCCGCCAGGTCAACGCCGCCGAGCGCCAGCACAGCAGCTGTAAGAATCGTGCCTGTTTTCCAATAGGCCATGCGGAGTCCCCTTTTCTCCCAAGAGGGGAAAGTACCGCAGGTCCGTCAATCTGTCATGGGGCAGGCTTGTTGTGCGCATTTTGTGCAATGCGCATGAAGGCCTGCGCGCTAGAGCACGTTCTTCAAGCCGACCTTCATGTCGAGGGCAGTGTAGACGTGTTCGCCATCGACATAGACGCGACCGTCAGCGATCCCGAGGTTCAGCTTGCCGCGGCGCACGCGTTTGATGTCGATGACATATTTCACGAGTTTCTTGTCGGGCGTGATTTCCCCGGTGAACTTCACTTCGCCCACGCCGAGCGCGCGTCCCTTGCCGGGGCTGCCGGACCAGCCGAGCCAGTAGCCTACGGCCTGCCACATTGCGTCCAGCCCGAGACAGCCGGGCATCACAGGGTCGCCGGGAAAGTGGCATTCGAAGAACCAGAGGTCCGGCGTAATATCGAGCTCGCCGATCACGCTGCCCTTGCCGTACTCGCCACCATCCATGGTGATTTCGGTGATCCGGTCCATCATCAGCATCGGCGGGATCGGCAATTGGGCATTGCCAGGTCCGAAATAGCCGCCCGCGCCGGATTTCAGCAGGTCTTCCTTGGAATAGGAGGATTGGGGCGTGTGGTAATCGTGCGGTCCGGACATGGCGGTTCCCTTGTTCATTCAAGCGCAAGTCGCCGTTCGAGCCTGTGCGGCCCGGATTGTCAACTCTGATGGGGTGTCGGAGTGTGTTGGCTTACAGCGCAGCGGCGCTGGTATTGTCGCCCCAGAGCGCGGTCGTCGGGACAAAGCCCTTGTAGTGCTTGGCCGTTACCTTGCACCAACCCTGGCCACATCCGTCGAGTTCGACCAGCACGGTGGCCTCAAGGCGCGCAACTTTCGGGCTCATCGCGTCCGGTGCCTTGTGCATGACCGTGTCGGACTGGACCATCGCGATCGTGTCAGGCTCCAGCATGCGGGCGTGAACCCAGACTTCGGCCCCTTCCGGGTCGCGCACGCGGCGCCAGTTCTGGCTTTCCTTGATGATCAGCAGAGGCAGGCCCTTGCGCTCATACCGCCAGACAATGGGGTGGTCCCGGCTTGGGCCGGCGCGGCCATTCACGGCGTTGTATTTCAGCGTTTCGAAACGCGGTACTTCCTTACCGGAAAATTTGCTGACGCGGACATAGTCGGCCCCTTGCGCAAACGCCGCAGCGCTCGCGACGAGAAAGCCCGTTAAGATGACCACTGCCCGCTTCATGTGCAGTCTTTTCCCATGTCTGCGAGGGGCTAGAATTCCATACGCAAATGAATCTTGTGTAAAACATGAAGCGTTGGCGTGTCCCGATCCCTCTGCTAAGGCCCGATTGAGAATATTTGCAAAAAGAGTCCCTATGTCCGCGAAGAAGCTGAAAGTTGTCGTCACCCGCAAGCTGCCCGCCCCAGTCGAATTGCGCTTGAAAGAGCTGTTCGATGCGAAGCTGAATGATGATGATCACCCCTTCACGCAGGAAGAACTGGTTGAGGCGATGCAGAGCGCGGACGTTCTGGTGCCCACGGTGACAGACCGCCTGGATGGGCGCGTCATGGCCCGCGCGGGAGAGCAGCTGCGCCTGATCGCCCAGTTTGGGGCAGGGGTCGACAATATCGACGTGCAGAGCGCGGTGCAGCGAGGCATCACGGTGACCAATACGCCCGGCGTGCTAACCGATGACACGGCAGATGTGGCCATGGCGCTGATCCTGTCTGTGCCCCGCCGCCTGTTCGAGGGCGCCGACGTGATGAATTCAGGCGGCTTTGATGGCTGGACCCCAACCTGGATGATGGGGCGTCGGCTCGCCGGCAAGCGGCTCGGCATCATCGGCATGGGCCGGATTGGCCAAGCCGTTGCGCGCCGCGCCAAGGCGTTCGGCCTGCAAATTCACTATCACAACCGCAAGCCGGTCAGTCCGCGCATCGAGGAATTGCTGGAAGCGACCTATTGGGACAGCCTCGACCAGATGCTGTCGCGCATGGACATTGTTTCGGTAAACTGCCCGCACACGCCGGCGACTTTTCACCTGATGAATGCGCGCCGGATCGAACTGATGAAGCCGGAAGCCTATATCGTGAATACGGCGCGCGGTGAGGTGATCGACGAAGCAGCGCTGGCCCGCGCGCTGAAGGCGGGCAAGATTGCCGGAGCGGGCCTCGACGTGTTCGAGCGCGAGCCGACAGTGAACGAGGAATTGTTCGGCCTGCCGAATGTCGTGCTTCTGCCGCACATGGGCTCGGCCACGATCGAAGGCCGCACGGAGATGGGCGAGAAGGTCATCATCAACATCAAGACCTTCGCCGACGGCCACCGCCCACCAGACCGCGTGATTCCGTCAATTCTGTAATTTCGACGGAAACCGATCCGGGCGGCCCTAGTCCAGTGCGCCGATATAGGGCAGGCCGCGATATTTGCCGGCATCGTCCATGCCATAGCCGACAAGGTAGCGCCCGGGCGCATCAATGGCGCAATAATCGACCCCGTTTTCGCCGCGCGGGGCCCAGGGTTTCTGGGTGAGGGCGCAGGTGATGACTTCGCGCGCACCCTTGGCCAGCATGTGTGTCTTGGCAAAGGCGAGCGTGCGGCCCGTATCGAACACGTCGTCCAGAATGATTACGCCCTTGTCCTTCACGGAGCGGGCGAGGTCTGCGCGCACAACGACGCGGCCCGAGCTTTCCCGCGCATCGCGATAGGATTCCAGCCAGATCACGTCGAGCGTGGGGTGAATGTCGCGCCGAGCGAGGGCTTTCATCAGGTCGGATGTGAAGGGGGTGGCGCCAATCAGGATGGAAACAACAGTCCATTCGCCCGTCAGGCGCGGGGCCAGCGTTTCGGCCAGTTTATCGATCTCCGCCAGAAGTTCGTCTTCTGGCACGATCACCTCGATTTTCGGCATGTCGGTCATTCTTCGGCGGCGTCCATTTCAGCTGAATTTGCAGGCTCGCTTGGCATGTCAGGTTCAGGCGCCTCTGCCGGAATTTCAGACAAGTCGACAAATTTGAGTTCGATTTCGAAGCTCTCCATCGGCGCTTGTTCCACGACCACGCGGAAGCTGCCAGATTCGCCTGCGCCCAGCTGCGCCGGGCTGATGCGGCCGTAAGTGGTAGCGACCACGAGTCCGATTTCGTCTTTCAGGTCCACACGCACAGCGGGCGAATCGACGGTTGAGTGGGACACGTTCAACGCCTTGCCGGACACTGTGACGATCGGGATGGTGTCATTGAAGGTGCGGCTGCGCTCGATGTCTTCGAATTCCAGCCCGAACCGGTTCACCTTGAAGCCGATCTGCTTGTAGGCGCTGCCCGCTTCCGGCCAGAGTTTCACCACTTCATTGCGGTAGACGATGGCGCCGACGCCTAGCGCAAAAAAGATGGCGGCTGTGATGAGCCAGGAGAGCAGGGCGGCGGTCCGGCTGCGCCGACGACGCTGGGCGCGGACCTTCTCGCGGTAGATTTCGTGCGCGGCGGCAGGGGTTCGGCGCACGGTTTCGTCAAGGTTTTTCGGCTCAACAAACCATGATCCACCACATGCGGCACACTTCACGGTGCGGCCACTTTCACCGATTGTTGAGTCATCGGCGAAATACTGGGTTTCACAATGGGGACAAGTGAGGATCATGACTTGGTGTTTCCCGCAATTCGCCCCAATAATCCACTCGAACGAGCACAGGATAGGAGCTGATGACCCTTCCCCGCCATGACCTTTTTGACGATGTCGCCGTGCGCCTTGATGGCGTCTCGCTGCGTTACGACACGTCGGAAGACATCCTTAGCGGGATTGATCTTGTCCTGAAACCCGGATCGTTCAGCTTTCTGACCGGAGCCTCCGGCGCGGGCAAGACCAGCCTGCTGAAACTGCTTTATCTGGCACTGAAGCCGACACGTGGCGAAGTTTCACTGTTCGGCCGACCAACCAGCCGCCTGACGCGCGACCAGTTGTCTGCGCTGCGTCGGCGGGTTGGGGTCGTGTTCCAGGAGTTCCGCCTGCTGGATCATCTGACCGCGTACGAGAATGTTGCGCTGCCCCTGCGCGTTCTGGGGCGCAAGGAAGCGAGCTATCGCCATGATGTAGAGGAGCTGCTGGCCTGGGTCGGCCTTGGAGAACGCATGCATTCGCGCCCGCCAACCCTGTCCGGCGGGGAGCAGCAGCGCGTTGCCATCGCCCGTGCCGTGGTGACCCAGCCGGATATCCTTATCGCAGACGAACCGACCGGGAATGTCGATCCGGAAATGGGCGCGCGCCTGATGCGCCTCTTCCTTGAGCTTAACAAGCGGCGAGCGACTACAGTCATCATCGCCACGCATGATTTGGGCCTCGTGCGGCAGGTCGATGCGCCGGTTTTCCGGCTCCAGCATGGCCTGCTGGTCCAGGATGTCGAATATGGCCCGGCGGCGCGTCGCCGAACCGATATCGTGAAGACGGTGGATTAGGCATGGCAAAGGAAACCCCGCTTCTGCCTGTAGAGGATGCGCGCGAAATGGCGCTGTTCTTCGTCGTCGGTGCGCTCTGCTTCCTGGCCGCACTGGCAACGCTCTCGGCGAAGTCGACTTATGGTGCTGCGCGCAGCTGGACGGCTGAGGTTGAGGGGGAACTGACAGTCTCCCTGCCGGATGCAGACCGGCGCGGCGCCGAAGAAGCGCGGCAATTGATTGAGGCAACCGAAGGCGTGCGCGAAGCGCGGCTTCTGTCCAAACAGGAAATAGATGCGCTTTTGGAGCCGAACTTTGGCAGCCGCGGCCTGCCGGAAAGCCTGCCCTTGCCACAGCTGATCGCCGTCACCGCTGAACCGGACACGCAATTCATGGGGCCAACGCTTGAACGGCGTCTGACGGAGGCCGGATATGCACATGCCGTGGACGAACATGCCGATTGGGCAGGGGATGTCCGAAGGATGCTGGCGATCGCGCGTCTTGTGGCGCTTACTGCCGTAGCTCTGTTGGCGTCAACGGCCGTGGCCGTCATCGCGTTTGCAACGCATGCGGCGCTGTTGGCGCGGAGGGATATTGTTGATGTGCTGCATCTGGCCGGCGCGCGCGATCGCTACATTGCCGGGCTGTTCGAGCGCCGTTTCTGGCTTCTGGGGCTGAGGGCAGGGGCAGTTGGCGCTTTGCTCGCGCTTGGCGCGGCGGCGGCGATGATCTTCGGGGTGCATTCCAGCGGAGCGCGATCAGGTCTTTTGCCCGTACTGAGTCTCGATATTGTTGATCTCCTGATCCTGGTGCTGACCCCGGTGATCGCGGGGCTGGCCGCGCGCATTGCGGCGCGTGTTACAGTTATCCGTTCCCTGAAGAGTGTGATGTGAGCGGCGAGCAACGATTGCGGAAACGACGTATCGGCGTGGTGCCGGCCCTGTTCCTGGCGGGGCTGGTTCTGGCGATTGCTGATTTTGTGCTGTTTGCAAATCGCGCGGCCAATGCAGACCGTTCGCCGGACGTGACGGCCGATGCGATTGTCGCGCTGACGGGGGGATCAGGTCTCAGGATCGCCGCGGGCGTGGAACTCGTCGGAAAAGGTCGGGGCAGAAGGATGCTGATTTCAGGCGTGAACCCCGATGTGCCGAAAGCGGACTTGATCGCGCTGGCAGGCGGATCCGAGGAGGTCTGGGCATGCTGCGTCGATATTGGCTATATGGCCGAGACCACGCTGGGCAATGCAGATGAGACGGCGGCCTGGGCCTATGAGCGAGGTTACAAGAGACTGATCATCGTCACCTCCGATTATCACATGCCGCGCAGCCTGATCGTGCTGAAGAAGGCCATGCCGGATCTGGAACTGATCGCCTGGCCTGTGCGCACGGTGAATGACCCGTCTCGTATCTGGAGCGATCCGGGGTCATTTAGAGGTGTCTTCCTCGAATGGGCGAAGTGGCGGGTGACGACTCTCGAAGTTTGACCTATCTGATACCCGCATGATGATGTTTCGCTCGCTCCTCTTCGTGATCTGGATGTATGGCCTGATGGCCGTGCTGGGCATCCTGTTCCTGCCGGCACTGCTTCTGCCGAAATCCGTGACGTTCTGGGCAATCAGCGTATATGCGCGCGGATTGATCTTCGGACTTCGGGTGATCTGCGGAATCGAAGTGGAGATCCGGGGGCGCCAGCACATGCCGCGCGGCACGATGCTGTATGCTGGCAAGCACAATTGCATGCTGGATGTGTTCGTTCCGTTCCTTGTCATGCCTGCCCCGGCGATCATTCTGAAACAGGAGCTGCTCTGGTATCCGTTTCTGGGCTGGTACGCGCTGAAGACGGCGATGATTCCGATCGACCGGGCCGGGAATACGCGAACGCTGAAGAAGATGGTTGCAACTGCTAAAGTGCGCGCGGAAGACGGTCGGCAGATCGTGATCTTCCCGGAAGGGACACGCACGGAGCCGGGCGCTGCGCCTGCCTATCATGCTGCTGGAATTTCTGGCCTCGCCAAGGCGATCGAGGCGCCAATCGTGCCCGTCGCAACGAATGCGGGCCTGTGCTGGCCCGGCCGAGGCCTGAAGCGGAACAAGGGACGTATCGTTTACGAGATTCTGCCGCCCATTCCGGCTGGTTTGCCCCGTAGGGAATTGATGGCACGGCTGCAGGCCGATCTGGAAACAGCCTCTGACGCTCTTGTCGATGAGGGCCGCGACGTGCAGAAATACCTCGCTTCCTAATACCTTTCAGGGCTCCCTATGGTCGAACCGTCCTCCGCACAGAAGAAATCCCGTTTCTGGTTGTATCTGCCTTTCGTCCTGCTGCTGATTGCAATCGGTGCATGGACGGCTTATTGGTTCATTGCGAAGTCTCAGCTGGACAAGGGCATTGACCAGTGGATCGCTGAGCAAAGAGCGCTTGGCGCCGAGATTGAATATTCCAGCAAGTCTCTTGGAGGCTTTCCCTACCGGTTCGAGTTGGTGGTTGATGACCCGGTTTATGCTGCGCCCGCTGCGCCTCGATGGGAAGGCGAACAATTGCGGCTAGTCATGCAGCCCTGGAACTGGCAGCACGTTATTGCCTATTCGCCCGGGCGGAATGTGCTGACAGAGGCAGATGGCCTTCGGCAGACACTGACCCTGGACAAATCCTCTGCGGTCAGTGTGTCTTGGAATTCCGATACTTTCCGCCGGATCGGCGTGCAGATGGGCAGCGCAACGGCGCTCATCGAAGGGGAATCCTATGAGGCAGCGAATTTCTCCTTGAACCTGGCGCCTCGCAACGGCGCTGAGACTGATTTGATGATCGCGCTGCAATGGGATCGCTTGACGATCAATGGCGCGCCAGAGGGGGCGGAATTTCTTGGTGACACGTTGGGCCCTTCCCGCCTGATCGGTGAAGTGCGCGAATTCTTCCCGGCATGGGTCCGAAGCGGTGGCAATCCAGAGAGGCTGCATCGTGCGCTGATTCAACAGGATGGGGGTGTGGAGATTGCGCAAGGCTTGCTGAATTGGGGGCCGCTCGACCTCGGTGTGAAGGGCGATCTGGCATATGAGGATGGCGCGGCCAATGGCTCGATGGGTGTGCGGATCGACAATGCCGACGCATTGCGTGACGCACTGGAATCGTCCGGGCGGCTCGGCCAGCAGGAAAACGCCATGCTGACAATGCTGGAGACGTCCTCTGCCGATGGCGGCTTCCTCACCTTCACCATCAAGGATGATGAAGTGAAGATGGGATTGGTGCCTCTGGGCCGTTTGCCGGAACCGGGGTATTGACCGCGCCCTCGCGGCGGAAGCTGAAGGCGGCCTGCGAAACTCTGGCTGCCGCGGATCCTGCGCTGTCTCGGGCATATGACGAATTGGGCGTTCCGACATGGCGGGTGGGTGAGCCTTGCTATGCCGCGCTTTGCCGACTGATTGCGTATCAGCAATTGTCGACGAAAGCGGCCGGGTCGATCTGGGCGCGAACCGAAACCTATTTCAGGGAGGTCACACCAGACGCCGTGCTGGCGGCGGACCCGGAAGACATTCGCGCATGTGGAATGTCCCGCCCCAAGGTGCGGCACATGGTGTCCATTGCAGAGGCGATCACATCCGGTGCGTTGGATCTGGAGCGGGTGTGTGCCTCCGATCTCGACCTTGCGCGCAAGGAACTGGTTTCGGTGAAGGGAATCGGCCCCTGGACTGCAGAATTGTTTCTGCTCTATTCGGTCGGTGCGATGGACGCATTTCCTGTCGGCGATGTCGGCCTGATGGAGGCGCACAAACTGTTGTCCGAAGTCGAAACCCGTATGGAAATCAAGGAATTCTCTGCCCATGCCGAAGTGTGGAGACCCTATCGGGGCGTGGCGGCACACATGTTGTGGGGCTGGATCAACGATCAACGCGCCAAGGCATCGCAGGCCAGTCCGCAGGCCTGATTGCCCGGAAAGCGTTGCAAAACGCCGTTTCTGTCATAATCTGATGATGTGAATCACCTAGATCAGGGGCGAGACGAAAAGGAGCTACGCCTTCAGTCGGTTCGAGCAAGCATATGTTCTCTGCTTCATGGAGGTGATCCATGGCTGAGATTCTTTCGGCCCCACCGAGCGGTCGGCCCGCTCTGGTATTGAACGCTGATTTCAGGCCGCTCTCCTACTATCCCTTGTCCTTGTGGCCCTGGCAGGAAGTGGTGAAGGCCGTTTTCCTCGACCGTGTCGATATCATTGCAGAATATGACTATGTCGTGCGCAGTCCGAGTACCGAATTCCGTTTGCCGAGCGTTATCGCGCTGAGGGATTTTGTCCGGCAGGATCGTCCGCCTGCGTTCACGCGCTTCAATGTGTTCCTCAGAGATGGATTCGAGTGTGCCTATTGCGGTGCAACGGACAATCTGACGTTCGATCACGTCATTCCACGCTCACGGGGTGGACGGACGACTTGGGAAAACATCGTCGCGGCGTGCAGCCCCTGCAATCTGCGCAAGGGCGGAAAGATGTTGCACCATACGGATTTGCAGCTCAAATCACGGCCGGCGCGCCCGAACAATTACCAGCTACAGGAAATCGGGCGAAAGTTTCCGCCAAACCATCTGCATGAAACATGGATGGATTATCTTTATTGGGATGTCGAACTGGAAGGCTGATTTGTCAGGCCCAGTCGTAGGCAAGGCGCGCCTGCTCGATGTGGTTCAGCTTCGCTTGCAGCGCCGACCAGTCGTCCGAGTTTGCGATGGGATCCCAGACGGCCTCTACCTCTTCAATCAGTAGGCTGACTGGAGCAGGGCCTTTGAAATAGGCATGATTGAGCCGTTCCGGGCAAACGGGGTTCCGTAGGAACAGGCTTTCTCGAACAGGCGCGAAAGTTTCCTCTGAATAGAGCGGTGCTTGTGGGGACGCTGCTGCCCGCGTTTCGCTGTCTCGTCCGCCGAACCAGTCGAAGAATGTGTGCGTCCAGCTGGCGCCTGAGTTTGTCATCCAGGCATAGAAAGCCTGTAGAAATTCTGTGTCCGCCTGCATGTCTTTCAGCGGTTCCAGACCGAGTAGAGCGTGGGTGTGGGCGACGAAGCTTTCCTGATAAGCGCGTTCGTAAGGCTTCAGCCCGGTGGCAAGAGCCTCGGCAGTCGCAAGTGGGAGGAGGGCAGAGGCAAGCTGCTGTAGCGCCCAGCCACCTTGCAGCGGTTGCCGGCCGAAACGATATAGACCCTGCTGGTCGAAATAGGCTGCTGTGAAGTTCGGGTCAGATACGGACAGGAAGCGCCACGGCCCGAAATCGAAAGTCTCCCCGGTGATGTTGAAATTATCCGTGTTCATCACACCGTGGACGAAGCCAGCAGCCATCCATTGGCCGATCATATGACCCGTCGCGGACGAAATGGCCGATAACATGTTGACCGCTTTCCGAGCCACGTCGTCATCATCGGCATCCGGATGGAAGTTCGCCACGACATAGTCCACCAGCCGGGCAAGTTCCTTGTCCTGTTCCAGATAGGCGAGCCGCTGGAAGCTGCCGAAGCGGATATGACTATGGGACAGGCGGGTAAGAACGGCCGAGCGTGTGGGCGAGGGCTCATCATTCCGCGCCAGCTGTTCACCCGTTTCCACAACGGCGAAGGGTTTGGATGTGTTGACGCCAAGGGCTTCAAGATAGTTGGCGGCCAGGATCTCACGGACGGCGCCTTTCAGCGTCAAGCGGCCGTCTCCTTGCCGGCTCCAGGGAGTCTGGCCAGACCCTTTCGTGCCGAGATCGAGAAGGCGTGAATTATCATCGCGCAGCTGCGCGAACAGGAAACCACGACCATCACCCAGTTGCGGATTGTAGGTGCCGAATTGGTGGCCGTGATACCGCAAGGCCAAAGGGCGCTCGAGATTGTTGGGCAATGGTTCGAACCGACCGAAATGGGCAACGCGTTCCTCGGCACTGAGTGTGTCGAGACCAATCGCGGAAGCCCAGCGATCATTCCAGTACCGCAATTTGTGCAGAGGGAAATCGGCCGAGTCGACCGGGTCGGCGATGAAGTCGGCAATGTCGAGGATGGGCGGGGAATATGTCATGGCCGCTACATAGGCGCTGAAAGCAAAAAGGGCGACCCGCGGGCCGCCCTTTCCGGAGATTCTCTATGAGAGATCGATCCTAGTATTCGTAGGTCAGCTCCAGACCGACGAGACGGCCTTTCTTCAGCGGCGAGAACGTGCCACCTGCCGGCAGACCCATGTACGGGTAGTTGTTGCCGGTCGAGAGTGGGCCCGGGAATGGCAGTTGGGTGTCGTTACCCGCCTGCACTTCGTCGAGCAAGTTCTTGCCGTAGATGGAAGCCGCAAGACCATCAACCGGGGTTTCCCAGGTCAGGTTTGCGTCCAGCATATTGGCGGACTGGATCCAGCCGAAATTGCTGTCAGTGTAAGCAATGCGGTCACGGAACTGGTAGTTCACCTGTCCAACCAACGCGCCGCCATCACCAAGGTCAACATCCTTGATCAGGCCGACACCCCAAGTTGCTTGCGGTACGCGCGGCAGGTCGAGTGCCAGGTCGCTGGAGCCAACAACACCGTCGGCATCCAGATCGAAGAAGACGTCGTCATAAGACGCATCGATCATGCCGACATTGAACGTGGCGAGCCAAGATTCGCCGATGGCGACGCGGCCGTCCACTTCAACACCCGTAATGGATGCGTCTGCGGTGTTGATGATGTTCTGGACCACGCCGGAAGCACCAGCTGTGTTGACCTCACGCTGCATGTTCTGGATCGCTGTGTGGAACAGGGCACCATTGACCTGAACGCGGCCATCTTCGCTGCTGGTTTTGAAACCGACTTCGAACGCGTCGACTTCTTCTTCGTCAAAGCCAAATTCACCGGTTTCAGCCACGAACTGATAGAAGATCGGGATGTCGGTGATGCGGAAGTTGTAACCGCCAGACCGGAAGCCCTTGGTATAGTGGGCATAGGTCTGCAGATTGTCTGTCCAGAAATACTGCAGGCCGAGTTTTGGCGTCCAGTTTGACCACTCATTGCCGTCGCTGAAGCCGTTTGGCTCCTGAGCCGCACCGCCGGTGATCAGCGAGATCAGGGCGTTCGTGCCGTCAGGCGAACAGGTGCCGCTTACGACAGAACACTCATTACGCGGACGGATGTAGATGACGTCTGCGTCCTTTTCCTCATTGGAGTAGCGCAGGCCGAATGTTGCGACGAGCTTGTCCGTGAAGGAATAGTCAACATTGGCGAAAGCGCCCCAGACCGTGTGGTCCTGACGACCGCCACCATAGAAGCCCCACGGAATGGAGGCTGGCAGTGTGGCCGGACGGGTTGTCGGCAAGTTACGAGTTTCAGTGTACGCAATTTCCTGTTCGAAATAGTACAGGCCAGTGGTCACATCCGCCTTACCGAAGGTACCGGCATAGCGCAGTTCGTTGGAGAATAGCTCCTGCGTGAACTCAGAGCCTGAATGGAACAGGGTGAATGGCGTGGCGTCGATGTCGCCTACTGTGCCGGAGTCTAGATCGCGATAGCCGAAGATGTTGGTGATCCGGCCATTGCCGAAATCAACATCATAGTCTGTACGGATGGAGCCGAAGATCGTCTCGGCTTCAGCCAGGCCTGGCTCGTTGATCGAGAAATCGAAGGTTTCGCGATCAAAATAGGAGCGGTTCTGGCCGCTTGGGCCATCGCCGCGGCTATCGGTATATTCCAGCTTTCCGAGCACGCTGAGGCGTTCGGTTGGTGTAAACTCCAGGGCGCCGCGATAGGTTGCGATCTGCAGCTCGCCATGATTGTCGCCATTGAACTGGTTTTCAAAGTAACCGGCGTCAGACGTGTAGGACGCCCCGATCTTACCATTCAGCAGGCCTTCGATCAGCGGTCCGGAGACATAGCCTTGTACGGTTGCGCTTGCGCCGCCACGGTCTTCATCAACCGGGCCGTCGACTTTGGCGCCAACCTTGAAGGTAAATTCGTCTGTTGGATTGCCGGAGTTCAGCACGACAGCTCCACCGGTCGTGTTCCGACCGAACAGAAGGCCCTGCGGTCCGCGAAGGATCTCGATGCTGTCCACATCGAACAGGTCGACCACGACGCCTGTGTTGACGCCGATATACACGCCATCAATGAACACGCCCACGGCAGGGTCGATGGACGGAATGGACGAGTTCACGCCGAGGCCACGGATGGCGAAGTTGGCCGTGCCGCGAGAGGTGCCAACATCATCCAGAGACACGTTTGGCGAGGAATAGGACAGGCTTTCCAGCGTGGTAACATTCAGTGCGTCCAACGTGTCAGAGTTGAAAGCGGTGACGGCCACAGGCACGTCCTGGACGTTCTCGACGTCCTTTTTCTTGGTGGCGGTCACGGTGACCGTACCAAGGACGCGGTCGATCGCTGACTGGCGATCTGCTTCAGTTTCGGGCGCAGTTTGAGCGTCCTGGGCCTGAGCGTTGGTCGCAATTAAGAGGACGGCAGAAGCCGTCGCAAACAAAGAGTGTTTGAGATGCATAGCAGTTTCCTGATTGTACTTATTCTAGTTCCGGGAGGGTATTTCGGAGCCCGCTCTTTTTGGCGGGTTGGCTATGAAGCTAATCATTTCACGTAGAGATTCAGCCTCAATTTCTGGTGAGACAGCGGGATTCTTGCCGACTGTAACATTTACGCCACAATCCAAGCGATTCTGACCAAATGTGTGCAGTTCGTGGCATATCTGAGGTGCACTCACATATCCCCGACAACGTTGGCATGAGCAAACCATTGCAATTCGGTTTCAAGATTTGCTGCGGCGCACAACATTATACCCCTATTCCGCTGGGTTTGGCGGCATATTCTGATCGTGAGTGAGACATGAACCGGACACCCAGATACCGGTCGCTCACAACACGGGAGGAAATATATGAAGAACCAATTCAAACTGTGGCTCAGTGCGTCTTGCGTTGCGGTGGCTGTCGGCATGCCGGCGGTCGCGCAGGAGGAAGATGCAGAGGCACGTCAGGACACTGTCGTGGTCACGGGATCGTTCATTGCCGGAACGCCAGAGGATGCAGCGCTGCCGGTCGATGTCCTGACGGCGGGTGAGCTGAAGCTTGAAGGCTCACCCAGCGTGTCGGAACTGATCCGCAACCTTGGCGTGTCTTCCGGTGTCGACGGACAAACCAACCAGTTCGCCTCGAACGGTCTGGAAGGGACGTCCAATGTGAACCTGCGGGGCCTTGGGCCCGGACGGACACTTGTGTTGCTGAACGGCAAGCGTCAGACATTCTCGCCTTATAGCGTGGGTGAGCAGGCACAGCTCTTCGTGGATACCAACATGATCCCGTCTGCTGCCATTGGCCGGATCGAAGTGCTGAAAGATGGCGCCGCGGCGCTGTACGGCTCCGATGCGATTGCAGGCGTTGTGAACTTCATCACGCGCAATGATCTGGACGGATTCGAAGTCGGCGGCAGCTTCCAGCAGTTTGATGGCTCTGATGGCGAGTATGATGTGTCTGCTGCCTGGGGTAAGCAGGGCGGCGATTGGAACTTCATTATTTCGGCTGGTTATCAGTATCGGAACGAAGTGCCGTTGCTTGAGAAAGACTGGGCTATCTCCGACATTACGGAAAACCCCGTCGGTGGTTTCTCTTCCTTGTCCAATCCGGGCCGTTATGTTGCTCTCGGCGCAACTGGCGTCATTGGCGCAGTCAATCGTGAAGCAGGCTGTACGGATGTTGGCGGCATTGTGAACCCCGCCAACGATCAGTGCTATTTCCAGTTTACCCAGTTCGACAATCTGGTCGAAGAGGAAGAGCGCTATCAGATATTCGCTGAGTTTAACCGCGAATTTGGTAACGGCGTCGGCCTCCATGTCGAGGCGCTTTACGGCATGACAGACGTGCCATCCTGGAAAACGTCTCCGTCCTACCCGCCGCAGGAACTGGCAACCCAAGTGGTTCCGGTTACCAACCCGGGTTTCCAGCAATACATTGCGGACAATCCCGGCGACTTCCCGGCCGGCACGCTCGCAGCGCTGTATATCGGACGTTCTTTTGGTTGGGGCGGCTTCCCCGGCACAGGCGGCGCGCAGGAAGGCTTCCGCGAGCATGAGACGCTTCGACTCGCCGGTGAACTCGACGGCACGTTCGAGAATGGCATCAACTGGTCGGCCAGCCTCGGCTATAGTGAGGCTTCTGCTGATCGGAACACGAATGATACCTACATCCTCGGCTTCACAGCTGCCCTGAACGGATTTGGTGTTTGTACCGATCCGATCACCGGCAATGATCCGGCGACTGGAACTCAGCCTTTCGCGGCGGGCTATACTGGCTCACTCGTGGCAGGCACAGGCGCATGTGAGTATTACAACCCATTCTCCAACGCCATTCCGGCAAATGCGATTACGGGTGAAGCAAATCCATCTTATGTGCCGGGTCTTGAGAACTCCGAGACGCTTGCGGACTGGATGACGGACGGACAGTTCACGGCAGCTGAAACCAGCTTGCTCGTGTTCGACGCCGTCATGAACGGTCAGTCCAATGTACAGGCCGCAGGTGGCTCCGTGGGTTGGGCTGCTGGTTTCCAGGTTCGCCAGGAAACTTACACGCTGACGCCCAACGCGCTGAACAATCTCAACATCACGCCTGGACCAGGCGGTACAGGTCCGTTCTCGTTCCTGGCCGGCTTTACGCCTGCTGATCGTGATCAGACGATCTACGCCGCATTTGGTGAACTTCAGATCCCGCTCTTTGAAGATCTCGATGTTCAGGTTGCCATGCGGTATGAAGATTATGGCGGTGATGTCGGCTCGACCTTCGACCCGAAAGTCGCAGCCAAGTGGCAAGTGAACGATGCCTTCTCCCTGCGTGGGTCTGCCCAGACCTCTTTCAAGGGGCCAACGCTGAACCAACTGGCTGGCAACGTCACAACACTGCAATTTGTTGCGCCGACATCTGCCTTCAAGGCGGTTGACCAGTTCGGTAATCCGGCACTATCGCCAGAAAGCGCCTTCAGCTTCAACATTGGTGGTATCTATCAGCAGGGCGGATTCAGTGCCTCGCTTGATTACTACAATTTCGACTTCTCTGACCCGATCATCGTCGAAGATCAGGCCTCAATCGTGAATGCTGCTCTGGCGGCGATTGCTGCCGGTGACACTGACAATGCGATCCTGGAACGTATTACGTTCACGGATAACAACAGTGACGGGATCAATCAGGCGAACGAAATTGCCCGTGTTGAAACCAACATCGTCAATGGTCCTGACATCAAGACATCCGGTTTCGATATTCGTGCCGAAAACGTCTGGGATAATGCCTTTGCGGGCGGCGATTTCTCGCTGGGCGCGGAAGCTTCCTACATTCTCGAATATGATGTCGATGATTTCGAGATCGAAGGTGTGGTCATTCCGGGCGGCGACCGTGTGGATCAGTTCAACCGGTCGAACTTCTCCCGTTCCCTGCCGAGCTGGAAAGCGAACGTGTTCGCCAACCTGTCAGCAGGCGACCACAATTTCCGCGGTGTCATGCGTCACATCGACTCCTATGAAGATGAGCGCGGCGATCTGACGGGGAATGGCACGTCGGATATCGACAGCCAAACCACGTTCGACCTGTTCTATACATGGCAGTCGACGGCGTGGGATCTGGATCTCGGTCTGTCTGTCGTGAACGTGACGGATGAAGATCCGCCATTTGCCCAGTTCGACCTGAACTATGACCCGTACACCCACAATCCGTTTGGCCGCACATTCAAAATCAGTGTGACCAAGCGTTTCGGCGGCAGCGACTGATTGCCATCGAATGCAGCACTGGAGGCGGTCTTCGGATCGCCTCCTTTTTTATGCGTGGTTAGATCGAACCGAGCGCCTTGCCAGCTTCGATACCCGCATCGCGAATCGCGTCCCGGACGGTGTCGGACAAGGCAGTCATGTTCATGAATCCATGCACCATGCCCGGATGCTCCCGCACGCTGACCTTCACGCCAAAGCTCGCCATCTTGTCGGCATAGGCGAGCCCCTCATCCTTCAGGGGGTCCCAGCCACACAGAACGAAATGCGCAGGCGGAAGACCCTTGAAAGAGGCAGGATCAGCGAACAGGGGAGAGACACGCGGATCCATTCGCTGCGTATCCTCGCCGATATAAGCATCACGAAAATACTCAAACAGATTTGCAGAAATGAAGAAGCCACCTTCCTGGAAGGTCATCTTCTTTGTTCGTATGTCCACGAACTGCACCAATGGATAAAGCAGCAGCTGGAACTTTGGACCAGGCTTTCCGGTGCGCAGTAATTCCTGTGCAAGAAAGGCCGAAAGATTCCCGCCTGCGCTGTCTCCGCAAACGGCGAGCCGGTTCGGATCCACCCCGCAAGCGTCGGCATGCGTGGTGACCCAATTCCAGGCAGCAAGCGCATCATCATGCGCGGCGGGAAACTTGTGCTCTGGGGCAAGACGATAGTCGATCGCGATCACCCGCGCTCTCGCCCCCTCGGCCAGCCGCCGACAGATCATGTCATGACTGTCCAGGTCGCCGAGAACAAATCCGCCGCCATGAAAGAAGACGATGCCGGGGCCGGGCGGTATTCCCGCACCCAGCGGTGTGTACAGGCGGGCTTTCATCGGTCCGGCGGGGCCGGGCAGGGTGACCAGAGAGATATTGGCCATTTCCGGCGCATCTCGCTCAATCGCGCGGCTGGCAACGAAGAATTGCTGGCGCAGGCGATCAACCGAGCCTTTCCAGTCCATCGCGGAAAAGTCCGGCATCTGGAATTTGTCCATGAACTGGCGGAAGGAGTTATCGAGGCCCATGCCGAATTAGATGGGCCTAAAATCAGTTCTTGTGAAGGCATCAATACGCCGCCAAAGTGTCACCATGAAAACTGTCGACGTCTTCTGGTCTTTTCGGTCGCCATATTCCTATCTAGCGACGAAGCGGCTTCGCGCCCTCAGCTCGAAATGGGATGTGCGCGTGCGGCCTCGGCCAGTGTATCCGATTGCCATACGAACGCCTGAATTCTTCTCGGAAATCCGACCGCAATGGGTGCCGTATCTGGTGCGGGACATTGTTCGATTGGCCCAGTATCTGGAGCTGCCATTCGGACCGCTGAACCCTGACCCTGTGGTCATGAATATGGTCACGCGGGAAATCTCTCCGGAGCAGCCCTATATCGGTCGTCTGACACGGCTCGGCATTCTGGCCTGCGAGGCCGGCGATGATGCGGGCTGGGCTTTCATGGATGAAGTTTCAACCCTGATCTGGTCCGGCGGGGCATGGACAGAGGGCACTGCGCTGGCCGATGCGGCGGCGCGAGCCGGATTCGATCTTGCCGATTTGGATGTTCGGCAAGAGGCCGAGGCTGACCGGCTGGAAGCAGTCATCGCCGAAAACCAGGCGGCCCAGGATCCGCATCATTGGGGCGTTCCGCTCATGGTGTTCGAGGGAGAGGCGTTCTTCGGGCAGGATCGGCTGGACGTGCTGGAATGGCGGCTTGGAGAATCCGGCATCGCGCGACGTTGATTGTCAGAGGCGGGATAGTTTTTCCAATTGGCTGAGATCCCCAGAATCAAAGTCGGCGGACATCACGAATTCCGAGAAAGCACGTCCTTTCGTCCCCTGAGGCAGAGTTTTCAGTGCGGTCACAGCCGTAACGCCCAAATCGCACATATCCAGAGATTCCAGCATGGTCGGCGACGGCCCGCCCGAGTTCGCGGCGAGCATGAGCGGCATGATCTGCGGATCGGAGATAATCGACATGGCGACGCCCTGCAGGGCCGATTCATCCTGATGGGTGAGCTTTCCGTGGTTTACCGGGCTGGTTCGCGCATCTTCAATGGCGGCGAACGCGATGCTGATAGAGGCGAATGAATAGTCGGTCAGTTCGCTACCAAGATCCGCAAGGTCTGAAGCTGCGGCCATCTGGCTGGATAATCCGGAGGCCGCGTCGAAGTTCTGATAGCGAATTCCAGAGCACCAACGGTGATTGCGGCGTGATGCGCTTCGCAATTCCTTGCGGGTCATGTCCAGCCAGTCGTCCACATGGCGCGTATTGGCATTGGCGAGCGTGGTCTGATGCTGGCTAAGCACTTTGCCTGCGGCCGCCAGCGCTATTCGGGCATGATCGTGCTGATCCGACTTCGAAAGGCGGCGGTCCAGATCAGCGCGTGCATTCGGGTCAATTCGCCCAAGTGCAGAGAGGAAGGCTTTGGCTGATTTACCTTCAAGACCTGCATGCTGGACCGAATTTACTTGAGCGGAAGCAATCGGAAACGGCCCATCAGAAGCGCTTTTCTTTGGCAGGTTAAGCACCGCAAAGAAGGCGCCAGCGACGACAAGAATTGTGATCGCGCCGAAGGTCAGCGTGTTGCCATCTTTCGGTTTACTGCCACCTCGTGCGTCAAACGTCATGGTCTGCCCCCCATTTCACCCGAAAGTGTGGAGGACAATTCCTGACAAAGCCTTATCAGGCGGCCGCTTCTACCGCGCTGACCACATGGGCCAGAGCACGCAACATCAGGTCTTCTTCCAATGCTTCCGCCATGACGCGGATCAATGGCTCGGTGCCGGATTTGCGGACAACCATGCGTCCGCGTTTGCCCAACATGTCGTCTGCGTCCGACAGCGCAGCTTTCACAGTGTCTGCGTCCAGCGGGTTTGATCCGTTGAAACGTATATTGACCAGTTTTTGCGGAGCTGGGTCGAAGACATGCAACAATTCAGAGGCAGGGCGATCGCTGTTTGAGAGTGTTTTCAGAACCTGAAGGGCTGCCAGCAGGCCATCGCCGGTGGTGGATACATCCGACAGAATGATGTGCCCGGATTGTTCGCCGCCCAGATTGAAACCGTGCTGGCGCATGTGCTCGCCGACATAGCGGTCGCCAACTTTCGTGCGCGCCAGCGTCAGATCAAGTTCCTTGAGGTATTCTGCCAGACCCATATTCGACATGACAGTGGCAACCATGCCCCCGCCAGTCAGCTTTCCGGCCCGGTGCAATTCGCCAGCGATGAGCGCCATGACCTGGTCGCCGTCAACTTCCTCTCCGGTTTCATCCACCACGACGACCCGGTCGGCATCGCCATCAAATGCGATTCCGATATCAGCCCCGGTGTCGACGACTGTCGTTTTCAGAAGGTCCGTTGCGGTAGAGCCAACACCAGCATTTATATTCAGACCGTCCGGTTGATCGCCAATGATCGTCAGGTTCGCGCCGAGCTGGCGTAGCGCTGCGGGCCCTACTTCGAACGCGGCACCGTGAGCGCAATCCAGCACAATCTTCAGCGCGGACAGGTCCATGTCTGTGCCAACCGCTTGCAGGCAGCGGTCCAGATAGAGCGTTGTCGCGCCGGTGAGTGAGTGGGGCGTCGAAACCGTGGAAGGAGCGGGATAATCTCCCTCGAAGGCCGACGCCATGGCGGATTCAAGCGCCTCCTCGGTTTCATCTGTCAGCTTGATGCCTTCGGGGCTGAAGAGTTTGACGCCATTGTCATCTGCCTTGTTGTGAGAGGCAGAAACCATCAGGCCAAGCGCAGCGCCGGTTTCTCTTGTCATCAGGGCGACATTCGGTGTTGGGACAACGCCAAGCAAGACAGGTTTGAGGCCCATACTGGTCAGGCCAGCAATCAGGGCAGCTTCGATCATTTCTCCAGACCGACGGGTATCGCGGCCAATGACCACTTCACGCCCGCCATTTGGTGCGAATGTCCGGGCAGCCGCAATTGCCAGCCGAAGGGCGGTCTCTGCCGTCATCGGGTGTGCGTTTACCCGGCCACGAATGCCGTCCGTTCCAAAGTACTGCCGTGCCATACGCTACATCCTCCTCACATGCTTGTGGCAGGACTTAGCGAAAAAATCGAGATCGTGCCTCAGGCGGGGGTGACATCGCCATAAACGATGAAATGGGGATTGTCGTAGCCGCGTTCTTTCTTGCCGTAGAGAAGAGGTTTTGCCTCTTCTGTCAGTACGCGGCCACCTGCAGCCTCCACGACCGAATGACCTGCCGCTGTATCCCATTCCATGGTGCGGCCCATGCGAGGGTAGAGGTCTGCCTCTCCTGCAGCGATCAGGCAGAATTTCAGCGACGAACCGGCCCCGACGGTTTCGGCGACGTCGAACTTGCCGAGCCAGTCATCTGTTTCCGCGGACCGGTGCGATTTTGAGGCGACAGCTGTCAGGCCCGCTTCAGGGGCAGGGCGGATTTTCAATGCGGTGCGTTCGGTTGGTACATCCCCACCTGGCTCGACCGTGGCCTGCCAGGCTGAATTGTGGCTCTCAGCCACGAACAGGCGATCACGCGCTGGAGCGTACACAACCCCCATGACCGGGCGGCCGTGTTCGATAATCGCGATGTTTACGGTGAACTCACCATTCTTGTTTACGAATTCCTTTGTGCCATCCAGCGGATCGACCAGTGCGAACCGATGACCGTGCTCGGGCACTTTTCCATCGCTGAAGGATTCCTCAGCGACGACCGGCAGGCTTGGCTCAGCTTCGGCCAAGCCTTTCAGGATCAGGACTTCGGCACGTTGGTCCGCTTCTGTTACCGGAGAGGCGTCGCCTTTCCGGTCCACATCGAAATCACTTTCATAGATCTCCATGATGAGTTTTCCGGCGTCGAGGGCAATCCGGGCGAGTTGGTCGGCGGAAATGGTCAAGTGTGCGATCCTTTGTGTAATTCCGAGGCTCTTCCTGTCAGCGCTCTCATGGGATGACAACCCATACGATTGGGTTGTGTTGACGAGGTAGGATTGCATAGGCAAGAAATGGGCGTTGCTTTCGTCGGAGGGTCAAGATGATCTCACGTCGCCATATGCTGCTGATCGGTGGCGCGGCGGCCATGCCTTGGCCCGGCCGCGCACAACAGACACCTGCAAAAAAGCGAATTGCGCTGATCATCGGCAATGCGTCCTATTCAGAGGGCATCGGAACGCTTTCCAATCCGATCAATGACGCCACTGTGGTGGCCGAAGGCGTGCGCAATTGCGGGTTCCGGCTCGTTTCTGGCGACATCGTTCAGAATGCCGGGCGATCTGCCATGATGAGCGCGATCCGAGATTATGTGGCAGAGTTGAAGGCCGCCGGGCCTGAGGCCATGGGATTTTTCTACTATTCCGGACACGGCGCAGCGCGAGAGACCGGCGGAAATTACCTGATCCCGGTAGGTGAAGCAGATGAACTGAACGAAGCACTCTGGGACGATTCTGTGGAACTGGATTGGGTGATGGAACGGCTGGACGCGTTGGAAGCTCCAAGCGTTGTCGCCATCGACGCCTGTCGGAACGTTTTAAAACTGCCAGAGGCCCAACGCTCGCTTGGCGGAGGAGAGGCTTTCCGGGGCCTCAGGCGCACGGCGGGCGGCGCTGGCGAGCGCAACATGTTCCTCTCCTTCGCAACCTGGGAAGGGGAGACGGCAAGCGATGGCCGTGCCGATGACGGGAACGGACCCTACGCACGGGCACTTGGCATTCGTCTCAATGAGCCTGCGACCACTGTCCGTGACATGTTCGAGCAGGTACGTCTGGATGTACTTGAACAAACGCTTCAACGGCAGGAGCCCATGAATCTCTCCCGGCTTCAGCGCAGGTCTTCCGACATCAAGATTGGTTCCTGGACCAGGGATCCGTCGGAATCGAGCGCCGAGACGTCACGCTACCCACTCAGGCATGCCCTCATTATTGCGAATTCCTATTCCGATGCCCGAGACCTCAGCCTGCCAAATGTCCATCATGACGGGGAGATTGTTCGAAGTGCGCTGGCTTCTGCAGGCTATGAGACCGTTTATCTCCCAGACGGAAATGATCGCGAAACCCGGGATCAGGTCGACCTTTTCGTGCAGCGTCTCGACGCGGCGGGTCCGGCATCTGTCGGGTTGGTCTATTTCGCAGGATATGGAACAGCCCTGGACGGAGAGAATGTGCTGTTGCCGCAGGGCCCGATCCCCCGGTCCAAATCTGAGTTGCGAGACCAGGGAATCTGGATTTCTGATCTTGTGGCGCAGATGGAAGCAGCGTCGTCACAAGCGATCATGATGCTGGTCGACTGCGGCAGGCCATTTTCGCTTGGCGGCGAAAAGGGAGAGGATCGCGGTTTTTCAGAGAGCTTCGGCAAAGATCGGGTCGTTATTGCCTATGCGGATGCGCCGGGAACGTATCATCCAGACGGCAAAGCCCCGTCATTGTTCGCGGACGCGTTTGCCCGGAATGTCGTGACGCCAGACCGGATAAGCATTCAATCTGTGCTGCGCCGGGTGAATGACGATGTCATGCATGCGTCTGAGGGTCAGCAGCGCCCGTGGTTTCAAACGTCACTGGACCTGCCAATCTACTTCAGGGCCGATTTGCTTCCCGAAGAAGCAGGCGAACCGAGCGCGGAGGATTCGTCGCCGAACTCTCCACGCCGGTACAAGAAACGCTAGTTCATCACGTCCAGAAGTTCGACTTCGAACATCAGATCCGCATTCGGAGGAATGGGGCCGCCCGGCGTGCCTTGGGCACCATAGGCAATGTCCGATGGAATATACATCAGCCAGCGATCTCCCGGCTTCATCATGGCAAGCGCTTCGACCCAGCCCGGGATCAGGCGGTCTGAGGGAAAGAGTTCCGGTTGGCCCCGCTGGAAGGCGCTGTCGAACATTTCGCCATTCTCTGCGAGCCGGCCTTCATAATAGACAGCAACCATTTGTCCGTTTACGGGGCTGGCGCCAGATGCATCGCCGCTTTCCAGAACAACATATTGCAGTCCGGACTCAGTTTTCTGGACTTCCGGAAGGTCTGAATTCCACGGCGTGTATTTCTCCCAGGCTTCCGCATCAGCCGATTTCGGCTCCATCACTTCAACCAGCTCCACTTGGAAAACGAGATCGTCGCCCGCCTTGATGACGTCGCCGCGATTGGAATTTCCATAGGCGAGAGCATTTGGAATATAGAAGAGGTAGGTGTCGCCCTCGCTCATCAATTGGAGCCCCTGCGTCCAGCCCGGAATCACCTGATTCAGGCGAAACATTGAGGGAGATCCGCGATCATAGGAGGAGTCGAATTTCTCGCCGTCCGCGGTACGACCTTCATAGTGGACACGGACCATATCGGTTGGCACAGGGCTCGCGCCGTCCTCTGGTCCTTCCTTCAGGACGATATATTCGAGGCCGGCAAGCCCAGTTTCGACGTCCGCACTTTCTGAGTTCCAGGGTAGATGCTTGTCGAACGTTGCGTCGAGGTCAGCGGTATCGGTGCCGCTGCTACACGCTGTGGCGAGGATTGTAGCGGTAAGAGCCGCGAGCATAGTCCGGATCATGTGTCTCTCCAGTGATCAGGTGGGATCAGTCTCGTTTAAGCAGGACAAGCAGCAAAGTCACCTCGGCAGCTGACGCAGCGGTCAGAGTGAGCGTGGCGGATAGCCAGCTTGGGCGAGTGCATCGATGACTTCCTGTGTGTGCTGGGCATCGCGCGTTTCGATCAGAATATCGAATTCTGCGCCTTTTGCGGGTACATCCAGCGCGATGCGATTGTGGGCGACTTCCATGATGTTGGCGCCCTGATCGCCGATGATCTTGGAAACAAGCGCCAGGAGGCCGGGCCGATCATCGCCGATAATACGGATGGAGGTCAGGCGGTTTTCGCGAACAAGTGCCCGTGTGAGCACTGAAGATAGCAAGCGCGTATCGATGTTGCCGCCACACAGGACAAGGCCGACATTGCGGCCCTGAAAGCGCGAGGGATGTGCCAGAAGGGCAGCAAGCCCAGCTGCACCCGCGCCTTCGGCGATGGTTTTCTCGACCTCCGCATATAGCGTGATGGCGCGCTCCAGATGCTCTTCCTCTACCAGGACGATGTCATCAACCAGCTCAGCGCAAATCTGGCGGGTCAGCTCCCCCGCCTCTTTCACGGCAATGCCCTCAGCGATTGTTGCACCGCCGGTTTTTGGTGTTTCACCGCGCAGGGCGGCGTGCATGCAGGGATACATTGCCGCCTCGACGCCAATGATCTTGATTTCAGGCTTCAGGGTCTTGGCCGCAATCGCGATGCCGCTGATCAGGCCGCCACCACCAATCGGCACGACCAGCGTGTCGAGCTCTGGATTGGCCTCCAGCATTTCCAGCGCAATCGTACCTTGCCCGGCGATGATGTCAGGATCGTCGAACGGGTGCAGGAAGGTGAGATTGTCCCGCTCACACACTTCCATCGCATAGCTCTTGGCTTCGTCGAAGATCAGCCCTTCCAACAGGACACGTGCGCCGTGACTGCGGGTATGCTCGACCTTGCTGAAAGGGGTGGTCTTGGCCATCACGATCGTGGCCGGAATGCCAAGGCGGCGCGCATGGTAGGCGACGCCCTGCGAATGGTTGCCGGCGGAAGCGGCGATAACCCCGCGCTTCTTCTGGTCATCCGTCAGTTTCGACAGCCGGTTCAAAGCGCCGCGTTCCTTGAACGCAGCGGTAAATTGCTGGTTCTCGAACTTCACCCAGACTTCTGCGCCCGTAATGCTCGACAGCGTCCGTGACTTGTTCATCGGCGTATGAACGATCTGGCCATCCAGCACTTCAGCGGCAGCTTTGATATCGTCCAGGGTCACGGGCAGGTCGGATGTGTGTGTGTCGGGCATAATGTGGGGGTCCGGGGGGTGAAAACGCGCGCACCCTATGCCTGCGCCCCCCCAAGGGCAAGGCCGGATGGCTGGTTCCTGCAGGCGCAACAAGCTGGATCAGAAAAAACCCCTCCGAACCGAGTTCGAAGGGGATTTCCAATGGGGCCTGTTTGAAAGCGTATCAGTGTACGCTGAGCGGCTTCAGATCGTGAGACCGGGCAGCGGCAAAGGCGGCTTCGCGGCCTTGTACCACAGCCAGGCGCACGCCGTCGACCGACGCCACAACGAACAAATCGTCGGGTTCGTCGATCTGATCAATCGCATTCTCGGGAAGAATTCCCGAAAGCTCTCCGGCATCAAGATGGCGGATATACACGAAGGCGTCGCTTTCAAACGGGTTCGTTTTCAGGTCTGTAGTCATCGTTCCAATCCTTTCCGTCACAAGAGACAGACATGCCGAACGCGGGAAGCATGTGTTCCACTGTTCATAATAAAGGTGGGGAACAAAGGTTCCGGTTCAAGGACCGGATTGGGGCATCTTCGGGGCACATAGTCACGTTTATGTGCACCAGATGGCGCGTGTATTCAGGCAAGGTTCAGGAATGACGATAACGACAGAAATTCGTTGAATGTGCAGGAAATGGTGGAGCCAGACGGAATCGAACCGACGACCTCTTGCATGCCATGCAAGCGCTCTCCCAACTGAGCTATGGCCCCGAACCGGAAGCGACGCAGTTACATCCGCCGCTTCCGGGTTTCAAGTCTATTTTTCATCTTCCTCATCATCGAGAGTCAGATCGTCGTCGTCATCGTCGGCGTCTGCATCGATTTCGAAGTCAGTGTCATCATCGTCATCCAGCAGGATGTCGTCATCATCATCGTCATCCACGCCGTCTTCATTGAATCCGGCCGGGACTTTCGCTGGCGTATCGCCGTCTTCGTCCTCATCGGACGAACCTTCGAGGATAACTTCTTCCTCGTCGCCACCAAGTTCCTTGGCTTCTTCCTCGTCGGATTCGTCGTCCTCATCATCAATGTCGTCATTGGTGCGGGCGGCGGCATCCTCTTCGTCGTCATCTTCATCATCATCCTCGGTCTTGACCGCGGCCTTTGCGGCCTTGGCTTTTACCTTGGTGATGGTGGTGCGGATGACTTCGTCTTCCGGATCAAATTCCTCGCCGCATTTCGGGCAGACGCAGGGGCGCTTGTTCAGGTCGTAGAAGCGTGCCTCGCAGGAAGGGCAGACCTGTTTGGTTCCAAGTTTGTCTTTCGACACGGGAGACAGCCTCCTTATGGTCTTCTCTGATTTTGATATGGGCGGGCGCTTGCCATGAACGCCGCACGCTGTCAAAGCCCCATTTCACGTGATCAATCAAGCAGGGAATGTACCTGAAATGGTCTGGACCAGCCGACCCGTTAAAGCTCTCAAAGGCAACATCCGCGCGCCGGGTGACAAATCTTGTTCACATCGTGCCCTCATCTTTGGCGGACTTGCAGCAGGAACCAGCCGATTTACCGGCCTTCTCGAAGGCGAAGATGTCCTGCGTACAGGCTGGGCCATGGAAGCGCTCGGCGCGACTGTAAAGCAGACTGGCCCCGGTGCATGGGAAGTGATCGGTGTGGGCGAAAAAGGACTGAGCCAGCCGGAAAAAGATCTCGACTTCGGCAATTCAGGCACAGGCTCTCGCCTGATGATGGGCCTGGTGTCTGGCTATCCCATCAATGTCGAGATGACCGGAGACGAAAGCCTTCGCTCACGCCCGATGAATCGGATCCTGAAACCGCTGCGCATGATGCGCGGGCTCGATACGGCAGGACCGGATGGCCAGTTGCCCTTCGCAATTGTTGGCACAGAAAGCCTGAAGGCGATCACCTATGTACCGCCGGTCGCATCTGCTCAGGTGAAATCGGCCGTGTTGCTTGCGGGCCTGAACGCAGATGGCACAACGATTGTTGAAGAGGCTCGTCAGACCCGAGACCATACGGAACGCATGCTGCGCGGATTTGGTGTCACTGTGGGAACAGAGCGGTTGGGGGCCGAAGGCGTTCGCGTGTCCCTGGAAGGTGGGCAAAAGCTGACTGCGATTGACGCTGCCATCCCCGGCGATCCCTCCTCCGCAGCATTTCTTGTCGCGGCGGGCATTCTGTCACCGCAAGGGGACGTCATGGTCGAGGGCATCATGTCCAATTCGACCCGGTCGGGTTTCTATGATGTGGTCAACCTGATGGGCGCACATCTGGGCGCAGAAGAGATGGGCGATGCGGCAGGGGAGCGGCTGATCAATGTGCATGCCGGATCAGCGCAATTGAGCGGAAAACCCGTGCCTGAGCGTCTGGTCCCTTCAATGATCGACGAATTCCCGATCCTTGGTGTGCTGGCTGCCTTTGCTGAAGGTGAGACGGTTGTTACCGGCGCGGAGGAATTGCGCGTAAAGGAATCCGACCGCATTGGCGCTGTGGTCGCCATGCTGCGGGCCAATGGCGTTGACGCCGAAGAGCGCCCGGATGGATTTGCCGTTCAGGGCTGTGGTGGCCCTCCGCCAGGGGGTGGCCTTGTGGAAACGCGGCACGACCATCGGATCGCCATGAGCGCGCTGGTCATGGGCACAGCCTCACAGAACCCGGTCAGCGTGGACGATATCTCCATGATCGCGACCAGCTATCCGGACTTCCTCAGTCACATGGCAGAGCTTGGCGCGGATATTTCGGAAGGCTGATTTCCGCTAGGTCAAAATTGACGAGAGAGCGCGGGGCGGCAAAGTGCGGGTCATGACTGATCTGACTTCTCCCCTCGCGTTTTCTCTGGGGCCTGCCCTCAAGAACCGTTTCGTACTTGCTCCTCTCACCAACCAGCAGAGCCATGCCGACGGCACGCTCAGTGCAGACGAGATCCGCTGGCTCTCCATGCGGGCTGAGGGCGGCTTTGGTCTGACCATGACCGCAGCGGCCCAGATTGATCCGCACGGAATCGGCTTTCCGGGCCAGCTTGGATGTTTTGATGACGCCCACCTTCCCGGCCTGCGGGAGCTTGCGGCCAGGATTAGCGCGGAAGGCAGTCACTCGGTCGTCCAGCTTCACCATGCAGGTATGCGCACGCCGCACGATCTGATTGAGGGCAAGCCGGTTTGTCCGTCGGACAATGAAGAGTTCGATGCTCGGGCGATGACCCTCGCTGAGGTCGAGAAAGTTCGCGATGATTTCATTGCGGCGGCTGTGCGCTGTGAAGCTGCTGGGTTCCACGGCGTTGAGGTGCATGGTGCCCACGGGTACCTGCTGTGCCAGTTCCTGAGCGCCGAGATCAACAAGCGCGATGACGCCTATGGCGGCAGCCTGGATAATCGTGCCCGGCTCACCTTCGAGATTATTGATGGCATCCGCGCCGCTTGCGGTGAGAATTTCTCGTTGGGCCTGCGCCTGTCGCCGGAGCGGTTCGGTATGGATCTCGGCGAGGTGCGCGAAGTGGCGCGCCGCGTGATGGCAGATGGAAAGATCGATTATCTCGACATGTCCTTGTGGGATGTCTTCAAGATGCCGGCTGACGAGGCGTATCAGGAGCGCCGTCTTGTGGACTGGTTCACGGATTTGCCGCGCGGAAATGTTCGCCTTGGCGCAGCTGGAAAGCTGCTGACCGGCGCGAAATGTCACGCAGCGATAGAGGCAGGACTGGATTTCGTCGTGATTGGTCGCGGCGCGATCCTGCATCATGACTTTCCAGAGAAAGTCGCCGCGGATCCGGATTTTGAGCCTGCAACGCTTCCGGTGTCACGTGATCATCTCCGCCGCGAGGGGCTTGGGGAAAGCTTCATTGACTATATGAGCGGTTGGAAAGGCTTTGTGGAAGCGCCAGCGGCTGAGCCTGCTTGACTTGACTGGCGGGATCGCTCACTTCCCGCCCCCATGATTATTGCGATTGATGGAACTACCGCTTCAGGCAAGGGCACTATTTCCAAGCGTCTGTCGGCTCATTACGGTTTGCCGCACATGGATACCGGACGGCTGTACCGGGCGACGGGCGTCGCCGCGCTTCGCGCTGGCGTCGATCTCACGGACCCGGACGCAGTCGCTCATGTTGCGCGCCATCTGGATCTTGCCAGCTTCGACGAAGCGGATCTGCGTACGGCTGACGCGGGCAAGGCAGCGAGTGTGGTTGCCGCAATTCCGGATGTAAGACAGGCATTGTTCGAACTGCAACGGGCATTCGCCACCCAGCCCATCGGGGCGCTTCTGGATGGCCGCGACATCGGGACAGTGATTGCGCCGGAGGCCGATGCAAAGCTCTGGGTGGATGCCCGCGTTGAAGTGCGTGGAGAGCGGCGCTGGAAGGAATTGCAGGGGCAGGGAAGTGACCTGACTCTCGAAGAAGTCATCGAACAGTTGCGCGCGCGCGACCAGCGAGACCAGTCCCGCAAGGACGCCCCTGCGGAAATGGCGGCAGATGCTGTCTTGATCGATACAAGCGACCTGACTATAGAGGCCGCAGTGGAAAAGGCGATTGCGGCTGTTGAGGCAGCGATTGCCCGTGGAAACCGCGCCTGAAGGGGCTGCTCCTCCAAATTGGGGGCACCTCAAATCCAAACAGGCCGCACCACTTCAAATTCAAAGAGACCACGCTCTCGGGTCGTTCTGAGCAGGCTGCAATAGTGCACGTCTGCCTTGAGCCGTTCGACCCGCCCGAAGGAACCCAAATGTCTGATAGTTTCAATCCAACGACCGACGATTTCGCAGCGATGTTCGAATCGTCCACGGCCGCCAGCGCAATGCAGGAAGGTCAGGTCATCCCGGCAACCGTTATTCGTATCGATAATGACGCGGTGCTGGTTGATATCGGTCTGAAGACCGAAGGCCGTATTCCGGTCAAAGAATTCTCGATGGAAGACAAGGAGCCGGCCCCCGGCGACATCGTCGATGTCTACCTTGATCGCATCGAAAACGCCCTTGGCGACGCTGTCCTGTCCCGTGACAAGGCTCGCCGCGAAGAGCGTTGGATCAAGCTCGAGAAGAGCTTCAACGCCGAAGAGCCCGTCAAAGGTGCAATTTCTGGCCGCGTCAAAGGTGGCTTCACGGTCGACCTGGGCGGCGTGAATGCGTTCCTGCCGGGCAGCCAGGTGGACATCCGCCCGGTTCGCGACGTAGGTCCGCTCATGGGCGAAATTCAGCCCTTCCAGATCCTCAAGCTGGACCGCGCACGTGGCAACATCGTTGTTTCCCGCCGCGCCATCCTCGAAGAGAGCCGCGCCGAACAGCGCGCAGAAATCGTTTCCGACATGGCGGAAGGCGACGTTCGCAAGGGTATCGTCAAGAACATCACCGATTACGGTGCGTTCGTTGATCTCGGCGGCATCGATGGCCTGCTGCACGTTACGGACATGAGCTGGAAGCGCATCAACCATCCGAGCCAGGTTGTGGAAGTTGGTCAGGAAGTTGAAGTCCAGATCATCAAGATCAACCCGGAAACCCAGCGTATTTCGCTTGGCATGAAGCAACTCGGTTCCGACCCGTGGGACGGCATCGACGTCCGCTATCCGGTCGGCGCACGCCTCAAGGGCCAGGTCACCAACATCACCGATTACGGCGCCTTCGTGGAGCTGGAAGATGGTGTCGAAGGCCTAATCCACGTTTCCGAAATGAGTTGGACCAAGAAAAACGTCCATCCGGGCAAGATCCTGTCGACCTCTCAGGAAGTCGATGTGGAAGTCCTGGACGTCGATTCCGAGAAGCGCCGCATCTCGCTCGGCCTGAAGCAGACCATGGACAACCCGTGGACCGCCTTCCTTGCAGAGCATCCGGTCGGCACGGAAATCGAAGGCGAAGTTCGTGGCATCACCGAATTCGGTCTGTTCGTTGGCCTCGGCCCGGACCTCGACGGCATGGTGCACATCAACGACATCGCTTGGGACAAATCCGGCGAGCAAGCCATCGAAGCCTTCAACAAGGGCGACATCGTCAAGGCGAAAGTCCTCGACGTTGACGTTGACAAAGAGCGCATCTCGCTCGGCATCAAGCAACTGTCTGGTGACCCGATCGAGGCCCCGGCAGATGGCGGTGCAGGCGTGAAACGCGGTTCGACCGTCACCTGTACGGTTACGGAAGTCACCTCTGGCGGTGTCGAAGTCGAATTCGGCTCCCCGGCGATGAAATCCTTCATCCGTCGCTCTGACCTGTCCCGTGATCGCGCGGACCAGCGTCCGGAACGCTTCGCTGTAGGCGACAAGGTCGACGCAAAAGTGATCTCGGTGGACCGTTCGTCCCGCCGCGTATCCCTGTCGATCAAGGCCCTCGAAATCGCGGAAGAGGCAGAAGCCGTTGCACAATACGGATCGGCAGACGCCGGTGCGTCGCTCGGCGACATCCTCGGCGCAGCCCTGGCTTCGTCCGGCGGTGCCAAGGAAACTTCCGAGAAGGTTACGCCAACTCCGCCAAGCACAGATGGCAAGGCAACTGCCGACGCGTCTGCGCTCGACGAGAATGGCCGCCTGTCCGCAGCCCAGGGCGATGCTGACGATCTGAAGCAGATCAAAGGCGTCGGACCGGCCTTCGAGAAGAAGCTGAACGAAGCTGGCATCTACCATTTCTGGCAGATCGCTGCGCTGACAGACGCTCAGCTGGCGACCCTCGAAGAGGAAGTTGGCACGTCTGGAAAAGGCGCTGAGTGGAAAGCTCAATCCGCTGAACTGGCTGACAGCTGAGGTGATTGATCCGACCGTCGGATCATAATCTAAAATTGATGAAATGTTTGCGGCGGGGGCCTAGCGCTCCCGCCGCAAATGCGTTTAATATCAACGACATGCTGAAGTCCGAATTGATTGCAAAACTCGCTGTCGAATACAGTCACCTGCGCCAGGAAGATCTGGAGCGGGTGGTCAATGTTATTCTTGACGAGATCGGCTCTGCGCTCGCACGGGGGGATCGTGTCGAGCTGAGGGGCTTTGGTGCATTCTCGGTCCGGCAACGAGAGGCCCGCAAGGGGCGTAATCCCCGCACGGGTGAGTCTGTCGAAGTGCCGGCGAAATCGGTCCCGTTCTTCAAGGCTGGCAAGGAGCTTCGCGCCCGCGTGAATGGCGGCGAAGACCCCGAAGCGCGCTAAGCCCCATAGCAGCGTTAACTGAGTGTGGCGTCTTGACGCGCCCGGCAAATTCTCTGCCTATTTGCGTCTACGCTGAAATATCCAAGGCAAGGGAAAGGGGCGCACAATGCTTAAGGAATTCAAAGAGTTTGCCATGAAAGGCAATCTGGTCGACATGGCGGTTGGCTTCGTCATGGGCGGTGCATTCGCTACGGTTGTCACAGCTTTCATTCAGGGCGTGTTTCTGCCGATTCTGGCGCCGGTCATGGGCGGCATCGACCTGTCGGCTCTGACCTACACGATTTCCCCGGCCGAGCTGAACGAAGCTGGCGAAGTGGTCAAAGAGGCCGCGATTGTTGAGCTAGGCGCATTCATCGCCGCGCTGATCTCGTTCATCATCGTTGCGTTCGTCATGTTCCTTATTATCAAGGGCATGAACAGCATGCAGAAAAAGGAAGAGGAAGCTGCACCGGCTGCGCCACCGCGCCAGGAAGTGCTTCTGGAAGAAATTCGCAACCTGCTCGCCAAACAGAGCTAAGGGTTCGCGTTATCTCATTCATGAAGGGTTAAGCTCAGTATGCTTATCTTCATGGATAGTAGAGTACAGGTAGAGTAGTGAAGGGCGGCCTGATTGGTCGCCCTTCTTTTTTGCCTCCACGCCTTCGCACTCTAGATCCGACTGCATGAACGCAATTGTATTCGGATCGAATGGCGGGATCGGCCGCGCCCTGACAGAACAGCTTGTTCATCGAGGTCAGCACGACACGGTATTCGGCGTGTCCCGCACAGGCACCGCGCCGGATGGGGCGCTCGGGGTGACGGCTGACGCGCTGGACGAAGGCTCCCTGAGGACAGCCCTCAAGGAGATTGCAGGCGCAGGTGACATTCGACTCTGTATTGTCGCGATTGGCCTGCTTCATGCCGGGGAGGGGCTCCAGCCTGAAAAATCCTACCGCCATCAAAGCCGCGATGCGTTCGAGAAGATATTCGCCGCAAACACGATTGCGCCAGCGCTCATCGCCAAGCATGTGCTGGGCGAGATGCCGCGGTCGGGGCGATGGGTGTTTGCGCCTTTGTCTGCACGCGTCGGCTCCATCAGCGATAATCGCCTGGGAGGCTGGCATGCCTATCGAGCATCGAAAGCGGCTCTGAACATGCTGATCCGGAACTATGCGATCGAGAGCGCCCGAAAGAATGACGAGTCCATCTGTGTCGGGCTGCATCCGGGTACGGTCGATACCGGACTTTCCGAACCGTTCCAGTCGAACGTGCCGGACACGCAACTATTTTCACCGGAACAGTGCGCAAGCTATTTGCTTGATGTCATCGAAGGCTTGCGCGCGCGTGACAGCGGGCATGTGTTCGACTGGGCAGGGAAGCGCATCGAGCCCTGAAGGGCGTCTCCCCCGCGAAAGGCAAAGTTAAGATCGTGCGGGCACACTGCTCGTATGGAAACGCTTGCTGCCTTCGTCGCCTATCTCACGGATGAACGCCGGATGGCTGAAAAGACCGTCGAAGCCTACCAAAGCGACCTTGCAGGCTTTTTCGGCTTTCTGACGCAACATCTTGGGGAGCCGCCAACGCCGCAGCGGCTGGACAAATTGCGGGCGCGCGATGTGCGGTCGTTTCTGGCGCATCGCCGCCGGGATGGTCTGTCAGATGCCTCCATTGCGCGGCTGCTGTCGTCTATCAAGGCGCTCTATCGCTGGCTCGGCAGAACGTATGATATCGAGAATGCGGAGATCGCCTATCTGCAAGGTCCGAAACGTCCGCAGCGCCTGCCCCGTCCGGTGTCGGTTGAGGCGGCTAAGGACCTGATCGCAGAGGCGGGAACTGATCCGGATTCCGAAGCCTGGATCAATGCGCGTGATGCGGCCGTGCTGTCTCTGCTCTACGGGGCCGGGCTCCGCATTTCTGAGGCCCTCAGCCTGACGGGGGCAGACATTCCCCTGCCGGAGCGTTTGAGGATCACAGGCAAGGGCGGAAAGGTGCGTATCGTGCCACTTATCCCAGCCGTGAGGGAAGCCGTGGACGCGTATGCCGGTTTGTGTCCCTACAATCTGGGGCGCAGCGATGCTCTGTTTCGCGGGGCGAAGGGAGGTGCGCTCAATCCACGTCTCATTCAGGGACTGGTCCAGAAGCTTCGCGCTGTTCTCGGGCTGCCATCGACGGCGACCCCGCATGCCCTGCGTCACGCTTTCGCGACACACCTGCTTGCGGCGGGGGCGGACCTTCGCGCGATCCAGACGCTGCTCGGGCACGCGTCGCTGTCTACCACGCAAGTGTATACGGGTGTGGATGCGACCCGCTTGAGGGATGTGCACTCTGCGGCGCACCCTCGGGCCTGAATAGCCTTAGTAAACTCATTCAAATTGCCCATTCCCGCCTTAATTCGCGGTAATCCTGTTCGTGTAGTGTGGGGAGGTATGCGGAAAGGATTGGCGCCATGGGTGTCAAAGGAAATGCAATTCTCGGCCTGATTACGCTTGCAGCGTTCATTGGCTGTGGGCTGATGGCGCAAGCACAGGAAAGCCAGGTCGACTATGACGGTTTCCTCGGCCTGACTGCTGAGGTCTCCGAGTACCGCGCCTCGCGTCTGGTTAATCTCGATACGTTCAATGAGATGAAGACCGATCAGAACACAATCATTCTGGACACGCGCAGCGCTGACGCGTTCGAAATGGGTCACATCGACGGCGCGATCCATCTGAACTTTTCTGATTTCACGGACGACAAGCTCGCCAAGATTATTCCATCGAGGGACACGCGCATCCTGATCTATTGCAATAACAACTTCACCGACAATGTGGCACCCGTTCCTGTGAAGCGGATCGAACTTGCACTGAATGTTCCCACATTCATCAACCTCTACGGCTACGGGTATCAAGATATCTATGAGCTTGAGGGTGCGTATTCGCTGTCTGATCCAAAGATTGCGTGGGTCGCTGGTGACACATCATTCCAGACATCGCAGCGCTGAGACTCTTCAGTAAAACTCAATAGTTCATGTGCAGCATTGCATTCTTCGCAACCACACGTCATGTGACGCTGCGAACGAAATGCAAGAGCGAGATGCCCTGATATGACTGCAGATGCGACGCCTGTTGCCGCCAAAAAGGTAAGCCCCAACGCCCCGACCGAAGAAACGGTTCTGGAGGTGAAGCACTATACCGACCGGCTTTTCCGGTTCCGGCTGACCCGTCCGTCGAGCTTCCGTTTCCGGTCTGGTGAGTTTGTCATGATTGGGCTTTACAAGGATGACGGCCGTCCGCTTCTGCGCGCCTATTCAATCGCCAGCCCGAGCTGGGATGAAGAATTGGAGTTCTATTCGATCAAAGTGCCGGATGGTCCTCTGACGTCGCGCCTTCAGGCCATTCAACCGGGAGACAAGGTTCTGCTCGGCAAAAAGCCGACTGGCACACTGGTGCATGACGCACTCGTACCAGGCAAAAGGCTTTATTGTTTCTCCACCGGTACAGGCTTCGCACCGTTTGCCAGCGTTGTGCGCGACCCGGAAACCTATGAGAAATTCGACGAAGTCATCGTCACACACACCTGCCGTGAAGCTGCTGAACTCGATTATTCCAAGGAGATTGTCGAAGAGACGCTGAACCACGAATTCCTCGGCGAACTCGCTCAAGGCAAGCTGCGCCGCTATGGCAGCTGCACGCGGGAAGACTATGAGTACAAGGGCCGCATCACGGATCTGATAGAAAGCGGGAAACTGTTTGAGGATCTCGGCGTGCCGCCGCTCAATCCGGAAACGGATCGCGTCATGATCTGTGGCTCCATGGAAATGATCCAGGACGTGAAGGATCTGATGCTGAAGGCAGGCCTGACCGAAGGGTCGAATGCATCGCCGGCACAATTCGTGATCGAGAAGGCGTTCGCCGGCTAGCTCTTCCGAAAGCCGCATCTTGGCGGTTTCGCGCAGGCATGGTTAATCTTCCCACACGGGAGGACGTGACATGTTGCGTAGAGTTTCCAGTATCGTTGCGGGCAGTTTCGCCCTCTCTCTGGCATGCGGCCTCACCGCCACAGCGCAGGAGCGGGTGTGCCGCGTTGAGGACACGCCCACCGGCGCGAAAGTGGTTGGCGGCGTAAATGCCCACCTCGCAAACTGGCCCGGAATCGCGTCTATTCAGCTGCGCATGCAGCGCGGTACGTTCCACGTCTGTGGGGGCGCGGCCATTTCGAAGGAATGGGTGCTGACGGCAGCCCATTGTGTCGAAGGCTTTCGCGTATCCGAAGAGAGTGGGCGGGTCTTCGCCTATGAACCGGCTGGGGATGGCGGATCAGAGCGGAAAGTCGCTGCAATTCGCGTTCAGTTGGGAACGGGAGACCTGGGGCGCACGCCGGACGGTTCACAGGCCGCTTTTGTCACCGAGGTCATCACCCACCCCGCCTATGAAGGCGCGGAAGAGATCTACAAGGGCGCCGACATTGCACTGTTGAAGCTCGACACGCCTTGGGAGGGGCCGCTCGCGACACTGTCCGCGGATGCCACGACAGATCGCCTGTCACAGGCCGGCGAAGAGGCATGGGTTGCAGGATTCGGCAATCTTGCAGAACTCGAGCCCGGTCAGCGCACCAAGTGGCAGAATGCGCGCAATTTCGCCCTCGCCGCGCCAAGTCTCGTTCTGCAGGAGACATCAGCGCCGACCGTGAACGCATCGGTGTGTGAATCCCGCTTGCGGCGGGCGTCGATGCTGGAAGGCTATCCGGCGGAGTACCAGTCGCTGATCGTCGACGAAACATTGGTGTGTGCCGGTCTGGAAGAAGGCGGCCAGGATGCCTGTCAGGGTGATAGCGGCGGCCCGTTGGTCAAGTACGACAAGAATGGCTGCGCCTACCAGATCGGTGTTGTCAGCTGGGGCGTAGGTTGCGGTCGCTCCGCCAGTCCGGGCGCATACACACGCGTCTCTGCCTATGCCGACTGGGTACGCTCTTACGTGCCGGACGCGAACTTCATCGCCTACGCAGATGTTCCGCCGCCTACTCGCGGTGTCCCAGATCTGGTCTCGAGCGTTCAGCATGATTTCGACACGCTGGTGAAAGATATGCCCATCTCGCTGGTCACACCGGCGGGGGACACTGTCAGCGTGGTGGAAAACGGCCAGATGGTGGATCTGAAAGTCACGCTGCCAGTGCGCGGCAAGCTCGTCCTGTTTGACTATAATGCCGACCAGATCCTTACCCAGCTTTATCCCAATCCGATTGAGTCGGCGGGACGCTGGCCGGTCCGAGAGGCAGGTGAGACGGTGTTGTTGGCCCGGGACATATTCGGCGAACCGGGGCTTAAGGCTGGCCCGCCGCTCGGCCCTCAATCCATGATCGCGATGGTCGTACCCGAAGATGCGAAACTGCCGGTTTCTCCGCAGCAGGGATTTCAACAGATAGATGCGCCGGTGGACTACATCACGCGACTCGTGCGCACCGCCTTGCGACAACAGCAACCCGTGCGCGGCTTGTTCCGGATCGCTGCGGCCACTGCCGCGCCAGAGGCCGAGCCGTCCGAAGTTGAAGAAATCGATGAACAGCCGCCGATCGAATCCCATCTGGCCATGGGCGTTTTGAACTATTGTATCGACTCCCGCATTTGCGGCAGCGACAGCGAGTAGACACCGGGCGACACACTGCGACAATAATCGATGAAATTTGCAACAACGTGTTCAGCGGGCGGTTACCGTACGCGTGCTACGCGAAGGAATGCTTCGCCGACTTATCGCAATCCTGCTGACAGTTTACGCGATCGCCTTTGCGTTTGGCGCGCTGACGGCTGTGCGCTGGCCTTCGATCATGATGGCGATGAGCTGGATTGTTCAGGATGACATTGCGGGCGGTCTGGAAAGCGTCGACTGGCGAGAGCTTGGTATCGCGCATGGAGGGCCTTACCTGCTGGCCGCGCTCTGTTTCTACTGTTCAGCTGCAATGATCGCCGCGAAACGCCCCGGCGGTGTGCTCTGGTATGTCATGGGCCTGTTTGCGGGCATCCCGTGCCTGTACCTCGTGACCTTTGAGCCGGGCTGGTGGAATGACCCGAGCGCCGCCGAAGGCGCAATTGCAGGTGTGTGTGCGGGGGCGTTCCTTTTGATGCTCGCGGTTTGGGAATTGAGATTGCGCCGAGTGCGCCCACAGGATGCCGCGGCAGAGAGTGCGCCCGTGCTTCTGTCTCAACCGATCCTGGTGAGCGATCCGACACCACAGGCAATCCAGAGGCCTATGCCGATGAAGCCCACTCGTGTTCCCGCCGCAATAGCTCGCCAACGTGCCAGTTTTGCACTGCATGGCCGCAAGATTCAGGAAAAGCGACGGCGCGCGGCTGAGCACTAATCATTTGCTGCAGCGTCCTGCCCGCCATACCCTCTGTTGAAAACAGAATGGGAGGAAATGGGATGAGCGTGAGGCGTGCTATTGGATTGATACTGGCACTGATTGGCGGTTGGCTATTCTGGGGCGGCGTGTCCGCAGTCAATATCTTGGTGAATCGGGGCAGCAGCCTGTCGGATGCCTTGATGCAGCCCCCCACCAGCCTGTTGAGGCTGCTGGCGACGGGTTTGGTTTTGATTGGCGGGTTGGCGGTTCTGGCGGGCAAGGGCATGGGGCGCTGGATCGCCCTGATCGGCATCTTGTTATTCAGCCTTCTGGGCGGCCTTATGATCCTTGCGGGTGCGGATTCGGTGATGTGGGCCGATGAGGCCGTGATCAGCGCGGTGCTGTGGGCGCTCTTTCTGGGCCTTGTGATAACGAAACGCAGCTAAACCAAACTTGCAGACCCCGCCGCATTGATTTCAGGGGCAAAATGCCTAGTTTGGCGGCTCATTCCTACTGGGCCCTCTAAGCAAGGCAGAATTCCCCATGGCTGAGACATACGACGTCGTCATTATCGGTGGCGGCCCCGGCGGCTACAATTGCGCAATCCGCGCTGGCCAACTTGGCCTGAAAACGGTCTGCATCGAAGATCGCGGTGTTCTGGGCGGTACATGCCTGAACGTTGGATGCATCCCGTCGAAGGCGCTGCTTCACGCGTCTGAACTCTACGCCACAGCGCAGAATGAATTCGAAGCGATGGGCATCAAGACCGGCAAGCTGGAGATCGATCTCGACAAGATGATGGCCCAGAAAACCGAGGCTGTGGACGGTCTGACGAAGGGAATCGAATTCCTCTTCAAGAAGAACAAGGTCGACTACATCAAGGGCCGCGGCAAGATCCTTGGAAAAGGCAAGGTCGAGGTCAAAGGTCTTGATGGCAAGACCCAGACGCTGGACACGAAGAACATCGTAATTGCGACCGGGTCTGAGCCGACCAATCTACCGGGCATCGAGATTGATGAAGAGCGTGTTGTTACCAATACCGGCGCGCTGTCGCTGACCTCCATTCCGAAGCGCCTGGTTCTGATTGGCGCCGGTGTGATCGGCCTCGAAATGGGGTCCGTCTGGGCGCGTTTGGGCTCTGAGGTGACAGTTGTCGAATATCTGGATCGCATCATGCCCGGCGCCGATGCCGATGTGGCAAAGGAAGCGCAGAAGATCTTCAAGAAACAGGGTCTCAATTTCCGACTTGGCATGAAAGTGACTGGCGTTGAAAAGCTGAAGTCCAAGCTGAAGCTCAGCATGGAGCCTGCAGCAGGTGGCGACAGCGAGACGCTGGATGCGGACGTTGTAATCGTCGCAATTGGTCGCAAGCCATATACCGAAGGCCTGGGCCTGGAGGCAGTCGGTGGAACAACTGACAAGCGCGGTGTGGTGCAAACCACAGACGGCCATTTCAAGGTGGCTGACGGCGTTTGGGCGGTTGGTGACTGTATCCACGGACCAATGCTGGCCCACAAGGCAGAAGATGACGGTGTCGCGGTTGCCGAGCTGATCGCTAGCAAGGCCGGTCATGTGAATTACGAGCTTGTTCCAAGCGTGGTCTACACGAAACCTGAGATGGCCTGGGTCGGTCAGACCGAGGAACAGCTGAAAGAGGCTGGCGTGGACTATGTGAAGAGCAAGTTCCCCTTCATGGCCAATTCGCGCGCGCGGACGAACCACGAGACGGACGGTTTCGTCAAAATGCTGGCCGACAAGAAAACCGACAAGATCCTCGGTGTTCACATGGTTGGCGTAGGTGTCGGCGAACTGATCGCCGAGGTTTGCGTTGCGATGGAATTCGGCGCGGCGTCCGAAGACATCGCCCGCACCTGTCATGCGCACCCCACCCTTTCCGAAGCGGTCCGTCAGGCTGCAATGGGCATTGAGGGCTGGACGATGCAAATGTAGGCAACTGGCATTTCGTCAGATTGGATCTGAATTAAAGGGTGGACCCGGCTGCTGTTCGGGCCCACCCTTTTTTGCATGTACACACATTCTGGAGCTGGCTGGCATATCCGCGACTTCGAGCGCAGGGACTATCGTCCGTGCTATCAGGTGTTTCGGGAGTGTTTGAGGGAGTTCCCGTGGCGCGGGCCTGCCGCGCCCTATTTACGACAATTGTTCAATACCCTGCCGACGGCCATGGCCCTTGTCGCGGAAGAGCCGCAAGCTGGCGTGATCGGGTTCATGACATTGCGTCCGGATACTGGCTATGTGGACCATTTGTTCGTCGCGAATGACTGGCGCTTGTGCGGTGTCGCTCGAGGCTTGCTACATGTTGGCCGCGACAGGATGGGGCAGGCATTGATCTTGGATGTGGACGCCCAGAACACAGCGGCGCGGGACGCGTATGAAAAGCTGGGCTGGAAAGTCTTCGCCCGCGCGGGTGAGGCAAGCGCAGAACAGATCCGCCTGATCGGGCCGTAGGACCTATTCCGCCGCCCGCATCAGGGCTTGCATCCTGTCGAGCCAGGCAAGCCATGCGGCTCGGCCGGACTTCGTCAGATGAATACGGGTCTGCGGCCTCCGGCCGACGAAACGCTTTTCCAGTTCGATGTATCCCGCCTCTTCCAGCTTCCGCAGATGTGTAGAGAGGTTTCCATCTGTCGCGCCGACCTTGTCGCGAAGTTCGCCAAAGATCGCCGGACTTACACTTGAGAGGTAGGCCATGATGCCAAGCCGCAAACGGCCGTGAATGACGTCATCAATGTCATTATGATCGAAGGGGTTTTCGCCTGACATTGCGTTTACACCGTCTCCGACGGTTCATTCCGCATCAGCAATATGCCTGGCAGGAACACACTGATGGCGGCGACGGCTGAGCCGAGCAGCACGATGTAAGGCGTATTCATAAGCAGGACGGCCGGCACCGTACTCGCGATGGCTGCGGTGCCGCTGATGGACAGAACCCTGTTCTGCGCCATCTCGCCAGACACGAATTGCGCAAGCCCATATAGACCAATCACCATTGGAACGGACCACATGAAGGCGCCAGTCCCTTGCCCCAGCAGAGCGGCGAGAAATGCACCTGTGAAGTACGCGCCGAGGAAGCATCCCGACGCCTGCCATACAATACGCGACACCTGATTGCCGACCGAAGCGGCGCCTGGCTTATGGCCGGAGAACCGCATTTGCATCAGGAACATGCCCCCCATACCGATCACGATATAGCCGACCCAGAGCGCGGCGAAGGCGACGGGTTGCAAACCGAACATGCCCGTCGAAATCGCGTAATGACCCAAATAAGCGAACGTCGTCAGGCCGCCCCACCACGCCAGGAAGCGTCCACCTAGCAGAGGGGCTTTCTGGCCCGCTTCGGCAAGGTCGCGCACGTAAGCGAGATCATCAGTCAGAGATTGAGGGCTCATTTTTTTGTCTCCACAAATAACTTTAAAATACAAAGTATATTGATAAACAGAAAAGTCAAGCAGGCCATGATAGCTTGCGGCTTTAATGATTATCCTGTGGCAGAACTGGTGGGATCAGCTCTCGGCGAGGCGAGCAACTTCCGCTTCGGATAATTCCGAATTGTCGTAAACGTTGGCGACATCATCGAGATCGTCGAGCACGTCCAACAGCTTCATCAGCGTGTCAGCGGCCTGTCCTTCGACCGGGATGGTATTCTGTGGTTTCCAGATCAGTTTGGTCGACTTGGCTTCGACCTCTTCCCCGAAATGTTCGACCAGTGCGTCCGCGACCGTCTGCAGGTCTTCGCGAGCAGTGTAGATCCAGTGGCCGTCATCATCGGACTCAACGTCCTGCGCGCCAGCCATGATGGCAGCTTCCATGATTTCATCGTCGGAGCCGGCCTCTGGCGAATAGTGGATCTCGCCAACCTGATCAAAGCTGAAAGAGACTGATCCCGTCTCACCAAGATTGCCGCCATTCTTGGAGAAAGCTGTACGGACTTCGGTTGCCGCCCGGTTCTTGTTGTCGGTGGAGGCCTCGACAATGATGCCGACACCGCCAGGGCCAAACCCTTCATAACGAATGTCGACATAATCTTCGCCGCCGCCGCCCTGGCCCTTATCGACCGCGCGCTGGATATTGTCCTTGGGCATCGACTGGCCCTTGGCGTTCTGAATGGCCAGGCGCAGGCGTGGATTGGCGTCCGGATCTGGCCCGCCCATTTTGGATGCGATCGTGATTTCCTTGGACAGTCGGGAAAACAGCGCGGCGCGCTTCTTGTCCTGTGCGCCTTTGCGGTGCTGGATGTTTGCCCATTTACTGTGGCCTGCCATGGCGCCCTCGTCGAATTTGGTCTGGTTCAGGAGAAGGGAGGCGTTTAGCGCAGGTTTGCATTTCGGCCAAGCTCCCCTTGTGCAGAGGGTGATCCAGGGCAAAGATTTGCGGTGCGGCGACGGAACACAGAGGCTTTTGCAAATTTTTCCGCGCCAAATTGACACTTACGTCAACGTCAACCTTGCGTCTTTGATTTGTCGGCGTTAGGCACACCCCACGCTAGTTTAATTCCAACAAATGTCTGGAGCGGTTGTATGAAGGTCCTGGTGCCCGTCAAACGCGTGATCGACTATAACGTCAAGGTTCGGGTAAAGCCCGATCAGACGGGCGTCGATCTCGCCAATGTCAAAATGTCGATGAACCCATTCGACGAAATTTCGGTCGAAGAAGCGGTTCGCATGAAGGAAGCCGGAACGGCAACTGAAGTCGTTATCGTGTCTATCGGCCCGAAACAGGCTCAGGAAACTATCCGCACCGCACTGGCCATGGGCGGCGACCGCGGAATCCTGATCAACACCGACGAAACCGTTGAGCCGCTGGCTGTCGCGAAAATTCTTGCAAAAGTCGTTGCCGACGAAAGCCCGGATCTCGTTCTTCTCGGCAAGCAAGCTATTGACGACGATTCCAACCAGACAGGCCAGATGCTGGCCGCTCTGCTGGATTGGCCGCAAGGCACCTTCGCTTACAAGATCGAGAAGGACGGCGACGCCCTAACGGTGACTCGTGAGGTCGATGGCGGTCTGCAGACAGTGAAGCTGGCAACGCCAGCGATTGTCACGGTAGACCTTCGTCTGAACGAACCGCGCTATGCATCGCTGCCAAACATCATGAAAGCCAAGAAAAAGCCGATCGATGAGAAGGCGCCTGGTGATTATGGCGTCGATATCTCGCCACGTCTGTCGGTTGTGAAAGTCACCGAGCCGCCGGTCCGTGAAGCCGGTGAAAAGGTCGAAGACGTTGCGACGCTTGTTTCGAAACTCAAATCAGCAGGAGCGATCTAATGGCTGTTCTGGTTATTGCTGAACATGACAATGCGGCCCTGAACGACGCCACCCATAAGGTGGTGACGGCTGCTGCCAAATTTGGCGGCGACGTTGATGTCCTGGTTGCCGGTGAAGGCGCTGGCGATGTTGCGGCTTCGGCTGCGAAAATCTCCGGTGTCCGCAAGGTGGTCCACGCTGATGGTGCGTCGGTTGCCAAACAACTGGCGGAAGCCATGGAAGCACTCGTGGTTCCGATGATGGATGGCTATGACGCCGTGTTCATTCCCGCCACGACGATGGGCAAGAACGTCGCGCCGCGTATCGCTGCAAAGCTGGATGTGATGCAATTGTCCGACATCACCGACGTGATCGACTCCGAGACATTCGAGCGCCCAATCTATGCTGGCAACGCGATCCTGACCGTGAAGTCTTCCGACGCGAAGAAAGTCGTTACCGTTCGCGGAACGGCGTTTGACGCGGCAGGCGAAGATGGTTCCGCATCGGTGGAAACAACCGAAGCGCCAGCTGGTCCTTTCAAATCCGAATTCGTGTCGGAGCAAATGGTCAAATCTGACCGTCCGGAACTGGCAGGCGCCAAGCGCGTCGTGTCCGGTGGCCGCGCTCTCGGATCGAAGGAAGAGTTTGATCGCCTGATCGTGCCACTGGCTGACAAGCTGGAAGCGGCTGTGGGTGCATCCCGCGCTGCAGTGGATGCTGGTTACGCACCAAACGATTATCAGGTCGGCCAGACGGGCAAGATCGTTGCTCCGGAACTTTATGTTGCTGTTGGTATCTCCGGCGCGATCCAGCACCTTGCTGGCATGAAGGACTCCAAGATCATCGTGGCGATCAACAAGGATGAAGAGGCCCCGATCTTCCAGGTTGCCGATTACGGCCTGGTCGCAGACCTTTTCTCGGCTGTGCCCGAACTGACAGACGCCCTCTAGGCGCTCGTCTCACTCATGACAACAAGCCCGCAGTTCCGAGATGGATCTGCGGGCTTTTTCATGTCTGGTGCCGAGGCCGAACCGCTCTATAGACGTGTGATGAGTGCGGTGGGCGTGCCGCACGCGTATCGGACAATCGCTCGAGGGGCATCGTGACACCGGCTGAGCAGGAAACATCGTCAACGGCGAAAGCAGGCGTCAGATATTTTCTGGCCAGCCTCGTTGCGCTGGTGATTGACTATCTCGCTACGCTTTTCCTGCATCATGGGCTCGGCCTCGCTCTGTCAGTCGCTGCCGGATTGTCGTTTCTTGTCGTCGGTCTGATTTTCTACTTTGTGCACGAGTTCTGGACCTTCCGACGAAGTTCCTCCGCTCTGTCCGTAAGGCGGCTGGTGGCAAATCTGGTCGTACTGGTGATATCGGGGGCCCTGAGGGTCGCAGTTATCTTCGCGTTGGAGATATGGCGCGCCCCAGAGGGGATCTGGGTGACGCTCTACTTCTTGGCCGGTGTCGCTTGCTCTTTCACTGCCAATTTCGTGCTCAACAGGTTCGTTGTTTTTCGAGATTAGCAAGGTTCGTGTTTTGCAGCGGCGTTGGAGAAGCGCCGGAAATCCATGTTAGTCTGACTGCGTGTCGCACTTGTGTTTGACGCACTGCACAAACAGGATATGACTGCAGACTTTTACGACGTTCCGGACGAGATAGATGACAGACCTGAAGACGATTGGTGTGATTGGCGCGGGCCAGATGGGCAACGGTATTGCCCATGTCAGTGCGCTTGCAGGCTATAATGTTGTCCTGAGCGACATTTCGGAAGACGCGCTGGCAAACGGCATGCAGGCCATTGAGCGCAACATGGCCCGCCAAGTCAGTCGTGGGCAATTCGAGCCGGACGCAATGACTGCTGCAATCGCGCGCATCAAGCCAACAACTGTTCTCAAGGATCATGAAGCTGCAGACTTGGTCATCGAGGCCGCGACCGAGCGCCGTGAAGTCAAGGAACAGATTTTCAAGTCTCTTTGCGAGATTGTGCCAGCCAGTACATTTCTCGCGACCAACACGTCCTCCATTTCCATTACACGACTTGCTTCTGTCACGGATCGCCCCGAGCGCTTCATCGGCCTGCACTTCATGAATCCAGTGCCACTGATGAAGTTGGTCGAGGTTATTCGCGGTCTGGCCACAGATCAGCAGACCTATGACATGGCCATTGGATTTGCTGAACGCCTGGAAAAAACCACGACGAATGCCGAAGACTATCCGGCTTTCATTGTGAACCGCATTCTCGTGCCAATGATCAACGAAGCCGTTTATGCGCTGTATGAGGGCGTAGGCACTGTCGAGAGCATTGATACGGCCATGCGCCTGGGGGCGAACCACCCGATGGGGCCGCTGACCCTCGCGGACTTCATTGGTCTGGATACGTGTCTGTCCATCATGCAGGTGCTGCATGATGGTCTGGCTGACACGAAGTATCGCCCGTGCCCACTTCTCGTGAAATATGTCGAGGCGGGTTGGGTCGGCAAGAAGGTCGGTAAGGGCTTCTACGACTATTCCGGAGATGTGCCGGTCCCGACGCGTTAACCGCCTGAAGGTCGAGTTCTGTAGCAAATACTACAGGCCAGGGAACATCAAGGCGCTGTTTAGTACCTTGAAAAAATGAGATATCTATTTTCGTTTCCTTAACCCCGGAGTGCTTTACTCTAGGGGAAGTATCCCGTCTTGGGATGAGGGGACACGTTCATGGTTTATTATGCAGCTGACGGGATAAACGCTTCCCATGAGCTCGAAACCTTCGAAACGTCGGCGAGACCGCAAGCCTTTATCGCCAGGCGGCAGGTCGGCTCACGTCTTCGGACAACAGCTGCGCGGTCTCTACTCCGATGTGCTCTCAGAGCCGGTGCCGCTGAGGCTGCAGCACTTGATAGAGACAATGCGACAAGCGGAAAAATCCAGAAAGAAATAATCGCGCGGGTGGGACTACGCTAATGACAGAGACAATCAACGAATCCTGGTCTTTCGTGGATGAGCTGGAAGCGCTCTTGCCGCAGATGCGAGCCTTCGCGCGTAGCCTGTGCAATGATGCAACGCTTGCCGATGACATTGTACAATCGGCCTGTCTAAAGGCGTGGAGCGCTGCGGATACGTTCGACCGCACTGCGCAGATGAGGCCCTGGATCCTGCGGATCGTCAGAAATGAATACCTTCAGCATTGTCGCCGTGCGTGGCGGAATGTGGACGTGGAGTCTGAATTCCTGGAAGAGACGCTCGTGGACTACACGTCTGCCGAACTTCAAAGCGAAGCGTCTCATGCAATTCAGGCTATCTACGCGCTACCGCTGAAGCAGCGGGATGCCGTCATTCTGGTTCTCGCGGCTGGTCTCACCTATGAGGAAGCCGGCGCGATAATGAATTGTTCCCCGGGCACGATCAAAAGCCGGGTGAACAGAGCTCGTGCTGTACTGATGGACGGTCTCAATGGTCTCATACCGGTCATTTCCAATGATGGGGGCCAAGATGATATGGATCGCTCGACGCTCAACGGGTTGGTAATGTATGCTGAAGGCCTGATGGCTCGTGCGGCCTAGTGAGCTCAAGCGAGTAGCAAGAAGACGCTGACCGAATAAAGTGCCATGAGCGCCCCGGTCTTTATGCCGGCCGAAATCAGGAACGGACGCAAATCCGACCAGGTAGTATTCCGCGCAATTGCGGCGACTGAGCTTGCAATATCCTGCTCCAGACCTTCTCGCGATTGCCCCGCCAGCATCAGCATGATTTTCGAAGTGCGAGTCGCGGGCGCGGCTTGGGCTTCAGTCAGTACCTGCTGAAATACATGTCCCGCGACAACCTCGCTCAAGGCCAGCTTGGGTCGCCATCCATAGCGCGCTAACTCCGTAAGGCCCAGACGAACAAACGGCCACGACACCCAGATGTCCCTGATAAGGAACAGCCCGAGCACGACCGAGACGCTCAAGACAAAGTGCTGACGCTCCAGCGCTCCATAGTGCGCGAGCCCCCACAGTGCGATCAGCAGCGTGAGCTTGATACCTGTGGCAATTGCGAATGCCCGAAAGCTCCTCTTCAGGAAGTCGTCAGCATGACGCTTGATGCGTCGGCGTGTTTCGATTGCGGCAGCTTCGATTGCCTGATTTTTCTGCGACGACACTCCTTTTTCAAGGTAGCGGCGTCCGAATGCCAAGCCTGCGCCAACGGCAGAAGCTATGAGGAAGAATGATCTCATCTCTCCAATATAGGAAGAATTCGGCAGCTTGTCTGAGATTTATGGGAGCGATCTTCTATAGCAATCCGAGCAGAAGTCGTTGCGCATGCCGAGTCGCTGTTTTGGGATCCCTCACGAGGGTGTACCCAAGCAACATTGCGCCAGCCGACACAGATACGGGATATTTTTGAACGAGTGACTTCAAGGTGTCGAATGGAAGATCTGCCAGGGCGTTCGCTGTCGTCTCTTCCAGATCATCAATCTCCTCGGAGGATTTCCGGTATGGCAGGAGAAAGATATATAGCATGAGGGCGGCTATGCCGATCAGAAGGGCCGCGACCGTAAAGCAAGCCGCGATCAGTCCGATGACGGAAGATAAGGCGAGCACGCCTGCAACGGAAAGTGCAAGCATGCCGCCGAAACCGCTGACGATTCCGGCGACTGCCGCGAACAGCCTGAGCTTGGTCGCATCCATAGATTATTTGCCTCGCATCATCGCGAGGATCAGTCCAGCACCGAAGGCGATTCCAACAGCAGCAAACGGGTTCTTGCGAATTTCAGCTTCAACTTCGCCCCGTGTCTCCTTGAATTGTCCAGATGCCTTCTCGGCAAACTCCGTGCCTTTCTCCACTCCTGCTTGAGCTTTGACTTTTGCAAGTCCACGGACGTCCTCCATGACATTTTTGAGGTCACTGCGCAGCATCGCGATGTCGTCTTTCAGGGCTGCGTAGTCATTTTCGGTTCCAGCTTTGAGCGTACTCGCCGTCTTGGTATTCACGATTAATCTCCTGTATTGGGATACATAATACAAACGACCAGACGCCGAGTTTGTTCCTCCAACTGGATCAGTTTTGTGAAGAGGAACAATTACACCACATCTACGTTCTGATCACATGGATGCTTTCAGAAACAGATTGTCCCGGTATGTTACCCTCCCGCCTGATGTGTGGGAGCGGTTTGACCATCTTGATCTACGGTCGCGCGTCTTCCACGCGAATGAGGACATCATTCGCGTGGGGGAGAAACCCCGCAACATGTACTTCGTGAAAGATGGCTGGGCGATCCGGTACCGAACCCTGGACGACGGTCGCCGGCAAATTGTCAACTTCATGCTGCCTGGAGATGTCTTTGACTTGCAGGTTGTGGCGGGTGTGGAAGCCGATCATTCCGTGACTGCCTTGACTCGGATGGCGGTGCAGGCCGTAAGCGCAGAGCAATTTATTCACTGTCTGAGAAGCAATGCGGATATAGCATCCGCTTTCTGGTGGGCGTCGGTCCAGGAGGAGTCGATCCTCAGGGAGCAGATTGTCCGCATCGGTCGCCGATCAGCCAAAGAACGCATTGCGCATCTTCTGCTGGAGCTACAGCGGCGCATGCATGCGGCGATGGGCGGTTCTGAAGTTCACTTGCCGATGCCCCTTACGCGCACGGACATGGCAGATGCGCTGGGACTGACACCTGTGCATGTATCTCGAACCATGTCTGCGCTCCGCCGCGCGGGGCTGATCGATGAATCGCGGGGACAAATAACGATTCTGGACCGGGATCGCCTCACCGCCCTGTCGCAGTTCGATACAGACTATCTGCACATGCGGAAGCTGGATTTTGTAGCTCAACCTGAGCTGGCGGAACGCGCGCTGAATGGAGCTCGAATGGAGAATGGTGTCGTCCGCTGAAGATTCAAAAGCCCTGCTCGACGCCAATAGTCCCGATTTCAATTACTGGAGAATAAGATGCAAACTACTCACAAAGAAAAAGAAGTATCAACAACAGAAGCCCGTCAGGGCCGCCGCCGAACAGGCCTGTTGAATGTTATGGCGATTGGCATCGTGATCGCTCTTATCGGAATGTTGCTCGCCTTCGCTATTACGGCCTAGACGATCTCCAATCACATACAAAAAAGGCCGCTCCAGACTTGTCGGGAGCGGCCTTTTGTTGATCGCCAGATGTTGGGATCAAGCATCCACCTTGTTGTGTGCAGGATGGAAAAAGAGCGCCTGGCCGATCGCGGCCTTCACAGTATTCTCCTGGAACGGCTTTGGAATCAGATAGGTTGGTTCTGGACGTTCGCCGGTGAGCAGTCGCTCGGGGAAGGCTGTAATGAAGATGATTGGAACATCGTGGTCGGCAAGAATATCGTGGGCCGCATCAATGCCTGAGGACCCATCGGCCAATTGGATGTCGCAAAGCACGAGCCCAGGCAGGTCGGCGCCGAAGAGAGAAAGCGCCTCACGGTGGGTCGTGGCAATGCCGGTGACGGTGTGACCGAGATCTTCGACAAGGCTTTCTAGGTCTGCCGCAATGATCGGCTCATCCTCGATGATGAGGACCTTCGTGGCCAGTTCGCTTTCGATCTCTTTTTGCGCGTCTTGTTCAAGCATGCGCTGCTCATCATCGGAAATTCCGAGAATGTAGGCCGCTTCGGAGGCAGAAAAGCCTTCGAGTGCTGTCAGCAGGAAAGCCTGACGCTGAATTGGGGCTAGCGATTGAAGGCGTGTGTCCGCCGGGTCACTGGACGCAGCAGCTTTGCCTTCCAATTGTGCGCCTGTCGTTCCCCAGATAACATGGAAGAAACGATACAGGGAAAGTCTCGGATCTTCAGAATCCTCAACAATATCAGGATTTTCGACGAGTGCCTGCAGGGATGCGCGAATGTAAGCGTCGCCGCTATCTTGACTGCCGGTTAGTGCCCGCGCGTATCGCCGAAGAAACGGCAAATGGGGGGCGAAGGATTGTACCAAACTCATGGGAACCTCTCTTCTGGGACCGCATTAATAATTCCTGAAACCCGTCTAGGTTCCACCATAGTGCAAAAAACTGCACTTTGTTGGAACTTTTACGCTGCCTGTAGGTTTATGGATTAGACTCATATAGTAGGTATTTGGATCGTGAATCAGGATAGTTTAGACGGAATGGACAAGACCGGACGCACAAACGCCGTCAAATCCGACCTCGGAAGCAAGAGGCGGACGCAGCGCATTGGTGAACAATTGCGGCGCGTGTACGACGAAGTTGCGCAAGAAGATGTTCCGGACGAGTTTCTTCGGCTTCTCGAAGAAGCTGACAAGGCTCGCCCATCTTCAACCTCAGACAAATCCTGAGGGGGCGGCCATGACAGACAATAAGGAAAAGCTGAGCGACGCGGAATTCAAGCGCGAGCTGGCCGAGCTGATCCCGCACTTGCGCGCATTTGCCCGCAGCCTGTGCGGTGATGCAACCCTCGCCGACGACTTGGCCCAGGATGCAATGCTGAAAGCGTGGAATGCGCGTGAATCCTTCCAGGCCGGGACGAACATGAAGGCGTGGGCCTTCACCATTCTTCGCAACGTGTTTTATTCCGAAAAGCGCCGTTCCTGGCGGCGAACGCCGCTCGACCCCGAAGTCGCAGAAGCTACACTGGTCTCCAACAGCAATCCTTCAGACTCGATAGACCTTTTGGCCATGCGCAATGCGCTGGGCATGTTGCCGATCGACCAGCGGGAGGCGCTGATTCTCGTTGGAGCGGGCGGGCTGCCTTACGAAGAGGCTGCGGAAATTTGTGGTGTTGCTGTCGGAACTATCAAGAGCCGTGTTTCTCGTGCGCGCAAGGCGATCGTTGAGATCCTTGAGACGAATGGCGCAGGTTTCAGCGATGATTCCAACATGAAGGCAGAGGACGCATTCAACGACATCATGCGGCAGGCGGACGATATTGCCGGTGTCGGATGATCAAGAAGTAATAGAGTCAGATAGCGCACCCCCAAGTGCAGCGCCGCTCCGGAACAAGCTCGTCCTGACGCTTGCCGCGGCGCTAACGCCTGTCCTGCTCTTGTCCGCCTTTAAAGCCTACATCGACGCCAGCGACGTACGGGAGAGCCAGGCTCAGAACCTGGTGATCGTGGCTGGCGCAGCAATTGATGGCGTGAATCAATCGCTTCAGCAGGCGGAGTTGTTGCTATCTCTCTACGAGCCGCGGCTATCAGCCGGAGAATGTAGTGGGGTGTATAACGAGCTGATCGAGTATATTCCGTCTCTCACGAATGTTGTCGCATTCGACGAAAAGAGTGACGTGATCTGCGCCGCCGTCGGTTCTCCCAAACTAAGTCGTGAGAATCAGGTCTTGCATGATCGTCTCCGCTCTGGCGGAGATTCTTTTGCGCGAAGTGATGCCTTCTTTGGATCCGCAAGTGAAGAATGGTTGTTCGCCTTGAACAAGCGCGTCGAAAACGAAACGGGCGAGTTCACTGGAATAAACACATTTGCGCTGGGTGCAGTCGATCTGGCAAACCTTGTCCGCACGGGGTATTTGCCAGAATCCGTTTCGCTCGCGATTGCCGACGAAACAGGACGTGTGTTCGGAGATACGCCCATTACGTCCATTCCGGAAGAATGGATCGAAGCGGTGAACGAAACTCGCGATGCACAATTGTTCCGGGCGGACGAGACTGACGTAAGCACCGTTGACGTAGCCCTTCGACCCGTCGGAGACTCGAACATCTACGCGGTGATAGCGAGACCGTCATATGGCTTATGGAATGACCTTTTTGTACGCCCTGCAACATCCTTCGGTTTGCCCCTTCTCGCCTTTGCCGTAACGCTCTTGTCGGCGTGGCTGGCGATTGACGGGCTTGTACTTCGCTGGATTTCCAGACTGACGCGCACGGTCCGTATATACGGTGCGGGTAGATATCAGTTCAAAGCGGGCAACTCGTTCTCTGATGCGCCCTCTGAAATCCGAAGCCTGGCCCGCGCGATGGAAGTGATGGCGCAGGATATCGATCACCGGGACCGGGATCTGAAAGAAGCGATTGCGACCCGCGATGCAGCGGTGAAAGAGATTCACCATCGGGTGAAAAACAACCTCCAGATCGTAACGAGTTTCTTGAACCTTCAAGGGCGCCAGCTAAAAGATCCGCAAGCCAAAGAAGCTATTTCCGCAACGCGACATAGAATCGATGCCTTGGCAATTGTGCATCAGACACTTTACCAGAACGAGCGACTGGAGAGCGTTGACATGCGCCCATTCTTGACCGGGCTGCTGAACCATCTTTCGGATGCGTTGGGAATGACCGAATCTGGTATCAATCTTGTTCAGACCTATGATGATATTCAGCGTGACGCAGATGATGCAATTCCGATGGCTTTGTTCATTGTCGAGGCGGTCACAAATGCGATGAAGTATGCATTTGAGGAAGATGGCGGCGAAGTTGCAGTAAATCTGACCGCTGATTCCGAAACTGTTACTCTTGAGATAAGGGATACAGGGCTCGGATATGAGGTGAAGGATGGGAGCTCTGGTCTTGGGTCAAAGCTGATGGTTGCTTTTGCGAGACAGCTTTCGGCGGAGTTCACGACGGAAGCCAAACCAGGTCAAGGATGTTCTCACCGCTTGGTGATGGACCTTTGAGATCTTAGCAAAGAGCCCGGACCATGTCCGGGCTTCGATTTTGGCGGTAGTTCGAAACTATTGTGGAATATCGGTAGATTCAGTCATCGATTCACCAGCCTCGTTGACCGCATTCTCAGCTTCTTCGCTGGCTGCTTCGATCTCCTCGGCTGCATTATCTGCAGCGTCCCGCAGGCTTTCGCCTGTCTCTTGCATTTCTTCCTCAACTGGGTTCGATACCTCTGCGTCTGGTGTTTCCACACCATGTGATTGGCTATCGTAATTACATGCACTTAACATGCTTGCTGATAGAGCAGCGGCGGCAAAAATGGAGTTTCTCATATTTCTTCGTCCTCGGTAGCTGAGGGTTCAACGCAGTAGTTGATCGCATGTTCCGTCGAGCTGAGATGGGAACCGTCAGCGAAGGGCGGCGTTTGAAGGGTATGAGTTCCAATATGCCCCGCCTGATAATTGATGCTCCTTGTGCCAATCAAGGTCTTTCTGCAAACCTGAAAGTGCTGTTCCGACTCATTGGGATCGGTAAGGTAAGCGCGGTGTTGTCTATGGTGATCGTGGCGCTCAGTCAGGTTTGTTCCTGTGCCTGGAACAAATGCGGCCGGCTTCAGTGTCGAAGAGCATCCCGCGTCCTATTGCTGCCGTCTGGCAAGTAACGCCCATTGTCGGAAAACTTCGGTTCAGGATTCTTATGAAAGTACGAAAAAAGCGCGCCCCTAGGAGCGCGCTTATTCAGGTAGTTAAGAACCAACTTAGTCGTTGATGTCTTCTTTAACTTCATTGGAAGCATCTTGGATCACTTCTCCACCTGCTTCAACGTCTTTGCCAACCCCGTCGACCGTGTTGCAAGCTGCAAGGAGGGTTGCGAGTGCGCCGAGAGCGCCGACGCTAGCGATTTTCATTGTATTTCTCATAATCTGTGTCCTTTCTAATTCGAACAGTCAAACAACGTCGATTTGCGATACGGGTTCCGCATCCGGTCGAAAAAATAGTGTGGAACTTATCTCGCGCTTTCCAAGTTGGTTAGGCATCGTATCGGCAACGCGCCGATCTGTTTCTACAAAGAAGGAGTAGTCATCATGCTCGGTTGGGCTATAGCATTTTTCGTTCTGGCACTTATTGCTGCTGTTCTGGGATTCGGCGGAATTGCCGGCGCTTCAGCAGGTATCGCCAAAATTCTGTTCTTCGTATTCCTTGTGCTTCTCGTGCTGTCATTCGTTGCAAGGGCTGTGCGTGGTCGAAACGTAACCTGATGGAGTGCGAGATAGAGTAGAAAGGCGTCACAGTTGTGGCGCCTTTTTTTATATGTCGCTCAGCTGAGGAACTTTGGCAGGCATTGACGCGTAGCTTATTCGTATCCCGAGGAGACGCGAGTGCCGGCAAACGACAACAAACTCGACCGGTCTGGCGCCGATGGCAAACACGACGTTGTTCGCAATTGGGCTGTTACCGGAATTTTTTGGATTCTTGCGCTCGGAACCCTCAGCGTAGCGCAAGGCGTCTTTGTGCCGATCATCACCGCATTGGTCTTGGCCTTGACGTTCTCTCCCGTGAGGAGAGCCTTGGGAGGGATTGGTATTCCGCCGAGCGCTGCGGCGGGTATCATCATGATAAGTCTCATGATCATACTTGGAACGCTGTTTTTCTTTATATCCGAAGCCTTGCAAGAATATGTCAGCGATGCGCCGACGTTCGCGGAAGAAGTTCGTCGAGAGCTTAGTGGTCTTTTCGGAACGATAGAGCCGGTGTTGAAAGCCGGAGATCAGATTGAGGCCCTGACAAAGCAGGGAGAGCAGCAGACTGTTGCGTTGCGCGAACCTGGGTTCGTCAGTGTAATGACGCAGGCGACTCCAGCAGTAATCAGTCAGCTGGTCATTACCATAACGCTGTGCTTCTTTTTCATCGCGTCAGGCGACATGTTCTACGAAAAGCTGGTTCAGGTGATGCCAAAGCTGAAGGATAAACGTAGAGCTCTTGCGGCGGCGCGTACAATAGAGAACCAGCTTTCAACTTATCTATTCACAATAACAGCCATTAACGCCGCTCTCGGAGTTCTCATTGGCTGCGTTATGTGGGCTCTTGGAATGCCGAACGCGGTATTATTCGGTCTCGGTGCATTCTTGCTGAACTACATTCCGTACATTGGTTCAATCGGTGGCATCGCAGTGACGCTCGTGACGGGACTTGTAACTTTCGACAACACCGCTCAAGCTCTGCTGCCAGCATTTATGTATTGGGTCCTCAATACAATCGAAGGCCAGTTGCTTACTCCCATACTGGTCGGAAAGCGTCTGAAACTCAACGCGGTTGTTGTATTCATTTCATTCGCGTTGTGGGCGTGGGTCTGGTCTTTCATGGGCATGCTGCTGTCGACGCCAATACTTCTCATGGCGAAAGTTGTGTCAGACAACGTCGAGGGGCTGGAGAGCTTCGGAAAGTTTCTCGGCGACCGGGATGATCTATCCAGTTCGGATTCTCGTTTGATGAAATTTGTGTTCAGGCAGAAGAAGGACTCCGTACCAGACCAGAGCTAACTTCTGGCGTCAGGTGCGCGGCATTTCTACGGCTAAATGGAGCATGGTCAAATGTGCGCCATCGCGTCCTGAGAACGCCAAAGCCTGCAAGCAAGTCAAATCTGTGCCGGCCTTTTGAAGATGCTGAAGCAATATTTCGAATACGATAAGTGTTTCATCGTCAGACCAGACCATGAGTTCGCCCAATGGGCCGATGTCAGACCATCTATCTCCAGACAAGGCTAGAAGTCGAATACTCTCATAATTAGTCGAGTCGCGCGATGCGATCAGAGTGAAGCCAAACCCTGCATTCAATTCACGTGAGAGATCCAGCGGTGAATGATAGAATGACAGGCAGGATTCGAACCCGTGCCACGTGCAATTGATGGCGTTTTCCTGTTGTCCGACATCTGTGGTCTTTGCTGTTAGGGATTGATCTTCACTTGTTCTTTCGCCGCCGGTCCACGCTTGGGCTGAGCCGTCCTTTCCGAGTTTGATAGACCAATTCGGACCTGTTACGCCTTTCTGAAACACAGTCAGGTCATCGGCGGTGGAGAGCCCGCTGTGTTCATTCAAACTCGGGATGTCGCCGGGTTCACGCAGGCCGAGGCCGTAGCCCCAAGGGAACGTGAAAAATGAGTCCTTCTGACCGTCGCGATACGCAGGCCGATTTGTGTCAGTAGGCCACGCAAAGGGTAGCTTTCCTGTGAAGTCGAGAACGCCATTGGAGAAAATGAGATCGGCCAAGGCGCCAGCCTGTGTGCCTGGGAGAAATCCGGCGATAAACGCATCAGAAGCGTTCAGGTGATGGTTGGTCCAGAGGGGGCGCCCGGAGATGAACACCGATACCACGGGTATGCCGTCTTGGTTCAACTGTCTCAGGATCTCTAACTCTCGACTATCAGGCGCAGAGTATTCCAGACTTTTCCTGTCGCCCCGAAACTCAGCATAGGGAGATTCACCGAAAACGAATATCGCAACATCCGGGCGTTCTGAAAATTCGCCGCCGATTGCATACGTAACGTGTCCTCCAGCGGCCTTTACGACTCGCCGAATTCCGTTGAGCAGAGTTTCGGCGTGAGGGTAGTCGGATTGTTGAAGGCGTCCACCTTGCCATGACTGTGTCCAGCCGCCGCAAAGTGTTCCCAAGTCGTCTGCAGCTTTGCCGACAACCAGAACATGTTTCACGGGATTCAGTGGAAGTGTTTGGTGCCGGTTCTTCAGGAGCACGGCAGACTTCTGAACGGCCTCGGCAGCAAGCTTTGCGTGGTTCGCCAATGTTGGGCGACGTCCCATCGCAGCGCCGGGTCGTGCGCTGGGTTTAGGGGCCGAGAAAATGCCAGCCCGAAACTTGAGTCGGAGAACTCTCCGAACAGCATCGTCCAGTCTCTCCATGCTGATCTCACCGGAATTCAGCTGGCGCAGAAGCGATGCATGAAGTTCCTTCCAGCTGTCAGGCGCCATGTAGATATCGAGGCCAGCCATTAATGCGTCGGGACAATTGGTGGGAGTTGCTCCGACAATCTGTCCGTGACCGTTCCAGTCACCTATGATGACTCCATCGAAGCCCAGATGCGCTTTTAGTAGGTCGCTTAGAAGGGGCTTGTGGCCATGCATCTTTCGTCCGCCCCAACTGGAGAACGATACCATGATTGTTTGCACGCCCGCCTCAAGCGCAGAATAGTAGGCCCTGGCATGCACATCTCTCAGCTCTGCTTCCGTTGCTATTGTTTCGCCTTGATCAGTCCCATTCCGAGTGCCGCCATCTCCCAGAAAGTGCTTTGCTGTCGCAATGATTTTCTCAGGACCGAGAAATTCAGATTGATTGGGCAGACCCTGAAGTCCGCGCACAAGAGCAGCCCCCAAGTCGGCACAAAGCTGGGGACATTCAGAATAGGCCTCATACGTTCGTCCCCACCGGATATCTTGAGCCACCGCGATGGAAGGCGCAAAGGTCCAGTCCATGCCGGACGCGCGAACATCCAATGCGGTGGCGGCACCAATTCTTTCAACAAGGTCCGGATCTCTAGCCGCACCAAGATTGACGTTGTGAGGGAATATGGTCGCCCCTGCAATGTTGTTGTGTCCGTGAACGGCGTCGGTTCCCCATAGAATCGGTATTCTAGGGCCGTCGGCGCTCATGGAAGCTTCCCAGAATTCATCGGCCAGATTGAGCCAATCCGAAAGGGGCGTGTTCTGCCTTCGACCGGGTGCGGAGTTTCCTCCGTTCAGTACTGACCCCAGATGATACTTTGCCACATCGTCCGGTGAGACTGACGCGATGTCGGCCTGAATGATTTGACCCACTTTCTGGGCTGGAGTCAGCCATTCAACAATACTTGTTATCAGTCGTTCGGTTCGTGGACATTTCAGATTCGGCGCTCCGGATGGCGGCCAGAGAGAGAGATCCAGCGATGCGGGATGAGCATCCGTCATGCTTGAGCCTCAGAGAGTGAAGTTACCGGGCTCTCTGGGGGCGTAGCGTCATCTTCCAGCCGATCGTACCAGTTTGCTTTCAGGATTAAGCTGGTCACAATGACGATGAGGGCTGAGATGGAGAGTTTCGTCCAATCCTGAATCACCAGGAAGATCGGTGTGCAGATCAACGCTGTTTGCCAGATTATGCCAATGGCTACGTTCAGAAGGTCTCTTCCCATGTTCGAGTTCTCGGGTACGGACTGGCCCTTGGCGGCAAGTGAATCTGAAACGGGTTTCCAGAGACCCCAAGGGCGGGTCTTTCGATAAAACTCTTCCAGAGTTTCCATATTGGTTGCAGGTGTCATTAAGGATCCGACGATCACAGCAACCAAGCAGGCGGCAAAGAAGAATGGGAAGGCGTGGAGCGGGTTAATGTCGATCTGAGGAAGGCCCAACGCGAGCGCAGCAATAATTCCGGTCAGCATTCCCCAGAAATAGCCGTACCCGTTCATTCGCCACCAATACCATTTGACGACATTTGCAGCGGTGTACCCGCCATACAGGCCAGCGGTGATCCATTTGATGGACATATCTATGCTGGTTAGAAAGAAGCCGAAAACTGTCCCGAGAATGACGAATATCGTGGACGTGATATAGCTCATCCTCAGATAAGTCTTCTCCGGGGCGTTCGGACGGAAATACTTTTTGTAAATGTCGTTGACGATGTATGCGGGAGCAGCGTTCAGCGGCGCCGCGAAGCTAGACATAAATGCTGCCAGGAGGCCGGCAAGCGTTAGGCCTAACAGACCAGCCGGGATAAACTCTTTCAGAGCAAAGGGCAGGACAGATTCGAAATCTGCATCTGGCCCCATTTCTCTCAGATACGGACTGAAATACACAAGCGCGAGAACCGTTAGGCCGGTGACGAAAAGATATCGAGGCAAGTTCAGGACCACACTTACGAGCGCGCTCATTTTGGCTGCATCGACGGGAGAGCGTGCGGATAGAATTCTTTGCATGTCGTAGTTTGGCGCGGGCCCTGCGAGCGATGTGAAGACGCCTTTCAGCAAAACCAGCATGAAGAATATCCCAAAAAGGGAGTAGCCTTCCGTTGCGATCTTCGCGTTCGCTGATGGCATCAACTCTGCCCAGTCCAGGCCAAGTTCCCAACCAAAGAACGGACTCGTCCAGCCTTCGGGAATGGCGGCTGCCAGCATATCTGGCGAAACATGCATCATCGCGATCACCGCAACGCCGATACTCGCCAGTGTCATCACGACGAACTGAAGAACCTCTGTGAAGACCACCGAATACATCCCACCCTTGATGACATAGAGTGAGGTCAGGATAATGAAGCAGACGCCGTAGGCTTTCTCGTTCAGCCCGCTCATCATGGCGTTTCGCTGGAGCAAGTCGTCGCCGGAAAGTCCCGCTACCTGAAGAGACCGCGGCAAAAAGACATCGAGATGCAGCGTGGTGGCTAGATCAAACGGGATGAATTGGGCGGCGAGCTTTCCGATGCCAAGAAATCCGTACGCCATGTAAGCCAAAACCAGAATAAGAGCGAAGAGGACGATGATGAGGTGGCTAAGCCGCGCGGCAGTTCCGTCTCCGAAGCGAAACGTAATCCATTCTGCCCCCGTCATGGCGCCCGAGCGCCTGAGCCATATCGACAGGAAGACCATCAGGAAGATCTGATTGAAAACTGGCCACAGCCAGGGGATCCATATGCTCTTAAGGCCATATACAAACAGGATGGAGACGAGCCACATTGTGCCAGCGACATCGAACATTCCTGAGGCGTTCGATAAGCCGAGCGCATACCAGGGCAGGCGGTTTCCGCCAAGAAAATAGCTCCGCATGCCAGCCTTGGCGCGGCTGGAAATCCAGAATCCGAGGATCAATGTCAAACCGATATAGGCCGCAATTACAGCGATATCGATCGCATGCAGAGCCATCTGTTGCTCCCCCGAGTGCAGACCAGCCCCGCTTTCTTTCAGGGCAGACACCGCGATCTCTTTCTTTCTTCCAGTCCGATGGACTGCCTACGGCATCATTCTGTGAACACCTTTACGACAGAGCATTCTATACAACCGGTTTCATTGCAAGGATTGATAGTGTTTGATGGAGGCTGGCTCTGCACGCGGCACGCCAGTTTCCGCGATAGAGCGTGGGTAATTGAATGGTGTCCGGGGGAGGGCGCGCATGGCACAGATTCGAGATGTGGCCCGACGTGCAGGGGTTTCCCCGGCGACGGTATCGCGGGCGTTTTCTGATCCGGCAAAACTGTCAAAGGATACATTGGCGCGCGTATTGGCGGCAGCAACCGATCTCAAATACAAACCAAGTTCACTAGCGCAGCTGTTCCGAGAAAAGCGGACCAACACAGTTTTGGTCATGGTACCAGACATTGCCAACGTGTTTTTCGCGCGAGTGGTATCCGGAATCGAACGTGGCGCGGTCGAGTCAAAGCTCAATCTTGTCGTCTCTGACACTGGAGACGATATGGATATTGAGCGGGTCGGAATCGAAATGGTGCAGACTTATCGCGCCGATGGCTTGATCCAGTTGGGGGAGCGACCATTGAACGAACTTCTACCCAATGAAGAGCATGCTCAGATACCATTTGTGCAGGCGATTAGCGCTGATCCCCGTGGCGCGTATCCGACCGTGGGAATTGATGACCGATCATCCTCTGCCATGATGGCACGTCATCTCATCGCACAAGGACATCGTCGCATTGGGGTGATTGCTGGTCTTCAAAACCGCCTCGTCACGCAAGAGCGATTGAAGGGGATTAAGGATGCTATCGCAGATGCGGGCCTGGATTTCGATGATACGATCGTTGAGTACGCGCCATACTCCATGGGCGGGGGAGAGCAGGCGGCGCAGCGATTGCTCTCTCGAGCGCGACACCTGACGGCATTGTTCTGCATGAGCGACGAGATAGCGATTGGGGCGATCCGCGCAGCCCATGACCTCGGCTATGATTTGCCAGGAGACCTTTCGATTTCCGGGTTCGACAACATCGAGTTCGGAAAATACTGCACACCGCCGCTGACGACAGTGATGCAGCCGGCCGAAAAGATTGGAGAGGTTGCCATGGCTCTGATGTCGGACATGCTGACGGGACAGGACATGCCTGTTGTCCACGAGATGCTGCCAACCGAATTGGTTATTCGAAGCAGTGTTCAGAACATTTGCGGCGAATAGACTTAGAACAAATTTGGCAGGGCCAGTGAGATCGCGGGAATGAATGTGATGATCATCAGCGCCAGCAGTAACGCGCCATAAAATGGCCAGATCGTTTTGACGGCCTCTTCTACCGGTACTTTGCCAACTGCGGATCCGACAAAGAGGACTGATCCCACGGGCGGTGTCACCAAGCCAATCCCCAAATTCAGCATCATGACGATACCAAAGTGAACGGGATCCACGCCCACTTCCATAACGACAGGCAACAGGATCGGGGTCGTTATGATGATTAGAGGCGACATATCCATGAATGTGCCGAGTACGAGCAGGATTACGTTGACGATCAACAGTACGAGGATCGGGTTACTAGTCGCTGATGTGATCATGTCGGCGAGCTGTGCGGGCGCTTCAAGGATTGCAAGCGCATAGCCAAAAGCTGTCGCCGCGCCGATTATCAACAATACCATGGCCGTAATCTTCACAGACTGCATCGCAGCCTCTGAAAACCGCTGCCAGCCCAGAGTGCGATAGACGAATGCGCCGACCGCAATTGTGTAGATTACCGCGATTGCAGACGATTCTGTTGCAGTGAAGATGCCAGACAGAATTCCACCCATGATGATAATGGCGGTGAGCAATCCTGGTACAGCAAACAAGAGGGCTCGCAAGAAACTGCGCCAGCCCGGAAACGCGCCGCTGGCATAGCCGCGTTTTACAGCCACGCGCCATGCAACAAACATCAGCAAGGCTGCTGTCATGATGCCGGGGATGATGCCCGCAAGGAACAGGTCGCCGATAGAGACACCTATTCCACTCGCTGCGGAGTAGATGATCATGTTGTGCGATGGCGGAACAAGGAGGCCAACGATTGCGGCTGTGACCGTTACGTTCACGGTGTAGTCACCCTCATAACCACGCTCGCGCATTAGCGGCATGAGAGTTGAGCCCATCGCGGATGCGCTGGCGATCGCAGACCCGGAAACAGCTCCGAACATGGTGGACGCGCCAACGTTGACGAGCCCAAGTCCGCCTCGCGTTCGTCCAAATGCGCCTTCTGCCACCTCTACCAGTCGCTTCGCGATGCCTGATCGGTACATCAGGTCTCCTGCGAAAATGAAGAAGGGGATTGCCATCAGTGTGAAAACACTGACGCCCGCCGCCATGCGCTGGAATACGACGACAAGGGGAATATCCAGTGCCAGGAACGTCGCCATAGCGGACCCCAGTAGCGAATAGGCCACTGGCACACCAAGCGCGAGCAGGACAACAAGTACACTGACCAGAATAATCAGCTCCATCTCGGATCCTCCTCGTCTTCGATTTTCTCGCCGGATATCTCTTCCAGCACCCGTTCCACCGAGAAGAGGGCCATCAACGCCCCCGCGATGGGAAGTCCCAGATAGGCCAAACCACGTGGAATGCCGAGCGATGGTATGACGTGCCCCCAAGTCTTGGTGACGAGCTGACCACCCCAGACCAGCATCGCAACCCCGCAGGCGCCGACGACGATGTTGGACGCGATACGCATCCACAGACGCGTTCTGGGGCCGACAGCATTTTCGAGGGCGACGATGCGTATGTGGAAGCCCTCGCGCACGCCGGCCGCTGCGGCAAGCGAGACATACCAGATCATCAAGGCAAGCGATGCCTGTTCAGACCAGGAGGGCGTAGAGTTGAGGACGTAACGCCCGAACACCTGCCAGCCGATAATCAGTGTCATGAGGATAAGGCCCACAGCCGCAATGCGTACCAACCAGTCGGCTGCAATGTGAGTGGTTTTCGTCAAAAGGTGTATCACGAGGCTGGCCTCATCTTCTCGATTGCTGCGACCAGTTCCTTTTGCGCATCAGTTTTGACAAAACGGTCCCACACTGGGCGCATCTGTTCCTGAAAAGCGCTTAGATCCGAGACTTCATTTACTTCAACGCCGGACGCCATGATCGTGGCGCGGGATTGTTCGACGCGTGCATCCCATAGCTGGCGCATGTAGGGAACGGAGTCCCGGGCGGCTTGTTTCACAAGGGTCTTGTCAGCGTCCGACAGTTTTCTCCAACGGCTCGCCGACATTACCAAAACTTCCGGCGCGATGATGTGCCGGGTCAAACTGTAGTAGGGCGCCGCTTCGAAGTGGCGCCCGCTTTCAAATGATGGCCAGTTATTTTCAGCGCCGTCGATCACCCCCTGCACGAGCGCTTGGTAGACTTCGCCAAGCGACATCGGCGTGGCATCTGCGCCCAGCGCTTTGATCATTGCGACGTACAAGTCTGAGTTCGGCACCCGTATTTTCAGGCCGAGCATATCGTCCGGCGTCAGGATTGGTTTTCGAGTATTGTAAAAGCTGCGCTCCCCGGAATCATAAAAACACAGTCCGATCAGGTCGTGGGGAGCGAGGGAGTCTAGAATGCGATCCCCCACTGGTCCATCGAGCGCTGCTCGCATGTGCGCGGTCGAAGAAAACAGGAAGGGGAGGGCAGGAACGGTCGTCAGTGGCTCGATTGAGTTTAGCGGTGCAAGGTTGACCCGATTCAAGTCCAATCCGCCAAACGTCGTGATTTCCAGAGTATCCCGCTCTGACCCCAACTGACCGCCAGCATACATTTTGATGCGGAGGCGACCGCCACTGCGCTCATTCAGCAGGCGGCCCATTTCCCGTACGGCTTCGACAGTTGGATAACCGTCCGGATGAGAATCTGCGCTGAGCAGATCCCTGCCAGAGCGTTCGCCACATGCGGTGAGTGCGGCAGTGGCTCCGATAGCAAGCAGAGACTGCCTACGCGTCATATGGAACGTCGTTCCGCTCATCCGGCGCACCGGTCCGGCTGTGTGTTCGCCACTCGAACGCGTCTCATCATCTTCCTCCCCGCGGCAATTATCTCGCCCACATTCAATGGGGCAGCTCGCGCAACATTTGTCTATGGTAACCGGTGTCATTTATTCCGCAAGAGGGCACCGCCGGATTTAGTGGGGCCAGCGTTCCGCCAATACCTCTACCTGCCCGTCCGAAGTTTTGACCTCCATGGCCGGGTCACTTGGCTGGCCTTCGGCGAATAGTTCATAAATGATGCTTCCATCGGTCTGGACGCTTTCGATGATCCGGACCGGCTCGCCTGCGCCCGCTGACTGCGCGGCTTCGCGTACAGTCGCTGGAACATCAGGCCAGGCGAGGTCGCGCTGGATTTCTACCACTTCCGCCACGCCATCTGCGTACAGGATGTCGAGTTCAATTTCCGATCCGTCCGCGCGTTCACCTTCGACGTCGAAATACACGCGTTCGTCTCGTTCCTTCCGCAGCACTTCCTGAACGGTCATGTCTGGCATGGCGGCTGACACGGCTGCCTGGACTGGTCCGGGCAGGTCATCTGGGGCGACTTCCGTCACGATGTCGCCTTGGCTTTGCAGGGTTTGAGCGGGCTCTTGAGAACAGGCGGCTAGGAGACCCGCAGCGATGGTGATGTAGATAACTGGTTTCATGGATCAGGTTCCCCATTGAGTAAAAGGTACTTTGGCGAAGAGTTCCCGCTCGCCTTGGCGAGGATCGCTCTCCTGACGAGTTGTCGTATCGAAGATCATGGTCTTGCGATCGGGCAGTGTGTGCCGCGACCATTCAGGTATTCCGGCATGGTTAGGCTGGCCGGAGCGGGCCATAGAGATAAAGGCGCGGGAAAGTTCATCGGCAACACGCGCATAATCATCGGACGCCGGGACCCGCGTACCGGTGTATTCACCAGACATGCCGAGATTGTCGAATGCGAACGCGATATCGATTGTATGAGGCGCGCCCCATTTTCCGTCATCTTCTGGTGACCCCAGATCGAACTGGTACACCCAGGTCGGCCCGGCTTCTGCGGCGCGCACATCTGCTTCCTCGACCTGACCGCGCCAAGAGCGACCCGCAGTTGTCGCGGCAAAGAATACGTCGCTTGGCGAATAGTCCGGATAAAGGGACTGATAGGTCGACAAGACTTCGATCGGACTGATGTCACAGCGCATATGTTCGGCCAGCAACGCTGGCAGATCTTCCCAATTAAGATCAAACGCTTCGGGTAGTTTGTTCCCGATGAGATTGCGTGTTTCGTCTTTCGTGTTCCCAAGAATCATTGGGATATGTGCAGACTGCTTGGGCGCGCTCGGCCAGAACGGATGGCGAGCCAGGAAGCGCCCATCCAGGACCGGACCGAAATAGAGGCCGCGTGACGGGTTCACCGGATCGTTGGTTGCGAGGCCTTCGACCAATCGTTCCATGGGGATGGATAGGAGGGCATGCGTATCAGACGGATCGATGCCCACGACCTCCAGGAAGCTCTCTGCTCGCGCCTTTGCGTTGAGCGGACCACTTGCGGTTACTTGCTGGCCGCTCATCGTCGCAGCTGAATGAAACAGGCCCTCGGCAGAGGGTGCCGCCATCAACGTCGCAATCTTTGCTCCGCCGCCGGACTGGCCGAATACGAAGATGCGGTTTGGATCTCCGCCAAAATACTCCGCATTGTCCCGAACCCATTGCAGGGCGAGGACAAGGTCCCACATGCCACTATTACCGGAATCCGGAAGGTCGGGATTGAGAAGGCCGAGAGACAAATATCCGAAGGCGTTCAGGCGATGGTTCACGGTGATGACAACCACGTCGCCCTTTGTCGCAAGGTTGTGACCGTCATACAGAGGCGAAGACCCTGAGCCGCTGGCGTAGGCGCCGCCATGGAAGTACACCATGATTGGGCGCTTTCCCTCATCTGCTACGCCCGGGGTCCAGACGTTCAGAAACAGGCAGTCCTCGCTGATGGATTCATTGCGGCCCAATTGCGGTGCCGACGATCCGTGCTCGGTGGCTTCCTCTGTATCTGTCCATCGTTCAGGGGGGCGGGGCATTGCAAAGCGTGTCTGCGCTGTATCGGTGCCATAGCGAATACCCTTGAAGATGTTGATTCCGTCCTTCCGCACCCCACGCACCGCGCCGTGGCGGGTTTGGGCGACTGGATCATCAGATGGGTGGCGGGAGAAGCCCATAAGCGGAGTCACGGATGCGGCAAGTCCAGCAGCGCCGCTTGCAAAGGCTCGGCGGGTCATGTCCATCAAATTTCCTCCTCGTGTGCGCGTCTTAGCGGCGCACATCCAGACCGTTTTGCGAAAGCATGTCTTCCACTTCTTCTATACACGCTCGGTTGTAGTCCCCCGGCACTGAATGTTTGATCGCGGCAGCGGCAATGCCAAAATCCACAATGCGTTGAGGTGGCATATCTTCAATCAATCCATGAAGGATACCTGCGGCGAACGCATCGCCACCCCCAATACGGTCCACGATATTGGGCATATCCATCTCTACCGACATTGTGACATCCGTCCGTGTGGCGAGACGCCCGGTAATCATGTGATGATTGGCGCTGGCCTGCTGTCTTTGTGTCGATGCAATATAGGCCAGGGCTGGAAACCGTTCGAATGCGGCCTGTTCTGCGTCGGATCGATCCGTATATTGCGTTCCAAGGATGAGATTTATGTCGAGTTCATTGATGAACGCCAATGTCGCCTTATCGAGCAATTCCGCGAGAATCCGAGGACCGTCTCCGGACCATGACTTCCAGAGTTGTTCACGATAATTGCCATCGAAAGATACTTTGACGCCCCGCTCCTTCGCGACCGACGTAGCATCGAGGGCAGCCCTCGCCGCGTTCAGCCCGGTTGCGGGTGTAATGCCGGAAATGTGCAACCAGTCTGCCTCATCAAGTAGGCTGTCCCAATCATAAGACTCGGCAGGAGTGGTCGTGAACGTGCTGTCAGTCCGATCATACACAATCCTGGAAGGGCGCTGCACGGCACCTGTTTCCAAGAAGTACAGGCCCACGCGACCTTGGCCGCGAAGCACAGGCTCGGTTTGAATGCCATGGCTCTTCAAATCTCGAATAATTGCGTCGCCCAGAACATTGTCTGGTAGTGCGCTGACCATCTTCGTGTCGTGCTTGAATTGCGAAAGCGAAACCGCAACATTCGCTTCAGCTCCGCCAACGTGAACCCCGAATTGCGAAGACTGCATGATACGCTCGTTACCTGGCGCACTCATCCGCAAGAGGAGCTCTCCAAAACAGATGATTGAACCAGTCATATCGCGTTCGTCCGTTCTCGCGTTTTACCTGGCCAACCAGCCGCCATCGACCGGCAACGTGATTCCCTGAACATAGTCCGACGCACTGGAGGCGAGGAAAACCGCGGCACCTCCCAAATCAGATGGCTTGCCCCAGCGCCCGGATGGAATTCGGCCAAGAATTTCCTTGTTTCGCGTCTCATCAGCTTGAAGGGCGGCTGTATTATTGGTCGCAAAGTATCCTGGTGCAATCGCATTCACATTGATGCCATGCTTGGCCCATTCATTGGCGAGAATCTTTGTAAGGCCGGCCACGCCGCTCTTTGATGCCGTGTAGGATGGCACCCGAATGCCGCCCTGAAAACTCAGCATGCTGGCAATATTGATGATCTTTCCACCAGTGTCTGCTGCAATCATTTCCCGCGCAACGGCCTGACTGAGAAAGAAGAGAGTTCGGAGATTCACATTCATCACCGAGTCCCATTCGTCAAACGTGAAGTCGATGGAATCGTTTCGCTTGATGATACCAGCATTGTTCACAAGTATATCAATGCCGCCGAGCGCAGACTTGGCGTCAGATACGATCGCCTCGACACTGTCTGCAGAGCCGAGGTCTGCCAGGATGGAGTGCGACTTGCGGCCAGTCGCGGCAAGCTTGTCGAGCGTCTCGCTGGGCTCGCTTCGCCCGACAACGCAGACATCGGCCCCAGCTTCTGCGAGCGCAATTGCCATGCCTTGGCCAAGGCCAGTATTCGCGCCCGTTACGATGGCTGTCTTGCCCTCAAGACTGAACGGATTGATGCTCATCAACCTCTCCCAGAAAGTTATTGTACGTGAAGTCTGGTGTTGTGGCGGTTCAAGAGGCCAGCACGGACTTCACATATTCTGCGATGGCTTCATCCTTTGCGTTCGCAAAGAAGTATTCCTGGAAGCGCTCGCCAGAGATCGCAGTTTTCAGCAAGTCCTGATCGACAGATTTCAGAACCGTTAGCATGTCATGGTGTGAGGCGGCTTTTACTTCGCTTAGGATGTTGCGGTTCTTCGCCATGATGGCTGCGCGCTCTTTGGGATAACCGACACCCCGCTCAACTTCGAAAAGCTTGCGGTAACAGTCTTGCAGGTTCAGTTCAGCCGCCCATCCGAAGCCTTTTGCATAGGGCATGGAAATGGCGTTGCCATCATTGATCTGACCGAAAAGGAACGCGTCAGTCGGATCAATCACCAAGCCGCAGATAACGCCGGGCATGGCGTTGCAGCCGAGCATGGAGCCCATGCCGGTTCCGCACCCTGTGACGACAAAATCTGCCGCTTTGGAATTCAGCAGAATGCCGGCCAGCAAACCATTCATGATGTAGGTCAGCTGCGTGTTATCCTCGGGGCTATACATCCCGTAATGGTGCACATTGTGGCCGAGCGGCTCGACGACCGTCTTCAGCGCGTCGTGAACAATCTCGCTCTTCGCGGCCTGACTGTTTTCGATGATGAGTGCGATGTTCATAGGGATTCCCTTTGATGGTTCTGATTTTGTCTGCGTCAGGCCTTGCGCGCTTCACATGGTGATGGGGAAGGCGCGCTAATGAGATTTGGTAACCGGTGTCATAACATCTGCTCCAGAGACTGACAACCGCATCATTTGCCTCAATTCAGACAGAACGTGTGGATTCGCGCACGATCAATTCGAGCTGGAAGGATTGCAGTTCCTCGAGATTCTCAGAGCCGCTTCCGCGTTTCAGCAACAGGTCTGCAGCAGCGCGTCCAACCTCCCGGATAGGCGACCGGACAGTTGTCAGCGGCGGCCAGATGCGCGCAGAAATAGGTGTGTCGTCGAACCCGACGATGGACAAGTCTTCCGGAATCCTGAGGCCGGCTTTACGGGCGGCCACATATACACCGACGGCCATTTCATCATTGCCAGCAAAAATTGCGGTTGGTCGGTCGCGGCGATTCAGCAAGCGGGTCGCGCTGGAGACGCCGGAATCGAATGTGTAGGCGCCCTCGACGGTAAGCTCGGGCGCAAGCTCAAGGCCATAGCTCTCCAAACCGCTTCTGAATCCAGACAGACGCTCATGGGCAGACCGGAATGTTTTGGGACCGTGAATGTGTCCAATACGTTTGTGCCCCAGTTGGGCAAGGTGGGCCGCTGCCATCTCTGCGCCCTGCGCATCGTGCGTACGGATGCTGCGCGACGGAACGTCCAATTCCAGCGACGCAATGCGAACATAATCGCATTCTTCTTCGCGCAGGATTTCCGCGAGAGTCTCGTCTTCGGAGACGGAGGGCGTCAGTATGATGCCGTGTGGCTTGTGTTGGACGATAAAGGATCTGACCCGTTCACGATAATTCTCGTCGCCACGATCGCATGGTCGCAAGACAAGCTGAAATGCGGTGTCGCCGAGCGTGTCAAGGATGCCGCGTTGCATGTTGACGACATATTGTGGGCTCGGATTGTCATAAACGAGCCCGACCAGGAAGGATTTTCGGAAGGCGAGCGCACGCGCTTGCGGGTTCGGCGTGAAGCCGGTTTCCGCAATGATTTCCTTGACCTTCTTCCGAGTTTCTTCGCGCACAAGCGGCGACTCGTTGATTACACGCGACACGGTCTTCTTCGAGACACCCGCCATGCGAGCGATGTCGATAATCGTTACCTGTGACCGGTCGCGTGCCGGTTTGGACTCATGTTCGTCGTCACTCATAGGAAAGCCTTGCTGCCCAGCGATCCTTTTTCACCTGATTTGGGGCAGCTTCAAGTCCCCTTGGCCTTGAGACCGGAATCCAGTGCGTCTTGCGTGGCGGGCTCCATAGTGTCCAGATGCCATTGAGACGGATCAAAATCGCGATATGTCGCGTCCAGTTCCGGATAGCCGCCCACTTGTTCCTGGCTGTCGATGATCTCTCCGCGGCCTTCGGCGGTGTCAGCAAGAATACGCACATCCACCGCGTCGCGGTCCCAAGGCCGCGCGCCGGCATGTTTCAGAACGTAAGATTCTACCTGACCAGCAGCAAGAATAGGTAGATCTGTTATAATCTTTGAAGGTCCGGCCTCGTTCAATTCCGAGGCTGAATTGCTCGTATAGCTACCGGCATCTGGCAGGGCTGAACCCCATTGGTCTTGCGCGATATTGCCGGCCATGTGCAGATCCAGCGCCCCATCCCCTCCGATCATCAGCAGGGGAAGGCCGTCACTGGTCGAGGGGCCGGCGCGCATGACATTGCCGACCAAATCCATCCGGCCGGTTTCAGCAGGGACATCTCCCCACTCCAGACCCTGGAGATTGTAGTGCACCCCGCGCTGGCCTGGATTGTAGATGAAATTGTTCACGATCGCGCCGTGAACGCCCCCTTTGAACAGTGGGCTTCTTTCGAAATTGTGTGCGTACAGGTTTCCGTAGATCAGGATGTCGCTCACATTATCGTGGATAAGAGACCCTTTCGAATGCTCGCCCTTGGCGTGGGTCGAATGGGACAGGCCTTCAGCAATGATATTGTTGGTGTAAGCGATTGTATGGGATGTGCCGTCGCGCCATTCGTCGGGCGTGTCGCCGGTGAATCGCGGACCTGATGCCGACAGGTTTTCGTCTGTCGCCCAGCTTAGCGAGCAGTGGTCAACAATCACATTGCGGGCAGAAATCGTTGTAATGGCGTCGATATCCCGACCACTGCGATAGGCCTCACCCAAATCTCCTGGACGAATGCGAAGATGCTGAACGATTACGTCGTCGCCGGTAATCACCATGCCGCCTTTTATCAGCGTTATGCCGGGGGAGGGGGCCGTTTGGCCCGCGATGGTGATATTCGATGTCGCGACATGTAGATTGTCGCCGTCGAGGTCGATGATGCCGCCAACTTCGAACACGATAATCTTCGGTCCTTCAGCCTGCAATGCTTCGCGCAGACTGCCGGGCCCAGCGGAATCCAGATTTGTGACTTTGACAATTTGACCGCCTTTGCCGCCGACAGTTGTGCTTGCTGGACCGAGTGGCCCCATCCAGGGCGCAGCAGGCGTTGCGGTTTCGAATGTTGCAGGCGCAGTCGAGGCAGTTGTTGTCTGCGCAGTCGCGCAACCGGCCAGCGACATGATCGCGAGCAAAGCTAGTGTTCTGGAGGCTGTGTGTTGCGCCATGTCGGATTCCTCGCATTTGTCTGCAGAAATGGCGAGCCAAAAGACGCTGACAGCCTGTTTCCGCTAGAATTTATCATTATGAGGTTTGAAAATGACACCGGTTTCCTATACTGTCCACCCCAGTTCGAACAGGCCGAGGAAAAAGCGTGAGCGTCTTTGAAAATATTGCAAAAAAATTCGTTGAGGCGCGGCTTTCAGCTGGCAGTCTGAGTGAGTATCCGGGAGAGGCGCCTCTTACGTTGTCGGACGCGTATGCGATTCAGGATGAGGCTATAACGCTCTGGCCTGACGCAGTTGCTGGCTGGAAGGTGGGGCGGATCAATGGTGCAGATGCCGAGCGATTCGGAACGGATCGTCTGGCGGGCCCGGTCTTCAACAAACTGATCCGCCATCAGACAGCATCAGAGATGGACAGCCCGGTATTTGCGGAAGGGTTTGCGGCGGTCGAAGGTGAGTGTGTAATCATCGTCGCCGAAGACGCTGATCCGTCGAAAACAGGATATTCTACGCAAGAGGCAATCGCCCTCGTCGGGTCTGTCCATACGGGGGTGGAGATCGCGAGCAGTCCATTCAGCGGTATTAACGATCATGGACCTTTGGTGACTATTTCTGACTTCGGCAATAACTATGGCCTGATCATCGGTGACGAGTTACCGGATTGGGACACGCTGGAATTTGGTCGCTGGCCATTTGAAACGCTGATTGATGGACAGACAGTCGGCACAGGAGACGCTAGTGGAATTCCGGGGGGGCCGATCGAATCCTTCCGCTTCATGCTGGAGAATTCGGCGCGCCGAGGCATGCCTTTAAAAAAGGGTATGGCAATTACAACCGGTGCGGTGACCGGCGTACACGCTGCGCATGTGGGACAAAAAGCCGTGATTAAAACGCACGGTGCGCGTGACATTGATCTGCGACTGTCAGCCGTCGGAAAGTTCGTCGACTCACCGGCCTAGGAAAGCGACCTGTACTGAAACTGCGTGAAGCGGACCTGCCCGGTTCCAGCAGACATCAATCCAGGGCGAAGACTCAGAAAGTCATAAGCTGTATTATGGTGGTATCCTGATACCTCCATCTGTACGTCGAACTTCTTCCATCTTTCGCCGGGTAGCCGGGTGAAGAAGGTTACAACGTGATGATCGTTGCGAGCCTTTAAATCAAACTTGGTGAGCCCCGGTTTCAAGTCACCGGGGCGAGCCCGCTCCTGGCCGTACCGATGCATGACAAGACCCTCCGGTCCATAACTGATTCCGCAGTACAGGCCCGCATTGTAGAACAAGAGAAGACCTGCGCGCGCACCGGCCTCGAGTTCAATCTGTGTAGTGACTTCGTACGCGCGATCACCGGGGATTACGCAGAGTGGAGACGTATCGGCTGGTGTGCTGCCTTTCGCCGCCAGAGCCAGTCCCGAGCCATTCAGGGAGACTCGGCCATATTCTTCAGGTGACGGATTGTAAAATGCCCATTGGGGACCGAGTGATGCAGACGTGAAGTCGTCTGACAGGGGAATACCATGAGGTCGGTGCTCATCGGGCCGGGGCTTGGGGAACGGTCTGGACAAATCACCCCCAAGCGACTCGAACCAACCATCATCTCTCCAACGGATTGGCTCGAGAAGACATTGCCGTCCAAGTGTCCAGAACCCGTTCTCGTAACCGTGTGAGATCATCCACCAATCACCGTTCGGGCCTTCCAGTAATGTCGCATGCCCTCGTGACCACCACGATTCGGACCGGTCAGTGGTTCGAACTTGAGGGTTGTTCGGTGCATGATGCCAAGGTCCTTTCACAGAACGCGACCGCGCCGCAATAACCATATGCCCAGTCGGAGGGCCTGCGGTTCCGCCAACTGCGGTCAACATGTAAAACCAATCGTCCTTCCTCAATGTTTTGGGGCCTTCCGGACAAAAGCACTCAACATCCCAGTCTTCAGGATAGCGCCACGGGTCATATACATGTTCAACTTCGCCGACTGTAGACAGTCCGTCTTCGGATAGCTGAATCAAATCGCCATTGGACAAGAAAAGATATCGCTTACCGTCTTCTCCAACGGCGTGGGCAGGATCGATGTGGTCCGGAAGGTTGAGATCAACTGGTTCGCTCCAGGGCCCATCTATACGAACGGCGTGGATGACGTAAATGGACTTCCTGTCCGCGCTGCGGGCAGGAATGTATATGAAGTAGCGCTCTTCGTGTTTAACAAGGTCTGGTGCCCATACCGACCCAATGGGGTGGGTTAGCGCTGGACCGACAGGTTGCCAGTTTACGAGATCGTTTGACTGCCAGATGAACAGACCTGGATAAGCATCGAAACTCGAGAATGTTAGATAGTACGTATCTCCATCTTTGATGATGGATGGGTCGGGCCGGTCGCCAGAGAATATTGGATTGAGGAAAGTGCCATCGCCGCGATCTGCTATTCTCTGGTTCTCAAATCCGGCGCCCCATCCCGCCATAGAAGGCGTTGGGCGACTACCGGCATCGGGCCGCGCTCGCCCGGTTGGCTTCGCGCTGCAGGCTCCAGCTGCGATGGTTGTGCCAAGGAGCAACAGGCTTTGGCGTCGGGTCAAAAGGTCTTTCATGTTTGTCATCCTGAAAAAATGGCCCCTGCGAAGTCTCGCCGGGGCCATTCAGAACATGCGTCTTGGGAGGAGCGCAATGTCAGAAAAGGTGGTCTGGACTGGCGATACATGTCGGACCGCCAGTCCAATTCAACTACATGCCCCTAGAAAGTGTACCGTGCACCGACCAGGAAGTTCCGTCCGGTGTGGTGATAGAGGGTCGGCAGGTTGAGCTGGTCAAATGTCTGATGCTCGAACTCGTCGGTCAGGTTGATGCCTTCGAAGGTCAGATCAAGCTGATCCGTCAAAGCATATGATACAGACAGGTCAACATTGTAGGTCGATGCGACGCCGCGATCTTCGCGACCTTCGGTACGTCCCGAACCATTTGGTGCGCGGGTTTGGTATTCATCCCGGTACGCGCCAGAGATCCGTGCAGAGAACCGATCGGTCTCATAGTAGAGCGTCATGTTGTGCGAGATTTCCGAGAAGTTTCTGATTTCATCTGAATCGACATAAGTCAGGTTCCCGACAAATCCGGCATTTTGCAAAAGGCCCGGCAGGAAGAAGAAGGGCTGCTGATACACAAATTCCATACCCTGGATGGAGGCATCCCCACCATTGGTCACCTGGCTGACCGCAACGATCGGATCAAGACCATCAGCGAGATCTTCACCCAGCGGACTTGTGGATGACGCGACGCCGGCTGGAAGGCCCAGTGTGCTGAACGCAACTTCTGTGCTGGCCGGAGTCAGGAAAAAGGATTCGACATCCTTGTAGAAGAAGGACACTGCCAGGAGGCTTTCTTCTGCGAAGTACCATTCTGCACTCAGATCATAGGCAGTGGCGCGATACGGGTCCAGATCGGGGTTGCCGATGCTGAAACTGTACGGCTCACCGCTGAACGTATCCAGGCTTCCGCCAGGTGTCAGGTTTCCAAGTGAAGGGCGGGCCATCACTTTGGCGATGCCACCGCGGAATTGCACCTGATCATTGGCTTCAAGGACCACGTTTATGGATGGCAGGAAGTCATTGTACGAATTTTCAACGGTGCGAAGAGCAAGTCCGCCATCGCCCGGAACATAGCCGGACGCTGTGGTGGTCGTTTCAACATAACGGGCCCCCACGTCGCCGCGCAGCAGCATGCCGGAAAGTTCAGTTTCGAAGTCGAGCTGGACGTAGCCGCCGAGATCTTCTTCTTCAACAGAGCGATTGTCCTGCGGGCGAGAGGCGATGTCACCTGAAATATCCAAAATGCCGCTGAGTGCGATTGCAGCATCCCAATTCGCGCTGATCCAGGACGTGTCGTTTGAGCCATAGTCGAGGCCATTGCCATATCCAGTGACCAGACCCACCAAATCTCCGCTCACGGTTGGGGATTCTGTAAAGCCGTCGAGATCGGCAACGTTGCCGTCAATACGAATTTCCCGGGTCGAGAAGTCATACTTCTTGAAGCTCAAGCCGCCTGACAACGTCAAATTGTTGCTGAAGTCATACTCCAGATCCGCGCGAACGGTCTCAAAGTCATTCTCCGAACCTTGAGGGCGGTTCCGGAATTGTGTGAACAGGAACTCCGACGGGTCGGTTACATCAGTATTGCCGTAGCTGATCGCCGGAAGCTCAAGATTGTTCCGGAAGTCGTAGCTGTAGCCTTCGACAGGATTGGCGGCATCGAAGAACACAGTGGCCTGAACCGGATTGTCAAAATTCGATGACGACTGACCTGCAAAGAACGACCCTCTCAGCTGATCAGAGAAGTCATGCTCTACTTCAATCGTGAACTGATTGAACTCTGTCGTGTAGTAGTCACGGCGATGTTCGCTGCGCATTGGAATGATGCCATTGCTGGCGTCGGCAAGCACGTCCCCTTGCAGATAATCAAGCACGCCATCGCTGTTCACATTGTAGTCCGTGACGGCGATATTATCTGTGTTCGAGCGAACGAAGACTTGCAGGAACTCCTCATCACGCTGAGCGTCGAGTTCTGAGTACAGGCCCTCGATGGTCACAGTTGTCTTGTCGGTCGGTCGGAATTGAACCGCACCCGTCAGACCTGTACGTTCCTGATCATATGTCAGGCGGCCGTAGCGAGGGATCCGCGCATAATAGGAGTTCCGCACTTCATCGCATCCCGCAGACAGCGGGTCAGCTCCGATACAGTCAACGCCGTCGACTGAGCGGAATGTGCCGAGATCGTCAAAGCGAACTGATGAGAAGCCCTCTTCGCGGATTGTGCGATCCTGGAACGCCGCAGACAATAATGCGCCGAACCTGCCATTGTCGCTCTTGTAGGACGCAAGCCCAGCGAGGCGAGGCGAGGTGTCCTCCACGAGGTCATTGTAGAGTGCCTGCCCGGATAGTGAGAAGGTCCAGCCAGCATCATAATCGAGCGGACGGGCGGTCTGCAGTTCCACCACAGCACCGAGCGATCCTTCTTCGATCGAAGCAGATTGCGATTTGCGCACAACGAGCTGGCTAAACAGTTCGGACGCGAACGTGTTGAAGTCAAAAGAGCGGCTTCTGTTTGTCCCGCCTGACGCATCGGAGCCACCGCCAGTCGCCAAGGCATCCATGCCGTTGATGCGTACGCGTGTGAAATCGCCGGAAAGGCCGCGCACAGTGATGCGACGACCCTCGCCGGCCTGACGATCAATTGCGATGCCCGGAATACGTTGCAGGGATTCTGCAAGGTTCAGGTCAGGGAATGCAGCAATGTCTTCTGCAACGATTGCGTCGACGACCCCAGTCGACTCTTTCTTGAGGTCCAGTGCTTCAGCGAGGGAGTCCCGGAAACCGGTTACCACAACGCTATCAAGCCGACGATCCGTCTCGTCGACGGCTGTTTCTTCAGGTGTTTCCTGTGCATAAGCTATCGACCCGGACAGCAGAAGGCTGGCCAGGGACGCGCCCGCAAGGACTCTGACTCTAGTGGATACCCGCATATTGAATTTTCCTCCCGATAGGTATTTTTATCACCGGAATGACACCGGTGTCAGAAATGGCTTACTGCATTTCCTGCTTATGTTCAAGCCCGACCCGAGATTGAACAAGGCAAAATTAAACCTGTCGTTTAGAGGTTCGCGGATGTTTGACGAGGGTGTATGGTTAGCGTCGGCCCAAATCGCTTGTGCTACATCAGGATTGTAATCACGAGGCAGCCCGTTCTGTGGCTTGCAGAAAGCTTTTCAGCCCTGCCGCCAGTTCTTGCGTGGGTTTCCCGTCTTCTGCCAGCTTTGAAGCAACGGACTCCAGCGAGAAGGCCGCGTCAGAGACTTCCTTGAATCCGAAGCTTCCCGCGCTGCCGGCAATCGAATGGGCCAGTTGGCGGATTTCGCGTAGCACATCCTCTGAATTTTCAATGTCGAAGATCTTCGAAACTTCATCCGGGACAGTTGAGAGATACTCTCGGTATCGGTCCGTGAGCGCACCTATGGGGTCTGTCTCGGGTTCTGGCGCCGATGCGCGCGCTGTCGCATCACAAAGTTCCGCGATCCGGCTATTCAGTTCGGTGATGTCGATTGGCTTAGCGACGTGAGCGTTCATGCCCGCCGCCAGGCAATTGGATATCTGCTCGGGCATCACATTCGCGGTCAGGGCAATGATGGGTATGTTTCTGGCCGGTTCGTCCAATTCGCGGATCATGCGGGTTGCTGTCATACCATCCAGTTCCGGCATCTGAACATCCATGAGAATGACGTCATAATTGCCCCCGGCGCGCAGATCCTCAATTGCTTCTTGGGCGGACTGGAAGACTTCCACGGTGTGACCAAATTTTTTCAGACCCAGTTTCACCAGTTCGAGGTTCATCCGCACGTCGTCGACGGCCATGATCCGCATCTGTTTTGTCTGACCGGGTGACGCCCGTGTGGCGCGTCCCGATACTTCGTCTTGGGACGCTGGTCGGTATGGCAGGATCAATGTCGCGGAGGTTCCTTCGCCCACCGTGCTATCCAGAGTGAGTTCACCGCCCATCAGGCGTGCCAACGACCGGCTGATCGACAAGCCGAGTCCAGTGCCACCATAGACGCGCGTTATACTGTTGTCCGCTTGGCGGAAGCCTTCGAAAACGCTTTCAAGTTTTTCTGCAGGTATACCCGGCCCCGTATCGGTGACAGTCAGATTCAGTGCATCTTCAAGCACGTGGGCGCTGATGTGGATGCTTCCCGATTCTGTAAATTTCGCAGCATTGCTCAGTAGGTTGGTCAAAATCTGCTTGAGTCGAACCTCATCAGTATACAGGGCAATCGTACCGGCCGAAGTCGTTATGGGAACGGTTTTTCCTTCCCGCCCCGCGAGAACAATCTCGATGGTTTCCTGTATCGTGTTTGCAACATCGACTGGGCGATCTTCGAGAACGACCCGCCCGGCTTCAATCTTCGAATAGTCCAATATATCGTTGACGATATCACGGAGCATCCCCCCTGCCGACAACGCGCGTTGAGCGAACAGTTTTTGCTCAGCATTCAGATCTGTCTGGCTGAGCAGTTGTGTGAATCCCAGTATGCCGTTCAGAGGCGTTCGTATCTCGTGGCTCATATTCGACAGGAATTCTGCCTTTGCCTTCTCGGCGGCTTCAGCCTCGGCCCTGGCTTCGGCGAGTGCTGTTTCTCGCTCCTTGCGGTCCGTAATGTCGCGGAAGGTCGAGATAATTTCTACTGGCTTCCCATCGGAGCTGCGAATTATCTTCGGATTGCCCTCAAGCCAGATGATGTTTCCGTCCTTGTCTCGAACACGGAATTCCCTGAGTACGCTCGGATCAACCGAGTTGTTCTCGAATAAATCCCTCGTAACTGAGGACGCGAAATCCTTGTCTTCCGGGATAGTGAAGTCGATGGTTGACAGTCCGATAGCGGTTTCAGAAGTCACGCCGAGAATTTCGCATGATGGCGACGCATAGGTAATGATGCCATCCAGACCGAAGCGAACAATGATGTCGGTAGAGTTGTCAGCAATGGTCCGATAATTTGCCTCACTGCTTGCAAGCGCTTCGATCACCCGTTGCTCATCTGTGATGTCCTTGAATACACCGAAGATGCGCTCAACGTTCCCTTCCCTGTCGGTCAGTATTTCACCGATAGACCGCACACGCCGCTTCTGACCATCGGACTTTCGGATGAGTGTGGCTTCGAATTCCCAGCCTTGGGCATCCGTAATTGCATGTTGGACGAGGTCGCGAATCCGATCACGATCTTCTTTCGCGTAAAATAGAATGGCGTCGCCATACATCGGATTGAACTCTTCCGGCGTAACGCCGTGAATAGCGTAAACTTCCGGAGACCAGGCGACTTCCTGAGTGACGGGATTCAACGTCCAGTGCCCAACGCCGGCCATGCGTTCTGCGAGATGGGCTTTGGCCAGCATTTCCTGTTGTTCCCGCGACTTGTCTCTTAGTCGAGCCCGGGATTTCCGGATTTGTCGCATCAACCGCCGCCGATCCGATGCTGCTGCGCCGATTGCCAACCCCAAAACGGAATTGGTCGCTAGGAACAATTGAAGCGCGAGAATTTGCGCAATCATATCCCCTGTCATCAGCGCGAGCGGGCCGGACCCGGCAAGCGTAAAGGGGAGTGCGATGGCCGTGATCATAAGAAGGCCAACTGCCGCGGCTTTCACTCCTCGGCTGAAGGCCAAGAATACCAGCGCAGGCGGCACCAGGAACAGGAATGGATAAGCGCTTTGCGCGAAGACGAAGAAAGTCGTTGCGCAAAGTAAACCGAGCTTTGCAACATACTGAAAGTCTGGGGCACTGGTGCCGTACTTCGAAGAGCGCTCCAGAAGAGACCAGGTGATTGGCGCGAATAGCAAAATGCCAAGGAAGTCCGCAGAAAACCAGTTCAATGCTTCGCGCAGGACGAATGCCTCGCCTGTTACCAGTAAACCAATGGCGGCCAATCCAGCAGAAATCGCGCATCCGATGGTCGACCCTGCCACAAGAACTGAAATTCCCGGCAGACTGAAGAAGCGAACGGAAGGCACGCGCTCAAAAACGTAAAGGACGCAGCAGATCTCAGCGAGATTCGCGAGAGTGAGAATGGCGGATCGCGGAATGTCATTGCCTGAAGTCAAGTTCGCGGCGAACAGGCCCATGCCGGTGGCGACAAGGAGCGACAGCCAGTTGGAGCGATGGCTTTTCAGTAGAAGGGCGATCAAGATGGCATTGATCGGCCAGATTGTGGCGATCTGACCTGCGCCTCTTGTGAATTCGATTGCAGCGACTGCGATCACATATGCGAGGATACTAACAGCGAGCGCTCTAACGGTCAGCGATCGAATCGCGCCGGTACCTGTCACGTTCTTCAGGACCAGGTTTCTGGAATGAGGCTGTTCCGTCATTTCAGTGGTCTCGGCGACTGCGCCTGACCGAATGTCCCCTCACGAAATGAGCGGCCAGACTGGCATAGACGAAACATAAGCAAAGTGTCCCAAGTCAGGTAGTGTGTATGATCTTGTTGGATAGTTTCAGATTCGCGTGCTTTCGAAGCAAGTGCTCAAACCATTTCCGGTCTGAAATACCTTCGCGACTCGCCAACCGTCCGTTGCGACCAATATGAATGAAATCGATTGTTGTTTGATAGAGTTAACATCCAGATAGCGTGGCAGATTCGGCAATATAATGCGCCAAAAAGAGGGATAATTGACAGTTTTGCTGCGCTTTCAAGTAGAAGCAAGCTGCCTAGAGGCGTATCTTCCTACCGGAAATAATTGCCAAGCAAGCACTGAGTGCTCGCGAGCAAACCTTGGCCCGATATCAAGAAGAGGGGACCGTTCTTGATTTTCAAAGCTGTATCCGAGGCGCTCCCATCGCTACGCTCGTATGCGCACTTGCTCATTGAGGACACAGTCGCTGGGGACGAAATCGTCGGTCATGTGTTGAAGGACCTTGTTTACGATGACGAGACGTCCGAGTGCCAGGAAGTAAGCCGAGAGGATTTGTTCCAATCGGTCGATGCGAGATTGCTGAACCACCTGCAGGCGATGAGCGATGGCGGAGCGGCATTGGAAACGTTGCGGGGGCTGACCCTTTATGAGCGAAGATGCCTGTTGCTTACGGCGATTGGCCGGTTTGAACCGTGCCAGGTCGCGCGAATTACCGGGATAAGCCTCGGAACCGTCGAGTATGTTCTCAACCGCGTTCGGCCCATAGTTTCCGCCGCGCGGTGCACAGGCGTGCTAATCATCGAAGATGAGCCGCATATGGCAGAGTTGTTGGGGGTATTGGTTGAGCAGTCCGGACACCACGTGGCTGGCATCGCTCACACGCTGGACGAAGCTGTAGAGCTTGCGCGCTCGAAACAGTTTGAATTGATCCTCTCAGATATTCAGCTTCATCATAGCGAAAGCGGCAAAGACGCCGTCCAGAAGATCTGCTGTTTGGTGGGCTGGCGCATTCCGACGGTTTACATCACTGCGCATCCAGAGCGTGTCTCACCAGAAGAGGCTGCGCAGGCGGATGGTCTGATCTCGAAGCCGTTCGATATCTGGCGTGTTCGCGAAGCGATTGACGGGGCTTTGGGCCGTGCGACGGCCCACCAGCAGGCCGGTTAGTGAGTTCCCGCTCTGGTTCGCCTCCCAAACCAAGGTGCTAGGGGGCGATCGAATCCGATCGTAGATCGCTATTCTTCGCAGCGATTTTCACGCTGACGATATAGGCCTTTTCATTATCCATATTGGCCAGGATCAGACCCGCCTGATCGCTTGGTATGAGGCGCAGAAAGCCAGCCGCAAAGCCAGCGTCCATCTGATCGAAGATACCGGCAGCCTGATCAGGTTTCATGGCTGCATACATTTGGGCCAGATGGTGCAAGTCCTGATTGGCGGTATCAGACATTTTCTGCCAACGGGTGTCCAGCTGCTCCTGAATCTGCTTGAGATCCTCGGCCTGCTGGGCAAGTTCGAGCTTGCGATTACGCAGTTCAATCTCGTCTTGTCTCAAATCGGAGATGCGTTGCTCTATGTCCTTCTGATCCTGCTCCATCGCGGCGGCAAGGTCGCCCGTCAGGCAGACATTCTGGACGCGATCAGATTCATCAACAGTCATGGCCTGCGGGAGCGCCTTGAGCGGGTCGTTCACGGTCGAGGCGCGGTCCGTCGTCGCGAAAGCCTGCGGCAGCCAGCGTGTGCCACCTGCAATCGTGAACAGGACGCCAATGGTGAGAAGGACGTGAGTGCGGCCTTTGCTGTTCATTCCTTCAACCCTCGTAAACCCGTTTGGACTTGCTCATTTGTTCTTCATCGAAAAGGTAGTCTGCGCTGTCGAAGCGTGCCGACGTGCGATCAGCGATAGCTTCGAGCCGTTTCGTCAGCCGTGTGATTTCAGTGATCTTGCCAGATGACGCTTCAAGTGTTTCTCGCAATGTGCTGCGAATGTCGGCATCGGCCGCTTGGATGCGACGTGACAGTTCGCGATCTTTCACTTCCATCGCCGTCTTTAGCTCTTTCAGCTTTTCCGCAGTTTCCTGAGCCTCTTTCATCGTCGCGGCGAGCCGGTTGGCCAGGTCACCGGCCTGAGCTTGCGTTTCGTGCCGCGCAGATGAGACAGCGGCGACAGAATCCGACATTGCCCGGATCGTGGCGCCAAGGCCGTTCTTAGTGTTCTGAAGCGCTTTCAGCCGACGGCTGAGCAGCGCGCAGTAAAGGCATGCTGCAAAGGAAACCAGAAACAGGGCGATGTCGGAGATCTCGAAGGGCATCGGCTTACCTCAGCAGGAATTCAGTGATGAGGACGCCGTGCGACGCCTCCGGGCCAAGGACAACTTCAGATCTCACCGCGAGCTGTTCGCGCATTCGGGGATAAAAGTCAGCGGATTCAAAGTCCGACAGCGTCAGGGCGCGCAAATAACCAACAAAGGCGTCGACCAGCATCGGTTCGGCCTTTTTGACGGCGCCCATGTGTTCACTATCGGAAATCACAGACATGTTGATTTTGACATAGCGGGTCGCTGGTTCGTTGCCGATTGTCACGAGAATTTCCTGCAGGTCGACATATACATAATCGTCCATCGCCAACGGCGCGTGTGCGGGGCTGCCTTCCTCGTGATCAGCGCAGGCGAGCACAGTAGGCTCGTCGCCGCCCGACAAAATGAAGACCGTGCCAAATGCGCCAAGCGCGCAGACGACTGCGAGCACAATAAGAGGTACGAGTCCGCCGCCGCTCTTCGGGGCGTCGCCAGGTTCCTTTTCCGGATTCGAAGCCACCAACGCCCCCGATCAAACTATTTGCCGCTGGTTCACGCATATTAAGGGTCGGGTAAAGGAAGCGTTAACAATTTCACGGAAAATATTAACCAAATCGAGAGTCGATGTCGTAAACGGGAAGTACGCATCCATGAAATTGCTGGAAACACTCAAGGCGCTATCGGTCGCGCAGAAACTGGCGCTTGCCGGTTCGGTGGCTGGCGTTGTCATCGCCATGACAATGATGGTGCAGGGAGCTGTCCAGCAGCCGAAGGCACTATTGTATTCCGGCCTTGATCCGATGCACACGGGCGAAGTGATTGCAGAGCTCGAAAAGCGCGGCGTGGATTATGAGCTTCGGGGTGAGGCGATCTTTATTCCGCAGTCGGAACGCGACTCGGTGCGCTTCTCGCTTGCAAAGGATGGCCTGCCACAACAATCGGTGCAGGGCTATGAATTGCTAGATGATGTGAATGGGTTTTCCATCACATCGGAAATGTATAACGCCGCCTATTGGCGGGCCAAGGAAGGTGAGCTTACACGAACCATTCTTGCCATCCCCGGCGTTTCATCCGCGCGGGTACACATCGGTGCCAGCTTGCGCTCAGGATTCTCACGTTCTGGGCCGCCGCAAACAGCATCTGTAACGCTTGTCTCCAACAGCAAGGTCAGCGCCAGCCAGGCCGAAGCCATCCAATACCTTGTGGCGCTGGCTGTGTCTGGTCTGGACCCCGCAGATGTTGCCATCATTGATCCCAAGCGTGGCCTTCTTGCGGGCCCCAATGTAGACCGGATGGAAGAACCGGCGATCGTTGCAGAATCCCAGTCTACCCGTCTCGAACAAAAGATTCTTCGCCTTCTTGAGGCGCGCGTCGGGCCTGGTAATGCGCGAGTCTCGGTATCTGTCGATGTCAATCGCCAGCGCCAGCGCGTGTCCGAAATTGTCTATGATCCAAGCTCACGAGTGATCCGGAATCGGACTACGAATGATGTCAGTGAAGCGAGCGGAGGCGGATCGGCTGGGGTTACCGTTGCCAGTAATCTGCCGCAGGGCGCAGGTGGGCAGGCTGGAGGCTCAAGCACTCTCAAGAACTCGACCGAGAGTGTCGTATACGATGTGAATGAGACCCGCCGGGAAACTGAAACACTGCCCGGCGAGATCGAGCGCATCTCTGTGGCTGTTCTTTTGAACGAACAGGTCCTCGGCTTTGATGCGAATGCGGAGGACTCTGCGCCGCTCATGCGCAGTCTGGTGTCTGATTTCGAACAACTGATCTTGTCGGGAGCTGGCCTAAGCGCAGATCGCGGAGATTCTTTGACGGTAGAGTTGATGCCGTTTCAGGAAATCGAAGTTGAGGAACTCACACCCGCGCCGAGTCTCGTCGAGACTTTGACCGAGCGCTATTTCTGGTCTGGACTTCAGGCCATACTGCTCGGAATTGTGGTTATCGTGCTTGGATTCGGTGTGGTGCGTCCTCTCCTGTCCCAAAGGCCGGCTTCAGTCCTCGATACGACGGCGGACCCGGCGGTCGATGGATCTGGTGTGCTGACGACTGAATCCGTCGACGCGCTGGAGTATCTCAAGAGCTATACACGAGAGCGTCAGGATGAGACAGCCAGTCTGCTGGAAGAATGGCTGAACGAAGATCGAAAGGCGCTCGTCAATGAGTGAGTCCCTTTTCGCGAATCTTCCGCGGTTCGACAGTGGAGACCTTCCAGCTGTGCTTGCGGAAGCGCCTGATCCAGTTGTCGCGGAGCCAGAACTTGTTCAGGTGGACGAACCTGAAGATACGCCGGAGCCAGCGGCTCAGATCGATCCAAACGTAGAAGTGTTGCTGAACCGTCTGGCGCAGGAAATTGAACAGGCGAACAAGCGGGTCGTGGCTCAAACAGCAGATTGGGTGTCGGCGATCATTGAGCGATTGTTTCCGGAACTATCCAAAGCATTCCTCGCCGAAGAGATCGTGCGCCAGATTCCAAACCTGCTTCCTGACACGCCAAATCATGCGGTGCTATCTGCGCCAGCGCCACTCGCGGAGCAGCTCACTGAGATCATCGAGAGCAACCCCCGATTGTCCAACTCATGCATTGTCCAGGTCTCAGAGGATGCGGAGCTCCATGACATTCAGGTCTCTTGGGAGACTGGAGGACTGTCATTGGAGTTTGATGAGCTTCTGGCCGCCTGCCTCGAACGCCTGCAATCCTACAAAACGCCTCAAAAGGACTTTTAGAGATGGCTATTCCCGAAATGACGCCTTCGGATGAAATTGCGATTGAACAGCAGGAAGACGTCCTTCCTGGTGGCAAGGCCTATCGATCAATCTACAACGTCCCAGTGAACGTGATCGTGTCCATCGGTCAGAAGCGCCTGACGGTGGCAGAAATTCTAGACCTCAAACCCGATTCCGTCATCGCGCTTTCCGCGAAGATAGAAGACCCGGTGTCGCTTTCGGTTGACAACAAACTGATCGCACGTGGAGAACTCATCGAGACTGAAGAAGGCGGGATCGGAGTGAAGATCACGGAGATCGCGGAGGATCCCGATGATAAAGGGACCTGATTTCGTTCCGCGCTTTCTTGGCGGGGTCATTGTATTCTTGTTTCTTTACGCGGTCTCAGGGGCCGCTTTTGCGCAAGAAATAGACCCATCGCAGATACAGGTGCCTGAGGGGCTTCTAACCAATGGTGGGGAAGGGGGGCTGAGCGGGTCAGTCATCCTGCTCCTTGTCCTGGTTACAGTTCTGAGTCTGGCGCCCGGTATCGCCATGATGGCGACCTGTCTGCCATTCATGATCATCGTCTTCTCATTCCTGAGGCAGGCGATTGGCGTTCAACAGGCGCCGCCCAACATGTTGATCATGGCGCTCGCAATGTTTCTCACATTCTTCGTTATGGAGCCGACCTTCATGGAGGCGTGGAACAACGGCATCTCACCTTACATGGATGGTGCCATTGACGAAGGGCAGGCCTGGGCCGCCGCAACAGAGCCGTTTCGCGCATTCATGACGGCCCGCGTAGACCCTGAGACCATTCCGGTGCTGGCCGATGCTGTGAATCGTCCGCTGGAAGAGGGCGAAGAACCTTCCTTTGCGCTCTTGTCGACGAGCTTCATGTTGTCAGAGATCAAACATGCGTTTCAGATCGGGTTCGTTATCTTCTTGCCCTTCCTGATCATCGATCTGGTCGTGTCGTCTGTTCTGATGGCGGTTGGTATGATGATGGTGCCTCCGACCGTTGTTTCGCTTCCCTTTAAGGTTGGGTTCATTGTTCTGGCGGATGGCTGGTTGAAGATTACAGAAGCACTTCTGCGAGGGTATGCCGGATGAGTTCGGTTGTTGAAATGAAACAGGCTGCCACGCCACAAGCGGTTGCACGCGCGACCCCGCCGGTGCCGGCCTCGGCGCTAAAGCTTACTCGCGCTCAGAAGGCTGCGGTCGTGATCGCAATGCTTGGTGAGGCTGAGGCGCGGCCGATTGTCGAACGGTTGGATGACCGCACCATGGCGCAAGTCGCAACGGCGCTGGAAACAATCTCCACACTCGCACGCGAAGACCTGATCGAGATTGCTGTCGACTTTCTGAGAGAGCTGCGCGCAGCAAGTGGCTCCTTCTCGGGCGGGCAGGACAAGGCGCGTGAGATCATTGCGAACTTGCTGGACCAGAACCGCTATCAGCAGATCTACGGATCAGAGGAATCTGTCGAATCTGGTGCAGAGGAAGTTGCCACAGATACCTGGCAAAAGCTGGAGCGCCACGATCCACAGAAAGTGGCCGATTATTTCAGCAGCCTCACGCCGAATATCATTGCGCTCATCCTGCGCCGGATCGACGTAGCCGCCGCGTCCGAAATCGTCGGGTTTCTCGAGGAGAACCAGCTCGACCCGGTTGTTGGTCATCTCGTGGAAGATGAGGCGCCGGACGCCGAAATTTATACCGTGCTCGCGCACATGCTGGAAATAGAACTGCTCAACAAAGCCGAGGGCGCGAGCGAGGGAGACGACAGTCATCTGGACGTGATCGGTGAAATGCTCAGCCTCGTGCCAAGTGATCGCCGCGACCGGATTTTGGCATTCCTGAGCAGCACGCATGAGAGCAAACTCAAGAGTATTGAACGGGTCATGTTCACGATCGACAGCTTGCCGGAGATTCTCCCAAGAGAGGTTGTCTCTGTTGTCTTCCGTGAACTGGGTGACGAGTCGATGACGCGGTTGCTCGCGAGTCTTCGGACGAGCGGTGGAGAAGTCACAGACTATCTTCTGAGCAACATTTCATCGCGATTGGCAGACCAATACCGCCTGCAGCTTGAAGATGTCCCGGAAATGTCGCCTGAAAAGGTCGAAAAGGTCCAGCGAGAGTTTCTTCTCTCGCTGATGTCGCTCAAGCGGGATGGCACGATCAAGATCGGCAAGCCTGAAGAGGACTAGGCCGCGTATCGCTGTCTCGGCTTACGCTCAAGCGAGAGCGAATTGTTCGGATTCAGCGAATGATCAGGTCGGCGTGTAGTGCGCCGGCTGTCTTCATCGTCCGGATGATGTCTGCAATTTCCTGGGGTGTCACGCCGAGTGCATTGAGGCCGGCGATCAGCTCGGAAAGCGAGACATTTGGCTCCAACATGGCGATGTTTTTGCTGCCAGTCTGACCGATCGTGATTTGTGACCGCGGCAGCGCAATCGACTCCCCTCTTGCAAATGGGTTTGGCTGCGACACGACAGGACTTTCGACGACCTTGATCGAGATGTTGCCCTGAGCAATCGCGACTTTTGAGATCGTGACGTCTTCTCCGAGCACAATCGTTCCAGACTTTTCGTCGATCACGATACGGGCGGGAACGGAAACGCTGACTGGAAGGTTTTCGATGTCTGCCAGAATGCGGGAGGGTGAGCCCTGAAGACCGCGAAGGTCAAGATCAACAGTGCCGGGATCGCGAGTGTAAGCAACTTGAGTGCCGTATGCGGTGTTGATCACATCTTCCACGCGCGCAGCCGTTGTGAAGTCGGGATCGCGGAGGGCCAGGGTCAGGCTGTCTCGTTGATTGAAATCATAGCCGATCTCGCGTTCAACACGGGCACCATTCGGGATCGCACCAGCCGTCGGCGTGCCACGCGTTTCCCGCGCCGCCTGAGCTTGAACATCAATACCAGAAACGATGATGCTCCCTTGGGCGACAGCGTAGACTTCGTTGTCCGCGCCTTTGAGCGGGGTGAGGATCAAGGTGCCGCCTTCCAGGCTTTTTGCGTCTCCAATTGATGACACGGAAATGTCGATCGTCGATCCACTCCGTGCGAACGAGGGAAGGGTGGCTGTGACAAGAACAGCTGCGGCATTATTCGGCTTGATGTCCTCGCCCTGCACATTCACGCCAAGGCGCTCAAGCATGTAGGTGAGGGAATCCTCGGTAAATGGAGAATTTCGGACCGAGTCCCCAGTGCCATTCAGACCAACGACGATACCGTATCCGATGAGATCGTTTTGGCGAACGCCTTCGACATCCACGACGTCGCGTATGCGCGTTTGTGCTGTGACATTTGTTGCTGCGGTCAATGCAACGAGACAGGAGAGAGCGAGCGTTTTCCAAAACATCGTGATTAGCCTAGATAGTTCAGGAGTGAGAGTTGCGACAGCCGTGCCGTTATCATGTATGAGGCTTCGAGCGTGGTCTCGAGAGACTGAAGTTCACTTGCCGCTTCATACTGATCGCGGGCAGTCAGATTGTTGAAGGAGGCCGTCAGGATCGTTTCTTCTGCAGCAAGGCTTTCAAGGTCATCTGCAATTCTCTGTTCGAATACACCAAGATCCGCACGAAGATTCGTGATCGCTGTTTCACTCGCGGAGAGTTTGAGCGACGTCGATTCGATTAGGCCGGAGTACCCATCGAGGTTTGCGATGCTTCCATCCGGACCTGAGAGAGACAGAATAGCCAAATTGCGGATCTGCGAGCGAATAGCTTCATGGTCCGCATTGACCCCGTCGGGATCAGAAGTCGTGGTATTGCCTTGATAGATGTTCTGCTGCCAGCCGCCGGTCGGAGAACTGAAATAGTCATCGAGCTGGATTTCAAAGTCGTTGGCATCAGTCGCCATTTGAGCGATCGCTTCGATGTCAGCTAGCAGTTGATCTGAGCCAGCAAACGGGATGGAAGATGTTGCATCCCCAGCAAACAGGAATCTCTCGCCATAACGCGCGTTCAGCGCCGACATTGTCGTTGAAAGAGCAGCTTTGGCGTCTCGGGAGGCAGTTGCGATTTCCGTTTCATGGTTGCCAACAACTGCACTGAGCATGCTGGCCGCAATACCCGTGGAACTTTCTTGTACGGTTGTGAGGCTGGACTGGACGAGTGAGAGCCTGGCGCTTCGCAGGTCCAGAACCTCCTTCTCGGATGTGAGGTCGGTTAGTGCTTTCTGGCTCAGCATAGCTTTGCCGATTCGACCGGAGAGATGCAGCGTCAAATCTTCATATCGTCCTGTCGTTGCCTCGGTAGACGTCTTTCCGATCTGTGATCTGAGTTCTGAGATGTGCTGGCTCAGCGTGGAGGTCATGAGACCCGAAGATATGGCAAAACGATCCATGCTAGATCTCCATCAATCTTTGCAGCATCTGGTTGGCGATCTCGATTACGCGGGCATTGGCTGCGTAAGCCTGTTCAATCGCCAGAAGATCTTGCATCTGGCTGTCGATATCGACACCTGTCTCGGATAGTTCCGCCTCCATCATCAAATCGTGCTGGGTCGATGCAGCAGAGAGGGCGGTTTCATGTGAAATGCGCGTCTGCCCTGTCATGGAGGCGACATGTGCAACGAGGTCAGTGGCTGAGAAGCTGCCCTCAATGCCATTGGCGTTCATCGACTGGATTGCTGTGAAGGCGTCCGACATCGCGGACAGGATGGAATTGTTGCCAGGAGGACCTTCGCTCGCTGCCCCGATCCCATCGCGAAGCCGCCAGATGCTACCACCCTGAGTGGGGTCGATCTGAGCGTTGATGTCGATACGCCCTGCCAATCCCGGATCGCCGGGAGTGCCAGTGTCTACAAACAGTCCAAATTCACCAGCAACTTTCGTCGGATCGATCGCGTCGTTGGACAGGCGACTAACCAAATCGTTCGCAATCGTATCAAGCTGGGCACCGAATGCAGGAAGGTCGGCATCACGAAGAGTGAATAGAGCGCCAAACATACCACTTGATACGGCCGCGTAGCTTGAAGCCCCAGGGGTAAGTTCCAAATCGCCGACCATCAGTTTGGACAAAGCACCGTTGTCGACAGTCATGTTTGGTCCGAACGCGTTGCCAGGAGTGAATTCAAGCTGCTTTGCGGTGCCGGCGACCAGGTAGACACCTTCACTCGTGACGACATCTATTGTGCCGCCGTCGCGAGGCACTGCTTCAATAGGAAGGTATTCCGAAATCGTGTCGAGTGCGCGCTGGCGGTCGTCCATCAATGCTGCAGCTTGAGCCGTCGTGCGATCCATACCGGCCAATAAGCCATTGAGTTCTTCAACTTGCTTCAGGGCGGCATTCACGACGTTCACACCATCGGCAATTTCACGATCCGCTTCTGTGCGTTGCTGGGTAACAAGTTGAGAAAGGCTATTCAGCTCGTTCACGGCCGAGTTTGCAGCGTCGAGCAACGCTGACAGCTGCGTTCCAGATTCTGGTGACGCGACCGCAGCAGATAAGGCGGACTCAAAATTTGATAGCTTGCTGAACAAGCCAGTGCCTTCCGCATCGTCTCCAATTCGCGATGAAAGTACTTGCCAAGTGCTGGCCATCAGACTGGATTGTGCGACGTTGCTCGACAATGTCATACGCTCAGACGTGAGGCCTGAATCTGTCGCGCGGACGACACCGGTAGAGCTGACCCCGCTTGTGCGTCCACCGACCAATGTTTCGCTTAATATGATCGAACGCCGGACATAGCCCGGCGTTGATGCGTTTGCGACATTGGTAGCGACAACGTCGGCCCGCAGGCCTGAGACCTTCAGGCCGGTTTGGGCCGCATTGATGGCGTGGGATATACTCACGGCAGGGCTCGCATTTCAGCTAAGGCGGGCTTAGCGCTTCAGATTGGTCGTTTCCTGAAGCATCTCGTCGACGGTTTGAACGATCTTGGCGCTTGAAGAGTAGGCGCGTTGAGTTTCGATCAGGTCAGTCAATTCCGCTGCAATGTCCGTAGTGGACTCCATCAGTGCATAGCCTTCGATGCTGCCAACCGGTCCCGTACCTGCATCCCACAAGTAGAGGTTTCCACTTTCTGCGGATACGCGGAACGCCTGGCCATCCAGCGCCTTGAGACCGTTCATGTTCGGAACGTCACCGACTGGGATCTGATAGAGAGTGCGGCGGAAGCCGGTGTTGTAAATGGCCTGCAGATAACCATTCTCGTCTATCTCGACGGATTGAAGGTCACCGATGGGCGCGCCATCCTTGCTAACCGAAGTCGGAGAGAAGTTGGCAGAAAGCTGGGTGATGCCGGCGCTGTCATTTGGACGCCCGATGAAAACTTCGACGTTTCCGTGTGGCAGGCTCAAGGTCACTGTGCCGGTCGCGTCGTCATATGTCGCGCCATTGGAAGCAGTTACACCGCCTGTGTCGATACGACCGCCATTGGCAGCACTATCAGCAAAGCTGATTGCCAAGTCGCCGATGGACGTCAGCGGATTACCATTGGCGCTGTCAAAAATTTGGACAGTCCAGTCATTGCTGGATCCGGTAGCAGGAACCGACGGGGTGAATTCAATGGAAAGCGTCTGTGCACGGCCCAGATTATCGAAGTACTCGATAGGTAGTGTGTAGGCTTCTCCCGTGCCGCCAGCTGTGGTGGCGTCAGCGGGCAAATTAATGCCCAGTTCGATACGGGACGTCGGTGAGGCGGTGTATTGGGACGCGGCGATGTTGACCGGCTCCAGGTCAGTACCGCTGTTCCGGCTTACATTACCGATCTCGCCATCGGAGTTGGCTGGCCATCCAAGCAGGAACAGGCCGCTTTGAGTGCGAAGATTTCCGCTTTCGTCAGCATAGAAAGATCCGGTAGGGAGCAGCATCAGGCTGCGTTCGGACGACAGAGAGTTCACGCCTGTATTATCAGTTACCGGAACGAGGCCTCGGCCGGAAACCGCAAGGTCAGTCGCGTTTCCGGTTGAAATCAGGGACCCCGTCGCTGCGATATCCTTGAAGGCAGTTACGCGAACACCGCCAGCAGCGTATGCCGATGATTGTTGTTGCAGCACCATGCTCGAAAAATCGACCTGGCTACGCTTGTAGCCGTAGGTGGATGAGTTGGCGATGTTATCGGAAATGGCGGAAAGACGACTCGAATTCGAGTTCAGCCCCATCACGCCCGCATTCAGGGATGAAGAAATGCTCATGGTCGACTCCTACGACAGATGTATTTCTATCAGTGGAGCGCATTCCTTAATAAGCCGATAACCTTAGTTCTTAACAACCCTACAATCTGAGTTCATCTTTGTTCGGCTGATTTGTCAGGATCACGATTGAGATTCGACGGTTCTGGGATGCAGACGGATCGTCTGGAGCCAGTGGGTCTGTGTCAGCGCGACCGGAAACTTCCTTGAGGCGAGAAGGCCTCATGCCCTTTTCCAGCAGGAGCTTACGGATCATGTTGGCGCGATCAGTCGACAAGTTCCAGTTGTCGTAATTGGCATCCAGTCGATATTGGAGGCTATCAGTATGCCCGACAATCTTGATGTCGTTTCGAAATGCATCGAGAGATCCTGATATCGATGTCAGCAAATCCTGGAGAAGAGGGGTCGGATTGCTACTGCCAACCATAAACAGGGGTGAACTGTCGGAATCGATGATTTCGAGAACCATCCCTTCGGGAGACATTTTTATCATGAGGTGCTCAGAAAGCTGTTTGGCATCCTCATTCAATTCGGCCCGCAGATTTTGAAGGTTTTCGGCGACTTCCTCGGCACTAGCATCTGCCGCAGCGGCGCTGGCTTCCTTCTTTGGCGTGTCAATCGTTACATCGCGCGTGCCGCCCGTTCCCATTTTGGCGTAGGTGTCCTCGGTAAACATTGAAGAGCCATTCAGGCCATCAGACCCACCGCCAGAAATCCGGCTCACCGGAATGGTCGGGTTGAAATAGTCGGCGATGCCCTTGCGTTGTTCCTCCGTGGTTGCATTGAGCAACCACATGAGCAGGAAGAACGCCATCATCGCAGTCACGAAGTCAGCATAAGCAACTTTCCAGGCGCCGCCATGATGGCCGTCGCCCTGAACCACTTTCTTGCGCTTGATGATGATTGGTTGCGCGTCTGTCGATGCTTTATCGACCATAATCAGTCCTGCCCCGGTGCTTTGGAACACTACTCCTAACAGGCTTGAATCAATTCATGGCTAATCTGGGCGCAGGGTTTCAGACGGTCGTAGTAACCATTCAGCAACCAAATTACTTAATTCCTACCAGACGGAACTGGGTAAATATGTAGGCTTGTTGTGTCGTCTGTGCTGCGAAAGAAGATCGGGGCAGGGGGAGGACTCCCTCCAACGATTCGCCAATGCGAACCCCTTTGGCTCGCCTTGGCGTCTTCCATTGGTCAATGGACACAAGAAGTTTACGGTCAGGTTTCCACGCCGGACCTTATTTCTCGCAAGGTTTTCGCAGGGGCCGATCTGCCGAGCGCGGCCCATGACGTGTTCACTTATGTAAGCCCTGAGCATAATGTTGGACCTGTTGCTGCGGTGACAATCAACTTCGCGGGTGCCCAGAGATATTCTGCTCAGCGTTTGCGACAGGGCGCGTCTAGCCTGAACAATGCCCCTGAATTGTTTCTTCGTCTGATGGCGGAGAGCGCTGCGCGCGCCCTTTGGAAAAGAATGGCCTGTTCTATCTCCAGCGATAGTGATGCCAATGCTCCGGCGCAATTGATCGATATTGCCCGTGCAGCAGAGCCATTCGACGCCGATACAACTTACATCAACCTGACCTACAAATTGGGAGATGGAGACGGCGAGGACAGTTGGCTTATTGAAGGCGAAACTGCCGCTCCGGAAATTGGAGTGATAGTTCGGTTGTCCGCAATCAAGTCACTTGCCAAGGCCTTTCAAGAGAATGCGGCCAGACCCAAGTCACAGGATGATACGGGACGAGGTGTTCTGCGGGAGCGCGTTCGGCATACGTCAGTCGTGCTGGATGCAGTGCTGGATTCCATGCGCATGACTATTGGTGAGTGCGCCGAGATGAAAATCGGGCAAGTCATCTCACTGCCGGGCGCGAAGATGGACAAACTTGATCTGAGCGCCGGTACGGTGAGCGGATCACTGCCGATCAGCCAAGGGGAACTTGGCGCCTGGAAAGGGCAGAGAGCCTTGAAGCTGAAGGCACCCGTGCCCGAGGATGTCATTCGAGAAATTGCCGAGATTTGAGTTTGTCCCCGCTGATGGCGGAGGAATGCAAGGAGTTTGTAAGTGAACGCAATAGCAGGACTTGTCGTCACAGTCGTGATGGTCTTCGGCGGCTACATGCTGGCTGGGGGGCACCTCGATATTATCATGCATTCTCTCCCCTTCGAGATGATGATGATTGGTGGCGCCGCTACGGGCGCATTCCTCGCCGGCAATGATTTGACTACGATCAAACACGCAGGGGGCGATATTGTCGCTGCGTTCTCAGGCCCAAAATGGAAAAAATCCGACTATCAGGATCTCCTCTGCCTGATGCACGAGCTATTGAATGTTCTCAAAAAGAACCCGGTCGACATCGAAGCTCATATCGAAGCTCCTCAAGATTCAGATATCTTTGCGCGTTACCCGAAAATCCTGAAGGACAAGCGGGCGATTGAAATGATCTGCGATACCATTCGCTCAATGATCATGAATTTCGACAACGTTCATCAGGTTGAGGAGCTTCTCGAAAAGCAGCTTGAAAGCCTGATTGAGGAAAAACTTCACGGATCCCACGCATTGCAGAACATGGCGGATGCACTGCCTGCACTCGGCATTGTTGCGGCTGTTCTGGGTGTGATCAAGACAATGGCATCGATTGACAAACCCCCTGAAGTTCTTGGCGGCATGATCGGCGGCGCGCTTGTTGGTACGTTCCTTGGCGTGTTTCTCGCCTATGGAATTGTTGGCCCTTTCGCGACCCGGGTGAAACATATCCGGCTTGAGGAGCACAATTTCTATTCGATGATCGGCGAAGTTCTGGTGTCAAACCTTCACAAAAATCCGGTGAACATTTGTGTTGAGGTGGCGCGACGCCATGCACCCACCCGTGTGCGCCCTTCTTTCAATGAAGTCGAAGAAGCGATCCGGGGGTTGAAACAAGCCGCGTGACCCGTTCTCGTCTCCCTCTTGTTGTCGGCTTATCCGTCGTGATGAGCATGCCCGCACTTGGGGAGATTTCAGGTGAAACTGGCGTGCCTGTGGCGGAAGCAGATCAACTGTCAGAGCATTTTCGCCAGTTCGTTGACGACGCGATTGATGAAGGATTGCTCGCGCCGGCCGGCTCCAACCCGCAGGCGACGCCGGTGTTCCGGGGGCGCCTGGATAGCGCAGAGCCCAGCCGCCCCGTTCCCATGTCGACAGGATGTACTGCTGAAACTGAACTGGATTTCGCGCCGTACATAAGCCTGAGCAGCTATGAGGACTTCTTGCATTGGCGAGCGCAGAAGCTTTCGGATCAGGAGTCTATACACCCAATCGAGATGGCGATGGCCTACATCACGATTGGGTTGTTTGCTGAAGCCCGGCTTCAACTCGCTGATCTTGAAGGACAGAATGCTGAACTGCTCCGAGACTTCTCTCATTTTCTGGAAGAGGGGCGGGTCACTCGGATCGACGCACTCAATCAGGCCGCGGAGTGCAACCCTTCGGCGGCAATCTGGCAATCTTTGGCGAAGGTCACGATGCTCGATCCGGACGGGGTCTCACAGCTGAATGCCAGTCTGACTCTCTACAGAAAACTACCTTGGTATCTTAAGATACGCTTCGCTGCGATGGCTGTGCCCGCTCTGGACCAGATGGGGGAGCCCTTGCTGGCCGAGAAAATGATGGCGGATTTCACTGCGGAACAGATTGCGCGCTCGCCGCGCTTGTCGCTGAACCAGGCCATTCTTGACATGTACAAGGGCGGACTGGTTGCGGATGAGGGCTTACGACCATTCCTGAGAAACTCTGATCTGAGGTCGGTTGCGGCGGCTGCTTTGTTGAAGCATGGATTTCCCGTCGAAACCGAAGTCCAGAATGAAGTGGTCGGCAACATTGTCGAGAATGTGCAGCGCATGCCGGACGGCCAGAACATCCGTACGAACTTGCGGGCTATGCTGGATCGTCCTGCTGAAATCACGGATTACGAAACGATCTCACGACTGGCGTCCCTGCCGACGCTTCAGGAACCGGAGACGAGACAACTTCTCAGCGCGCAATTGGTGAGAAGGCTGGAGGCGGACTTTTCAAAGGACGACCATTTTTTCAAGGTTGCCGCAATGAGTGCGACATTCCTGAATCGCGATCTGTTGGGAGAGAGCGACGAGGCAGCAGAAGTGCTAAAGTCTGCCACTATCGTCGCTGCGGATCTCGGTCTGGTGAATGTGGTGAATGAGTTCGCCAACGATATCAAACAGGATGATGATCTGGCCTCGAAACGCGCGGAAATGGCGTTCCGGATGTTTGACGTGACAGCACTTCGGAATCTGTCCGGAACAGACCCGAATAATACTGACGTGACCCGACTAGCCGCGATGAGCGCAATCATGGCGCGGGACACGATGTGGCTTCAGACTCTGGTTTCCAAAGTCTCTCTCGACGCAGCGACTCTCGTGGATCTCATCGAATGCGATGCGGTGTATGGCGACTGGGTTCTGCCAGAGAACTTCTATGTCGCTGCTGAACAGATCGCGGACGAACAGTACATAGCACGCGCTCAAGCTGTGCTTGCTCTGCGGGCGCGAGGTTCAGCCACGGGTTCACGAAAGATCCATCTGAACGAAATTCCGGAGAATCTTCAGCTGATCAGTCAGCTCCTTGATTCGACAATTGGAGGTGCTCTCTAGTGTCCAATGCAATTTATGCCACCTTGACGCGCCAAGACGGTCTGCTTCGAGAAATGCAGGTTATCGCGAACAATGTCGCAAACTCCAGCACAACTGGTTACAAATCGAATCACGCCATCTTTGCCGAGCATATTGCTGCGGTAAATGGAGAAGGCGACAGCGTCTCCATGGGTAGCTTGTCGGGCCATTCGCACGATCTGTCACAAGGAGCGATGAAGCATACCGGCGGACAGTTCGATCTAGCGATTCATGGCGAGGGGTTCTTTGTCCTGGAGACTCCAGCAGGTGAGCGGCTTACGCGTGCAGGGGCGTTCCAACTTTCCGCGGACGGAATTCTCGCCGATGCTTTTGGTAATCAGGTCATGGGCGCTGGCGGCGGAGCCATTGCTATTCCCGAAGAGGTTACACGCATCTCCGTTGCGCCCGACGGAACTATTTCGTCAGGCCAGGAAATTTTGGGTCAGATCGGTGTGGTAACTGCGAACGGACAGATCGCTCAAGAGGGCGGTACCATGTTTGTGGCCGCTGAGGGCTATGAGCAGGTCGAAGAGCCAAATGTAATTCAAGGTGCATTGGAACAATCCAATGTGTCTTCGATTCTCGAGATTTCGAGACTGATTGAAGTCCAGCGCGCTTACGAGGCGGGGCAAAGCCTGATCGAAAAAGAAGACGAGCGGATCAATCAACTGATCAAGACAATGCGGCAGCTCTAGAGCTTTCGCAAATTGAGGGGAATGAGATGAAATCATTGCAAATCGCCGCGACAGGGATGGCCGCTCAGCAATTGCGAGTGGAGGTGATCTCCAACAACATTGCCAATATGAGCACGGCTGCTTATCGACCGCGTACGGCTGAATTTTCGGATCTCATGTATCAACAGCATTTGACCCCGGGGACAATCACATCCCAAGTGGGAACGGTCGTGCCCGCAGGTATTCAGCTCGGCACAGGCGTGAAGCCATCCTCAGTGTCAATGGAGATTACTCAAGGCGGCCTTCGGGAAACCAGCTCAGAGCTGGACCTTGCGATCGACGGTACAGGATTCTTTGAGGTTACGCTGCCGTCTGGCGAGTCCGCCTATACACGCGATGGTAAGCTGAACCGCAGTCCGGACGGGGAGATCGTAACGATGGATGGATTCCCGCTCGCAGATGGAATTGTCATTCCGGAAGAGGCGCGCAGCATATCCATCAGTCGCGATGGGGAAGTGGTCGCATACTTTGATGGTGAGTCTGATGGTCAGCCTATAGGCAATATTTCGTTGGTTCGTTTCATCAACGAAAAAGGTCTTGAGGCGATGGGTGACAACATGTTTCGACAGACAGAGGCATCGGGTCCACCAAACCAATTGGTCGCGGGTACGGAGGGTATGGGCCTGATTCGACAAGGCTACCTGGAGGAATCTGGTGTAGATGTGGTTCAGGAAATTTCTGAGCTCATCGAGGCTCAGCGCGGATATGAGCTGAACTCCAAAGTGATCACAGCCGCCGACGAAATGCTCGCGGCGACAACAAGGTTGAGGTAACAGAATGATACCAGCAATAGCATTGGGCCTCGGGCTTGCTGCGCACATGATGGGGGCGTCAGCTTCTGTCGCGACTGAAGTGATACGGGCAGGGGACACCGTCACTGCTGCGAACATCTCTACTGAAACCGGCAGTATGGTGTCATCGGATAATCCACTTATTGGCCGCGAAGTTCGGCGTACTGTCTATGTCGGACAAGAGCTCAGCCTGGACGATACCCAGCCCGCGCGATTGGTGCGGCGTAATCAGGTCGTGACGGTAAAGTTCGTCAGCGGTGCGCTGGAGATCACTACCACGGGACGAGCCATGAGCGAGGCGACAGAAGGAGACAGCGTTTCCATTCTGAACCTCAACTCGAAGAAGATCGTAAGCGGAATCGTGCAATCAGACGGATGGGTACTTGTTCAATGAAGATTACATTCACTCTGACTGCGGCGGCCCTCAGCGTTACCGCCTGTGCTTCGATCCCTTCCGCAGACGCGGAGTTCGACATGACGACACCCACGGTTGTGCCGATGGTGCATCAGCCCGTCGCTGAACCGGTAGGTGCGGATGATGCGTCCCTCTGGACGACGTCTCCAAATGCCTTGCTGAGCATGCGTCGGGCAAAGGCTGTCGGCGATCTTTTGACAGTTGTTGTAGAAATGGATGACCGGGCAAGTCTCCAAAGTTCGCTATCGAGAAATCGGAATAGCAGTGCGGATATGAATGTCGATGCCCTGTTCGGCCTGCCAGAGTGGGCAAATGGTGTGCTGCCCGGCGGGGCTTCCCTGTCTCCTGGTGTAGACTATAGCCGTGGTTCATCTCTCGATGGCAGCGGGGCGATGAACCGGGCCGAGAGTATTGCTTTCACATTGGCGGCACGTGTCGTTGCAATGGAACCGAATGGAAACCTGGTCATTCAGGGCTACCAGCAAACCCGGGTCAGCAATGAGTTGAGAATGCTGACCGTCAGCGGTGTAATTCGCGCACAGGACATTACACGGACAAATACGGTGTCCTACGAGAAAATCGCGGAAGCCCAGATTTCTTATCTGAATACAGGTGACGCAACATCCGTTCCGCAACAAAGGGTAGGGCAGAAAGTGCTCGACCGGGTTATCCCGTTCTAGGAAGACGCCATGAAACAGATAGTTCCGTCCATCGTTGCGTTGCTGGCCATTGTTGCGGGTGGGGGAACGGCGCATTTCCTGACATCAGGTTCAGATGCAAAGCCGGCTGCGGCTGCCCATAAAGACGATAAGCATGCGGAGCCGAAGAAGGAAAAGAAGGCTCACGGCAAAGCAGACAAGCACGGGAAATCCGACGGTTCGGAAGTCACTTACTACAAGTTTTCGCGTGAGTTTGTCGTGCCAATGATCGAAAATGATCGTGTGCAGAGTCTCGTAATCCTGAACCTCAATCTCGAAGTCGATACGTCGATCTCTCAGGAACTGTTCTCGAAAGAGCCGGTCTTGCGAGACAACATCATGACGACACTGGTCAAGTTGAGCAGTGGTGGTCGCACGCTCAATTCGATTACTGACGTCGACAATTATGAAACGCTTCGAGCCATGATTCTCACGAACCTACAGAATGAGGTTCCGGAGGGAATACGAAACGTACTGATACTGGATATGGCTCGGCAGGATCTTTAAAGGTTCGAGAGGTCGTTAGCCTTCGTCCCGGTACTTCGTCACACTGTATAGATCGGCCGATAGGTGGGAAGAGGTTCCGAACCGGAGCGTCCCATTCTCGCTTCCAACTTCAGTGATTGTCGTGATCAGCTGAGGCGCACCAAGGCTGATGTACTCGCTGCCGCTGTAGTAGTCTATGGAGAACTCGAACAGCTCATCTTCAGTGATCGATTCGCCAGTATTTGTTTGTCCATTCCAAGTATGCACGCTGTCTTCAGTGTCGAGTTGTTCGGACCATATCAGTTCACCATCGGAATTTCGGACAGTCAGATATGCACTGTCGGCACTTTCAGGCGCATTTGTCAGATACCTAATTTCAGTGCCTGAGTAAGGCACCCAAGATGACTCGATCGTGACTGTTTCTCCCAGCCATTCACTTGCAAACATCGTGTGTAAGTCGCCGATCAATGATGAGATGCTGCCCAGGCTAGAGTTCGTTTGAACTTGCTGTTCCAGAGACGAGAAGGTGGCCAACTGATCGACGAACTGGGTCGAATCCATGGGAGACAGCGGGTCCTGATTCTGCACCTGTGCCGTGAGCAGTTTGATGAAGTTTGTGAACTCTTCGCCAAATTGCTGAGTGGCGGCTGAGCTGTTCGTTGTCTGCTGGGCAGATTGGGTAGAAGTCGTGTTGGTGACGGTGCTCATGATCGTTGTCTCTTAAACCCGTATGTCCAGGCTAGTTGTGGCTGACGTGTCTGCCCGCGTTGCTGGTTCGCGGTTTAGAAGAGGTGCGTCCGAGCGTTCCATCTCTTCCTCTGGCGTAGTCAGATTTGACGACTCCCAGTTTCGGGCGTTCTGTTGTTGCGGCGTTTTCTCTTGGAACGTCATATCGCTTCCAGACAAGCCATGTTGTTCCAATGTCGCGACCAGGTCTGGATGGAATGCCCGTATCCGGCGAATGGCTTCAGCGGAATCGGCCGTAATTACCACATGCTGCAGACCTTGAGAGTCAAACTTGAACTCCAGCGATACCCTACCGAGTTCGGGCGGATCCAGCTGAATTCGGATTCGAGAATTTTGTGTGTCTGATGAGAGTTCCTGAGAGATGATGCTCGCAATATCGTCAGGAACCGCGACGTAGTTCGTCATAGCAGGTGGCGTCTGAACGGCGGTCTGTATTGGCGGGGTAGCCACCAAAGTTGGGCTTGAAGTCGCGCCGGCAGTCGCCCCTAGGGACGACATAGCGGACACGTCGCTTGGTCTTGGCTGGGTTTCAATAAGCGCATCTGGTTGAGCCTTCGCCGCCGTGATTTGTGTGGCTGCTCCGGACGTTTCAGACTTCGATGTGCGTTCTGGTTGGTCCACAGAAGCGGGATCTTCGACTGGCGGTGCGGCCTGCTTTTCCGTTGATCCAGCCTCTGACGTGCTAGCGACGTTCTCTATCTCCACGCTGGCGATTTCAGGTTTGGTTTGCTGTTCCAAACTTGAAATGGTGGAACGAACGAGCGTTGCGTTGTCTTGATCGACTTCGAGCATATGTCCGCTACGAGAAGTGACAGCGGCTTCCGATGCTTCGGATTGAGCTGCCTCACCAACTTGGTCTGCAGTTGTTACTTCGCCGGACGAGGAGTTGGGTGAAATCAACAAGGGCTGATTCGACTCAGCGTCAATTTCCACGACTGTAGTTTCACGGCTGGATATCGTGGAGGTGGGATGCTCTGGCTCGGTTGGACGTGCCGCCGTCTTCTCTACTCCGGGCGCATTGTTCAAGGCGCTTAGCTCAGCCAGTTCAACGGCTTCAGAATCCGCAGAAGCTGGCAGGTCTATCTCTGCATCGCCAGTCTCGTCGGTCGTTGGTTCCGTCGCGTCTAAATCAAGAAACTGGTGTGATGTCTGATCACTCAGGGGCCCAAAAGGTTGAGCCACAACCTGGAGTTTGTCTGAAGTTTCTTCATCAACATCTTCGTATGAGAGTGTTGAGAGCGCCTCCAGGAATTCCTTCGCAAATCCGCCTCCGACCGGAGCGGGCCTCGTCTCGTCATGGCCACTTTTTTCGGCCGCAGACAAACGTTCCAAGCTAAGGAAAGGCGTCATTCGTTAATCCAGATTAGCTATCTTTTAACCCTAATTGCCTCACCAGTGGTAAATTAAGATTTAAGTTGCGGGGGATTCCGCGCGATTGTTCCAGCCAGAAGGGGAGCCGGTTCATGACGACGATTCAGGGGCAGGGTGGCATTCCTTTGCCTGTTGCAGCCAGTCAATCCGGCGCGCCAACATCCAGCGCGGACGAGCTGATCGATGTAGGAAAGCGGTTCGAACAGCTGCTGTGGGCAGAAATGCTGAGCCACACTGGCTTGGAGAAAGCCTTCACGCAATCAGGTGGGGAGGCGGCGTCGGCATTTTCTCGCATGATCGTCGAATCCATCGCTGAAGATCTGGCTGAGTCTCATCCACTGGGGTTGAACGCGACCGGAGTAGCGCAACTTTCGTCCAATATGGGGAATGGGGATGAGTGAAATAGTAGCCGCCGAAGCCGCTTTGTCTCGTCTGGAGACGGTCTTGGCCACAGAGCGCGTAGCTTTGATGTCTGGTCAAGTTCACCAAATAGCCGAACTGATGTCTGAAAAGATGGAGGCAACTCAGGCAGTCGACGCACTGATTTCTAGTGAGCATCCTGCGCTCGGTCGGGAGCGCATCAGGACCCGCTTGAAAGGTATCAGCGCGGCTGCAATTGAGAACGCTCAGCATTTCAAAGCGGCGCAGAATGGACTCCGCAGCCTTGCCGCGCGCATCGGAAATATGGCGCAGGATTCTTACGTTGGAGCCTACTCCTCCAATGGTTTGCAGACGCCGTTTACCAAGGCGACAGGAAATTATCTAAAGAAGGCATGATGATTAACTGATTGTACACGGCTCCTGTATACTCAAGTACAGCGAACCAAGATGGGTTGCGGGGAATCCCGACGTCAGGACGACGTAAGATCGAACCTAGGCAGCGCTAAGCCGCTCGCCTGACGCAAATGGGGTACATTCAAATGTCCAGTATTCTGACTAACAATAGTGCGATGGTTGCGCTGCAGACTCTGCGCAACATCAACAGCAACCTTGAAACCGTTCAGTCCGAGATTTCGACCGGTAAGAAAGTTGCTACCGCCAAAGACAACGCCGCCATCTGGGCTATCTCGACGGTCATGTCGACCGACGTTGAGAGCTTCAACCAGATCACGGACTCTCTGAACAAGGGTTCTTCCACCGTAGGCGTGGCCCGTGCTGCTTCCGAACAGGTCACCGAGCTTCTCCAGGACATGAAGAACCTGATCGTGTCCGCTCAGGAAGATCTGAATGCTGACGACCGCGCAAAGATCCAGACGGATATTGATGCGAAGCGGACCGCAATCAGCAACATCGTGAACGCCGCTCAATTCAACGGTCAAAACCTCCTGCAAGGCACCGAGAGCATCTCTATCCTCGCATCGCTTGACCGTGGATCTGATGGCTCTGTCTCTGCAACCTCTATCACTGTTGCTCGCCAGGATCTGCAGACAACGGCAGCAGTCGATGCGGCTGCGAAGGAAGCAACTGATGCAGGTTATGTTTCGACTGCAGACTCAGCTACAGACTCCACTGTAGATCTGTCTAGCGGGGATGCAGGTTTCATGTCCACGGCTCAGTCTGGCAATATCACCGATGGTAACGATGCAGACATTACGCTCGACGCCGGTACAGTTACGACGGGTGATGAGTTCACCATCAATGTTGGTGGCTCTGATTACACCTACACCGCGCTGGAAGGTGACACAGCCAATGATGTTGCTGCAGGCCTCAAAACGCTGATCGACGCAGGTAGCATTGCCAACCTCACCGTCACGGTCACCCCAGGCGCAGATCCTGCCTCTGATGATGCGACCATTAATCTGGCCGCTGCTGGCGGAAACGTGACCTTTGACGAAACTGGTCTGGCATCTGAGACGACTCAAGGCGTCATCTCCGATGGTGATACGATCGATGTTACACTCGCTGGTGGCACAATCACCGCTGGTGATACGTTCACGATCAATGTGGGTGATGCAGAGTATACCTACACTGCCGTCGACGGTGACACCAACAATGACGTTGCCGCTGGTCTTAAAACCCTGATTGATGCTGGCAGCATCTCTGATCTTGTCGTTACTGTGACTGATGCAGGGGACCCAACTTCCGATGCTGCGACGATCTCGCTTGAGGCCGACGGTGGCGACGTAAACGTCAGCCTAGCTGGTCTTGGGTCTCAGAACGCAGCTGTTGCGGCAGGCGGTCTTGGCGCGATTGCTGACCTCAGCGTTGCAACGGCTGAAGATGCCACGACGGCTCTGAATACGATCGAAGACCTGCTTGATACGGCGATCAACGCTGCGACATCATTCGGTTCTGCGCAGACGCAGATCGAAGGTCAGGGCGAATTTGTTCAGACACTGATCGACTCCATGACATCCGGCATCGGCGCCATGGTTGACGCAGACATCGAGGCGGCTTCCGCCAAGCTTCAGGCCCTGCAGGTTCAGCAGCAGCTCGGCGTCCAGGCGCTGTCGATTGCGAACTCGAACCCGCAGACACTCCTGTCGCTGTTCAGATAATCCTAACCGGACCCGGGCGCACACCAGTGCCCGGGTTCACCCAGTACCAAGCATAGAGAGGGTGTATGCAACAACTGGCTTACAAGGCATACGGCGAAGTAACGAGCCGTACTGCCAACACCGGACAGATTGAATACACCTTGTTTGAGGAGATCACTCAGGCCCTCAAAGCGGTTGATGCCGAAGAGCATCCCCAACCGACCATCTGGGCAGACGCCATTGATCGCAATATGAAGCTCTGGCAAATTCTTTCCACGGATCTCGTGAGTGACGAGAATCAGCTGGACCCGATGCTCAAGCGCAATCTGATTGCCCTGGCGGAATCTGTTCGCCGCATCAGCTATCACGTTCTTTCTCGTAAAGCAGAATTGTCCGAACTCATCGAGATTAACGAAATCATCATGCAGGGGCTGTCTGGTCAGGGATCAGCAACAGCAAGCGTGGCGGCAGAATAATGTCTGGACTCGTATTGAAACTTGCAGCAGGTGAACGTTTCGTCGTAAACGGAGCTACGCTCGAAAATGGCGATAAGCCCTCGACGGTGCGGGTGGTCGACGATGATGCTCGTATTCTCCGTTGTCGCGATGCGTTGCGACCTGCGGATGTTGATACGCCAACCAAGCGCATATACTACGCCATCCAGCTGATCATTACCGGTGATCTTCAGGAAGAGGAAGTTCTGCCTGCGATCATTGAAGAGTGCGGTCGATTGGAAGACGTGTTCGAAACAATCGACAAAAAACTGATTGCTGTTCTGCGCTCGATGCTTGGCCGAGGTAATTTCTATTCGGCTCTTTGCCATTTGCGAAATGTCATTGCCATTGAGGCGGAGCTGTTGAAACATGCGAACAGCCGCCAGTCGGCTGAACCCCACGCCCGGGTCGCCTGACATGGTGTATCAGCCGGTCATTCCCCTGGCAGGCTATGGCGGGTGGAAATTCTTGGAATCCACCTTCGACAAGCAGTTTGAGGGGTATTCGGATTCAGCCGGTGTAAAAAACGACCGCGCCTACTTCGAAGATAAGATGTCTTCGCCGATTTCGATGGAAGATTTTCTTTCGGATAAGCGGCTATTGAGAATTGCGCTCACCGCGTTCGATCTTGGTGGAGAAGAGTGGAAAGTTGGTTTCATTCGCCACGTCATGGAAGAGAATGCTGATCCCGAGAGCACCTTCCTCAAGCGATTGAACAATCAGTCCTATACAAACTTTGCGACAACGTTCGGATTGAACGATGGGATGATCTCCTTGTCGGCCGATACGATTTCGACATTGGCGGACGATTTTGAGCTTGCGGGCTTTCGCTCAGCCGTAGGCGAGGTCGACAACAACATGAAGCTCAGCCTGAACTATCAGGCAAAGATTGGTGAATTGGTTCGTGAAGGGTCCAGCGACTCGGCCAATCTCTACCGGATTCTCGGCGATGTTCCCGTTCGCACCATGTTGGAAACTGCGCTAAACTTGCCCACGTCCTGGCAAGAGCTAGACGTCGATCGCCAAGCCGAGATCCTCAAAGAACGGATGCTGAGTGTTTTCTCGATAAGCCGGGTTACGGACATTACAAATGAGGACGTTGTGGAAAAGGCGATACAGCGCTTCCACACGATGGACTCTATTCTGAATGGTCAGGAATCTCTGTCTTCCGGCTCTGTGGCGCTAACGCTGTTGAACAATGCTGCCGGCTTTGGTTCGTCTGCCAGTCAGAACTTGTTTCTCAGCATCGTATCGAGCGGTTAGTCTGACTTGCTTTCAGGCTGAGGGGACTCGCCCAGAAGAGAGCTGAGCCTCAAGAATGCGTCCGGAATATCCGCCGGATTCTTCTCTGAAACGAAAGCGTCCAGATCCGGATAGAGCCGGATCGCTCGATCGCCTGCAGCGTCATGACCCTTTTCATAAAGATTGGCGCGCAGCATCGGAGCAATCTCCTCAAATAGTGCGACGGTACGCCGGTAGTCTTTCAAGGTCAGGTTTTCCTCGGGCGTGGCGGCGTCTGGCAGGCACCGAGAGACGCTGCGCAAGACGTCTATCGCGGGATAGCGACCACGTTCTGATATTTCTCGCGATAGAATGATATGCCCGTCCAACACGCCGCGAACCATATCTGCAACCGGTTCTTCCATGTCGGACCCCGCTACGAGCACTGAGAAAATTGCCGTGATGTCACCACACCCGTGCGGGCCGGGTCCGGTGCGCTCCGCGATTTCGGCAATCGCGCGCACTGTTGACGGTGGGAAGGCGTTGAGCGCCGGTGTTTCACCTGCCGCCAGAGAGACTTCCCGGTGTGCTTCGGCGAAGCGCGTAATCGAGTCGAAAAGGAACAGGACCTGATGCCCCTCGTCACGGAAATGCTCAGCTGTGGCGATTGCGCACAAGGCAGCCCGTTTCTTGGCGCCGGGCGGATCATTCGCTGTCGCAGCCACAATGACCGTTCGGGACAGGATGGATGCAGGCAGGGTTTTCTGCACGAATTCGTTCACTTCGCGGCTGCGCTCGCCAATGAGTGCGATCACCACGCGGTCAGCTTTCACGCCCGCAGCCAGCGAGCCGAGGAAGGTTGATTTTCCTACGCCAGATCCTGCGAACAGGCCGAGGCGTTGGCCTTGGCAGATTGGCAGGAGGGTATCAGTGATCATCCATCCGGTGGATAATCGGTTGCCGAGGCTTTTCCGATTGGTGTTGGGCGGAGGCGGCGCGCGCAGCGTCCGGCGTGCCGTGTTGGGGGCAGGAGGCACACTCTCCAGTCCGGGTGATACGCCCCGATAGTCGATGATCTTGCCAAGCCAATGATCGCCGGGGTCGACATAGGCTTCCTGCTCCAGAAATGTCCGGTCTCCGATGCGGATGGCGTCGGACTCACCGTAGAGCATGGCTTTGACGTGCTCTCCCGTTACCGAGAGGACTTCGCCAAAAACTTCCCCCTGGCGGGTTTGAACGCGGATCTCATTGCCGAGCCTGGCGAATTCACTGATGCCCGCAAGTTGGACGAGACCCGGAGTCACCTCCGTTACCGTGCCCCAGATTCGGTACAATCGATCCGGAAAATTGGGTATTTCTCGCAACAAGTAAACAGATCCCGCTCATTCGTTAACCATTTCTTCAAGTTAGAACGGCTAATTTTCTAAACAGTTAATTAAGGGTGATTCCGTGTCGATTCTTAATCTGGACGTTCTGAGTGTCTACAGCGCTATGGCCCGCCACGCGGCGGAAAGCCAAAAGGTGTCTGCAACCAATATTGCGCACGCCAATGACCCGGGCTTCAAGGCCACTCAGGTAGAATCCTTTCAGGACTTTTTGGCGCGTGCTGCTGCAGGAACAGCAGACGAAACGGATCCCGTATTTCGGACATTCCAGAAAGAGATCGCGAACTCACCGAACGGAAATTCGGTCAATCTCGAAGTTGAAATGTTCAAGGCCGCCGAAGCGCAGGGGCAGCACGAGATGGCTTTGTCCGTCTACACAAAGTCGCTGGACCTGTTGCGGACCGCAATTGGCAGGAAGGGGTAAATCATGGACTCGTTGAAAGCCACGATGTTGCAGGCTGTGTCTGGTATGCAGCTGCAGTCAAAACGCATCGACATCACGTCGCAGAACGTCTCGAACGCTGATACGCCCGGGTATCGCCGGAAGGTGCTGACCATTGAGCAGGCCCCATCATCCGGTAGCGCGTTCATGCAGACACGCATCGATCTGGATGAGAGCGAAGGCGAGCGCCGATACGATCCAGCCAGTCCGATGTCTGATGCCGAGGGTTATGTCACGTCGTCGAACGTATCGCTTGTGACCGAAATGGCTGACATGCGTGAAGCAAATCGCAGCTATGAGGCGAACCTCAATTCGTTCCGTCAGGCGCGAAGCATGTACCAATCACTTCTTGATGTTCTCAGGCGCTAAGGGGAGGGCAGAATGTCCAATGTAAGTTTCAGCGCATATGCAGCGCTTGGCTCGGTTCAACCTACGAAGACACCGGAAAAGCCGGCGCAAGCTGAAGAGGGAAAGTCGTCGGGGCTCGCCGAGGGGTTCTCTACGTTCAAGGCCGCGCTACAGGATGCCGAGCAGGCCGCGATGCAGACGGCCGTGTCTGGCGCTGATCCCCATGCGATGGTGGAAGCGCTGGCGCAGGCGGAACTTGTTCTGGATGCAGCCGTGACGGTGCGCGACAAGGTCGTTGAAGCCTATCAGGAATTGCTCCGGATGCCGGTCTAACCAGGACAGGCACAGATGACCGAACTTGCCATCTTTGAAGTCTTGCGCGGAGCGCTGTGGGCGGCGGCGATGATGGCTCTGCCAATCCTCGCTGTTACATTGGTATTGGGTTTCGTGATTGGCTTGCTTCAGGCGCTTACCTCCATTCAGGAAATGACACTAACCTTCGTTCCCAAGATTCTGGCTGTGGTCGTCGTGTTCTTCCTGACGCTCGGCTACATGACCCGTATTTGCCTCGATTTTTTCAATAATACTGTCCTTCCGATGATCTCCCGATAGGGGCACCATGCCGACTTCACGCTTTTTCGACCTTTCGAAACCGACCGCCGTCATCGCCATCGGCCTGATGATGGTGATTTTGGTGATGGTGTTACCGGTTCCGGCCTGGGTAATGGACATTGGCCTGACCGCATCATTCGCCTTTGCGATCTTGATCTTCACGACGAGTATCTTCATCGAGAAGCCGCTGGACTTTTCATCATTCCCCAGTGTCTTGCTGGCCAGTCTCGTACTTCGTCTGGCGCTCAATGTCTCTTCCACCAAACTGATCATCAGTGAAGGGCATACCGGCACGAATGCGGCGGGAGGGGTCATCGAAGGGTTCGCCATGTTCATCATGGGCGGGAATCTGTTCGTCGGATTGGTTGTGTTCGCGGTTTTGGTAATTGTGAACTTCATGGTCATCACAAAAGGTGCTGGTCGCATGGCGGAAGTCGGGGCGCGCTTTGCCTTGGATGCTATGCCAGGCAAGCAAATGGCGATCGATTCCGATCTTGCCGTGGGCGCCATCAGCCACGAAGAAGCGCGCAATCGCCGCCAAAAGGAACAGGAAGAAGCGTCCTTCCTCGGATCTCTCGATGGTGCCTCCAAATTCGTGAAGGGCGACGCAATAGCAGGGCTGTTGATTACGGCGCTGAATCTGGTGGCCGGTATTGGCTTCGGAATTGTCGCCCATGGACTCAGCTTCACCCAGGCGCTCAGCAACTATTCCATTCTCACCGTTGGTGACGGTCTTGTCTCCCAGATTCCGGCCGTGATCGTTTCGGTTTCCGCTGCGTTGCTTCTCGCCAAGGGGCGTGAAGACGGCGCCATTGATCTTGCGCTTGGCGCGCAATTGGGCGGCAACGCCACGTCCCTGATGATTGTTGCCGGCATTCTCGGCGCGTTTGCGCTCTTCCCCGGCCTTCCATTCATCCCGTTCATGCTGGCTGCCGCTGCCTTCGCCACGGCCTCCTTCTACATTCGCAGTCGCGAACGCGAAAAGGCCGCGCAAGCTGAAGCGGAAGAAGTTGAGGCCCCACAAACCAGCCTCGTGATAGGAGACTCCATCCACTCTGATGAAATTCATCTGGAAGTCGCTCCGGACCTTGTCGGCATGGTGCTTCAAGGGGCAGGGGGCTTCGAAAGCCGCATCGACAAGATTCGCCGTTACATTGCGGAGGAATACGGCTTCGTCCTTCCGTCGATCCGCATGACGGACAATCCGACCTTGAGCAAGAACGAGTACCGAATTCGAATTCAAGGTGTGCGTGTTGATAGCGGACTTGTGCGCCCCGGCTCACTGCTGGCTTTGATGGAAGATTCCCAGCTGCCGCATTTGCAAGGCGAAAAGGTCAAGGAACCGGTTTACAAGGCCGCCGCGCGCTGGCTGCCGAGCACAAAGAAGCAGGAGCTTGCTGCTTCAGGTATTCCGGCGATCGAGCCTACGGAAGTGTTGGCGACCCATATGCTCGAAGTTATTCAGGCCAACTTTACCCTCGTCTTTACGCGTATGGTCATGCTCGACACGCTGGATGCGCTGACACACATCAGCGACACGGAGCGCGCGGCCTCCAACCGCCGGTTCCTCGACGAGTACATACCAGGGAAGGTTACGCCGGAATTGCTCCTTTCGGTCTTGCGCCTTCTACTCGAAGAGCGCGTTTCAATCCGGAATCTGTTCCTGATCGTGGAGACCATCGCGGAAGTGAAGTCGCAATCCAGTGCGCCTTCTCGCATTGTGGAGCTTGTGCGCCAACGACTTGGATTCCAGATCGTTGATCGTTTGCAGGATGGCCAAGGGCGCCTGCCCCTGCTGCAGCTCTCTACAAACTGGGAGCAGAAATTCAATGAGCACGAGATATCTCGCGAAGACGGTGGGTCTGACATAGCATTGCCGCCGGAAATGTTTGGCGAGCTGACGGCAGCCGTGCAGGCCAAGCTGAATGAGATGGCGCAGAAGGGGGTTGTTGCATCGGTAGCGACCTCTTCCCGTCGTCGGCGGTTCTTGCAGACCGTGCTCGCCAGCAAGGGCGTGCGTAACGCTGTGCTGGCCTATGAAGAGATCGGGTCCAAAAGCAAGCCGTATATCGTCGGCGTGGTGTGATGCTGGAGCAGCTGCCATTTGGGCCGCAGCTTTCCGCTTGGATCATCATGTTCATGTTGATCGTAGGCAGGTTGACCTTCGTCGTCTTTCTCATGCCCGGTATCGGCGATCAAACTGTTCCAGCGCGCGTTCGCTTGTCCCTTCTTTTGGGGGCGGCGATGCTGTTTGCAATGTCAGGACTTGTCAGTCCACCAACCGATTTATCCATCGGAAATTTTGTTGGGTTGTTGGGCGCGGAGATTATCATTGGCCTGGGCCTTGGCGTCCTGTTGAGAACGACAATCTGGATTCTCAACATGGCGGGTGCGTTGATTGCGCAGTCCATCGGCCTGTCCCAGATGCTGGGTATCGCTCTGGATACAGAGGCGCAAACAGTCACATCGAACCTTCTCGCTTTGGCAGGTGCTGTCCTGCTCTTGTCGGCTGACTACCATGTCAGCGTGTTCGTTCGCATGGCTGAAGTGTATTCCGAAATTCCCGTTGGCGCACTGGCTCAGTTCGATCAAGGTTTCGTCATTGACGGCATGCTGAATGCTGTAAAGTTCGCTGTATTGATCGCTTGGCCTTTCGTGGCGATCAACTTGCTCTACAACATCTCACTGGGCTTCATCAACAAGGCCTTGCCGTCCCTCATGGTGGCGTTTGTGGGCGCCCCCTTCATGATCGGTGCGGGGTTTGTCTTGTTGGCCATATCAATATCAACAATACTGATGGTCTGGATGGATCGCGTGTCCGGTTCTATAGGGTGGTGGTGAGGTGAGGCATGGCTGAAGATCAGTCTGGTGGTGGAGAAAAGGAGTTTGAAGCCACTGAACAGCGGCGCAGGGAAGCGCGCCGTGAGGGCAATATTCCTCAGTCCAAGGAAGCGAATACGTTCGCCCTCTTTGCAGGAATCGTAATTTCCGCAATCGTCTTCAGCGCGATTGTTGCCGGTGCAATGTTCAACGAGTTCTCGTCTCTCATGTACCATGCCGATAGTTACGCATCGGATGTCTTCACGTCAGACGGCAGCGCTACGCGCAGCTGGCTTGTGCGGATCCTAGTCTCGCTGACGCCCATCTTTGCCATTCTCGTTGCGCTCGTGCTCGGGACATTGATTATTCAGCAAGCGGTCGCTTTTTCCTTCAAGAAAATCAAACCCGAGTTCAACAAGATTTCGCCCGCCGAGAACTTGAAGAAGAAGTATGGTGCGAAAGGAATTCTCGATTTCCTCAAAGACATGGCGAAGATGCTGTTCGCGGGCGGTTTGGCCGCGGTATTCCTGTATGGATTTGCTCAGCATTACTACGCCAGCAGTGCGGTAGAACTTGGGCAGTTCTTCAATTTCACATTCAGCCAGGTGCTTACCCTGTTCCTGATCTTCGGCGCCTTTCAGTTCGCCTTGGCCGCGATTGACCTTCCGCTGCAGCGTCAGCTGCATGCGAACAAGCTGAAAATGAGCCGTGAAGAAATCAAGAAAGAGCAGAAGCAAAGTGAAGGCGACCCTCAGCTCAAGCAGAAGCGTCGTGAAAAAGCATCCAGCATGAGTCGAAACCAGATGATGCAGAATGTGAAGACTGCGACCGTCGTCATGGTGAACCCAGAGCACTATGCCGTCGCACTCAAATGGGATCCGGAAGGCGACCGCGCTCCCGTCTGCGTGGCCAAGGGTGTTGATCACCTCGCCGCCAAGATTCGAGAAACGGCAATTGCCAATGACGTTCCAATCTACCGGGATCCGCCTTCGACCCGCTCAATCTATCGACTTGTGGACATTGATGAAGAAATCCACCCGGATCATTTTGCAGCCGTGGCTGCTGCGATCAGTTTTGTTGACCGGGTCCGGAAAGAGGGGCGGGGATCTTGATGTTGAAGGCCGATCAAACACTCTCCAGGATAGTCGCCCTGAAACGCCAGAAGGCGGAGCAATCCCTCGCTCTAATGCAGGCATCGCTTCGGCAATCACGAGAGAAACTGGTGGAGTTGGAAACCGAGCTCGCCCGCGCGAACGATATTGGGCTGGACTTTGAAATGTTGAAGCTCGCGAACCAGAACGGTCACATCCGCCGAATGCTTCACGACATGGAGCGAGTGCGCGGCGAAATTGCTATCATTGAAGGCCGACTGGAAGACGCCAGAGAGGCGCTAAAGCAGATTTTGATGTCGGAAGACGAGTTATCACGAATAAACGTGGCGAGACGTTCAGCGTAAAGCTCTTCTACGCGGCATGCGAGTCAAGCAAGCCGGACTCCACCCGATTCCGCCCATTGCTCTTGGCAAGGTAGAGCTTCTTGTCGGCCTGTTCTATCAGGTCCGCACTCGACGTGCCCGGGCTGAAACGGGCGAGGCCAAATGAGGCCGTGATGTCTCCAATTGGTGTCTTCGTCCCTTTCAGAACCAATCGGCGTTCGCTCATCTGAACCCGGATTCGATCAATCAGCTGTGTCGCCGCGGTAAGGTTCGTCGCCGGCAGGATAATGGCGAACTCTTCACCGCCATAGCGGGCCACCAGATCCTGCCCCTTGATATTGCTCGTAATGACAGAGGCAAAGATCTTCAGGATCTCATCTCCGACCCGATGGCCAAATGTGTCGTTTACACGTTTAAAGTGATCGAGGTCTGCAATCGCTAGGCACAGTTCGGATTGTTGTTTTGACGCGGAGTCGATCTCTGCGGACAGGCGCATGTCAAAGGCGCGGCGATTGTAGATCTTTGTCAGAGGGTCGCGCAGGCTCTCATTCCGAACGGTTTCCAGTTCTTTCTGAAGACGTTCGATCTGTCGTTTTGATTCCTGCAACCCCTCAATAAGATGATGGCTCTGTTCACTCATGCGCTGGTTCTCGGACAGCAGGCGCGTGATTGCGGCGGACACAGGCGCAGTAGAGTCCGAGTTCGAAACCGCTTGCTGGATTTGTTTCAGGGCGAGTTCAAATTGGTCGCTATTTTCTACGCCGGTCCCGACCAGGTCCAGGACGCTGGATAATTGCTGTTCGACTTCACGGCCGATGCCTTCGCGTTTTTCGGCATCATCGCTGCCACCGAGGTGCATATTATAGACTTGGTCGATTTCGTATTGGCTGAAGGAACCGCGTTCCAGCATTTCATTGACGGCGATAACGACGCTTTCGTCAGATTGCGCAGCATAGGCGTACATCAGGGCAAAAGTATTCGGCAGGGGCGGTGTGCCATATTCAGTTATCAGCTCGCAGGCCGAATTTGCATGAGCATATGACTTCGCAAATGCCTGCTGATGTTCCGGGCATTGAAATACAGGCGTTTTACTATCGCTCATTTTCTGGAACCGTCCCCATCGGTTACTGCCAATCGAATGGAAACTTACATGCGTGATGTTCAAATATAGTTAAATTGACTTGCGAACCCTTACAAATACTGGCGATCCCGGCGCGATTCGAACGCGCGACCTACAGATTAGGAATCTGTTGCTCTATCCTGCTGAGCTACGGGACCGCAGGGTTGAGGTGGCTATACGGCAATTGCTGCCTGGATTGAAGTTAGCAATCTCTGGTCTTAATCTGCAATGGAAATTGGCGATCGCGGGGAGCCCGCACGAGATCAGGTGAGGGGTGGCGTGCGCGCGATCGGGGCGATTTGGTTGATTTTACTTGTTGCGGCATGTGGCGCGCGCGGTCCATTGGAAGATTTGGAGCCTGGGGAACGTGGCCGGGTTGTACGCGTGGTGGATGGGGACACAATTGTGCTGGATACCGGCCAAAGTGTACGACTCGTCGGTATCGAGGCGCCATCCGGTGGATTTGGAGACCGCGACCCGCAGCCCTTCCACACAGAAGCCAAACGCATGATGGAAGACATGGTACTTGGCCGTCAGGTCCAGCTTCATTATGGCGGTCTGACGCGGGACAGGTATGATCGTGCCTTGGCGCACGCAGAAACGGTTGATGCCTTGGGGCCCAGATTCTGGCTTAACGCTGAAATCGTTAAGCGCGGCGGTGCCCGGGTTCGGGTCTATCCGGACACGTCAGCTGCCAATGCTCCTCTATTTGATCTAGAGCGGGACGCGCGCGAAAATTCTGTCGGCATGTGGAGCACACGCGAGTATCGCATACCCCACGCCACAGATTTGCCGGACACGTTTGACGGGTTTCAGCTCATATATGGAAATGTTGCTGACATGCAGGGTTCAGACGGTTTCGGCGCCGTATGCGATCTGTCTCTGGAGGGCTCGCATCTTCGTTTGCAAATACAGGTGCCGGCCGCGGGGCATTGTCAAAGCGCGCTGGGCGCAAATGTACTTGCCCGCGGTTATGTGCGCGATCGTGTGATGGAGATATCGGACAAACTGAACTTGCAAATTATGTCGGCGCCACCTGACTAGGTGCCAGGCAACAGACCCGCTTCGTCCGGGTCGCCGACAATACGCTCTAGCGCGCGGCGGAGCTTGCCCAATGCCTGATGCTCAATTTGCCGTACACGCTCTTTCGAGATGCCCAGTTCGTGGCCGAGTGTCTCAAGCGTGACGGAATCCTCACATAGTCGTCGTTGCATGATGATGTGAGTTTCGCGAGGATTGAGCGCTTTCAGGGCGTTGGCGATCCATTCCTTGCGCCGTGAGGAGTCGTGTGACTCCATCACTTGCTGTTCTGGAATTGCCGACTCGTCCGGCAGCAGGTCCTGCCATTCTCCATCTCCATCTTCGGCCATCGGGGCGTTCAGTGAGCGGTCTGATGCGGAGAGGCGAGACGCCATATTCTCAACATCTCGTTCAGGCACGCCCAGATGCTCCGCAATCCATGCGCGATTTTCCTTGGTCATCACGCCATCACCCGTGTCATCAATCCGGGCACGCAGACGACGCAAATTGAAGAAAAGCGATTTTTGGGAAGAGGTAGTCCCCGTCCGGACGATCGACCAGTTGCGAAGAACGAAGTCCTGTATGGAAGACCGAATCCACCAACTGGCATAGGTCGAGAAGCGAACTTTACGGTCAGGCTCAAACCGGGCGGCCGCCATCATCAGGCCAACATTCCCTTCCGAGACGAGATCTGGCATGGGCAGGCCATAGTGGCGGAATTTTGATGCCATCGCGATGACAAGGCGAAGATAGGCGCGAGTCAGTTCGTGCAAGGCCTTTTCATCTTCCTGCTCGCGCCAGCGTCTTGCAAGTTCCAGCTCATGCTCAGCTTCCAGCATGGGGGCTTTCATGGCTTTCTTGACGTAAGACCGGTCTGCAGGTCCGTTGGAGCTGTAGGCGTTCGCCATGACGGGTCATCTCCTTCTGCGACAAGGCATGCTGCCAAACTATCACAGTCTCTACGGACAAGAGCGCGGACCGGATCAACTTCGTTCCCAAAATTGATCACATTCTAGCGAGTGGAGGTGCAAAGCAGGGGGCTGGTCAGGCTTGACCGCGTGCGCCGCGCTTTTGTAACGTTCGAACGAAACGGGAACGAGGTGTCGCTCATGACGGATATGAACAGTGTTGATGAGGCCATGACGCGCGCGGCTGAAATCGTTCGCGGGACACAGCGCCTGTTGGCCGGGCTCGGCTTTTTCGGCGTGACGGAGCTGAGCCTGGCAAACAACCGTCGCGCGGATATCGCCGCGCTGGGGCCGTCCGGAGAGGTCTGGATGGTGGAGGTGAAATCCTCGATTGCTGACTTCCGATCAGATTCCAAGTGGCCTGAATACATGCCGTATTGCGATCAGCTCTATTTCGCGGTGGCGGATGATTTCCCGCAGGAATTGATCCCGGATGAGACTGGCTTGATTGTGGCAGATGCCTTCGGAGGGGCGATCATTCGCGAGTCTCCGGAAGACAAGCTGCCGGCGGCACAGCGAAAGGCAATGACCCTTCGCCTAGCGCGACTCGCGGCGATGCGTTTGACGCAGACGACAGATACTGGCTGGACGGCGGCATCCGGCTTGCTTACCTGAGGCGCATGAGCAACGCTTTTCCCATTGCGGTACGACTGGAAGACGCCCTGAAGCCCGGCGTGAAAGCGGCGCGTACGCGCGCGGCTGCTGAAGCCCTGGTCCCAGACCAGACGATCGAGTCGCTCGAGACCGAATGGCTGAATGTGACCGAGGAAGAAGCCGCAGCCTATCTGGCAGTGCAGTCTGATGAGTCTGGACCACATGGTCATCTTCAGAAGTACGAAGACAATGAGGGCAATCTGGTTCTGGCTGTGACCTGGTGGAAGCTGGTTGATCAGGCAGACATCATGCCGCTTCCGAAAACACGCAAGAAAAAACCGGCGACTGAGAAGCCGCCGGTCGAAGATCATACAGATGATCTCTATTTTCGGTCTGGTCGGACCAAGACGCGCCGGAAGCGCTACATTGACCCCCGACAGCTGGACCTGTTCAAGAACGTCTAGATCAGGCCCTTTACCGTCTCGGCAACGTTCTCGGCCGTGATGCCGAAATGCTCGTACAGTTTCTGGTAAGGCGCGCTTGCACCGAAACTGTCCATGCCGACAAAGCCGCCCTTCGGGCCAATCCAGCGATCCCAGCCAAAGCGGACGCCCGCTTCAACGGCGACTTTTGGCAGGTCGCCGCCAAGTGTCTCTTGCTGGTACTTTTCGTCCTGCTGCGCGAACAGTTCCATGCATGGCATGGAGACGACGCGCACATGGATTTTTTCCTTCGCCAGCTCGGCTTGAGCCTGAAGCGCGATTTCGACTTCAGACCCTGTCGCGATCAGGACGGCTGCTTCGCGAGACTTCACCTTCGATGGCGAGAGGACGTAGCCGCCCAATGCGCTGAGGTTTTCGTCTGTGTGCTCCGTGCGTGCCGGGCTGAGGCCCTGACGCGTCAGCGCCATCGTGGATGGGCCGTCTGCGTGGCCGACAGCCACTTCCCAGCATTCAGCCGTTTCGACACCGTCTGCCGGGCGGAAGACCAGCATGTTTGGCATTGCGCGAAGCGAGGCGACTTGTTCCACCGGCTGGTGCGTCGGACCGTCTTCGCCAAGGCCAATGGAATCGTGCGTCATCACATGGATAACGCGAGTGCCCATCAAGGCGCCGAGGCGGATGGCTGCGCGGCTATAGTCTGCGAAGACCAGGAACGTGCCAGAATAGGGGATGATGCCGCCGTGCAGCGACATCCCGTTCATTGCGGCGGCCATACCATGCTCGCGCACCCCATAATGCACGTAGCGGCCTGACCAGTCGGATGGGGTCATCGGCTTGGTTTCGGCCGTCTTGGTGTTGTTGGAGCCGGTCAGGTCCGCGGACCCACCAACCGTTTCGGGCACCAGATGCGTGATGACTTCCAGCGCGGCGCCGCTCCATTGGCGGGTAGCTTTCTTCTCGCCCCCTTCAACAACAGCCTTCTTGTGCTTGTTGATCGCTTTGGAGAGATTCTTCGGCAGGCGACCGGCCATTGCCGCATTGAACTCGCCCTTGTGCGGCGAGGCCATCTGGCGCTCTTTCCATGCCTTGCGGGCGTCGACGCCGCGTTCACCGACCTTTTTCCAGGCCTTCTCGATATCTGCGGGGACTTCAAACGGCTCATGCGGCCAGCCGATATTCTCGCGAATGCCAGCGATTTCTTCGGCGCCGTAAGGGCCGCCATGTGCCTTGCCGGTGCCGGCAATCTTGGGGGCACCATAGCCGATAATGGTTTTCACGGCGAGGAAGACAGGCTGCTTCTGTTTCTGAGCCCATTTCAATGCGGCTTCGATGTCTTTCTCATCATGGCCGTCAACCTTGCGGGTGACCCAGCCGGACGCTTCAAAGCGGGCGCACTGATCTGTTGAATCGGCCACATCGATGTTGCCGTCGATGGTGACGGAGTTGTCGTCCCAAAGAACGATCAGGCGGTTCAATTTCATGTGGCCAGCAAGCGTGATGGCTTCCTGGCTGACGCCTTCCATCAAGCAGCCATCACCGGCGATCACATAGGTTTTGTGGTCAACCAACTCGTCGCCGAAGCGCGCATTCAGGTGACGCTCAGCCATCGCCATGCCAACAGCTGTCGCAATGCCCTGGCCAAGCGGACCGGTTGTTGTTTCAACGCCTTTGGTGACGAAGTTTTCCGGGTGGCCCGGCGTATTCGCGCCCAGCTGGCGGAAATTGCGAATGTCGTCGCGGCTGACGGATTTGTAGCCGCTGAGGTGCAGTAGCGAGTAGACCAACATTGAGCCGTGTCCGGCGGACAGGATGAACCGGTCACGGTCCGGCCAGTCTGGCTGGGAGGCGTCGAATTTCAGGAATTTCCGGAACAGGACCGTTGCGGCATCTGCCATGCCGAGCGGCAGGCCGACATGTCCGGATTTGGCCGCCTCAACGGCATCCATGGAAAGTGCGCGGATGGCATTGGCCATGTCGCGGTTCGTGACAGCCATTCTGCTGATCTCCTTTGGTTTGCGGGAGTCCTAGGCCAGACTAAGCCCGTTGCGTCAAGTCGCTTGGCTGATTGAGATAATACCGTTACTTCATTGTGTATATGAGTGAAATCGACCCTGCTATTCGCCAATTGGATGAGGCGCTCACACGATTCGAGTCGGCGCTCGACAGTTTGCTGGCGCGCGCGGGTGATCCGGATGTGATCAAGGCTGAACTCGCGGCCCTTGCGCGCGACCGGTCCGACCTTGCTGAACAGCTGGATGCGTCTTTGGCCAGAGAGCGGGAATTGCAGGCCCTCGCCGATGAGGCGAGCGCAGCGCTCGGTGCTGCAATCGAAGAGGTCAAATCTGCCATCGGGCAACAGGGGCAGGGCGATGGCTAAAGCTGACATTCAATTGCGCGGCCGGTCGTATTCAATCGCCTGCGCGCCCGGACAGGAGAGCCGTATTGAAGCGCTCTCGAAACAGCTCGACACACGGGTCAAGCAGATTGAAGGTGCAGTTGGCGATATCGGCGAAGAACGCTTGCTGCTGATCACGGCGCTGGCATTGCTGGACGAACTGGACACCGCGAAACGAACCGGGCCGGGCACGGCATTCAGCGAGGCACGGGCGGCCGAAGCGCTCGTGAAGGCGGCCAGCCGCATCACATCCCTCGCCGAGCGGATGGAAACTGGCAAATGATCGCCGCGACGCTTTGCGCATGGCCTTCCAGTTGCTGCGCCCTATGCTCTGGTCTCTACGCTGCTTGAAAGGCTGCCCATGCAAACCGTTTTGATGACTGGATTTTATATTGCGCTGGTGGCGCTCCTTGTTGTGCTGGGCCTTGGCATTGCGAACATTGCCCGTTCTGACGACAAGCAGGCGAGCCGATCCAACAAATTGATGCGCTTGCGTATTCTGGTGCAGGCTGTGGTGATCGTCATTCTCGTGGCGCTGGGCGTTACTGTCGGCGCGATCAAGATCGGTTTCTAGAGGCGCCAATGGTCAAGCTCGACAAGATCTACACGCGCTCAGGCGACAAGGGTAAGACCCGTTTGTCGACAGGTGAGCCGGTCGACAAATGGCATCCCCGCGTTGTCGCCTACGGAACGGTGGACGAAACCAATGCGGCGCTCGGTGTCGCGGCGTTGAAAGCAGATGGCGACATGCTGACGGCCATCCGCCGTATCCAGAACGATCTGTTTGACCTCGGAGCAGACCTTGCCACACCGGACAGGGGCAAGCCTCTGGAATGGACCCCTTTGCGCATCATCGAAAGCCAGGTTCAGCGCCTGGAGACAGAAATCGACGCGATGAATGAAGCGCTCGCGCCGCTCGACAGTTTCATTCTGCCGGGGGGCAGTGAACTGGCCGCCTACCTCCATGTGGCCCGCACCCTTTGCCGCCGCGCAGAGCGGGAGGTTGCTGAACTCCACGCGATGGAAGACGAGATCGTCAGCGCTGAAGCTCTGGCTTACATCAATCGGCTGTCTGACTGGATTTTTGTTGCGGGGCGCGTCGCCAACAATAATGGTGCGAACGATGTAAAATGGGTGCCGGGCGCGAACCGCTAGCTCGCGGGCGCTCTAGAACCGATCCAGCAAGCGTCGCAGATATTCGCGCTCTTCGGGATCGTCGGACTGATTGTAGCGCTCACGCAGCTCTTCTAGAATGTCCTTGGCGCGTTGGCGTTCGGTCGCATCCGGAACATTGACTTCTTCGCCATTATTGCCGGGTCCGCCGGTCGCACGGCCGAACGGGTCGCTTTGCTGAGAGTCCTGTCCGCGGCGTTCCCGTTCCAGCGCATCGAGACTTGCAGCCATGTCCCGCGCGATCTCCGACAGCGTGTTCGTGGCCCTTTCCTGATTGCGCGCGGCACTGCGCTCATCGCCGCGTTCAAGCGCGTTTTCCGCCAATCTCTGGGCGCGTCGAATGTCTTCCAGCGCTTCGGGATCCACGAGGCCGGCAAGGGCATCTTCGCCGCTGCCGGTTTCCCCGAGGCCGTGCTCGCGGGCGAATTCTTCAACCATACGACCAAGGCGGGCTTGCCGCTCAGCAAGAGTTTCGGATTGTCCGGGGCCTGACCCTTCGCTTTCATTGCCTTCGGCAAATTCGCCGCCATCCGATCCCGGGCGTTCGCCATTCTCGTTCCCGCCGCCTTGTGGGGCTTCCGTCTGGCCGCTCTGACCTTCGCCACCACCAGCTTGTCCTGTGTCCTGACCTTGTTGGGATCCAGACTGCTGGCCTGGCTGTTGCCCGCCCTGTTCCTGGCCGGATTGCCCGGGTCGTTCGCCGCGCTCCTGGGCGAGTGTATCGTCGCTTAGTTGGCGCTGTTCCCGCAGGATTTCGGACAGGCGACGCATGGCATCCGTCAGTTCCTGTTCTTCCTGGGGTAGGTCGTCTTCTTCGCCATCTGCCTGTTGTCCCGGCATGCCGGGCATTCCTCCGGAGCCGGATTGACCGCGTTGGAATTCCAGATTCTGCAGCATGTTTGTGATATCAGACAGAAGCTGGCGCGCCTGATCCGTTGCGCCTGTCTCTGTCAAATCCTGAAGCGCATTCAGCATGTCTTCGAAATCCTGACCGCCAAGGTTCGGCCCGCTGGCCATGGCTTCCTGATCGGATTGCATCTGCGGCTGCTCTTCTCCATTGGCGATGGCTTCCGCCATCTTCGCAGCGAGGTATTCGTTCGCCGCATCCCGGAAGGCTTCCATGCGCTGCTTGATTTCATCCTCAGACGCCCCGTCTCGCAAGGCTTGCTCAAGTGCGCGCCGCGCTGCTTCCAGTCGGCGCAGGGCATCGGCGGCGCTGCCATACTCTGACTTGAGGGCTAGCGCCCAGAGCAGGGGGTCAACTTGCTCGGCTTCTTCCTTCGTGCCCGCAGCCTGCAGAATACTCTTCGCAGTGCGGAATGTGAGGTAGACACCCTGGTCTGGAATGTAGCGTTCGCCTTTGTAGGTCATCGCATCCAGCATCAGCGCAGCCTTCTGGATATCTGGCGGGGCCGTGTCCAGACGGTTTGCAGCGGTCACATTGAGCGCATCCTGCTGCAGCGCGGTCTCGTTTCGTGACAATTCTTCATAGTCTCTCGGTTCTCTCAGAACCGTGACACGGACTTCCTGAGCCACGCGGGCGATCGGATCGAGGAACAGTTTTTCAGGCAACGTGAAATCCAGCGGCTCGCTGAGCCCGGTCTGGCCCGCGCCGTCTGTCGCGACCAATTGCATCTCCACAGGCAGCCCCGCCCAGCGATGCCGCGTCAGGTCCAGTTGGGTGATGTCTTCTGCCGAAGTCGGTGCCACTCCGGGCAGCGGAACGGGCATGTAATCTGCTTCGTCTGGCGCAGCGGGATTCGGTGTTTGCAAGCTGATCTTGAGTTCGAGGGAATCCACGCCATAGTCATCCGTGACCGACCAGGCGATCTCCGTTCGATCCAGCCGTCCCCGTTCGGGCGCCTTCACAAAGGTTGCAATCGGGGCGTCATCTGGTGACGTCAGCAGGCGCCAGGCCGCGCGTTCCCCCCACCAACGGACCGACAGGCGGGTATCTTCCATGATCCGTGCACGCGCTTCGAATGCCCCATCCGGTGTGGGCGCGAATGTCTGCTTGAGCGTCTTCTCGCCCTTCAGGATGAGTTTCGGCGCGCTGTGTGCATCCGTGCGGAGGGTGACTTCAGACCCCTCCGGTACACGCACATTCTGCAGGCCGGGTGTCAGGAAGATCGGCGCGCGCCCGGTATGGTCGGGCGGAGTAATCCACGCTTCGACCACCATATTGTCCGCGCCAACAAGGGCGCCATAGTCCGGAAAGAGAGCCCTTTGCAGGCGGGATGCCGCATCATTGCCTGCCAGAACTGTCAGAAGGATCAGAGCTGCGGGCAGGGCGGCGCGCATCCAGTAAGGATCGAGCCGTCCCCACTCACGCGCCAGTGACGGCAAGCGCAGGCGGGATACTTCTTCCAGCAGTCTCGCGCGATGTTTCTGCCAAAGCCCCTGGGAGTCACGATGCGTCGCTGCGGGTCGATCCGTCAGCGAAGAGACAGGTCGCAGGTCGGATTGCCGGTCCAGAACACGCGCGGCATCTTCCCGGCTGACCGGTGTGAAACGGCGCCCGCCCTGCAGGATGAAGAATACCGATCCGACGAGGAAGATAAGTGTAGCGATCGCCGCAAGCGAGGCCGTCATCCGGTCGATGAGGCCTGCCAGTGCGATCGCCAGAAAAATCGCGGCAAAAGTCAGGAAAGGCCAGAAGGCCTTGAAAAAGGCATAGACCGTCAGCTTCCGCCGTGTCGCGGAAACCTTGGCATTGAGTGCCTTCATGCCTTTTGCGTCAGCCAATCGGGAACCTTTTCAAGGGCGATCATTTCTTCAAATTCCGGACGGCGGCGAACCACATCAAAGGATGACCCGTTCACCAGAACTTCCGGAACCAGCGGCCTTGCATTGTAGGTCGAAGACAGCACAGCGCCATAGGCACCTGCAGACATGAACGCGATCCGCTGGCCGGGGCGGAGCGCTGTCAGTTCACGCGCCTTGGCAAACTTGTCCGTCGACTCGCAAATCGGCCCGACCACATCATAGGTCTTGCGCTCTGCACCCGCGCCAGCTTGCTTGATGGGCAGGATGTCGTGATGCGCATCGTACAGCGCCGGGCGCATCAGATCGTTCATGCCGGCATCGATGATCAGGAAATCCGTCTCAGGTGCGGCTTTCTCATAGAGAACCGTGCTCAGCATCACCCCGGCATTGCCCGTGATCACACGGCCCGGCTCCAGAATGACCTGAACGCCAAGGTCCTGCGTCACGTCCGCGATCATAGCGGCATAGTCGGATGGGGGCGCCGGGGCGTCGTCTTCCTTGTAAGGAATCCCAAGGCCACCCCCCAGATCGATACGGCTGATTTCGTGCCCCGCGTCTCGCAGACGCTTGGTCAGGCCGACAACTTTCTCGAATGCGGCGCGCATCGGGACGAGATCACCAATCTGGCTGCCGATATGCACGTCCACACCGACTACCTTGATACCGGGCAAGGTTGCCGCCTCGGCGTAGAGGTCTTCGGCGTCGCTCCACGGCACACCAAACTTGTCGCCCTTCTTGCCGGTCGAAATATTAGGGTGGCCTCCCGCGGCAACGTCTGGATTGACCCGGATGGCAACAGGCGCGTCTGTGCCCAGCATCGTGGCAACTTCGGACAGGCGGCGCAGTTCTGCGGCGCTTTCGACATTGAACTGGTGAATCCCGGCTTGTAGCGCCAGACGCATCTCTTCGGCGGTCTTGCCAACACCTGAAAACACGATCCGATCCGCCGGAATGCCAGCACGCATCGCGCGCTGCAGCTCGCCGCCGCTGACGACATCCGCGCCGCACCCTTCCTGCGCCAGAGTCGAGAGGACGCCCAGATTGCCGTTCGACTTTACCGAATAGGCGATCAGGCAGTCCTGTCCTTCAAAGGCGGAAGCAATCACGCGTGCGTGGCGGACCAGGGTTGCAGATGAATAGACATAACAGGGCGTACCGACTTCGTCGGCGATCTGCTCAAGGTTCACACCTTCGCAGTGAAGGCAGCCATCCTGATAGGTAAAGTGATGCATAAATTATTCGATCTCACCGAGCGCGCCATTGTCGATAGGCGTTGTGGGTTTGGCATCCGGGACGATACCGCCCCATTGGTTGACGACCGGTCCTTCCGGTTCTGCTGTGTCGAGGGCCGTTGCCACCGTTACTGGTTCAACAGGCTCAGCCGGGGCAACAGCTTCCACGACCAGGGTTTCCGGTTGGCTCTGGCAGGCAGCGGCGAGGCACATGGCGACCAGACCGGCGCCCCAGCGCGCGGTCTTTACAGGTTTGGAAAACGTCATGGAAAACTCCTTACGCGCCGCCGAGCAATTCATCGTCAGCGTCCGGGGCTGCGTCTTCGTCTTCCCGGTCTGGCAGGTCAGGAAGATTGGTCTGGTTCTGGTTTGGCAATTCCGCAGGCTCCAGGTCCCCGCTCGGCTCGCCCCAGAGCGGATCGGGACGCTTCAGGTCTCCGGTCAGCCCACAGGCGGCCAGATTGGCAGACGCCAGAACGGCGGCGACAAATAGAAGAGGGCGTTTCATCAATGACTACTCCAGTCGAAGTCTCTGTTTCCACTGTGCCACTTGTTCGGCGACGCGAACAGGGCTTGTAGCGCCATAAGATGTCCGAGATGAGGCAGACGCCTCAACGGTCAGCACGCCGAAGACGGCATCAGTAATTCCACCATGCACGGCCTGCATCTCTGCCAGAGACAAATCGGCCAGATCGCAGCCCTTTTCCTCTGCTTTCGCAACGAGCGTTCCGGTGACGTGATGGGCATCCCGGAAGGGCAGGCCAAGCTCTCGCACCAGCCAGTCTGCCAGATCGGTGGCTGTAGAGAATCCCTTGGCGGCAGCGGCGCGCATATTCTCGGGCTTGAAGCCGATCGTGTCGATCATGCCGGTCATCGCCTGAATGCAGAGATTGTAGGTGTCAAAGGCTTCAAAGGTCAGACGCTTGTCGTCCTGAAGGTCTTTTGCATAAGCCAGCGGCAGCGCTTTCACTGCGCCTTGCAGCGCCGCGTAGAGCCCGGTGATCAGGCTGGCCTTCGCGCGGATCAGTTCGGCGGCATCCGGGTTGCGCTTCTGCGGCATGATGGAGGAGCCGGTCGACCACGCGTCCGTCAGCTGGGCAAAGCCGAATTGCGCGCTCGTCCAGAGCACGATCTCTTCTGCCAGGCGCGAAAGGTGGGTCGCTGCGATGGAAAGGGCCGCGAGCGCCTCCAGCGCGAAATCACGGGCCGAAACCGCGTCCAGCGAATTTGCCATCGGGCGTGCAAAGCCGAGCGCATCGGCGGTCATGTCACGATCAATCGGGAAGCCTGTACCCGCGAGCGCTGCGGATCCAAGCGGGCACTCATTCAGGCGCTCCGCACAATCCAGCAGGCGGGAGCGGTCACGTTCCAGCATCTCGACATAGGCCAGCAAATGATGGCCCAGCGTGACAGGCTGCGCGGTCTGAAGGTGGGTGAAGCCCGGCATGATCGTCTCAGTGTGCTCACCCGCGCGCTTCACCAGTGCAGCCTGCAGGCCAGCCACGAGCAGACTCGCTTCGTCCAGCGCGCCGCGTGTCCACAGGCGAAAGTCCGTGACGACCTGATCATTGCGCGAGCGCGCTGTGTGAAGTCGACCGGCTGGCTCCCCGATCAGTTCCTTGAGGCGCGCTTCCACGTTCATGTGGATGTCTTCGAGCTCTCGGCGGAAGGGGAAGGTTCCGGCTTTCAGCTCTTCAGTGATCGCATCGAGCCCGCCCTGAATGGCTTCATTGTCCTCAGCCGAAATAATGCCCATTTCGGCCAGCATGTCAGCGTGTGCCCGGCTGCCTGCAATATCTTCGGATGCCATCCGCCGATCAATATCCAGAGAGGCGTTGATGTCTTCCATGATGTCGGATGGGGTCGCGGCAAAGCGTCCGCCCCACATTGTCTGGCCTTTGCCTGTCGTCACTGCCATATCCTTCGAACTTGAATTGGAGACCCGTGCCCCATGACCCGTCTGGCCTATATCGCCCTCTTCTTGGTGGGCCTGATCGCAATTGTCTATGCGCTGATGAGCGCAGGGAGCGGAAAAGCTTCAGATAACCGGCTGGAAGCCTTCGCGCGAGGGGAAATCGAGAAGCTGGACTTCTCAAAGGCCGGAACGCCCGCCGCCTCGTCGCCCTTCTACCGGCAAGACGGCACTCCGGTAACCCTGCAGGCCTATCAGGGCAAGGTCGTGCTGGTGAATTTCTGGGCCACCTGGTGCGCACCCTGCGAAAAGGAGATGCCCTCGTTGGGCGCATTGCAGACAGCGCGGGGCGGCGACCGGTTTGAAGTCGTGGCGATCAGTGTCGATTCCGAGGAGGACCGGGACTATGCCGCGCAGAGGCTCGGGGAACTGGGCGCGAGCAACATCACTTTCCACATTGCGACGCCGGAACAGTATGAAATTGTCTATGATAGCGGCGCTCAGGGATTCCCGACGACGATCCTGTACGATGAAGCTGGTCTCGAGATTGCCCGGCTGGCTGGCGATGCCGACTGGAGTTCGATAGAGGCGGTCGGGTTTATTGATGCCCTTCTAAAGGATTGAGGCCGCTAGGCGCGCGCGGGCGATCTGCGTGCCGATGGCAGGCTCGGGCGCAACGGCGTCGGCGTCTACCGGACCTTCATCAGGCCACATCCGCACCAATATCTCCAGTTCCAGCAGGAGATCATCTCCGTCTTCGATCTGGCGGGCGATGTCACGGGCGATGACCGCGTAGCCATATGACGCCTGATAGGCGAGGGGGCGCTCAATGGCGGCGTCCAACACGCCAGCGGCGTAGGAGTCAGAGCACTGTTCCAGCAGGAACAGGATCTGATCCAGCGGCCTTGTGCCGGTTTCAGCGATCACGTCCAGAATGTGGGCTTCCGCTTCTGACGGATCAGCGCTTGTTTCAGTTTCGCCTGTGGGGTCTGTCGGAAAATCGTCAAACGCTGCGGGTTCAAACCCAAATGCTTCAAAACCGGCGCGTTCTGTCGCCGAGCCATCAGTCGTCAGGCGGCCGAAATGCGATGTGGCAGCTTCGCGGTCGCCAGCACGATATAGCGCGGCCCCGGCTGCAACGTGACCTGACAAGACGAGAACACGCTTTTCCGCCGGCAACACACGAATGCCGGCAGGCGTCCTGATTTCATCCAGACCAAGCGGGCGATCCGTGACGACGGGCGCCTTCGTCTCTGCGCTCGGCATTTTCTGGGTCTGCGGGGGAGGGGGATCCAGCGCGTCGCACGCCGCAAGTCCGGACAGGATCAGAGGCGCAATCGCCAGGCGCAAATTGAACATCGGCATCAATTCCTCATGGCTTCCTGGGCAAGCCTAGGCAGTGTTCACTCGAGGGGCAAGCTGAGCGAAGGCTTACGGGCTCAACGGGGCGGTATTGGATGCGGGACGCCGGGGCGCACACCAGTCCGGCTTTGGGGCACCGCCATCATAATCCCAAACCTGGTGCGTGCCTTCGGCCACCAAGCGTGCAGCGAGGTCTTCGCCATTGATGCTGAGATCGACCACCTGCCGCTTGTACCGGTCCGGCCCGTAGTCACGCGTCACCTTGATATCCGCGTCGCGCGTCAGTTCGAGCACTTTCTCCTTGGCGATATAGCCAAGCTCACGCTCGGACTCGCACTCTGCGCCGCCAATCTGTTTCAGGCTTCGGGTTTCTGGTGCGTCCACGCCATGCAGGCGGAATTTGGTGCCATCCGGAAGGCGCCCGGAATCACCATCTGACCAATAGACCAGGCCGTCCTGGTCAATCGTGGCCTGTGCTGCCAGGGCAACCGCTCCGGCCAGTCCGGCGAGAATCGTCACGGAATACAAGAGGGATTTGACCTGACCGCCGCGCAGCATGCTTTGTGCCTCCTTGGAATTGGAGGGCACGCTCGCTTGGACGGGTTAAGTGGTGGTTAATCCGTCGGTCCTGCCGCGACATTCAGATATGGTGGGATCAACAGAAAAACCCCGGCCAAAAGGCCGGGGCTTTCCACTGTACGCATCATGCGAAGCGAAGGACGCTTACATGAAGCCTTTGAACTTGTCTTTGAAGCGCGACACGCGGCCACCGCGGTCCAGCATCTTGCCGTCGCCGCCGGTCCATGCCGGGTGCGATTTGGAGTCGATATCCAGAACAAGGCGGTCGCCTTCGCTGCCATAGGTGGAGCGTGTCTGGTATTCGGTGCCATCGGTCATCACCACGGTGATGAAGTGATAGTCGGGATGACCTTCTTTTTTCATGGCCTTCGCCTCTCTTGAACTCTAATGACAACCGCGCTCTGCCGTGTTCGGGTGCGCGGGCTTGTCTCAGCCTGTTTTCGAAGTGGCGCGTGTAACTGAAACAGGACGCCTCTGCAAGTGGTTGCTGGCAGGGAATCTGAAAGGAACTATAGACACCCAATGGCCGATACTGACAGCTCCCTTGTAGACGATCGTCGTGCAACGCAGCCGGAGGGTGGCGAGGCCATCCATCGTCCCAAGGCGAAGTCCCTGAAGCCGCTCGCCTTGCTGCTGCCCTATGTGGCGCGTCACTGGGTGACGGTCACGGTTGCGCTGATCTTCCTGGTCGCGGCTGCGGCTGTCAGCCTTGCCATTCCCTTGCTTCTGGGCAGCGCTGCTGATGCCGGTAGTGCGGCGCAAGGAAATGCCGAAGAATTGCTGTCGCTGGTCGACCGCGCATTTCTCTGGGTGGCGCTGGCGGCAATCCTGTCTGGCGTGCTTGGCGCTGTCCGGTTTTATTTCGTCTCGCGTTTCGGCGAGCGGATCGCCGCTGACCTGCGCAAGGATCTCTACGCCCACCTTCTGAAGCTGTCCCCGCGCTATCATTCCCAGATGCGGTCGGGGGAGGCGGTCTCACGCCTGACGGCAGACATTACCCTGATAGAGACATTTCTCGGGTCATCGGCCTCTCTGGCGACACGCACCCTGCTGACGACAATCGGCGCACTGACCATGATGCTGGTCGTGAACTGGAAACTGGGGCTGACCCTTCTGGCCATGCTGCCGATTGCGGTGCTGCCCGTGATGGCGATTGGCCGCGTAATTCGAACCATGTCGAACCGGGCGCAATCGCGGCTGGCAGATGCGGGTGCGGAGGCCGCCGAAGCGCTTGATGCCATCGAATTGGTGCAGGCCTATAACCGGGAACAGAGCCGCCTTGGCGCTTTCACCGAAGCGGTCGAAGCAACGTTCGAGGCCGCGATGCGGCGGATCGGGGCGCGCTCCATCATGATCGTGCTGGTGTCGGTGCTGTTGTTTGGCGGCTTTGTGGGTGTGTTGTGGCTTGGTGCGCGCGCCGTTGCGACGGGGGAGATGAGCTTTGGCGATCTCGCCTCCATGGTGTTGTACGCGCTTTATGCCGGTTCAGGCTTCGGAATGCTGGCGGAAGTCTATGGCGAGGTGATGCGCGCTGCGGGTGCGGCGGACCGCGCGGCAGAGGTTCTGAACGCCGAGCCTGAGATCACTGCGCCAGAGCATCCGGTGGCCCTGCCTGCGACGGTGACTGGCGCGTTGGAGTTTGATGACGTCACCTTCCGCTATGGGGATGAGACCGTATCGGCGCTGGAGCATTTCTCGCTGTCTGTGAAACCCGGCGAGTTTGTTGCCCTGGTCGGCCCCAGTGGTGCGGGCAAGACAACCGTCTTCCGTCTCGCGCTTCGCCTGTTCGATGTTCAGTCAGGCCGAATTGTTCTGGACGGCGTGTCCGCGATGCAGGCGGATCCGCGCGACTGGCGACAGCAATTTGCCTATGCCCCGCAGGAGTCTGCCTTGTTCACAGGTACGGCGGCGCAGAATATCGGCTTCGGGACCGATAATCCCGACGAGGCGCTGCTGGAAAATGCCGCGCGCATGGCGGAAGCGTTCGAGTTCCTCGCCGAGAAGGATGGCCTCGCGACAGATCTCGGCCAGAAGGGGCGGAGCCTGTCTGGTGGTCAGCGCCAGCGGGTTGCCCTCGCGCGCGCGCTCGTACGTGACGCGCCGGTCCTGTTGCTGGACGAGGCGACCTCCGCGCTCGATTCCGAAAGTGAAGCAGCGGTGCGCCGCGCGATCTCCAATGCCGCTGAGGGCCGGACGACGCTCGTCATTGCGCACCGCCTGTCGACCGTGCGCCGGGCGGACCGGATCATCGTGATGGAGCATGGCCGCATCGTGGAAGAGGGCAATCATGACCAACTCGTCGCCAAAGGGGGGCTCTATGCCCGCCTCGCCGAGTTGCAATTTGCAGAAGGCTGATCCGCTTATTTCTTGCGGAGTTTCTTGACCTTGCCGTCAATCGTGAACGCAAAGGCAAGCGACAGGACAAGGGGCACCCAGATCGGCAGCTCCCCGAGGCCCGGCGTTTCCAATGCCTCTGCCAGATGATCGTCTACACACCACCACAATAGCCAAAGCCACATAGTTCCAGTTCCTTCATCAAGCCCCTACGCGGCGGATGATATCGGCTGGCAATGACGTGTCCATTGAAAGATGGAGCAATCTGCGCCACCCTCGAAAGGTATATCAATGAGGGCGCCTCTGATTGGCTGCTGCTTCTCTGGACCGGATTTGGGGTGAAACCGCATGATACATTGGCTGCTCGTGGCTCACATTATCGTGGTGGGATATTGGCTGGGCTCAGAATTGGTCATCAATTCCTCTTTCCGGTTCGCCACCCGAGACGTTGCTTCTCCGCTCGAGGCGCGAGACCGGATGCTGCAGCATGTGATGAATACGGATCAGCATGTCCGGTTTGCGCTGGTGCTTCAGGCCTCCCTCGGAACCATTCTTCTGGCCGCGTATGGCTGGGTCCCCGGCGGCCAGACATTGATGATCGTCGCCGCTGTGCTTGGCGTGTTCTGGCTTGGCTTCGTCGAATACATTCACCGCGTGCGGCACTCGGCAGTAGGGGCCCGGCTCGCTGCACTCGACCGTGGATCGCGCTATGTGCTGATGGGCGTTCTGCTGCTGATGTCGATCGGTGTGATCGGAGGGGATTGGCCAATTCCACTTTGGCTTCGATTCAAGTTCGCGGCGTTCGCCGGCGTGATCGCGACTGGCGTTCTGGTGCGGCTACAGCTTATCCGTTTCTTCCGGGTCTGGGGCGAAATGAAAACGGATGGCGTGACTGACGCGCGCAATGCGCGCGTCAGCACTCTGGAAAATCAGGCAAGCTTCCTGATCGTCATGATATGGGTATTCATCGCCATCATCGTGGCCTTGAGCCTGTTCAAGCCTGTTTGATTGGCCTGCCTCATTCGGCGGCCTGCAAGGCTGGCGGAACGTCCGCTTCTTCTGCGGGGGTAAAGCTCAGCACGCCATCATCAAGTTTCCCGAATCGCAGATTCATCAGGTCCGCGCTGTAGCTCTGATTCAACTTCCAGGGCTTCTCCGTATGCTGGCGAGGGAACTGGTCCATGACGCGCTGGAAATAGCCTGACGAGAAATCCACGAACGGCTCTGTCTGGTTTGGATAATGATCCAGCTTCGGCATCGCCGAGCCATACCCGTGCTGGTCCATGTAATTCAGCAGGCGACAGACATATTCAGACGTCAGATCGGCTTTCAGCGTCCATGAGGCGTTCGTGTAGCCGAACGTACACGCCAAATTCGGCATGTTGGACAGCATGACGCCCTTATAGTTCAGCATGCGACCGGGATCGCGCTTTTCGCCATCGATGGAGACTTCGACCCCGTTCAGGAATTGCAGCTGAAGCCCCGTCGCGGTCACCACGATGTCCGCGTCCAGTTCCTTGCCGGATTTCAGTTTGATTCCCGTCTTGGTGAATGTCTCGATATGGTCAGTTTCGACGCTGGCCTTGCCGGATTTCAGCGCATTGAACAGGTCTGAATCCGGCACAAGGCAAAGCCGCTGCTCCCACGGATTGTAGGCGGGATTGAAATGCGTCTCGACCGGATAATCGGGGCCAAGTTCTTCCTTCACCATGCCGACCAGGCGGTCCCGGGCCTTGTCCGGATTTGCGCGGGTCTGCCTGAAAAAGAATTGTTGCAACAGGACATTCCGCCAGCGGATGAAGGAATAAGCCCAGCTATCGGGCAGAATCTTGCGCAGGAAGTTTGCGAACTTGTCTACCGCCGGGCGCGACACGACATAGGTGGGCGAGCGCTGCAGCATGGTGACGTGCGCTGCCTTGTCGGTCATCGCGGGCACCAGCGTCATCGCCGTTGCGCCGGAGCCGATGATCACGACTTTCTTGCCGGAATAGTCCAGATCCTCCGGCCAGTGCTGGGGATGGATGAACTGGCCTTCATAGGTGGCTTCCCCCGGGAAGTCCGGACGATATCCCTCATCATAGCGATAATAGCCGCCGCACATGAACAGGAACCGGCAGGTCGTGACGTCCCGCGCGCCAAGGTCATCCTCATGCGTCACATGCCAGAGTTGCTCTTCGCTCGACCAGTTCGCGGCCACGATCTTCGTATTGAAACGAATGTGGGGTGTGATGCCGTATTCATCGGCCGTGTCTTCAACATATTTCCGGATGGACGGGCCGTCTGCGATCGCCTTGGCTTCGGTCCAGGGTTTGAAATTGTATCCCAGCGTGTGCATGTCACTGTCCGAACGGATGCCCGGATAGCGGAACAGGTCCCATGTCCCGCCAATTGCGCTGCGCTGCTCGAAGATCTGATAGCCCAGACCGGGGCATTTCTTTCCCAGATGAACCGCTGCGCCAATGCCGGAGAGACCGGCCCCGATGATCAAAACGTCCGTATCGGAGTGTGTCATGACTGTTTCCTGCCCGTTTTTCAGCCCATAAGGCCAAAAAATGACGCAGGTGTCACGGAGTTTCTGACCCTTGCGGGGGGCGACCCTACGGAAGGGGCCTAGTCTGCCTTGCGGGCAAATGCAGCGGCGTGGCGCAATTGCTTTTCGATCAGCGGGTGCAGGTCTTCATTCGCTGCGAGCAGGGATCCGGTCTGCATCACATCTCCGCCATCAATCTCTGTGATCGTGCCGCCAGCTTCCCGAACCAGCACGATTCCGGCTGCAATGTCCCAGGGCTGCAGGCCGCGTTCCCAGAAACCATCGAACCGGCCAGCGGCAACATAGGCCAGGTCCAGCGCCGCCGACCCATAGCGACGAATACCGGCGCAGGCTGGGGTCATGGCCAGCATCTCGCGGGCGAAATGCGTGTGTTTCTCTTCGGCCTTGCCATGCCAGGGCGTGCCGGTGGCAACGACCGCTTCATGCAGCTTGGTCCGAGCGGCAACGCGCAGCTTGCGGTTCTCCAGCCAGGCACCGCGACCGGTTTCGGCCCAGAAGATCTCATTCTTGGCGACATCATAGACGACGCCTGTCAGCAGCTTGCCCTCACGTTCCAGCGCGATGGAAACGGCATAGTGCGGTTGCCCGTGCAGGAAGTTCAGCGTGCCGTCGAGCGGGTCAACGATGAATTTGTTGGACTTGTCCGTGCCCTCGACAATGCCCCGTTCTTCCATGACGAAGCCATAGCCTGGCCGCGCCTTGGTGAGGGAATTGTAGATGATCTCTTCGGCGCGATGATCTGCGTTCGAGACGAAATCAGCCGGGCCCTTCTTTGAGACCTGCAGGTTTTCGACTTCGCCGAAATCACGCGCGAGGGAGCGACCCGCTGCGCGAGCGGCTGCGATCATTACGGTGCCGACGGGGGAGGGCTTGGACATGTCTGACCTTAGTCTGCGCGGCGGAGATAAGTGGAATCGGCGGTCTGGACGACGATTTTCTCGCCGGTGCCGACAAAGGGCGGAACCATGATGCGGACACCGCCGGTGCAGCTGGCTGGCTTGAAGCTGTTTGCAGCAGTCTGGCCTTTCACGACCGGCTCGGTTTCCTCGACTTCGAGGATGACCTGCTCGGGCAGGGACACGCCAATCGGCTTCTCGCCATAGAACTCGATCTCGACAACCATGCCGTCCTGCAGGAAAGCGCCCTGATCACCGATGAAATCCCGCGGGATCATGATCTGCTCGAAATTCTCCTGATCCATGAAGGTGAAGGAGTCATCGTCTGCGAACAGGAATTGGTGGTCTTTCTGCTCCAGGCGGACCTTCTCGACGGTCTCGGATGAGCGGAAGCGAACATTGGATTTGGACCCGTTCAACAGGTTGCGCAGCTCGACCTGATTGAATGCGCCGCCCTTGCCTGGCTTGACTGAAGCCGTCTTCAGGGCGCGCCAGACGCTGCCGTCATGCTCGATGACGTTGCCCGGCTTGATTTCGTTGCCATTGATCTTGACCATGGGAGGCGTGTCCTTTTGAAGGTTTGGCGGGGGCGTAAGCCCTAGGCTGGAAACGGTCAAGCCGGGGTGTGTTAATGCGCCTGCCAAGCAGGCTGGGCAACAAATCCGGCCCTCCTTGCCCCGACCTCTATTCACAGATGGCTGCAATCGTGAGCAGAATGCCATTTCCACTGGAATATGGGGGACACAAAATGATTCAACGCCTGCTTACTTTTGACAAGCTGATCGGCACGACGCTGATCAAGATACTCTACTATATCGGCCTCGTGGGGATTGGGCTTTACGCTATCATCATGCTTTTGACGGGGCTCGGTGTCATGGTCAGCCAGAGCTTCCTCGGCGGCATAGGTATCGTCATCGCGGCGATCATCGGTGGCGCAATCAGCCTGCTGTTCTGGCGCTTCATGTGCGAGCTCTACATGCTGTTCTTCCGCATCAGCGACGATGTCCGCGAACTCAAGGAAATGAAGTCCGGCCCGACGCCGCCTGCGGCAAGCCCGGCTTCGTCAGACTTCTAGTTTGCGGATGGATCCAGTCGATCCAGCAATGCATTGAACTCTGCCACCGCGGCCGGAGCACCGGCCGGGTGGTTCCACACGCCGGAGGACACGGCGAGGAAGTCTGCGCCGGCCATGACAAGCGGCTCGGCGTTCTCGACGGTAATTCCGCCAATCGCGACGCAGGGCACTTCCATGCTTTCCTGCCAGATCTCCAGCAGGTCTGGCGACGCCTCCACCGTGTCATCTTTCGTGCCGGTGGCGAAGAACGCGCCAAACGCGACATAGTCCGCGCCGGCTTCGCTGGCCTGCATGGCCGCGTGGCGGGAATTCTTGGCGGTGGCGCCGACGATCATATCCTTGCCGACGATCTCCCGCGCCGTTTGCACCGGCACATCGTCCAGGCCGACATGCACGCCGTCCGCGCCTAGTTCCACGGCGAGCTGAGGGCTGTCATTGATCAGTACGGCAGCGCCATAGGCCTGTGCCATAGCCGTCACGGCAGCGCTGACCTCGCGGGTCGCGGCTTCGTCTATTTCTCCGGCCTCGGTCTTCAGGCGAAGCTGAAGACAGGCCACATCGCCCGCCGAGAGGGCAGTTTCCAGCAGGGCGGCAAAGCCATCCACATCCTCAATGCGGGGAGGGGTGATCAGGTAAAGCCGCGTACGCGGGCGGACATAGTCTTCAGGTGTGCTCATGGCGCGCGCTATAGCGCAGCGGACAATCTGCTGAAAGTCCTCAGACTCGGTGATGTGGCGGCCAAATGAAAAAGGCGGCCCCAGAGAGCCGCCTTCTCATCAAGCTGTCTGCAGCGATCAGCCCGCTGCGGAGGCTGCGCAGATATTGTCGATTGTGGCGGCCAGCGTCGTGTTGAAATCCTCGTCGCTCTGCTGTGCCGAGAGGCCTTCGGTCAGGGCGCGGGAGAAGCTGGCGATCATGCCGGTGTTCTGGGAAAGCTTGTCACATGCGTCGGTGCGGGAATACCCACCTGACAGGGCAACAACGCGCATCACGCGCGGATGCTCGACCAGTGATTTGTACTGGTTCGCCTTGGTCGGCAGGGACAGTTTCAGCATCACCTGCTTGTCTTCACCGAGCGCGTCGAGCTGTTTGGTGATCTCTGCCAGAAGGATGTCTTCGGCTTCAGCCTTGTCAGAGATGGTGATCGTGACTTCCGGCTCGATGATCGGCATCAGGCCATGGCCCAAGATCTGGCGACCCACGTCGAATTGCTGCGCAACGATGGCGGCGATGCCTTCCGGGTTGGCCGCATGGATGACGGAGCGCATCTTGGTGCCGAAGATGCCCTTTGAGACAGCGCGCTCCAGCAGGCTGTCGAGGTCTGGCATCGGCTTCATCAGTTGAACGCCATTCGCCTCGTCGGCGAGGCCCTTGTCGACCTTCAGGAAGGGGACGACCTGATGTTCGTTCCAGAGATATTCAGCGGTCGGCGTTCCGTCGACTTCACCATCCATCGTGCGTTCGAAGAGGATCGCGCCGATGACTTTCTCGCCATTGAAAGCAGGCGCCTTGATGATGCGGGCGCGCATGTCATGGATCAGCGAGAACATCTCTTCATCATTGGAATAGGCGTCTTCGTTGACACCATACAGCCGCAGCGCCTTGGGCGTGGAACCGCCGGATTGGTCGAGTGCTGCGATGAAGCCATTTTTCTCGGCAATCTGCCGGGCCATTTGTGGATTGGTCATAGGAATAACGGGGCGTCCCTTGCATGCGTGAAGTTTGCAAACTTTGCATTCAAGTACCGTGCCTGTCAGACGGGTCAACAGGGCTACCTATCTGGAAAATCCCGCACGGCAGATCGCCTGAATCGTAATCACTACAGGCGATCTGGGGAAGTATCAGGGCGAAATCCGTGCAGGATTAACGGGCTCGGCCGCGCAATCAGGCTGCATAAAAATTTTTCTGATGCCCTGCAGCACTTTCTGGGAACGTTGTCATTTGAAAGGCCCCGCGCGATATGCCGCAGGGCTGTCTCAAAAAGGATCAGGCCTTGAGCGCTTCGACGCCGGGCAGGGCCTTGCCTTCCATCCATTCGAGGAAGGCGCCGCCGGCTGTGGAGACGAAGGTGAAGTCGCATGCGGCGTCTGCATGGTTGAGCGCGGCGACGGTGTCTCCGCCCCCGGCAACGGCAACCAGCTTGCCGTCCTTGGCGCGAATGCCTGCAGCCTGGGCGGCGGCTACCGTGGCCTTGTCGAACGGGGTCAGTTCGAACGCGCCGAGCGGGCCATTCCAGACCAGAGTCTTCGAGGCGCCCATTGCGGCGACCAGCTTGGCGACGGTTTTCACGCCCGCGTCGAGGATCATCTCGTCCTCGGCAACGTCATCGACGGCGCAGGTGCGGTTCTCGGCATGGGCCTTGAAGTCCTTCGCCACGACGACATCGACCGGCAAGAGGATCTCGCATTTGTTTTGCTCGGCCACCTGCATGATCTCTCGTGCGGTGTCGGCGAGGTCATGCTCGCACAGGGACTTGCCGACGCTGATGCCTTGCGCGGCCAGGAAGGTGTTGGCCATGCCGCCGCCGATGGCGAGCGAGTCCACCTTGGTGACGAGGTTCTTCAGCAAGTCGATCTTGGAGGAGACCTTTGCGCCGCCAACCACGGCGAGGACCGGGCGCTCCGGCGTGCCGAGGGCCTTGTCCAGCGCGTCCAGCTCCGCTTCCATGTTCACGCCGGCATAGGCCGGCAGGAGCGAGGCCAGAACGGCCGTCGAGACGTGCTTGCGGTGAGCGGCGGAAAAGGCGTCGTTGACGTAGATATCGCCCAGCTCAGCGATCTCTTTTGCCAGTTCGGGATCGCCTTTTTCCTCACCGGCATAATAGCGGGTGTTTTCCAGCAGGATCACGCCAGCCGGTTCGAGCTTCTCGATGGCGGCCTTTACATGATCGCCCTTGCAGTCGGCGATGAAGCTGACATTGGAGCCGAGCACCTTGCCGAACGCGCCTGCCACGGGGGCAAGGCTCATCTCTGCCACGCGCTCACCCTTCGGGCGTCCGAAATGCGCCAGCAGGGCCACTTTGGCGCCCTGGGTCCGCAGGGTCTGGACTGTATCCACCGCTGCGCGCAGGCGGGTGTCATCCGTTACGAGGCCGTTTTCCATCGGCACGTTGAAGTCGACCCGGACGAGGGCAGTCTTGCCGGTCAGGTCACCGGCATCGGCAAGGCGTTTGAAGCTGGACATGAGGATATCTCCAATAGGCCCGGCCATGCGGGCGCAATGCGGTGGGGATGGAAAAAGAGCGCCTCCCGGCCAGGAAGCGCTCTTGGAAGAGGGGGGCTAGATCAGCTTTGACATGGCGAGCGCCGTATCGCTCATCCGGGTCGCAAAGCCCCACTCATTGTCATACCAGGACAGGACGCGAACCATCGTGCCTTCGATGACTTGTGTCTGGTCGAGCGCGAAGGTGGAGGAGTGCGGGTCGTGGTTGAAGTCTGCAGAGACCAGCGGCTTGTCGGTATAGCCGAGCACGCCTTTCATCTCGCCATCGGCGGCGGCCTTGATTGCGGTGTTGATTTCTTCAACCGTGGTTGGCTTGCCGGCGTCAAAGACGAGGTCGATCATGGAAACGTTCGGTGTCGGAACGCGAACGGCGGAACCGTCGAGCTTGCCCTTCAGTTCCGGCAGGACGAGGCCGACAGCCTTGGCAGCGCCGGTCGAGGTCGGGATCATGGACATGGCAGCCGCGCGGCCGCGGTAGAGATCCTTGTGCATGCGGTCCAGCGTGGGCTGGTCGCCTGTGTAGGAGTGGACCGTGGTCATGTAGCCGCGCTTGATGCCGACCGTATCGTTCAGGACCTTGGCGACCGGTGACAGGCAGTTCGTGGTGCAGGACGCGTTGGAGACAACGAGATCATCCTTGGTCAGCGTGGAATGGTTCACGCCGTAGACGATGGTCTTGTCGGCATTGGTGGCCGGGGCGGAAACCAGCACGCGCTTGGCGCCAGCCTTCAGGTGGGCGGAGGCTTTTTCCTTGTCTGCAAAGATGCCGGTACATTCCATCGCGATGTCGATGTCCAGTTCGGCGTGCGGCAGGTCAGCGGGGTCGCGCACGGCGGTGCAGAGGAATTTGCGGTCGCCAACGATGATCGTGTCACCGTCCACCTCGACCGTCTGGTTCAACCGGCCATGAATGGAATCGTACTGAAGCAGGTGGGCATTGGTGGCCACTGGGCCGAGATCGTTGATCGCGACGACTTCGATATCCTTGCGATCATGCTCGATGATCGAACGCAGGACGAGGCGGCCAATGCGGCCAAAACCATTGATTGCAACACGAATGGCCATGAAAAATCTCCTTTGGAGCGGCAGGCTTTAAATCTGCTGGCCCTTTACGACGACTACGCAATTTCGTCCACCCGCTCGCCATGCGGCCTCGCGCCGCTCACCCCTGATTGCGCTAACAGTTATCGGGCGTGGACTTGCCCTCGCCGGGCCCGTATTGCGGAAGGCTTCAGGGAGTGAGCGCATGCGGCAAACGCAGATCGGATCGAGCGGATTTGAGGCCGGCAGCCTGGGCTTTGGGTGCTGGCGTTTTCTGGGACATGACCTGTCCCATGCCGAGACGCTGATCGAGACGGCACTCGATCTGGGCATGACGCTGATTGATACGGCGGACATTTACGGTTTCGGCGATGCCGGGTTCGGCGCGGCAGAGGCGCTGCTGGGCGAGGTGCTGGCGGCAGACCCTGCGCGGCGCGGCCGGATGGTGCTGGCCAGCAAGGGCGGGATCATTCCGCCTGTGCCCTACAATTCCAGCCGGGCCAATCTGATCGAAGCCTGCGAAGCCTCGCTGACGCGGTTGGGCGTTGAGCAGATTGATCTGTACCAGATCCACCGCCCGGACCTGCTGACCCCGTGGGAGGAAGTTGCCGGAGCGCTGGACACTCTGATTGCGGACGGAAAGATCGGCTATGCCGGCGTGTCCAATTTCACGGTGGCGCAGACCCGCGCGCTGCAGGCGCATCTGGGCGCGCGCATTGTCAGCACCCAGCCGGAATTCTCGGCCTTGCATCTGCAGCCGCTGGAAGATGGTACGCTGGACTGGTGCCAGGAAACCGGGGCAACGCCGATTGTCTGGTCGCCGCTGGCCGGGGGCAGGCTGGGAGAGGGATACTCACCGCAGGCGGATGACCCCGGCCGCCTGGCCGAATTGCACGAGACGCTGGACCGGCTGGCCGCCCTGTATGATGCGCAGCGCAGCGACGTGGCGCTGGCCTTCCTGCTGAAGCATCCTGCCAGGCCGATTGTCCTGCTGGGCACGCAGCGCCCGGAGCGATTGGGGGCGGGGCGCAATGCGCTGGCCATCCCGCTGACGCGCCAGCAATGGTATTCCATCCTCGAAACCTCTCGCGGCGAACCCATGCCATGAGCCAGCAATTGCCCACTGGCCGGTCGGCATCCGACTGGGCGCTGTTTGCGCTGCTGACCCTGTTCTGGGCCGGGGCCTATGCCCTGACGCGCGTGGCGGTTGACAAGGGCAATCCGGACGCAGGCCTGCCGGTTGGCTGGGTGTTGCCGGGCCGCCTGACCATCGGCGCGGCATTGCTGTGGATCGTCATGCTGGCGCGCGGGCAGAAACTGCCATCCTTCCGGGACAAGCCACGCTGGATCGCCATCATTGGCATGGGGCTGGCCGGGTCTGTCTTTCCCTTCTTCCTGATCACCACGGCGCAGGAGACGGTGAATTCCAGCCTCGCGGCGCTCTATACGGCGGCGGTGCCGATCTTCGTGGTCAGTGGCGCAACCTTTCTGTTTGCGGATGAGCGCATGACGCGCGGTACGGCGGTGGGCGTACTGGCCGGGTTTGCGGGCGTGGCGGTGTTGTTCGGGCCGGACGCGATGAAGGGGCTGGGCAATGCGAGCGTGGTGGCGCAGCTTCTGTTGATCCTGGCAACGATGAATTATGCGGCGGCCAGTTTGATGGCGCGGGGCGCGCCGAAGATCGAGGCCATTCCCTTTGCCACCGGCTTTGTCACGCTGGCGGCGATCGTTTCATGGCCTCTGGTCTTCACGGTGGATCCGTCCGACGTGAATGCGGACTGGACCCATTGGGCGGGCGTTGTGGGCCTTGGCGTTATCCCGACCGCGATTGCGCAGGCGCTCTACATGTTTCTGATAGCGCGGACCAGCGCGACGTTCCTCTCATTGACCGGCTATGCCATTCCGGTGGTCAGCGCCGTGCTCGGATGGATCTTTTTCCGGGAGACCCAGAGTTGGCATGCGCTGATCGCTTTCGCATTGATCCTTGGCGGGGTCTGGCTCGCCCGGCGTGGCGGCGGCGTGAAAACCGGGTAGGCAGCTGCACATGCGACGCCCGTGAAGGCGCTTCGTTTCTGGAAATCGAGTTTTCTTCTGTAAGGAGACCGGTCAGGTGTCTGGGGGTGGCAGAGTGCAGCCCGCAATAGGGGCGCAGGCCGCGGGCGCGACAGGCGCAAGGAAGGCGTTCGCTTCCGGGGCCCCGCCTTCGATGGGGTGCGCGGACAGGAGGGACGCGCCGTCCAGCGCTGCTGTGAAAGCCTTTGACGGCGTCCAGTTCAGCATGTCCTGCTGTTTCTTGCGGGCAAGCGCCGCCTGATGCTCGGCCTTCGTGTCGCCGATCTCGACGAGGAAGACCTGTCCGGTGCGGGTCAATCCATAGAGAAAATTCGCGTCCGCGCCCTTCACCATGCGCACATGGAGGCGCAGGAGGATCAGTTGCAGCCAGATCCAGAACCGGCGGGGTTCCATTTCCGGCGGCAGATTCTGGGGCGGGGCGAACAGGTGATCCATGCACGCAGTATAGCTCCGTTCCCGGAGGGGGAGGACATACTAATCGCTCATCGCTGTTTTCATTGCGGTTTTGTGACGAAATTAGGGGGATTGCTGTCATAAAACTCATACCGAACTGGCTTATGGGCCGTTCCCATGACCCGTCCAGACAAACGCCCGGATTATCGCTCGATCTTCATTTCGGATGTGCACCTCGGCAGCGCCGGGTGTCAGGCCGATGCGCTGTGCGCCTTCATGAAGACGCATACGTCAGAGCAGCTCTATCTGGTGGGCGACATCATTGATGGCTGGCGTATGCGGAAGAAATGGTACTGGCCGCAATCGCATACCAATGTCATCCGCCGTATCCTGACGGCCGCCAAGCGTGGCACGGATGTGACCTATATCATCGGCAATCATGACGAGTTCCTGCGGGCTTTCCTGCAGTTTCGCCTGGCCTTTGGTGAGATCAAGGTGAAGAACCGCGCGGTGCATGAGGGCGAGGATGGCAAGCGCTATCTCGTTGTACACGGCGACATGTTCGACGGCATGATGCGGGCCGACCGCAAATGGATCATGCATCTGGGCGATCACGCCTACAATTTCCTGCTCTGGGCGAACACGAAGCTGAACGCGATCCGCCGCCGGCTCGGCATGCCGTACTGGTCTCTCTCGCAGGCGCTGAAGAAGCGGACCAAGCGCGCGCTGAACCATATCCACAATTTCGAGGGGCATGTGGCGGACTATTGCCGCCGCAAGGAATTCGATGGTGCGATCTGTGGCCATATCCATGTCGCCGAAATGCGCGAGATTGACGGCATTACCTACATGAATGATGGCGACTGGGTGGAAAGCTGCACCGCCCTTGTCGAGCATCATGACGGCCGCTGGGAATTGCTGCACTTCCAGCCGCACGCCGTGAAGGATGACGTGCCGAGCGTGAACGAGGCCCGTATCGCAGTTGTGGCATAGGTGGCTTTCCTGCCCTGTGTAGCAGGGGAGGATATGAGCATGTCCATATCACCAGACCGATAACCCGACAGTCTGTGTTTCAGCCCAGAAACGGCTTCAGTCCGGAGCTGAGGCGATGGCGGGCGCGTAGCTGGCCGAGTAGCCAGAGCAGCATGCCCGAGGCGAGGAAGGCTAGGATTACTGTAATGGTGACGCGCAGGCCCAATGCGCTGTCCGGCAGGCCGATCCGTTTCAGCAGGATATTCGTCATGTGTCGCACGGGTTCGTGCACGCAGTAGAGTGGGAAAGACAGTGTGCCGAGGCCGTCACAAACTGCAGTCAGCCAGCTGCGCCCCGGCGTGACGCGCGCTCCCACCAGGATCAGCAGAGGGCAGAGCATTCCGATGGCCACGAATTGATAGACGCCCTTGGCGTAAAAGGGGCACATCAGGACACAGAGCGTCGCCGCGAACAGGCCAAGCGTTGGCAGTGGTCCGGCGAGGCGCGGCAGGTGCGTCTCGATCCAGTCATCCAGACGCCTGAGCAGGCGATAGATGATGATGCCCATCAGGAAGCCGGAAAACACCCGGGGGAAGCCGAAGAAAAACGTCGCATGATTCCAGCCGACATTGGCCGTCAACGCGGTTCCGGTCATGCGGGACAAGGCGAGACAGCAGAACAGGTAGAGGGAGAAGGCGGCAAGGGCCGCACCGACCAGCCGCCAGCGTGGAATGCGCGCAATCCAGATGAAGGCCAGGCTGGCGACAAGTTCGTAGAAAATGGACCAGAGCGGCGGATTGGATGGAAACAGGATCAGGGAATCGCTGGCGGGTATCTGATAGTCGGACAGGGCCGGCACGAAAGCGAAATGGCCCATATGCGTAAGGGCAAAGTCCAACGGACTGAAATCCCGTCCTGTTTCCAGCATCACGATCAGCGCGGCAATGGCACCCAGCACCACGCCCCCCGCCACGGTGGGAGCGAGGCGCGATATGCGCTTGTTGGCAAACACGCCCGCCGGCATGCCGCCGAGTATGGCCGTGGCATAGGCGTGATAGATGACAAAGCCGCTCAGGATGAAGAAAAGGTCCACAGCGATATAGCTGTTCATGAACAGCCGGGACTGGGACGCGCCAACATAGTGATACAGCATCACAACGATTGCTGCGATGCCGCGCATACCGTCCAGGGCATGAAACCGCTGCACGGATGAGAGAGCCGGGTTTGCGGCGGTTCCTGACACGATATTGTCCCCACTTCTGAGCGAGGATGTTTAGGTTAACAGAAAATGAACGGCAAGGTTTAAATCCCGGAATAAAAACAATTTTTGGAAGTGACAGCTCGCGATCAGGTTGACGTGAAACTGCATGATTTCCGGGCGTTTTGCGGTCGGGCCCGGCGTCGCCCGCTTGACTTCCGCGAACCGGCCCGCCACGCAGCGACGATGAGTTCCACGCTGAAGGCCATTCTCGGCCCCACCAATACTGGCAAGACGCATTACGCCATTGAGCGGATGACGGGCTATGGCACCGGCATGATCGGTTTGCCGCTGCGCCTGCTCGCGCGGGAGGTGTATGACCGGGTGGTCGAGCGCAAGGGCGCGGCGCATGTGGCGCTGGTCACCGGCGAGGAGCGGATTGTTCCGTCCACGGCGCGCTATTGGGTCTGTACCGTGGAGTCCATGCCGGTCGATGTGCGGGTGGACTTTGTGGCGATTGACGAGATCCAGCTGGCCGAAGACCAGGATCGCGGCCATGTCTTCACAGACCGCATCCTGAATTTGCGCGGATCTCACGAGACCCTGTTGCTGGGCAGCGATACGATGCGCGGCGTGTTGCGCACGCTGGATTTGGGCGCAGAGACCGAGCCGCGCGAGCGTTTTTCAGAGCTGCGCTATGCGGGCCATTGCAAGATCACCAAACTGCCGAAGCGGACGGCCATTGTCGCCTTCAGCACCGACGAAGTCTACGCGATTGGTGAATTGCTCCGCCGTCAGAAGGGCGGGGCCGCCATCGTGATGGGCGCGCTGAGCCCGCGTACCCGCAATGCGCAGGTCGCCATGTATCAGTCAGGCGAGGTGGATTACATTGTTGCGACGGACGCCATTGGCATGGGGCTCAACCTGGATGTCGACCGGGTGGTGTTTGCCTCGCGCTCGAAATTCGACGGGCGGCGTCATCGCCTGCTGACACCTGCCGAGTGCGCGCAGATTGCGGGCCGGGCCGGGCGCTTTCGCACCGATGGCGAGTTTGGCGAGACGGCGACCTGTCCGCACTTTGACGAAGAAACCTGGAAAGCGATCGAGGCGCACCGGTTCGATCCGGTGGACCATCTGCAATGGCGCAATTCGGCGCTGGACTTTTCCAGCCTGCGTCGCCTGATCCTGAGCCTTGAAAAGCCGTCCGGTCATCCGGCCCTGATCCACAATCCGCATGCGCTGGATGAATGGGTGCTGCGGCGGATGAGTGAGGATGGCGCCATCGGGCCGAATGTGGCCGGGGCGCGCCGGGTGAAGCGTTTGTGGGATCTGGCCCGCTTGCCGGACTTTCGCAAAGCCGGGCCGGAAGGGCATGCGCGACTTGTGCTCGGCCTTGCCGAAACGCTGGCAGACCCCGATGCGCGCCTGTCTGACACGGGGCTTGAGCGGCGGCTGGATGATCTTTCCTCAACGCAGGGAGACATCGCAAAGCTGCAGCAACGGCTTGCCAATATCCGGACATGGACCTATGCCGCCCACCGGCCTGACTGGCTGGAAAACCCCGAAAAATGGCAAGATCGTACGAGGGAGATTGAAGACTCCCTGTCAGACGCGCTACACGAAGCCCTTACAGCCCGGTTTGTGGACCGGCGCACAACCGCTTTGCTTGCCAGCCTGAAGAAGGAAGACGCCCTCGTGACCGAATTGACCCCGGAAGGAGATGTCCGTGTGGAAGGCCATGTTGTTGGACGCCTCAAAGGCCTGACATTCGAGCCTGTGCTGGATGCGCGGACACTGGAAGGCAAGGCCGTGCGCGGCGCAGCGCAGGCCGCCGTTCGCCCTCTGATCGTGGAGCGGCTCAGCCTGATCGTGGCGGCGCCGGATGACGCGTTCAAGCTGAATGATGAAGGCCAGGTGGAGCATATCAATTCGCCTGTGGGCCAATTGGTGAAGGGCTCTGGCTGGATGTCTCCGCGCGTGGAGATCATCGGCGCGGCCGAAGTTGACCCGGCAGAGCGCGAAGCCGCGCGGCAACGGCTGGAACAATGGGCGACAAAGGAAACCGCCCGCATCCTGCCCACACATACGAAACTGGCCGTCGAAAAGGCGGGAGACGCGCTGGACGGATTGGCGCGCGGCATTGCCTTCCGTGTGCTGGAAAGCGGCGCGGCGGTCGATCTGCGCCAGGATGATCCCGGCCTGCGGCTCACCGCTGAACAGCGCGAAGCCCTGAAGGGGATCGGCATTCGCGCCGGCCGTGTGGCGGCCCATGTGCCGGATGCGCAAAAGCCCGCAGGCCAGCGCATGATCGCCATTCTGCGCGCAGTGTTTGAAGGCCAGCCTTTCCCGCTTGCGCCGGAAGGGGCGGGGTCTTTCGCGCTTGACGGCACATGGCCGGAAGAGGCGCTGGCCGCGAATGGCTATCTGCGCTTCGGCAAGCGGGCCGTGCGGGCGGACCTGGCAGAGCGCCTGGGCTGGGAAATTGCCAAGCGCCGCAAGGAAGCCGGGAAGAATGCCTTCCCCATCGAGATTGACCTGGCTTCGGTTGTGTCCTGTCCAGCCGATAACTGGCCTGCCGTGCTGAAAGGCTTTGGTCTTGCCCCGGCAGAGAAGGACAAGGAAACCGACGCCGTCTTGCTATGGCGCTATGCGGCGCGGGCGCGGCCGGAGGGTCGCCCGGAGCGTGGCCGCAATCAGGGCGGCGCCCCGCACCAGAATGCGGGTGGCAAGGGCGGCAAGGGCCCGCGGGGCGGCAAGCCTCAGGGGGGCGGACGTGGTCCCTCGCGCAATGCGCCGGCGTCTCGCAAGCCTGACCCGGACAGCCCGTTCGCGGCGCTGGCAGCCCTGTTGCCAGAGGAAAAGCCGAAGCCCAAGAAAAAGAAGCGCAAGCCAAAGCCCAAGGCAGAAAGCGGCGCGCCTGAAACCGGCAGCGACTTCACCTATACGCCCTTCCAATGACGGAAACGCCGACGCTGCGCCTGGATGTATGGTTGTGGCGGGCACGGTTTTTCAAGACGCGCGCACTCTCCGGCGCGCATATCCGCAAGCGCGGTATTCGCCTCACCCGGAATGGCCAGACGCGGCGCGTTAATAAGCCCGGCGCAACCATTGCGGTAGCGGATATTGTCACAATGGCCCTCGGGGGGCATATCAAGGCTGTTGAAGTGCTGGACCTCGGCACACGGCGTGGACCCGCGGACGAGGCAGCGGCGCTGTACCAAACGTTGGAGATGGACGAATGATGAGCGCGCTGAAAAACCTGTTCCGGCAGAAAACACCTGCGGAACGGTCGATGGATCCGCAAGTGGCGGCAGCGGCCCTGTTGGTCGAGGCGGCCTTGTCTGATGGTGTCTATGTGAACATCGAAAGCGACATGATCGCCGAAATCCTTCTGGAGGCGTTCGGGTTTGACGCCGACAAGGCCGATGCCGTGCTGGCGGAAGGGGAGGCGCTGGCCGAAGAGGCTGTCGGCTCTCACCAATTCACCAAGCATGTGAAGAAGCTGCCAGTGGCAGAGCGGGTCTCCATCATTGAGGGGCTGTACCGGGTGGCGCTGGCGGATGGGGAAAAGAGCGATATCGAGGACGCCTATATCCGCCATGTGGCGTCACTGCTGTATATCGACGATATTTCACGGGCCCAGGCCCGGCAGGCGGCGGAACAGCGGATCACTGACGCTTCCTGAAGAGACCTGTCAGCTCGCCTCATTGACATAAGCGCCTGCGCGCGCCATTTCGCCCGTGCACAAATTGCAGAAGGCCCTCCCGCCCATGACCTATATCGTCGTCGACGCCTGTATCCGTTGCAAATACATGGATTGCGTCGAGGTTTGCCCGGTTGATTGCTTCTATGAAGGCGAGAACATGCTGGTCATCCATCCGGATGAGTGCATTGATTGCGGCGTGTGCGAGCCGGAATGCCCGGCAGAGGCGATCGTACCTGACACCGAGGACGACCCGGACGGGAAATGGCTGAAACTCAACAGCGAATATGCGAAGGTCTGGCCGAACATCACCCGGATGAAGGAACCGCCTGCAGATCGCGAACAATTTGCGCAAGAGACCGGCAAATTGGAAAAATATTTCAGCCCCAAGCCGGGTGAAGGCGACGTCTGAGTCAGCCCGTCCGAACCCTGATTTTGCAGGGTTTCTCAATAAAGGTTAACAAAATCAGAGGCCTTGAGAACTTTACTCTTGGTTAGCATCTGGGCGTGTCTGTTGAAAAACCTGCACATTTATGCTAGTGTTCAGACTTGAGTAATAACTGACAAGAGCCGGAATCTTCAACTCAGACCGTCAACTGCGTCGGACTGGGAAGGACTTTATCGGCTCTATTTGCGTAAAAAAGGGCGATATCCAACATGGCTAAAAAAGCATCTGCGGAACTGGCGTTTGAAGTGGGTCAAAGCGTCGTTTACCCCGCACACGGGGTGGGCAAGATCACGAGCGTCGAGAAGCAGACTGTGGCCGGCATGGATCTGGAGGTCTACGTGGTCTCCTTTGACCAGGACAAGATGATCCTTCGCGTTCCAACCAACCGCGCCGAAGCTTCCGGCATGCGCGCTCTGGCCGGCTCCAAGCTGGTTGATGACGCTCTGAAGACGCTGGGCGGCCGCGCCCGCATCAAGCGCACCATGTGGTCGCGCCGTGCGCAGGAATACGAAGCGAAGATCAATTCCGGTGACCTGATCTCCATCGCGGAAGTCGTGCGCGACCTGCACCGCGGCGAAGACCAGCCGGAACAATCCTATTCCGAGCGTCAGCTTTACGAAAATGCGCTGGACCGTATGGCCCGCGAACTCGCCGCTGTCGAAAACATCGACAAGGACGACGCCATGGAAAAACTTGCTCAATCCCTCGCAAAGAAGAAAGTCGCCGCCTAAGGCCTCTTTCCTTTTCGATCATGCAAGGCCCCCGTCTGGTGAACACCGGGCGGGGGTTTTTCGTGTTTGGGTCCGAAAAACCCGTCATTCGTGAAGATTGGGCGTAATTCCATTAAAAAAGCCGCGGTTTCGTCAGATCGCTGTTAACCATACGGCAAAGGAGAGCAGGCACTCTTTGCCTGTCGCCGGAACGATCCGGTGGCGGATGGATGCTCAGGCTGACATGCCCAAAAAGGGTGGCGGCACGGGCAGGGTGACAGGAGAAACAAGATGCCCTTTTCAGAGATGGAAATACAGCCAGGCGGCCTGCTGGGTGCCGAGGCAAATGCGGATGAATTCTATCAGGCGGGTCTCGCCTGTGCAGCCGGTGTCGGATCTGACATCGACCTGATCTCCGCGCACAAATGGTTCAACCTCGCAGCCTCCAAGGGCCATGACGAGGCCAAGCTGCAGCGTCAGGAAATGGCTGACATGCTGAGCACGGATGAAGTCAAGGTGGCGCTGTCGGCAGCGCGCGACTGGCTGAGCCTCGCCAACTAAGGCGACGTGATCATGGCGGACAGCGCAGGGGACGCTGCGCCATCCGCCCTATGATCAGCTGACGCGGCGTTCCTGGTCTTTCCAGTAAACCTCGCGCAGATCCTTGCGCAGGATCTTTCCGGATGGATTGCGGGGCAGGGCCTCGATAAATTCGACCGTCTTCGGACATTTGTATCCGGCGATACGCTCGCGCGCATAGGCGATAATGTCTTCCTGTGTCGGAGATTCGCCGGGCTTGACCACGATGATGGCCTTTACGGCTTCGCCCCATTTCTCGTCCGGCACGCCGATCACGGCGACATCGGCCACACCTGGGTGGCCAAAGATCGCATTCTCGACTTCAGCCGGATAGATGTTCTCTCCGCCAGAGACGATCATGTCTTTCACGCGGTCATGGATGTAGAGAAATCCGTCCTCGTCGAAATAGCCTGCATCCCCAGTGCGGAAGAAGCCGTACTCGTCAATCGCTTCGGCGGTGGCGTCGGGACGGTTCCAGTAGCCCTTCATCACAAAAGCCGATTTGATGGCGATCTCGCCAACTTCGCCGGTCGGCACGGAATTGCCCTCCGCGTCCAGGCAGCGGACAATGGTTGCCGGGTAGGGGACACCGCAGGAACGCAGCTTGCCCCAGGACGGATCATGCGCCTCTGGTGGAAGATATGTTCCGCATCCGCCCGTTTCTGTCAGGCCATAAAGCTGCGTGAATTTTGCGCCCATGATCTCCTTGGCGTCGAGGAGCAGGCTTTCTGCGATCGGCGAGGCGCCATAGAAGACCTGTTTCAGCGGGGTCCAGTCAATGTCGCGTACATTCGGCATCTGCGTCAGCATCAGGATCACCGCCGGCACCCAGAAGGCATGTGCGATCTTGTGCTCCGGGATCAGTTTCAGGATGAGCGTCGGGTCGATTTCCCGCAGGACAACAGCGTTTGCACCCTGCGCTGCGGTCAGGATGCCAATGTTCACGCCTGCCACATGAAATAGCGGCATCGCGTTCATGACGGCATCGCCCACATCATAGCTGGCCCAGTCGAGCTGGCCAGCCTGTTCGAAGATGGCGCGGTAGTTGCCATTGGTCAGCTGCACGCCCTTCGGCATGCCGGTCGTGCCGGACGTATAGAGCTGGATCACATCATCCGTATCATGCGTTTCGATGCCGGGGGCGTCGGTCGACTGGCCGTCGCGCCAGATTGTGTAGGATGGCCAGTCATCGCGTTCGCCATCAATCGCGATGACCTGTTCCAGATCGGGCAGGTCAGCGCGGATCTGGTCGATCATGCTGTAGAAATCCTTGCCGACGAACAGGATCTTCACGCGGGCGTCCGACAGGATGAACTGGACCTCAGGCGGGGCAAGGCGCGTATTCACCGCCGTCATCGCCGCGCGCGCCTTGGCCGCGCCGAACATCATCTCGTAATAGACAGATGTGTTCTTCGCGAGATAGCCGACGCGGTCATCTGTCTGGACGCCGAGCGCGATCAGGCCGTTTGCAACCTGAGTAGACCGGGTCTCAAGCTGGGCAAAGCTGGTGGTTTCGCCTTCGAACCAGAACGCGGTTGCGTCCGGACGGATGCCGGCCTGGACACGCGGAATATCCGCCAGATGCGGCATCGCCTTAACGTCGATCATGTACTTCCTCCGGATGGTGTTTTGTTTCCTCGACTTTCATACTAGGGCAAATTTTCGAAGAGTCAGCCCGTCGCCGCGCCTTGTAGTCATTGCAGCCATAGCCGAATGCATCATTGGCGCATCTTGCAGACAGGCCGGGTTTCCGGCACATCCATCGCCATGATGGATACGATGACAGACCAGACCGCAGATCTCGGCGAAACCATGCTTCGGGTGGGGCGCAATGCCCGTGAGGCTTCGCGCAAGCTGGGCCGGATGAGCCCGGCAGACCGGACGCGGGGCCTGAAGGCGGTGGCCGGCGCGATCCGGGCGGCGTCTGACAAGATCCTCAGCGCGAACGAAGCCGATATGACCGCTGCGCGAGAGAAGGGGCTGGACGCCGCCATGCTCGACCGGCTGGCGCTGGATGCGGCGCGGCTGGAAGGCATTGCATCCAGTGTTGAGGCGGTGGCTGAACTGGGCGATCCCATCGGACGCGAGCTTGCGCGGTGGGAGCGTCCGAACGGGCTGGATATTGCGCGCGTGGCCGTGCCGCTGGGCGTGATCGGCATTATTTACGAGAGCCGCCCGAACGTGACGGCGGATGCGGGCGCGCTCTGCCTGCGCTCCGGCAATGCGGCCATCCTGCGCTGCGGATCGGAAAGCACCCAGTCATCCCGCGCGATTGTTGCGGCCATGCGCAGCGCCCTCAAACAGGAAGGCCTGCCGGAAGATGCGGTGCAATTGGTGATGACCAGGGATCGCGCCGCCGTCGGGCATATGCTGGCCGGGCTGGAGGGCAATGTGGATGTCATCGTGCCACGTGGGGGCCGCAGCCTGGTTGAGCGGGTCCAGAAAGACGCCCGCGTTCCGGTGATCGGACATCTTGAAGGTCTTTGCCATGTGATAGTGGACAAGGCAGCAGATCCGGAAAAGGCGGTGTCGATTGTGCTCAATGCAAAGATGCGCCGCACTGGAATTTGCGGGTCTGCCGAGACGTTGCTGGTGGATGCGGCAGTGGCGGATGACCTGCTGCCGAAGATGGCGGCGGCCCTGACGGATGCGGGGTGTGAGCTGCGCGGCGATGCGCGCGCGCGGGCGATTGTACCTGATATGGTCGAGGCGACAGAGGCGGACTGGTCAACGGAATATCTCGCGCCGATCCTGGCAGTGGCTGTCGTGGATGATCTCACTGCCGCGCTGGACCATATCGGCACCTGGTCGTCCGGGCATACAGAATGCATCATCACTGAGGACGAGGCGGCTGCTGAGCGTTTCTTTGCTACGGTCGATAGCGCGATCCTGTTGCACAATGCGTCAACCCAGTTCGCTGATGGGGGCGAGTTCGGCATGGGCGCGGAGATCGGTATTGCCACAGGCCGCATTCATGCGCGCGGCCCGGTAGGCGCAGACCAATTGACGACCTACAAGTACGTCGTGCGCGGAAATGGGCAGGTTCGTCCTTGAGCAGAGCACTTCTACCAGGGCCAGCGCGTGGCCTGCGCATCGGATTGTTCGGGGGCAGTTTCAATCCGGCCCATTCAGGGCACCTCCATGTGGCCACGACCGCAATGAAGCGTCTGCAGCTGGACTGGGTCTGGTGGATTGTGGCGCGGGGAAATCCACTCAAGACCGGGCACGGAGACTTCGGGGAACGTTTCTGGTCTGCGATGGCTGTTGCCGATCATCCCCGCATGCGCGTGACTGATATCGAATCGCGTCTTGGCCTGACCTATACCTATCGAACCCTTTCCGCGATCACGCATATTGCGCCGGATGCGGACTTTGTCTGGCTGATGGGCGCGGACAATATGGTGAACTTCCATATGTGGAGTGAGTGGCAGGAAATTGCGCGCATGATGCCGATTGCGATTGTTGCGCGCCCCGGCGTGGGGCCGGGCGCGCGAAACTCGCCCTTTGCGCGGCGGTTCGCTCATAGTCGTATTCCTGAAGCGGAGGCGACGATCTTGCCAGGTCTCGCGCCGCCCGCCTGGGTCTATCTCACCGCGCCGCTGGATCCGATTTCCTCTACCGCCATTCGTCAGATGAAGGCTGCGTCATGAGCCTCAGCCCGGAAGAACTTGCCCGCCACAAGCGGCATATCATGCTGAGGGAGATTGGCGGGCCCGGCGTGCAGAAGCTGCGCGCGGCGCGCGTATCGATCGTTGGGGCAGGGGCGTTGGGCGGGCCGTGCGCGATGTACCTGGCTGCTGCGGGTGTCGGCCAGCTGGAGCTCTGGGACGATGATCATGTCGAACGCTCAAACCTGCAAAGACAGATCCAGTTCGGAGAGAACAGTCTCGGAAAGTCGAAAGTGGAGGTGATGGCCGCGCGCCTGACAGCAGATCATCCGTCCACACATGTTCTGGGCCGACGAAAGCGCTGGTCGAAGGACGATGCGTTGTCAGGCGACATACTGGTCGATGCAACGGACAATTTCCCTGCGCGCTATGCGTTGAACAGGGTCGCGCATCAGAGCGAGCGTCCGCTGGTGCATGGCGCCGCGGCGGGGTGGAGCGGACAGGCCAGCGTGTTTGCGTCTGGATACGTTGCGGACGCGCCCTGTTATCAATGCTGGGTGCCGGAGACGCCACCGGATGCCGAGGCCTGTGATGAGATTGGTGTTGTAGGGCCAGTTACAGGAATGATTTCTACACTGATGGCACTGGAGGTGATCAAGCTGATCACCGGTGCGGGGGAGCCATTGATCGGGCGGCTCGCTTTGGTTGACGGGCTTTCCACCCGTCAGCGGTCGGTTGTTTTGCGGTGGGATGCTGCATGCCCGATCTGTGGGACTGATCGCAGAATTTGACTTGTCACGAGACGCAGGGCTTTAGTGCGTCACCCTTTGGTGTGCATGTAGGGAGTTCGGGATTGTGTTGAAACGACTGTTTGTCGTGCTGGTGACGCTTGCGATCATATTGACGGCGGGATGGTGGATGCTTCGCCGGGATGACATATCCTACACGACGCTCGAATCGGTCTATTCGAAATCCAACAGTCGCTTCCTGAAATCCGGCAAGGACGTCGAGATTCATTTCACGGATTCTGGCCCGCGCGATGCGCCGGTTGTTGTTCTGGTGCACGGTTATTCCGCCTCGCTTCAGACTTGGGATGCCTGGGCGCGGAAACTTCGCAAGGATTACCGGGTCATCCGTCTGGACCTTCCGGGGCATGGCTTGTCTCGCTGCCCTGATAATGACTCCATCGGTATCGAGCAATTCGTCGAGACCGTGGACCGTGTTGCGCGCACGCTGGACGTTGAGCGGTTTACCCTGGTCGGCAATTCCATGGGCGGTCACACTGCCTGGGCCTATGCGCTGGAACATCCCGAGAAACTCGACGGCCTCGTCCTGGTCGATGCTGCCGGTTGGCTGGATGCGCCGGGGGAAGGGGAGTCCGACCCCTTCATATTCAAGCTGCTGCGCAATGGCGTGGCGCGCAGTGTGATGAAGGATCTCGATATGTCAGCGCTGATCCGATCCGGCCTCGAAGACAGTTTTTATGATCCGGCATTTGTGACTGACGAAATGGTGGACCGCTACTCGGCCATGTCGCGCGCGCCGTGTCACCGGGATGCATTGCTGAACCTGATGAGCGGCGCGACGCTGCGGATTTTGGCGTCGGAGGAGCTGCTCGGAAACATCACCGCACCGACCCTGGTCATGCATGGGGACAGCGACAATCTGATCCCGGTTGCGCATGGGCAGAAATTCGCGGACGCCATTCCGGGCGCTGAATTGATTATCTATCCGCAAACGGGGCACATCCCGCAGGAGGAGAAGGCGGCGGAGTCTGTCGCCGATCTGCGCGCCTTCCTTGCGGGCCTCCATGCTGAGGAGACGCCGTCAGACATTGTCGATCCGCTGGACATCGCGCCTCAGAATGGGGGGTGATACGTATTTGCGAAACCGAACAGGCGGGTCAAGCGTAAGAGGGGAGAAGGAGATTTCTCATGCGCATTGCCCTGTCGACACTTGCCGCCGCCCTGGTTGCCGCCTGTACCAGCCAGCCTGATTACCGTGCGGAGACGGCGCCACCGCCGACTGTCGATTCGGTGGATCTGGAGCGCTATTCGGGCCTTTGGTACGAGATTGCGCGCTACCCCAATTCCTTTGAGAAAAACTGCACGGGCGTGACCGCCGAATACGGTCTGAACGACGACGGCACGGTGAGCGTGACCAATACCTGTTACAAGGGATCGCTCGATGGCGAGAAGGATGTTGCAGAGGGCACGGCCCGGATTGTCGAAGGCAGCAACAACACAAAGCTGAAAGTGAAATTTGCGCCGGCCTGGGTGCCGTTTGCATCGGGCGATTACTGGGTGCTGGCGCTGGAGCCGGACTATTCCGCCGTGCTGGTTGGCAGCCCGGATGGCAAGTATCTCTGGATCCTGTCCCGCACCGCGCAGTTGGACCCGGTGGTGCTGGATGGGCTGAAGCAGCGCGCCGAGGCGCTTGGATATGCAACCGAGCCCTTGGAGATGACGGTTCAGGCGGAACAGGGGTGACGCTGGGGGCGGGCTTTGCTACGCGGAAATCATGAGCCTGCCAGACCTTGACGCCCAGAATTTCGATGCGGACCGCCAGCACTGGATCAGTGTGCGTGTCTATTACGAGGATACCGACTTCACCGGCATGGTGTATCACGCCAATTATCTTCGTTTTTTCGAGCGGGGCCGGTCTGATCATCTGCGCGATGCGGGTATTTCCCATCAGTCCCTGCTGGAGCGGGAAGACCCGGCTGCCTTCACCCTGACGCGCGTTGAGGTGGACTATCGCAAAGCCGCCAAGGTCGACGATTTGCTGCACATACGCACGCGCTATATCGGCACTGAGGGGCCGCGTATCCGCTTTTCGCAGACCTGTTTCCGGGGCGAGGAGATCATTGCCGATGGCGAAATCACAGCTGTGATGATCCACGCCGATGGCCGCCCGCGCCGCCCGATCCGCGAACTGGTCAAGCATCTGGAAGCGTATCGCTGGGAACCGAAAGAGCGTTAACGCGCTGCCATAAAATCTTAACCGTTCCAGCCTAGCCCCCAAGAGAGCTGCGGAAACTGGCAATTCTGCCGTGTTTCTGCCGGATTTGGTGTGGATGAAGGGGTGTGCCGGTCCCGGGTGGGATGCGGCTGATCACCCATGATACGTAGACAGGAGCATTAGCCCCCATGGAATCAGAAGCGATAGGCACCGCCGCAAGTCATGCCGACTTCTCGCTGTTCAGCCTCATCATGGCGGCTGACCCGGTTGTCAAACTGGTCCTCCTGTTCCTGCTGCTGGCCTCGATCTGGTCGTGGATGGTGATTGGCGAGAAGCTGTTCTCCCTTGGCGGCCTGCGCAAGAAATCGCGCCAGTTTGAAGAGGCCTTCTGGAGTGGCCGCACTGAAGATTTCGACATGCGCCCCGGTCAGGCCACCAATGATGCGGCCAGCCGCGTGTTTGCCGCGGCTGCGCGCGAATGGTCCGATGCACGCCGCCAGTCCCACAATCCTGCCGAAGCCGCCGCAATCGTGAGCCGGGCGGAGCGCTCCATGCGCGCCGCTGTCGATCGTGAACTTGGCCGGGCCGGCAGTGGTCTGGGCGTGCTCGCGACGATCGGTTCAGCCTCTCCCTTCATCGGCCTGTTCGGAACCGTCTGGGGCATCATGAATGCCTTCCTCAACATTGCCGAACAACAGGATACGAGCCTTGGCACCGTGGCCGGCCCGATTGCAGAGGCCCTGTTCGCCACCGGCCTCGGCCTCGTGGCCGCTATCCCGGCGGTTATTTTCTACAACAAGTTCACTGGCGACCTGACCAAGCTGGGCGACCAGCTCGACACATTCTCTCAGGACGTGCTTGTGCGCCTGTCGCGCCGCGCCTCCGAATCCGCGAGGGACTAGGCGATGGGATTGATCCTCGGTTCAGGCGGGAAGGGCGGACGGCGCGGGCGACGCGCGTTGAACGCTGAAATCAACGTGACACCCTTTGTGGACGTCATGCTGGTTCTGCTCATCGTGTTCATGATCACGGCGCCCCTGCTGGTGCGCGGGGAGGAAGTGAACCTGCCCAAGACGAGTTCGGGGCCGATCAAGACCGAACCGAATGACGATCCGCTGGCGATTTCCATCCGGGAGAACGGGGATGTGTTTATCCAGACGACCCTGGTGGAGGATGTTTCGACGCTGGGCCCGCAGCTTCAGGCCATCATCGGCGAAGGCTATGAGCAGCCAATTTACCTGCGCGGTGACGAGAACACGCCCTATGGCCGGATCATGGAAGTGACCGCCGAAATCCGGGCTGCCGGCTATACGCGCGTATCCTTTGTGACTGAACAGAAGAAGTAGGAGCGCATCGCCCCACATGCTTCGCGGCTTTACCATCTCGACTGTGCTTCACGCCACCGTGCTCGCCGCGGCGGTGATGACGTGGCCGATGCAGAAAAGCAAATGCGATCGAGAGATCGAGCGGCTGGAGCGCGAGGAGCCCGGCCTGTCGCCGGTCGATATCCTCATGCGCCTGCCGCAATGTGCCAGCACGATCGACGTGCCGATTGATATTGTCGACATTGGGCTCGTGACCGATGTGGCGCCGATCCAGAAGGCGGAAGAGCCGCCAGAGGAAGAGGTCGAAGAGCCCGAGCCGGAAGAACAGCCCGATCCGGTGGAAGAAGATGCCGAGATCGTCGAGGACCCGCCTGAAGAACAGGAAGAGGTGAACGAGACCCGCGAGACCGAAACGGCCGAGGAAGAACCGGTCGTGGAAGACACGAAGGCCGAGCCCGAGGAACAGCCCAAGGAACCTGAGCCGAAGAAGGAAGAGCCTCCGAAAAAGGAGCCAAAGCTGATCGAGAAGCAGAAGCCGAAATCGGAGTCTGACGATCTCGACTTCCTGAACGACTTTGAAGACATCCTGAAGGACAAGGCGCAAACCCAGCGCAAGGTCGCGCAGGAGCAGGCGCCACCGCCGATCAACAAGCCGGTGCTGAAAGACGTGCAGCAACCCCGCAAGGGGGCAGGGGACCGCCGCGGCAATACTGCTTCGCTTCAGGCCGCCATGCGCCGCCAGATCGGCTATTGCTGGAATGGTGTGGATGATCTGCCCAAGGAAGACCAGTTCGACGTTGTGATCCGAGTGAGACTCAATGTGGATGGCTCTCTGGACGGCAATGTGAATCTGGTGACCCCGCGCTCCATGCCGATTGGCCGCCGGGGTGTTGTGGTCCAACGGGCCCTGACAGCGGTGCGCCAGTGTGCGAACTATCAATTGCCTGAAGACGATTACGACGAGTGGAAAGACATTGAGGTCACGATTGGCCCGCTCAAGTGACCTGAACCGAGATTCTGAGGAGACTTTCAAATGACCCGCATCCTGACAGCGCTAATGCTGGTCCTCCTGACGCCATTTGGCCTCGCCATGCCTGCCGCTGCGCAGCTGCAGGTCCGCGTCGATGAGGGCAATTTCCAGCCCACACCCCTGGCTATCCCGGACTTTGAAGTTCGCGGCACGAACGCTGAAATGGCAGAGGACATCGCCGATGTTGTCCGCGCCGATCTGGAATCGACCGGCCTGTTCGACATTCAGAACCCGGCCTCCTTCATCCAGAAGGATCTGTCGATTGATGTTCAGCCACGCTTCCCGGACTGGCGCATCATCCAGACCGAAGGTCTTGTGGTGGGCGCATATGAGGAATTGCCGGACGGCAAGATCGCGGTCTCGTTCCGCCTTTGGGACGTTTATGGCGGTGAAGTCATGCGCATCAATGGCCAGCCGGGCCGCCGCCTGACGACCACGCCGGACAATTGGCGCCGCATTGCGCACAAGATTGCCGACTCGATCTATACGCGCCTGACCGGTGAAGATCCGTATTTCGATACGCGCATCGTTTACATTGCGGAGACCGGCCCGAAGACCGAGCGCGTGAAGCGCCTGGCGATCATGGATGCCGATGGTGCGAACCAGCAATATCTGACCGGTGGTACGAACACCGTGCTGACGCCGCGCTTCAGCCCGTCGGCGCAGGAAATCACCTACATGTCCTATGAAGGCGGGCGCCCGCGCGTCTATCTCTTCAATATCGAGACAGGCCGTCAGGAATTGCTCGGCAACTTCCCTGGCATGACGTTCGCGCCGCGCTTCTCCCGGGATGGGGAAAGCGTTCTGCTGACGCAGGCGCAGGGCGGTAATTCCGATATCTATCTGATGAACCTCCAGACGCGCCAATCACGCCGCCTGACGGATCATCCGGCGATTGATACCTCACCGTCCATGTCGCCGGATGGGCGGGGCATTGTCTTCACGTCCGACCGGGGTGGCAGCCCACAGCTCTACATCATGAATACCGATGGCAGCCCGCGCACCTGCCCGTCAGGTGGTCGTGACGTGGCATGCCGGATCACCTTCAATAAAGGCCAGTATTCCACGCCGGTCTGGAGCCCGCGAGGCGATCTGGTCGCCTTCACGAAGCAGCTTGGTGGCCGCTTTTATATCGGTGTCATCGGCACGGACGGCAAAGGCGAGCGCCTTCTGACCGAATCGTATCTGGATGAAGGTCCGGACTGGTCTCCGAATGGCCGCGTGATCGTGTATTTCCGCGAGAGCCGCCCCGGCGCAGGACCGCAGCTCTGGTCGGTGGACCTGTCTGGCCGGAATGAGCGCCGTCTGCCGACGCAAACAGATGCGTCTGACCCGGCCTGGTCACCGTTGTTGCAATAATTTCATACACTTCGTCCCCGGTTTTTATCCGGGGGCGTTGCTTTTTGGAGATAAACCGTCAAAATATCGCGAAATCGGGGTTGCTGCTCTGCTTCCGCCCGATTGTCGCCCGAATTCTGTCAGAATATGGAGACAGATACCCGCTACATCCGGCACAACGTTGACAAACGCCAGCCGTACGGCGTCAATTAGCACTCAGGACATCCAGGGGAGTCTGAATAGCAATGAATACCACTTTCAAACTTGCAGCTGCTGCAGCAGTTGTTCTTTCCATCAGCGCATGTGCATCCCAGCCGGAGCCTGTCGAACAGGTTGAAGAACCGGCACCGGTAGAAGTTGCCGAACCGGCACCTGCTCCGGCACCCGTCGTTGAAGAGCCTGCCGCACCGGCTGGCCCGCTCGCAGGGTCTCTCGAAGACTTCCGCGTCAATGTTGGCGAGCGCGTTTACTTTGACCTCAACGGCTACCGCCTCGACGTCGACGATCAGGAAGTCCTGAAGCGTCAGGCTGCCTGGCTGTCTTCCTACCCAGCTGTTCGCATCATCGTGGCAGGCAACTGCGACGAGCGCGGCACGCGTGAGTACAACCTTGCCCTCGGCGAGCGTCGTGCATCCATCGTGAAGGACTATCTGGTCAGCCTCGGCGTCGACCCGTCCCGCATCGACACGATCTCCTACGGTAAAGAGCGCCCGATCGCTGCTGGTTCTGACGAGCAAGCATGGGCACTGAACCGGAACGGCTTCACGCAAATCGTTTCCGGCGCGACCACAAGCTAAGCTTTCTGTCGCGAATAGCTTCACAAGATGCAGCCGGGTGCCTTAATTTGGCCCCGGCTGTTTTCGTATGAATCCAAGAAATCCTCCGGAGGCTCATCCATGTTCAAAGCGCCCGCTCTTGTCCTCGCCAGCCTGTGCCTCGTGGCCAGCCCTGCCATCGCTCAGCGGAGTGCGCCGATCACTCAGGGGGTGACGAGTTCAGATCTTTCCCAGCAGGTGGCGCAGGCGCGTCAACAGAGCGCTCAGGTGCAGGTTGAGGTAAACGGCCTGACCGGCGATGTGATGCAGCTGACGGGCCGCGTTGAAACCCTGGAGTTCCAGCTTCAGCAATCGCGCGAGCAGACCGAAAACCTCCAACGCGACAATGAAGCCCTGATTGACGAGATTGATGATCTGCGCACCCAGCTGGACGCGCAATCTGAGGACATGGCCGCATTGAAATCCTTCATGGCGTCAGCTGGCCTGATGCCGGAAACCGAGCCGACACCGGACGGTATGACGGGCGCGTTCCCGGATGATGCGATGACGGGTCTCGGCGATTCTGCGGCATCCGGCCCGCGCCGCCTCAACGGGCTGAGCGAAATGCCGGAGCCTGAACCTGAATCCCAATCCGGACCTACGCGCCTGACGCCTGCCAGCACCCTTGCAGAGAATGACGCGTTGCCGGAAGGCTCACTCGGCACCATTCCTGCCAGCGCGTTGCCGGGGGAGGCGGGGCCATTGTTCGCACTCGCCAAGTCTCGCCTGATCCAGTTCGACTATGCGGGCGCAGAAGAAGCGTTCCGGGCTTTCCTTGACCGGTTCGGAGATGATCCGCAGGCGGGCGAAGCGCATTACTGGTTGGGAGAGTCGCTTTACCAGCAGAAGGCCTATGCTGATAGCGGTGCGGCCTATACGACCATGATCCGCTCTTATCCGGATGATCCGCGTGCCCCTGATGCGCTTGTGAAGCTCGCCCGCGCAATGCGCCTGATCGGTGACAAGGAAAAGGCCTGCCTGGCGCTTGGCACCTTGCCGAGCCGGTATCCCAATGCCTCCGGCGTGACACGTGACCTGGCCGCGGTGGAGCGCACCAAGTCCGGTTGCGACAACTGATTTGCACGTCTGTCGTCTGATGGACCTGTTTGACCGGCTCTGCGGCAAGGCCACAGGGCCGGTTGGCGTTGCGGTCTCAGGTGGCAGCGATTCCCTTGCGCTGCTCATCCTCGCGCATGAATGGGCGGAGCAGTCCGGTCGGGCGCTTGTCGCGTTCACGGTCGATCACAGATTGCGCCCGGAAGCCGCTGACGAAGCCCGCGCGGTGGCAGAGATTTGTGCAGGCCTCAATGTGCCCCATCAGACATTGGTCTGGCGTGCCCCGAAAGGGAAGCAGGCACTGGCCCGGCGGGCCCGTCACGCAATGATGGCTGAGGCGCTGCGGGCCGAGGGCGGCACGCACCTTCTTCTGGGGCATACAGCTGACGATCAGGTTGAGACTTTTCTGATGCGCGCCCGGCAAGGGTCCACCTGGTATGGATTGGCGGGTATGCAGCCCATCGCGCTGTCGCCCGTCTGGCCGGAAGGGCAGGGCGTGCGGATTGCCCGTCCGGTTCTGAAGCGCTCGCGCGCGGATTTGCGGGAGGAACTGGAACGGCGCGGCGTCGACTGGATCGACGACCCTTCCAATCGAAATCCGGCCTATGAACGCGTGCGGGTTCGCACCTTGCTGGCAGGGCAAGACCGGCTGAAAACCCGAATCCTTGCCTGTCAGGCCCGGCTTCAGGATCTGCGGCGGCTCGAAGAACGACTGATTGCACACTGGATGCGCGAACAGGTTTCGATCGATGGCGAAGGTGTGTTCCAGCTTGATTTGTCGGGACTGCCGGAGGAGCGCCTGATCCGCGCCTTGGGCGTGATGCTACAGATTGTTGGAGGGCGTGAGACGCCGCCGCGAAAGGATGCGGTGGAGCCGCTTGCCATGCGGCTGACCAGTGATGAGCCCTTCTCGGGCGCGACGCTTGGCGGCGTCATGATCTATCGCAATCGCGATCATGTAAGTCTTGCGCCCGAGCCAGAGGTTTCAGGCGATGCTGCAGAGGAAAAGCTGGCTCGCGCCCGGTTCGCGGCAATTCGCAGCCTGTATGGCGCCGGTACGTGACAAAACAGCCATTTTAAGAGCTTTTGAGTCGTTTTCGTGCCATAAGCTTCCTATCTTACGGAACGAACACCGGAATCTGGAGCGAGACGCGATATGAACGTCAGGAATTTGGCTATCTGGGGCGCCATTGCCCTCCTGGTCATCGGCATGGCCGTGGCCATGGGTGGTAACCCACAGGCGGCCCGGGCCGAGAAGGCCAAACTGTCCGTAATCTATGAGCTGGTCGAGGACGGCAAAATTGCCGATGCGACGCTCGGAGATCAGCGCATAATTGTTACCACGACCGATGGCCGGACCATGGTCAGCGAGCTGCGCTCTCTCGACATGACGACCCAGCAATTCCTGGAAGAAAACCAGGTGCCGTTTACGGTGGATGCCGACAGCGGCCAGAACACCTTCGCATCGCTTATTTTCTCCATTCTTCCCATCCTGCTGATTGTCGGCTTTGTCTTCTTCATGATGCGCCAGATGCAGTCTGGCGGCGGTCGCGGGGCAATGAGCTTTGGCAAGAGCCGCGCGCGCCTGCTGACTGAAAAGCATGGCCGCGTCACATTTGACGACGTTGCCGGCGTGGATGAAGCGAAGGAAGAATTGCAGGAGATTGTCGAATTCCTTCAGGATCCGTCGAAATTCCAGCGTCTTGGCGGCAAGATTCCAAAAGGCGCGCTTCTGGTGGGGCCTCCGGGAACTGGTAAGACGCTGCTGGCGCGCGCTGTTGCGGGTGAAGCCGGCGTGCCCTTCTTCACAATCTCCGGTTCGGACTTTGTCGAAATGTTTGTGGGTGTTGGCGCAAGCCGGGTCCGCGACATGTTCGAGCAGGCAAAACGCTCTGCGCCTTGCATCATCTTCATCGATGAGATCGACGCAGTCGGCCGCTCGCGCGGTGCCGGTCTTGGCGGCGGTAATGACGAACGCGAACAGACGCTCAACCAGTTGCTGGTCGAGATGGACGGTTTCGAAGCCAATGAAGGCATCATCCTGATCGCAGCGACGAACCGCCCGGACGTTCTGGACCCGGCCCTGTTACGTCCTGGCCGTTTCGACCGTCAGGTGACCGTCGGCAATCCGGACATTATGGGCCGCGAGAAAATCCTTCGCGTTCACATGCGTAATGTTCCGCTGGCAAAAGATGTCGACGCGAAGACCATTTCGCGCGGCACGCCCGGCTTCTCGGGCGCTGACCTGGCGAACCTTGTGAACGAGGCCGCCCTGCTTGCGGCCCGTCGGGGCAAGCGCGTGGTCGCCATGCAGGAATTCGAAGACGCCAAGGACAAGGTGCTGATGGGGCCGGAACGCCGCTCCATGGTCATGTCCGAAAAGGAAAAGGAACTCACCGCCTGGCATGAGGCTGGCCACGCCATTGTGGCGCTGAAAGTGCCTGCGGCAGATCCGGTCCACAAGGCGACGATCATCCCGCGCGGACGCGCACTCGGCATGGTTATGCAGCTGCCGGAAGACGATAAGCTGTCCATGTCCAAGATCGAGATGACCTCTCGTCTGGCCATCATGATGGGTGGCCGCGTGGCGGAGGAACTGAAATTCGGTGACGACAATGTCACCGCCGGTGCAGCATCCGATATCCAGCAGGCGACACGTCTGGCTCGCGCCATGGTTACGCGCTGGGGCTTTGCAGATGCCGTCGGCCCGGTCGACTATGGCGATGATCAGGGCGATGTGTTCCTTGGCCAGCAACTCATGCAGTCATCTCACGTGTCCGAAGAAACATCTCGCAAGATCGAGGAAGAAGTTCGTACGCTGATCCAGACGGGCATGGATGATGCGCGTCGCATCATGACGGATTATCGTGGCGAGTGGGAAGCGATTGCGACCGGCCTGCTAGAATATGAGACGCTGACGGGCGAAGAAATTGCCGAACTGTTGAAAGGCAATCCGCCTTCGCGGCCGGATCTTGGCGATGATGATTCCTCGCCGGGCTCTGCCGTTCCCGTGATCGGCAAGCGGCGCAAGCCGAAAGGTGATGGCGGTCTTGGAGACCCAGAGCCGAACCCGGTCTGACAGGTTCAGCTCAAGTGACAAAACTCGAAAAGCGCGGCCAGGTCGGTCGCGCTTTTTGCGTTTCTGGAAGTGCTTGCCTTTGAGGATAGGGGCACTACCGTTGTGAGGCGAATCCGGAACGAACATTCCGCTCGGGATTTATGCGTTGGAGCCATCGGCACAGGTGAGCCGACTGGTGGGAACTCTAGACGGAGGCTGGCAGGCCTTATGTGTAACGCTCCGCTTCAGGTCTCTCTGGATACTGGCCATGATGTGTTGCTGCGGCCCGTCGGGATTGAGGATGAGTCGAAGTTCCAGCAAATCTTCCGGGCAATGTCTCCGGAATCCCGCTACCTGCGATTTTTCAGTGGGGCGAACCCCGTGCCGGATGCGGTGGTCCGATCCCTTGCTGATGCAGACGGGCACAAGCATATCGCCTGGGGCATTCTGGATGAGGGCGAGGATGGCACGCCGTTGATGGCTGCGGCCCATGCGATACGCAGTGAAGAGGGGAGCGACCGGGCGGAACTGGCGCTGGGTGTGCTGGACCAGTATCAGGCGCATGGCCTCTCACGGCTTTTGATCGCGTCTGTTGCCCTGTCCTGCCGGGCGCGCGGCATCATCACGTTGGAGGCGGAAACGCTGCCGGAAAACCGCAAGGCAAACAGCCTGTTCAAGGCGCTGGGCGGGAAAGTGATCCGGCCCATGCCGCCAACGACACTCTGGGAGTTTGATGTCGCCCAATTGATCGAAACCCTCCGAACGATGGAACGTCCGGAGGGTTTGCGAAAAGTCTTTGCCGTGAATGCAGGCGGGACCGCTTAGGAAACCCGCTCCACCATCATGTGCTTGATCTTGGCGATGGCCTTGGCCGGGTTCAGGCCTTTCGGGCAGACCTGCGCGCAGTTCATGATTGTGTGGCAGCGATACAGTTTGAACGGATCTTCCAGATCGTCCAGACGCTCGCCGGTGGCTTCATCGCGGCTATCGATCAACCAGCGATAGGCCTGAAGCAGCGCGGCAGGGCCGAGATACTTGTCGCCATTCCACCAATAGGACGGGCAGGACGTCGTGCAGGATGCGCAAAGGATACATTCGTAAAGGCCGTTCAGCTCTTCGCGGTCTTCCTCGGATTGCTTCCATTCCTTTTCAGGCTCTGGCGTCACCGTTTTCAGATAGGGCTGCACATAGGCGTGCTGCGCGTAGAAATTGGTCAGGTCCGGGATCAGGTCTTTCACCACTGGCTGGTGGGGAAGGGGCGCGATCGAGATTACGCCGCCCGGCAATTCGTCAAAGCCCTTGGTGCAGGCAATCGTGTTCTGCCCGGCAATGTTCATTGCGCAGGACCCACACACGCCTTCGCGGCAGGAGCGACGGAAGGCCAAAGTCGGGTCAATGGTGTTCTTGATGTAGAACAGCACGTCCAGGATCATCGTGCCGGCCTTGTCCATGTCTACCCAGTAGACATCCCAGCGCGGATTGCCGCCCTCTTCGGGGCTGTAGCGATAGATCTTGAACTGGCGAAGATTGGTCGCGCCTTGCGGCTTTGGCCAGGTCTTGCCTTTTTTAGGCGCGGAGCCTTTGGGGAGGGTAAGCTGTACCATGTCTTGCGTGCCTTGCTGTCCTTAGTACACCCGGGCCTTCGGCTCGATGTAGCTGATTTCGTTCGAGAGCGTGTAATTGTGCACTTCGCGATAGTCGATCGTGACCTTGCCGGCCTCGTCACACCAGGCGAGCGTGTGCTTCATCCACTTCTCGTCATCGCGCTCGGAATAGTCTTCGCGGGCATGGGCACCGCGGCTTTCTTCCCGGTTGGCAGCCGAATTCACGGTAACGGCGGCCTGAGCGATGAGGTTGTCGAATTCGAGGGCTTCGAGAAGATCGGTATTCCAGACCATGCCGCGGTCTTTCACATCGATGCCCGGAGCCTTCTTGTAGACTTCCTCGATGGCGTCGACACCGTCCTTCAGAACGTCGCCGGTGCGGAACACTGCGCAATTGTTCTGCATACCCTTCTGCATTTCCAGGCGCAGCTTGGCGACCGGCTGGTCGCCGGTTGCGTTGCGCAGGCGGTCCAGGCGCTCAAGATGCTTGTCGGTCGCGCCTTTTGGCAGTTCCGGCTGGGTCGCCCCGGCTTCGGTGGTTGCGCCGCAGCGCTGGCCGGCTGCACGGCCGAACACAACAAGGTCGATCAGGGAGTTGGAACCGAGACGGTTTGCGCCATGCACGGACACACAGGCCGCTTCGCCAACAGCCATCAGGCCTGGCACCACGGAGTCCGGATCGCCATTCTTCTTGGTCAGCACTTCACCGTGATAATTGGTCGGGATGCCGCCCATATTGTAGTGAACGGTTGGCAGAACCGGGATCGGCTCTTTCGTGACGTCGACGCCTGCGAAGATTTTCGCGGTCTCGGAGATGCCCGGCAGGCGCGCCGCCAGCACATCTGCGCCGAGATGCTCAAGGTGCAGGTGGATGTGGTCTTTCTCTGCGCCAACGCCGCGACCTTCGCGGATTTCCATCGTCATCGCGCGGGAGACAACATCGCGGGAGGCGAGGTCTTTTGCGGATGGGGCATAACGCTCCATGAAGCGCTCACCTTCGGAATTGGTCAGGTATCCGCCTTCGCCGCGGGAGCCTTCGGTGATCAGGCAGCCGGACCCGTAGATGCCGGTCGGGTGGAACTGAACGAATTCCATGTCCTGCAGCGGCAGGCCGGCGCGCAGCACCATGGCGTTGCCGTCGCCCGTACATGTGTGGGCAGAGGTACACGAGAAGAAGGCACGTCCGTATCCGCCAGTTGCCAGGACAACCTTTTGCGCGCGGAACCGGTGAAGCGTGCCGTCATCCAGTTTCCATGCCGTGACACCGCGGCAGGCGCCTTCTTCATCCATGATCAGGTCGAGCGCGAAATACTCGATGAAGAATTCGGTCTCTTCCTTGACGCACTGGCCATACAGCGTGTGCAGCATGGCGTGCCCGGTCCGGTCAGCCGCAGCGCAGGTACGCTGCACGGGGCCCTTGCCGAATTCGCGGGTCATGCCGCCGAAGGCGCGCTGGTAGATCTTGCCTTCATCGGTCCGGGAGAAGGGCATTCCCCAATGCTCCAGCTCGTAAACAGCGGCGGGCGCTTCACGGCAGAGATATTCAATCGCGTCCTGGTCGCCCAGCCAGTCAGACCCTTTGACGGTGTCGTACATGTGCCAGCGCCAGTCATCCTCACCCATATTGCCGAGCGAGGCAGCGATGCCGCCCTGTGCGGCAACCGTGTGGGAGCGCGTTGGGAAAACTTTCGAGATACAGGCGGTTTTCAGGCCGGCCTGTGCGGCGCCCAGGGCAGCACGGAGGCCAGAGCCGCCAGCGCCCACAACCACGACATCATATGTATGGTCGGTCCAGGTGTAATTGCTCATCTTGTTGCTTCTCCCGCGGGCTCTAGGCGCCCGCGCCAATCCAGAGTTTGAGAACCGAAAGAGCCACAGTCACGAACAGCGCGATGCACACGAAGCTGTTCAGGATCAGCAGGGCCGACTTGGTTCCCGTTTTTGCGATATAGTCCTCGACGACCACCTGCATACCGATACGCATGTGGTAGAACGCCGCGCCGGCGGTCAGTATCAGCAGGATGGCGTTCCACGGCTTTGCGGCCCAGGCCTGAGCAGAGGCGAGGTCACCGCCCATCGCATTGATGATGGAGAAGACGAACCACGGGACGAGGAAGATCAGCGCAATCGCGGAGACGCGCTGGCGGATATGGGTTTCGGTGCCCGACTTGGCAGAGCCGAGACCGCGGGCCGCCTTGGCGGGCGTGATGAAATTGTTCGATGCCATGTCAGTCGCCCCTTAAAGCCAGGTGGCAGCAGCAAAAATTGCCGCGGCACCAATGATGGAGAAGAGGTAGATGAACACCGAAACCGTGCTGGCGGTCTTCGGGTCAAATCCGACATGTGGTCCGTCCCAGAGCAGGTGACGAATGCCGTTCAGGAAGTGGTACATGACCGCCACAGCCCAGAGGAACAGGATGACCTGACCATACCAGGCGGACACGATGTCTTCGATCACGCTGTACCAGCCTGCGCTGGTTGCGAGGGCAATGATCCATGCTGTGATGAGGAATGTTCCGAAATACAGGGCCATGCCCGTAAACCGGTGTGTGATGGACGCAGCCATCGTGATGTGGAACCGCCAAATCTGAAGATGAGGCGACAATGGGCGCGTATCTGCCCGTGTAGTGCTTGTCATGAGGGAATGACCTTGCTTGCCTGCAATGAATGCTTTGGCTTGGGTTCTAGGTTTCTCTATGCTTCTGTCAACGGCACAGGGCGTGGGAGCGACAATATGAAACCTTTTCTTTTTGCAGTGGCTTTTGGTGGGCTGGCCAGCGTTGCCGTCGCGGACCCACTGGACACGCTCGTGCCTGAATATGAGGCCTATGTAGATGCCAACAGCCCCGAAGGCGCTGCGCGCACGGCAGGTCTGGCGCCGGATCGCTGGTCTGATGTGACGCCTGAAGCGATTGCTGAGCAGGCCGATGCGGCGAGAGCCTTGTTGGAAGAAGTGCAAAAAGCTGAAACTGAGCGCGAGATAGATCAGGCCATCCTGATCCGGCTGCTCGACTCGGATATCGTATGGGCAGAGACCGATTCGGCGCGCATACCGTTTGTCGGGGATTGGGGGTTTCAGGCAGAGCCGGTTTTTGCAGCCCTGCGGGTAAATCTCGACAGCGAGGCGGCCGCTGAAGCCTGGATCGCACGCCTGAATGACGTGCCGCGATACTTTGATGAGAATATCGCAAACATGCGCCGGGGGATCGAGACAGGCTGGACCGCGCACAAGGATCCGCTGGACACGGTGATCGCGCAAATTCGAGAGCAGGTTGTGGATGATCCGGCGGAAAGCGACCTTTATGCGCCGTTCCTGTCCCTGCCTGAAAATATGGACCCGGCGGTTGCCGAGCGACTGAAGGCTGAAGGCCTGACTGCGACGCGGCGCGCAATGGATGCCTATCTGGATGCCTGGCGGTTCCTCGAAATCGAGTACAAACCCTATCTGAGACAGGGCGCAGGCATTGCGGGCCTCGAGAACGGTCAATCCGTTTATGCGGCGATGGTTGAATACCATACGGCGGGCGCGGGGTATTCGCCGGTTGAGATCCACCAGCTTGGCCTCAGCGAAGTTGCGCGGATCCGTTCTGAAATGGAGGCGATCATTGCTGAAATCGGCTTTGAGGGGAGTTTCGAGGAATTTCTGACCCATCTGAGGACAGATCCGAAATTCTATGCGCAATCCGCTGACGAGTTGATGGCGGCAGCAGAAGAGATTTCATCGCGTCTGCGGGCCAGTCTGCCAGACTATTTCGGGAATCTGCCAGAGCTGGAGTTTGAGGTGCAGCCTGTGCCGGACGCGATTGCGCCGGGCTATACAACAGGCCGCTATGTATCCGGCGATCCGGAGGAGGGTCGGCTGGGCATTTACCTTGTGAATACCTACGCCCTCGACCAGCGACCGCTCTATGAGCTGCCCGCCTTGTCAGCGCATGAGGCCGTGCCAGGGCATCACCTTCAGATCGCCCTTGCCCAGGAAATGAGTGATCAGCCGAAATTCCGGCAGGACTATTACGCAACCGCCTTTGGCGAAGGGTGGGGTCTGTATGCAGAACGGATTGCGGGTGAAGCGGGCATCTATCGCACGCCCTATGAGCGGTTCGGGGCGCTGTCCTATGAAATGTGGCGCGCGTGCCGTCTCGTGGCCGATACGGGACTGCACTGGTATGGCTGGACCCGAAGCGCAGCTGAAGCCTGTTTCATCGAGAATTCCGCCTTGGCGCCGCTCAACATTCAGACCGAAGTGACGCGCTATATAGGCTGGCCGGGCCAGGCCGTGGCCTACAAGGTCGGGGAACTCAAGATCCGCGAATTGCGCGCGCGCGCCGAAGCCTCATTGGGCGACTCGTTTGATGTGCGGGAATTTCATGATGCGTTTCTTGCAGAAGGCGCTGTGCCGCTCGATGTAATGGAGGCGCGCATTGATGACTGGATCGCCGCGCAACATTCCACCGCTTCAAACACCGATACGCTTGCAGACTGATCCCCAATGAAATTGACCATTATCGAGACCGGACTCGTGCCCGAGGCCATTCGGGCGGACTTTGTCGACTATCCCGAGATGTTCCGGGACCTGATCTCGGTGGCCAGTCCTGACATGGAGTTCGAGACAGTTTCGGTGATCAAGGGCGAGGCCCTGCCCGATCCGTCGACGTTGGAAGGTATCCTGATCACAGGCTCGCCGGCGGGCGTTTATGATGACTTTCCATGGATCGCGCCGCTTGAGGACTTCATCCGAGGGGCGGCGAAGGCTGGCGTTCCGCAAGTGGGCATCTGTTTCGGCCACCAGATCATGGCCGAGGCATTGGGCGGCAAGGTGATCAAGTCGCCAAAAGGGTGGGGGATTGGCCTGCACACCTACGAGATGAAAGCCTGTCCGGACTGGATGGAGGGCAATTGCCCGGCGACCATATCGGTGCCGGTGAGCCATCAGGACCAGGTGGTGGAGTTGCCGCCGGGCGCAAGCGTGATGGCGAGATCAGACTTCACCCCAATGGCAGCCATCGATTACGGCAAGACGCCAGCGGTCTCGTTTCAGTGCCATCCTGAATTCAATGCCGAGTATTCCGCCGCGCTCTACCGCAGTCGAAAAGGGCGGCCCCTGACAGAGGCCGCCGTTCATGGGGCAATCGAGAGCCTCAACGCGCCGCTGGACAGTCAGCGGCTGGGCGTCTGGATCGCAAACTTCCTGACATCCGGGCGTTAGCCGAAACGATAGCGTACGCCGACCGTGAACAGGTTCTGTTGGTTCTCGATTTCGAGATTGCCGGGGAAGAGGTCATTGTTGACCTCAATGTCTTCGGTCGCCCGGTAGGCATATTCGCCATAGACTTCCCAGGTCTCTGACGCCAGCCAGGTCAAACCGGCCTTGAGCTGGTAGGCAAATTTGGTCTCGCCATCATCAACTACGCCAACGCCTGATGGGTTGTATTGTACGTCCACATCGGAAAAGCCGATGCCGGCGCCCGCATAGGGCTGGACTGTGCCACCGTTGTTGAAGTCATAGTACAGGTTCGCAAAGACAGAGGTGCTTGAAATGTCACCCCGACCGTCTGCGACGACATCCGCTACGGTTGCGCCGAGGGGCGTCGGGCTGCCCGCGATGGACGCGGCGTCGAGGGCATCAATGCTGCCGCCGCCGAGTGTAACGCCGGTATGAGTGTCGACATCGGCACTGGAGTAGGCGAGTTCGACTGCGCCGCGGAAACCATTGCCATAGCGTGCGCCGACTTCAGCGCTGAAACCTGTGCCATTATCGAATTCCGTGTTCCAGCCATATGGCGTGCCAGCGGCGACATCGAGTGTCGTTCCGTCGCCAAGATTACCGGTGGTGAACGCGCCGGTCGTGCCAGAATTGTCGCTGTCTGACTGATTCAGGTAGCTGACTGATCCGGCAGCGTACCAGTCCTGGGCCATGGCGGGGGCGGCGAGCAATGCCGCCACGGAGATGGTAACCGATATGTGTGAGAGTTTCATGGGGGGTTCCTCAATGACAGGGTTGGTGTCATCAGGGAGTACGAACCGAGTGAAAGATCGGATGATTAATAAAGAGTCATGTTTTGACGCCTATGGCGCACCTCATGCATATCCTAATCGAAATGATACACTCGACGTGTAGGGACGCATTAAGCCTGGAGACACAAGACTCATGATGCCCAAACCATTGGCTGATATTCAGCCGAACACGCTGGAATTTGAAATTCTTCCGCTCGTGAAGCCGACCGGCTTTCGTGAATATGATGCTCGCTGGTGGTTCAACGGCATTGGCAAGGAAAAAGCGCCTGAGCTGAACCTGACAGGCGTGCAGGCGCTGGGCCTTGGCATGGCGACGCTCTTCCATGAGCTGGGCGTGGAACCGAAAGTGGTAACCGGCCACGATTTCCGCTCTATCAGCCAACCGATCAAGAACGCGTTGATTCTCGGCCTGGTGCAGGGCGGATGTGAAGTCCTGGATGTGGGGCTGGCCCTCTCGCCAATGGTGTACTGGAGCCAATTCGAGCTGGACGTGCCATGCTGTGCGATGGTGACGGCGAGCCATAATGAGAATGGCTGGACCGGTGTGAAGATGGGCGCCAACCGCCCGCTGACTTTCGGGCCGGATGAAATGGGCCGCCTGAAGGAAATCGTCATGGGTGGCGACTTCCAGCCACGCGCTGGCGGCGCGCATCACCGCGTCGATGGCATTCGCGAGAAGTATATCGAGGCGGTTGTGGGCGACACCAAGCTGACGCGTCCGCTGAAGGTGGTCGCGGCATGCGGAAACGGTACGGCAGGTGCGTTCGCTCCGGATGCGCTGCGCATGATGGGCGCCGAAGTTATCGAGATGGATTGCAATCTCGACATGACGTTCCCGAAATACAATCCGAATCCGGAAGATTCCGAAATGCTGCATGCCATGGCCGAGATGGTGCGCGAGACTGGCGCCGATGTGGCGCTGGGCTTTGACGGTGACGGCGACCGCTGTGGTGTGGTCGACAATACGGGTGAGGAAATCTTTGCTGACAAGATCGGCCTGATGCTGGCACGCGACCTCTCAAAGATCTATCCAAACGCAAAATTCGTGGTCGATGTGAAATCCACAGGCCTCTACAAGACAGACCCCGTCTTGCAGGAGAATGGCGCGACAGTCGATTATTACAAGACCGGTCACTCCTACATCAAACGCCGCACGACAGACCTTGGCGCACTTGCGGGCTTTGAAAAGTCCGGCCACTTCTTCTTCCGTGAGCCAATCGGCCTCGGCTATGATGATGGCCTGGTGGCGGCAAAGGCGGTTCTGGAAATGCTGGATCGCAATCCGGACAAGAACATGGCCGACCTCAAAGGTGAGCTGGGTGTTGCTTACACGTCTCTCACCATGTCTCCGCATTGCGATGATGAAACCAAGTATGGCATCGTTGACAAGATGGTTGAGGAATACAAGAGCCTCAATGGTACGGAGATCCTTGGGCGGAAGGTCGTTGACGTGAACACAGTCAACGGCGCCCGCGTAACGCTTGAAGACGGCTCCTGGGTGCTCGTGCGGGCGTCCTCAAACAAGCCGGAACTGGTCGTCGTGGTAGAATCCATGGCCAGCGCGGATGACATGCGGGACCTGTTCCACAAGGAAGTGAAGCCACGCCTTGGCAAGCATCCGGAAGTTGGTGCCTACAATCAGGAAATCTGATCAGGCATTTGCCGGCGGAGTTTCCGGTCCGTACCCGTCCATTTCAGCGTCGTCCTTCTCGGTCGCGCGCTGGAAGGCGGGGCGGGCCATGCCGCGTGAGATGTAGTTCGTCAGGCGTGGGGTTGTGGGTATGGTGCCGAACTGAACGCCCCAGGCGATCTGTGAACCGACATAGATGTCGGCTGCGGTAAATCGATCACCACAGATGTGGGGCCGGTCATCCAGGATCGAGGTCAGCGTCGCAAGTGTGCGCTCGAAATCGCCATAACCGGCCATGCCGGAATGTTCGGATGGCACGTTGAACCCCATTGCCCTGTTCGTGCTTGCCTGCTCCCAGGGGCCAGCGGCAAAGAACATCCAGCGATAATAATCGGCCCGCTCTTCGGGCAGGGGAGCGAGACCCGCATCGGGAAACGCTTCGGCGAGATAGGCGCAGATGGCGCCGCATTCTGTCACCGTTTTTCCCCCATGGACGATGGCAGGCACTTTCATCATGGGATTGATGGCTTTGTAGTTGTCTGACTGCATTTCCGGCCCGTAGTGCAGCAGAACAGTTTCATAGTCTGCGCCGGTCTCTTCCAGCATCCAGCGTGCGATCCGGCCGCGCGACATGGGGTTCGTGTAAAAGGTCAGCTTCGTCATCATTATCCCCAATGGATTTTCCATGCACTATCCTAGTCTGGTGCGTGCAGCATTGCCAGAAGGATACCGGACTCACTCCTTCGACCTCAGGCCGGTGTTCCCGCACTGGCCCTCTTGACCGATTGGCACAAAAATCGCACCCCTCGCGATCAATCCATATGGTTTGTTTGAAGTGAGGAAATCTCATGCGTGTTGCGATGATTGGGACAGGCTATGTCGGCCTTGTGAGCGGGGCCTGTTTTGCAGATTTCGGACACGTTGTGACGTGCGTCGACAAGGACGCGTCAAAGATTGAGAAGCTCGAAGCGGGCGTTATGCCTATTTACGAGCCGGGCCTGGACAGTCTGGTCGAGAAGAACGTCAAGGAAGAGCGTCTGTTCTTCACAACTGAAGCCAGGGACGCGATCCGCAATGCCGACGCAGTGTTCATCGCAGTTGGCACGCCATCCCGCCGCGGCGATGGGCATGCCGACCTGTCTTACGTCTACGCGGCAGCAGAAGAAATCGCCGAACTGATGGACGGCTTCACTGTCGTTGTAACCAAATCAACTGTTCCAGTTGGAACTGGCGACGAGGTTGAGGAAATCATCCGCAAGAAGCGCCCCGATGGCGATTTCGCAGTTGTCTCCAATCCGGAATTCCTCCGCGAAGGCGCCGCCATCAAGGACTTCAAGATTCCAGACCGTGTGGTCGTTGGAACGGATGATGAGCGCGCCCGTGAGGTGATGACGGAACTCTATCGCCCATTGTTCCTGAATGAGACGCCAATCCTGTTTACAGCGCGTCGTACGTCAGAGCTTATTAAATACGCCGCCAACGCATTCCTGGCTGTGAAGATCACGTTCATCAATGAAATGGCGGATCTGTGTGAAAAGGTTGGGGCCAATGTCCAGGAAGTGTCGCGGGGAATCGGACTCGATGGCCGTATTGGCAAGAAATTCCTGAATGCCGGACCGGGCTATGGTGGATCCTGCTTCCCGAAAGATACACTCGCGCTGACGAAGACGGCAAATGACTACAATTCACCGGTTCGGATCGTGGACACGGTTGTCGAGGTCAATGCGGCCCGCAAGAAAGCGATGGCGGACAAGGTGATCGCGGCAATGGGCGGCGATGTGAAAGGCAAGACGATTGGCGTTCTGGGCCTGGCATTCAAGCAGAACACCGACGACATGCGCGACGCGCCGAGCCTCGACATCATTCCGGCGCTTCAGGCGGCCGGTGCGAAAATTCGCGCGTTTGACCCTGAAGCGATGGAAGAGGCATCTCACCTGCTCAGCGATATCGAGTTTGCGAAGAACGCGTATGATGCGGTCGAGCAGGCGGATGCGATGGTGATTGTGACGGAATGGGACCAGTTCCGTGCGCTGGACCTCGATCGGATCAAGGCGGCACTCAATTCAAACATTGTGGTTGACCTCCGGAACATCTATTCACCTGAGGACATGGCGGGCCGTGGATTCCAGTACACGTCCATTGGGCGCCCGTTGGTCTGAGACGTCAGGAAAACAGGATTCTGAACATGAAATTTTTCGTAGATACAGCCGATACAGGCGACATCGCCGAGCTGGCCGCCACCGGCCTGATCGACGGGGTGACCACCAACCCATCGCTGGTCGCCAAATCCGGTCGCCCGTTCGCCGATGTCATCAAGGAAATCTGCGAGATCGTCTCCGGGCCGGTCAGCGCAGAAGTTGTTGCAACCGATTATGATGGGATGATCACCGAAGGCCGTAAATTGGCGAAGATCGCTGACAACGTTGCCGTAAAGCTCCCGCTGACCCTGGATGGCCTTAAAGCTTGCCGTACCCTCTCGGATGACGGCACGATGGTGAACGTCACGCTTTGCTTCTCCGCCAATCAGGCGCTGTTGGCAGCGAAAGCTGGCGCGACCTTCATCTCGCCCTTCATCGGCCGCTTGGATGATATCAATGTGGATGGCATGGAGCTGATCTCCGACATCCGCCAGATCTATGACAATTACCTGTTCGACACGGAAATCCTTGCCGCGTCGATCCGCACGGCAAACCATGTGAAGCTTTCGGCTCTGGCCGGCGCTGACGTGGCCACAATGCCGCCAGCCGTCATCAAGGGACTGGTCAAGCATCCGCTGACCGACAAGGGTCTTGAGACCTTCCTGGCGGACGCTGAAAAGGCCGGCATCAAGGTCTGAGTGTCATGACCCAGTCAGACGGCCCACGCGGTCGTGTTCTCATCATCGCCGGATCTGACTCCGGCGGTGGTGCTGGTATCCAGGCCGACATCAAGGCCGTCAGCATGCTTGGCGGCTATGCGATGACTGCGGTGACCGCGATTACCGTACAGGATACGCGCGGTGTGCATGGTGTCTGGCCTGTACCGATCGAGGCCGTTACCGGCCAAATGCAGGTGACGCTAGCCGACATTGGCGCAGATTCCATCAAGACCGGCATGCTCGGCTCCGCGCCTCTGGTTGAAGCGGTCGCAGAAATTCTGTCAGAGCGCGCGCAGTTCGTACCGAGGGTGATAGATCCGGTAATGGTCGCCACGTCCGGTGACCGTCTCGTGGATGCGAAAGCCGTTGAGGCAATCCGGGCGGAACTCGTGCCCCTGGCCCGTGTGGTGACCCCAAATGCGCCCGAAGCCGAAGTCCTTACCGGCAAGGCAGTCGAAACCGTCAGCGGACAGAGACGGGCGGCTGAAGCATTGCTGGAATTGGGCGCGAACGGAGCATTGGTGAAAGGCGGCCATATTGGCGGGGATGTGATCACCGACGTTCTTCAGACCACGACGGGGGAGTGGATCTTCGAAAGCCCGCGGATTGATACGACCTCCACGCACGGAACCGGCTGCACGCTGGCCTCAGCGATTGCTGCGCGTCTTGCGCAAGGCATCAGTGTTCCGGATTCGGTTGAACAGGCGCGTGAGTACCTGATGAAAGCCATCCGTGAAGCGAAAGGCTTCGGAAGCGGTCACGGCCCGGTTCATCACGGCTGGGTTCTGGACGAGGAATAGCCCCCCTTAACGGGTGTTCAGAATTCATCGTTTTTCCAGAACGGACTGCCGTGGCATTCAGGTCTTCTTCTTTGGAGACATCGCCATGCCAACCCTGCCATTCTATCAGATAGATGCATTTGCCTCGAAGCCGTTCGAAGGAAACCAGGCCTGCGTCATGCCGCTGGACGCCTTTCTGCCGGATGAAACGCTTCAGGCGATCGCCGCCGAAAACAATGTTGCCGAGACAGCCTATATTGTCCCTTCAGGGGAGGGGGTGTGGACGCTGCGCTGGTTCACGCCTGCTGTGGAAGTACCGCTTTGCGGCCATGCGACGCTTGCGACGGCACATGTCCTCTATGAAGAGCTGGGATTTTCCGGAGAGTCTATTGCGTTCGACACGGTGAAGTCAGGCCGGCTGACTGTCCGGCGGCTGGATGATGGCCGCCTGGAGATGGACTTTCCATCTGGACCTGTCACAGAAATTCCTGTCACGGACGAGGTAGCGACGGCTCTGGGCGCACGACCGGCGCAGGCTTGGGGTGGCATGTTCTATGCCGCCCGGTTTGATACGCCGGACCAAGTGCATGCCCTGGCGCCTGACCTGAAAGCATTGAAAGATCTCGGCGCGCCGGGCGAGGGCTGGGACCGTGGGAACTTTGGCTGTTTTGCAGCGGGCGGCGACGGTGTGGATGTGACCAGCCGTTTCTTCGCGCCGGGAAGCGGCATTGACGAAGACCCGGCTACAGGAAGCTGGCATACCATGCTTGCGCGTGTGATGCGTGAGCGGTTCGATCTGGATGCAATGAGTTGTTTTCAGGCGTACCCGGGCCGCGGCGCTTACATCGATACAAAGCTTCAGGGGGACCGCGTGAAGCTGATCGGCCAATCCGTGACCGTGATCAAGGGCAGCTTCAGCCTCTAGGGCAGGCTATTCGGCGCCCCAGGGCGCGGGCGGTGTTGCGACCGGTTTTGACGTATCGAACTCGACGCGGAAAAACCGGTTCGGCCGCTCCATTTCGTAAGCAAATAGCGTATGCGTGGGGCGCACTTCGATGGCCCATGTATTTTCCTTCGACTGAGGAATTCCCTCGGCGTCGAACAAGGCCTTGGTGGCGTCATCCGCCGGAAAGTTCATCCGGCTGCCGCTCAGGCGATCGTCGCGCGCGCCGCCATACCAGGTAATGGCGTCCAGGCTGCCATCCTCATGACGATGGTCATGGTGCAGGGTGAGGCGTCCACCTTCGTGGTGGATGACCCATGTGCGGGAATGATCATCGCCCACGTGAAGCGGGATACGGATTTCGTCATCGGAGCATTCACGGACATGCATGACAACGCGTTCAGCGCGCCAGGAATCATCTTCCTTGTCTTCGCTGACGATCCGCCCCTCGAAAGCTTGTCCGCAAAGCTGGGACAGGCGGTGCATGAACTCTGCTTCCCTTGAGTCCTGTCCGCTACAGGCGCTGAGAGCCAGTATCGTTACAAGGGGAAGCAGAGCGCGCATCAGACAATCCTAGTGGCGGAAGTGGCGCATGCCGGTGAAGACCATGGCGAGGCCAGCCTCATCGGCGGCGGCGATGACTTCATCGTCGCGGATCGAGCCACCCGGCTGAATGACGGCTGTCGCACCCGCTGAAGCGGCTTGCAGAAGACCATCAGGGAAGGGGAAGAACGCATCCGATGCTGCCACACAGCCTTTGGTCTTTGGTTCGGACCAGCCGGCCGCTTCGGCGGCGTCTTCGGCTTTGCGTGCCGCAATGCGGGCTGAGTCGATGCGGCTCATCTGGCCAGCACCGATGCCAACAGTTGCGCCATCTTTCGCATAGATGATCGTGTTGGATTTTACGTGCTTTGCGACGCGCCACGCAAACAGCATGTCTTCCAATTCCTGTTCGGATGGCGCTTTCTTCGTCACGACTTTCAGGTCTTCACGCGTGATGCGGCCAAAATCGCGGTCCTGCATCAGGAAGCCGCCAGCGACCGTTTTCACGAACCGTCCGCCCGCTGCCGGGTCTGGCAAGCCTTCCGTAATCAGGAGGCGGAGATTTTTCTTTTTGGCGAAGATGGCTTGAGCCGCTTCATCAGCGCCGGGGGCGATGACGACTTCGGTGAAGATCTGGGAGATTTCGGCCGCGGTCTCTTCGTCCAGCGCGCGGTTCAGGGCCACGATGCCGCCAAAGGCCGACGTGGAGTCGCAGGCCAGAGCCGCGCGATAGGCTTCAATGATGCTGGAGCCTTGCGCCACGCCGCACGGATTGGCGTGCTTGATGATGGCGACGGCTGGTGTCTCGGCGCCCAGTTCGCCGATCAGTTCATAGGCCGCGTCGGTATCGTTGATATTGTTGTAGGACAGTTCCTTGCCTTGTAGTTGCTTCGCGGTGGCGACGCCGGGGCGTTTCTCACCGGTCACGTAGAAGGCTGCCTTCTGGTGCGGGTTCTCGCCATAGCGCAGGCTCTGCTGTCGCTTGCCGCCAAGGCTTGCCCAATCCGGAGCCGGCTCGCCCAGTTGTTCGGCATACCAGGTCGAGATGGCGGAATCGTAGGCTGCTGTGCGTGCATAAGTCTTGGCCGCGAGTTTTCGGCAAAGTGCCACGCTGACCTCGCCATTGGCCGCCTCCATTTCGGCCAGCACAGCATCGACATCGCCGCCATCGGTACAGACGGCCACGAACGCGCCATTCTTTGCCGCGGCCCGCAACATGGCCGGTCCGCCAATGTCGATGTTTTCAATGCAGGTTTCGAAGTCCGCGCCGGAAGCGACGGTCGCTTCGAAGGGGTAGAGGTTCACGTAAATCAGGTCGATTGCACCAATACCGTGCGTCTCGGCATCTTTCACATGGGAAGGATTGTCCCGTAGATAGAGCAGGCCGCCATGAACTGCGGGGTGAAGCGTTTTCACGCGTCCATCCATCATTTCCGGAAAGCCGGTAAGATCTGCCACGTCCTTCACGTCCAGCCCTGCCTCTTTCAGGAGCTTGGAGGTGCCACCCGTGGAGACGAGTTCGACACCCATCGCGGCGAGCTTCTGGGCTTGCTCCACCAGTCCGGTCTTGTCCGACACGGAAAGCAGGGCGCGGCGAATGCGAACGGGGGCTCCGCGAGAGGCGGCATCTGTCATGTTGGGAAATCCTTTGGCGCAGGCTTCAAGCTGTTGCCGCGGGGGGTAGCATGACCGCCGATTGCGTCAAGCGCTCCAGCGCCGCGCACGTTCGGCGCGTTCGCTCGCATATTCGGGAACGAGCACGCCGAGCAGCCTCAGAGCCTCTGACCGTTCCCGTCTCGATGCGGCTTCGATCAGCTCAGCCAGCCGTTTATCGAACAATTCGGAAAGGGTGTGCACATTCTCGACTTGCCAGACGCCATCCACGGTCGTTGAGCTGACGGCCTCATGTTCATAGGTGAGCGCTTCGTGCATCTTCTCACCTTCACGCAAGCCGGTCGTCGTGATCTGGATATCCACGCCGGGCACGAGGCCTTTCATGCGGATCATTGTTTCGGCGAGCTGCAGGATGGGCATGGGTTCGCCCATATCGAGAACGTAAAGGCCTGTCTGCGCTGTCTTGTCCTGTATTGCTGCCGATTGCAGCACAAGAGCGGACGCTTCTTCGACGGTCATGAAGTACCGCGTCACGCCGGGGTCGGTAAGCGTAATCGGGCCGCCTTCGGCGATCTGGCGCTCGAACAATGGCACCACTGATCCGGACGAACCGAGCACGTTGCCAAATCTGACGATAGACGCCGCCATTCCGGTTCTGCTGGCAATGCGCGAGATTGCTATCTCAGCCAGGCGTTTCGTGGCTCCCATGACATTGTCTGGGTCTACAGCCTTGTCGGTCGAGATGAACACAAACCGTTTGGCTCCAGCCGCGGCTGCTGCTTCAGCAGCGTTCACGGCCCCGAACACGTTGGTCAGGATTGCCTCGCACAGATTCCGTTCCATTAGCGGTACATGCTTGAGGGCCGCCGCATGAATGACGACGTCCGGCTTGGCGTGAGCCATGATGTCGGAAACGCGTTTCATGTCGCGCACATCACCTAGTCGGGCTTGATGCCGACCTGGCAAGAGGCGCGATAGCTCCATATCAATAGAGTAGAGATTGTACTCCGACGCATCCATCACCGTGAGAGAGGCCGGGTTCAGACGAGCAACCTGGCGGGTCAGCTCAGAGCCGATTGTGCCGCCACCCCCGGAAACGAGTACGTTGGAGCCGGCCACGAGATTTCGTACCGGCTCAATGTTCAGGTGCCTTTCAGGACGTGACAGCAAGTCTGACGGGCGCACAGGTTCAAGCACTTGTGCGGTTTGATCCTTGCTCAGCGCCATGATCTCAGCGCCATGGTCTGAAGCAATTTCCAGAATGCGGATTGTCTTGTCACGCTGGCGAGCTGTTCCGGTCAGTGCGACCCAAGGGGTCTGCTTGTAGCGAACAGCAAGGACGTCGATCAGATCACCGAGTTCATCAAGCGATCCGAGAATAGGGATTCCCCGAATGGCGCGCCCGGTTTCTGTTGGCTGAACATCGACCAAACCGAGCAGGCGGATCCGGTTTGTTTGAGCAGACGATTGAAGCCGCCGGATGACGTGCACGCAGCTTTGCGAATCTCCTACGAGCAAGACCGGCTGACCGTTTTTCGCGATCGGGCTGAAAATCTGGAACGGGGCATGGGTGGTGCGAGACAGGGCGAACATGCGCCCGATGAACAAGCCGATCGTCCATATGATGAGGGCGGACGTGAGGGTTGTGTACGGTGTTGCCAGCAACCCATTCAACATCAACATGACGGGTAGGTATATCAGCGCCGACAGGCAGACTCCCTGAAAAACCCGTACAGCGTCCGGCCACCCCATGTGGCGCCAGACCTGCTTCTGGATTCCAAGAATCAGAAAGGCCACTGTGACCGCGAGTGCGAAGAAGCATGTGCTGATTGCTATGGATGAAACGGGGAATTCTGGTCGAGGGTTTTCGGACGACCAAATCAACAATCCGGAGAATCCCATTGCGCAAACTGCAATGAACACATCAAATCCGAGTGTCAGCGCCATCGCCCTGCGGGCGGCCTGTTGTGGCGTCATGCGGATCTTTCCTTCAGAAATGCCCACCGAATACAATTCGGAGGCTGCTGCCCGTCCCCATTCGGATCTGCGAATCCAGCCATAACGATTTGCTCAGGTCTTTCAACCACTCCGCGCGCCAAATAAACGGTTCTTTCAAGCCGGGCGCCCTCATGACTCGTCTTGAATTTCCACACTGCGCCGTCGTCGCAGACAAGACGAATCGCGTCTTTTCCCATGATTGCCGTCACCGTGGGATGTAGATGAAAGCGAATTTCGAAGCCAATGAACTTCCGGTCATCTGCGGGTGGCTGTGAGACGGGGCGGACCAGCGAATCCTCGCCGGTAAGGCGTTTTCCGTCACCCGACATGAAGAGGCGACGACGATGAAGCAAACCGCAGGCCGCCTTGTAACCGCCGTGCTGGGCGTCCAGCCAGATCTCGTCGGCTTCTTCCAGGCGTTTGGCCGATATGCCTTCCGGCCCGTGCGCAGACAGCAATCTGGACTCTTCGTTCAGCGAGAAAGTCGCAGAGTCACGACCGGAAAGAACAAGGGTTGAATGTGCACCTGATCGACGAACGGCCGCCTGCCAGTCGACGTTCACTTCGGCGCTGTACCCACATGATGTGACCAGCCGACATGGGCCGTCAGAGAGTTCAAATCCCAATGCGCCGGCATGGGCGAAGTCGCTGAAGGGTCTCTCCGGTGCGTCCCCACAATCAAGAATTAGTTTTAATCCATTCTTTTCAAGCTTCTGGAAGCCAGATTTCGGTGCAAACATGAATCGGCGTGGTGGCGAAGGGAGCCGGGCGAGGGCAGCTTCAACGGCCTCGGGACGGGATTCGTCTCCGTCATTGAACGGGCTTAGTGCACCATCCTCTACCTGAAAGAATGCGACCATCGCGCCGACACGCGAAATCCATTTCTCGAGAAAATCTGGCTCGGGGTGACCTGCGCGATGGAACAAGTCCTGCAGGGTCAGCAAGTGGATGAGTGTGTTGAGCCCGCGTGACGGGCTGCGCGTGACGTGGCCACCGTCTGGCAGGATCTGGGCTGTGCATTCCGCGTCGAGGCGGGCGACCGCTGCGTCCAGGCTCATCGCGCGATCTATACAAAGCGCAGCAGCAACCATTGTGACCGATGCAAACCACCTGGCCTTCGGGTCTGTCGCCGCATCCACTTGCCCCGAGATGTAGCGGAGCTGGCGGACGAGACAGTCCAGCCGGACTTCCCGCTCGCTTGTCGAGCCGGTTTCGAACACTTCCCGACCGCAAAGCAGCCAATTCCAGCATCGCACGCTCGTAGGCGCCAATCGCCAGGAAAACCCGTTAAAGTTGCCGTGAGACTGTATCCATTCATCGACAAATCTGACGGCACGTTCGGTGCCTTCATTGCCTTGATCTAGCAGGTCAGGCAGCCATGAAAACCGATGCAGACGATCTGCGAAATGCTTCGAGGGCAGGGGTGTTGACCACGGGGACTGACCCGGTGCCAGCGTCATGCGCTGCATGCCGATGCGCCAGATATCCTGCATGAGGGCTTCGCCGCGGCGATCATCCGACGGGATGAGGCGGTTCAGATGATGAGAGAATTGTTCCGGAACAGGCCCGGAAACGCCAGAGCGCTGCAAGGCCGAGACTTTCACATCATCTCCGGATATCCCGCGAAACCTGCGCCAGAGCGCGGCGTCATCAGCCCCCGTTCTGGTGCGGTCAGCCAGGATTTCGCTGTCTCCGCCTCCCACGCTCACCGTCCATTCTGTCTCAAACTATACTTTTACGTGCGGCCTGAGTGACCGAATATTCTCAGCATAGGCGTTTGGACCGCCCTTGAAAACGGCAGATCCGGCCACGATGGCGTTTACGCCGGCAGAGATCGCTTTTGGGGCAGTTTCTGCATTCAGGCCGCCATCAATCTCAAGAATGATGTCGCGTCCTGTCGCGTCGATCATGCTCCGCAACTGCTCGACCTTGCGCAGCTGGCTGTCGATGAAGGCCTGGCCTCCGAAACCCGGATTGACGGACATGACAAGGATCAGGTCGGTCTCGTCGAGAACGAGTTCAAGAATGCTTGCAGGGGTGCCCGGGTTCAGGGCGACACCCGGTTTCATGCCGGCGGCGCGTATGGCCTGAAGGGTACGGTGCAGATGGGGCCCTGCTTCCGGATGCACGGTCAGGATGTTTGCGCCAGCTTTTGCAAACGCCGAAATGAACGGGTCCACTGGGGCGATCATCAGGTGCACGTCGAAGGGCTTGTCTGTGCATTTCCGCAGTTTCTCGATGACGGGAGCCCCGAATGTCAGGTTTGGCACGAAGTGCCCATCCATGACATCGATGTGGATCATATCTGCGCCAGCATGGTCGATGGCGGCAATTTCCTCACCGAGACGGGAGAAATCTGCGGAGAGAATCGAGGGAGAAATAAGCACGTCGCGCATGCCCCCTCCCTATGCCGGAACAGCCAACCGCACAAGGCGGTCGGCTGCCGGAATATGCGTGAAGCGGCTTAGTAGGCTGCTGCCGGAACGAGTTTCCAGCCGTCGGCACCAGCGATGATGTCAACCGGGGTGCCCGGCGCGATATAGACGTCTGCGCCCTGGATGATTTCCTTCACGTCGCCCGTCGAAAACCGCACGATGTAGGCATAGCCCTGTTGCTTGCCGACCGCTTTGCCCGCTGCGTTACCGGCAATACCGCCGATCACGGCACCGCCAATGGCGCCGGCCGTCTGGGCCTTGTCACCACCGCCGAGTTCAGAGCCGGCGAGGCCGCCTAGAACAGCGCCGGTTGCCGTGCCGATGAGGGAGCGGTCAGACTGGATCGTCACCGCGCGCACCGAGGTCACAGTGCCCTGATATACGGTCGAGGCCTGGCCGACAGCGCCTGGGGTTGCGGTGCCTGCGCCATAGCTGTTTGCACATCCGGTCAGCGCAAGTGTCAGGGCAGCAAAGGCACCCACAGCGACCTTCCGGGGGGAAAATTCGGTAATCATGTTCGAGTGCTCCTTGCACATTTTGATGGGGCGATTTTGCACAAAGCGCCCTGAATGGCAGATGAACTCTGCGGGGCGTTTTTGTGGCGCGTCAATTTAAAGATTGGAAACCATCAAAGCGGCCGGGTCAGAGGCGTGTCAGTCTGGTGATGAAGAACGCATCATGCCCAGCGCCTTCGCTCGGAATGGTCAGTAGATCGCCAGCTTCGGTGAGGCAGTGCTCGAAGCCGGGGATTTCGTCCGGTTCAATCGCATGGCGCGTATAGAGGCCGTTCGAGAGCGCGCCTTCCACGATCTCAAGCCCCTCAGACTTGAGCGGCGTGCAAACGCAGTAGATCACGGTCCCGCCCGAGACGACCATGTCTGCAGCGGCGGCGAGCAATCTGGCCTGCGCGGTTGGGAAACGGTCGATCTCTGCTTCGCGCTTGATCCACGCGCCTTCCGGGTGGCGTCGCAGCGTGCCTAGAGCCGAGCAGGGGGCATCCAGCAGCAATTTCGAGACGGGCGCATTCGGTCGCCATTCGTCGGCGTTTGCCGCGATGATGTCGGCCGACAGGCCGGTTCGTGCGAGGTTTTCCCTGAGCCGTTCCAATCGCGGCTTGGAGCGATCAACTGCCGTGACCTGTGCGCCGCTTGTCGCCAATTGTAGCGTTTTGCCGCCGGGGGCCGCGCAAAGATCTATGATCTTGTCGTCTTCTGTCGCGCCGAGTAGCCGGGCAGGCAGGGCAGCGGCTGCATCCTGAACCCACCAGTCTCCGCTGTCATAGCCTGGAAGCGTTTCGACGTTCGAGTGCCCGAGGCGAACAGAACCGGTCGGCAGCAGGTCGCCATGTGTCGCCGTCGCGACTTCAGCTGGGTCTGATCGCGCGGACAGGAAAAGAGGCGCCTCTGACAATTGATGCGCCGCGAGCCTTTCAGCGCCCTCCGCGCCGAGGTCTGCCGCGAACCGGTCAGCCAACCAGTCTGGCCAGACGGAGATTGCGGGCATGGCGTCCAGTCCCGGATCCGTGTCCGCGGCCCGGCGCAAGACGGCATTGAGGAAGCTGCCGCCTGAGCGGGCGTCCGGCCACCCCTTGGCGGCCTCAACGGTCTCGGACACCGCCGCGTGCGCCGGTGTGTCCAGTCGCCAGAGCTGTACCGCGCCGATGCGCAGCAGCGCGCGAATGGCGGGGCTTGTTGCCTCAAGAGGGCGGGAGAGAAGAGGGGAGAGCCCAGCATCAATCCGACCGAGTTCCCGCAGCGCGGCGCTCGCCATCACGCGCGCAAAGCCGCGATCCGGGCCTTCCAGGTCATTGTAACTGTCTGTCTTCGCCATCGCTTCATCAAGCGTTCGACGACTGTCCAGCGTCAGCATCAGCAGTTCTGCTGCTGCGCGCCGTGTTTGGGCTCCGCTCATCCTGTGTCTTTTCCCTTCAGCCCCACGGGCCGGCTTGTCGGCGTGGGGTCTCGGCTTTTTCCGAGCTCACGCCCATTTCGGCGGCCATGCGGCGCAGGGCCTCGATCCGGTTAGCGGTTGCCGGGTGGGTTGAGAACAGATTATCTGCGCCGCGACCACTAAGCGGATTGGCGATGTACATGTGCGCCATCGCCGGATTGCGCTCTGCCGCCATGTTCACGGACGACCGTGTGCCGCGTTCAATCTTCTGAAGGGCTGAGGCGAGCCAGAGCGGATTTCCGCAGATTTCCGCGCCGCGCTTGTCAGCCTCGTATTCGCGCGACCGGCTGATTGCCATCTGCACGAGGGCCGCTGCCATGGGTGCGAAGATCATGATCGCCAGAGAGCCGATCAGGCCCGAACGCTCCCGGCCAAAGAACATGGCAAAATTGGCAAGCATGCCGATGGCGCCAGCAATCGTGGCCGTCACAGTCATGGTCAGCGTGTCGCGGTTCTGAACATGGGCAAGTTCGTGCGCCATGACGCCGGCAACTTCTTCGCGCGAGAGCGAACCAAGCAGTCCCGAAGTTGCTGCAACGGCGGCGTTTTCCGGATTACGGCCAGTGGCAAAGGCGTTCGGTTGCGGTGTCTCGATGACATAGACGCGGGGCGCGGGCATGCCTGCACGCTCTGCCATGCGGGCGACATCCGCTGCGAAGGTGCGCAACATGGGGGAGGAGGTTTCAGGCGTCACTTCTTTTGCGCCCTGCATGCGCAACACGATCCTGTCTGCATTCCACCAGGAAAAAATGTTCATGCCCGCCGCAACGACAAAGGCGATGATCATGCCCATTGCGCCGCCAACCAGATAGCCCACCGCCATGAACAGCGCGGTCAGCGCGGCAAGTAACATGAAGGTTTTTGCGGTACCCATGGGTGACACGTCTCCGGTAGTTTCAGTCTTGGGGGTGTTTAAACTTCCCACTAATCTATATGGGGATTGTTAACGAATTGGGGAGTGCAAATGAGCACACCAGACTTTCTTGATGAGGCCGAAATAGCGCGCCGGAATACTTTGCCTGCTGCGGCGCGGCGCGCCCTGGAAGAGGCCGATGCCCGAAAGGCCAAAGAGGCTGAAGACGCCGCTGCGCTTCCGGAAGACGAACGCGGTGGCCCCCGAAAGATCGAGCCGACCCGGTATGGTGACTGGGAACGCAAGGGCATCGCTTACGATTTTTGATCGCGAGTCCGGCGCTAGAGGCCTAGCACCTTCTTGGCGATGATGTTGCGCTGGATCTCGTTGGTCCCGCCATAGATTGATTGAGCCCGGCCGCCGAAATAGGTGGCGACGTCCGGCGCGGCGAATGCGGGCAGGCTATCTGGCAAATCCCCGGCCTTGCCGAAGGGCTGGCCGAAATGGCCGACAGCATCCAGCATCAATTCCGTAATCTGTTGGTGCGTTGTTGTGGCCAGAATCTTTACCGTCGATGCTGCGTCTCCCGGTGATCCGCCTGCGGAGAGGGCGGATAATATGCGGAACACGGTCATCTCCAGCCCATCGACGGCCATTTCCGCTTCCGTCAGCTTGCGGGCAAATCCCGGATCATCAATCAGGCGGTAATTGCCATTTTCCGGCATTTCGCGGGCGATGTCGCGAACATGGCGCAGCATGGCGCGCTTGCCGCCAATGCGGGCATAGGAGGTGCGCTCGAAACCGAGCAGGTATTGCGAATAGGTCCAGCCTTTGCCTTCCTCGCCGATGCGATAGTCTTCGGGCACGGTGATATTATCGAAGAAGACCTCGTTCAGCACATGTTTGCCATCGATTGTGATGATCGGCTTCACGGTCACACCGGGGGCATCAATCGGACAGCAGATGAAGGTGATGCCTTCCTGCTTCTTGCCAGCATCCGAGGTGCGCGTGAGCAGGAAGATCCAGTCCGCATGCTGCGCGGCGGACGTCCAGATCTTGTGGCCGTTCAGCGTGTAGGTGCCATTCTCCAAAACAGCGCTGAACTGGAGAGAGGCAAGGTCTGATCCCGAACCCGGCTCGGAATAACCTTGCGCCCAGCCGACTGAGCCGTCGCGGATGCCGGGCAGCCATTTTTCCTTCTGCGCATCAGACCCGAATGTGTAGATAACAGGGCCGACATAGACGACGCCCATCGGCGTGACGGTCGGCACGCCGGCGCGTTCCAGTTCTTCGTCAAAGACGTATTGCTCCTCGACCGACCAGCCGGGGCCGCCATATTCCTCCGGCCACGCACTGGCGAGCCAGCCCTTTGCGCCGAGCGCCATTTCGGACCGGCGGACTTCTGTTGTGGTCAGGGCAAGCCCTGCGCGGTTCTTCTCGATGATGTCCTTCGGAAATTCGGTCTCGAAGAAGCGGCGGACCGTCTGCCGAAAGGTTTCGGTCTCTGGGCTGAAGTCTAGATTCATGGCGTTTTCTCCCTGCCCAAAAGCGTAGGGCAGGGCCTGCCTCAAGCAAGCCCTGCCCTCGCGTCGCCCGGTTGGACGATCAGGTTCCAGCGGAGATTACGCCGCCTGTTGTTCCGCGATCCACTGGTCGACCCTACGTTCGAGGATTTCCAGTGGCATGGCACCGCCACCTAGAACCGTGTCGTGGAAGCCCTTGATGTCGAACTTGTCGCCCAGTTCGTCTTCGGCCTTCTTGCGCAGCTGCTGGAGCTTCATCATGCCGATCTTGTAGCTGGTCGCCTGTCCCGGCATCACGATGTAGCGCTGGATCTCCGAGCGGGCCTGCGCCTCTGTGATGGCTGTATTGTTCAGGAAGTATTGGACTGCTTCTTCCTCAGTCCAGCCCTTGGAGTGAAGGCCGGTGTCCACGACCAGCCGGATGGCGCGCCAGATTTCAGAGCCGAGTCGGCCGAAATCGGAGTAGGGGTTCTGGTAGGTGTCCGGGAATTCCGTGGCGAGCCATTCGGAATAAAGCGCCCAGCCTTCGATATAGGCGGTGAAGCCGGCCTGGGTACGGAATTGCGGCACGCCTTCCAGTTCCTGCGCGATGGAGATCTGCATGTGGTGACCCGGAATGCCCTCATGATAGGCGATCACTTCCAGTTCGCGCTTTGGCATCGCTGTCATGTCTGACAGGTGAGCGTAATACGTGCCGGGACGTGTGCCATCGGGCGTGCCCGGATAGTAGTGCTGGGCTGCGCCATCCTGCTCACGGAACGGCTCCACGCGCTTCACGACGAGGTCGGCCTTCGGCAGGATACCGAAGAATTCCGGCAAATTCTCCTTGATGTTCTCGATGTCGCGGGTCGCGTCGTCGATATAGGCCTGACGCCCCTCATCCGTATTCGGATAGTAGAAGCGCTCATCATCCTTGGAATCGCGCAGCATCGTGAAGAATTCCTGCAACGTGCCTTCGAAACCGACTTCCTGCTTGATGGCTTCCATTTCTTCGTGGATGCGTGCCACTTCCTTGAGGCCGATCTCGTGGATCTCGTCAGCGGTCAGGTTCGTTGTCGTCTGCGTGGCGAGGAGGTGATTGTAATATGCCTTGCCATCCGGTTGCGTGTCCGCACCGACCGGTTTGTCGGAGTCTGGCGAATTCGCCATGTCTTCCTCGGCAAAGGCGATGATCGCTTCATAGGCGGGCAGGAAGTAGTCGACGAGGGCAATGCGGGCTTGTTCCAGCTTGGCGTCCGCCTCTTCCTCGGTCAGGTCACCGGACTCTTTCAGCTTGGCAATTTCAGACTTCACGTCCGCGTATAGGGCGCTGTCTTCGCCCTCTGTAAACGGCGCGCCAGTGATGACTTTCTGCGACTGGTCGATCACGCCTTCATAGGCGAATTTCGGCGCATGCACGCCGCGCGCAGCAGACTCGCGCGCCAGATCAATGGCTTCGTTCATGGCGCGGCCACTTTCGCTGATCCGGGTGATCAGCGCGTCCAGATCTTCCACGGAGTCCACGGAATGGAAATTAATCAGGAAGGTCGGGACAAAGCCCTGCGGTCCGTTCATCTGATCAAAGACATAGCCATTGTAGAGATATGCGTCGCCAGCGACTTCTTGCTCGGTCTGGTACTTCCAGATGTCGTAGGAAATCTTGTCGGCGGGTGAGAGCGCGTCATAGTCGAACTCGCGCTCCATCTCTTCGGTCGCGGCCACGCGCCAGGCGAGCTGCTCCTTGTAGCATTCGATGGTGAAGCAATCGATCTGGTCATTCTTGTCCTTCCGGCCGAGAAATGTCAGGCCAACCGGGCTGAATTGCAGCTCTTCTTCATACTTGGCGTCGAACCAGGCATTCAGGCGTTCCCCGTTCGCGGCCATCTCCTCGGCGGTGATTTCGGGCTTGTCCGGTTCGGCGGCTGGCGTGGTTGGGCCGCACGCGGTCAGCGCGAGGGCAAGGGCAATCGCGGTGGCGGTTTGCTTGATCATGAGGGAACTCCGGAAAATTTTTCTCGAATAACGATAAGACTTGGTATTCCTTTCCGCGGCGCTGTGTCAATTGGCAAGTGCCTTTATGGGCGCTAGGGGAGGGGGATGACTGATCCACGTATTTCTCCTGATGATACTTCCCGCAATGACCAGCGCGTCCTCCGTGTCGGCACGCGGGGATCTCCCCTGGCGCTTGTGCAGGCGCGGCAAGTGGCGGCGGCGCTCGAAATCCATTCCGGCGGCGCTTGGCGTGGAGAGATCGTGACGTTCACGACATCCGGCGACCAATTGACAACCGAGCGGCTGATTGATGCGGGCGGCAAGGGCCTGTTCACCCGCGAACTTGATGCGGCGCTGGATCGTGGCGAGGTCGATGTCACGGTGCATAGCCTGAAAGACGTGCCGTCTGTGTTGCCTGACGGCCAGCGATTTGTGGCGTTTCCGGAACGCGAAGATCCGCGCGAGGGCTTCCTGTCGCCGCATGCGAAATCTCTCGCCGACCTGAAACAGGGTGCGCGGGTCGGGACTGCCTCCCTCCGCCGGGAGGCGCAGACACTTGCCCAGCGCCCCGATGTCGAGATCGTGACCTTCCGGGGGAATGTCGCCACACGCATGCGCAAGCTCGAAGACGGCCTGGCGGACGCGACGTATCTCGCAATGGCGGGCCTGACCCGTCTCGGCATGGCACATCTCGCCAATCCCATTCCGCTTGACGACATGCTACCGGCAGCGGGACAGGGCATCGTCGGTGTCGTGGCACGGGAAGACCTGCCAGAGGATGCGGCGGCGGCCTTTGCAAAGATGAACCACGCGCCGACCGAGGCAGCCGCACATATCGAGCGCGCCTTTCTGGCCGCGCTGGATGGAAGTTGCCGGACCCCTATCGCGGCGCATACGTTTGACGAGGGCGAGACCTGGTTCATGCGGGGTGAAGTTCTGTCGCTGGACGGCAAGCAAACTTGGTCCGCAAGCGGATCATGCGTGAAGAATACGTCGCAGGATGCGCTCGCCGCGCTCGGGGCAGAGCTTGCGGGCAAGATCAAAGATGCGGCAGGGGGAGAGCTCCCGGCCTTTGGTGGCGCATGGTGAAGCCCCCCGTCATCGTGACGCGGGCCGAGCCGGGCGCGTCCGAAACGGTCGCGCGTGTGCGCGAGCAGGGGCTAAGCCCGATCCTGTCCCCCATGCTGACCTTGTGCCCGTTGAATGCGGTGGCGCCAGATCTGGGCGGAATTTACAATCTCGTTTTCACCAGTGCGAATGGTGTCCGCTATTTTGTCGATGCTGTTGGCGGGATCACGGAGCAGGTCGCTGACGTGTCGGCTTGGTGTGTCGGGCCCGCGACCACAGCCGCCGCTGAAGACGCGGGATTCCAGAAGATTATCGCCGGTGATGGCAATGCGGACGATCTGGCCCGCCTGATCCTGTCGTCCGAAGATCAGGGTGATGGCTTCCTGCATGTGGCCAATGATGCCGCTGCCGGGAATTTGGTGGCCACCCTGAAGGCTGCCGGGCGCGACGCGAGATTTTTGCCCTTGTATGAGACAGTGCCCGCACAGGCGTTTTCGGAAGAGGCAAGCGATGCCTTGCGCTCAGGGGAGGAGACGATTGTGCTCATCCACTCCGCGAAAGCGGCGACCGCATTCGTGGATCTTGCCATGGGGCTTGCCTCTGAAACGTGGACAATGATTGCGATTTCGGAGGCCGCAGCAGCTCCGCTGAAACCGCTTGGCGCATCCCGCATTATTGCAGCGGACAGGCCGAATGAAGACGCGCTTGTCGCCGCGCTGTGCGAGGCCAGCAAAGGGCTTTGATCGGCGCCATAGTCTGTGCGAATGTGGCGGAAACTCCCGTCTGAAGGGAAAGCAGGATTCATGACTGAAAACGCCACACCTGACGACGATCCGATTGGCACGAGCGAGCCGATAGATGCGGATTTCGAGCCAGCGCCCGAAGGGGCCGCGAGTGGAAAGCGTGGCTTGTCTGCCGGACCGGGCTGGCTGGGCGCAACCATCCTGTCCCTGTTCGCGGCGGGACTGGGCGGCATACTCGGCATGGCGGGCACACGCTATATCGCGGATACCTCAACCAATCCCGGCATGGTTGAAAGCCGACTCGATGAGATGAAGGCCGGTCAGGAGGAGATTTCCATCAGGCTTGCCCGAACCATTCGGGAGCAGGATGGGCTGGGCACCAATCTGGCGGCGCTCTCATCCGAGGTTAAGGCGCTATCGGATCGCGATCCGGCTTCCGACGGTCAAGTGGACGATCAGGCCTTGCAGGAGCTAGCGCAACGGATCGCGGCGCTGGAATCTGTCGACACTTCGGGCGATGTCAGCCCCGAGGACTTGTCGCGTTCTGTCGCCAGCCTCGAAACCCGCCTGAACCGCATGGCTCAATCGGTGGAACAATTGCAGGAAGCGCCGGACGGCGTTGAGGTCGAGCGGGTTATCGAACTCGAAACACAGCTCGCGGAACTACGTGATGATCTGAATGAGGCGAAACTCTCCAGCCGTCAGGATGCCGAACAATTGGCCGGATTGATTGAAGGCATGCGGCAGGATGAGGCCAAGGCCCGTGGCGCGGCGGAAGCGGCCGTGCAAACGGCAGAGATTGCGCGCGCGGTATCTTCCATAGAGGCCGCCTCGCGCAGGGGTGGCGGCTTTGCGCCCGAATTGCGGACACTGAGGTCGCAGTTTCCGAATGACGCTTCTGTGCGCCAGCTAACACCCATCGCTGATGATGGTGCCCCCACAGTCGCTGAGCTGCAGACCTCTTTTGAGGCAGCGAAAGGCCGCGCGGAGGCGGCTCTGTCTGGCGGAGGAGAGGGGCTGTCCTGGCTCAATCGCGCTTTCGGGGATGCAGTCAGCGTTCGCCGAATTGACGGTGAAGACAGCGATCCGCAAGCGATTCTCGCGCGCGCCGAGGAGACCCTGGCAGCAGGCGAGATCGCTGAGGCACTTGCCCTGGTCGAGCGGCTGGACGGCGCCTCAGCGTCCGAGATGGCTGACTGGACCGAACAGGCAAACCGTCGCATCACTTTGGAAACGGCGCTCGAAAGCTTGCAACAGCGCCTGCTTGAAGGAAACAATAGCGCCCCATGAACCGGATTGTCCTGTTTGTCCTGATCCTGCTGCTGTTTGCAGTCGCTGCGACATTTGCCTGGTGGGCGTTATCTCTGCCGGGGGCTGTCACATTCCCGTATGGCGAACAGGAGATTTCGGTCCAGTCGGGCCTGGCAGCCTTCCTGTTGCTGATATTGGGCGGGGTGATAGCCTTCGTGTGGTGGATCGTCAGCGGCCTGTTCATTCTGCCCGGCAAGATAGGAAAGAACCGCCAGGTGTCGCGCACGCGCAAGGCGAACTCTGCGTTGACGGAAGGCCTGCTCGCCGCCGAGGCAGGCGATGCCAATACAGCTCTGAAGCTTGCCAGAAAGGCGGCCAAGCATGCCGATGATGAGCGGTTGCAATTGCTGCTCGAAGCGCGCGCTGCTGAAGCGAATGATGATTGGGCCGGGGCTGAACGCGCCTGGGGCCAGCTGACGCGCCTTCCGGGCGGGCAACTCGCTGGCCTGCGCGGGTCTGCCACTGCAGCGGCCGAGCGCGGCGATCAGCAAACGGCCGAAGCACGCGCCCGCGAAGCGCTGGGCATCAAGTCCAATGCCGACTGGCCCTTCAATTCGCTGTTTGATCTCCAGGTATCGCGGGGCGAATGGACCAAGGCGCTCGAAACCCTGTCGATTGGCGAGAAGCGCGGCCTGATCAAGGGCGACAGTCTGCGACGTCGCCGCGCCGTGTTGCATACGGCCCGCGCCGTCGGCTTGCCGCTTGGCAGCAAGCTGGAGGCGCAAAAGGAACTTGCCGAAGCGCTGCGCTCGGCGCCAGCCTTTTCGCCGGCAGCCTGGCATGGCGCACGTCAATTGATGACGGATGACAAGGCCAAATCGGCGCAGACCGTGCTGGAAACCGGCTGGAAAGCGCGCCCGCACCCGGCATTGGCGCAATTGTCCCGCCGTCTTGTGCCCCAAGACGCGCCAGAGAATATTGCGGCTCGCCTGAAGGAGCTGATCAATTCCAATCCACAGCATCGCGAAAGCCGGATCCTTGAGGCTGAACTGTCGATGGATGCTGCTGACTGGACCGCTGCCATCAAGGCGCTGGCGCTGCTGGTCGAGGAAAAGCCGACAGCACGTCTCTGCCTGCTCATGGAACGCGCGCTCAAAGGCTATGGCGATACGTCTGAGGCGGATCGTTGGGGCCGGATGGCTGTCTCAGCCTCGCGCGAGCCGGACTGGTCAGACCTCGATCCGAAGGGGATGGCGTTTGACTTTTCCCAGAGAGATTGGAGCCGTCTTGTGTATGCCTTTGGCGATGTCGGGGACCTGGTACATCCGCGCTATGAATCCTTCGGACGAGAACTCGAAGCAGGCCGCGTCGTTGCCCTGCCAGCACCGGGCGAGGAAGACGATGTCGCCACGCCCAAGGCCCCGGATGAGCGACGCATGCCGCCGCTTGACTATGTAACCGACGACGACTGACGCCCGGCGCGCCGGTCAGCAGAGACAGCTACAAAAGCGTCTTGCGAAATCCCGCCCGTCTCGGTATGAGGCGTGGCTCATAAATGGATAAGCCGCTATAGCTCAGCTGGTAGAGCATCGCATTCGTAATGCGGGGGTCAGGTGTTCAAGTCACCTTAGCGGCACCATTTCCTTCCCTGCAATTCGTTCCCTTCACGGCGCCGTCCAGAAATGAGCGTGCCATTCGTAGATCCTGCGCGAAATGTTGGCGTTCGGTCAGGGCGCGGTCCGCGTCAGGCAGGCGGAGGAGATAGGCGGGATGGACCGTCACGAGCAAGGATGCCCCGCCGGGGACTGGCTGAATTTTTCCGCGCACATCTGATATTCTGACCGAGTGACCGAGCACGCCTCGCGCAGCGCTTGCGCCAAGCGCGATGATCAGATCCGGTTGAACCTGCTGGCGTTCCAGGTCGAGCCACCAGCGACACGTATCGATTTCTCCGGCATTTGGCCGCTGGTGCATGCGTCGCTTGCCGCGCGGCGTGAATTTGAAATGCTTGACGGCATTGGTGACATAGGCCGCGCTCCTGTCCAGACCGGCTTCGGCCAGCATCGTGTCGAGCAATTGTCCGGCAGGCCCCATCAAGGGGCGTCCGGCAATGTCTTCCTGATCGCCAGGTTGCTCTCCCACGATCATCAATCGTGCGTCTTCAGGCCCTTCGCCCGACACGCTTTGAGATGCGTCCTTGCAGAGCGGACACCGCTGGCACGCAGAGATTGCCGAGCGGATTCCGGCGAACGTTTCCAGCGTCGGGGCAGGGGCGGCTTGAGCGGCGCGTTGGCGGTCCAGATGTGTGGCCAGCGGATTGGGGGCTAGGAGCGGCTGAGCCTGCATGGAGCGGGCTCGGGTCGGCGCCGTCGCGATCAGTTCGGGGATCAAATCCGCTTCCGGCAAATTCTTCCAGTACTTTCGTGGCATTTCCGATGTCATCGCACTGATCTTCAAGCGCGCCGGATTGAAGATGGAGCGGAAATAGGTGCGCCATTGGTCCTCCACGGCGTCATCTGGCGGAACGTCGGATCGCTGGCCACCCTCGCTGAAGCGTAGTGAGCGCCCATCCCAACAGGCGGTTCGGTCCGGCGTGACGATAATCCAGTCCATGTTTGGAAACCGGCGCTGGAAGAAGGGCGCGCTAAGCTCCAGCGTGCGATGGGTCGGCTCGAACCACGCCGCGAAGGTCTCCCGACCATCTGGATCGGTTCCCGTCTCCCGGAACCGAACAAAGGCATGGGTCTTGTGGATATCCCGGCGTACCGCCTTGTCGCAGGACATGAGCCAGCGAATGTCATCGTCTGTTACCTGATCAATGTGCAATGTGCGCGCCTGCAGGCGGAACAGAATGTGATAGAGACGGGCAAATCGCTGCGGGTCGGTATGACAAATGGTGCGGCGCGCCAAATCTATGAAGCGCTTTGAAACGCGCATCGGAGATGCCGGCTTGGCGGCGGATGGTTGGAATGTGGCAGCGGACAAGAGATCGCTGGGTGCGCCCTGTATCTTCCAGTCGACCGCATCCGGAGCAATGGCTTCGGCTAGAAGGCCGCGTGCGAGTCGTCGCCATCCTCCGAAATCCGTTTCATGTTCCAACTCGGCGGCGATCATGTGAACAGGTCCAGCTGCTTGGGCGCTGGAAGGAATCGCTGCTTCAGGTCCGCCGTATCTGTCAGCTTTCCGGGTGACCATCCGGATGCCGTAATGAAGGGGCGAACAGTTTTCAGGCTGCGAACGATTCGGCCGAGATCATCCAATGTCAGCCGGGTGTGGCGCCGCGCGGCGACGATGCGTTTGGCACTGGTTGGGCCCAGGCCCGGGATGCGTAGCAACTCCTTATAGCTCGCCCGGTTGATATCCATCGGGAACAGGCCGCGATTCCGCAGGGCCCAGGACAGCTTCGGGTCCACGTCGAGGTCCAGCATGCCATTGTCCGCAACTGATGTGATTTCCGCCGTCGTGAACCCATAGAAGCGGAACATCCAATCGGCCTGGTAAAGCCGGTGTTCCCGGATCAGGGGAGGGCGGATGGGCGGCAGGTCCGCGCTGGCGTCTGGAACCGGGCTGTAGGCGGAATAATAGACGCGCTTCAGGCCATAGCCCGCATAGAGCCGGGCGGAGGAGTTGAGAATGTCGGCGTCACTGGAGGCATCTGCGCCGACAATCATTTGTGTGGATTGTCCACCGGGCGCAAACGCCGGAGGTTTTGCGCGTTTCAGGATACGGCTGGCTTTCGCGTCCTTTACGTTATCAATCTCATAGCGGATATCCGCCATCGCCTTGCGAATGGTCTGTCCGCTTTTCTCCGGGGCGTAGTGCGTCAGTCCCTGTTCGGATGGCAGCTCCACATTCACCGACAATCGGTCCGCATGTTTGCCGGCCAGCCGGATCAGTTCCGGATCTGCCTCGGCGATCGTTTTCAAGTGGATATAGCCGCGAAAGCCATGATCCTCGCGAAGGCTGCGGGCCACCTCCAGCAATTGCTCCATTGTGTAATTCGGCGAACGGATAATCCCGGAGGAGAGAAAGAGCCCTTCAATATAGTTGCGTTTGTAGAAGTCGAGCGTCAGTTTGACGACTTCTTCAACGGAAAACCGCTCGCGTTGTACGTTCGAGGACGACCGATTGATGCAGTAGCGGCAGTCGAAGATGCAGAAATTCGTCAGCAGAATTTTCAGCAGTGATATGCAACGACCATCAGGGGCATAGGAGTGGCAAATCCCCATGCCTTCTGTTGAACCAATCCCGTTCGTGCCAACCGAGTTTCGTTTCCTTGATCCGGATGATGCGCATGACGCGTCGTACTTTGCCGCGTCTGCGAGAATTTCCAGCTTCTGAATGAGGGTACGGCGCGCCATGATCCTGCTCCTGTTGATGCGAGAACATATCAGGAACTTTCTTGGCTGCACTAATCTATGTCAGTCGCTGCGACGCGGGGTCACTCCAGTATGTAATCAGCTTCAGCGACATATCGGCTGGGGCCGTTGCCCATGTGGCTGGAGTAGAGGTGGAAGCCTTCTACCCAGAAGGATCCGCTGCGATAGGCGTGGTGACGTTCGACCCAGGCGCGGGTCTCGTCCAGTGGCGTGCCGTGCAGGTAGGCGAGGGTCACATGGGGCGTGAACGGGCGACGATCCAATGGCAGGCCGAGACGCCGTGCCGCCTGATCGCACTTGGCAGAGAGCGCGCGCAAGGGATCACTTTCTCGCACACGGGCCCAGACCGCTGATGGTTCCCGGCGTCCAAACCAGCCCATGCCTTCGAGGGACAATTCAAACGGCGGACAAGAGATGGCGGCGAGCAGCTCGTCGAGATCCCGTGCGTCCGTATGCGAGACGTCTCCGAAAAAGCGGAGCGTGATGTGGAAATTTTCTTCCGGTCGCCAGCTCGCGCCGGAAAGCCCGGTCTGAGTTTCCATCAAGCCGGGATGGAGCTGGTCCGGGACGGCAATGGCAGCAAACAATCTATACATGACTGGGTTGAAGCCTGTTCTGCGCAAAAAGAAAACCCGGCGCGCGGGCCGGGCTTCCAGGAAGATTGATTGTCGGCAGTATCAGCCGGCCAATGCGTCCAGCTTGCCGAAATGTTCGGCCAGCAGGTAGTAGAACGTGACGCGGGATTTGTTTCCGCCTTCAGCGCTCATCTTGTCGCAAACAGCCTTGATCGCGTCGTCCAACTCGCCCTGTGTGTGCGGCAGCCCCAGCTTGCCACGGCACCACTTTTCCCGGATGCGGTCCAGTTCACCAGAATCGCTGCACGCCACAATCGAGCTATCCCGATTGCGAAGAGCAATTCCCAAACGTCCCACGATTTTTTCAGCGGCGGCCTGATTGTAACCGTTCGCATATTTCTTGATATTTTCGGCATATTCTGATGCGTCTGCCATTTACGTCCCCTTCATTCTAAGCGCCCCCACTGTTGGAAATGCGCCAGAACACGAAAATTAACCTTGGTCAAAACCAAGTCAATGGACAACACGAAGTTGAGAGCAGCACTAAATAGCGAATACTACTCGTTTGAAGCTTTGATTAGGCGGAAATCAATCAAACAGTATCAATTACTAGCAGTTTCTGCCAATTACGCTGGCCTTTTGATGTGTGGTGGGACTTTGCAGGCCTGAAAAGCCCGTTCGGGTCATCTACCGGTTCAGCTTGCGAAAATCGCTGGTCTCACCCATATTCACAGTAAGTTTGGCGGGGAAATCCCCGCCGATCACACAGAAAGGGTAATCTACCTATGAATGACTTTAATCGTGCCTATTCGCCGGGGCCGACTGGCCAGACGATGGACATGTCGGTCAATGAGGGCCTGCGCAGCTTCATGCTGGGCGTCTACAACAAGATGGCGCTCGGCCTGCTGCTGACTGCGGCGCTGGCCTATGCCTTCGGTGCGCTCGTACCGGAAAGCGTCACCCTCACACTTCTGACCGGGCCGATCGGCCTTGTCATCATGTTTGCCCCGCTGGCAATCCTGCTTCTGTCCGGCTTTGTGATGAAGAATCCGTCGCCGACGGCGGCCAATCTCGTCTACTGGTCGGTCGTCTCGCTGATTGGTGTCGGCATGGGCGCTATCGTCTATGTGTACGCGCGCCAGCCGGACGGCATGTTGATCGTGTCAAAGGCTTTCCTGACCACGGCCATCGCGTTCGGGGGCCTGTCGCTCTACGGCTACACAACCAAACGTGACCTTTCCGGACTCGGCGTATTCCTGATCATGGGCGTCATTGGCGTGATCGTGGCGTCGGTCCTGAACATGTTCATCTTCAAGTCGAGCATGTTCCACATGGTGATTTCCGTGGTCGGTCTGCTCGTATTTGCTGGCCTCACCGCCTACGACACGCAACGCCTGAAGAACATGTACTTCCAGATTGCCGGCAATGCCCGCGCAATGGCCGTTGCCACCACTTTCGGTGCACTCAGCCTGTACCTGGATTTCGTGAACATGTTCCAGTTCCTGCTCGCCATCATGTCGGGCCGCGACTAGTCAGATCGGCGTAACGCATTTAGATGAAGCCCCGCCTGCAAGGCGGGGCTTTTTTTCATTGTGCCGCAGAGGGAGATTGTCATGGCGATTGGTCCAATCCTGGAGACGGAACGTCTCGTCCTGCGACCTCCGGCCAAAGAAGATCTACCTGCCTGGAATGCCTTCCATTCCGATCCAGAAGTCATGGCGCACCTCGGCGGTGTTCAGGGGCCTGAACTGACCTGGCGGTCAGTCTGCGGCATGGCGGGCGCGTGGACGATCGAAGGGTTCTCCATGTTCTCTGTGATCGAGAAGTCGACAGGTGCATGGGTTGGCAGGCTTGGGCCGTGGCGTCCGGCTGGATGGCCCGGTACCGAGATTGGCTGGGGGCTTGCGCGCTCGGCTTGGGGGAAGGGCTACGCCACTGAGGGCGCGTCGGCTGCGATGGACTATGTGGTCGATATCCTCGGTTGGACCGAGATCATTCACACAATCCTGCCGGAGAATGTGGGCTCCATCCGCGTGGCAGAACGCCTTGGCAGCTGGTATCTGCGCAAGGAAAAGACTCCACCACCTTTCGAGGGCATGATGTGGGATGTCTACGGACAAACGGCCGATGAGTGGCGGGCGCGTCGCGCTCACGCCTGATCAAGCCTCTGTGAGGTGTGGGCATTTCGTCTCGCCAGCGGCGTTCCGGGCGCTTAAGCCTCATCGGAGATTTCAGGAGACGACCCATGATCCGTACGATTCTGCTCAGCCTCGCAATCGCTTTGACCGCCTTACCCGCAAGCGCGCGCGAAACTGTCGAGATGCGCGCAGAGGAAGGCGGGACTGCGCCTGCCATCCCCACGCCGGATGTTGGCCTCGCCATCGGCCAGACTGTGCCGCATGTCGAACTGGTTCGCACGAATGGGGCCATTGCTGACCTGCCTGAACTGATGGGGGAGAGGGGCGCCGCAATTGTGTTTGTCCGGTCGGTAGACTGGTGTCCTTATTGCCAGAAACAGCTGAAGCAGATCGACGAAATTGCAGGAGAATTGTCTGAGCTCGGATGGCCGCTCGTGGCAGTTTCCTATGATGATTCCGAGTTGCTGGCTGAGTTCTCGGAAAAGCATGGCCTTTCTTATGAATTCGCATCCGATCCGGAGTCTCAGGCCATCAAGGACTTTAACCTCCTCAATGAGGGGATGACTCCCGGTTCTCGCTACTATGGCGTGCCGCACCCGGCGATCTTCTTCGTGGACACCGATCGCTCGGTCCGCGCTGTTCTGCGCGAAGAGAGTTACAAGGACCGGCCCGCCATGGAGATCGTGCTGCATATTGCAGCCCAACTCTAGGAGAGGGGTGTTCATCGCGCCGTCTTGCCTTGTAAGCTTCATGCAACGTGGGACTGGCAGGAGGAAAGCGATGAAGAACCGCAGGGCAATTGCGAGTGTGCTTGCGAGCGCGTGGATACTGTGTGGGCAGGCATCACTGGCGCAGGACGTTGCGCTTCCGGAAGACATTGCCGCGACCACGCAAGGCCTGATCGATGCCGGCCTTCAGGATGACGTCGGCCTGAAATTCGTCGAGGATCTGACCACGGAGATCGGCGCCAGGCTCGCCGGATCGCCTGATGAGGCGCGGGCGCGTGTCTGGTCGATCAATGAACTCAAGGAGCTGGGCTTTGACGCTGTGCGCGTGGAAGACTTCACCATTCCGTACTGGGCACGGACGCGGGAAAGTGCGCGCGTTACCGGGCCAAATGCACAGGATCTCGTCATCACGGCCTTGGGCGGCAGCCGCGCGACGCCGCAAGGCGGACTGGAAGCGGAACTTGTGCGTTTTGAATCGCTCGCGGAGCTGCAGGCCGCTGACCCTGCCACCATCAAAGGCAAGATCGCGTTCATAGACGAGCATATGTACAAGACGCAGAATGGAGCGGGCTATGGGCTGGCCGTGCGCAAGCGTAGCGGTTGCGCCAAGGCTGCGGCTGAAAAGGGCGGTGTCGCGTGTCTTATCCGGTCTGTGGGAACCCAGCCGCGTCGCATGCCCCATACCGGCGGCATGTCACGCGAGGGCGCGCTTGGCGATCTTCCGGCAGCCGCGCTTTCCGGCCCGGATGCAGACCAGCTGACCCGCCTGCTCGCGCGGGGGCCTGTCTCGGTGAATCTGGATATCGGGGTGGAGTATGCCGATGCTGCGCCGTCAGGAAATGTGATTGCTGAAATCGAGGGAACGGACCTGAAAGACGAGATCGTCCTGATCGGATGCCACCTCGATAGCTGGGATCTGGGCACAGGTGCGCTGGACGATGGCGCCGGGTGCGGCATCGTTGTCGGTGCGGCAAAGCTGATCGCGGATCTGCCGACCAAGCCGCGCCGTACGATCCGTGTGGTTCTCTATGGTTCAGAAGAGGTCGGCCTGTTCGGCGGCGCGGCATATGCCCGCCAGCATGCTGAGGAGCTCGAACAGCACGTGCTGGCAGCTGAAAGCGATTTCGGGTCAGGGCGCATCTGGCGGTTCCAGACGAATTTTGGCGACTCTGCTTTGCCCTATGCGGCGATCATGAAAGAGGTTCTGATGCCTCTGGGTGTTTCGCCAGGTGACAATGCCGCTGGTGGCGGGCCGGACATCGGCGTGCTGCGCCGGGCAGGGGTGCCAGTCGTAACGCCCGGTCAGGACGGCCGTGACTATTTCGACTATCACCACACGCCAGACGACACATTCGACAAGATCGACGCCGAGGAGTTCCGCCAGAACGTGGCTGTGTACGCGGCGTTCACCTATATCGCAGCCGACACAGGCTGGAATTTCCGAAACGAGCCGATGAGCCCAGTGGGCACAGAATAGGCGCCTCGCGTGGCGGCTGCTGACAAGATCACGCCAGCTCTGGCAGGTGCCTTGGAGGCGCTGAAACTGGCGAGGCGGGAAGTGGCCGAGGTCGAGCGCGACCCGGAGCGCTGGCGTTGGGTGAGCGTCGGTCTTGTTACTGCGCTGAAATGCGCAGCCATCGCGGCGCTGTCAGCCTATGAGACGGCAAACGATGCCGACACGCTGGACCTTAAGTCGCCGACGAAGGTGGCGCCCTTGAAACTGTTGCTGCGCCGCGCCCGCTCTGACGAGTTTCTGCTGCCGCCGGAACAATTGCCGGCAACGGCGCGCCAGATCGAAGCGGTCTTGAGATTGGCGGCCTATCGAAATGATGTGCTTCACGGCGGGGCGGGGGATCGCGCGGCGTCTATCGTGGGAGACGCGAACACTTGCGTGATCCTGATCCGGCATTTCCTGGAAGGTGCGCCAGCCTTTGATCCATCTGACTACGCCGTCCATTGCGCTTTGGTGTCGGATGAGCTGACAGCGATCGAGGCAGCGTTGAGGCAACTTGGTTAATATTGAAGTCATGACCAGCTGCGATAAGGGCAGGATGCGCGCGACGTGCCGGTCTCTTGTGTTCCTGTTTTCTGCGTTCGCCCTGACGGCGGCGATGCCGGAGACGTTTTCGCGTGAAGAGCTCGACGCGCTGGAAGCTGAGCGCGTTGCGGCAGAGCGCAAGCTGGAGGCGCTCGAAAGCGCTGGCGAGACAGCCCTCAGCGACATCAAGAATATTGATACGCAACTGATCGCGGCGGCGATGGAATCCCAGCGCCGGGAAGAACAGGCTTCGAGTGCCGAAAAATCCCTGATCGATCTCGGGACGCGTCGTGTATCGGCGCAAATGAAATTGCTTGAGAACCGCCAGGCACTAGAAGACCTGCTTGCTGCGCTCGCTGCATCGAACAGGCGCAAGCCACCTGCGCTGATTGTATCCCCCAACAAGGCGAATACCGCTGTGCGCCGTGCCATTTTGATGAGCGAAACAACGCCGCGTCTTGCCTCCCAATCAGAAGAACTAGCAACCGAAATCGAATGGCTGAACGAACTGGAGCGGCGTATCCGGGGCGAAAAGGCGAGACTGGAAGCAGCGGAGGCCACCCTCGCGCTGAAGCAGGTCGAGATCGAGCGGCTGGCCGCAGCCAAGCGCGGCAATTTCGAAGACTTGTCCGGAGACATCGCTGCGCTGAAGGCCCGGGCGGCGGAAATCGGCGCGAAGGAGCAGGATCTGCGATCCCTGCTGGAGTCGCTCGAGGCCCAGGCCCCGTCTGCGCCCGGTGTGAAACCTGAATTGCGACCACGCCTCGTCTCCAGCTCGCCTTCGTCTCGCCAGTCTTCCTCTTCCATCCAGCGCTCACCTTCTTCGCGACCGCTTGGGAAGGCGGTGTTGGGCGCACTCAAGCCGCCAGTCGCGGGGCAGCTGGCAAGGGCGTTTGGGGAAAAATTGCCGACTGGCGGAAAATCGGAATGGGTGGCTTTTGCCACGCGGGCCAATGCACAAGTCGTCGCGCCTGTAGGCGGTACAGTGGAATATGCCCGTCCGTTCCGGACGTATGGATCAATGTTAATTTTGCGGACGAGTGACGGCTACCATGTTATTCTTACAGGTATGAGCCGGATCTATGTCACTGAAGGCCAAGGCGTTTCTGCAGGCGAGCCCGTGGGCCGGATGCCCGACCGCGCAGACCCCGTTCCCGAATTGAATATGGAATTAAGGCTTGGCGACAAGGTGATGAATCCGGCAGACTGGTTACCAGGCCGGAGCTAAGGTCAAAGGATTATGGAGGACTTCAATATGCGTTCACTACTGACGGGGGCTGCCCTCGGTGTCGTATTGGGTGGCGCAGCTGTGGGGTTCTCTGCCTTTGCGTCGCCGGAAGACCGCGCGGAAGACCCACGGATGATCACGTATCAGCAGCTGGACCTGTTCGCTGAAATACTGGCCCGCGCCCGTCAGGACTATGTGACCGAGATTGACGAGAAGGCCGCGATGAAAGCCGCCATCAATGGCATGCTGACCTCGCTTGACCCGCATTCAAGCTATCTCGATCCCGATGATTTCCGCTCCATGCAGGTGCAGACCAGCGGGGAATATGGCGGGCTCGGCATTGAAGTCACGATGGAAGATGGCTTTGTGAAGGTGATCTCGCCGATGGATGATACGCCAGCCAGCCGGGCTGGAATTCAGCCGGGCGATCTGATCACAGCCATCAATGGCGCGCCGATCATTGGACAGACCCTGAATGATGCCGTGAAGGAAATGCGCGGTGAGAAGGGGACCGATATCGACATCACCATTCTTCGCGAAGGTGTTGACCCATTCGATGTGACGCTCACCCGCGAAGTTATCCAGCAGAAATCCGTCACTTGGAAGATGCAGGAAAACGACATCGGCTATATCCGTATTTCAACCTTCAATGAGCGCACGACACTGCTGCTGGAAGAGTCGATTGAGGAAATTGCCAAGGAGACTGGCTCGCGTCCGCGTGGCTTGATTCTTGACCTGCGCAACAATGGCGGCGGGCTGCTCGATCAGGCTGTTTCCGTGTCTGACATGTTCTTGTCAGGCGGTGAGGTCGTGTCCACACAAGGTCGCCGTATCTCGGATATGGAGCGCTACAATGCCCGGTCTGGCGAAGTCTTCAAAGGCACGCCAATGATCGTGCTGATCAATGGTGGGTCAGCGTCTGCGTCAGAGATCGTCGCTGGCGCACTACAGGATCGCAATCGCGCGACCGTGATTGGCACAACCAGTTTCGGCAAAGGCTCAGTGCAGACAGTCATCCCGCTTGGCGCAGATCGTGGCGCAGTTCGCCTCACCACGGCGCGCTATTACACGCCGGCCGGTCGCTCGATTCAGGCGCTCGGAATTGATCCGGATATCGAGATCACGCAATCGCGCCTGACCGAAGAAGAGCTTGCCCGCATCAAGCGCTGGTCGGAAGCAGATCTTCCGCATGCGCTTGCCAATGAAGATGGCGAGGCTCGCCAGGACATCTCCATGCCGGACGAACAGCCGCCTGAAGACTGGGATGGTGAGGACTATCAGCTGAAAAGAGCTGTGGAAATGTTGAACGAAGGCACTGTTACCGCCAGTGCAATTCGCCGAGCTGGTTAACGAGATCTTTGCAACCTGTTAACCAGTTGGATGCAATTCTGTTCGTTCGGAATGCACCAATCTGATTAATGAGGTCCATGAATGGCTAGCCGCAGGGATGCCGACCCGTCTCCATTGCGTTCGGGTCTGACTCATACCGGATTGAGCCTGCTCGTGTTCGGAGGCATCGCCGCCAGCCTTGGCGCTGTGATCCATTATTCCGGCAATCCGGCAAATTCAGGCCCTCGTGAGGTGCTTGCCCTGTTCGAGACAAGTCAGGGGTCGCAAGCCAATCTGAAAACGCGCCTTAAATCGGAAACGCCGACCGGCGTTGCGGCGACGGTCGTTCTGGCGGATGACGACACCATCGGCATGCAACCCACATTGGGCGTGGAATACAGCGAGGCGCCGGTTTTGGCTGCCGAGGCCCAACCAACAGGTCAGGGCGATGAAGATTCAGCGGGTGCAGGCATTCGCATCAACGGCACCCTGGTGCGGCCGGGCGAGTCCTATGGGGAAATAACCCGGATCACGTCGCTCGACCCCGCGCCGATTTCCGGTCTGTCAGAGCGCGTGAACGGGCTGACCCTGCCGCGTATCTCTGCTGAGGGCCGGGCACCATCAGACGTGTACGCGCGCCCCTTTGCCAATCCGGGCAACCAGCCGGTTGTCGCGCTCGTCATCGGCGGACTCGGCATCAATGCCACACATACGAAAGCCGCGATCAACGAGCTCCCGCCTGAAGTGACTTTGTCTTTCGCGCCGGACGCCGGGAACCTCCAATATTGGGTCAATCAAGCGCGCGAGAAGGGTCATGAAGTCCTGATCGAAGTGCCGATGGAGGCATTTGAGTACGGGCGTATGAAGATGCACCCGCAGACGCTGTTGGCAAATGATGATGGTACGCGAAACATTCCGCGGCTTGAGCGTTTGCTCAGCCGTGCAAGCGGCTATTTCGGCATTATCAACTATCAGGGTGCCAAGTTTGCAGAAGACGCAGGCGCGGTGAACTCGGTTCTGGACATTCTCAAGGATCGCGGTGTCGCGCTGATAGAAGATGGCAGCTTCTCTGGTGGTGCATTTGACACGGCAGCTGGCCAGACGAATCTGAAATATGCGCGTGCAGCCAGCACGATCGACGCCAAAATGAACGCGGATGATATCCGCAATGAGTTGCTTGGTCTGGAAACACTGGCCAAGGAAAGCGGCGGTTCGATGGGGGCAGGGTATGCCTACCCGCTAACCATCGAGATCGCGAAGGATTGGACGAAGGATCTGCAGACTCGCGGCGTTCTTCTTGCCCCTGTCTCCGCGCTGACCGCTGAAAAGTCTGCAGAAAATGACGCGTTGCAGCCGGTGAAGACTGGAAGCTTGATGCAGGCTCCGCTAAACCCTGAAGGGTGAGCGTAACAATACCTGATCCAGACCTGTATCGGCCGAATGTCGGCCTCGCCGTGTTTTCAAAGGCGGGGCATGTTTTCATTGGCCGCAGGATAAATGGCCGTGGGGCCTTCCAATGGCAGATGCCGCAGGGCGGGATCGACAAGGGCGAAACACCGCTTGTTGGGGCGCTACGAGAACTCGAAGAAGAAGTCGGAATTCCCGACAAGCTCGTAGACGTTCTCGAAGAGACATCCGACTGGCTTTACTATGACTTTCCACATGACGTGAAAAAGCGCCTGCCGGGGCCCTATATCGGGCAGCGGCAGAAATGGTTCGCGTTGCGCTTCAAGGGCTCTGACAGTGATGTGCGCCTGGACCGGCACACGCCGGAATTTGATGCATGGCGCTGGGCACGTCTTGAGGAAGTTCCGTCCATGGTCGTACCCTTCAAGCGGATGGTGTACTCCGAAGTGGCCGAACGGTTTCGGACCTGGTGCGAACCGGTTCCGGGCCACAAGGAAACCCAAGGCTAGAGACCAGCAGACCTGAAGGGCGCCGTGATGACAAAATCCCTGTTGATGATCCATGGTATCGGGTGCGGCGGAGAGGTTTGGGATCGCATGCGGCCCGGCTTTGAGGCGGCTGGCTGGCTCTGCGAAGCGCCAACCCTTTTTCCGGATCGCCGCGTTCCCGAGAACCCGCCTGAATCGCTCGCGGAACTTGGCCTGGATGATTATGTCTCGGCGATGGCTGACAAAGCGCGCGCGATGGCGGAGGAGACGGGTGCGCCGCCCGCGGTAATTGGCCATTCGATGGGCGGCCTCATTGCGCAGTGCCTGGCAGAGGAGGGGCTTGTCAGTCAGGCGGTGTTCCTTACGCCTGCGCAGCCCAAGGATTGCGCTGTGGTGACGCTGTCGGTTGCGTATACTTTCCTGAATATCCTGATCGGACGTGACCGCACCAAGGGGTACAAGATTTGGCAGTCAGGCTTCCGGTATGGCGTGCTCAACAAGGTTGCGCGTCGTCGGCATGCGGAAATCTATGCAAGTGCCCTGTATGACTCGGGCAAGGTTTATGGCGACATATCCGATGGCATTGAGATTGACGAATCCCTGATCAAAATTCCTACACTGACCATCGCGGCAGGAGCTGACCGGGCAACGCCTGCCAAGGGGGTTCGGAAGGTCGGTGAGAAATACGCCAAGAGCCCCGTCGCCGGAGACTTCCTGGAGTACAAGGATAACGCGCACTGGATCGTTGATGAGCCGGGCACGGACAAGGTTGTGGCCGATATTGTCGCTTGGCTGGAGCGGGCTAGGCTTCAAGAGGCCCCATAAAGAAAAGCCTCAACCATCCGGTCAGGGCTTTCCTGTTTCGATGAAGATGCGGCTCAGCCCTTGCCAGCCATGCGCAGGAAGCGGTTGCGCAGGTCTGCATCAGATTTGAACACGCCCGTGAATTGCGTGGTGATCGTGCTGACATCCTTGTGGTGAACGCCGCGCGTGGACATGCATTCGTGGACGGCATCAATCAGGACAGCCGTGCCCATAGGGGCCAGGCTTTCGGTGATCGCATCACAGATTTGCGCTGTCATGGTTTCCTGTGTCTGCAGGCGTTTGGAAAAGATCTCCACGACACGTGCCAGTTTGGAAATACCCACAACGGCTGCCGATGGCATGTAGGCCACGTAAGCCTTGCCGAGGAAAGGCGCCATGTGGTGTTCGCAATGGCTTTCCACGTCAATGCTGCGCAGCATGACGATGTCGTCATAGCCCTGCACGTCTTCAAAGGTGCGTGACAGGTACTTTACCGGGTCTTCGTCATAGCCGGAGAACCATTCCTTGTAGGCATTGACCACGCGTTTTGGCGTATCAAGCAGGCCTTCTCGCTGTGGATCGTCGCCAGCCCATGCAATGAGCGTGCGAACGGCCTCTTCAGCTTCCTGAACGGTGGGGCGCTTCACAGGCTCAGCGCGTGCCTTGTCTTTATTGGGAGTGATGGCGTCCATTGCCATGATTGAAGTTTCCTTCGACTGAGGGACGGGGGTCGAGCCGAGGCTTGGTCTGGGAAAGCGCGTTCATCTTGCTCCCCTGCCCGGACTTAACGCCCGCCCGGAGTTGATACCCTCAGGGCGATATGAGGAACATAAGGGCGTGAATGCCCTGTTTCCAGCCCTTTCTACGGTGACGTTGCGCCAGTGGATGAGTCATTTCTTGGCTTTTTTGTACGTCAATGATACTGGCTCGCGGATGAAAACGATCCGATTTCACCGCTGTTCTGCCTGCTGCTGTTGCTGTTGACGCCTCAACGAGCCATTAGGGCTGGCCATATATTCCCGAAGCCAGCGCATTCCTCAGACTTTCGAAATCGAGCCATAAGACCATGACAATCCGCCTTTATGACACCGCCGCGCGTGAAAAGCGCGTATTCGAGCCGCAGGATCCGGCCCGGGTCACGATGTATGTCTGCGGGCCAACCGTCTACAACTACGCCCATATCGGCAATGCGCGCCCGCCCATCGTATTTGACACGCTGCGGCGTCTGCTGATGCGGGTGTATGGTGAGGATGCCGTCGTCTATGCACGCAACATCACCGACATCGAAGACAAGATCATCAAGGCGAGCCAGGAGAGCGGTCAGCCGATTGCGGAAATCACCCGGAAATTCGCGGACATCTACAATGCTGACACGACGGCGCTGAACGTTCTGCCTCCGAGCATTGAGCCGTGGGCGACGCAGCATGTCGGCGAGATGATCGACATGATCGAAAAGCTTGTTCGCAAGGGCTATGCCTATGTCGGCAAGGAAGGCGTCTGGTTCTCCGTCAAGACCATGTCCGACTATGGCAAGCTGTCAGGTCGCAAGCTGGAAGACAATGAAGCCGGCGCGCGGGTTGCGGTCGATGCGGACAAGCGCGATCCGGCAGATTTTGCCCTCTGGAAGTTCGCCAAGCCCGGCGAGCCGGAAGACGCGATCTGGGATAGCCCGTGGGGCAGGGGACGCCCCGGCTGGCATATCGAATGCTCGGCCATGGCCGCGAAACATCTTGGCAAGACGATCGACATTCATGGCGGCGGGATTGATTTGCAATTCCCTCATCATGAGAACGAGATCGCCCAATCCGAATGTGCGCATGGCGAGGTCATGGCGAATTACTGGTTGCACAATGGCTTCCTTGATATGGGCGGCGAGAAGATGTCGAAGTCTCTCGGCAATGTCGTCCTGGTTCATAACCTGCTCCAGAAATGGCCGGGCGAGGTGCTGCGCTTTGCAATGTTGAGCGGGCATTATCGCGCGCCCCTGGACTGGACCGAAGACCTGCTGAAACAGGCAAAGACGACACTCGACCGCATCTATGGCGCACTTCGCCGGGTCTGGGCCGCTGAAGGCGGAGAGATCGATGACCGCGGCGTGTTTGATGCGCTGTGTGATGACTTGAATACGCCGGAGGCGTTGGCGTCCCTTTCCCGTCTGGCAGGGGAAGCGAACACCGCTGCCGACAAAGGCGATGTTGACGCCATGGCGACAGCGCGCGCCAACCTGCTGGATGCAGGGGCGTTTCTCGGCCTGCTGACGATGACGCCGACAAGCTGGGAACAGGGCGGCGATGATGACGACAAGGCGCGAATTGATGCGCTTGTTCAGGCCCGGATTGATGCTCGCGCGGCAAAGGATTGGGCAGAGGCAGATCGCATTCGCGATGAACTTGCTGCCGAAGGTATCGAGATCATGGATGGGGCAGGCGGCTCGACCTGGAGACGGACCTGACAGCGTTGCCCATGACGGAAGCTTTATTTGACCTTAAGCGCGCCGTTCGGTCTGGTGCGGACCGGGCCTGAGCGTCCCGATTTCAATGCAAGACACACTTCGCCGCCTGATGGGCCTTTGGGTCATCATCAGGCGGCTTTTTTCGTCACAGCTGCAATAGCTTGCAAGAGGGGCGACCCAGAGCCATGTTCCGGGTGATGAGCGAGCTATATCATAACCGCGTCCTGGAACTGGCAGCAGGCATCCCGCATGTTGGCGATCTGGAGTCGCCGGACGGGTCCGTGCTGAAAGTGTCCCGCGTGTGCGGATCGACCGTGAAAGTGGACCTGACACTGGACGAGGCAGGCGAGCGCGTGACTGCGATTGCTGTAGATCCCAAGGCGTGCGCGCTGGGGCAAGCCGCGACATCGATCCTAGCCGAACATGCCGTTGGCGCGACGATTGAAGAAATCATCGCGGCGCGCGATGCGCTGAAAGACATGTTGAAGGACAATGGCCCCCCACCGGAAGGCCGGTTCTGGGAGCTGCGCCATCTTGAGCCCGTGGCGGACTATCCACCGCGGCACACATCGACCCTGCTGGCATTTGAGGCGGCTGTCGCGGCCATCGATGAGGCGCTCGCCAGTCGCGGATCGTCGCGAGCGGCAGTGAATTGAGATGGCCGGGCTGAGGCGGCACGCGGCGGAGAGCTTGCTTTGGCTCTACAAACACGGGCCGAGCCAGGTTTTCTATGCCTTCGGCGCACGTTGCCAGCACACACCGACTTGCAGCGAATATGGCGCTGAATGTGTTGCGCGCTTCGGTTGGTGGCCGGGCATCTGGATGGCGCTGGCGCGTTTTATCCGGTGCAGGCCCGGGGGAAGTCTTGGAAGAGATCCTGTGCCCGAATCCCTACCGAAAGCGCCGTTCTGGCAGCCTTGGCGATATGGCGAATGGTCAGCCGGGAAGGTGATGGCGCGAATTGAAAACCGGAACGCGTCGTGCCATATAAATTGCAATGAGTGATATTCGTTGCCTTTTCGGCCCTGTTGGCCTGACCACACGAACTCGCCGGGGTGCCTGACGCGCCCTTGGCCGCGCTGCTGCGCGCCCGCATCACGCACCCGTAAAAAGCCTGAAATGAACCCCGGCCTCTGGCTCCGGCCTGCCAGACTGCACGTTCAATGTGTATGGGGTGGGAAATCTGGTGAAGTCGCGTTAAGCAGTCGCCGGATAAAGGGCCAGACCGGAACCGAATTTGCCGCGCTGCCCGCAGCGCCGATATGCACGAAAAGACTGAACCATGATCAAAGTTTCCCTGCCAGACGGCTCCGTTCGAGAATATGAAGACGGTGCGTCTCCGTTCGATGTCGCCAAATCCATTTCCAACTCCCTTGCCAAGAAAGCGCTCGCCGCGCGTGTTGATGGCGAACTGAGGGATCTGATGCGCCCGCTTGAGGGGGATGCCAGCATTGAGATCGTCACGGCGAATGATGCCGATGGCCTTGAACTGATCCGCCATGACGCGGCGCATGTGCTCGCCCAGGCGGTGCAGGAACTCTATCCCGATGCACAGGTCACGATCGGACCGGTGATCGATGATGGCTTTTATTACGACTTCGCCCGCGAGGAGCCTTTCTCAACGGAAGACTTCGAAAAGATCGAGAAGAAGATGCGCGAGATTGTCGATGCAGACTATCCGATCATCCGCGAAGTCTGGGCGAAGGAAGATGCCATCGAGACGTTCAAGAAGATCGGCGAAGACTACAAGGCTCAGATCATCGACGACATCATCCCGCCGGGCGAACCGATCACGGTCTACAAGCAGGGTGAGTGGTTCGATCTGTGCCGGGGGCCGCATCTGCCATCGACGGGCAAATTGCCAAAAGCCTTCAAACTGATGAAGTTGGCGGGTGCGTACTGGCGCGGGGACTCGAAGAACGAGATGCTGCAGCGCATGTACGGCACGGCCTGGGCGAACGAGAAAGACCTGAAAGCCCATCTCACGCGTCTGGAAGAGGCCGAGAAGCGCGACCACCGCAAGCTGGCCACGCAGCTGGACCTGTTCCATCTCGATGGCCTCGCTGCGGCGGGCTCCATCTTCTGGCATCCGAAAGGATATCAGATTTGGCGTCAGATTGAATCCTACATGCGTCGCCGCCTCGATGCGGCAGGCTATGAAGAGATCAAGACGCCGCAGCTGATGGACTCCGTTCAGTGGGAGAAATCCGGTCACTGGGGCAAGTATCGCGAGAACATGTTCATCGTTCCGGATTTCATTCCGGAAGGGGATGAAGGCGTTGAAATCTCCGTGCCGGAAGATGCCAAGCTGATGGCGCTGAAGCCAATGAACTGCCCGGCGCATGTCGAAGTGTTCAAGCAGGGCCAGAAATCCTATCGTGACCTGCCGCTTCGCCTTGCAGAATTCGGATGCTGTCACCGCAACGAGCCGCATGGCGCGCTGCACGGCATCATGCGCGTTCGTCAGTTCACGCAGGACGATGCGCATATCTTCTGCCGTGAGGACCAGATCGTCGAGGAGTCGATCAAGTTCTGTCGCCTCTTGGAAAGTGTTTATCGTGACTTCGGCTTTGAAGACATTGCGGTGAAACTGTCCACGCGTCCGGATGTGCGTGCCGGCAGTGACGAGACGTGGGACCGGGCCGAGAAAGGCCTTCAGGAGGCGGTCGATGCGGCGGGCCTGCCATGTGAGATCATGCCGGGCGAGGGGGCATTCTATGGTCCGAAGCTGGAATTCCAGCTGACGGATGCGATTGGCCGCGTCTGGCAGTGTGGTACGCTGCAGCTTGACTATGTGCTGCCTGAGCGTCTCGGCGCAGAGTACACAGCGCCGGATGGATCGAAACAGCGCCCCGTCATGCTGCATCGCGCGATCCTGGGATCGATGGAGCGGTTCATCGGTATCCTGATCGAAGAATTCTCAGGCGCGTTCCCGCTCTGGCTGTCGCCAGTGCAGGTCGTGGTTGCCGCCATCACGGACGCGGCCAACGATTATGCCGAAGAGGCCGCCGAGGCGCTGCGGAAGGCCGGGCTGCGTGTCGAGACGGATCTTCGCAATGAGAAGATCAACTACAAGGTCCGTGAGCACTCCGTTCAGAAGGTCCCGATCATCGCGGTCGTCGGCGGACGCGAAGCGGAAGATCGTACGCTCGCGCTTCGCCGCTTGGGCAGCAATGGTCAGCAGATGATCTCTCTGGATGACGCATGTGTAGACCTCGCGCAGGAAGCGCTGGCGCCTGACCTGAAGGTCAGCAGCGCCGAATAGACGGGTGACAGGCCGGGCAGATCAGGAAAAGATGCGTGACATGAGTTACGCACCTTTTCTTGCCGCTGCATTCCTGTTGTGGCCGATTACCAGCATGGCGGGCACGCAGGGCAATCCACTCTTGCTTGGTCTTGCGGCTGTTCCTGTACTGTTTATTGCACGACCCGGAATTCGGCCGAAGGCGTATGTCCTGGCGGCACTCGCATTCATTGCCTGGGCCGTGATCACCGAATTCTGGTCTCCCGGGTCGAGAGGAATCATCAGCGGCAGTATCTTCGGAGGTGACCTGGCGATTCGGTCAGCCGGATTGCGTCTCGCACTCGTCCTAGCATTCGCAGTTTTACTGGTGGGCGGTCTGCTTAAAATTCAGGAGGGGCGCGCTCAGGTTTCATCCCGTATCATGCTGGGAAGCGTTTCGATTCACGGTGTCATGGTCTGGCTCAGCCCTTTCCTGGCGGCATCTGTCATTCCGTTTTTCTATGATCACGATCCTGCGCAGTATCCGAGTGGGTTCCAGAATCTGGACCGGGGCGCCAATGCGTTCGCACTCGTGTTGCCCATACTCGCTGCGTATCTGGGAACGCGGGCGGGTCTGGCCTGGAAGGTGCTCGCGCTTGTCGCTGTTTTGGCGAGCGTCGCCAGTTTTGCCTTGCTCGGAGTATCCGCTGCCATGTTTGGCGCGATCTTGATGTTGGTCGCATTTCTGGTGGTGCGCGTGTTCCCGAAATATGGATTGCGCGGCTTGTTCACCTTCGCCGCTGCCTATCTCCTGAGTGCACCGCTCTTGATCGGCGGATTGCTGGGCTTGGTAAAGGCAGCCGGGATCAATCTGCCGGGCTCCTTCCAGTCGCGCGCCTGGTCTTGGGAGGTTGTGATCGGAAAGATCGGAGAGGCGCCGCTGCAGGGGCATGGAATTGAGGCCTCGAAAACGTGGCAGGAGACCTATGCGGAGTATCCTGACTGGATGGCGCAGCTGCCGGACTTCTGGGCCTATTATCCCGTCGTGCCCGGACACCCTCACAATATGGCCTTGCAGATATGGGCGGAGACCGGATTGATCGGTGCGGCGCTTGCATCGCTGGCAATCCTGCTTCTTGGATGGACACTTCCCCTGGGCGACAGGTTGAGGGTTGATGTGCGCTATGCGACGGCGGGAATGCTCGCAGCGGCGCTGTGTCTTTTCAGCTTCTCCTACAGTGTCTGGAACGAAGCGTTCTGGGCGACTCTGGCGCTGGCCGTCGGCGCGCTCTTTCTTCTGTCACGGCGGGTACGGGATTCGCTTGCATGACCCTTCCAACAATTACGGCGATCGTGGTGAGCTATCACACCGGGCCACGCCTTCACGAATGTCTGTATGCCCTGAAATCCGATCCGGACGTCTCCGAAATTGTTGTCGTGGACAACGGCAACCCAGTTGGTGAGCAGGAGTGGATTGATCAGTTCGAGGCAAAGTCTGACAAGGTTCATCTGGTCAGGGACGGGACCAATCCCGGCTTTGGCGCTGGCGTGAACAAGGGCGCCGCCGGCGCGCTTGGCAAGTTGTTGCTTGTGATCAATCCTGATGCCGTTCTCAGGCGCGGGTCATTGGCGCGCATGGTGGGCGCGATGGACCAGCGCGCTGAACCCGTTCTGGTTGGCGGCAAGATATTCGATATTCATGGCCGGGAGGAACGCGGTGGCCGGCGCAATACGCTGACGCTTGCCCGTGCGATGGGGTTTGGGAAATGGACGTTGGAAAACGACCCGCCTCCAAGAGAATCCATCGAAGTCGGGGCGGTTTCCGGTGCGTTCTTCATGATCGACCGTCAGGCATTTCGCAGCATGGGGGGCTTCGATGAAGACTATTTCCTGCATGTCGAAGACGTTGATCTGTGTCGCCGTGTGATCGAGATGGGCGGAAGCGTTGTGTATCAACCGCATGCAAGCGCGCTGCATTATGGTTCGACTTCGGATGTTCCATCTGATGCGGTTCTCGAACACAAGGCGCAGAGCCTGTCCCGCTATTTCCGCAAGTTTGCCAGGAGCCGGAGCGAGCGCTGGCTTGTGGCGATCCTGTCTCCGTTGATGAAACAAGCGCTCAAAATGCGTGGCTAGATGACCGGGCGCCACTGGTCTGGTGCGAGTTCGAAGCCTCCGAAATGAAAAGCGGGTGCGACGATGCAGGAAACAAGCGTCCACGCGCCAAGGGTTTCTGCGGTCTGCCAATAGTTTGCCGGAACGATTCCCTGAGGGGAGTGGCCAGCGCGCAAATCCGGACCGAGGGTCATGGCGCGTGCCCCTTGTCCATCGGGTGGTGACAGGGTCAGGGACAGCGGACCGCCTGCATGCCACAGCCAGAATTCGTCTGCATCAACCCGATGCCACGCAGAGACTTCATCTGCCTGCAGCAGGAAATAGATCATTGTTGATGCAGCACGTTCCCCATTTAGGGCAGGGGCGCGATACGTTTCGCTGTAATGACCGCCTTCCGGATGCTTCCTCAGGCCCAGCATTCGAATGATCTCGTTTGCGCCGAGGTCGCCGGAAATGGCGGGCATCAGAAGCGGTCCTTTCGGGTCCGGATCTCCGCAAAGGTGTCAACTGTATTGCCCGGATGGCCCATGGCGCTTTGCAGCGCGGGATCATCGGCGCGCAGGAATGGATTTGTCGCAAGTTCCTTGTCGAGCCGAGTCGGTACAGTCGGCAGGTCGCGTGACCGGCGATCATCGATCCATCGAATATAGTCCGCCAGATCGGTATTGTCCGGATCGATGGTCTCTGCGAACCGGGCATTTGCCTGAGTGTATTCATGTGCGCAGTACAATTGCGTCTCTGGCGGCAGGGATTTCAGCTTGGACAGGCTGTCCCACATCATTTCCATCGTCCCTTCGAACACGCGGCCACAGCCAAGTGCGAAAACGGAATCGCCGACAAAGGCAGTGTTCTGCTCTGCAAAGTGAAACGCGATATGTCCAAGTGTGTGGCCGGGCACATCCAGAACGACTGCTGTCGCGCGGCCAAGCTCAACGCGGTCGCCTTCCGACAATTGCACATCGATACCGGGAATTTTCCCGGCTTCGCCGGCGGGTCCGTAAATCGTGCAGTCGGTTGCGTCCTTGATCTTCAGATTGCCGCCGGCATGGTCCGGATGCCAATGCGTGTTCAGGATGTGGCTGATTGACCAGCCCATTCGATCCGCTTCTGCCAGGTATTTGTCGGCATCGGGCGTGTCGATTGCGGCGGTTTGTCCTGACCAGGCTTCATGCACGAGATAGCCGTAATTATCGTTCAGGCAGGGAAATTTGTGTATGTCGAGGGTGATCTTCGTCATCAGTGTCTCCAGCAGACCAGACTAGCACAGGGCCGTTCATGCGTCAGGATGCCGTCACTTTGCAACGTTTCTATGCGTCCGCCCTCGGTTTGGCGGCGGCGAGGATACTATCGGGCAAGCTGACTGACCTCTGGGGAGATGCGAGAGGACTGTCGCTACTCGGGCTTGGATACGCCATTCCGGTGCTGGAGGCTTTCGGAGGAACGCCCAGCCGCAGCGTTGCGGGGGTTCCGCTCGATCATGGGCCTGTGAATTGGAACCCGTTCGGCAGGGGAAATGCCACGGTTTCAGTCGGTGATGAACGGTTGCCTTTCCCGGATGGCATGTTCGATCGCGTCATTGTGCTCCATGGATTGGAGGAGTCCGGCAATCCGCGCGCCTATCTGCGTGAGATCTGGCGCGTCACCGCCCCTGAAGGGCGTATCGTGCTGGCGGCGTCCAATCGGTCGGGTCTCTGGTCGCGTGCGACGCGGACGCCTTTCGGACAGGGCAGGCCGTGGACCAGGGCGCAGTTGATGAATTTGCTGTCCATCGGCCTGTTTCAGGTTACCGCCTCCAGCAGCGCGCTTTACATGCCGCCTGTGGCCACGCCGCTGGTCACGACCGCCGCAGAAGGTTGGGAAGTGATGGGGCGAATGCTTGCGCCGGGGCTGGGCGGTGTGGTGCTCGTGGAGGCCGTAAAGCGCCTTTATGCCTCTCCAGGAGGCGGTGCGGAGGCACCTGTGACCGGAAAAGTGCGTTTGACGCGGCCTGCGACAACCAATGGTCGCGAAAGACATTGACGCCCCAACCGGGCGCTCTGTACTTTAGAAAGACCTAATAGGCATTACAGATCAAAGGATTGAGCGCCATGAAACTCGTAACCGCCATCTTCAAACCAAGCCGGCTGGATGCGGTCATCGATGCGCTGTCCGAAGCGGGCGCAACCGGTCTGACCGTCTCCGAAGTGCGTGGCTATGGTCGCCAGTTGGGCAAGACGGAAGTCTATCGCGGCGCTGAGTATGAAGTGCGCCTGCTGCCAAAGGTGAAAGTGGAGGTCGCATGTCCCGCTGCATCTGCTGAACGCTATGCAGAGGCGATCACGCAGGCGGCGAATACCGGCACGATCGGCGACGGCAAGATCTTCATCTACGATCTCGACAGCATCATCCGGATTCGTACCGGCGAGCGCGATGAACAGGCTGTTTCCGGCTAGTCTTCGCTGCCGGGTTTGAAGCTTGCCTCTTCAGCGCCGTGATGGAGCTGGAGGTTCAGCAGCACACCTTTCGCGACCGGGAGCAACCAGAGCGACAGTCCCACAACGGCTGCACACAGCACGATGAACGCAATGATCATCGGCACCAATGGCAATGGGCTCATCGGCAGCAGGAACAGGAATGGTGCGAGCAGCAACAGCACGCCAAACCCGACGAAAAAGGCGGGTCCGTCCGCCGTATCGGCTGATGACATGTCCCGCCCGCAAACCGGGCATGTCTCGTGCAGTTTGAGGTAGGAGCTGTACAGCTTGCCCTCACCACACTGGCCGCAGCGTTGTCGAATTCCGGAAAGGATGGGGGAGGGTTGGCTCATCTGTCGATACCTTTGCTCGGTGTCGTATCGCGTTGCTTCGTGTCGTCATTTGTCGCGATATGTTGCGTTCTGTCGATCAAATGTAAGTGTGATGTCGCGGCTGTCATCTGCGGTAGATGGTTGCAGGGACATCAGACCTTGACCAATCGCGCCGCATTCCGCACCAGAGCGAGCGAAATCTGACTGCAGGAACTCCATGACCAACCCCGTCTTTGAAAAGATCGCCATCATCGGCGCCGGCCTGATCGGCGCGTCCATTGCCCGGGCGACCCGCGCCTATGGGGCAGCGGAGACGGTCAGCCTGTATGACGCCGATCTGGATGTGCGCCAGCGTGCGGCCGCGATTGATCTCGGCAAAATCGCAGACGATCTGGCAACAGCGGTCGCGGATGCCGATTGCGTTATCCTGTGTGTGCCGGTTGGCGCGCTGAAAGCCGTTGCCGCTGAAACCGTTCCGCTGATGAAAGCCGGCGCGACCCTTACAGATGTCGGCTCGGTGAAGGGGCAAGCGGCAGACGCCTTGGCGGCGGCGGCGGATGGGCGCGTTCACATCATTCCCGGCCACCCGATTGCAGGTACTGAGCAATCCGGGCCGGAAGCGGGCTTTGAGACCCTGTTCCGGAATGCCTGGCATATTCTGACACCTCTCAAGGTAGACGGCGAGGAGTATGCCGAGGCGGTGTCTCGCCTCGAATCCTTCTGGACGCAGCTTGGCGCGACGGTCGAGACGATGGATGCCGCGCGGCATGACCGCGTTCTGGCGATCACGTCTCACCTGCCGCATCTGATTGCCTTCAACATCGTGGCGACAGCCTTCGACATGGAGACGGTAGAGCAGGGCGAAGTGGTGAAATACTCCGCCGGTGGTTTTCGGGATTTCACGCGTATTGCTGCCTCCGACCCGGTCATGTGGCGCGATGTGTTCCTCAACAACAAGGATGCCGTGTTGGAGTGTCTGGGCCGATTTTCTGAAGACCTGGCCGCGCTGCAACGGGCCATTCGCTGGGGCGACGGCGAGACGCTGTTCAATGAATTCACGCGGGCGCGCTCAATCCGGAAAGCCATCATTGATGCCGGCCAGGATTCCGGCGCGGTGAACTTCGGGCGCAACCAGCGCAAGGGAGACGGGGATGAAAAAGCTTGAGCTGACCGAAGAACGCCGCGTGACCTTGCGCGGGCATTTGCAGACCCTGTTTGCCACTGAGTTCAACGAACGGCTGAGCGATTTCCGCGCCGACGACATTATTGACCTGATGATCAAAACCCTTGGCCCGGCTGTCTACAATCAGGCCGTGGCCGATGTTCGGGCGCATCTGCAGGGAAAGCTGGACGATCTGGACGGTGAAGTCTGGGTCGAAGACAGCCACTGACACAGGTTTCACGCGCTTGTGTGTAGTGCGCGACTGAACCATGCGGCATGGTCCCGCGTATGAGACGCATGACCCAAACGCTTTCCCGCCGCGCGTTGCTCCTCACCGGGGCCGCCTCGCTAGGCCTTGCCGCCTGTTCCATCAATTCGACCTCTGAAGCGGCGGATGCCGAGAACGAGAACAATGAGGATCGCTATGCGGACTCAAAATGGCGGCAGCTGACCGAAGATGACTGGAAAGCGCGCCTCAGCGCGGCGGCCTATGGCGTGATGCGCAAGGAAGGCACGGAGCGACCGTTCACGTCTGACCTGAACAATGAGGCCCGAACCGGCACTTATCATTGTGCGGGCTGTGACCTGCCGCTGTTTTCATCGGATACAAAGTTTGATTCCGGCACAGGCTGGCCGAGCTTCTTCGATGTGTTACCCGGCGCAATGGGGACCAAGCCTGACCGCAAACTGATCTATGTGCGGACAGAATATTACTGCGCCAGATGCCTCAGTCATCAGGGCCATGTCTTCGAGGATGGCCCGGCGCCGACCGGCCTGAGATATTGCAACAATGGCGTTGCGCTGACCTTCAGACCGGCCTGACCGAAACCTATTCGATGATTTCCATGCCTTCGGGAATGATGAAAGGCGCGGTGGCCACCTCGACGCCCCCGGTTTCGATCACTTCGCCCGGCCCGCCTTCGCGGCGCTCATAGGCCTCTGCAAGAGACAGATAGGGCGGGACATGGATCCAGCCTGAATTCGCATCATTCTGCGTGATCTCGAAGTGCAGGTGGAACGTGGTCGGAGTGCCTCCAAAATCGTTGGAGACATATCCAATGTGCTGGCCTGCGGTGACGGGATCACCGGCCTTCACCTCCAGTTTGCTCATGTTCATGTGCATGTATTTGTAGATCCGGCCGCCCGCGCGCAGATTCACGCTATAGGTGCCGACATGCGAGATGATGCCGTCCTCCACAGCGACCACCTTGTGCAGGGCACGGTCCGCCGCTGATGTGCGGCGCAGCGTATTGCAATCCGCCGCTGTGCCGACACGAATGTCCTGCCCCTGATGAACCTTTGGAAGAGGGCAGTAGGGAGAGGTGCGATTGGCCGAGCGGACTTCGCAGAAATTATCTCGCCACGGATAAGTGTAGTTGCGCGCATCGCATTGGTCGCCGCCCGCAACGCCGCCGCCAAAGCTGAACACTTGTGACTGAAGATAGGCCGGCGCATCCGCAATCGGGAAGACGATGTCGGGCGCATAGGCAATCTGGTCAGGCGCGCCCTGACCGGAGCCTGGCAGCAGTGCGCCGGCTTCGAAATAGCTGAAAGTGGGCTCGACAGGGTCCGGAAGGCTGGCTGTGTCGTCGCCACCATCATTCGCTGGCGTATCCGTATCGCCCGGCGTGTCCGGAGCCTGGGTGTCATCTGAGCCTGCATCGTCATCAGATGGGGGATTGGTGTCGGTATCGTCGCCAGCGTCCAGATCAGTGTCGATGTCTGTGTCCGGAACGGTGTCTGTGTCGTCAGGATTGTTTGTATCCGCATCCGGCTCGCCGTCGGTGGTGTCGTCCGCGGCGGGCGTGTCGGCGTCGTCTGCGGGTGCATCTGCGTCTGTATCAGTTGCCGCATCCGTATCGTCAGGAAGGTCGTCGCTTCCATCGTCCGGCTCTGCCGGATCATCCGTTACGGCATCAGTGGGCATATCCGGCCCGGCATCTACATCGCCGTCATCTGTGCCGGTGTCTCCACCCGTACCGTATGGATCATCCACGGGGGCAGAGGGCGGTGGCGGCCCCGGTGCGCCCGGCGGAACAGCCGGGCCTGTGTCCGGCGTTTCCGGGCTTGGCCCGCCATCCCCCGGAAATCTCACAAAGTCGCATGCGGCGAGCATCAGAGCGGTGCTCGCCAGTAGCAGCAATCTCGTTGGTTTCATCAACGCGTCCCCGCAATTACCAGCTTGTTGGTGACCTCCAGAGCTTCCTGCTCGGAGATACACTCGGCTTCACTTGTTGGCAGCGCCTTACACTCGAACTCGACGAGATAGTCAGCGCCATAACGTGAGAAGGAAACCTGGGCGCCGGTCATTGTAGACGTATAGGTCAGCACCGGTTCGGCCTCGTCTTCCGGGCGCGCATCGGCGCCAATCACTTCATTTGTTCCGTTTACGACGATGTCATAGTCGATGCCGGGATAGGCCGCGAAATAGCCATCGCTCATGGGCTGGAAGCGCACACCGCCCTCAGCGCCCTGAGGCACGACGATGCCGGTCGGCAGCAGGACCGGAACGGGCGGGGCGTTGCTGCCGGACGCGACCTGGAATCCGGTTTCGCTGTCTCCACTGGAGCGCGCGGCCATGTCGGCGCGGGCGGCTTCCCAGTCAATCGTAGCCGTGCTGGCCGTCATCACCGGGCGTTCCGCTTCGGTAGGCATCTCGACCTGCGCTTCTTCCTCGGGGGCAGGGGGTTCAGTGATTTCGACCGGGTCAGGCTCATCGGGGGATCTCGCGATCAGAAAATCGCAGGCCGTCAGGGAAACGGCGCATGCGGAAGCGAGCAGGATCGTGCGGGTAGCAGTCATTTGCGTTTGTCCTCTCCGGGATGGGCAACAAAGTCCGGGTCTGCATAGGCAACCCCGTCGATCGACAGAATCCTTGTGCGGATTTCCTCGATCCGGCCGCGCGTGGCATCGACGCCGGCGGGCAGCGTGTAGGCAAGGCTGATCTCTCCGGAATAGCTCGCGCCGACGAGCTTGAACTCCTTCAGCGCCGGAATGTCTGCAGCGAGATCATCAAAGGCGTCCAGCGCCGTGTCGCGGTCGCGCTTGTAGTTGCGGCAGATCGTGTCGATCTCCGGCCGCCCTTTGAGGCGAACGATGAAGGTAACCTCTGCGGGGCCAGATGCTGCCGGGGCGTCTTTGGATGTGGAGGCCGCCTGAACCTGTTCCACGCCGATACTTCCGATTGGGGGGCGGGGATCCGTCTTTGGCGCCTCTACGGGCGAGACGACACTGCCCTGCTGGATGGCGGGTTGCGGCGTATCCGGATCATCATTTGCTACGAAGACCAGGCCCACCGCGCTCCCCAACAGGGCGATTCCGGCAATGCCAAGGGGGCCGCCGACATGTATGGGGGAGGGGCGGCGCTTTGACATTACTCGCCGCCGCTACTCATCTTTTCCGGCACCAGCGCCAGGTCCAACAGGCCCTGACCGCACGGGCGTGAACACATGCCCTCGCTGCCTTCAATCGGCGTGGTGCCCGGATAGAGCGCGCAGGAGCCGGAGCATTGTTGCGCAGAGCGGGGCGACACAGCCGCCAGCAGGGTCGCCTTCAACTCGTCCGGCGTCGCGTCCGGGTCGCGGGCCTTTAACAGGGCGAGCGCGGCAGAGACATGCGGCGCTGCCATCGATGTGCCCTGTTCGAAGGCGTAGTAGCAATCTTCAACAGCGTCGCCCGTCAGCGGGTCATAGCAATTGGTTGCGGCCTTGGTGGACAGCACGCCGTCCGGGCGACCATCGCCATTGTCATCACGCGTCAGATCCCCACCCGGTGCCAGAATGTCGACTTCCGGACCAAAGTTCGAATAGGGCGCGATCACGCCGCGGGCATCGCCTGCCGCCACTGTGATGACGTTGGCGCAGCCGCCGGGCGCGTAGTATTGCGTGGCGACACGGGCATTGCCCGCAGCGGACACGACGATCACGCCGCGTTCCGTGACGGAGTCGATGGCGTCTTGCAGAGAGGCCGGGCAGAATTCGAACAGGCCGATGGACAGGTTGATCACGTCCGCCGGATTATCGTTCCAGATCTCGTTGCCTTCTTCATCTTCGGCCGGGATCAGCCCGCCCGCCCAGCGGATGGCATCATTGATGTCAGACAGTCGACCGCCGCATTTGCCGAGGGCACGAACGGGAACGATCTTCACATTCCACGCACCGCCCGCAACGCCGGAGGCATTGTTGGTGGCTGCGGCGCCGATCGTGCCGGCCACATGCGTGCCGTGGAACGTGTCAGCGGCATAGGGCACAGACGGGTCACACAGATCGCCGGGGTCATTCGGGTCGCTGTCACGGCCATCGCCATCATTGCCCATGCGCGGATCGGATACCATGTCCCAGCCCGGCGCGATGTTCGGGGAATCCTTGATGTCGGGGTGTTCCAGCTGCAGGCCGGTATCCACCACCGCGACGACGACGTCTTCAGAGCCTTCCGTTCCCTGACGGGTCCAGAAATCCTGGAAGCTTGAACCGCCAATGGATTCGCCTTCGCCGGAGCCATTGTTCTGGAAGTGCCACTGCAAATCCCAGAGCGGATCATTCGGCGTGATGGAGGCATCGGTGATGACATCTGGCGTCACGCCCGTGCCGGTCGTCGGTGTATCCGGTGTGGGTTTGCGGGCGAACTGGTTCTCGAAAATATAGTCTTTCTCGACATATTCGAATTGTCCGGACTCGCGCAGATCCTTCACGATGCATTCTGTGGCCAGGACCGGGCTCGACTGTACCTGCATCATGTCCGGATTGTCGGGGCACTCCAGCTTGGCATCGACCGCGAGGAAATTCTGCAGCGCGCTGCGCGGGGCACGCTCAGGCGTGAACTGGGTCGGGCTCGCGCCATCCTCGCCAATCTGGATGACCATCTGGCCCTCGCGCGACAGGGCAACTTCGCCGCCCATGCCATATTTTGACAATGTGTCGAGCATGACGGAGTTGGCATCACGCTGCGCGGTGATTGCATCGCGGCTGATGACGGAGCGGCGCGCCAGTTTGCGGGCAGCCTTCTGCTCGATCACCGGAGCGGATTCCAGCGAGCGAGTGTTCAGGGAACGGGTACGCTTGACCGGGGCTGGCTCGTTCGCGGCGGCTTGCTCCAGTTCGCGGGAAGCTTCCTCGATCTTCTGAAGGGTTTGCTCTCTGGCCGCGGGGTCCAGCTTGATTTTCGGCATCACGCGTGCGGGCTGTACCGTCAGGCTGCGTGTGGTGGAGGGCGCTGCGGGTGCGGGCGCTGTGATGGCGTCCATGTCTGCGTCCGGCGCGCTTTCCAGCGCGACCTCTTCCTCGGCGACCTCCTCAAGCGCTTCCGGGTCTTCCAGGAACAATGCGTCGTCTTCGACAACTGCCATCGCCTCGGCGGGCGGAATGTTTTTTGGTTTTGCGATGATGGAGCCAATGGCGAACATCGAGCTGGCGCTGGCCGTTTCGAAATTCATGTCGTTGCGCACTGTGCCGGCGATTGCGCGATCTGCGACGTCGACGGCTTCCAGTGCGTTTGGTGACGATGGCTCGACAATGGTCCGTCCGCTCAGCTGATCCAGGGTCGAATCGGCCAGATCGCGGGCGCGTTCGAGACGCAAATCCTGTTGGTCGCAGGATGACAGGGCGAGCAGGCCCGCCATGGCTGTGCCGAGTGCCAGACCGGCTGGCTTAGACATCAATTTCCGCAGCATGTGAGATATCCCCGTGCGTTTCCCAAGATACTCCCAGCCTCTTAAGTTAACCCTTTAGCAAGATTATGACGAGGGTGGGGCATTGTCCAACCATAACCCGCTTCCGTGCTGAAGGTCGTGTTGGAATTCGGTTGCCTGCCTGTCCCAACGGCACGCCCGTCATGATGCTGGACATTTTCCGATGACGGGCCGAAGACAGATGACATGAGCGCAGGGCAAATGATTCCTCCAGACATGTCACGGCCAGACCGACGCGGTGCGTTCTTCCTTTTATTTTTCTCTCTCATGGCAATTGGCGCGGGCAATACGATGCTGATCGCAGCAGTCTTGCCACCGCTCACGCGGGAGATCGGACTGCCGGACTGGATGGCCGGCGCGGTGTTCGGTCTTTCGGCGCTGTGTTGGTCGCTGATGTCTCCATTCTGGGGTGGGCGGTCCAATCGGTGGGGCAGGCGGCCCGTCGCGGCGCTTGGCCTTGCGGGCTATGGCGTCTCCATGCTGCTCCTCTTCCTGACAGGACTGCTCACCCTGACAGGTGTGCTGACGGGCACGTTTCTCATGTTTGCCTGCCTTGCCATGTCGCGGTCCATTTTCGGCCTTATCGGTTCCGGCACGAACCCCGCCGCGCAGGCCTATGTTGCAGACCGGACCAGCCAGGCGGAGCGTCAGTCAGAAATCGCCTTCATCACATCCGGCTTCAGCGTCGGCACAGTGATCGGTCCGGCCTTCGCCGCGGCGCTTGTGGCCACGCTGGGCCTTCTCAGCCCATTGCTGCTGACGGCGATCATCGCATTCACCATGTCGGCCATGATCTGGTTCCGCCTGCCGGAAGATCGCGCACCTGTGACAGATGCCACGCAGATTGAGGAAATACCGGGCGCGCGCGGCCTGTGGCGCTCCGGCCCGGTCTTGCCGTTTCTGATCTTTGCAGTTTGTCTGTCGCTGACGACCGGTGTGCTGACGCAGGTTTTCGTCTTCTCGGTGATGGACAAGCTGGGCGTGTCCGGAAAAGAAGCCGCGCAATTCACCGGGCCTGCCTTCACCGTGGGCGCGCTTGCCGTTCTGCTTGCGCAGCTCGTGCTGATCCCGCGCATGAAGCTGAAGAACAAGACGCTGATGTGGGGCGGGTGCCTGCCCTTGTTGGCGGGGGCCTTGCTGATGGTGTTTGCGCAGGACTATGCCAATCTTATCCTCGCCCAATTCTGCATCGGGCTGGGGCAGGGGCTGGCGCGGCCGGGCTTTTCCAGCGGCGCCTCGCTGGCTGTCTCGCCGCAACTACAAGGCAATGTGGCCGGACTGGTGATCTCGGCGAACGGCATGGGCTTTATCATCACGCCCTTCTTCGGCCTGTTCGTATATGAGTATGTCCATCCCCAGCTGCCCTTCCTGTTCTGCGCAGCCTTGCTGGCCTTCATGATCCTTTATGCGCGGTTCGGGCTGAAGGATGGCGTCGGCGAGCCAGATGAAGACGAGGCCGCCGACGCCCTCTGATCAGTTTGTGCTGGAGGCGACGCCGACAGCCGGGCTGCCCATGACCGCGGACAATGCCTGCTTTGTCGGATAGCCGTCCGCGACCAGACCTTTTGACTTCTGGAAGGCCTGCAGCGCGCCCTTCGTGCGGCGGCCCGGAATGCCGTCGACCACGCCTGCATCAAAGCCGCGTGCGTTCAGCTCGGCCTGCAGGATCTTGATCTCAGCCACGGTCAGCGGAGTCAGATGGGTTGGCCAGGATGCGACCGGGCCGGTCTGGCCTCCCATGGCATCGCCTGACAGGCCAACCGCAAATGCATAGGAATCCGCATTGTTGTAGGTCTTGAAGGCCTTGAAATTGTTGAAGAGCAGGTATTTCGGGCCTTCTGCCCCGGCGGGTAGCCAGAGTTCGGCATAGTTCGCGCCGCCCGTATTGAATGCGCCGCCCCGCGCCGGCACGAGCCCCGCGCCGGACCAGGTTTCCACGCGGCGTTCATTGCCATCGGCCAGGCTGAAATCAAAGCCGGTTGGGGCCAGTACTTCGATGCCCCAGGGCTGGTTCAGCGTATAGCCGGAATTGGCGAGATAATTGGCGGTCGAGGCGAGGGCATCGGCCTCATTTTCCCAGATGTCCTTCTTGCCGTCGCCGTCAAAATCCTCGGCATAGGCAATGAAGGTGGAGGGCATGAATTGCGTGTGACCCATCGCGCCTGCCCACCCGGCGATCAGATCATCTCTGTCTGCATCGCCTTGTTCCAAAATCTTGATGATGGAGAGAAGCTCGCGCTCGGCGAGGCTCTTGCGACGGCCTTCGACAGCCATGTTGGCGAGCACGTTCGGCGCATCGAAATTGCCTTTCACCGCACCAAAGCTTGTTTCCATCCCCCAGATAGCGACGATCGCTTCACGGTCGACATTATAGGCGGCCTCCAGCGCGTCGAAGAGCGCGGGGTTTTCAGCAAGGCGGGAGGCACCGGTGCTGATGCGGCTATTGCTCATCGGGACGCGGAGATAATCCCAGATCGGCTTGGCGAATTCGGCCTGGTCTTCAATCCCGGTCTTGGCAGGCTGGAAGGCGGAGCCCAGCCAGAGTTCCAGAGGCGAGATTCCAGATAGAACCGATTTCACCACATCGCGGTCATGGCCTGCTGCGAGCGCCTTCTCGGAAAAGGCAGCGCGCCAGGCGTCCATACCGGCATGCCCGGAGGATGCGTATGTGATGGGGCCGGTTTCCGGCGCTGGAACGGGCGCAGGGCCTGCGATGGGCGGGGCAGCCTGTCCGGAACTCGTCGCACAGGCAGCGACCAGAGCGGTCATTGCGGCGGCGGCAATAATGTGAGAGCGCTTCAGCGCGATGAGGGCCATTTTTCCAGCTCCTGAAACTGCACGCTCATGACAGCGTGCATCCTTGACTCTTTGCATCGGATTCATTACCCGCTCCGCTTTCCAATTCCTTATGATCCACAGGCTAGGCCCATGAAAGTCCGCTCGTCTCTCAAATCGCTCAAGTCGCGCCACCGCGACTGTAAGATCGTGCGCCGCAAGGGCCGCGTTTACGTCATCAACAAAACCGACCCACGCTTCAAAGCAAAGCAGGGCTGACGTGAACATGAACAGGTAATGAGGCGGCACTATGGCTGCTGATATTGCGCTGTTCGATCTTGGGCATGTGGTTCTCGACTGGGAACCCTCCCGGCTTTACACGAAGATATTTGATACGCCGCAGGAATGTGATGTGTTCCTGTCGGATATCTGCACCATGGCGTGGCATACACGGCATGATGCCGGCGTAAGCTTTGCTGACAATGCGGCTGAGCTGATCCGGCTTCACCCACACTATGAAGCAGAAATCCTCGCCTGGGGGCGGCGATGGATGGAAATGTTCGATGGCTATATGGATGGCACGGCTGAGCTGATCGCACGGCTGGATGCGCGCGGCGTGCCGCTCTATGCCCTGTCGAACATGCCGGCCGATCCGTGGGACGAGATGCTTGAAGCATTCGATGTGCTGCGCCGCTTTCGCCATGTCGTCGTGTCGGGGCAGATCGACATGATCAAGCCGAATGCCGACATCTATCATCACGCGCTGAAGATGATGGACGGGCCTGACCCGGATAAGGTCATATTCATCGACAACAGCCTGCCCAATGTGGAAGCGGCAGACGCGCTGGGCTTTCGGACGCACCATTTCAAGCATGCAGAGGGGCTCGAGCAGGCATTGGTGCAAGAGGGCCTGCTGTGACCGCCAAGAAAGCTTGTCGCGGCGCGTATGCGGCATAATATCGAAACCATGATACGCGCGCTTTTTCTGGCAGTTCTGTTCCTTGCGGGGGCAGCGCATGCTGAACCCAGTGAAGACATGTTCGAAAAATTGCGCGCCGCCCCCAGCGACAGCGAAGCGCATGACGTTGCCATGGACATCTGGGCCTCGTGGATGGAGTCCGGTTCGCCCACTGTGGATGTCATCATGCAGCGGGGCGTGGACGCCCAAACGGGCGGCGATCTTGAAACGGCGCGGGCCCTTTATGATCGCGCCATATTGATCAAGCCGGATTATGCCGAAGCGTGGAACCGCCGGGCGTCACTCTTCTTGATGGACGAGAATTATCCCGAAGCCCTGCGTGACCTGAACGAGACCTTGCGGCTGGAGCCCCGGCATTTCGGTGCGTGGTCTGGTCTCGGCATCATGTTCGAACAGATGGGCTCTCCCAAGAACGCGCTTGAAGCCTATCGGGAGGCCCTGAAAATCTATCCGCGCATGCAGCAGGCGATTGCCGCAGAGAAGCGGCTGTCCAAGATCTCTGAAGGTCAGGGCCTTTGAGGCGCATGATTACGGCCACCGCTCTCGGTCTTTGCGCACTTGGTACGGGCGCGTGCGTGACCAGCGCCGCCTACAAGAACAAGATCGAATCCCAGCATCCGCCGATTGGCGCAGCTGTGCCTGTAAATGGCGAAACGGTGCACGTGATCCAGGAAGGGGAGGCCGGCCCGCCCGTCCTGATGATCCACGGAGCCAGCGCGAATGCGCGCGAGTTTACCTGGACGCTGTCTCCGCGCCTTCGCGACGAGCATCGCATCTTCATGGCTGACCGTCCCGGTCACGGGTATTCAGACCGACCGGATGGCGCACACGACCTCGGCGTACAGGCCGAGCAGATGGCGGGCGTGCTCGATACGCTGGCACCAGGTGAAAAGGCTGTCCTTGTGGGGCATTCCTTCGGCGGTGCAGTCGCCTTGCGGGTCGCATTGGACAGGCCAGAGCTTGTGAAAGGGCTCGTCCTGCTGGCACCGGTCACCCATGATTGGGGCGGCGGTGGTCAGGCCTGGTACAATTCGCTTGCTGCGCCACCGGTGATTGGCCCCATGTTCAGCCAGCTGCCGCCGATTGTTGGCCCCGGCCAGCTCGCCGGGGGGATTACGAGCGTATTCGATCCTGCGCCCGCACCGGATGCGTATTCGGAAAAATCCGCCATCGGATTGCTGTTCCGCCCCAGGAATTTCCGCGCCAATGCACGGGATGTGAAAGCGCTGGAAGACCAGTTGGCGGAACAGTCGAAACGCTATGGAGAGCTGGACCTGCCGATCACGGTGTTTTCCGGCAGCGGCGACACGGTGATTTCGCCAAAGCTTCATGTCGGCGAACTCAAGAAACAGGTGCCTGTTGATCTCGTGATCCTGCCGCATGAAGGGCACATGCCGCATCATGGTGAGGGCGGCGCTGTCGCTGACGCCATTCGCCGTCTGGCCAGCGAGTGAAACTCCGGCTAAGACGCGCCTTCTTTTTCGAACCCGATTCCCAAGGAGACTCTCATGGACGACGACGCCTCGATCACCCATCTCACCGAAGCGACCCGCGAGAAACTCCGCCAGACCGTCGCCAAGATCGAGCGTCTGGAAGAGGAGAAGAAAGAGGTCGCCGAGCAGATCAAGGAAATCTACGCCGAAGCCAAGGCGTTCGGCTTTGACACCAAGGCGCTGCGCCAGGTGATCAAACTGCGCAAGGTCGACAAGGCTGAGCGCGAAGAACAGGAAATGGTGCTCGACACCTATTTGTTGGCCCTCGGCGAAGCCTGAGCGGGTTTGCGTCCGGCGCAATAATCACCATATTCTCCGCTCATGGGCCGAGATGTCGACGAACGCAAGAAACGTGCGGCGCTCCGCAAGCTGCGGAAAGCGGCGGCCTTGGCTGAGCAGGGCCTCGGCCCGCCCTTGTCCGATTGGGAAAAGCAATTTCTTGAAGAGGTCGAAGAGCGGATCGAGACCTATGGCTCCGCCTTTGCCGACCCGCTGAAGGGCAGCGATGGTGAAGCGTTGTCCAGCCTGCAGCAGATGAAGCTGAAGGAAATCGACAAGAAGGCCCGCGGCAAGGCGCGCTCGGGCTTTGGCGCGAAGAAAAAGAAGCCTGGTGGCTTCAACAAGCGACCGCCTCCGCGTGTGCGCCAGCTGGATGATGATCTCGAAGAGGATACGCCGCCGCCCGAGGCTGAAAAGCCGGTGCGTGGCACGCCGAAACTGGTTCGTGCCTCTGATCTGAAACCAGCCCCCCCCAAGGACACGTCGGCCAAACCTGCAGAGGCGCCTGTTCCTCAGTCTGATCCTCCGAAGCGCCCGGCATTCCGTGTGATTGAGGGGGGAAAGCAGGGCGAGTAAACCCATTTGTCCTGTCTGTGCGTATAGTTTTCTGAAGATCCGACATTGGAAGGATATCCCGCATGAAGACTGTCGTAATCACCGGCGCATCCACCGGCATTGGTGCCGCTGCCGCGCTCTATCTTGCCAAGCATGGCTGGTGCGTCTTTGCGGGCGTGCGAAAGCAGGCAGATGCCGATGCGCTGAGCGCGCGGTCAGAAGGCGACATTCGCCCTCTGATTCTGGACGTTACCAAACAGGACCAGGTTGACGCTGCGGTGGAGACTGTCTCAGAATTCCTGAAAGGGCAGACGCTGACGGGCCTCGTCAACAATGCGGGCATCGCGAACATGGGCCCGCTTGCGATCCAGCCTCTGGATGAATTCAAGGCGCATTTCGAGGTGAATGTCTTCGGCCTGTTGCGCGCCTCGCAGGCGTTTGCGCCGCTGCTGGGCATGGACGAGGCACGGACTGGCGCGCCCGGCCGGATCATCAACATCACAAGCGTCGGCGGCCGTGTCTCGGCGCCATTCCTCGGGGCCTATACTGCCACAAAGCATGCGGTCGAGGCGATGACGGATTCCCTGCGCCGGGAGCTTGTCATCTTCGGCATCGATGCCATCGCCATTGGGCCCGGTTCTGTGAAGACGCCGATCTGGGACAAGGCCGAGGAGGCAAATTCCGATGGTCCGTATTCCGGAAGCGCATGGTCAGAGGCATTGGAAAAATTCGAGCAGGTCATGCTGAAGGGGGGACGCGATGGCCTGCCTCCGGAACAGATCGCCAAGGTGATCGAGATCGCGCTGGACGACGCGACACCGCGCGCAAGATATGCGCCCGTGCCGAACAAGTTGACCAATTGGTACATCCCGAACCTGTTGCCCAAGCGTATGTTGGACGGTGTGTTCTGGAAGCGCTTTGGACTGTCGAAACCGGACAAGTAAATTTTCCCGCAGGCATTGACGAACCGCGGGGAAAGGGCGCGCATTCTCCTGAAAAACAAAACGGGAGGAATACGCATATGGCCAATCTGGACGGCAAGGTTGCCATCATCACAGGCGGTGCCAGCGGCATCGGCCTGGCGGGGGTCGAAACATTTGTGGCCGCCGGCGCGAAAGTGGTCGCTGGCGATATTCAGGACGAAAAGGGCCAGGCGCTGCAAACGCGGTTCGGCGATGACAAGGTCCTGTTCGTTCATTGTGACGTCACCGATATGGCCCAGCTCGAAGGCATCATGGGTGCGGCCGTTGATCACTTTGGCGGGCTCGACATCCTCTGGAACAATGCCGGGCATGGCGGCACGCCCGACCCGATCGAAGAGCTGGACCTGGACGCCTATGACCAGACCATGTCGCTCTTGCTGAAACAGGTCTTCGCCGGCACGAAATTCGCGGTTCCGCACATGAAGGAAAATGGCGGCTCTATCATCAACACGTCGTCCATCAGCGCCGTCTGTGCAGGCTATGCGCCGATCACCTACTCTGTCGCCAAGAAGGGCGTGGCGCATTTCTCGAAACTGGCCGCAGCGGAGCTGTCCAAGTACGGCATTCGCGTGAATGCGGTCCTGCCGGGTTTCATCGCCACATCCATCTTTGGCGCATCGCTCGGCTTGCCGCGCGAACAGGCCGACCAGATGGCGGCCATGCTGGTCGAGGCGGGCGGCAGCATGCAGCCGGCCGGACGGGTTGGTAAGGGTGAGGACATTGCCGAGATGGCGGCGTTCCTCGCATCTGATGCGGCGAGTTTCATCACCGGAGGTGAGTTCCTGGTGGATGGCGGCATGACGGTTGGCCCGCGCCATTCCTGGGACGAATCAGCTGGCGGGCCACTTCTGGATGCGCTGGGCATCACGCCGGAGCAAGCTGAACAGATGCGCGCCCAGATGGGCAATTGATGCCTGCCCGAGGCGCTATGGGTCTTCCGAGAGCGCCTCTATGCCGGGGATGGACTCGACCTTGGCCAGCAATGCAGGCAGCGTCTTTGCACGTGCGACGGGACGTCCGATCTCGTCAGCTATCACAAACCCGGTTTTTGACTTACTGAGGGGGAACCGTCGCCAATGGGCGCGTGTTCGGAAGATCCAGACCTGTTCAGGTTCGTGTCCCGATGCGGCCCAGCCGGTCCACATGTGATCGGCAGGCAGCTCACGCCACAGGCGGTCGATTTCCTCCAGTTCGGAAGGCGTAAAACAGCCCATGAATACTCGCCCCGATCAGTCTCAAATCACAGACCTAGAGGGCAAGCCTGCTTCGCGCAACATTGAGGGCGCCCTCTGGATGCTGGCTTCAGGCGCCAGCTTTACCGTGTTCCTCACTTTGTCGAAGCTGCAATCAGCGCATTTCGATCCCGGTTTCCTCGCATTCTGGCGGTCAGGTGTCGCGTTGATCGTGGTGTTGCCCGTGATCTTCCAGCAGGGGCTCAGCATCATGAAAGTGCATCAGCCGGGCATGCTGTTCCTGCGCAGCCTGTTCGGAACGCTGGGCTTTGCGGCCGGGTTTTATGCTGTTTCGGATTCTGTCGGCCTGCCGCTGTCGGAATTCAATGCGATCAGTTTCTCCCGCGCCATGTTCGTCACGATCTGCGCCGTGATTTTCCTGCGAGAACGGGTTGGACCCCATCGCTGGGGGGCGACGATCGCCGGATGTATCGGCGTGATGATCATGATGCAGCCGCAGCTGGGCGTCAGTCTGGGCATGGTACTGGCGCTGATCGCCGCGTTCTGCATGGCCGGGGCGATCACGCTGGTGAAGTCCCTGACGCGCCTGCACCGTCCGATGACCTTGCTGATCTGGGCGAACTTGCTCTCCTCCGTGATGCTGTTGCCGCTCGCCATCTACACCTGGCCGGACGTGCCACCATCCCTTGGCGACTGGGGCTATATTGGCGTGATGGGGATGTGCGGCGTTATCGGACAATATTTCTACATTCGCGGCATGAGCGTAGGCTACGCATCCTTCCTGTCGCCGATCGACTATATGCGGTTGCCGATGGCGGCGCTTGTGGATTGGGGGCTGTTCCACGTTCTGCCGGGAACCTGGACCTGGATCGGCACAATCGTGATCGTCGGCGCGACCATGTACATCACCATCCGGGAACAACGCCTCAAGCGCCCGACGGCGCCGCCGCTCTAGATCAGGCGGTTTCTTCCGGGCGGACGGCGCCGCGCCACGTCGCGCCGGCGGCCACAAAACTGGCCACGGCCATGATGCCCGCAATCACACCGTTCCAGCCTGCCATGGAGAGGCCCAGTATATAGAAGGGCGCATCCGTACAGGAGGGGACATGCATCGGTTCGTTGAAGTCGCGGATGACGAGCGGGTCGATCGGCCCTTCGCCGCTGCATCCTTCTGGCGGTGGCAACAGGCCCCATTCCACGCCAGCATGGTAGAAGGCGACGATCACGCCCACAATGAAGGCGAGGCCGATCATCACGTTCAAGGCCACGAGGAAGCGCCGCTTCGGGATCAGCCGCCACAGGACCAGTCCCGTTACTGTCATGGCGATCAACGCCCAATAGACTTCACGTTGCCGCAGGCAGAGCGGGCAGGGGGCGAGACCGCCAAATGTCTCAAAGGCGTGTGCGGCTGCCAGCATGAGGGCAGACAGCGTCATCGCCACGAGTGGCCATTTCCAGTCTTTCAGAAGGGATCTCACAAAATCCATGCGTCAGCTAAAGCCGGGCAACAGCAGGACCACAATGCGGCGCAAGGTCACTTTGTCGTTATTTGTCAGCCAAATAGGCTGACCGCGCCGAACATGACCGCACCGGCCAGGCCGCTGACCCATGCCGATCCGATGATCAATCCGGCGATGACCATGAGCCCGTCTTTCTGCATCAGGCCGAACGAGGCAATCGCCACGGCAAAGCCGGGCACCGTGTTGGTCATCGGGAGCGGCACGAGGATCGACGCACAGAAAATGCACAGGAACAGGCCGATCACCCGCTCGGAGCGCTTGCCGGTGATCATCGTGAAGCGCGGGCGAACAATCCGCTCGATCCAGCCGAGCCATTTGCGACCGCCCGCTGCCATCTGCGTCAGGCCTTTGCGGTCGATTTTCCGGTTGCCCAGCTTGTCTGGCATCCAGGGCTGTTCCCGCCCCATCGCCATCTGTGCGGCCAGCGCCATCATCGGCAGGGACACGATTTGCGGCACGCCATAGAGAAACGGAATGCAGCAGGGCAGGGCCAGCAGGAACAGGCCCGCGCCAAACGCGCTTTCATCCAGCTGGTCAAAGATGGCGCGAAGGGAAAACCCTTCTTCTGGTGCACGTTCGGCCAGCGCCTCGATGGTCTGCAGCAGGGTCTTTTCGGACGGAAACTCGGTGGAAGTCATGCAAAAGCTGTTAGATGTCTTTGATCGCTACGTCGAGTAGATTGACATCTGCCGCAGCAATCGGCAGGAGAAGCGCTCCCGTTTTGGGCCTCTGTGGCGGAATTGGTAGACGCGACGGATTCAAAATCCGTTTCTGGTGACAGAGTGCCGGTTCGAGTCCGGCCAGAGGTACCATCGGGAATTCTCTAGTATTCGTACTTTTCGATGTGCGTCAGCGTCAGCGTGTAAGCCGCATCGGCCAGGTCGCTTTCCTGCGTCTGCGCGGTCAGAACACCTTCCACCCAGACCGCTTGCGCCAGATCCTTGAGCAGGATCGGGTCTTCAGCCATGACAAACAGCGTCTGGTTCGGCGGTGGGGGAGGCGCATGAATACAGGCGCCGAAATAAGGCACCAGAAGGAATTCGGTCACCTCCGCCTTCGCGCCATATTCAAACGGCACGGTATAGCCCGGAATGCGCACTTTCTTGCCGTTCAGCTCTGGCACGGTGTTGAACGTGCCGATCTGGACCATGGCGTCCGCGGCAGAGCCTTCCGCGATGCCGCCGCCAGCGCCGTACAGCATGGACATCTGGCTCTGATACATCTGGGCAAGGCGCTCTTCCTCGCCCTCCGGCATGAGATCTTCCCAGCCAATCTCGATCACGCCGCGAGCCTTGGCCTCAGCGGCCTGACGCTCGCGCTCTGCGGCGCGTTCGGCAATGGCTTTCTCGCGGGCGGCTTTGCGCTCGGCGTCGCTCTGGCCGATCTTGTCTCCGACTTGCGGCCCATCCGAAGCGGGCGTGGCCTCAGCCTGCTTAACGGGTTGCGCCTCTTGCGCGGTATCTTGCTGCGGCGTTTCGGCGGCGCCGCAAGCGGCCAGGGCTGTGGTGACCATAGCGGCGAAGAGGAAGGAGGAAATCTGTTTCATGCGCCCCAATCTAGGACGTGAAACCGCCGCCCGCCAGTGGGCATGAGCGGTTTACACGCGAATTGACAAACCATCTGCCAGAGACCGGCGAAACGCCATCCAGGCCGGGATTGCCCCTGCCAGCAGCGCCGCGCCTGTCACGGCCAGCAATGTGTAGAGATCTGTCAGGCCAAGACCGGTTCCGATCAGGGAAATGCCAAAACGTTCCGCCACCATCGGTCCGGCGACCAGCAACAAGGCATGGATCAGAATGATGCCGACAAGCGCGCCGAGGAATCCGACAAGCCCGGCTTCCAGAACGAGCAGGGTGAAGATGTGACCGGGCCGTGCGCCCACGGCGCGAAGGATGGACATTTCCCGGCGGCGCTCATTCAGGCTGGTCAGGATGGAGGTGAGGATCGACACCACGCCCACCGCGATCACGAAGATCGACACGGCGAGCAATGCGCGCTCGGCGATCGCGGTCACGCTCCACAATTCAGCGAGGGCCTGAGAGGGGATGATCGCCATCAGAGGCTCACCGCGATTGGTATTGATCTCGCGGCGCGTCGTCAGGATCGTGCCCTTGCGCTCCAGGCCGAGGAATATGGCGGTCACGGTTTTGGGGGTCAGGTCGAACGACCGGATGGTCTCTTCGCTGATCGTATCCGCCAGTGGGTTCTTCGCGCCGGTTTCCCAGCCGACATGAATGGCGGTGATCGCCTCCAGTGAGACATGTACCGTCTGGTCCACAGGTGTGCCGGTGGGGGCAAGGATACCAGAGACACGGAAGGGGCGATTGTCGTGGCCCGATCCGAAATCTGCCTGCCCCAGCCCGTGCGAGAGGATCATCGGGCTGCCAATGTCATAGCCAAGTTCACGCGCAACATCTGCGCCGATCACAGCATCGAACAAATCGTCAAACCGCGCGCCTTCCGCCAGAGTCAGATCCTGCTGGCGACCATATTTGTAATGATCAAAATATTCCGTTGTCGTGCCCATGACGCGAAACCCGCGATGGCTGTCGCCGAGGGAAATCGGCACGGCCCAGTCCACGTCCGGGCGATTGGCGATTTGCTGATAGGTGGGCCAGGAAATCTCGGCTGTGGCGCTGCCCATGCGGAATACGGAGTAAAGCAGAAGGTTCACACTTCCCGTCGGCGCGCCAACGATCAGTTCGGTGCCGGAGATCGTGTTGCCGAAACCTTCGCGTGCGCCTGTCCGCGCCTTGTCGACGCCGAGGAAAAGCGCCACCGATAACGCCACCGCCAGCAGGGTCAGCAATACCGACCCCTTGCGATTCATCAGGCTTTTCCAGGCCAGCGAAAGGATCGCGCTCATGCGTTCACTCCTGCGCGGTTGATGTCACTCAGATCGACCGCGCGGTCGAAATGATCAGCAAGTCCGGCATCATGGCTGACAAACAGCAGCGCCGCGCCTGTGCGCTGGGCTTCCTCACTCAGTAGGCTGATGAACTGGTCCCGTACATGGGCGTCCAGCGCAGAGGTAGGCTCGTCGGCGATCACGATTTCAGGACCACCGATCAGGGCCCGTGCCGCCGCGACGCGCTGTTGCTGCCCGACTGACAGGTCAGACACGCGCCGCGAGAGAAGGGATTCATCCGTCAGGCCCAGCCGCGCAAGCAGGCGGCGAGCCTCGTTCTCTTCCGTTCCGTCGATGGCTGCCCGCCGTTTTGGCGAAAACCGCAGCGGAAGCGTGACATTTCCGATGACGGACAGATACGGCACCAGATTGAACATCTGGAAGATGACGCCCAGATGATCAGCTCTCAGCCTGTCGCGAGCGGCGGGCTTCAGTGTCGTCAGCTCATGCCCCAGAATCTGCACGCTGCCAGCGCCTGCTTCCAGAACGCCCGCAACAATGCCGAGCAAGGTGGACTTGCCGGTGCCTGACGCCCCGCGCAAGAACAAACGCTCGCCGGCGTTCAGCGTGAACGACTCAATGTCTAGCACATCGCGGCCAGGAGCCCACGCAAAGCGCAGATCCGAGATCGAAACGACCGGGTCCGTCATATCAGGATCCGAAAGGCAGGAACGGGCTTTCCGGCGTCAGGACCGCGGAGGCGGTTTCGCCTGCTTCGCCAAGATAGACGGCCTCGACAGTCTCGAACGCGTCATAGGTCTCGAAGCCAGTGAACATGAGGCCATCCAGTTGGCTTGGCCGACGACAATCCCAGACAATGGAAAGTGTCATCGCGGCATGATCGCCTGACCGGCGCAGATCCGCAGACCGCTCCACCAGATCACACCCGGCATTGCCCATCAGTTCTGTCAGGCCTTCAGCATATTTTTCAAGATCGGAGGATTTCTTCTTCGTCTTCTCCGAAAGGCCGAAATTGGCCAACGGGGCATCAATGGAGATGGTGACGAAATTGTTCTCCTGGGTCACGGCCAGTTCAGCCGCGCCATGCACGTGGGCTTCGCCTCCTGCGTGCTCATCCTCATGATGGTCGTGCGCGTCATCGTCGCCATGTTCCTCATGCGCATCGTGATCATCATCATGGTCGGCGTGTGCATCATGCTCTGCGTGATCGTCATGATCATCATGCGCCTCGGTGTCCGAAACAGGGGAAGCGTCTTCTACCGCCTCAACCGGGGGGGGCGCTGCTGCCTCTGTGGCTTCTGGCTCATAGGGCTGCTCCGCGCTGCACGCGACGCAAAGCGCCAGCCCCATGCCCGCAAGACTCAGAAAGGCCCCCCGGCCGTATGAAAGACTCATATCGTCGCTCCGTTCACCCCAATCGGGATATTCAGTAAAAACAGGAAAATCTGCTCGCAAGCGGGATAATGGTACCATATAACACGTCTTCGCAAGGCCGCAGGATGCGGTTTTTAAACCGTACCTGACTGTTACCGGACGAGCCGACCGCTTTCCATGTTTGAATCCATGCAAGCCCCCCTGTTTTTTGGCTTGATCGCGGCGTTTGTCACGACCATCGGGCTGATCGCTGTCGCCATGCGCGGGGATTGGAGCGCGCGGTTTTCAGCCGTCATCGGCCTCGCTGCCGCCGGCATGCTTGTCACGCTCACCCTGTTGCACATCGCCCCGGAAGCCTTCGCGGCAAGCCCCCGGGCACCTTACTTCATGCTGGCCGGCTTTCTTGGCGGCCTGATCCTGAACTACACGCTCAGCACATTCTTTCCCGAAGGTGCGGGTGGGGGCCGCATCGCCGCCGTCACGCCGGTTCTGGCTATCGCCATCCATTCCTTGATTGATGGCGTCATTTACTCGGTCACCTTTGCCGCCAGCTTTTCGGCGGGCGTTTACGCGGCTGTATCGCTCATCCTGCACGAGTTTCCGGAAGGCGTGATCGCCTTTGCCATCCTGCGCCGCCATAATTTCACGAACCGGCAATCCTTCCTGTTCGCCTTTCTCGCTGCGTCGGCCACGACCCCTCTGGGGGTGATCCTGTCATCACCTTTCATGTACTTCCTCGGGCCGGAGGCGATTGGCGCGCTGTTTGCTGCGTCGGCTGGCCTGCTGCTCTATGTGGCGACAGGGCCCCTGATGGCGCCCCTCAAGGAAGAGCCCCCCGTGCGCAGCCTGGTCGCCCTGTCGCTGGGCGTCCTGACCGCGCTCATTATCTCGATGCTTCCGGTTCATGATCATCACGATCACGGATCGGGACACGACCATGACCATGATCACGGCCCTATCATCATGGAAGCGCCACGGCCCCTGCCGGACGAGATCTGATGCGGGGCCGGTTCCTCGCCTTCATCCTGTGCTGCCTTGTGGCATGCCTGGCGGCGACCCTGATGTCCCAATCGGCCATCGCCCATCCCGAGGATGAGTTGTGCCTGCCGGATGGCGGCATGGACCCGGCCCTTTGCCGCGAGTTGCAGGCGCTGGATCGGGCCGGGCGCGTCCGCAGCTTTGAGGGCGGCATCCCCGGCGGAGAGATTTCGCTGGACCGGACGCCACTGGAAACCGGAATCTTCTACATCCGCATCGGGTTTGAACACATCCTGCCGATGGGCGTGGATCATATCCTGTTTGTGTTGGCGCTGTTCTTTTCAACGCGGCGGATCGGGCCCCTTCTCTGGCAGGTCTCGGCCTTTACCCTCGCGCATACGGCGACGCTGGGCCTGACGGCGGCGGGCCTGATTGCCCCGCCTGGCAGCATTGTGGAGCCCTTGATTGCCTTCACCATCGCCTGGGCCGCGCTGGAGAACATCCTGTTCAGGGAGCCGAGCGCCTGGCGACCGGCGCTGGTCTTTGGCTTCGGTCTGATCCACGGAATGGGGTTCGCCGGCGCGTTCGGCGATCTCGGCCTGCCGGCTGACATCTTCTGGCCCGCGCTGATTGGCTTCAACATTGGTGTCGAAATTGGCCAGTTGGCCGTGATCGGCATGGCGCTTGCATTTGCGATCCTGATCAGGAGCGTCCTGAGGCAAGCGGGTCGGCCAAACCTTTATCGGCCGGTTCTGGTATGGCCGGTTTCGGCATTCATCGGAGTAATTGGGCTCTGGTGGGCGATCGAGCGGGCATTCCTTAACCCTTAGCCTGTCAAAGTGCGCTCCAGTTGAACTGGACTGCGCCCTTATGGCTTCACGCGACTGGATCAGACATTTCGGATCGGCCCTGCTGGCATCTGCGCTGGCGGGCTGGATCGGCTATGCTGAATACGCGTCCGCCTTTGTCCCCCGCGCCGATGATGAGGGGCTTGCGCAGGAACAGGTTTATTCAGAAGCCGCCGCCTGGCGTGGTGCGGAAGCCAAGCAGGCGCGTAATGCCATGATCGCCTCGTGGCTCGGCGGGTTGAGTGATGCCGGGTTTGCCGAGTATTCGGTGCGGCATCTGGACAAGGGGCTGATCTACGCGATCCGCTTTCGAGATCCGACGGATCGGGAAGACATCAACGCCCTTTGGGTGGCCGTGCCGGATGGGCCTGACCTGCCGGCATCAGTGCGCCTGCGCACGCCGCAACAGAATGCGACCCCGAAAGCCATCCTTGAACAGCAATCCTGCACGAGCAGCCGGACCCTGAAAGTGTCTGAAACAGAACTGCCGCGCGAACAGGCCGAAGCCCAGGCGGTCTCGCAGCTGAGCACCTATCTGGAAGCGCCCGATCCGATGCCAATCACCGTTCTGAGTGAGGCGCGCGATCTTTGCCGCGACATTTCGCGAATTCTACCGACGCCTGAGTAACATCAACGCGTGATCAGGCGAGCTTTTCGGCGGCTGCCTCGTCGGCGGCGCGCATGGTGAAGCGCTTGGTGAACTCCGTCACGCGCGGCGCGATTTCCGTGCGGAAGCGTTTGCCATTGAACACGCCATAATGGCCTACGCCGGGCTGGACATAGTCCGTCTGCATATCTTCCGGCAGGCCGGAGCAGATATCATGAGCGGCCTGTGTCTGGCCGATGCCTGAGATGTCGTCCTTTTCACCCTCTACCGTCATCAGCGCCACATCGCGGATCAGCTCCGGTTTCACGACATGTGTGCCGCGATAGCGATAAACGCCCCGCGCCAGCTGGTGCTCCTGGAAAACGCGCACGATGGTCTGCAGATAGAATTCTTCGGTCAGGTCGAGGACGGACAGGTATTCATCATAGAATTCCCGGTGCTTGCCGACATTGTCCCCATCGCCTTCGACCAGATGGTTGAAGAAGTTCCAGTGCGCATCGACGTGGCGCGACCAGTTCATGTTCATGAACGAGGCAAGCTGGACGAAGCCCGGATAGACGCGCCGAAACATGCCGGGATAGGGGCCCGGCACGGTATGGATCATGTTCTCTTCAAACCATGACAGCGGCTTTTCCTCTGCCAGAACGTTCGGAACGGTCGGGCTGAGGCGGGTGTCGATGGGAGAGCCCATGAAGGTCATTGAGGCCGGACGGGCCGGATCATCATCTTCGGCCATCATGGCAATCGCGGCCAGCACGGGCGGGCCCGGTTGGCACACGCCCAGCACATGGGCGCCCGCGCCAAGGAAGGTCAGCATGTTGCGGATATGGTCGATGTAATCGTCCAGATCGAACCGGCCGAGCCAAACCGGCGCCATGCGGGCATCCTGCCAATCGGTAATGTAGACATCATGCGTCGGCAGGAAGGCCTCAACGGTTCCGCGCAGCAGGGTGGCATAGTGTCCAGACAGGGGGGCCGCGATCAGAAGGCGCGGCTGCGGGCCCAGCTTGTCGGCATTGCGCGCAGCGGCCAGCGCCTCAGGATCCTTGCGGAAATGAACCATGTTGCACCACGGCGAACGCCAGGCGACGGTCGGCGTAACGCCCACCGGCGCGCTGTTCACGCTCACGCTGTCGATGCGCCATTCCGGCTTGCCATAATACCGTGTGGCGCTTTCGAACACGTCCGCCATTGCGGACAGGGAGCGCCCATATTCGGTATGTCCAAATGGGTTCAGCGGAGAGCTGAGCGCGGCGCGGCTGGCCCGGGCGGCGATGCGAACTGGCGCCATCGCAGCGCGGTTCATTTCAACAAGCGAGTAGAGCATTTGTCACACATCTTCCATGTTGCGGTGCAGCATAGGTCTCAAACGGAGTGAGGGCAAACGGATTCGCCAGACGGGTGTGTCCTCCCCCAAACGGGCCCGATCGGGTTAGTCCGCAAATTTCACGCAAATTTACCAAGACCGGACAGGGTATGTTTAAGTCGCCGGACGTATTTTCTCCTGGCAGTGGAGTGATTGCGATGTTCCTCAAATGCCAGCCAAACCCTCATCGTGGTGGCCGCATGACGCGGGCGCTGATCTATGAACAGTCGCCGGGCCAACGGTTCGCGATCGACGCCGAGATCCTGCACAAGCAGCCGGAATTGCTGAACGATTTCGGGCGCTACATGCATGCCCGTTTCCGCATTCTGGATGCCGTGGCCTACTTTATATGTCTGGCCGGTGTGCTGGCCTCTCTCGCCCTGGTCTGGTGGGCTTTCCTGCCGGGCATCGCCATCTGCACCATGATGTTGGCGGTCAATCGCAAGGCGGCTGGCGAGATTGCGCGCAAAGCGGCAAAGAAGTCCGTCGATGACTTCCGCAAACTTCACGAAATGGGCTGTCTCTGGCTGGTGTTCGCCTGATCCGCCTAGATGCGCACCATGCCGAGGACGGCGGAAACAATCGCCACCAAAGCGAACATAAGTGAAAAGCTGACCGACACTGCGCGCTGGTCTTTGCGGCTCGTGCGAACGCCTTTGGCTTTCTTGCCCGGTGCCAGCATCCAGCGATTTGAAAAGAATCCGAACGCCGCCAGCAATGCCGTGATCGCGGCCGCCCAACTGGTGGCCAGCAGATAGAATGCCCCCGATGCCAACATCATGCCGGCGATGGGCGTTGAGGTCTGCAGCAGCAATTCCCGCACATGCCGATCCGCGCGCGAACCATCCAGTTTGTCAAAACTGCAATTCGGCGATGCGATGGCGGCGACCCATGAGGCGCCGATGGCCATCGCTCCGAAGAGCAGGCCGAGATGGGTGGCAGTGGTGGAGAGACCTTGAAGCATGTCGCAATTATGCGCCGGATTCGCGCATCAGCCTAGAGAAAGCTTACCGGAGGCGACACGGCGCAACGCGCTGGCGACCTCCGGCAAAACAATTGGCGACATGTTGCGACTTGTGGCGACACTGGGCGACAGATCGCAACAAGCCGCGACGGGCGACGACAAACGTCTACAGGGCGGCTTCGTACACTTTCGCGTAATCGTCAGCGCTCATCGGCTTCGGATTGCCGAAATGCGCCAGATCCTTCAGCGCGTATTCCACAACGCCCGGCGCATCGTCTGCACTGAGGCCGATTGCGGAAAGCGTTGCCGGAATGCCGATATCTGCGTTCAGCTCTGCAATCGCATCGCCCAGATCCGCGCCCGGTTTCAGGCCCATGGCCTGGCGCAGGCGGGCGTATTTCTCATCCGCCGTGCCTTCGTGGAAGCGCAGGATATGCGGCAGGAAGATCGCATTCAGCGTGCCGTGGTGCAGTTTCTTTTCATGCAGGCGGCCCGCAGCATGTGACAGGGCGTGGACGCCGCCCAGACCCTTCACAAAGGCCAGTGCGCCCTCATAACTGGCCATCATCATGTGCCAGCGGGCATCTGCATCAGAGCCGTCCTGCACGGCCTTTTTCAGCCAGCCATTCCCGACCGAGCGGAACACGCCTTCATAGGCGATGCCTTCGGCAGGCGGGTTCACGGAAGGGGAGAGCACGGATTCGATACAATGCGTGACAGCATCCATGCCCGTTGCGGCGGTAAGTCCTGCTGGCAGGCCCAAGGTCAAATCCGGGTCACAGATTGCTGTTGCCGGGATCAGGTTTGGCGAAACGATCGTTTCCTTGCGCCCATTCTCCAGAACGATGACCATGCCGACGGACACTTCAGAGCCAGTGCCGGAGGTGGTCGGAATGGCGATCAGGGGCGGGATCTTGCCGATCTTCTTCGCGCCGCCCGTGATCGCCGCATAGGTTTCCAGCGGCTCGTCATGGCTGACCAGAAGGCCAATGCCCTTGGCATGGTCCATAGAAGAGCCACCGCCCAGCGCGATCAGGCCATCCGCGCCGCATGCCTTGTAGGCCGCGGCAGCTTCCTTGGTTTGCTTTTCAGTCGGGTTGGGAACCGTTTCAGAGAATACGCCCGCCGGTGCAACGCCTAGCGCGTCTTCCACCTTTGCCAGGATACCTGCCGCCTTGATGCCCGGATCCGTGACGATGAAGGGGCGAGACATGCCCAGCTTCTTGGCTGTACCGGCCAGTTGCTTCAGTGCGCCGGAGTCAAAGATACAGGTTGTGAGATAATTGATGACGGGCATGCCGTGGTTCCTCGCTCGAATGTTTCCTCAACGCCCATGTGCCCTAGCGGCAGTGCGAAGTTCAAGCCTGACCGTGGGAGAACCATCTTCCTGTTGCAAACTGGGCAGAGGCGAGCCCAGAGCCTGAGCGCGCACATTCCCAGAATCGCAACCGGTCGAAGCGCTCGCAATCGGGGAGATTACTTATTCGCGATGCCATGTCGCGCGACACGGCCCCGCGCGTCAAAACGGGCAATTACTCCCATGAAAACATGGGCGTAGGTGGCGGTCATCCGGCGCAGATTGGTGCGCCAAAATTGGAGTGAAAGACCATGAAACAGCTTCTCCTTGCCTCTCTGGTTGCCGGGGCGACCTGGCTTGGAACAGCGCCTGTCGCATCGGCAGACGAAAACCCGTGGATGGTGCGCGGACGTGTGATCGGCGTTCTCCCGGACGAGTCCGGAGACCTGTCGGTTGCCGGAACGCGCCTGGCTGGCGATGTCGACATTTCGGACCAGTACGTGCCTGAACTCGACATCACTTACTTCTTCACGAAGAACATCGCAGCGGAACTGATCCTCGGCGTGACCCCACATGATGTGAAGGCCACGGGCGTCACGGTGCCAGGCGCGCTCGACAATGCCACGATTGATCTGGGCGATGTTACGCTGCTGCCGCCGACGCTGACACTTCAATATCATTTCGTGAATGACAGCCAGTGGAAGCCCTATGTGGGCGCGGGCATCAATGCGACTTTCTTCTTCAACGAAGATGAAGGCCCGGTCGCGGACGGTATCGACTACGATACCAGCGTCGGCCTCGCCCTCCAGGCCGGGGTTGATTATGACCTCGATGGAGAGCCAGGCGGCTGGGCCATCAATGCGGACATCAAGAAGATCTGGATCAATCCGGACGTGACTGTCGATTTCACCACGGCGCTTGGCGCAACAGTGGATGCTGACGTGGACATCAATCCACTCGTGGTGGGACTGGGGCTCGGATACAAGTTCTGAGACCCGATTGCCGAAGGCGGGGTTTCCCATTGAATCCCGCCCTCGCTTTCTCCTCCTTGGCCGCGTTCTTTCCCGATGAGCGCGGCCTTTTTTTGGCTTTTTGCAGAGCGGTCGTTGCGCCCTTCGCCGTCCCGTATACAGATTGCGATCATGGCTATTCTTTCTGTCAAAGATCTACGGGTTTCCTTCGATACGCCGGACGGTGTGGTCGAAGCGGTCAAGGGTATCAGTTTCGATGTCGCCAAGGGCGAATGCCTGGGCATTGTCGGCGAAAGCGGTTCGGGCAAGAGCCAGTCGGCCCTCTCTGCGCTCGGCTTGCTCGCGGGCAACGGAACCGCCTCTGGGCGGATCGAATTTGACGGCATCAACATGCTGGACGCACCGGACGCGACGCTACGCGACATTCGCGGCGCGCGCATGTCGATGATCTTTCAGGATCCGCTGACCAGCCTGACGCCCCATATGACAGTGGGCGCGCAGATGCGCGAAGTGCTGGCCCTTCACAAGGGACTGAAGGGTGAAGCGGCAGACCGCCTCTGCGTCGAGTGGCTTGAGAATGTGCGCATTCCGGAAGCGGCTCGCCGGATGAACCAGTTTCCTCACGAACTGTCAGGCGGCATGCGCCAGCGTGTGATGATCGCCATCGCCATGCTCTGCAATCCGGAACTCCTGCTGGCGGACGAGCCGACCACGGCGTTGGATGTAACGGTTCAGGCGCAGGTGCTTGAGCTGATGGACGAGTTGAAGCGTGAGACCGGTACCGGCATCGCCCTGATCACGCACAATATGGGCGTCGTCGCGCGCATGTGTGACCGGGTGATCGTTATGCGTCATGGCGAGATCGTGGAGCAGGGGAGCGTCGACGATATCTTCTACCGCCCGCAGGCCGACTACACGAAAATGCTGCTCAATGCCGTGCCGAGAATTGATGAGCCGGATCGTCCCGGTCGTCCTGTCCTGTCAGATGCTCCGGCGCCAGGCACAGAGCCGGTCCTCAAAGTAGAGGACATGAAAATTCACTTCCCGATTTCGGTCAAAGGTGGCCTGTTCGGGAAGACCAAACCGCTCAAGGCCGTGGACGGCGTCTCCTTTGACCTGAAGCCCGGCGAAACCCTCGGCGTTGTCGGCGAGTCCGGTTGCGGCAAATCCACCCTTGCGCGCGGTGTGTTGAATTTGATCCCGCCGACTGATGGCACGGTTGCATGGCTTGGCCGGGACATCTCGAAGGCCGGGCGCAAGGAAATGAACGCCCTTCGCGATGATTTGCAGATCGTCTTTCAGGATCCGCTGGCCAGTCTGGATCCGCGCATGTCCATCGGAGCCTCCATCGCGGAACCGCTTCAGGTGCACCAGCCACGCCTGACGCGGGCCGAGCGCGAGGCAAAGGTTCGCGAAATCCTGCCACGCGTTGGTCTCGACCCGAACCTGATCAACCGTTACCCGCACGAATTGTCGGGCGGGCAGAACCAGCGTGTGGGCATCGCCCGCGCCATGATCCTGCAGCCAAAACTGGTGATCTGCGATGAAGCTGTCTCTGCGTTGGATGTCTCGGTCCAGGCGCAAGTCGTTGATCTTCTGATCGAGCTTCAGAAGGAATTCGGCCTCGCGATGATCTTCATCAGCCACGATCTCGCAGTCGTTCGGCAGATCAGCCACCGCGTTATGGTGCTTTACCTGGGCCGCGTGGTGGAGCTCGCAGGCCGCGACGCGATCTATAATGAAGCGCGCCATCCCTATACGAAGGCCCTGATCGCGGCGGTACCAAACGCCGATCCGACGGGTGAGCGCACTCGCGAGCGCCTGCGCCTGACGGGCGACTTGCCCAGCCCGCTGGATAGCCGGGCAGCGCTGCGGTTCATGAAATCGAAGCTGGTCGATGATGCAGATGCGGACCAGTACAAGCCGAAACTCGTTGAAGTCAGCCCTGGTCACCTCGTGGCGGAGCACGATCCGGTGATGGGTGGGGAAGGACTTCTGGCCAGCTGATCTCCCAGTAAAATGCGGGGCTTGTAAGCTTGGCTTAAGACGAATGTGCGAGGGTCACGGTTCTAGTATTGCCGGAGCCTGCGCATTTTGCCTCAACTAATCGGTCTTGTTCTCGTGCTCGTCCTCGTGATGGGTGGCCTTGCCCTGACCGGCGGGCAAGGCGTGATGCAGGCTTTGCCGTTTGAACTGGCCCTGATCGGCGGCGCGGCTGTTGGCACGCTATTGATCGGGAATTCGCCCAAAGTTGCCAAAGAGGCCTTCGGCGGCTTTGTTCGTTCGTTTCAGGGTAGCCGCTGGCATCGCGCACAACACCGCGAATTGCTGGTCCTGTTGGCGACCCTGATGCGCAGGGCACGTCAGGATGGATTTGTCTCGATTGAACGCGACATAGAGAATCCGGACGATTCTGCCCTCTTCGCGACAGCGCCCGCAGTTCAGGCAGATGCGGCGGTTCGCGACATGATCTGTGATTCCTTTCGCCTGATGGCGCTGGATCTGTCCGACCCGGCGCGGGCCGAAGCGCATATGGAACAGGCTGTCGCGCTTCATGTGGATCAACGGATGAAGGCCGTGAACGCGTTGAATACGGTGGCAGATGCGCTGCCTGCGCTCGGCATTGTGGCCGCTGTGCTTGGCATCATCAAGACAATGGGGTCTATCGACCAGTCACCAGCCATTCTTGGGATGATGATTGGAACCGCGCTGCTGGGAACGTTTCTCGGTGTGTTTCTCGCCTATGGCGTCGTTGGGCCTGTTGCTGCGCGCTATGGCCAGATTGTTGAGGATGAGGCGCAGCCTCTTGATGTGGTACGCACCGTACTGTCTGCATTTGGCAGCGGCGTTCAGCCCGGAATAGCCATTGAGCTCGGCCGCACAGCCATTCCCGTCGAACAGCGCCCGGACGCTGACTCTGTAGAACGGGCCCAGACGAGCGCGCGCTTTGCCGAACGTGCCGTAGCCTAACCTCACATCCATTGCGCGTTGACCGCACTGGAATGAAGCCGCATCACCGGTAGATGCCCCAAATTCGACTGGCCACGTTCAATTGCGAAAACCTGATGATGCGGTGTGATTTCGCGCGCTCGGGTCTGGCCAATGCGCGTAGTCGCCTGACAGATGTCGATGATGCCCGGATCGCTGAGCAGGTGGACGCAGTGTTCGATGTCTTGTCGGAGGATGACCGGACCCTGACGGCGCAGGCGCTTGTGGCGGCAAAGGCCGAGGTATGCGCACTGCAGGAAGTCGAAAACCTTGTCACGCTCACCGCATTTGACAATCGCTACGTGTCGCGCTGGGCAGGGCAGCCCTTCGGCCAACGTGTCCTGCACGAAGGCAATGATAGCCGCGGCATCGATGTCGGCCTGCTTTCGTCGCACCCAGTAGTGTTTCAGCGCAGTCACGCACGTGCCACGTTTGGTCGGCTTGGCATTCGACCGCCGAAGGGCGCATCGGTGAATGACTACGTGTTCCGGCGGGACTGTCTGGAAGTGGATATTGTGAAAGAGGGACGGCAGCTGACGCTGTTTATCTGCCACTTCAAATCGATGCATGGGGGCCGCAAGCGCACGGCCTCGGTGCGTGAAGCGGAAGCCCAGGCTGTGCGGAAGATTGTCAGTCAGCGCTTTGAGACGCCCGCGTCAGAGGATTGGGTGATTCTGGGTGACTTCAATGATTACTGGGAAGTAGACGGCAAGCCAGCCCCGTCGCACGGGCTCGGCCCATTGGTCGGCGATGGCTTTGCGGTCGATCTGGCCAGCCGCGCAATTGCCGATCCTTTTGACCGATGGACGCATCATTATAGCGGTGACGACACTTATGGTGCGCTGGACCATATCTTTTTGTCGCCAAATCTCGCCGCGCAGAATCCGGCGGCAAATGTTGAGATTGTTCGCGCTGGTTCGCCCTACCGGGCGGCGCGATACGACGGAGATCGCTTCCCCGGTGTAGGCTGGATTACGCCGAAAGCATCAGACCATTGCCCCATGGTTGCGACTTTAAAGTTTGAAGGCCGCGCTGCGGCACCCTAATTTATGTGGGCTTTGGTAACCAAGGGGGCCGCAAGGCTGTGTCACGTTTTGATAAACTGATCGAGACGGTGGAGGCCTATCAGGCCCTCGCTGCCGAAAATTATGACCGGATCCGAACACTGGCTGAGGAAGTGCGCAGTGGTTTCTGCGACTATCTTGGCGCAAGTGACGGCGTTTGTGTCCACCTTGTGCCACCGGTCGGCGAGTACAAGCCGAAAGCCCACGGTGACGCCGCATTTTCCATTCCACCGCGCGGATTCCGCCTGCTCGGGCCGATTGCATTCGGCCTGGCAGTAAGGGTTTCCCGCGACACCGATTGGCTGCGGCTGGTGATGCGGTGTCGCAAGATTGGCGACAAATTCATGATCCAGATCGAGGATGGCTCGGAATACGAGTTCAGCCTGCCGCTAAAAGACGCCGATCCTGAGCCATTTTACGACCATCTTTATCAGCACATCCTGCTCTGGTTCTCAGACCATATCGAGCGCTACAAAGTGGGCGACTATGGAACCCGTGAGATCGGATTCGACTTTGCTGATGACATAAATGCCGCTCAAGCCTAGTTTTTTGACGAACTGGTGGGCAGGGTGGACCTAGAACGGGGCTGGTATGGACCAATTTGATTTTGCACTGGCGGCCGCGGGGTCCAGCGAGTTGATCTTTGCATGCGCATTGATTGGCGCACTCGGCATCGGCGCACAATGGATTGCATGGCGCATTCAGGCGCCGGCCATCGTGTTGATGGCCTTAGCAGGTCTCGCCGTCGGACCGCTGTGGACGGTCATTTTTGGCGAGCCGTTGCTCAATCCGGAAAAAGTGTTCAATGGCGGCAGCAATGAGTTGCTCAGGCCGATTGTGTCACTGGCTGTCGCGGTCATCCTGTTTGAGGGTGGTCTCGTCCTGAAATTCGAGAATTTGCGCGATGCGGGCGCTGCCGTACGCCGCATGGTGTTCCTGGGCGGGCCATTGGCGTGGGCGTTGGGCACATTTGCCGCGCACTATGCAGCGGGCCTCGACTGGGGCAGTTCCGTTGTCTTTGCAGGCGTGTTGGTGGTTACCGGGCCGACGGTGATCATGCCCTTGCTGCGGCAGTCAAAGCTTGGGGGCCGAACGGGTCAGTTCCTGAAATGGGAAGGCATCGTCAACGACCCCGTTGGTGCGTTGTTCGCCGTTGCCGCGTTCGAGATCATCCGCGTGGCGGCGACGGGCGAATCCATTCTTGGCAAAGGCGCGATGATCATCGTTGCTGCGGCGCTGGGTGTGGGTCTCGGGTTTGCGTTTGGCTGGGCGATTGTCAGGGCCTTCCGTCAGGGCTGGACACCTGAATATCTCAAGGCGCCGATCATCTTCGCCTCGATTATCCTTTGCTACGCTCTGGCAGAAATGATCGAGAAGGAAATCGGTCTTGTGGCTGTGACGGCCTACGGTATGACGCTGGCCAATTCGCGGCTCGCGGGCCTCGCAGAGCTACGAAAGTTCAAGGAAGACATTGCAGTATTGCTTGTCTCGGGCGTGTTTGTGATCCTGACCGCGAATTTGACGCCGGATGTTATCCGCCGCGCGTTGACGTGGAACACGCTCGCCTTCCTGATGGCGATGCTGTTCATTGTGCGTCCGCTTTCGGTTTGGATCGCGACCTGGGGCACCCTGAAGCGCAATGAGGCCATCCTGCTTGGCTGGATCGCGCCGCGCGGTATCGTTGCTGTCGCTGTGTCCAGCCTGTTTGCAACCCTGCTTGAAGACCTCGGTCGACGCGGGGATTCTCGTTTTTACTTCTCCGGCGCCGAGCAGATCACTCCACTTGCTTTCGCTATGGTGTTTGTCACCGTCGTCCTGCACGGATTCACGATTGGCCCGCTGGCGCGGCGTCTTGGTCTGGCGCGGAAAGAGCGTCCGGGCGTCCTGCTGGTCGGCGTGAACCCGTGGAGCATTGATCTGGCGAAGGTTCTGAAAGATGTCGGCATCGAGCCAATTCTTGCCGACAACAATTGGCGACGCCTGCGGCCAGCACGTGAGGCGGGACTGAATACGTTCTTTGGGGAAGTCCTGTCTGAAGAGGCCGAAGTGCGCCTCGATCATGCGGCGTTTGACCAGGTTGTCGGCCTATCTGCGAACGAGCCCTACAATGCACTCGTTTCCGGGCATTTCGCACCGGAACTTGGGCGGCATCGAGTCTATCAGCTGTCTGCGCAGGACACTGAGGAAGAGGATCCACGCGCCATTGGCATGGGTACGCGCGGACGCACCCTGATCCGTCGGGGCAGGGGGTATGACGGCCTGATCCGCGATCACTATCGGGGCTGGACCTTTGGCAAGACGAAGCTGACCGAGGAATACGATCTTGCGGAGTATCGCAAGGATCGCCCGAAAGCCGATATCATCGCGGAAATCCGCCCGGATGGCACCTTGATCTTCCTTGGGCCGAACCGTGAGGCGCGCGGCGGCGACGGAGTCACCCTGATCAGTTTCGGTCCGGCACGTGAAATGGAAGTTGCAAAAGAGCCTGAGGACATCAGCTCTGACGGCAATCAAGGCTAGCTGCCTGTGGCCTGTAGCGTGGCACCATGAACCCGCAACCAGTTGCGGTGTGTCTTCCAGTCTACGCAACAGGTGGAAACGTGGGCCCAAAAGCGGGGCGAGTGATTCATTTCCAGCAAGTGCGCGCACTCATGAGCCGCGACATAGTCAAGGACAGCTGGCGGCGCCATGATGAGCCGCCACGAGAAGGACAGTTTTCCATCTGCGGTGCACGATCCCCAACGTGAGCGCGTGTCTTTCACTGATATCTCGCTATAGGTCACGTTCAGGCGGGCGGCATGGCGTTTTACGGCGCGGGTGATGTCTGCGCGGGCCTGCTTCTTCAGGTATCTCGTCGTGCGTAAATGCAATGTATCGGGGTCGCCCGGGGCGCATAGCGTATTCGGATCGCCGGGAACCAGGCGCGCGACGCGGCCGTCCCCAATGGCGGTCAGACGACAAGGCGCGCCGCGATAGGAAATCACGCTGCCTTCCTCGAAACTGACTGCATCCGGCAAGTGCCGCAACCGGCTGTGAATCCAGTCAACGCGTTCAGCCGCAAAGGCTGCCGCGTCCTTGATCTGACGGCGTGAAGGCGCAACAGCGACCGCTTCCCTGCGGCGTTCATCCAGCCGAAGGATCAAGCGCCGCGCTTTCGAGTTCACTTCGAGGCGAACGCGGATCTCGTCCCCGTCCGGTCCACTCAGTGTCACGGTCTGGCCATTGTTGTATGGCATGTTAATAATCTCACATTAGGTGACGGGCGCACTCGATACGCTGGCATCAACTATTTTAAGGGACCAAACATGAAATATCTGCTCACAGGCGTTGCCGCCATCGCCATGCTTACGGCTTGCGGGGACAATGACAAGCCAGATGATGGTGCAAGCTCAGAATATGCTGTGCAAGACATCACAGCGCGCGCGGGTGACCCGGCAACTGCACCGCAGGCATTGGCCGCTTTCGCGCTGGATGGGTCCGATTCGACGCGTCTCACATTCGCGGGTAGCGACATCAAGGGGGACAAGGCCGTATTCACGGATGTGACGCTTTTGTCGGCCGATGATGACGACGATTCAGACGAGGACGGCATTGATCTTGATGGCACCGTCGTAAAGGCGAAGAAGCTTGAGCTTGATGGCCTCGCAATGGTCGACGGGAAAGCAAGCTTCTCGAAGATGGTCATGAGCGACATTTCGCTCGTTCCGACAGACCCGGAAGAGGCCGAAGAGGGAAGCGCGACGATTGGCTCGATCCAGCTTGTAAATCCTTCGCCTGAACTGGCAGCTTGGGTCGCGAGCGCATTCAGTGATGCTGATCATGGTGACCTGCCGACCGGCGACGCCCTGTCGTTCGATCTCTGGTCAGTTGGCGATGTTAACATGCAGATCAATGAAGAAGACGGCGAGACCGGTACCTTCCTGATCGATGCCATTTCCGTCAGTGGCCTGAAAGACCGCAAGGCAGCGGGGATGTCCCTCAAGAACATGAAGTTCGACATGTTCGACCCGTCTGAAGACACGACCGTGAAAGCGAATATCGGTGACGTCAGCGTCGAAGGCTTCGACTTTGCGGTATTTGCACCGGAAGAAGGCGAAAGCCTTGAGGACAGTTTTGAGTCGGGCTTCATGTCTGGACTGAATGCTCAGGACCCTGCGAATCCAGGCTACAAGTCCATCAGCATGAAGGACCTCAACTTCGACATATCCGGCGTAAATTTCGATATGCCGTCTCTCGTTTCCAAAGTGAGCCACGACAAACAGGGCCGCGCGGTGAAGGTCGTGACCGAACCAGTGAAGATGGTGCTGAATGCAGGCGATGGCGAACTTGGCCAACAACTGGGTACGCAACTTGCGACGCTCGGCTATGAAAAGCTGGAGCTGACCATGGCGAGCGAGCAGTCTTACGATCCGGATGCTGACATTGTGACCTTGGCCAAGGGTAAGAACTATTGGGAGCTCAAAGATGGCTTCCGCCTCGATTTTGGTGCCAAGTATGAAGGCGCCAGCGCAATGGCGGCTGCGCAGGCAGAGCAGGGTGACGCATCTGCAGACCCATCTGCCATGATGGATGCTGTCATGGAGAAGCTGACGATCCATTCGCTTGACCTGGCGCTGGACGATAATGGCATCGTGGATCGTGCCTTCAACGCATACGCGGCCCAGAGCGGCGAAGACCCGCAGCAATTGCGCAATCAGACTGCTGGCATGTTGGCCATGGCTCCGATGATGGCTGCTGGATCCGGTATTGATCCGGAATTGGTGACAGAAGCTGCAACAGCTCTGTCCAGCTTCATCACCGATCCGAAAACCTTGACGCTATCGTTGAACCCGGCTGCGCCGCTGAAAGTATCAACGCTGGCAGACATGGAAGATCCGTCTGGTCTGACCAAGTCGGCGCTCGGTTTCTCGGCCTCCAACGAATAGGTCGCCGAGCAAATCAGACATATTGGCGCGTGCATCCCGTGTGGGTGCACGCGCTTTTCTTTGCGTGCTAGTCGAGGCATAGACTGGCTGTCATGAAACTGGCTTTTTTTGGAGATGTGGTCGGAAAGCCCGGCCGGCAGGCCGTGTTGGACCATCTACCGGGTCTGAAAGCGCGTCTGCGTCTGGATTTTGTTGTCGTGAATGCAGAAAATTCCGCAGGCGGCTTCGGGTTGACCAGCGCAATTGCGGAGGAGTTCTTCGCGGCTGGTGCGGACTGTCTGACGCTGGGGGACCATGCCTGGGACCAGCGCGAGGCGCTCACTTATATTGAACGCGAACCTCGTCTGCTGCGCCCACTGAATTATCCGCCGGCTGCCAAGGCGCCCGGTAAGGGCGCAAACCTGTTCAGCCTGCCCGATGGCCGCCGCGTGGGCGTGATCCAGGTTCAGGGTAACGTGTTCATGAAACAGGTGTTGAGCAATCCGTTCTCCGCGGTGGATGAAGCGCTCGATTCGATGCCGCTTGGCGCTGTGGCTGATGCGGTGATTGTGGATATGCATTGCGAGGCGACCAGTGAGAAAATGGCGATGGGCCATTACTGTGACGGTCGGGCCAGTCTGGTTGTTGGCAGTCATACGCACGTGCCAACCGCCGATACGATGATCCTTGAAGCGGGTACGGCCTATCAGACAGATGCTGGCATGTGCGGTGACTATGATAGTGTGATCGGGATGCAGAAGCAGATCTCGCTCTATCGCTTCGAAACCCAGCTTCCCGGCGAACGCTATCAACCGGCCCTGGGCGAAGGTACACTCTGCGGAACCTATGTTGAGACAGATGATGCGACCGGGCTTGCGACCCGTATCGAAGCCATTCGCGTCGGCGGAAGGCTCAGCGATGCGGTGCCTTTCTGACCTCTCCTGAAACTGAAGCGCCCCGAGACCTCGGTCTCAGGGCGTTCGTGGAACCGAGTTATTTCCCCGGCTGCGCAGTGTAGCGGAGATAGGGTTTCACCGCCTTGTAACCTGACGGGAAAAGCCGATCGATCTCGTCAGGATCTGTCAGCGATGGCACGATGATCACATCATCTCCGTTCTGCCAGTTCACAGGAGTCGCAACCTTGTGATTGTCAGTGAGTTGAAGGCTGTCGATGAGACGCAGGATTTCGTCAAAGTTCCGCCCGGCACTGGGCGGGTAAATGATGGACGCGCGAATTTTCTTGTTCGGATCGATGACATACACAGCGCGCACGGTGACTTTCGCGTCCGCACTTGGATGGATCATGTTGTAGAGGGTTGCCACGCTCCGGTCTGGATCGGCGATGATCGGGAATTCCACGGTTGTGTCTTGGGTTTCCTCAATGTCAGAGATCCAATTCTTGTGGTCCTCCAGACTGTCGACGGAGATCACCAGTGCTTTTGCGCCGCGCCTTGCAAACTCGTCCTTGAGTTTAGCTGTATAGCCGAGCTCCGTGGTGCAGACAGGTGTGAAATCGGCCGGGTGAGAGAAGAAGACCACCCAGTCTTCGCCAATCCATTCGTGAAACCGAATGCGGCCTTCTGTCGTGTCGGCTTCAAAGTCCGGGGCAACGTCGCCAATCAGAAGGCTCATATTACCATACTCCTGTCTCTTGATTTCTGACAGGAAAGTGGTGCCTAAGAAGAAGCAAACCAATGCGCAGCATCTCAAGCTGTCGATAAGTTTTTCTAATGCCCGGTCAGGGAAGAAGGAATTTGAATGAAACGTCTCATTCTCATGCGTCATGCCAAGACCGAACCCTGGGCAGAAGGCATTGACGATTTTAGCCGGGCGTTGACCGAGCGTGGGAAAGAAGATGCAAAGCGCATGGCCGAGGAACTTGTCGCCATTGGCTGGAGCCCCGAACGCATTCTCGTATCAACTGCGCGTCGGGCGCGGGAGACCTGTTCTGAAGTGGCGAAGATTGTGGAGGGCGAGAAGGTACGCCCGATGGAAAACCTGTATCTCACCGGCGTTCGCGGTCTGACCGAGGCCATCTGCCACAATGACGGGGCAGGCACCCTGATGGTGATTGGGCATAATCCGGGACTGCATGATTTTGCCATGGAGATTTTGCGCGAAGCCGGGAGCCAGGATCATCAGGAATCTGTCAGGCTGATCGAGAAATTTCCGACCAGTTGCTGCGCTCTCTTCGAGAGTGAACAGGACGGGGCCTTTCTGCCGGTCCATTTCAAACTGACTCAAATTCTGCGTGCGAAGGACCTTCGCGAGGCTGATGCGCCACTCTGACGAAAAAAGCCCTGCCGGTGAAGGCAGGGCGGAGATCCTGGTCGGTCAGGCGGTTTGGAGAGGCTGAGACCCTGCCGACCGGATCAGTGCTAGTTTGATTGGTAGTGCACGTTGGTGAACGTGTCGTGGTCCACGTAAGCGACGACCTTCTTCATCATTTTACGTTCGCATTGGCGCACAGCCAGCGCTTTTCCGAAATTGTAAGCGACGTGTTCTGAAGTACACCGAGCGTTCACTTCGTCGCGGATACGGTCGTACTCTTCCTGGGCACCGACAACCGTTTCCAGTTGCGTACGGTTCACGTCGATTTCCATCTTGAATTCATCTGACGCGGCAAAGGCTGGCGCGGTGGCGACGGAAGCGGCGACGGCAAGAGCGGTGAAAATGCGGATCATGGCAGTATTCCTTTCGAATTTCGGTGAGATAATCAGGGCAGGGTGGCTGGCGCCGCATCGATCAGGGGATTGGGGGATGCGGCGCCAGCAGGACAGGCTTAGCGGGCTTCGCGGCGGGCGAAGCGACGGCGGCGGCGGACCAGAAGGTTCTGACGACCCTCCGCTGTGACATCATTGGCCGGCCGGGTCCGGTGAGTTGCCTCTCCGGTCATGATGGAGAGGGCCATCATGCTTTCGGTGGCTGGTACGGCGATGTCGCTCTGACGGGCGCGGGGGATCATGATTTTCAATTCCTTCTAGCTTTCTGTTGATGTCCTTGGCGAGACCATCCCGCCGCCGACACCCTCTATCTAGGTCAGAAATTATCGAAAATCAATAAGTTTTTATCGAAAAATAATAAATGCCAACAAATTCAAGGCACTGTTGTTTGCCGAATATCGATATGGTTGCGCGTTTTTCAAGTCAAGCGATGCCGAATAAACTGGAGAAGAATTCATGCAATGCATTGTAGCGCTGAATCGATGCGACAAGCGGAACCCGTTCCGTTCGCATGGATCAGGCATGGCCACCCAAATCGAAGCTGAGCTGAACCGACTTGGCAGGTAAGGCGTGGACACGTCCAGACTTCGACATGCCCGCCCTGCGCGCCATATTCGGCCGTGCCGGAACACCAAATGGCAACGCATGCGAACTTTGCTCAGGGAACAGGTGACGGCGAGCCGCCCTGGCCGCAGCCATATGATCAACCATTCTCATCGGATAGGATTGGCCCAAGACAATGCCCTTCTCGGCGAGCAGACTTTTTGGGGCATCCCAAGGCGAGTGGATCAGCGCGTCCGGGAGGTCAGCGATTTCAGGTATCCATTTTCGAATAAAGGTGCCCTCAGGATCGCGCATCTGGGAGTGTCGTACCGGATTCGGAATTTGCCCGACGGGGTGTGAGCTGACGCCGACAACTTTCCGTGCGTTCCCATAGAACAGGGCCCCGTCAAAATCGGTGGAGAGCCGCGCCAGATGCTGGGCAGGCGCAGTCGGATCCAGCCAGAGATGGCACGTCGCGAATGACAGAAGCAGGCTGCGCAACTCCGATTCGAGGCGTCCGGTGGCCTGAAGGCAGCGCATGCTGGCATCAAGAAGTGGGAAACCTGTGCGGCCACTGGCCCAGGCAGCCAAGCGGGGATCTGCCGCGCCGACCATTTCACGTTTGAAAATATCATGTGGAAGACCGGCATTCTCAACCTGCTCACGCCGTGGTTTGGCGGTCAGCAGGCGAGACCTTTGTTCCAGATTCTCAACAAATGCGTCGAGCGAGGCGGCAAACGTCTCATCCCCATCGGATAGAAGGGCGCCTTTGGCACGCATCGCCGCCTGCCAGACCTCGCGATCCGATAATGTGCCCCAGTTGAGGTAGGGGGACAGGCCGGAGGCAGATGATTCCCGGTCCGTAACAGAGAGATTGCGTTTGGAGGCTGGCCGTCCGCGACCTGCCAGATATTGGCGCAGCTGAAGCACACCATTGGTGCGGCCTCCAGTCTGGCGGCCTGCACATGCGTCGTCACCCAATCCGTAATCTGATGCGACTGGCCAGTCTTCCGACACCATATCAGGCGTGTCCAAGTTTTCCGGTGCATTGAGACGTGGCTGGCGCATGTAGTGCCGGAAAGCGGTTTCCGACTCTTCCGGAGTTAATGGCATCGCACGCCTTATGGCCTGCTCACGCAATGGGATTCCGGCTTTCATGGCCCAGCTGCGGACGTGCTGAACGCGTTCCGTCTCTTCCGGATCGTGACTTGCCGCATGGAAGTGGAGGGAGGCGATCCCGTACTGGGTGTGAATTTGCGACAGGACTTCGGCTGCGTTGCCGGATCTCAGGCACAACTTGCTTCCGCGTTTGCGCAGGGCGCCGTCGAGATCTGCAAGGGATTCCAGAAGAAAGTCGAATTGGCGGCCGGATGTGTCCGGGCGATGCCAATGCCGGGTATCAAAAATGTAGAGGGGCAGGACCTGCCCGCCTGATGCGCAGGCGGCCACGAGGGCTGCGTGGTCATGCACCCGCAAGTCTCGTCTGAACCAGATGACATGTAGATCGCTCATGGAACAAATATAGAACATTGTTCCTCTTTGTCCAATCTTTTCGGCGCATGCGCTAATTCATTGCGAAACCGAAACAAATTCAACTTCTGGTTTCTTGCGGGTCAATGGTAAAGTTCGTCTTTACCATTTATGGGCGCTGAGGGAGTTACTGCGCGGGATCGTTTCCCGCTGCATCTGTTTGATAATCTTGCTGAACCGAAGCCCGACCCGCGTTTGGCGGAGAATGCGGCCGAGGCCTTCCCAGCAAGATTTCTTGGCATGTCTGCCAAGACCGGTATGGCCACTGATCAGGCCAAACTGCTTCGACATTTGTTGGCAGTGTCCGGAGTCTGCGGACTTGTTGCGCCTGGTTGGTTGCTATCGATTTTTGGAGCCGTGGGGATCGGCGTATTCGCGTTGATGATTCTGTACCGGCTCGGCCTGGTCCTGTTTGGCCCGAGTTCCGTTCATCTTCTGACCAATCCCGCATCGCTATCGTTGCTCCTGCCGACCTACACCATCCTGATTGCTCTCAAGGACGAGGCGGCATGCATGCCGCAATTGGCGAACAGTCTGATGTCGTTGGAGTATCCCCGACGGCTGCTGGATGTGAAGCTTCTGTTGGAGGAGGGGGATCATGATACGAAAAACGCAATCCATGAGCAGATATGGCCCGAGGGGACTGAGCTTTTGGTGCTGCCGCCCGGTCAGCCGCAGACGAAACCGCGTGCGCTGAACTACGGACTGGCCCGGGCCAGGGGAGCATTTGTCACGGTCTATGATGCGGAGGATCGTCCGAACCCCGGTCAGCTGATGGAGGCGGCCCGCCGGTTCGCCTGGGACCCGCAGCTTGCTTGTGTGCAGGCGCCACTATCGGGCAATGTGCGTGGCGGCGGCTGGTTGTCGCGCCATTGGGCGCTGGAATACGCAATCCAGTTCAACCGCATGATGCCGGCGCTGGCCCGGTTGCGTATGCCGATCCCACTTGGCGGAACCAGCAATCATTTTCGCAAGGCGGCACTTCAGGCGGTTGGCGGCTGGGACGCCTGGAATGTGACCGAAGACGCTGATCTCGGACTGCGTTTCGCAAGATTGGGGAAGAAGGTTGATGTTATTGCGCCGCCGACTGTCGAAACCCCACCTCAACAGCTCGATGTATGGGTCGGTCAGCGATCCCGCTGGTTGAAGGGGTTCATCCAGACCTGGCTCGTTCTGATGCGGTATCCATCCACGGCCATAAAGGAGATGGGCGTTCTGGGGTTCATCTCGATGCAATTGACCCTCGGCGCATCTATCTTGTCGGCACTTGTCCATCTGCCTTGGCTTGTCTGGTGCGCGGTTTGCCTCTTGGTGCCGGACGCAAATATGGGTTCGGTCAGCTTGGGCATGTTGGCAGCGTCCTATGCTGTTGGCGTGATCGCGGCGCTGACTGTACCGACGTCTTCTTTTGCGGTCCGGCTGCGCGATATCCTGACTATCCCTTTCTACTGGCCTCTTCAGTTCTTCGCTTTGATGCGCGCGCTTTACAGCCTGTCGCGGCGACCGCATTTCTGGGTGAAGACGCCACACGATATGGACGCCTGACGGAGCCGGGGACAGCGCCCCCACATTTTCTAACGCAAGGTCAATGCTTGGCGGTCCTTCGGCTTGGGCATACAGTCGATGCACGATCTGTTGCCCCCAGAGGAGTCCGATATGGCGTATGATGAATCAGTCGACCTAGAGCAGTTTCGCGCTGAAACGCGCGAATGGCTTGAAGAAAATTGCCCCCCTTCGATGCGTACGCCCATGAAGGATGACGAGATTGTCTGGGGTGGAAAACGCGAAAAGTTCAAGAACCCTGAAGCGAAGGTCTGGCTGGAGCGGATGGGTGAAAAAGGTTGGACCGCGCCGGAGTGGCCAGCAAAGTATGGCGGCGGCGGCCTTAGCCGAGAGCAGAACCGCGTGCTGCAGGAAGAGCTGCGCCGCATCAAGGCGCGGCCTGCCTTGTTCTCTTTCGGGCTCTGGATGTTCGGCCCGGCGCTTCTGGAATTTGGAAATGAAGAACAGAAACTGCGCTTCATCCCGGATATCGTAAAGGGCAAGACACGCTGGTGTCAGGGCTATTCCGAGCCGGGTGCGGGGTCTGATCTGGCAGACTTGCAGACGCGTTGCGAAGACAAGGGCGATCATTACCTGATCAATGGTCAGAAAGTCTGGACCTCCTACGCTGACAAGGCTGACTGGATTTTCTGTCTGGTGCGGACCGATACGAGCACCAAGCATGAAGGGATCAGCTTCATCCTGTTCGACATGGAGAGCGAAGGCGTTGAAGCGCGTCCAATTCTGCTGATTTCCGGCGAGAGCCCATTTTGCGAAACATTCTTCACGGATGTGAAAGTGCCGAAAGACCAATTGGTCGGCGAAGTGAATGGTGGCTGGCAGATCGCCAAACGCTTGCTGCAATTCGAGCGCTCGTCCATTTCTGCCGGAGGCTTTGGCGGCACAGGTGGCTCTGGCATTCTGGGGCCGGAAGAATACGCCAAGATGCACATTGGCACCGACAGTGAAGGTCGCCTGATAGATGGTGACCTCCGTGGGCGGATCACTGACCACAAGATGTATGCCAAGGCATTCAACCTGACTGTTCAACGCCAGGCGGAACAAGCCAAAGCGGGCCAGCAAGTTGGCCATACAGCATCCATTCTGAAGTATGGTGCTGCGAAGATGAACCAGGACCGGCATGAGCTACTCGTTGAGGCGCTCGGCACGGAAGGGCTTGGCTGGGAAGGCGAGGGCTTTGATCCGGCAGCCAAGAAGGTCACGCGCCAATGGTTGCGCTCAAAAGGTAACTCTATCGAGGGCGGTACGAGTGAGATCAATCTGAACGTGATCTCCAAACGCGTGCTGGGTCTCAAGGACCACAAGTAACCCATGTCGTCTACGCAGATCATCCTTCTGTTTCTCGGCACACCGTTCATGGCCGGAGTCCTGGCTCCGTTCTTCCGTGGGCGTTGGCTGGTGCAGTCGGCTGTGTGGATGTTCGCGCTGCTGTCCACACTTGCCGCACTTTATGTGTGGGCTGGTATGGAGGCGGCGCGCCTCGAATTGACAAGCATCAGGCTGGCACTCGCTGCCAGCGCTCTCTGGAGTACGGCCGGGCTGGCCGGACTGCTGGTTGGGCGCGAAGCGGAAAACGTGCGGCGTGTTGCAAAGAACACCAGGGACAAACGCAAGGCTTCGGAGATATTCAGATGACATTCCTTTTGACGGAAGACCAGGAAATGCTGCGGGATACCGCAATGGCATTTGCGCGCGATGAACTGCCAGTGACGCGCCTGCGCAAACTGCGTGATAGTGGGGCAAATGGTGTAGACCCGGACACACGCCAGAAGCTGGCCGAACTTGGCTTCTTCGGTGTGATTATTCCGGATGAGCCAGGCGGTGAGCATTTCGGGCTTGTCGGCCTGGGTCAGATCCTGGAAGCGCAGGGGCGGACTTTGGCTGCTACACCCGTGCTTCAAACCGCATTGATCGCGGCCAGTGCGTTGCAGTTGGGTGGCAGTGCGGAACAACAGGCTGAATGGCTGCCAAAGATTGCTGGCGGAGACGCGACATTTGCGCTGGCGCTTGACGAAACCGCGCACTTCAATCCACTCGGTGTTGCAACGGAAGCTGAGCGTAATGGTCAGGGCTACACGCTGAATGGCATGAAGCGTTTCGTTGCCGATGCGCATCATGCTGACATGCTGATCGTGGTGGCCCGCACTTATGGCGAGGCGGGCGATAGGCACGGACTTACGCTGTTCCTTGTGCCAGCCGATGCCAAAGGCGTGTCAGTTCAGGCGCTGAACTCCGTCGATTCGCATGGCGCGGCTCATATCACGCTGGAAGATGTGATCGTTCCGGACAGTGCAATCATAGGCGCAGTGGATAAAGGCGCCGATGTGCTGGAGCCAGTTCTTGATCGGGCGGCCATGGGACAGGCGGCAGAAATGCTTGGCAGTGCGCAAGCGGCATTCGACATGACGCTGGAATACCTGAACAGCCGCAAACAGTTCGGCCAGTTGATTGGATCGTTCCAGGCTCTGCAGCACCGCGCCGCAAAGATGTTCACCGAATTGGAACTGACACGCTCTTGCGTGGCAGCTGCGCTTGCTGCCGTTGATGAGGGCAAGGACAATGTCGCCGAACTTGCAAGTCTCGCAAAAGCAAAGGCGAGCGAACTGGTGCATCTGGTGTCCAATGAGTGCGTGCAGATGCATGGCGGTATCGGCATGACGGATGATGCTGATCCGGGCCTCTACATGAAACGTGCTCGTGTGCAGGAAGCCATGTTCGGGTCTGCCAGCTGGCACCGCGATCGCTACGCGCGCCTAGCAGGCTACTAGCGGTTCGGAAACACTGAATGAAAAAAAAGCCGGGAAGGTCTGATCCTTCCCGGCTTTACTTTTATCTCGCAAGAGACGCTGGCTTAGCCCTTCAGGACCGATCCCTTCTTCAGAGCTTTGGCAATCAGGTAGTACATGACTGGACGATGTTTTGCGCGAACGGACTTTCCGTACTTCGCAACGGCGTCGGCAATGGCTGCGTCTGCTTTCGCATCGTCAGTTACACCAAGCTTCTTTGCAATGAAGCCTTTCTTGATGCGGGCCAGTTCTTCCTTGTCGGACGCAGCGACTGTCGCAGAGTCGGCCTTGTAGATTGTTGGCCCACAAGCTTTCACGGCGGCATTCAGAAGATCCATGTCGGAGCGTTTTTCACCAACCTTGTCTTTCAGGTCCGTGACATACTTCTCCATCAGCACTTCTTTCGGAGAAGGTGCCTTGGCGGCTTTTGTTGCAGTTGGTGCAGCGGCTTTCTTCGGCGCCGCGGCTTTCTTGGCTTTGGTTGCTTTTGCCATGGGAGTTTCTCCTCAATGGGCCCGACGAACGGGCGTGTTTGAATTTACGCAGCTCACAATACGAATCAGTTTGAAACGTGAAATGGACACTGAACTGTTTTTCCACAGCCTGCCAACCCCTTTTCGGTAGTGAAACGATTCTCAGCAACATGAAGTATACGGACAAAATGGCGGTTGGGTTGCTGATCGCACGTTTCGTTAAGGGCGTGAACTACATTGATTGACCTGTGCGGATTGGGAGTACACATCTTGAGTGCAAACCAGACATGAGATGAGGGCTGACATGTTCCGATACTTGCCGTGGATCACTATCGTACTCCTGCTTGTCGGGTGTCTTGTGTTTTGGAGACTGCAGCCATGGCTGCTGTACGCAGCTGCCGTGCTTGCACTATTTGCGCTGACTGGCCTGTATGACGTCTTCCAGCGCAAGCACAGTCTTTGGCGAAACTATCCATTGGTGGCGCGGATCCGTTGGGTGGCGGAGGAGCTTCAGCCCTTTCTGCGTGCCTACATTGTCGAGAGCGAAACAGAAGGTCGTCCATTTAATCTGGAAGATCGGGCGATGGTGTACCGCCGAGCAAAGAATGTATCTTCGGTGGAGCCGTTTGGCAGTCATCTGGATATGGACAAGCCGCCCTATGAATGGCTGGCGCACTCTATCGCCGCACAACATCCCACCGAGAGCGACCCGCGCGTGATGGTGGGCGCGCCTGGCACGTCCCAGCCTTATTCGACAAGTGTCTTCAATATCTCCGCCATGAGTTTCGGGTCTCTGGGAGCGCACGCTATCTCAGCCCTTTCAAAAGGCGCCGCACTTGGGGGGTTCTATCACGACACGGGGGAAGGGGGTGTCTCGCGCTATCACCGACAGGGAGGCGGTGACTTGGTCTGGGAGCTTGGGTCTGGCTATTTCGGGTGTCGCGCATCTGATGGAAGCTTTGATGCTGCCAAGTTCGCCGAAACTTCCGCAGACCCCCAAATCAAGATGATCGAGGTGAAGCTGAGCCAGGGTGCCAAGCCAGGGCATGGCGGCGTGTTGCCGGGCGAGAAGGTGACTGCGGAAATCGCAGAAGCGCGCGGCATTGAAATCGGGCAGACTTGCATCTCTCCGCCTTCGCATTCTTCTTTCTCGACGCCCATCGAGATGCTGGAGTTTGTTGCCAGATTGCGTGATCTGTCAGGTGGCAAGCCTGTTGGTATCAAGTTCGCAGTCGGCAACCGGTGGGAAACCCTGGCGATCTGCAAGGCGATGCTGGAAACAGGTCTGCGCGTTGACTTCATGGTTGTTGACGGCGGCGAAGGTGGGACCGGCGCTGCGCCTGCGGAGTTTCTAGACCATGTTGGCGCCCCCTTGCGTCAGGCACTCGTTCTGACGCGTAACGCCTTGGTTGGAACGGGGCTGAAGGATGAGGTTCGCCTTGCATGTTCGGGCAAGCAGATCAGCGCGTTCTCAATGGCCTCGTCTCTGGCACTTGGCGCAGATTGGGTGAACACAGCGCGTGGCTTCATGTTTGCGCTTGGCTGTATCCAGTCCCTCAATTGTCACAACAATACGTGCCCGACGGGCATTGCGACATCGAACATGTCACGCCAGCGTGGTCTGGTCGTCGAAGACAAGGCGATCCGCGTCAGGAATTTTCATCACAATACGGTAAAGGCGCTGATGGAAGTCGTCGGTGCCGCAGGGTGCGCGCATCCTTCTGAGCTGACGCCTCGCCATGTGATGCACAGGGTCACTGAAGACATCTCCTATACCGCCGAACGAGCCTACCAACTGATCTCCAACGGGCAATTGCTGGATGCGCCTGATGAGACCCAATTGGCTGAGGAATGGCGCATGGCACAGGCGGCAAGTTTCCACCCAGCAATTTAGCGGGAATACGAGAAGGGGGCGGCCGCATCACAGTTTCACCGGAACCAGCCTTGTTTCATCCGGTTCTGTGCTAGTGCATAGAAAGCGGGCAGCATGATGGTTTCCGCATCCAGTCTTTGGCCGCGCGCTTTGGTCATGGCTGGACGCGGGTTAGACCAAGTGGGACAGGATGGGCAATGACTGAAACTGAGACGCCAAAGCGTAGTCGACTGATTGCGATTTCGAACAGGACCGCTGCGGGGCAGGAAAGCCGCGCCGGTGGGCTCGCTGTGGCTTTGTGGGACTCGCTTGCCGATACACGAGGACTCTGGATCGGCTGGAGCGGTCGCATTCTGGACTTTCCCAGCAATCGCGCCCGCAAATCCAGCGAGGATGGCGTGGAGTTTGCCCTGACGGACTATTCCCGCGATCAGTTCGATGGGTTTTACCTGGGCTATTCAAACAGCGTGCTGTGGCCAGTGATGCACAATCGTATCGATCTTGCCGTCTTCGATTCTTCGTTCTTTCGCTATTATGTGGAGATCAACGAGAAATTTTCCGACATTGTGCGACGTCAGGCGACAGAGGACGACTTGATCTGGGTGCACGATTACCACTTCCTGCTTTTGGGCGGTATATTGCGGGAAGAAGGATGGACAGGACGCTGCGGTTTCTTCCTGCATATTCCATTCCCCTCTCCAGAAGTCTTTCGCGCTATTCCGGAGCATCGCAAGCTTGCGAAAGGCCTGTGCGCTTATGATGTTGTCGGCCTGCAATGCCGGAAAGATCTGGCCAATCTGGCGCAGTATCTGGAAGAGGAATTCGGCGCCGAGGAACAGCCAGATGGCAAGTTCCTGGTTGAAGGTCGTATTGTGCATTTGCTGCATTGTCCGATCGGCATCGACAGCAAGTCATTTGCGCAGACAGCGCAGGACGAACCAGCAACGCGCGCCGCAAGCCGCCTGTCCCGGTTTCTTGGAGAGCGGGATCTGGTCATCGGTGTCGACCGAATGGATTACTCCAAGGGATTGCCACAGCGTTTCGAAGGCATGGCGGATCTGTTCGACAGATATCCCGAGCTGCACGGCAAGATCTCGTTCACGCAGATCGCGCCGCCATCGCGCTCCGTTGTAGAAGAATATGCGCAGCTTCGCGAACAGCTGGATGCCCTGTCCGGGCGCATCAATGGAGACTATGGTGATCTCGACTGGATGCCGATCAGGTATCTCGCACGCGGATATGATCGCGAGGAGATTGCCGGTCTATATAGACTTGCCACGGCGTGCCTTGTGACGCCTTTGCAGGATGGTATGAACTTGGTCGCCAAGGAGTTTGTCGCCGCGCAAGACCCTGAAGACCCCGGCGTGTTGATCTTGTCTCAGTTTGCCGGCGCAGCGGAGCAAATGAAGGAGGCTTTGATTATCAATCCTTATGACAGTTCGGCGATCGCCGAAGCCGTGAAGCAGGCGATTGAAATGCCGCGCGAGGAACGGCGGGAACGCTGGCAAAAGCTCTACGACAACATTTCCGAACAAGACATCGGCTGGTGGCGAAGCCGCTTCATGACCGCCTTCGAGCAGGTTCCGGCATGAGCCAGCCGGACGTCTCTCCTCCCAGGCTGGAAAACACGGTCGCATTGTTCCTTGATTTCGACGGCACATTATCACCGCTTCAGGATGATCCGGATGCCGTATTTCTGGCGCCGGGCATGGATGACGTGTTGATTCAGTTATCTGAGAAGCTGAACGGTGCGCTCGCCATCCTGTCTGGACGCGACCTGACGGATCTGTCTAGGCGCGTCCCGAATGCCTTGTGGCGTTTTGGAAATCATGGCCTTCGCTCCGCCGCTCCGGGAGAGAGGATGGCGGACACGGTGACGGAGGCTCCTGATGGGCTCATCTGTCGGCTTCAATCTGTGATCAGCGCTTTTGACGGGGTGCGGCTGGAGAAGAAGGGGCCTGTTCTGGCTGTGCACTATCGCGCAGCGCCCGACAAGGGTGAGCAGTTGGCCTTGCAATTGGAAAGCGCTCTTGCAGAGTATTCCGACTACGCGCTGCAATCCGGAAAGATGGTGCTTGAGGCGAAGCCGAGCGGGGCGAATAAGGGTGTCTGTCTCGAGAAGGCGATGCGCGCATTTCCCTTCGAAGGGCGGGTTCCCGTTATGATTGGGGACGACAAGACAGATGAAGACGCCATTCTTGTCGCCAATCGTCTGGGTGGATGGTCTGTCAAAGTTGGAGAAGGGGCCAGCGCTGCAGAGTATCGGCTGACGTCCCATAAGGATGTCGAAAATTACCTGAAAGAGATGTTGGGAGATTTATGAGCCTGGATCTTGGAGTTGTCGGAAACGGGACTGTTGCCGGCCTGATCAATTCGCGCGGAGACTATGAATGGTTCTGCCTTCCGCGATTTGATGGTGAGCCTGTGTTCAACAAGCTGTTGGGTGGCGGCGGAACGTTCACCGTCTGGATGGAGGGCTTGACCAAGCGCTCCCAGACCTATGATCGCAACACGGCTATACTGCGCACGCGAATGGAGGCTGAAGACGGAGCAATTCTCGAGATTGTCGACTTTGCTCCGCGCTTTCAGCATAAGGGGCGCACTTTTCGGCCCGCGAGCCTGGTCCGGCGTTTCGAGGTAATCTCGGGCGCGCCGCAGCTGAAGATTTCCCTCACACCGGAAACGGATTGGGGCGGACGCCGCTTGAAGCCAATTCGAGGTGTCAATCATGTGCGCTTCGTCGATGAGGAATTGTCATTCCGGGTGACGACTGATGCGCCGGTTTCCTACATTCTGACAGAAACCAGCTTTATTCTGGATAAGGATGTGACCTTTATTCTGGGGGCTGATGAATCCCTGACGGATTCTCCTGGCGTCATTGCCCGTGATTGGGAAGAACGTACGCGCCAATACTGGGCGAAATGGGCGCGAAGCCTCGCCATTCCATTTGAGTGGCAGGATGAAGTTATCCGCGCTGCCATCACGCTCAAGCTGTGCGTGTTTGAGGAAACAGGCGGAATTGTTGCCGCGTTGACAACGTCCGTTCCTGAGCATGAAGGATCTTCCCGCAACTGGGACTATCGCTTCTGCTGGATTCGTGATGCGTACTTTACTGTGACCGCGCTTAACCGACTGTCCGGAATGGGCACTTTGGAACATTATATGAGATGGGTGAGGAATATTGTTGCCCATTCGAAGGGTGGACATATTCAGCCTGTTTACGGAATCGGCCTTGAAGCGGACCTCACGGAAGACGTCGCGCCTCACTTGCCGGGATTCAGGGACTCAGGTCCGGTCCGGCGTGGCAACCAGGCTGCGGAGCACATTCAGCACGATGTGTACGGTCAGGTTGTGTTGGGCGTTGCACAATCTTTCTTCGACCACAGACTGCTCGCTCAGCCCGGTATTGCGGAGTTCGAACAATTGGAGCCGGTGGGCGAACGGGCGTTTGCCGTTTACGACACACCGGATGCAGGCATCTGGGAATTCCGAACCATCGCTCATGTGCATACATCTTCCGCGATCATGTGCTGGGCCGCCTGTGATCGCCTCTCGCTGATCGCTGACAGGCTCGGACTTGAAAGTCGCGCTGCCTATTGGAGAGAGCGCGCAGACATAATTCATGCGACCATTTTGGACAAAGCCTGGAATGATGACGTCAAAGCTTTCACGGCCGCGTTCGGCGGTACGGATCTGGACGCGTCTGTCCTGCTGATGGCGGAGATCGGATTCCTGCCCGCCACGGACGAGCGCTATGTCGCCACAGTCGATGCAGTGGACCGGGATTTGCGCATGGGCGATCATGTGTACCGTTACAAGGTTGAGGACGATTTCGGGAAACCGAAGACCGCTTTTACGGCCTGCACGTTCTGGTTCATTGACGCGCTGTATCGCGTCGGCCGAGTCGAAGAGGCACGGCGCATGTTTGAGACTGTACTGGCCACCCGCAACCATCTGGGCCTCTTGTCTGAAGACGTGGATACGGAGACCGGTGAACTCTGGGGGAACTTCCCACAAACCTATTGCATGGTCGGAATCATCAATTCTGCGGCACTGCTGAGCAAGCCTTGGGCAGCAGTCACATAAACCTGCACAGTTTTAGCGAACTCGGTTCGATGCTGAGCGGCCGGAACTGAGTTTGTTGAACTGATTCAGCGACTGTGCGTTGCTGAAATCATGGGTGAGAGTGACGACGTCTTTGATGAAATGCATGGCTTCGGGGAAGCGGTACGGTCGCCGTACGCCCGCTATTCCTCCTGGTTTGAAGGCGCGACGCCGTCTGCACTGCTGAAGAAATCGCGGGAAGCGCGCACCTTTTTCCGTCGCACCGGCATTACGTTCAATGTTTACGGTGATGTTGAAGCCGATGAACGGCTGATTCCGTTTGATCTGGTGCCGCGTATTATTGGGGCCAGTGAGTGGGCTTTGCTGGTTCGCGGCATTGAACAGCGGGTCCGCGCTATCAATGCATTTCTTTACGACATCTATCATCGACAGGAGATCATTCGCGCGGGCCGTTTGCCCGAACACTTGATCCGCGAGAATGATGCATTCCTGCCCAAGATGATCGGTTTCGATCCGCCGGGCGGGATCTACACGCACATAGTTGGCATAGATCTTGTCAGAACAGGACCAAACGAATTCTTCGTGCTTGAGGATAATGCGCGGACACCATCTGGCGTTTCCTACATGCTGGAAAACCGGGAAACGATGTTGAAAATGTTTCCCGAGCTATTCGCGCAAGTGCCTGTGCAGCGTGTCTCCGGGTATCCTATGGCCCTTCGCCGATCCCTGGAAAGGTCCGCGCCGCAATCGTCAGCCGACAGGCCCACTGTGGCCGTACTGACGCCCGGCATTCACAACTCGGCTTACTTTGAGCACGCTTTCCTTGCCGACCAGATGGGTGTCGAACTTGTTGAAGGCCACGATCTGCGCGTGGTGGACGGGCGGGTCGCGATGCGGACGACGCAAGGTTACGAGCCAATTGACGTACTCTATCGCCGCGTGGATGACGACTTTCTGGATCCCTTGAATTTCAGACCGGACTCCATGCTGGGTGTCGCTGGAATATTCGACGTCTACCGCGCAGGCGGGATCACCATTGCGAACGCGCCGGGTACCGGCATTTCGGATGACAAGGCGATCTATTCCTACATGCCGGAAATCGTCGAGTTCTATACAGGGCAGGCGCCGCTCCTGAAGAACGTTCCAACCTGGCGATGTGCTGAACCGGATGCGCTGGCCTATGTGCTGGAGCATCTGGAAGAATTGGTGGTGAAGGAAGTGCACGGATCAGGCGGCTATGGCATGTTGGTCGGGCCAGCCGCAAGCAAGCGAGAGATCGCAGCTTTCCGAAGAAAGCTGACTGCGAAGCCAGCGAACTATATCGCGCAGCCGACGCTTGCGCTGTCCACGGTACCTATCCTGACCAAGGCCGGATTGTCGCCCCGCCATGTAGATCTGCGTCCTTTCGTTCTGGTGTCGCCAGACGGTGTTGATGTGACGCCCGGCGGTCTGACACGGGTGGCCATGAAAAAGGGTTCACTCGTTGTCAATTCGAGCCAGGGTGGTGGCACCAAGGACACCTGGGTTTTGAAGGAAGGCTAGGAGATGCTCGGACGCACTGCATCTGGTCTGTTCTGGATGGCCCGCCTTCTGGAGCGCGCCGAGAATACCAGTCGCCTAGTGGAGGCTGGTTTCCGCATGGCGCTGACCCGATCGCAGCCAGGGGAAGAGGAGTGGCGATCTGTTCTGGTCACGGCCGGTTGCCATGACACCTATCGTGCGCGACATGATATGATTGATGGGGCCAAGGTGGCAGACTTTGCGCTCCGTGACCGATCAAACCCCTCCAGTGTATTGTCGACCCTTCACGCTGCCCGTGAAAATGCCCGTATGACCCGCACAGCCCTGACGCGGGAAATGTGGGAGGCGATTAATGATTTCTGGATGACGTTGAGAGATGCGCTCAAGCGGCCCCCCTCGGAAACTGATTTGCCTGAAATCCTCACCATGATCCGGCAGCAAGGTGCGCAAGTTCGCGGCGCGACAACCGGCACGATGCTTCGCAACGACATCTATAATTTCGTCATTCTCGGCATCATGTGCGAACGAGCCGACAACACGGCGCGTATCCTTGATACCAAGTACTATGTCCTCCTGCCGACCAGTGCGTCTGTCGGCTCTCCCCTCGACAATGTTCAGTGGGAGATGATCTTGCGGTCTGCCTCTGCGCAGCGTTCATTTCATTGGCTGAATGGCGGCAGTGTTACGCCGCGCTCCATCGCTGACTTTCTTGTTTTTGACACGCGCATGCCGCGCTCTCTGGCCTATTGCTACCAGACGATCACGCATGAGCTCGACTGTCTGTTTCGGCAGTACGGCCAACGCGTCATGGCCCACGATCTGGCAACGTCTCTGGAAGCAAGTCTGGCCGCGACGAATGTAGACAGCGTGTTTGATAGCGGCCTGCATGAGTTCCTGACGGACTTTCTCGGTCGCAACGCTGCATTATCAACCCAGATCGAACGAGACTACAGGTTTGCGGAGTGATGGGATGAGGCTGACAGTAGATCACACATCGACCTACACCTATGAGACAGGCGTATCGTACGCTCTCCAACAGGTTCGTAAACGTCCTGTCAGTTTGCCCTCGCAATCGATCCTGTCATGGGATCTGTCTATTGATGGGGCGCGTCTGGAGACCAGCTACACAGATCATCACGGGAATCTTGTCGACCTGGTCCAGGTGGATCCAGACGCTTCGAGCGTGACCGTCAGCGTGAAAGGTGAGGTGGAAACGCACGACATGTCCGGCATGATGGGTGGGCATCGCCAGCTCGTGCCGCTTTGGCTCTACAAGCGTCCGACAGGATTGACGGCACCTGCAAAAGGATTGCGGGCGCTTGCGGGAAAGTTCGGTAGCAACACCGCACAGGATGTGGGCGTGCTGCATGAGGTAATGGCCGAAATTGCCACTCATGTGGCTTATCAAACCAACGAAACCGATTCCGAGACCACAGCTGAAGAAGCGCTGCAGAAGGGCCAAGGGGTGTGTCAGGATCATGCGCACATTTTCATCTCAGTTGCGCGGCTTTTGGGGTTTCCGACGCGATATGTCAGCGGCTATCTGATGATGACAGACCGCATTGATCAGGACGCGGGTCATGCGTGGGCGGAGGCGTGGGTGGATGGCCTCGGATGGACAGGGTTCGATGTGTCCAATGGCATCTGCCCAGACGCGCGCTACATTCAGGTTGCGACCGGCCTGGACTATCGGGACGCTGCGCCGATCCGCGGCATGGTGTACGGGGCAGGCGCTGAAAACCTGGTAGTATCCATTCAAGTGCAGCAGTAGATTGCGAGAGCTTTTGTATCGGAGAATCACCCAGTGACGTATTGCGTTGCGCTTCGGTTGAACCGGGGACTTATCTTCATGTCGGATACCCGCACAAATGCGGGCATCGACAATATCTCGAAATTTCAGAAGATGTTCACTTGGGAGAAGCCGGGTAGCCGCGTGATCACCGTCATGACGGCTGGAAACCTTGCGACAACACAAGCCGTCATCAGCCTGCTTGATGAGCGACTGAAAGCCCCGGAAGAACGTAATCCCAGCATCATGGCGGCGGATACCATGTTCCAGGTCGCAAAATTGGTGGGCGACACGCTGAAAGAGGTGATCCGCACCCAAGGGGATGGCGGCCCGGAATCGGAGGCAGCCTTTGGCGCTACGCTTATCGTGGGTGGTCAGATCGCTGGCATGGAGCCAAGGTTGTTCCTCGTATACCCTGAAGGGAACTTCATCGAAGCGAGTGACGAGACCCCTTTCTTCCAGATCGGGGAAACCAAATATGGTCGTCCAATCATTTTGAGGGCTTTCAGTCCCGACATGACATTCGAAGAGGCCGTGAAGCTGCTATACGTCTCGTTCGACTCGACGCTGAAGGCCAATCTGTCCGTGGGTATGCCGCTCGACCTGCAAACCATTGAGTTGGATACCTGCAAGGTCGCTCAGAAGCGGCGGGTCGAGGAGAACGATCCTTACTTCTCGACGATCTCTTCGAAATGGGGCGACGCATTGAAGCTCGCCTTCAATTCATTGCCTGACTACGAATTCTGATCAGATCGGTTCGGGCACATGGCTTCGGTACAGCTTGCGGGCAAGCTCTACCCGACCGAGTGCATCCAATCCTTCGGTATCTGCTTCCAGTGTCGCCTTGAGTAGTGGGCGAATGCCGATCCGGTTCGCAATCTGAATGGCGAGCCCCGGCCGTGCATTCAGCTCCAGAAGAAGCGGTCCCTTTGTCTTGTCCAGAACAATGTCTGCGCCGAGATAACCGAGCCCCGTCACATCGTACGCCTTCGAGGCCATTTCCAGCATCGTATCCCAATGCGGAACCGAGAAATTACGCAGCGGGTTCGCGGTATCAGGATGTATGTCTGTGGTCTTGCCGTTCTGCATACCGCTCAGCGTCTTGCCTGTGACCAGATCCAGTCCAACGCCCACGCCACCCTTGTGCAGGTTCGCTTTGCCATCCGACTCTGCGGTTGGCAGGCGCACCATCGCAACGGCAGGAATGCCGCGCACGACAATGATGCGGATGTCTGGCACACCGCCGAATGAGATCGGATTGAAGATTTCGTCGAATTTTACCCGATACTCGAACATGGCCACGTCCGGCTGGCCGCTGAGGCTATACATGCCAGACAGGATATTGTTCACGTGGAAGCGGATGTCTTCCAGAAGGGCGCGCTGGCCGTTCGACCGGCGCCAACCGCCCCGCATCGGCTCCATCAACACCTGTATCCCGTTCCCCTGAGAGCCGTTGGCAGGCTTGATAACCACACCATCAGGCTTGTCCAGATAAGACTCCAGATGGCGCATATGGAACGGGTTGGCGATCACGCCATAAAGCTCCGGCGTGGGGATGTTTGCCGCGTTGGCGAGACGTTTGGTCTCGCGCTTGTCGTCTACCAGACGGATCAGTCGCCGCGGGTTGAGCTCATTCACGAGGCGGACATTGCGCTCGTTGATGCCGAGCAGCCCAGCCTTCCGTAGAGCCCGATACCGTCCGATCATTTGCGTGTGTCCAACTCGCGGAACCGGATCAGTTCACTGAGGCGCAATCCGGTATATTTACCCATCAGCAGGCAGATCGCCATGATCACGAGAAGCAGTTCAGGGAAGTTGAACATCAGATACTCGACATGCGTGTTGGTCATGACGAGGTAAGACGCCGCAGCGACCATCAGGCTGCCGATGCCTTGCTTGATGGCTTCGGTGGCCGAGTATTCTTCCCAGGCAATCGACATGCGCTCGATCGTCATCGTCAGAATGACCATTGGGAACAGCGATATTGAAAGGCCGATGCGCTGGCCGCTATTGTTCATGATCTGCGCGATAACGGCCATACAGATAACAATAAACACGACAACGGTCGCCAATCGTGGGACCAGCAGCAACTTCAACTTTTCCAGATAGAAACGCACGGCGAGTCCCAGCGCGATGAGCGCCGTGAACAGGATGACTCCGTTGACGAGCGCCGTTTCGCGGAACGCAATGCCGATCAGGACAGGCATGAATGTGCCGAGGGTCTGGAGGCCAATGAACTGGCGGAGGAAGACCAACATCAGAATGCCCACCGGAATGGTCACCAGAACCTGATAGACAAGTTGCGTGGTGATCGGCAGGCGATTGAACGAGAACCATTGCATCGCCGAGCCTTCGTCCTTGGCGACACGTTGCACCACATCCGCGACAGCGGCATTGACGGGCTGGATGCTGACTTGCAGGTCGAGATCGGAGATGCCTTCCGCTCGGATGAAATCCTTGGTGCCATGCCAGATCGTGAAGAATTCCTGCGGATCCGGACCTGGGAAGTAACGGCGGTCAACGCCATCCGCATGATATTCGAGCCAATGCCGGATTTCTGCCCGGCGGCGCGCAGAATCCAGGAATACGCCATTCGCCACGCGGGCAGGGATACCCTGACTGGTCAAGACATCGCGGGCAAGCGCAAGGCGTGCGATTGGGCGCGGCAGGGCTGGCGATAGCAGGGCGTCGACTTCATCGACATCCCCGTCCACGAAGATCTCTTCCAGAACGAGATCTGCGAGAGACTCGTCATCGGCTGAGCGCCGGCGCAAGTCCGTGGACCACACCAGGAAAGCCTGTCGCTCAAGGTCATTTTCTGCCTCAGGCGCGGCGCGGCGCAGTTTTCGGCGCATGTCGTCGGGAAGGGGGCTTTCAACAGTCTCACCGAGCAGGCGCGCACGGTATCGAAGCACCTTCCGGTCATTCGGATAACGATACGTCCAGATGGCGGTCCGACCCTCATCATTGCGGCCATTCAGCCTCAATCCGAAAGCACCGTTGTAGAACTGTTCCTGCGATACGCGGCGATTTTCGCTGTTCGAGGGAACAAAGGTTTCCAGCCGAACTGGCTGGTTGCTCGTGTCGAAGTCGAGATAGATCTCGAAATCCCAAGTTGTGGTCTGCAGGCCGGGGGTCAGCGGATAATCGTGCTGAAGCACTTTCGTCGCGAAGATGCCAAGGCCAATGGCGGCCAGAACCAGGGCAAGTAATCGGGTATGGGTAAAGCTATTCACGGTCTTCTGTTTCGCAGCTGCCAGGAGCAATGAACGTCGAGGCGGAATCGACAAGCACACGGGACGCCATGAATTCGCGTCCTACAAGGAAATCGTATTCGAATTCTTCCCGGTCAGCCAGATTGACTTCCGCCAGGCCGCTTACGCCGCCGATGCATAGCGGTAAGTGAATCACAGGGCGTCTGATGGTTCCGCCCTTTTTCAATTTGATAAGCGCGAAACGCCGAACATTCTGATCGTATCGGACGGTGCGCCCATTCTTGCCGACAAGCCGGAAGCGAACCCAGTCGTCCTTGCCGGATTTGTTGTAGATGTGAACATCGCGTGCAAACACCGAGCTGGAATCGGCACCCGTATCCAGCTTGCCTTTCATCTCAAGGCCAAGTTTTCCGACATATACGTTCTCGACATAGCCCATGGTTACCGGGTCGTCGGTCCGGTCGCTGCTGTCAGCGGAGGCTGACATTGCGGGCAATGACAGAAGGGCCATCGCGGCCACGATAGATCTGAAATACTTCACGTGAATTTGTCCCTTTGCCTTAATCGAGGCAGTCCTCTGCTCACCTACCATGCGAGCGGTGAAGGCGATAGCGTTCGGATCACTTCGGCGTCCCAATTGGGGACGTGGTACAGACTGATAAGTTCCCTGACGACGCCCATTTTTGCCTCAAAAACCTGATTTCGTGTCATTTCTATGGTGAATACGAGGATCGACTGTGGCCCCGGTCTTGCATGTCAATAAACTGCACCTTCTGCGTGTATCACCCCACAAAAATTAACCAAGAATAGAATTTTAAAAAAACTCTATTTCAGGTTGCGTTCTGTAATTGCTGCTATAGAATGAACGTCGGAGGGAGAGAGCTTCGGCTGTCTCGGAGACTGTAAGACGCTGGGGAGTGGTTCGGTTCGCAATCACAAATGCCGGGCGTCATGTTGACGTTGAGAATGGATCGAATCCCGAAGAATTCGGGGGTGATAGGCAGGAAGGCTTTATGGATCGGTCGGTGGATCAGATTCTGGACTGCGTTCGCGAGAATGTGGACGTGCATGTCCAGAATGGCGTGCTGGTTGCGAAGTCGGCAGATGCGCGATCTTTATCTCTGCCTGCGATCTATCCGGAATGGCTGGGAGACGCGGCGTTTGCACAGGCGCATGGTGCGCGGTTCAACTATGTCGTCGGCGAAATGGCGCGGGGCATAGCCACGCCCAGGATGGTTATCGAAGCCGTTCGGGCAGGATGTGTCGGGTTCTATGGCAGCGCCGGACTGAAGCCCGACACGATTCAGGCGGGCATACAGGAAATCAAGGCAGGCATTGCGCAGGGGCAAACCTCTTGGGGTGCGAATCTGATTCATTCACCCCAACAGCCGGGCTACGAAGCAGAAGTCGTGGACTTGTTCCTGTCGATGGGCGTCAGGCGCGTTTCGGCGTCAGCCTATATGCGTTTGTCGCCAGAAGTCGTCCGATACACAGCGCTTGGCTTGTCCAGGGACGGGCAAGGCAGCATCCGGCGCGCCAATCATGTTTTCGCGAAAGTATCGCGCGCTGAAGTCGCGCGGCAATTCATGCAGCCTGCGCCAGAGAAAATTCTGCGCGCGCTGGTATCAGAAAATCGCATATCGCCGGAGCAGGCCGAACTTGCGGCGCAGGTTCCTGTCGCGCTCGACCTCACGGCTGAGGCGGATAGCGGTGGTCACACCGACAACCGCGCCGCGGCGCCCTTGTTTTCATCTCTGTCTATCGCGCGTGATCAAGTAGCCGCGGAAACCGGTATCGATGCGAACATGATCCGTATCGGCCTGGGCGGCGGCATTGCCACACCGCACGGCGTAGCGGCGGCGTTCCAGATGGGCGCAGCCTATGTCCTGACCGGATCAATCAATCAGGCGGCTATCGAGTCGGGTTTGTCCGAACCTGCGCGACAATTGCTTGCCAAGGCCGGGCCAGCCGATGTCGGGATGGCTCCGGCAGCGGACATGTTCGAACAGGGCGTCGAGGTGCAGGTGCTGAAGCGCGGAACCTTGTTCGCCATGCGGGGGCGCAAACTGCACGCGCTCTACAAGGCGGGCTTGTCGTTCGAAACGATGACACAGAAGGATCGGGCCTGGCTGGAAGACGTATTGGGCGAGCCATTTGACGATGTCTGGCAGAAGACACGAGCCTTCATGCTGCAATCAAACCCGAAGGAAGCGGCGCGCGCTGAGGCGGATGGGAACAAGCGGCTGGCGCTCGTGGCGCGTCGCTATCTGTTCATGGGCGCACAATGGGCGCGTGAGGGTGTGGCCGACAAGGCCTCGGACTATCAGATCTGGTGCGGGCCAGCCCAGGGCGCATTCAATGAATGGGTCGCTGGCACATTTCTGGAGCCAATCGAGAACCGGACGGTTCGCCAGATCGCCCTGAATCTGATGGAAGGTGCGGCACGATTGACGCGAGCAGGGCAAATGCGCGCTGCAGGCATTGCTGTGCCGCCCACTGCGTTCTCCTGCACGCCAAAAAGGTTTCTCTGATATGATGTCTTACAAGGTCAGCAAGCCATGAGTTCAAAAGCCGCCACACCGATTGCCATTGTAGGCATGGGCGCGATCTTCCCAGGGCGCGGGGATGTGACCGGGTTCTGGCGTGATGTGTTCGAGGGACGCGACTTGCTGTCGGATGTGCCGTCCACGCATTGGCTGACCGAAGACTATTATGACAGTGATCCGAGGACGAAGGACAAGACTTATGGCAGGCGGGGCGGGTTCATTGATCCTGTCGCTTTCGATCCGCTGACCTTCGGTATCCCTCCAAAGGCGATGGAGGGGACGGATACAGCACAGTTGCTGGCGCTGGTCGCGGCATATGCGACGCTTCAGGATATTGAGCGTGATAGCGAGGGTCGGATCGACAAATCTCGTACGAGCGTAGTCTTGGGTGTAGCGTCTGCTACCGAGTTGACGGCGCATATGGCAGGTCGTCTCCAACGGCCGGTCTGGGTCAATGCCATGCGCGAAGCCGGACTGCCGGAAAGTGAAGTCACTGCGCTCGCCGAGCGGATCGAAAGCCACTATGTCGAATGGCAGGAAGCGACATTTCCGGGACTGCTCGGAAACGTCGTAGCCGGACGGATTGCCAACAGGTTTGATCTTGGCGGCAGCAACATGGTCACCGACGCGGCATGTGCCTCAAGTCTTTCTGCACTGAGCATCGCGTTGCATGAACTGCGCTCGGGCGACAGCGACACGGTGCTGACTGGTGGCGTCGACGCGCTCAATGACATCCTGATGTATATGTGCTTTTCAAAAACGCCGGCCTTGTCGCCAACAGGTGACTGCCGGCCGTTCTCGAACGAAGCCGATGGCACCATGCTTGGTGAAGGGATCGGCATGCTGGCGCTGCGCCGCCTCGAAGATGCGGAACGCGATGGCAACACGATCCATGCGGTGATCCGGGGACTTGGCGGTGGATCAGATGGTAAAGGCACAGCCATTTATGCGCCGGTGCCAGAAGGGCAGGCGCGCGCCTTGAGGCGTGCCTATGAGCAAGCGGGGTACGGCCCGGAGGCCGTAGACCTGGTTGAAGGGCATGGCACCGGGACGAAAGCCGGTGACAAGGCTGAGCTGGATGGACTGCATCTGGTTTTCGGTGAGGTTGAGTCTGAAGCGCCTTGGTGTGCGCTTGGGTCCATCAAGTCCCAGATCGGACATACGAAGGCCGCCGCCGGCGCCGCCAGTCTTGTCAAAGTCGTGAATGCGCTCAGTCGTAAAATCCTTCCGCCTACAATCAAGATCGAAGAACCTGCGGAAGTCATCAAGGATAGCCCAGCCTTCTACCTGAACACCGAGGCTCGCCCCTGGATTGCGCCCAAAAAGCGCCCGCGCCGCGCGTCTGTCAGTTCATTCGGATTTGGCGGAAGCAATTTCCATGTGACGCTGGAGGAGTATATCGGCAAGACAGCGGCGAAGCCTTATCGGGTGATGCCAGCAGAGCTGTTTCTGTTCAGTGAGGATTCGGGCAATGCGCTTGCCTCCGCGATTGAGGCTACCCCTGGTCAGCTAGACGAAGCCGGGCTGGCGTACGCCGCATCGCAAACGCACGCTGCCTTCAGGGCCGACGCTCCGGCGCGCGCAGCAATCATTGCTGAGTCTCTGGCGGATCTGAAGTCAAAAACAGAAAGCCTGTCCCAGCAGATCAGGGCTGGCGAGATCGGTGTCCGTCCGTTCAAGGCTGATTGCGTTGCCTCGCTGGACGCGCCGTTGACTGGCAAAACTGCTTTCATGTTTTCTGGCCAGGGTAGTCAGTATGTCGGCATGGGTTCTGATCTGGCGATGGCCTTCCCTTTGGCGCGTGAAGCATGGGACAGGGCGGCTGGTCACAAACATACCGGCAGGTTGCGGTTGGATCGACTGTCCTTTCCACCTGCCGCCTTTGATCAAGTAGACTTCGGCGCTCAAACGCAGACTCTGACAGAGATGCAGCATGCCCAGCCCGCCATCGCGGCGGTCGCGCTCTCGCAATTGGGGCTGCTATCGCAGCTCGACCTCAAAGCAGACATGGCCGCCGGGCACAGTTTCGGGGAAATCATGGCGTTGCACCTTGGCGGCGTAATGAATGCTGACACTGCGCTGACAGTTGCGGCGGAGCGCGGCGCCCTGATGGCGAAGGCAGCTGGCAACACCAAGGGCGCGATGCTTGCGGTTCAGACGGATGCAGAAACGATCAAACCCGTACTGCAAAAAGTGGGGCAGGGCTTGGTGCTCGCCAATGATAATGGTCCGGACCAAGTCGTCCTCTCAGGTGCGCAGGAGGCAGTTGATGCGGCCAAGGCGGAATGCGACGCGCGAGGCCTTAAGGCGCGGATGCTTCCGGTGGCCACCGCCTTCCATTCCGAGATTGTCGCAGAGGCGGTGCCGCCTTTTGAAAAGCTGCTTGCTAAGCAGAAGCTCCGCGCGCCGAAACTTGATGTTTATGCGAATGCCACCGCCCGGAAGTATGATGCGAAAGTCGCCGAATTGCCGGCATTCATCGCCGACCAGCTGATCCAGCCGGTGCGTTTCCGTGAGCAGGTTGAGGCCATGTACGCGGACGGAGCAAGGGTTTTCGTCGAAGTCGGTCCAGGCGGCGTCGTGACAGGTCTCGTCGGTCATACATTGGGTGATCGGCCTCATCTCGCCATTTCGCTGGACCACAAGCGGCGCAATGGGGTGAACCAGTTCCTGCTCGCGATTGCTACGTTGGGCGTAGCAGGAATCGAGCTCGACTATCCGGCGCTGTTTGCTGAACTTCCGCCACAACCGCCCAATCCAGCTCCGTCCAAGCATGCAGTGAAGATCACTGGCGGCAATTACAACAAGCCGTATCCGCCGGCCAAAGGCGCTGAGGGGCGCGCGACACCGAACCCCGAAAAGCCAGCGATGCCCACGAAATCCACCATGGCGGAATCATCCGCTCCTCCTTCGGTCCGGGCTGGTGTTTCACCACGTCCGGCTGCTCAAGACCTTCCAGAACAGACAGGCGCTTTCATGACCCAAGATCCGTCAGCACCGAGCCCGTATTTCGCTTCGGTACAAAGTTCCGCACTTGCAGCACCCGCTTCGACCACTGAGCGTATCATGCAGGAAGTTTCCCAACGCCACGCAGATTATATGTCAGCCATGTCGACGGCGCATTCGGCATTTCTGAATGTCGCGGTTCAACTTGCCGGACAAACGCCGAGCGAGCCGGCAAAGCCAGCCGCGTTGCCCGCGCCTGCTCCAGCACCGAAGCCGGCGCCCGTTGCTGCGCCATCTCCTGTCGTTCAGTCGCAAGCCAATGGGGCCTATCATGAGGACGCGCCCGAGCCAGCACCTGAACCCGGACCGGTTCCAGAAAGTGCTCCGGCGCCGAAACCTGCCAGTCCTGCGCCCGTGGCAGCGCCTGCAGTCACGCAGCCGGTACTGGGGGCAGATTCGGTTGGCCTGGTCCGCGCGATAATTGCAGAGAAGACGGGGTATCCGGAGGATATGCTTGAACCGGACATGGATCTGGAGGGCGAACTCGGCGTCGACTCGATCAAGCAGGTGGAGATTCTTTCTACGCTGAGAGAGCGCATGCCGGACCTCCCGGAAATCGACCCTGAGCAGCTTGTTGAATTGCGCACGATTTCGGCAATTGCTGAAATGATTGATGCATCCGGCACGGGAGCGGCGGCCCCAGCTGCGGCGACTGTGAGTGTGTCGGAGCCGGAAAGGGGCGCGGCCAATGGCGGCATTTCCGCCGATACAGTCCGGGCATTGATTGCGGAGAAGACCGGCTATCCGGAAGACATGCTGGAAGATGACATGGACCTTGAGGGCGAGCTTGGGGTCGATTCGATCAAACAGGTGGAAATCTTGTCCGCGCTGCGCGATCAGCACCCGGAATTGCCGGAAGTCGATCCAGAGGTTCTTGCCGACTTGCGCACGATCCGGGCGATCGCTGATTTTTTTGGGTAGGGGGCGGCGGAGCGCCAGTTGCGCTCTCCCGTCCCGGCCCTCAGGCCGGTTCGGTTCCGGACTATGAAAGTTCAGTACGTGTCGTTTCACTCGGCGCATCACAGCCCTTCAGCAGGGTTATCGATATCGCTGCGCAGGGGCCGTTCGCAGTATCGGGTGCGGCGCCGGAGCTTGCATATGCCCTTGTCGAGTTCCTGCAGTCGCAAGGTGCGCAGTCTGGGATTTTGGGCGAGGCATCTGATGACTTTCGCACTGTCATCCTCACGGAAGGGCATTCAGGTCTTCCTGTCACGGAACGGCATTGGCAGGCCTTGAATCTGTGTCGGCAGTTTCATGACCGCGGTGTTCGGATAATCATGTTGGAGCCGTCTTCTGAGGCGGCTGCTGATCAATTGTGTGGGCTGCCTGGACTGTCGCGAACTTTGCGTCAGGAATGGCCGAACCATGATGTGGTGACGTGGAGTTTGCCCGCTGGCGAACGCGTAACTGGGTGGGCCGAATTGGTAACGACCGCTCTGGGTACCGATTTGTCTGACGCGGTTTTGACACGGCAGGGAGCGGCCATTCAAGCAATTAACCAAGCACCTCGATTGAGCCGAGCCGTCGTCGAAGCGTCAAATGTCTGGTTCGTTCCAGGCGGTGCGCGCGGCGTAACCGCGGCGTGTGTGAAAGAGCTCGCTCGCAGACAGTCCGGCTCAGTGTTTGTGCTCGCGGGCCGCTCAGACATTGTCTCGTGGCCAGAAGGGATGGACGTTACAAGCGACATGAAACAGTTGCGCGGGGCGCTGATTTCGGTCGCTCGCGCGAGCGGTCAGACGCCATCGCTTCCGGACGTCGATCGACAGGCGAAAGCTCTGCTGGCGGGTCAGGAGATTCGAGAGACGCTGGACGATATTTCGATGTCCGGCGCGCAAGCAGTGTATTTACGCACCGACATGTCAGATCGTGCGAGTATCCAGTCCGCCATTGCGAAAGTCTCACAACAGTATGGCTCCATTACAGGGCTCGTCCACGGGGCAGGGGTGCTGTCGGATGGGCTGGCTCTCAAGAAATCCCGCGAAGATGTCGCGTATGTTTTCGGGCCGAAGGTTGAAGGCTTGGCCATGTTGCTAGAGGCTATCGATCTATCACAGCTCCGCCATGTGGGCCTTTTCTCGTCCGCATCGGCCGTATTCGGAAATGTCGGACAGAGTGACTACGCTATGGCGAATGCCTGGTTGGGCGCGATGGCGAGAAAGCTCTCTGCCGATTTGCCTGACGCCATTGTGAAGAGCTTTTGCTGGGGGCCTTGGGCTGGCGGCATGGTCGACTCGTCTCTCGCAGGTCATTTTGCTTCGCGCGGTATTTCCCTGATCGGCCTGGAAGATGGCGCACGTATCTTCGCTGATCAAATTCTACAGGGTGAACGAAGTGAAGTTGAGCTTCTGATCGGGGATGAGTGGGCAGGATGAGTAGGTCAGACCAGTTCGAACCGATCGCAATCGTCGGACAGGGGTGTGTTTTGCCAGGCGCAATGAGCCCGGCAGAGCTCGGCGATATCGTGTTCAACAAGCGCATCGTGTACGAGCCAGTATCGGCCAAACATCTGGGATTGTCTGAGTCGGAAGCGCTCTCCCGCGCTTATGTGTCGGGAACCATTGACGGGTTCGAAGCTGCCCTCCGTTCAGATAGCGCCTCCGAGTCCTGGCAGACAGCCGCACTTGCTGATCCGGTTTGTGGGTGGACCTTGCGCGCTGCGCTGGACGCATGGTCTGACGCGCGCACACCAAAAGTTCGCAAGGGGAAGGGCGGCGTGTTCGTCGCGAACCTGTCCTATCCGTCTATGGCGCACACGGAACATGCAGCCGAATTCTGGGCCGGGCAGAAGGCCGACAATCCGCGAGCGACGTTGAACGCGTCCCTTCCGCCACACCTGATTGCCGATGTTCTGGGATTGTCAGGTCCGGCCTTTTCCCTTGATGCGGCTTGTGCCTCCTCGCTTTATGCGCTGGAGATCGCCTGCCGCAGGTTGCAGTCGGGAGCGATAGACTGCGCGCTCGTAGCGGGCGTGAACGCAGCGGACAATCTTATCCTGCATATCGGGTTCGAAGCTTTGAAAGCGCTCAGTCCGACCGGGCAATCCCGTCCATTTGTGAGGGGGGCGGACGGGCTTGTGCCCTCTGAGGGGGCGGTGGCAGTTGTCTTGAAGCGTTTATCTGACGTTCGCAAGAAAGACCGGGTTCATGGCGTGATCCGCGGCATTGGTCTGTCCAATGATGGCCGACGCAAAGGGTTGCTGGCACCTTCTGGTGATGGTCAGCGAGAAGCAATGCGGCGCGCCTATGACATGGCTGGACTGGACCCGGCCAGTGTGTCCTATCTGGAGTGCCATGCGACCGGGACACCGACGGGTGATGGTGTCGAAGTGCAGGCATCCACCGAAATGTTCGCCGACAATGAGACTCTCGCCATTGGTTCATTGAAGGCAAATACCGGGCATCTGATCACGGCGGCTGGGCTGGCCAGTCTTCTGAAGCTGACCGAAGCTTTCAAACGTGAGAGCTTGCCGCCAACGCCGGTCGCCGGGGACTTGATCGGACCAGTTCAGGAGGGCGGACTCACCGTCGTCCAGAATGCCGCGCCTTGGAAAATGAAAGGCGGTGTCCGCCGAGCTGCGATCAGCAATTTCGGATTTGGGGGCAATAATGCCCATTTGATCCTGGATCAGTATGATCCAAATGCGAAACAAAGAGAGCCGATCGATCCCGTATCCGTACGTCCACAAGTGGTGATTTGCGGCACCGGTCTCATGGCCGGAACTGATCGCGGTGCGGACGCCGTGACGCGCAGGATCATGAATTCTCCGTTGAAACCCGTCGGGCCTTGCCGGAAGATTGGCGCGGACCCCAGAGCTGCTCGCACACCCCCAATGGATTTGCTTGAGGCCGAGCCGCAACAGCTGGCGATATTGGATGTCGTTGAAGAGGCACTGTCCTCGGTAACACCTGTCGATCCTCAGCGCGTCGGCATCTTCACAGCAATCGGGTGCGCGTCGGACTCTGCGCGTTGGTTGCTGAGAGAGCGTCTGTCTGCGCTCACAGCCTTGCGCTCGGATTCTGATGCGCTGGTGCAAGCCGAGGCCGCTGTGGCGCCGCCATTACAAGCCTCAACAGTGCTGGGGGCGATGGCGAACATGACGGCCAATCGCATTACCTACGCTCACGATTTTCATGGTATGGGGTTCTCGGTGTCGGCGGAAGCGGCATCCGGCCTTGCCGCGCTTGATCTCGCCCTTGAGGCGCTCGGCAGCGGGCGGCTGGATTTGGTGATTGTTGCGGCGGCAGACTTCGCGGCGGAGCCGGTCAGAGCATCAGTTTTGGCTGAACTTGGAGTCACGGTCCAGCCGGGTGACCAGGCTGCTGCGCTAGTGCTCAAGCGTGCGGATGACGCAGCGTCTGCCAAGGATCACAATTTTGGATCGTTAGAGTTCGTTGACTGGACCAGAACACAAACCTCTACTGAAAGCGTCTTGGACGAAGTGTTTGGAGTCGCTCCGTGTGCATCTGTCGTGTTCGATCTGGCGCTAAACGCGCAATTGGCCGCGCGCGGCCAATTGCTGACGGCTGGCGGGGCAATTCCCGATCTGCGAAGTTCGCCAGAGGCCTTGGAAATTGTAGCACGCTCGACGCCTGCGAATTGTACAGGCGCGCTCTCCTTCTGCCCTGCAGACGCCAGGCCTGTGCCGGATGCCTTGCGACCGACGCCATATTTGTATTGGGCTGCCGGAAAGGACAAGGCAACGCTCGCGAGTCGAATTGCATCGGGGAAGGCGGGGGGCAGAGGGAAATGCCGCATCGCAATTCTCGCGCCGACAGAAGACGCGCTTCGGGAGCGGCAGAAATCCGTACAAAAACAGTTGGAGCAGGATGAAATTCCCGAGGGGGAGGGCATTCAGTTTGGTGAGGGCAAGCCCGAAGGTGAGCTGGCTTTCATGTTTACTGGATCGGCCGCCGTCTATCCGCGTATGGGGCGCGGCTTGCTTTCAGCATTTCCGGAATTGCGTCAGCGCCTGTCAAAACTCGACAAGGCTGAAGAGATTGCACCATTGTTGGCGCGCGCCAGTCTGAGCGAATTTGAACAATTGTGCGCCGGTACCTTGTTGAGCCAGGCACACGCGATCCTCCTGCAGGATATACTCGGCGTTAAAGCGGATGCCGCACTCGGACTGTCGCTTGGCGAAAGCAATGCCCTGTTCGCATTTGGATTCTGGCGAGATCCCGGCGCACTGCTGGACGAGATTTCTGACGCGGCCATGTACGAGCGTCACATCGGAGGAGATTTCGAGACTGCGAAAAAGGCCTGGGGACCGAACGTTCCAGCGGACTGGACGAATTGGCGGGTGCAGGCGCCGGTTGAGGCCGTAAAAGCAGAAGTCACACAACATGACGGTGTCGAGATCACGATCATTTATTCGCGGACCGACTGCATGATTGGTGGCCCGGCCGAAGCCTGCCGACAGGTTTGCGCAGCATTGGGGCCCGGCAGTGGCGCGAAGATGCATCAGCACCTCATCGTCCATGCCAAGGCGATGCAACCATTCGCAGAAACCTGGCGGCGTCTGCACACGCGCAAGCTACATAAAGGGAAAGACGTTCGTCTCTATGCCAACGCCATCAATGCAGCCTATGAGCCCACAAGCGAACTGGCAGCAGACATGCTTACCCGGCAGGCCGTCGATACGGTAAACTTTCCCCCCACAGTCGAGCGAGCATGGAAGGATGGTGTGCGAACATTCGTCGAGCTTGGCCCACGAGACACACTGACATCGGCTCTGGCGAACATTCTTGAAGGCAAGCAGTTCAAGGCTGTCGCCACAGACCGGATCGAATCTGCTGACCTGTCCCAGATTGCGGAGTTGGCGGCATTCCTGTTCGCAGACGGGCGCGCCATCAAGATGAAGCCAGTCGCGGAGGCACTGGACGCAGCGAGGCGCAATGCGTCAAGGCGGCCCGAAGCTTGGCCACTCACTCGGCCGGTCCCCTACGCGCCGCCAATCGTTCCCCCGCTTGCATCATCCTTCAGGATGCCCGCAGCACCTGCGCTCTCTGATATTGTCTACCCTCCATCAAGTCCCGCTGCGACGATGGATGAGCCAGTTCACTTTGCGCCGCCTCCGTCGGACCGGCGATTACCGCCGCCCCGCAAGGTGATTGCGGGTACAGAGCCTTTGCTGCCGCGTACGCCGGTGGGACCAAACTGGGATTATCCGGAGATTGAGAAATCTGCTCGCGAGAAAATGTCGGAGTTTTTTGGTAAAAGCTTCAGGAAGCAGGATACGTACGACCGCCAAGTTCGGCTGCCAGCGCCGCCTTTGCTGCTTGTGGATCGGATTACCGGAATCGACGCTGAAGCAGGGGTGGAGAGCACCGGTGTCATCTGGACCGAAACGGATCTGACTGGGGACCAGTGGTTCATCCATGACGGTCGCATCAGGCCGGGGCCGCTGATTGAAAGTGGCCAGGCGGATTTGACCTTGATTGGCTGGATGGGGGCAGACTTCAAGAACCAGAATGACCGTGTCTACCGCCTGCTTGGGTGTGAAATCACATTCCATGACGGAGGCCTGCCGGAGCCTGGCGAAACGCTACGCTTCCAGATCGAGATAACGGGTCACGCCACATTGGCTGGCGTGCGGATGTTCTTCTTCCAATACGATTGTTTGGCGGGTGATCGTCGCGTCTTCTCGGTGCGCAATGGACAGGCTGGTTTCTTCAGTGATGACGAACTTGCGTCCGGAAAAGGCGTCATGTGGGATGCCACAAAGGACGCGCCACCAACCGCTCAGCCTGCAGAGTTCAAGGCGGAGGGCGCCAGCCGCAAGCGCGCTTTCACTGCCGAAGATATCGCAGCCTATCGGGCTGGTGATGCATGGGCCTGCTTCGGTGATGGGTTCGAACTGGCAGCAGCCCGCTCTCGTCCGCATCGCTTGCCTGATGATCGTCTTGCCTTGTTCGATGATGTGGAGATGTTCGATCCACATGGAGGCCCATGGGGCAGGGGGTATCTCAAGGCTCGCGCGCATGTGCCGAAGGACGCCTGGTTCTACAACGGTCATTTCCACAATGATCCCTGCATGCCGGGGACCCTGATGGCAGAGGCGGCTGTTCAGACGCTGGAGTTCTACGCAGCGGCGGCGGGCCTGCTAACCGAACGGGATGGCTATGTCTTTGAGCCAATGCCAGGGCATATGGCGAAGTTCGTGTGCCGGGGACAGGTCATTCCGGATGCAGATCATGACGTGACTTATGAAGTGTTCATCGATGAGATCGTCGATGGCGAGGCCCCCGAAATCTACGCCTCCTTATTGGCGAGCTCCGATGGCAAGAAGGTCTTCCATTGCCCGCGCTTTGGTCTGCGCTTGCGCAGGGATTGGCCGGTGCCTCGTGTCGCTGAACAACCGATCCGGACAGGCCCTCAGGGCGAGAGTCGTGGAGATCATGCAGCCTTGCTTGATTGCGCCAATGGTGCGCCGTCAGCAGCTTTCGGCGACATGTATGATCGGTTCGACCGGGAAGGTATCGTGCCGCGCCTGCCTCAGGACCCCTATCATATGATGACGCGCGTTCTGGATGTGTCGACGCGTCCGGGAGTTCCGGAAAAAGGCGCGCGGGTTCGTGCGGAATATGACATTCCACCACATGCCTGGTACTTCCACGACAATCGCAATGGTGCCATGCCTTTTGCCGTTCTGTCCGAGATAGCACTGCAGCCTTGCGGTTGGCTGGCCAGCCATTGTGGTTTCGCGCTCTCTGGGGACCTCAAATTCCGAAACCTGGAAGGCGAAGGTGTCCTTCACCGTGAACTGAGACCAGAAGACGGCACATTGGTTGTCGACAGTGAGCTGACTGCTTTCTCCCGTGTCGGACCAATGACGATTGTTACATTTGCCGTGAAGGTAAGCTTGGCCAGCGGTGAGCCTGTACTGGAGTTGACGACCCAGTTTGGTTTCTTCCCGGCTGCCGCACTGGCGCGGCAGGCGGGCCTGTCAGACAAACCTCATTTCCGAGACGCGTTCGAACTACCAGGCCAGAATGTGAAGACGAAGAGGATCGAGAAACGCCTGCCCAGTGGCCAGCTTCGCATGCTTGACCGCGTTGACTATTTTGATGCCGAGGGCGGCGAAGCGGGGCTTGGTCTGATAAGAGGGCGACAGGTGGTTGATCCTCATGCCTGGTATTTCAAGGCGCACTTTTATCAGGATCCAGTTCAGCCAGGCTCACTTGGTCTCGATGCCCTCTCGCAGCTTCTTGCGCGTGCCATCCTGCTCAAGGGAATGGATCAGGGGATGAGCAGTCCGCATTTCGAAACCATAGCCACCGGCGCACCCTTCAAATGGAGCTATAGAGGTCAGGTAACGCCCGATAAGAAAGAGGTCGTAACCGTAATGGAAATCACCTCGATTGAAGAGCGGGGAAACGGATATCTGGTTACGGCTCGTGGCAGTCTGTGGCGTGATGGGCTTCGGGTGTATGAAGTTGGTCCCTTCAGTCTTGCTCTGGAAGACCGGGTCTAGTCTGTGGCGGTCGCCAAACTGACCATGAGATGATCATGATGAGTGCAGCTTACGCTGAAGACTCCGTGTCCGGTCGAAATGAGAGCGTGTGGTTCTGCTCCTGTCAGGAACGCATTCGGAAGACTCAGGCTGCGCGCGCCCATACGAAATCCTTCGCCGACGGCTTTCATCACAGCTTCTTTTGCGGTCCATAGACGATAGAAGGCGGGGAGCGCATCAGCTCCTAGCCTGGACAGAAATGCCGTTTCCTCCGACGTACACACCATGTTCTGCATAGACGTCCAGTCGACGGGACGCATATGCTCGATATCGATCCCCAAGGCATTTTGCCGCGACACTGCCACGGCCGACCAGCCAGCGGTCCTTGAAATCGAAATGTGCATGCCGGGTGAGGATGAAAGGGCAGGGGCACCCTTGCTATCGTGCGTCACGTCTACTTGGGAGGCGGATTTTCCCGTCAGATCCGCCAATTCCCGCTTTACGGCGATCAGCGAGCGTTCAAGATCGCGGCGCTTTCCCGCATCTTTGAGCATGGCAAGCCGTTGGATATCCACCGTGTTCAGCGTGCTGGAGTGTACGTCAACATCCGCATGATCCATGATCCGAACAATCGTGTGATCCGGCACATGAGCGTCAAGATGGAAAGCGAATGGGTTGATGGAAACCATGTAGAACCAGCTGCAAGCCTTGTGCCTGTGACTTTTGGAACGGTAAGAAGACGCGATTGTGCAGCGAAGAATATGCACAAGCCACTTATTTCCGCTAGAAGGCGCACTCGTTCCAATCCGCCGCCCTCAAGTGAATTCCGCCATGCCTTTGAATTATACTTTCTCCATCGCGCCGATGATGGACTGGACGGACAGACATTGCCGCATGTTTCATCGGTGCTTGTCGAAGCGTGCGCTGCTCTGGTCAGAAATGGTGACCGCAGATGCGGTAATTCATGGTGATCGGGAGCGCTTGATTGGCTACTCGGAGGCAGAGCACCCGATCGTCCTGCAGCTCGGGGGGAATGAACCCGTCAAGCTCGCCGAGGCCGCTGCGATTGCAGAACAGTTCGGCTATGACGAGGTGAACATAAACTGCGGATGTCCATCAGACCGGGTTCAGTCTGGGGCATTCGGTGCATGCCTGATGGCTCGGCCGCAGGAAGTCGCCGATTGTGTAAGCGCGATGCGGGCTCGCGTGTCCATTCCAGTCACAGTGAAATGTCGCATCGCGATTGACGATCTGCCAGCGGAAGAAACCCTGTTTGGCTTCGTTGAAACCGTAAGCGCCGCAGGGTGTGATGTGTTTACGGTGCATGCGCGCAAAGCCTGGCTGAAAGGGCTCAGCCCGAAAGAGAACCGGGATATTCCGCCGCTCGACTACGGACTTGTCGCGCGGCTGAAGGCTGCCCGGCCCGACCTGACCATTGTTCTGAACGGCGGCATCACGACCCTTGAAGATTGCCTAGAGCATCTGGATACGTTCGATGGTGTTATGCTGGGGCGCGCGGCCTATCAGACGCCCGCCTTGCTCGGAGAGATCGACGCAGCCCTGTTTGGCGAAGGGGCAGCGGTATCGCCTTTCGAGGCAATCGAAGCATATCGGCCTTACATGGCGGAACGCCTGGCAGAAGGTATGGGACTGCATGGCATGACGCGGCACATGCTTGGTCTGTTCAATGGCCGCCCCGGTGCGCGTCAGTGGCGTCGTACCCTGTCTGAAAAAGCGGTGCGAAAGGGCGCGGGCCTTGAGGTTCTGGACGAAGCGCTCAGCGCTGTGATGCACGACGCCTGATGTAAAGGCGTTTCAACTTTTCGGAATTTCGTTCTTTATTTGTTCGCGGAGTTCTGTTAACCATTTCACCCAGGTTGAAGGGGTTTGGACATGGTTTGCAGGGTCACGACATTTGCGTTTGAAGGTGTTGAGGCGCAACCCGTCGACGTGCAGGTGCAAATGACGGGCGGGCAACCCGCATTTCATATTGTCGGACTTCCGGACAAGGCTGTTGGCGAAAGCCGCGAACGTGTCAGGGCTGCTTTCGCGTCTCTTGGCCTCGCATTGCCACCAAAGCGTGTGATTGTGAACCTTGCGCCTGCGGACTTGCCCAAGGAAGGCAGCCATTACGATCTGGCAATTGCGTTGGCAATTCTCGCCATGATGGGCGTGGTCCCGCCAGATCAGCTCGAATCCTATGCAGCGATCGGCGAGTTGTCTCTCGACGGCTCATTGGGGGAGACATTAGGTGTGTTGCCTGCGGCTATGGCAGCAGAGGCAATGGATCTCCAGCTAATCTGCCCACAGATTTGTGGCGCAGAGGCGGCTTGGGCGGGCGGCAGCGTTGTCGGGGCAACTGGCCTCATCGCATTGATCAATCACTTTACGGGCCGCGCAGTAATTTCCCCGCCTCAGCCGGGGGAGCTTGCCATACCGCCTGCGGGGCCAGACCTGTGGGATGTCAAAGGCCAGGAGGGTGCCAAGCGCGCGCTCGAAATTGCCGCTGCCGGCGGGCATAATCTCCTGTTCTGCGGGCCGCCGGGCTCAGGTAAATCCATGTTGGCGCAGCGCTTGCCGGGGATATTGCCTCCACTGTCTGCTCGGGAATTGCTGGAAGTCTCCCAGATACAATCCATAGCCGGATTGCTGGAACGAGGGCGACTGTCGCGTCGTCGGCCCTTTCGGGCACCACACCATTCTGCGTCAATGGCGGCGCTGGTCGGCGGCGGCATAAAGGCCCGGCCGGGTGAAGTGTCATTGGCGCATCATGGCGTCTTGTTCCTGGACGAGTTGCCGGAATTCACGGCCACTGTTCTCGACAGTCTCCGTCAACCTTTGGAGGCGGGCGAAGCCGTCGTGTCGCGTGCCAACCGGCATGTGCGCTATCCAGCCCGGTTTCAACTGATCGCCGCCATGAATCCCTGTCGTTGCGGGGGAGGACCGGGCGCGGCCGCATGCAGGCGCGGCCCGCGTTGTGCACAGCAATATCAGGCGCGATTGTCCGGCCCGTTTCTTGACCGGATTGACCTTTACTACGACACGCCACCCGTGACAGCGGTGGACTTGGCTTTGCCGCCGCCCGCAGAAGGCTCTGCGGAAGTGAGGGAGCGCGTTGCCCGGGCGCGCGATATTCAGACCGAGCGATTGGCGCATATGGCAAGCGATACGTGCCGACCTGTAAACGCTGACACGCCGCTGCCGGAGTTGGAGAAATCGGCTGCCCCCGATGAGGCGGGTGCGGCCTTGTTGTCAGATGCAGCCGCCAGGCTTCAATTGACGGCACGGGGCTATAGCCGCGTCCTCAAGGTGGCGCGCACGATTGCTGATCTGGAAGGATCAGAAGGCGTCCGCCGTATCCACATCGCGGAGGCGTTATCCTATCGGCATCGCCCGGCTGGAGGGCCGGAAGCATCAACAATTCCGGCGCAGGACGGGCTCGTCGGTTAAACGAATGCTAAAGGCTTTGCCTTATGGGGAGGGGCATGACGGACGCATCAAAATCCCCCGAACAGGTCGGTAAGCCGGAAGACACATTCCTCGCTACGGCCAGCCACGAGATACGCACGCCGCTGAACGGCATTCTCGGAACTGTATCCTTGCTCCTGGAAACGGAGCTTGCGCCAGCCCAAAGAGAGTATGCTGAAGCTATCCGTATGAGCGGCGCGCGGCTTCTCGATCTTCTCAACAATGTGCTTGATTATGCCCGTCTGGATGCGTCAGCGGTTGATCTGGAAGTCGAAAATTTCTGCCCCGTCCGCCTTGGCCGCGAAGTGATTGAGCTGCTCAGTCCTCGCGCCCACGCCGCCGGACTTGATCTTGCTGTCAGGGCGAATCCTCTGCCGATGCCGACATATTCCGGGGATGCCGGTCGTATACGGCAGATCCTGTTCAATCTGGTGGGGAATGCTCTGAAATTCACCCAGCAAGGGGCGGTTCTGCTGGATGTGATCGCCCTTGAAGAGGGGTTGAAATTCCGGATCATTGATACCGGCCCGGGCATTGCCGAAGCAGATCGCAAGAACTTGTTCAGCGCGTTCACGCAGTCCACCACGCGCGATGCGTTCAATGATGGCGGCGTCGGCCTGGGGCTCGCCATTGTCAAACGATTGACAGATTTGCTTGGAGGCAAGGTCGAGATTTCGGGCGCGCCAGGACTGGGCACGTCTTTTGATGTGTTTCTGCCGCTTGCCAAAGCAGACATGGCGCCAACCCATGATCTTCCGAAACTGGAAATGACTGTCGGACTGGTTGGGTTGCCTGCTGCCTCGACCCTCGCCGCCGCGGCCGCGCTGCACGGGGCGTCCGTGCGAACTGTCTTGATCAATCCGTCCAATCCCGATGTCCCAGCCAATGTCGATGTATTGCTCATCGGTGCAGACTTGCGCGAAATGCTTGTCCGCAGTTTTGCGAGTCAGAAGCCATCTCTGGTCGTTTTGCGACCGGAGGATCGCGGCGCAATTGATCGCTTCCGTAGTCTCGGATGTGCCGGTTGGCTGGTTCGCCCGCTTCGCGCGTCATCAATTGCGGAGCGCGTCTTTGTCGTGAGGTCGGGAGAGCTGGCGCCGGACGAGCCGGAACAGAAAACCGGCGCAGGTCATGTTCTGATTGCAGATGACAATCCGGTAAACGCCTTGATCGCACGTCGTGCCTTGGAATCGGCCGGTTTTAGCGTCACTGTGGCCTCCACCGGAAGCGAAGCCGTGGAGACTGTCGCCCAGATGACCCCTGACCTCGTCCTGATGGATTTGCGCATGCCTGTTATGGATGGCTTTGAAGCCATGCGGCGTATCCGCGAGCACGGCGGTCGCATGCCCATCATTGCAGTGTCCGCCGAAATGAACCCGAATATTGAACGCGAAGCCAAGGCGGTCGGCGCAGACGGGGTTGCTGCCAAGCCATTGGATGCTGAAGCCTTGCGGACACTTGCCATCAACTGGACGATCGGCGCCGCCCGGCGCGAAGGCGCCGCATGAGCGATACATCGGCGCCAACGCCGCCCGCGGTGAAAGAGCCCTCACGCGCTGTTCGCGCCTTCAAGGCGTTGAAGGATCGCCGTATGGCGGCGATGCTGATCCTCTCATTCGCGGCAAGTATTCCCTATGGCGCGGTTGTCGGGGTTCTCTCCGCCTGGCTGACGCAGGAAGGAATCGATACGGACACAATCGGCGTTCTGGCGCTGGTCTCGCTCGGCTATTCGTTCAAGTATTTGTGGGCCCCCATGTTTGGCCGTGCCCGGAATGTACCTTTCTTGCGTATTGGGGGGCGGCGATCCTGGCTGGTCCTGTGCCAGTCGGTGATAGCGCTGCTCCTGATCGTTCTGGCCTTCAGCAATCCGCCCGAGAACATAGGCCTCGTCGCGCTGATCTGTTTCGTGATCACCATAATTGGGCCGACGCACGATTTGATCCTCGATGCGTGGCGGATCGAGGTGGCGCGATCCGAAGAAGACAAGGATCTGATGTCGGCGCTGTATCAGTTCGGTTACAAATCAGGCGGATTCATATCCGGTTTCCTCGCCCTGTTGGTCGCTGCGCGCGTTGGATGGACCGTTTCCTACGTCATGATGGCGGTCTTCATTGCCTTCACTGTCCTGGGCAGTCTGCTTGCGCCGGAGCCGGAATCTTCTTCAAAGCCAGATACGAGCCGGATGAGCTTCCTGCCGTCACTGCGAAGGAGAGTGACGCTGCCTGCCGTCGTCGTCGTATCGCTCAGTTGGGTGGTCGGCTTCACCTTGATCGGTATCTTTGTGGTGAGAAAGCTGGCGCTTGGCGCTGATATTTCATCACGTGTTTTCGTGTCAGAGCAGGGGCCTATCATTGTCTTGCTGACGGTTGTGCTACCGGCCGTTGTGGCGGCGCTGCTTGTGTTCACGCAGAAGGCCGTCGCAACCGAAGCGCCGCTATTTGTTGCGGGGCAGACACGTGGTGACAAGCTGCTCTCCACCCTGTTTCGGGCGATCTTTGATCCGTTGATGGAACTGATTTCCCGGCTCGGCTGGTGGACAATTCTCGTGCTGGCTCTTGCGCTGACCTACCGGTTCACGGATGCTGTCTGGGGATCGTTCGCCTATCCCTTCTATCTGCGCACTGATCTCGATGCCCTCGGCCACACGCTGGACGATGTTGCGATTGCCTCGAAATTTTTCGGGGTCGTCGCCACAATTCTCGGGTCGCTGATTGGCGCGACATTGATCGCTGTGCTGGGGCGGATGCCTGTCTTTTTCGTTGGCGGCATCGTCGCGGCGGTTACCAATCTGCTGTACGCAGACCTTGCCGCTGGCGCGGCGGCGGTTGATGGCTTCCTCGCGTTCACGCATCTCGATGCGCCGCTGATTGCTTTTGCCGAATGGGCCGCGAAATTGCAGCCGGAGGAGGTGATGATCGCGTCAGACCAAGGCCAGCGCATGGCGCGCCTGATGGTGACGATCTTTGCTGAAAACATCGCGGGCGGGTTCGCGCTTGTGGCGATGACGGCATACCTAACGTCCGTGGTGAACCCGCGTTTCGCTGCGGTTCAATATGCCCTGCTGGCGTCCCTGACGATGCTGATCGGCACGCTCGGGCGGCCATGGCTTGGCGAAATGATCGAGCAGAACGGCTTTTATGACGTGTTCATCATCACCTTCTGGCTAGGGGGTGTTGCGGTTGCGCTGAGTGCCCTAGAATGGGCCCGTCAGGCCTATCTGAAACGGTAGGACATTGCCCCGCTTTTTTGAGGCGGATCCGAACCAGGAGATTTGTGATGCGGTCAGCTGTTTTCGCGGTCATTTTGCCGATCCTTGCTACAGGGTGCGCTACGTATTCTGAGCCATCGTCTCATCTGAGCGGCGCAGCTGAAGCGCAGGAGGCCGCCGCAATAACTGCCGTGCTGCAGGCGCAGGACGAGGCCTGGAATCGCGGGGATATCCGGGCATTCATGGCGGGCTATTGGCAGTCGCCGAACTTGCGCTTCGCTTCAGGTGGCAACGTCGCGCGGGGATGGGATGCGACGCTGGAGCGATACGAAAAGCGGTATGACACGCCCGAAAAGATGGGCCAATTGATCACCTCGGACTATGAGATCGAACTGCTTTCCCCTGATGCGGCCATCGCGCATGGCCGCTGGATGCTGGAGGTAGATGGCGACAACCCGTCCGGTCTCTACACGCTGGTCATGCGCAAGATCGCTGATGAATGGGTCATCGTGTCGGACACGACAACGTCAGCCGACTAGGCGCGATCCACATCCGATGACTTGGCATGCCGGGCAGTTGCGGGCAGAACGCCTTGTGGCCTATCGACCGGAGGGGAACGGCACAGACCATGAAACGCGCAACGCTCGATTTCGACACGCATAATTCTGCTCTGGAAGCCATGGTTGAGAAGCCGTGGTTCCGACATTCGATCATCGCATTGATTATCATCAATGCTGTGATCCTGGGTATCCTTACCTATCGCGCGAGCCTGCCGTCCGGTCTGGTACGGTCGCTGGATGTCATCGACCAGTCCATCACATACATATTTGCGGTCGAAATCCTGTTGAAGCTGATCGTCTATCGGATGCAGTTCTTCAAGCGTGGTTGGAACTGGTTCGATTTCATCGTGATCGGCGTATCGCTGGTGCCAGGCAGTGCCGCATTTGGTGTGCTGCGGGCACTCCGTGTGCTGCGCGTGTTGCGTCTCCTGCACATTGTCCCAATGATGCGCCGGATTACGGAAGCGCTGATGAAGGCGCTTCCGGGTATGGGCGCGATTTTCGCCGTGCTTGCACTGATCACGTATGTCGCCGCAGTCATGGCTACCAACATGTTCGGCAATACGGACAATGAGGAAGTCACGGAGCTGTTCGGAGATTTGCCGCGCTCTGCCTATTCGCTGTTCCAGGTCATGACGATGGATGGTTGGCGTTTCGAAGTGGTTCAGAAAGTTATTGACGATGGCAATCCATACGCCTGGCTTTTCTTCCTGATCTTCATCTTCATTGCCAGCTTCGCCATCCTGAACCTCTTCATCGCGCTCATCGTGGACTCGCTGGCAGCAGAGCAGCAGGCCATCATTGAAGAGGGACTCGACGAGATCGAGGAGGAGCTGGAAGGCGAGCTGATGACGGCGGAGAAGGGGCGTGTTGCCGTATTGAGCGCGATCCAGGATATGCGGTCAGAGATTGCCGCGTTGCGGGCAGTCGTCGAGTCTCAAAGGAAGTAGTCGACCGTAGTAAAAGGCCCGCCAGAAGAGTTTCAGGCGGGCCAGATTTCTAGCGCTTCAGTACAGACCTAGCTGCTCGGCAGCAGTACTTTGTCGATGACGTGGATCACACCATTAGACGCCATGACATCTGCTTTCACGACGGTCGCGTCGTTCACCATCACACCATTTGTGCCGTCAATCGCGACTTCACCATTCAGCGTGTCGACGGTGAGTGTCTGTCCGGCGAGCTGATCTGACGTTACTTTGCTGCCGGCGATAACGTGCAGCTTCAGGATCCCGGCGAGTTGGTCCTTGTTTTCCGGCAGCAGCAGAGTTTCGACCGTGCCGTCAGGCAGTGCAGCGAAGGCCTCGTCGGTTGGCGCAAAAACGGTTAGCGGGCCATCACCTTTCAGGGCGTCAACCAGGCCGGCAGCGGTGGCGGCCGCCAGAAGCGTCTCGAACTGTCCAGCTTCTGCTGCGGTGTCGACAATGTCCATCTTGGTCCATTCGCCTTTGACCAATTCGGCTTCAACCTGATGGGCAGTCTTTTGCTTCGTATATTGGCAGGTTTCGGCAAATGCAGGAGCTGCGGTCAGGGCAAGGGCGGCGGAAAGCGCGATGAGGTGTTTCATAACTGGGGGTCCAACATATGAATTGGCGGGTGGAACCATATCCACCTGCGCCCCTCTGTACGAGCCACCTGCGTGCGGGATCAGAATCTAAAAAATTATTCATGATTGAAATTGTGAGCAGTACTTCACGTAACTGTCAGCATGCCGCTCTCCCAAATCTGGAAAAATGGGGTATAGATTTGCGGGAAATGTCTTTGTGGACCAGACTGCTTGAAGGCGGACGTCGCCTGTTCGACCCGGATCACTCCGACGGCGATTCCGCCGATGGGGGCGATTTCGCCTGCGCGCCAGATCCGAACGATGTCGGCTTCACAGCGGCGGTTGTTGGCCTTGGCGCCAAGCTGGCCGTCGCGGATGGCAATGTGTCTGACGAAGAGATCATGACGTTTTCGCGGGTGTTCCGCGCTGCGCCGGAAGATGCCGACAGCGTGCGTCGCGTATTCAACATCGCCCGCCAGACGGTTCGCGGCTATGAAGGGTATGCCCGCAAGATTGGCCGTCGTTATCACGACCGTCCTTGCCTGTTGGAAGGCGTGCTGGACGGTCTGTTTCAGATTGCCGGGGCAGACGGCGTTGTTACGGCCGATGAACTCGATTATTTGCGCACGGTTTCCGAGGCGTTTGGGTTCACTGAGCAAACATTCCGCCGCATCAAGGCCAGTCATCTGGGGCCAGACGGGGACGATCCCTATCACATTCTTGGCGTCGCGCATGATGCAGACTTTTCCGCCATTCGCGCAGCATATCGTCAATTGATGGCGGACAATCACCCTGACCGCGTTGTGCAGATGGGCGCGCCACGGGAATTCGAAGATGCAGCCCACGCCAAGGCTGCGTCGATCACGGCGGCCTATGCCCAGATCCGCACGGAACGCGGCCTGCTCATCCGGCCCGATTGAGGCAATTGCGTGATTTCACATGGTATCGGCATTGCATTCCATTGACGGAACGCAACGCTGACGCCATGTTTGTTGTTCAGACGAGAGAATGATGACCCACACCGCTTCCAGTTCCGCCCGTTTTCAGCTTGCAGGTGCCGTATCAGGTGCAATCAGCCTGGCGGCGCAATTGTGCATTGGGTTATTGCTCGTCTTGTTCGCCGGAATGCTGGCGCTGATGACCGCAATTGCGGGCGTTCTGCTTGCGGCGGCGGCTTTGGTCATGCGGTTTGCTGGTCGTAGGGGTGTACGCCGCACGGCGCCCCAGCGCCCAGATGAACAGCCCATGACACTTGATGCCCGGCGTACGCCGCGCGGCTGGACGGTCGAGTAGGCGCGATATTTTCCGACAATTGAGTTACGAAGCGCTGCAATACTGTTGCAAGGGATGGCGCATACGTTCCACTTGACGCGGACTCGCTACAAATGTAGCGTTCTCGTGTCAGTGTTAGCGAGGTGCCCATGTCACAGCCAAATCCTTCTGAACTCAATGTCCTGAAACACCTCTGGGCGCATGGCCGGCAGAGTGCACGCGAAGTGCATGATGCCGTTGGGCCGGGGCAGGGGTGGAAGCCGTCAACCACCCGGACCGTGATTGCCCGTATGGAAGAGAAAGGCTGGGTCACACGGCAGGATGTTCACGGAATAACCGTGTTCACTGCCGCTATTGACCGCACGGCGACTCTGGGCGGGCTTGTTCGCCATCTTGCGCGACAGGTTCTGGATATGGACGGCCCACTGCCAGCGGCGCTTTTTGCTGAAAGTCCTCATCTCTCTGACGCGGAACTGGACGAGCTTGACGCCATCATCAATGCAGCTGAGGGCGAACAGGAGGACAAGGCATGAGCGTGCTCGGACTTGTTTGCCTGACCTTTGTCTGGAGCGCCGCATTGTGGGTGCTTGCGTCGGCGCTATCATCACTTAACCCGTCGCCCAAAGCTGCGCAGGCTATCTGGCGTGGTGCAGCTGCGCTGATGTTCGCGCCGTTTGTCGCGTCTGCCTTCATGCCGGGGGTTGGTCAGGTCGCGGTTCACGCCCTGCCGGATTTGCCGATGGTTGAGGCGCTGACCATCCTGCCAGCCGCTGAATTTCAGGATGTGACACGCCCAGCATTCCGTATGCCGCACGTTTCGACGCTTGTCGTTTGGGGGCTGGTGGCAGGTTGGTGCGCTCGGGGAGTTTGTTGGGCCGTCGGCCAGTTCCGGCTTCAGCGCTTGAAGCAACGTGCGCGCGCAGTGTTACGCCCCGTGGGTCATTGGGCCGAGGCGGTTGGATTGAGCCAGGCTCCAGACGTGCGCGTCATACCCCACGGCGCCCCGTTCCTTGCGGGAATACTCCGCCCCGTGATCTACATTCCGGCTGCCCTGATTTCGAAAAGCCACACGCCGCAGATCATCGTGCATGAAATGGTGCATCTGAGGCGAGGTGATTTGCTGACCCGCCCCTTCGACCGGGTCGTGGCAGACATCTTCTGGTTCTCACCTTTTGCCTGGGCCATGCGCGAGCGGCTTGATTACTGGCGCGAAGCCATCGTGGACGAGGAGACTGCCGACCTTACCGGGGACCGTATCGCCTATGCCCGAGCACTCACTCAAGTCGCCCGCCATGCCCGGCCTCCCATGACCCTGCCCGTTGCAGCATTCATTCTCAAAAAGGAAGGAACTCTGAAAATGCGCCTGACACAATTATTGGCGGAGACGGATCATCGGCCGAAACGCCTCGGACTGGCGGTTGCGGCAGCGCTCGCACTGGCTGCGCCACTCGCATTGGCGCAGGGCTCCCTCATCCGTGGCGCAGCCGCGCTGCCCGCAGCCACTGTCAATTACACGCACCCCATTCTCGAAAAGGCCAAGCTGACCAGCGCTTTTGGGATGCGCACACATCCGATCACAGGCGAAGAGAAACTGCATCGTGGGATTGATCTGGCCGAAGAGGCAGGCAAGCCAATCTATGCGCCGACGTCCGCAATTGTCACGCGCGCCGAGATGACCAAGGGGTATGGCAATCTGGTCGAGATCACCGCTGGCAACACGATCCTTCGCTTTGGTCAGTTGCAGGACATCAAGGTTGCCGTTGGTCAAACCGTATCAGGCGGAACGATTATCGGAACCTTGGGCCAATCCGGTCAGGCAACCGGCCCGCACCTGCATCTGGAAGTCTGGCGCGATGGCTCGGTTGTTGATCCGATGGCGGAAGAAGGGCTGGAACCGGCGAAAAGTCTTTTCATAACGGCAAATTCTGGTGCAAGGCTGCCGGCACCGGCGGCTGCGCCCAAAGCTCCAAAGGCACCCGCCGCGCCACAGCCTGCTGCGGCACTAGAAGCGCCGGAGGGGTGTGAGGCAGACAAGGTCTGGTTTACTCAGCGCGATATGTCTCCCGAATGGCGCGAGCGTGCAGAAGCCGCCAAGCTTGCGAACAAGTCGGCCTGGTTGAATCTGGACGCCGGATGGGTGCCGACCACGGTCAAGCATCCCGCGCCGTCCTATCCTGTCGATGCCGCCAAGCAGCATCTGAGTGGTACATGTCTCGTCATGTTCGATCTCGGAGTCGACGGTCTGCCAAAGAACAAGATCGCCGAATGCTCAGATCCGGCATTCAACACCGAAGCCGTCAAACTGAACGGCGCCGTGTTTGAGCCCGTGAAGAATGAGGCCGGCAAGGCGGTTGAAGTGAAAGGCGTGACCTATCCGCTGGAATTCTGCATCGGATAAATTGGTGGAACTTTCCTGGCGCGCGGCGCGTCTGGTTTCGAGAAGAGACTTTTCGCGTCGCGTGTGAGGATGTTCCAGCCATGTCTGCTCCAAAACCCATCGGAAAGAGCAAACCGATCATAGGTGGTGTGCTGACTTTTTTCCTGTTCGGAGTACATCGTCTGTTCGTAGGGCAGATCTACTCTCGCTCAGAAGCGATGAAACTGGTCGACAGCCTTTCCGATTCGTCGCTCTATTTTGGCTCCGCCATTGCCAGTGCATCCGCGACGATTCTGGCCCTCATGCTCACCATGCTTGGCATGATGCACAATAGCAGCGCCGACATTGGTATCTGGCTGTTCAAGCGCGTTCGAATGATTGCCTGGTTTGCGACGATCAGCTTGTGTAGCGCGGTCGCATTGCTGACCTTTTCATCCATCCCCATCGGGGAATTTGAAGACATTCCAAAGGACTGGTTCGTGATGTCTTACTATGCCATCGCGACATTGATGGCGATCCTGGCCGGGCTCTTGGTCACCAGCATTCTGCTGATCCTTGGCGCCGTGAGGTATCTTGTGAACCGATTGGCCCCTGAAGTGCAGGAAGACGCCGACTAGCGATCGAACAGTTTCGAGACGCTCTCTTCATTTGCGATCCGGCGGATAGCCTCACCCAGCAGAGGGGAAATTGGCAGGATGCGGATGGATTTCGACTTGATCGCATCTTCCGATGGCTGGATCGAGTCGGTCATCACCAATTCGTCCAGCACAGATTTCTCGATCCGCTGAACCGCATTGTTCGACAGTACACCGTGAGTGACATAGGCCGCGACAGATTTCGCGCCATGCTCTTTCAGTGCCGCGGCTGCGTTCGCCAGCGTGCCGCCGGAATCACACATGTCGTCGAGCATGATGCAGCGCTTGCCGGAAACGTCGCCAATGATGTTCATCACTTCCGACTTGCCAGCCTCCGGGCGACGTTTGTCGACAATGGCGAGGTCAGCCTCAAGCCGCTTTGCCAGGGACCGGGCACGAACCACGCCGCCAACGTCGGGAGATACGACAATCAGATCCTTGCTGCCGTAGCGCTCCTTGATGTCATCCACCATGACCGGGCTGCCGAACAGGTTGTCGGTCGGGATGTCGAAGAAGCCCTGGATCTGCCCGGCATGCAGGTCCACCGTCAGAACGCGGTCAGCCCCTGCGCTGCAGATCAGATTTGCTACCAGCTTTGCGGAGATCGGCGTGCGTCCGTCAGTTTTGCGGTCCTGACGGGCATAGCCGAAATAGGGGATGACGGCCGTGATACGGCGGGCCGATGCGCGCTTCAGCGCGTCCATGCAGATCAGCAGCTGCATCAGATTGTCATTGGCGGGGTAGGACGTCGACTGGATGACAAACACATCCTCGCCGCGAACATTCTCATCGATCCTGACGAATATTTCCTGGTCCGAGAACGTCTTGACTTCAGAGCGCGTCAGGCGCGTGTCGAGATAGTCGGCGATGGCTTCTGCCAATGGCCGGTTCGCATTGCAGGAAAGCAGTTTCATGATGTATCGCCCGTGAAGCCCGTTGGTGTCGCTTTTGTAACATAGGGCAGCGAGTCGCAACCGGACTCTGTGCGGTTTTGCAGAAAATTACAGATGAAGCATGATCACTGAGGCATTTCGGCCATAGTCCGGTTCGCCGCGATGATTGCGCCTGCGATTGGAGAAATAATCCTTCTCCAGTGCACACGTATCGAGTCCAGAATCATGGACTAAGTGAACGCCCAACCGGTCCAGACGCTGGCGACAATAGCCGGGCAGGTCAAACTGGAATCGGTCTGCCTTGCCCGGAATAAACAAGGCTTCGCTTTCCGGAGACGCCACCAGAAACGTGTCCCGAAATTCCGGGCCGACTTCATAACTGGCCTGTTGGATGGTCGGGCCGATGGCTGCTCGGATGCGGCCTGGAGATGCGCCCAGCTGCGTCATCGCAGAAACCGTTGAATCGAGGACACCGCCAATGGCGCCTTTCCAGCCGGCGTGTGCCGCGCCAATCACGCCGGCGTCCGGGTCAGCAAACAGGACGGGCGTGCAGTCGGCGGTCAGTATGCATAGCGCGAGTCCCGGCTCGGTCGTGACCATCGCGTCGGCTTCGGGCCGCACAGTCCAGGGGGCGGTTACGTGGACGGCATCGGAAGAGTGGATCTGATAGCAGGAAAGAAGGGCGCGGGCGGACAGTGCGGCCCGGACACGCTCCCGGTTCGTCGCTACGGCGTCTGGTGAATCGCCAGAACCTTCGCCGACATTCAGGCTGTCATACAGCCCGCTCGACACGCCGCCTTTGCGGCCGAAGAAGCCGTGTCGGACTGTGCTGATGGCGTGTAGATTGTCGGCGGTGACGGAGGGAGGAATCGACATGGGTTCAGCCTAGTCGCTGATCTGGCGCGCTGGAACGGGCAGCGTGCATATGTCGAGCCGCTTGGGCGGCGTCACGACAAAGGCGTCGACTGCACCATAGTCTCGTTTCGAATCTTTCAGGATTTCCCACTCTGCACTGTGTGTCGCCATGACTTCCCAGCGGGGGCGGATATCTGCGGGCATATCTGCTGCCACGCCGACAGAAAGGATGCGGTTTGCGGCGAGACGCTCAGCCCGCCTTGCAAGGGCTTCCTCGGATGTTTCCGGATCGAGGAAGGCGGCCAAGGCGTCTTCAGGGGTGGGATCGACGCGGTCGAGTCGGTTGATGTGGTCCATCCCGGCGATCACCCGGCCGAACAGTGTGTAGTTCCGGTCCAGATACCGGCGCTGGCCAATCGCGATGTAGAGTTCCGTTGCGCCGGAATCTGGCGCCGTGTCTCGCGCCATCCCCAGCGCACCGGGGCAATGCAGCAGCCATTCCTGCCCGCCCTCTCTGCCCACGGCAAAGCCGTCACGATGACCTGTCGCCTCAGCAAACAGGTCAGGGTTTCCGAGCGGGACAAAGCCGTCAATTTCGATCGGCCGCTCGGCTTCGAGGGAGAGTTCGGCCCATCCGCCCAGACGGTGCTCAAATTCAAGGCCTGCCTGCGCCACATGGCCGTCAATCACGCGGTAGAAGAATTCATCATTGTACAGGTTCGCGCGAACCGCTTCACGGAACTGCGCTGCATGGGCCGGGGCGGCGTTTGCAGCCAGTTCAATTACTGCCTCTCCTGTGAGAGTCTTCAGGATTACCAGATTTTCCGCTTCCACTTCTCGCCAGGGCGCATCGTGACTCGTTTGCGGGGCAGGGGACGCGGTGCCCTGTGGGCTGGAAACGGGGATGGATTCGCAGGCTGTCGTCACCATCAGTGCTGCCGCCGCTGCCATAAGGAATGCTCTCACGTCTTTGTCTCCTTCCCAAGAAACCGTCCGCCTGCTAATCGCCGCGCATGTATCAGATAACTGCAAAGGGCGCGCGGGCGCCAGTCGAAACGGCGTGGGATGCGCTGGCTTGGGCAGATCCTTCGCCAGCAGGCGCGGTCGACGCCAAGGAAGATGGACGCGGCAGCTGGCGGCTCGACGCCTTTGCCGAGACCGAGGAAGAGGCTGAAGCCTGTGTCGTGATCATCGAAGAATCTGCGCCGGAACTGACCGCGCGGATCGAACAGGTGATCGAACAGGATTGGGTTACGCTGTCGCTTGAAGGCCTGCCGCCAGTGAAGGCCGGGCCGTTCATCGTGGCGGGAAGTCACGCCTTGGCGCGACAGTCTCCGGGCAAGATCGCTGTCCTGATCGAAGCCGGGCCGGCCTTTGGCACCGGCCATCATGGCACGACGCTGGGCTGCCTGCTGGCGCTCGACGAAGTTCGCCGCAGCCGGAAAGTCGGCAAGGTGCTGGACCTCGGAACCGGATCAGGCGTGCTGGCGATTGCGGCTCTGAAGGCTGGCGCGACGTCGGCCATAGGCACCGACATCGATCTCGACAGTGTGCGCGTGGCGAATGAGAATGCCCGGAAGAACCACGTCAACGGGTTCACAGCCATGCATGTGACCGGCGCGAATACGCCTCGCATCCGTCAGGGCGGGCCTTATGATACGGTTTTCGCAAACATTCTTATGCGGCCGCTGATCGGGCTTGCGCCGGACATCGCTGCGCTGACGGCGCCGGGGGGCACGATCATCCTGTCAGGTCTGCTTCACCATCAGGCGCCGCCCGTTCGCAACGCGTTTGCGTCCCGAGGCCTGGATTTCCAGAAGCGTATTCGCGAGGATGGCTGGTCAACGCTGGTGTTCCGCAAGCCTGACTGAGGCGATTGCCGCAGCGTCTGCCCGGCCTAGATGAAGCGCGGTGGAGGCGCTTCAGAAATGTCCAGACCCGGCAGCAAACCAAAGCGTGTCAGCAAGGCTGACCTGCCCGAGAAAACCTGCGCTGTCTGCAACCGCCCATTCTTCTGGCGGAAGAAATGGGCGCGGGTCTGGGAAGAAGTAAAGTATTGTTCCGAGCGGTGCCGCCGCGACGCCCGGAAACGCTGACCGGATCAGTATGCGGCGCGGCGAGCCCAGCGGGCCGAACGGCGCGCAAGGATTTGCGGGCGCTGGCTTTCGGCCGACTTCAGCGAGTGCGCAAAAGCGGACTCGGCCACTTCATTGACCATCAGCGGGCGATCTTCACCGGCCATGTTGGTCATGATTGGCGAAGCGATTGTGTTTTGACGTCTCATTTCGAGATCCCTTTTTCTGTATTGTGCGGTGCACAATTTTTATCGTGGCGGCTATGTAGCGGAAAAAGGTAAACTTAAAAGCATGGAAATGCCGAAAAATGCATGCGAATTCGCATAACTGTGATGCGGGTTTCGGTGGTCAAATCGCGGCTTTCGGCCTACATAGAGGGCATGAGACAGACATTTGATATCAAGGGTGGACCGCAGGACGGTCGAGCCCATTTGCCCCTCGTTCGCGAACAGCTTGCCGCTCAGAAGCTTGACGGCCTTTATGTTCCGCATGACGACGAATACCAGAATGAGTACCTGCCGGACGCGAATGAGCGCCTGGCCTGGGTCAGCGGATTTACCGGCTCGTTCGGGTCCGCGTTCGTCTTCACGGATCGTGCCGTCATCTTTGCGGATGGCCGCTACACGCTTCAGGTCGTCGACCAGACCGATCCCGATCTGTGGGAAGTGCAATCGGTTCCCGAGCCTGGCCCGTTCGGCTGGCTGAAGTCACAGGACATGTCCGGAAAGCGGATCGGCTATGACCCGAAACTGATGAGCCCGAATGATGTGGCCCAGATGGCAAAGGCGGCCAAGGCTGCTGGCGCGGAACTTGTTGGCGTCACCGACAACCCCATCGATGTGGCCTGGGCCGACCGTCCGGACCAGCCAATGGCACCCGTTGTCCCGCATGATGTGAAGTTCGCCGGAAAGGCCCATGACGAAAAGCGCGTCGAAATCGGCGATGCCCTGAAAGCGGAAAAGCTGGATGCGGCGGTGATTACGTCCCCGGCGTCGATTGCCTGGGCGTTCAATATTCGCGGCGGAGATGTCAGCTGCACGCCGCTGCCGCTCGGCCGGGCGATCCTGTTCGCAGACGGCTCGGCCGATCTGTTCCTCGACGAGGTGAAAGTCTCGGATGAGCTGCGCCAACATCTTGGCAACAGTGTTACGCTTCGTCCGTTGGCGGATCTCGAAAAAGGTCTGGCGGATCTCAAGGGCAAGACCGTCAGTGTCGACCCGGACGTTGCCTCGGCCTGGTTCTTTGATCAGCTCGAACAGGCAGGCGCTACAATTGTACGAGACCGCGACCCTGTCTCGCTGCCCAAGGCACGCAAGAATGAAGCCGAGCTTGCGGGCTCTGCCGCGGCGCATATCCGCGATGGTGTTGCGCTGACCCGGTTCCTGCACTGGCTGGATACGGATGCGCAGAGCGGCGAGGTCACCGAGATTGATGCAGCCATCAAGCTGGAAGAGTTCCGCGAAAACCTGGGCGGCCTGAACGATCTGTCCTTCCCGACCATTTCCGGGGCAGGGCCGAACGGCGCGCTGCCGCATTACCGCGTTTCGACTGCGTCCAATCGCAAGCTGGAGCGGGGCAGCCTCTATCTGGTCGACAGTGGCGGTCAGTATCTGGATGGCACGACAGATGTAACGCGCACTGTGCCAATTGGTGATCCGAGTGCGGACATGCGCCGTCACTACACCCAGGTCCTGAAAGGGCATATCGCGCTGGCCGTCGTGCGCTTTCCGAAAGGCACAACCGGCACCCATCTGGACGTGCTCGCGCGCCACGCGCTCTGGCAGGCCGGGCTCGATTACCAACACGGCACCGGCCACGGCGTTGGCGTTTATCTCGGCGTTCACGAAGGCCCGCAACGTATTGCAAAAGGCTGGAGCCCGATCCCGCTGGAAACCGGCATGATTGTCTCGAACGAGCCGGGCTATTATCGTGAAGGTCAGTACGGTATCCGCATCGAGAATCTGCAATATGTCACCGCGCCCGCCCAGATCGAGGGCGGCGAGATCGACATGTACGGTTTTGAGTGCCTGACCTTTGCGCCACTGGCGCGGGACCTGATCGACCTGGCCCATTTGACCAAGGAAGAGCGGGAATGGGTCGATGCCTATCACGCGAAAGTCTACGACCTGCTGGCAGACAAGCTGGACGGACCAGTGAAGGATTGGCTGCGCGCCGCCTGCATGCCGCTTTAACACCGTTAACGAAAAACAGGCTTGTTCCTGTTTTGTTCCAATGATAAATCATGGCCAGTAGACTCTTTGGAGACTGGCCATGATCCTTTCCTTGTCGATACGTGATTTTGTCCTGATAGACCGTCTGGACATTGAACCCGGCAGTGGATTTACCGCGCTGACGGGTGAAACCGGGGCAGGTAAATCCATTATTCTCGATGCCCTGTCGGTGGCGATGGGGCATGGCTCTGACCGCGCCATGATCCGCGCTGGACAGGACCAGTCCACTGTTGCGGTGGAGTTTTCACCGCCCGTGAACCATCCGGTGTGGGCCGCGCTGATCGAGAGCGGCATCGACGCCTCGCCTGACGAAACCCTTACCCTGAAGCGCGTATTGCGACGGGCCGGTCCTGCGCGTGCCTTTCTGAATGACCAGCCGGTAAGCGCGGCGCTCCTGTCCGAGATCGGGGACCTTCTGGTCGAAATTCACGGCCAGCACGCGGCCTCTTCCCTTATGAAACCCTCGTCGCACAGGCGGCTGCTCGACCTGTTCGCGGGCAATGAAACCCTGCTCGACGCTTGCGCGTCTGCCTACGGTCTGATGGCTGAGGCGAGTGCGAAGCGGGAGGAGCTGGAGGTGGAACACGCAAAGGCCATCGAGCAGCGGGATTGGTTGAGCGAGGCCGTAGACGAATTGTCCGGGCTCGGCCCACGTGAGGGCGAGGCCGCTCAGCTTACGGAGCGCCGTACGCTGCTGATGCAGTCAGAGCGCGTGACGGAAGCGGTGCGCGAGGCTGAAACTGTACTGGATGAATCCGGGGTTGAGGATGCACTGGCGCGGGCCGCGCGGGCGACAGACCGGATTTGCCGATTGCCGGGGTTCGAGGCGTCAGAAGATGCCTTGCCGGTGGCCGCGCGCGCGGCAGCCGAAGCGGTCGAGCGCGCCTTGATTGAAACCCGTGAAGCGGCGAATGCCATTGGCCAGCTTGAACGTCTAGTCCATCATGATTCCGCAGAGCTGGACAGCGCGGAGGCGCGCCTGTTTGCCCTGCGTGCTGCGGGGCGCAAGCATAATTGCGACCCGGACTTGCTGCCGGACATGCTGGTATCCCTCAGTAAACGGCTGGATCTGGTCGAAGCTGGCGAGGATGCGCTCAAGGCGGCACGCAAGGCTGAGGCCTCTGCAAGGGCCGATTGGCATCAGGCCGCTGGCAAGCTGAGCGATGCGCGCAAGGCGGCGGCGTCCCGGCTTGAAAAGGCCATCGCGCGGGAACTGAAACCGCTCAAACTTGGCCGCTCGGTCATCCGCGTGTCGATCTCTCCATTGGCAGAAGGGGAGGGCGGCCCGAACGGTATCGACCGGGTTGAGTTCGATGCAGAGACCAATCCGGGCGCCGGGTTCGGTCCGCTGCGAAAGATCGCCTCGGGCGGGGAGCTGGCGCGTGTATCGCTCGCGCTGAAATGTGCGCTCGCCGAGGCAGGCTCTGCGCTCACCCTCATCTTTGATGAAGCGGATCAGGGCGTCGGCGGCGCCGTGGCGGCGGCGATTGGCGAACGCCTCATTTCGCTTGGCCAGTCCCGGCAGGTCTTTGCCATTACCCACAGTCCCCAGGTCGCGGCATCCGCAGCGGCGCAGTGGCTCGTGGAGAAGGGGGCTGGCGGCTCACGCATACGCGGGCTAGATGACAGCAGCAGGCAGGAAGAAATTGCCCGGATGCTGTCAGGTGCCGAAGTGACCGCTGAGGCCCGCGCCGCTGCCGGGAGGTTGTTGGAGGGTGCATGAGCGAGGCAACACCGGTTGAGGATCTGACACCGGACGAGGCAGCCGCCGAACTCGCGCGGCTCGCCGCGCTCATCTCCGAAGCTGATGCGGCCTATTATCAGGAAGATGCGCCGGTCCTGACCGATGCGGAATATGATGCGGCCCGCCAGCGCAACCTCGCCATTGAAGCCCGGTTCCCGAATCTGAAGCGAGAAGACAGTCCCTCTGACCGGGTCGGGGCTGTCGCTCAGGATGGCTTCAGCAAAGCCACGCATGCCGCGCCGATGCTGTCGCTGGACAATGCGTTTTCCGACGAAGACGTTGAGGAATTTGCGGGTCGTATCCGACGGTTTCTGGGGCTTTCAGAAGACGATGAGCTGGAGCTGACGGCCGAGCCCAAGATCGATGGGCTGTCTCTCAGCCTCACCTATGAAAAGGGGGTGCTGCAGCGCGCCGCCACGCGGGGCAATGGCCAGGTCGGCGAGGACGTCACCGCCAATGCTCGCACGTTGAAAGACATTCCCGCAAAGCTCTCGGGCAAGGGCTGGCCGGACTTCATCGAGATCCGCGGCGAGGTGTATATGAGCCACGCCGATTTTGCTGCGCTCAACGCGCGCGAAGGCGAAGCCGGGCGAAAGACTTTTGCCAACCCGCGCAACGCCGCCGCCGGCAGTTTGCGGCAGCTCGATACCGAAATCACGAAATCCCGTCCGCTCAACTTCTTCGCCTATGCCTGGGCAGCGGAAAGCGAACCCTTTGCCGAGACCCAGATGGAGGCGGTCGCCGCGTTTGCCGCCTGGGGCTTCGATACGAACACGCTGATGGCAAAGGCGGCGACACTTGGCGACATCCTGGCGACATATCGCGACATAGAGCGACAACGCGCGACACTCGGCTACGATATCGACGGTGTCGTCTACAAGGTAAACAGGCTCGATTGGCAGCAGCGTCTCGGCTTTGTCAGCCGTGCGCCGCGCTGGGCAATCGCGCATAAATTCCCGGCCGAGAAGGCCACTACAACCTTGGAAGATATAGATATTCAGGTGGGCCGCACAGGCTCGCTGACCCCCGTTGCCCGCCTCACACCCGTCACGGTCGGCGGTGTCGTCGTCTCCAATGCAACCCTCCACAATGAAGACGAGATCGAGCGCCTCGGCGTAAAGCCCGGCGACACCGTCGAGATCCAGCGCGCAGGCGACGTGATCCCCCAAGTTCTGCGTGTGGTGAAGGATGGCGGCGGCGCGCCCTGGCACATGCCTGAGACGTGCCCGGTGTGCGGCTCAGCTGCCGTGCGCGAGATTGACGACAAGGGTGAGGCCGATGTGCGCCGTCGTTGCACAGGTGGGCTGGTCTGCGCCGCTCAGGCCGTTGAGCGGCTGAAGCATTTCGTGTCCCGAAAGGCGCTCGATATTGACGGCATTGGCGCGAAACAGGTCCAGCTTTTCCACGAGAAGGGCGTTGTGAAGGCGCCACAAGACATTTTCCGCCTCGCCGATCGCATCGCGGAGGAAGGCTTGCCGCCGCTGGAAGAGTGGGACGGGTTTGGAAAGGCCTCGGCAAGGAAACTGTTTGATGCAATTGATGCCCGCCGCAGCGTGCCCTTTGCGCGCTTTTTGAACGGGCTCGGCATCCGACATGTCGGCCAGACCACGTCCCAGCTCTATGCGCGGCATTTCCTCGACTGGGCACCTTTCTGGCAAACTGTCGTGCGTGCAGAGAAAGGCGGGCAGGAATCTGAAGCCTTCGCCGAACTCACCGGGATTGATGGTGTGGGCAAGGCCGCTGCCGGCGCGCTTATCGATTTCGAGGCAGAGCCCCACAATCGGGAAATGCTCGAAGCGCTCATGCGGGAAGTTTCGGTTGAGGCGGAAGAGGCCGCAGCGTCTGATAGTCCGGTTGCCGGAAAGACGATTGTCTTCACCGGCACACTGGAACGCATGACCCGCGATGAAGCCAAGGCACGGGCCAGCGCGCTCGGCGCGAAAGTGTCAGGGTCGGTATCGGCGAAGACAGATATTCTGGTCGCCGGTCCCGGTGCGGGCTCCAAGCTGAAAAAAGCTGAAGGCCTCGGTGTCCAGACTATGACCGAAGATGAATGGTTTGATCTGATTGGTGGCTAGGTACGGAGTGGCTATTTGCCGCCAGGAATGATCCGCTGCAGCAGGGTGCGGCGGGTTTCGCCATCCAGCGCTTCCGGATCAAGGCCCTTATTGGTCAGCAGGCGATAGCTCATCTGGTACCAGTCGCTTTCGGGGTAGTTGTAGCCAAGCGTAGATCCAACCGCGAGCGCCTGGTCGCGCAGGCCCAGGGTCAGGTAGGCTTCCACGAGCCGATGCAGTGCCTCTGGGGTGTGGGATGTCGTATCATACTTCTCGACCACGGTGCGGAAACGGTTGACCGCAGAAAGCATCTGATTGTTGCGCAGGTACCAGCGACCGACGGTCATTTCCTTACCGGCCAATTGGTCATGCACCATGTCCAGCTTCACACTGGCGTCGCGCGCATATTGGCTGTCCGGGAAGCGGCGGACCACATCCATCAGCGCGTCGCGGGCGCGTTCAGTCGTCGCCTGGTCGCGGCCAACATCGGTAATCTGGTCAAAATAGCTCGCAGCGATCAGGTAATAGGCGTATTCGGCTTCCGAGCCACCCGGATGAAGCGCGAGATAGCGTTGCGCGCCTGAAATCGCCTCGTCGTACCGACGGCCCTGGTAGTGTGCAAAGGCGGTCATGACCATCGAACGGCGCGCCCATTCGGAATAGGGGTGCTGGCGCTCGACTTCGTTGAATAGCAGGATCGCCTGATCGTAATCCCGCTTGTCCATCTCGGACGTCGCCTGATTGTAGAGCTGCTCCACCGGGCGTTCGACATAGGCCAGTTCCTGACGACGATTTTCGCGGGACTGACAGGCTGTCAGCGCAAGCGCGGCAGTCGTGATCAGGAGGAGGGGGAGCTTTGTGGATACTCGCATGGCAGGGCGGGCGCTTTCTGCTGTGATGATCTGATTAACTGCTTAGCGCGAACCCGCAGGGTTTTCCAAGCGCGTTTCTCAGGCCTCGACGGTCAAACGCCTTAAACAGCCGCAGAGCGGCGCGTATCTGCACGGCTCGCATCAGCCGTATCGGATTCCCAGCACCAGGCAGATGGCGTTTCCAACAGTTTCCGAACGAGCAGATTGTTGATGGAGTGGCCCGGCTGGACCGCTTCATAAATACCAGCAATGGGCGCGCCTGCCAGCATGAGATCGCCAACCGCATCAAGCATCTTGTGGCGAACGAATTCGTCTTCAGACCGCAGGCCTTCCGGGTTCATGATCTCGCCATCGTCGACCACGACCGCATTCTCCAGCGATCCGCCCCGGGCAAGCCCCATGGAGCGCAGCATGTCAACATCGCGGGCAAATCCATAGGTGCGGGCGAAGGCCAGATCCCGGGCAAACATGCCGGGAGCCAGTTGCAGCGTCATTTCCTGCACGCCGATGACTGTGTCATCATATTCGATACGTGCATTCAGCGTCAAAAGCTTGTCTTCGGAAGGGGACAGGCGCGCGCGCTTCGGGCCGTCTTCAATCTCGATGGTTTCCAGAATGCGGATGCGGCGGCGCGGTGCAGATTGCTGCTTCAATCCTGCCTGCAGCAGAAGTTCGCAATAGACGGCGGAGGAGCCATCCATGATCGGTACTTCCGGGCCATCGATTTCGATGAGCAGGTTATCAATACCCATGCCAGCCAGCGCCGCCATGAGATGTTCAACGACTGCGACAGACACACCATTTTCGTTCGTCAGCGTGGTGCCAAGTTGGGTATCGGTGACCTGTTCGGCATCGGCCGGGATGGTCGTGTTGGGCCCTTGAATGTCCGTTCGGCGAAACACGACACCGGTTCCGGCCGGAGCCGGTTTCAGCACGAGCCGTGCTTTCTTGCCGCTATGCACACCTACACCCGCACATACGGCGGGACGCGCAATCGTTTGCTGAAATTCTACACTACCGGACAACACACCTACCTCCAGTTTCGCAGAATACATTGGGGTGGGCGGCGTGAAGATACAAAACACGGCTTGTTTCGACGTGTTACAAACCGGGCCAAGATAGCGATCTTGGCCCTGTAATCATTGTGTTTTATTTGAAACAATTGCGTCTGTGGTTTGCTGCAATCGTGTGCAAAATCAGTGATTGGCAGACCGGCGAAGGAAAGCCGGAATTTCCAGGTCGGAATCATCGAACGGAGCAGGTTCCGGGTGGTCGTCCGGCGAGGAGACGATCTGGCCGCCGGATTCCGTCGCTGGTGTGTCGCCATTATCCGCATGAGCGTTGCGACGCCAGCCGAACAGGTTGGAGAATCCGGACGGACCGTGGCGGTTCTCATCTTCAGCAGGCGCGTCGGTCTGCTTGCTGAAAACGGCGTCGGCCTGGATCTGGTCTTCGCCTTCGCTGCCCTCGAAGTGTTCTGCCGGCAAGGATTGGCCAGGGAAGTCGCCGCGCGGATCGGCTTCTTCGGAGCGAAGCGGGGATGGAGTATGGAGGATCACCTTTGGACGATCGTCCTCGTCAGCAATTTCCGCGACAGCTTCGACTTCCGGTTCAACTTCTGAGTCTGCCTCAGTGACGGGCTCTTCCTGAATAGGTTCCGCGATGGGCTGGCGCACAGTCTTTGCGACAGGCGGTTCCTGCTTCAGGGATGGCAGCACGGCGTCCACGCCCGCGGCAACGACCGATACGCGGATCTTGCCTTCCAGTTCGGTATCGAAAGCTGAACCAAGAATGATGTTTGCGTCCGGGTCGACTTCACGGCGGACTTCATTGGCCGCTTCATCCAGTTCGAACAGTGTCATGTCATAGCCGCCGGTGATGTTGATCAGCACGCCCTTTGCGCCCTTCATCGAGATGTCGTCCAGCAGCGGATTGTCGATAGCGGCCTTGGCGGCTTCGAGTGCGCGATTTTCGCCCTCTGCTTCGCCCATACCCATCATCGCCGCGCCCATGCCCCGCATGATGGAGCTGACATCGGCAAAGTCGAGATTGATCAGGCCCGGCATGACCATCAGGTCAGTGATCCCGCGCACGCCAGAATAGAGTACGTCATCAGCCATGCGGAAGGCTTCGGCGAAAGTTGTGCGATCGTTGGCGATGCGGAACAGGTTCTGGTTCGGCACCACGATCATGGTGTCCACATGTTTCTGAATGTCAGCGAGGCCGCTCTCGGCAAAAGACATGCGGCGGGTGCCTTCAAAGCTGAAGGGCTTGGTGACGACAGCAACCGTCAGGATGTTCATTTCCCGAGCGGCGCGCGCGATGACGGGGGCTGCGCCGGTTCCGGTTCCGCCGCCCATACCGGCAGCGATGAACACCATGTGTGCGCCGTCCAGGCGTTCGCGAATTTCGTCTATGGATTCTTCAGCGGCCTTCGCGCCAACATCGGGGCGGGCTCCTGCGCCCAGTCCGGACGTGGTTTCTGGCCCAAGCTGGATGCGGTTTTCCGTCTTCGAGCGGGAGAGGGCCTGCGCGTCCGTGTTGGCAACGATAAACTCGACACCCTGCAGGTTCGCCTCGATCATGTTGTCAACGGCATTGCCTCCGGCGCCGCCGACTCCAAAGACCAGGATCCTGGGCTTGAGTTCATGTGTCATTCGTCGTCCTCACCTAACCGCCTGAAGCCATACTGAAGCGCTAAAATGACGCGTTGCAGCTAAGAAGCGGTTAAGTGATTCGCGATTGGCGTCAGAAATTTTCCTTCAACCAATGGAACGCCTTGTTCACGGCTCCGCTTCGGGCTTCTGCTCCGTATTCCTTTGACGCAATGCCAGCCCGCACAGCGTCTGCGAACCCCAACTCGGTATACAGTAGCAGACCTGAAGCTGTAGAAAAAGCTGGTGTTCCCAGTGTTTCACCCAGGAATTCAGCATTTGTCGGCCGTCCCAGCCGGACCGGCGCCTCCAGAGTGCGCATGGCAACTTCTCTGACGCCGGGCAACTGGCTGGCGCCGCCCGTCAGTACAACTCGACGAGGCAGTACTTTGCGTACACCACTTGCCTGAAGCGTGCGTTGGACCAGCTCGAAGATTTCCTCGATACGCGGCGCAATGATTTCGGCCAACTGGCCGCGCTCCATACGCGTTGCCTGAAGTCGACCATCATCTCCGAGGCGGGGCGCTTCAATTCGTTCTGCGAGGCCCGGCCCTTCCATATTGGCGGTCCCATAGACGCTCTTGAGACGCTCGGCAGCGGCGAAAGTCGTTCCGATGCCCTGCGCGATGTCTGATGTGACATGCGTTCCGCCCGCCGGAACAAGGCCGAGCCAGGCTGGCGACCCATTCAGATAAACCGACACGGCTGTCACGCCGGCGCCCATGTCTATGCAGATGGCGCCGTTCTCGATTTCATCATCGATCAGCGTGCCTGCGCCGCTCGCGATAGAGGAGGGGATCAGCATCTCCACACCGAGATGCGCGCGGCCGACACATTCCACCAGATTGCGCACCATCGCCTTTGGCGCGGTGACAACAGACAGCAGCAATCCGAGCCGGTCGGCGTACATACCTGCTGGTTCGCGTACGCCTTCCTGTGCATCAACGCGGTACGCCACAGGCCAGGCCGCCAGGACGTCCGCGCCTTTGGTCGGGATCTGCGCCATTGCCTGCGCTTGCACGCGGCGAATGTCCTTCGGCGTCACTTCGCGGCCACCGATATCGATTTCTGCTGTAACCAGCTGGCAGTTCAGCTTCGAGCCTGTGATCCCCAGAACGACCTGGCTGATCTGCTCGCCTGCTTCGCGTTCAGCGTCTTCCACAGCGAGGCGAATGGAGCGTTCGAGCCCATGCATGTCCGTAATGGTGCCGCCATTAAAGCCGCGCGACTGCTGGCGACCGGCGCCGAGTATCTGAAAATTGCGCGGTCCGGTGCCGTCATTCCGGCCGATGAGGCAGGTGATTTTTGAGCAGCCGATGTCTAGCGCGGCAATCGGGTTGGATGCTCGCGTCCCTACCAGTGGTTTTCGCCGGGCCTGGACGTTTGCCATCAGCTTCGGGCCGCCTCTTTTCGGGCTGCAAAGTCAGGATCATTGACCGGGTTGAGATAGACGCGGCCCTTGTTGCGAAGATCGATGGTCTCCAAAGGACGCTGCATCAGAGCGGTGCGCAATTGCAGTGTCGACAGGCTGTCCAGCGCAGCAACCATTTGGGGGTCTTCCGGGAGGCGAACGGTCGCGCCGGAAACCAGTCGCATGTCCCAGCGGCGATCATTGATACGGGTGGCAATCGCGATGCGCGGGGCAACATCCGGTTCGGCTTTCAGCGCCTCGACCAGGGCAGGGGCGGCTTTCGCTGCACCGCGACCCGCCAGGCGGATCAGCTGCTTGTGGTCATCCGCGCGAGCGTCCGGAATGACGCGGCCGAGGCCGTCGACAACTGTCCATTCCTGACCGTCATGCCAAACGGCAACAGGTTCCGCAGCGTCGGCCAGAATCACGACCTGATCAGGCCAGAGCCGGTGGACACGCACGTTCAGAACCTTGTTGGTGCCTTCGACGCGGCGACGAATGACATGCGGGTCGGCGCGAAACATGTTCTCTCCCGGCTCGATCATCGCAGCCGCGCGAATGTCCTGTGCCAGTGCAGGGTCCTGTTCCAAGCCAATGATGGACACATCATTCACGGCGATACCGACAGTCCGGGCGGTATCATCCATGAAGCTCGCGAACCGGTTTTCGATCTGGGACATGGAGCCGCCCATCCAGGCGGCGGTGGCCACAACAATGGCAACCAGCATCACAAAACCGAACACGACTGAGGAGACGCGCACCTCTTCGCCCGTCACCTCATCAACAATGACGGCGGGCTTGCGCGCTTTTTTCGGAACGGTCTGATTGCGGGTTACCTTTGGCATGAAGCATCCTCGATCATCCAGGTGACCAGCTGTTCAAAGGACATGCCTACGAAAGCGGCCTGTTCGGGGACAAGCGAGGTGGGCGTCATGCCGGGTTGTGTATTTGTTTCCAGGATCACGAGCCGGTCTCTCTTGTCATCATAGCGAAAGTCGGACCGCGTCGCGCCCCGGCATCCGAGCGCCTGGTGTGCTTTCAGGGCAAATTTCATCGCCGCTTCGGTCACATGGGCAGGCAGGTCTGCCGGGATCACATGCTGCGATCCACCAGCTTCATATTTTGCATCAAAATCGTAATAGTCTCTTAAGGTCGTGATCTCTGTAACGGCCAGCGCGCGATCGCCAAGCACCGCCACGGTCAACTCCCGACCGGGAATGAATTCCTCGGCCATGAGATGGTCGCCATAGCGCCAATTCGGTCCGGTCAGCTCCTTTGCGGGACCATTGGCGCCCTCGCGTACGATCAACACGCCAAAGCTGGAGCCCTCGGCGACCGGTTTGATGACGTAGGGCGGATCGAGGGGATGTGCTGCAGCGGCCTCGGCGCGGGTCACCTGCTTGTCTGCAGCAACCGGAATGCCTGCCTGCTGGAACACGGCTTTGGATTTCAGCTTGTCCATCGCAAGTGCCGATGCCAGCACGCCTGAATGGGAGTAGGGCAGGTCCAGAACCTCTAGCACACCCTGGACACAGCCATCCTCGCCCCAGGGGCCGTGGAGGCCATTGAGAACCACGTCCACGTTTGCTTCGGTCAGTTGCGCCGCAAGATCACGACCCGCATCGATTTCCACAACATCATAGCCGGCTGACCGCGCGGCCTTAGCCATTTGTTTACCGGACGTAACCGACACGTCGCGTTCAGAGGACCAGCCTCCATAGATCACGGCCACACGTTTCATAAGAATATCCTGCAAGCTGGTAGTGGAAGTATTCTTCGCGTCTGCAGGGTTAAAGCGGCCTTAGCGTGGCAGCCTGAGTGTGATTTCCCGGCGAAATAACAAAAAAATTAGAAAACGCCGGTTGCAACGTTTGGACTACAACTGTAGTCGATATCGAAAATCGACATCATTTCGGATTTGGGACACCGGATGTTTCCATCATCTGCGCGGGAGGATACGCAGCGTGAACCCTTTGACTCGGCTTCTTGGTGGAGCGTGCTTCAGTGCACTGGCAGTATCTGTTGTGGTGCCGTCGGCGATGGCCGACGTGGCTCCGGAAACCACGCCAGGCGCAACGATCTACACGATTGAGAATTTCCGTCAGTATGCGCCACGTACAGCGCTGGAAATGGTGAATCGAATTCCGGGCTTCTCAATTCAGGGAGACAATGACGGTTCGCGGGGATTTGGGCAGGCCAGCGGCAACGTCCTGATCAATCATCAGCGTGTGTCTGGCAAATCGAATGGCGCAACGGATTCGCTGGACCGGATCGCTGCGACGAGCGTGGTGCGTATCGAACTTGTCGACGCGTCTGCATTTGAGATCCCTGGCCTGTCCGGTCAGGTCGTGAACGTCGTTACCAGTGGGGACACGGGAATATCCGGCACGTGGCGATGGAGCGCCCGGTTCCGGGATAATCTTCCACCATACTACAATGATCTCAATCTCACCCTGTCAGGTGGGGGCGGTGACCTCAGCTGGACCTTCGAAGCTGAGAGCAGTCCGGAAAGAGGGGCTTCCAACGGACCGGAATTCGTCACTGATGGGCAGGGAAGCCTGATCGAGCGACGGGAAGAAGACTTCACGTACATCGCAGAGATCATGTCCGTGGCAGGATCGATCGGATGGACGCCGCCCTCGGGTGCAATCGCAAACCTGAATGCGAAGGCTCAGGTCTTTCAGCCAGACTACAAGGAAGCCGGAAAACTGTTCCGCACTCAAGGCGTGGAAGGTCGGCGTCTCTATACTGGTGCAGAAGATGAAGTGTTCGTGGAAGTCGGTGGAGATTACGAATTCGGTCTCGGGCCGGGCCGACTGAAAGCGATTGGTCTGGTGCGCCGGGAAGACAGCCCGATTATTGATCGCGTTCTGGTCGGCAATCTTGATGGCGGCAGGGCTTCAGAAGACGTGTTCCGAAAGGATATCCAAGAAGGAGAGTATATTCTCAGAACGGAGTATGCGCTGGGTGCCGGGTCTGGAGCAGATTGGCAGATCGCCCTGGAGGGTGCGTTCAACTATCTGGAGCAGGACTCATCCTTGTTCGTGTCACAAGATGGTGGGCCGCTGGAGCGACAGGAATTGCCGCGAGCGAACTCCCGTGTCGAAGAACAGCGCGGAGAAATATCGATCACGCATGGCCGTCCTTTGGCGAGGGGGCTGACAGGGCAAGTCTCGCTGGGCGCGGAGATGTCGGAACTCTCTCAATCAGGTGACGCTTCCAATGTCAGGACATTCACGCGGCCCAAAGGATTCGCCAGCCTTACCTGGCAGGCCAGGCCCACTCTCCGTCTCGTCTCGCGTCTCGAAAGAGAAGTCGGGCAGCTCGATTTCTATGATTTTGTGTCTTCGGTGAATCTCAACTCTGGCAATGGACAGACAGGAAACCCGGAGATTGTGCCGGATCAGAAATGGAAACTCAGTGTTAAGACCGAAAAGAACTTTGGCGCGTGGGGCGCCGGGACGATCGAGGTATTTTACGAAGATATCGAGGATATCGTGGACCGCGTTCCGATTGGTTCAGGTGATGGGCCAGGCAATCTCGACTCGGCCTGGCAGGTCGGAGCGGAGTGGGATGCCACATTGAAGCTCGCGCCCATCGGATTGTCTGGCGCAGAGCTGACCTATGAGGGCAACTATTATGACTCCGAGTTGACCGATCCGTTGACCGGAGAACTCCGCCCTATCAATGACAGTTCGAAATACTGGATGATGCTTCAACTACGTCATGATGTGCCGGCGACCGACTGGGCGTGGTCGGTCGGGTTCGAGCGTTGGGAGCGGAATCCATACTATCGTCTTGCGGAGACTGGTCAGGAAGGCGCACGCCCAGGATTTGCGTTTGCCTATATTGAGCACAAGGATCTCTGGGGCATGACTGGTCAGGCCATGATCGGCAATATTGCAAACCAGAATGATACGTTCCGCCGCCAGATCTACGGCACTAACCGTCTCGGAAATGTTGTGCGAATAGAGGACCGTGCCCGCGATTTCGGGCCGATCATGACCTTCACGCTGGAAGGAATTTTCTAGGCATCGATTGGGGGAAGGGGAGGCTTGATCCGTCCGATCCGGCGCACTTCCCAGCGGAGGTTCACTCCTTGCGTGGCCAATACTTGCGCGCGGACGAGTTCGCCCAATGCTTCCAGGTCTGCCGCTGTGGCGTCGCCCCTATTGATGAGGAAGTTGCAATGTTTGGGAGAGACTTGTGCACCGCCCACTTTCAAGCCCCGACAGCCGGCAGCGTCGATAAGTTTCCAGGCTGACCTCTGGTCTGGTGTGCCGGGAGGGTCAGGATTGGCGAAGGTAGAGCCCGACGTCTTTTCCTTTATCGGCTGTGTATCCGCGCGGCGGTTCTGAAGCGATTCAATCTCGGCAAGGATCTTTTCCGGATTACCTGAGCCAGACCCTTCCAGCGTCAGCTTGGTGACGATCAGATCATTGGGCAAGTCTGTATGGCGATAGGAGAAGCTGGCCTCTGGCAGATTGCCGGGACGCCCTGGCCCCCGATAGGCGACATGCGTACCGTCCCTCAGATAGCCCTCTAGTCCAACCAGGACATCCCGCAACTCCTGACCATAGCAGCCTGCATTGGTTCGGGTTGCCCCGCCCAGAGATCCTGGAATGCCTGAAAGAAATTCTAGGCCCGTTATGCCTGCACGCGCCGCGGCTTTGGCCACGGAAACGTCTAGTGCGCCCGGTCGCGCAGTCAGAAATCCGTCTTCGCTCGCTTCGACGCTGCCCCAGTATTTACCCATCAGACGCACCACGACACCGGCGATCCCGCCATCGCGGACGATGACATTCGAGCCGACGCCGAGAACCGTAACGGGTATTGCCGGGTCAAGCGTTTTCAGAAAGCCAGCAAGGTCCGTCTCGTCTTCTGGCAGGAACAGCCAATCTGCCGAGCCGCCGACGCGGAACCAGGTGTAGGGCGCGAGGCTTGCATCCTTGATCAGCTTGCCGCGAACAGGGGGAAGGGTTGTCATCATATCGAACTAGGCGTTCGGGCACTTCCAGTCATGTGTCAAGTTGTGAGGATGGTCTGGCCTAGCGTTCAGGCAAGCCATCCTGATCCAGTTCGTCTGAGATCTCATCGGCGGCTTCGGAAACTTCATTCGCGAATTCGGAGGTTTCTTCCGGAAGGTCGTCGATTGTCGCATCCATGCGCGCGCCAGCACCTTCAAAAGATCCTTCCTGGTAATAGAACCAGCCGAGCACGATCAGAAAGGCAACGCAGATAAAGGCGAGGATGGCGGTGAGCGTACGGCCCATGATGAGACTCCTTGTGGGTGTTCATCAGGGTGAACGCAGCGTTTACCACGAAGTTCCGATTCAGCGCCTCATCCGGTCTGTTTCACGAGTCTCAAAAGGTCATCCACACAGTCTGAAATCGGTCGTCCAGCCGTATCGACTGTTCCTGAAGATAGGGAATTTGGCTCCCAGGTACGCTTACGGCGGTCTTGAGGCATGACCGGCAGCAGACCGTCTATGCCTGTCTCGCGCGTGCGCAACCTCTGGGCGGCTTCGTCTTCATTCGTACACACAACTTCGATCTCGATGATCTGCGTGCCAGTCTCCTCAGCGATGGCTCTCCAACCCGTGCGTGCTGGTTCCACCGCATTCACAGCGTCAGCGATGACATCTTTGCCTTTCAGAAGGTGATGCCGGGCAAGGTCATAGCCAATCTGGTAGCCTTGCGTGCCTACATCAAACGTGTCGCCATTGGCATTGCGCAAATCCTGTTCGAATACATCAATTCTGAGCAGGATCGCGCCTGTGTGGTCACTCATTTTTTGCGCCAGCGTGGACTTTCCCGATCCTGGCAGACCCGACAGCATGATGAGCCGGGCCAGGAGATCAAACCTTCTGGCCGATCAGGGCGCCGTGGCAATGCTTGTACTTCTTGCCGGAGCCACAGGGGCAGGGAGCGTTACGGGGCGTGTTGGCCCAGCTTTCTTCTGCCTGGTGAAGGGCGGGTCCGGGCGGCGGTGTGTCGTCTTCAGACATCTCGTTTTCGCCCGTATCCGGATCAAGATGGGTTTCGCGCATCTGCGGCGGAGGTGCCGCGGGCTGCGGGGCAGGGCGTTGCTGTTGTTGTTCGGCCGGGGCCTGAACGCGAATATGCATCAGCGAGCGTGTAACCGTTACGCGAAGTTCGTTCAGCAGATTGTAGAACAGGTTGAAGGCTTCTTCCTTGAACTCGTTCAACGGATCGCGCTGGCCATAGGACCGCAGGTGGATAACGGAACGGAGCTGGTCGATCATTTGCAAATGTTCGCGCCAGCGCATGTCCAGGACCTGAAGCAGGATCTGCTTCTCAATCCGTTGCATCTGCTCAAGGCCAACTTGCTGGGTGATGGCCTCGTAGACCTTGTTCACGCCATTGTGGATGCGCTCGGCGATTTCCTGGTTGGCGACGCCCTCTTCGCTGGCCCAATCTTTCACGGGCATATCGATTGCGAAATCCTGTCGCAGGGCTTCGGCAAGGCCGTCCATATCCCACTGTTCCGCATACGCGCGTTCTGGCATGGTGCGGGTCACAAGGTTGTTGATCACGTCTTCGCGCATGTCGAGAATGGTGTCGGACACGTTCTCGGCGCGCATGAAGTCCATGCGCTGCTCGAAAATGGCCTTCCGCTGATCATTGATCACGTCATCATATTTGAGGACGTTTTTTCGGATCTCGAAATTGCGCTGTTCGATTTTCTTCTGCGACGTTTCCATCGCCTTGTTCATCCACGGATGCGTAATGCCTTCATCTTCCTTGATGCCAAGGCGACGCATCACATTGTCCATGCGCTCAGCCGCGAAGATGCGCATAAGGTCATCTTCAATGGAGATGTAGAATTTCGACTTACCCGGATCACCCTGACGCCCTGTCCGGCCGCGCAGCTGGTTATCGATCCGACGGCTTTCATGGCGCTCCGTGCCAAGAACATAAAGGCCACCAGCGTCCAGCGCCTGCTTCTTCTTGACCTCGATGTCCGCCTTGATCTGGCTGGTCAGCAGGGAGAGTTCGCTTTCCGTCAGCTCACGGCCGAGCTTGGCTTCCTGTTCGGCCTTCTCCTGTTCAAGCCGCATTTCGAAATTGCCGCCCAGCTGGATGTCGGTTCCGCGGCCGGCCATGTTGGTTGCCACAGTGATCGCGCCCGGCACACCGGCATTCGCAACAATTTGAGCTTCCTGCTCGTGGTGGCGTGCGTTCAGAACCTTGTGAGGTATCTTCGCTGCCGTCAGCAAATTGGAGAGAACTTCGGATTTCTCGATGGATGCCGTGCCTAGCAGAACCGGCTGGCCCTTCGCATGACATTCACGCACATCAGTGACAATCTCGGCATATTTCGCCTTAGCCGTCCTGTACACGACGTCGTCTTCGTCGATCCGCTGGATCGGCTTGTTGGTCGGCAGGTCCACAACGCCCAGATTGTAGATATCAGCAAATTCGTCGGCCTCGGTTAGTGCTGTGCCGGTCATGCCGGCCAGCTTTTTGTAGAGGCGGAAATAGTTCTGGAAGGTGATCGACGCGAGAGTCTGGTTCTCTGGCTTGATGTCTACCTGCTCCTTCGCTTCGATGGCCTGGTGCAGGCCTTCGGACAGGCGGCGCCCCTCCATCATGCGACCGGTAAATTCGTCGATCAGCATCACCTGACCATCCTTGACGATGTAATCCTTGTCGCGGGTGTAAAGCTTGTGAGCGCGCAGGGCCTGATTGGCGTGATGGACGATGGAAATATTCGCTGGCTCCCACAAAGAGCCTTCAAGCGTTCCGTTTTCTGTCAGCCATCCTTCCAGCTTTTCGGTGCCGGTTTCGGTGTAGGTGACCGAGCGCTGTTTCTCGTCGAGTTCGTAGTCTTCATCGGTCAGGCGCGGCATCATCGCGTCAAGCGTCATGTAGAGCTCAGACCGGTCATCGGTCGGGCCGGAGATAATCAACGGCGTACGCGCTTCATCGATCAGGATGGAGTCGACCTCATCGACGATGGCGAAGTGGTGCTCGCGCTGGGCCATCTGGTCCAGCGAGTATTTCATGTTGTCGCGCAGATAATCGAAACCGAACTCATTGTTCGTGCCGTAGGTGATGTCTGCGGCGTAGGCCTGGCGGCGTTCCTCGTCAGAGATGCCGTGCACGATGATGCCGGTCGTCATGCCAAGGAAGCCATAAACCTGGCTCATCCACTCAGCGTCTCGTTTGGCCAGATAGTCGTTGACCGTGATGACGTGAACGCCCTTGCCTTCAAGCGCGTTCAGGTAAACTGCCAGAGTTGCCACCAGCGTCTTGCCTTCACCCGTACGCATCTCGGCGATGTTTCCGGAGTGCAACACCATGCCGCCCATCAACTGCACGTCGAAATGGCGCATGCCCAGCGCGCGGCGGGCACCTTCGCGGACTACGGCAAAGGCTTCTTCCAAGAGGCTGTCGAGAGTTGCGCCGTCGGCCAGGCGTTTGCGAAATTCTTCTGTCTTGCCCTTCAGCGCCTCGTCGGACAGGGCCTCCATCATCGGCTCAAGGGCGTTGATCCGGTTGACGCGCGCGCGAAGCGGCTTCAGCTTGCGATCATTAACTGAACCGAAAATCTTGCGGGCAACAGAAAGCATATCAGGCAGCACCAATTGATCTGGGCGACAAAACTCTAATCCTGACAGCGGAACCGACAGAATTTTTGTGGGTTCTCCCACCGCACTCTCGCTGGCTGAAACCCCTCGACCAGCGTTCGGGTCAGACTTAAGAACGCCGCATTGGGGTGTCAATGCAGCGCCCTCAGCCTAGAGGAGACTTTACAGTGCTGCTTCTGAAGCCCTTTTCCCGGATTCATTCCATACTTTTCGTGTCGCTGGTCCTGTCTGCAACGGTGGCGTGCAATCGCCCCGTCGAGGAAGAGCCTGTCCTGCAAGTCGAAGCGGCGACTGCAGTCACAGTAAACGGCGATCCAATTTACGTCAGCGACATTGAGCTTGAGGCAGTCGCCCGCGGCCTGATTTCCCCCGGTGAGGAATTCGGCCCCGGCGACGACAATTATGATCTGGTTCTGGATCAGTTGGTCGATCAGAAATTGATGGCGCAGGAAGCGTTGGGGCGGGGGCTCGACAAGGGCGCCGCCGCAGAGCGCCGCCTTGAAGTTGCGCGCGAGCGCATTCTCGGAAACCTGCTGGTCGAGAGCCTGGTTGCCTCCGAGGTGACGGAAGACAGCATCGAGTCCATGTACAAGGAGCAGGTCGCACTGCAGCAGGAAGACGATGAGGTCTCCATCGCGCACATTCTGGTCGAAACAGAAGAAGATGCACGGCGCCTGTACGACGAAATTCAGAATGGAGCGACATTCGAAAGTCTCGTCGTGTCGGATTCCGTGGATTCGACGACCCGGATGGAAAACGGCGATCTCGGCTATGTCTCTCCGAACAACATGGCCGACCCGTTCCCGGTCGTAATTGCCAATACGGGTGTGGGAGAGGTGTCAGAGCCGTTTCTCTCAGCCGATGGCTGGCACATCCTGAAAGTGAAGGATCGCCGAACCAGCCCACCCAAGACGCGCGCCGAGATGCGTCCGGAAATCGTGACCTTCCTGACACTCAACCAGGTCAGCAAGATCCTGCGTCGATTGCGCACCGAGGCGAAGATCGAAAAAGGCGAAAAATCGCCACATATCGTTCCGGATTCCGGACTTTCGCTTGAAAGCGAAGGCGATCTGCTGAAAGAGCAGCCCGCATCTGAAGCACAAGGACGTGAGCTTTGAAACTGATCCCATCCCCCTTCGCCCCGGCGCATTTTCCTGACTTGCCTATCGTTCACGGCGTGCGCGCAGCCACCGGCTCGCGAGGCTTTTACGCAGCGCGTGGTCTGACACGGGATGATGTTTTCCTGTTCGCCTTCGACGAAGGAACGAGTTGCGCGGGCGTTTATACGGTTTCTAATACGGCTTCGGCCGATGTGCTTTGGTGCCGGGAGGCGCTGAAAAGCGGTGCGGGCACTGCGAGCGCGCTTGTGGTGAACTCCGGCAACTCCAACGCCTTCACCGGCCCGAAGGGTGTCCTGAAGAACGACGCTACACTCAAGGCCATGGGTGACGCATTGGGGGTTGCGAAGGAAACCTGCTTCATCGCTGCGACGGGCGTCATCGGTGAGCCTCTGGCAGATCCAAATTATGTCGGCTCTATTGTGCCCGAATTGGCAGCGCGCCTTGCCGCGCCGGACTGGGAAGCTGCTGCCCGAGCCTTCATGACCACCGATACGTTCCCGAAAGGCGCAGGTCGGTCGTTCGATCTCGACGGAACTCAGATCAATATCGCTGGTATCGCCAAGGGATCGGGCATGATCGCGCCGAATATGGCAACGATGTTGTCATACGTTTTCACTGACGCTGCCATCGCCCCGGCGCTGCTGCAGGAATTGCTGGAGGACATTACTGACGAGACCTTCAACAGCATCACCGTGGATGGCGACACATCAACATCCGATACTCTGATGGTCTTCGCGACCGGTGCCTGCGGCATGTCACCCATCACGTCGTCCGACGATCCCCGGTTCGAAGTGCTGGCGGACGCCCTGCATGCGGTCTGTCTTGAACTAGCCCATCTGATCGTCAAGGACGGGGAAGGGGCCAGCAAGTTTGTCACGATCACCGTGAAAGGTGCCGTCTCGAGTCAGTCCGCCAAGATCATGGCGTGCGAAATTGCAAACTCGCCTCTGATCAAGACGGCAATGGCGGCAGGCGACGCCAACTGGGGGCGCGTCGTCATGGCCGTCGGCAAGTCGCTTGAGCCGATCCGGATGGACGAACTCTCGATCTGGTTTGATGATGTGCTCGTCGCTCAGAATGGCTCGCGTGCCCCGGATTATTCAGAGGCTGCTGCCAGCGCTGTGTTTGCAAAGCCGGAGTTTACAATCACCGTCGATGCGGGCGTGGGCGACCAGTCACATACCGTCTGGACCTGCGACCTCACCCACGGCTATGTCGACATCAATGGGGCCTACCGCACATGACGCGCCGAACGGTGCTGGTGGTTGCTGCCGCGCTTTATGACGCAAAGGGCCGTATCCTGTTGGCCCAGCGCCCTGAAGGGAAATCAATGGCGGGCCTGTGGGAATTTCCCGGCGGCAAGATTGAACAGGGTGAAACGCCTGAGCAGGCATTGGTCAGGGAACTTCACGAAGAGCTTTCGATAAAAGTGGAGGAATCCTCACTGAGACCTGTCACTTTTGCCAGTCATGCTTATTCTGATTTTCACCTTTTGATGCCACTTTTCGCAACGGAGAGTTGGGACGGCGAATTGGTGCCGCGAGAAGGTCAGTCTCTGGCCTGGGTCAAATCATCGGACCTTCATCTCTATCCGGCGCCTGCGGCAGACATTCCTTTGTTTGACGCGCTCTCGGGTAAGACAGTCACTCGGAGCAAGTAACATGGCCACGAAAAAGACAATCGTTCGGTTTCTGACGGATGAGTCCGGCGCGACAGCTGTGGAGTATGGTCTTTTGGTTGGTTTGATTGCTGTAGCGATCATGGGCGGTCTGGTTGCAGTTACGGCCTCAATAAATTCGACGTTCGAAACGGTCGAGAGCGAGATGGCTTGACCCCACACAGGTGAAAAGTCAGCGCGAGCCAGCTTTTTTAACTGCGTCCGCAAGACTGACCTTCGCACTTCCCGGCTTTAGTGGTTTTGGTTGTGAGTCCGCCGGACTCCAACCAGACATGTGAACAATTTCGAACGTCGCTCTGACCCTTCCGTCAGGATCGCTGAACCGGTCTTGGTAGATTTCCATTGCTCGCATAAGCACCCGCCGCGACAGAGGCCGGGTTGTTCCGGTCATAAACGCGGCGCGTTCTCCCATGCCCTTCAAATCGGTCAGCAAGGTTAGCGGCGAACCATAGCGAACCGTAACGGGATCGCGGTCCACGACGGGCAAGGTGAAACCCGCTCTTTGCATCAGGCTCGCCATATCCCGCAGGCCGGGCAGGGGAGACAGTCGCGCAGCTACGCCACCTGTCAATTCGGTCTCGGCTTCCATCAGGCTGGTGCGCAGCTCGCTGAGTGTACCCGCTCCAAACAGGGCTCCTAGAAACAATCCGTCCGGTTTGAGCGCCTTGCGGATCTGCACGAGCGTACCGGGCAGATCATTCACCCAATGAAGCGACAGCGCGGACACGATCAGATCCAGGCTTGCGGGGGCAAACGGGAGGCGTTCTTCGTCGATCTCTCGCGCCGTCACACCACCCGCCGCCATGCGCTCCACCATGCAGCGCGACAAGTCTCCGGCCTCGATGGTGCCGACTTGACCGCTATCCTGCAGCACCTGCGCCAGTTGGCCAGTGTGTGCGCCGAGATCGAAGGCGCGGTCGAAGGTATGTGATGTATCAGCGAGGCGTTCGGCAATATCGCTCGACACACGGGCTTTCAGAAAGTCATAGTTTCCGAAATCGCTTGCAGCCCGGTCGCGATTGCGCGCCAGACGGGCACGATCGAACAGGCGGGGCGGACTGGCAGTTGGGGAAACCGGGGAAGACATGGGCAGCGATATGGACCAGCCAACCCGTATGGCAAAGGGGGCATTGCGCGGCGTCGCTGAGTTTCTGTGGCCGCAGCGTTCCTTGGTCAGCGGTCAACGAGGTGTCGGTAAGGGGCCGCTGACGGCGTCCGAGTTCGCCGCGATCGGCTTTCTGTCTGACCCCGTTTGCAACACTTGTGGACGTCCGATGGAGCTGGACCTAGGGCCGGAAGCGCAATGCGCGGCCTGTATCGCGCGTCCCCCACGCTGGGACCGGGCGCGCGCTGCGCTTATCTATGATGCCGCCAGCCGCCGTATTGTGCTGGACCTCAAACGCTCTGGTCGCCGGGACGGATTGCGCACCATGACCGGCTGGATGCAGCGGGCCGGTGCAAATCTAATTGCGGAAGCGGATATGATCATACCGGTTCCGTTGCACTATACGCGCCTAGTCAGTCGGGGCTTTAATCAATCCGCCTGGCTGGGACAAGGAATCGCGCGGGAGGCGGGGCTACCTTGCCGTGTCGATCTGCTCAAACGCAAACGGAGGACGCCTACGCAGGGAAATCTGAGCGCGAAGGCCCGCCACCGGAATGTGGCGGGTGCGTTCAGTATCTCTCCTCGCGCGGCAACTTTGATCGACGGCAAACGCCTCTTGCTGGTTGATGATGTTCTGACGACGGGCGCGACCCTTTCCGCATGCACACGTGCCCTGAAACGTGCCGGAGCGCGACAAGTCGACGTGCTGGTGCTTGCGCGCGTTGTGCGGGAAACGGATGTCACCATATAAATCGGGAAGAAACCCTGTCAGGAGCCCCCTTATGGCTGAAGTCACGATCTATACGCGCCAATTCTGCCCTTACTGCACGCGCGCTGTTTCCCTGCTCAAATCCAAAAATGTCGAGTTCAACGAGATTGATGCCGGCATGGACGCACAAAAGAAGGCTGAAATGGTCGAGCGCTCGGGTGGCGGTCGCACATTCCCGCAAATCTTCATCGCAGATCAGCATATCGGTGGCTGTGATGACATGATGGCGCTTGAGCGGTCCGGCAAGCTGGACCCATTGCTTCAGGCCTGACGCGAACGACCATGATCCGATACGCCCTGATCTGTTCTGATTGCGAGCACGATTTCGAAGCGTGGTTTGCGTCCTCATCTGCATTTGATGACCAGTCCCAGCGCGGGCTCGTCAGCTGCACGATGTGTGGTGGATCAAATGTCGCGAAACAGATCATGGCTCCTTCGGTGCGTACATCGGAAACGCGCAGGACCAGTTCGGGTGAGGCCGCCCTCGCACGCGAGTTCATCGAGAAGGCACGCGATCACGTCGCCAACAATTTTGATTATGTTGGCGATAGTTTCGCAGATGAGGCCCGGTCCATGTATTACGGCGAGACCGATAGTCGCCCTATCTGGGGTGAAACCACGGCGGAAGAATCCCAGGCTCTGCGTGAGGAGGGCGTGCCCGCCGCGCCGCTTCCGGCGGCCTTGGCACCGCGGCCACCCAAGTCTGACAAGCAATTGAACTGAACTGGAGCGCTTTGACGCGCTTGACCCTGCTGCGCCCTCATATATTACGCAGGACACAAGGTTTTTGACGGGGAGTGCCCTAATGGCTGCCAATGAATATCATCGCGGTGACATGGATATCAGCGTCCAGAAGGCGACTTGGGATGGCTTCATGGTGGGCAGCATCTGGGGCAGCCTCCTGATCATCATGACGGTCGGCTATGCCACGCTTGCTGTTGCCATCGGAATGAACTGGATGGTGTCCTTGGCTCTTATGGCCATCGTTGGCGTCGTTGCCGGTCTTGTCATGAACCTCGGCGGCCGCTGGATGGCGACGGTCGTGCTGATGGTGATACTGGCCGTGATCGTCCAGCTCTTCATCATGCTGTTCGGCGTTTTTCTCTAGATAAATCAGCTCGTAAGCGTCGCGGGCGCCCGGCAGTCCGAGCAGGTTTCGACAGCCGGGTCCGCATCAAGTCGCTTTAGCGAAATTGGACTGTTGCATCCTGTGCAGATGCCATAATGGCCCGCATCCATGCGGTCGAGCGCGGATTCAATCCGCGCGAGCTGTTCGGCGTATTTTTCCAGGGCTGTCGGCTTGCGGCCGAGCGGGTCCTGACCTGCACTGTGAGTCAGGTGATCCGGCACGGGAGGGGGAGGTACCGTCTTCATCTGACGCGATGCTGCGACTCCTTTAAGGGCTTGGCAAGGCAAATCGGACATTTGAAAGTATTGCTTATCGACAATCGAGACGCCCAGAGCCGCTAACTCCACGAGGACGCCCGAACCTTGCCTGCATCCCCGCTGATCATGACTGCCGTCACCAAACGGTTTGGCCAATTCACGGCCGTCGACAATCTGTCGCTGGACGTTCCCGAAGGGCAAATCATCGGATTCCTTGGACCCAACGGCGCAGGCAAGTCTACAAGCCTCCGCATGGGACTGGGCATCATGGAGCCCGATTCCGGCTCGGTTGAGCTGTTCGGCCGCGCGCCGAATGTGCAGTCATTGCGCCGTGTCGGCTTCCTTCCGGAGGAGCGCGGCCTCTACAAGAAGATGACCGCGCGCGACACAATCAGCCACTTTGCGCGATTGAAGGGCCTGTCGGCATCTGATGCGCGCGCCCGGGCCGATGAGCTACTGGAGGCAACCGAGCTCGGTGAGTTCAGCCGGTCGCGTATTTCCAAACTGTCCAAGGGCATGGCGCAGAAGGTGCAGATCCTGTCGACGCTGGCGCACCGTCCTGATTTTCTGATCCTGGATGAGCCATTTTCCGGGCTGGACCCGGTGAATCAACAAGCGCTGGAAAATCTCATTCGCGCCGAGCATGACCGTGGGGCGACGATCCTTTTCTCCACACATGTGATGGAGCATGCCGAGCGTCTGTGCGACCGGATTGTGATGATGGCGCGTGGTCGCAAGGTGTTGGATGGTACGCTGAAGGAGGCATTTGCCTCGTTGGGGCAGGGCGCCCGCATTTCTGTCGAGCATGGATTTGATCTGGCCGCAGCGCTGTCGCCAAAAGGGTTTGAGGCCATTCGCACGGCGGATGTCGGTCACGGCGAGACGTGGCGAATTGAGTTGCCACCCGGCCGGGAGGCGCAGGATGCCTTGCGCGCTGCGCTGGAGGCGGGCGCACCCATCACAGGGTTTGCACCTGAAGAGGCGCGATTGCGGGACGTGTTCGTCTCGCTGGTGGGCGAGGCTGATGCGGCCGCGCTCGAAGCGTCACTCGCTGAAGATGGGGTCGCCTGATGCGCAACATATTGCTGATCTTCCGCCGCGATTATCTTGGCTATGTGAAGGCTTGGGGCTTCTGGCTCAGCCTGGCCGCCGTGCCAATGTTCATGATCATAGGCGCCGCGCTCGCCGCCTTCGCTGCGCAGTCTTCTCCTGTTCGCTATTTCGCTGTGATCGAGCCGGGCAGCGTCTATGCCGAAGCGATTGAGGCTGAGTTCCGAGAGCGGGAAATTGCTGAAATTGAGCGAACCAGTGAAATCGCGGAACAATTGGATCTGCCTGTCTTGTCTGAAGTGGATGTCGCTTCGGTGGGGGAGGGTGGGGCAAGTCCGACGGACCGGAAATTCGTTCAGGTCCCGCCTCCGGCTGATTCCATCGACGGATTGCGACCATACCTGCTGGGTCAGAAACTTGTTTCCGGTCCGCTTGGAGAAAAGCCGCTCTTTGCCGCCTTCATTCTGACAGAAGATGGCGGCGAGCTGGAATATTGGAGCGATGATGTGAATGTCGACCAGCTTCGCTATCTCGCCCGAAATGCGATGCTGGACCTCGCCCGCAAGGATGCGCTCTCCGAGGCCGGGTTGGGCGAAGACTTTTTGGAGCGCGTCGATGAAGCCGCCTTTGACGTCCCCGCCCGGCGTATCCGAACTGTAGAGGAGCAGGATACGGCAGGCTCGGAAGTCACGATGGCGGACCGCGCGCCGATGTTCGTCGCTGGCGGGCTTGCCTACTTTCTCTGGCTGATGGTGTTCTCGATCATTCAGTACCTGCTGATGGGCACGATCGAGGAACGGTCAAACAAGATTTTCGACACGCTGCTGACCTCGGTGAAGCTGCCGGAATTGCTGGCGGGCAAGCTGCTGGCCGTGTTCGCGGTGACCACCACGATGATGCTGTCCTGGGGGGTGTTCGCCTTCTCAGGGGCAACGATTGTCTCGACCCAGATCCCCGGTGTCGGCAATGCGATTGCGCCCTTCATCGCGGCGCTCGCAAACCCGGCCATTATTGTGCCCGGTCTGATCAGCTTCATTCTCGGCTATATCATGTACGGCATGATCTTCATGGCGCTCGGCTCGCTCTGCGACACGATCCAGGAAGCGCAAACGCTGCTCAGCCCGATGATGATCCTGCTCATGCTGCCCATGTTCGCGATCTTCATCGCCTTTCAGGATCCCGGCTCGCCATTGATCGATATCGCCTCATGGATCCCGTTCTTCACGCCCTTCCTGTTGATCCTGCGCATGCCGCATGATCCGCCGCTTTGGGAAGTGCTGGCCCAGATGGGCCTGATGGCCGGGTTCGCCCTGCTCATCCTGTGGCTGTCCACCAAGGTCTACCGCGCGGGCGCCGTCCACGGCGCCGGCATCGGCGACATGGGCGGCATGCTGAAACGGATGATTGGCGTGAAAGGGAAGGCGGCCTGATTCAGCCCCAATAGAAAAAGCCCCGCCAGCGCGAACTGGCAGGGCTTTTATTTAACCGGTTATCCGGAAGCCGGGTCTATACCAGACCTTCGCGCTGGGCGCGCTTGCGAGCCAGTTTGCGGGCGCGGCGAACCGCTTCAGCGCGCTGACGGGCTTTCTTCTCGGATGGCTTTTCGAAGTACTGACGGGCCTTCATTTCCCGGAACATGCCTTCGCGCTGCATCTTTTTCTTCAGTGCGCGCAGAGCCTGCTCGACATTGTTATCGCGGACGACGATCTGTACGATTGTTCTTCTCCATTCGTTGGGGGCGTCGCCCCGATGCATTTCGGTTGAGGCCTACAGACCTCGGAAGCGGCGCCTATATCACGGGTCCGGCCCATTGGCCAAGCCCTTAAAGCCATGAGGTTCAGTTATGTCATCATCGCCGTCAGAAACACTACGGTTCCGCTGGCTGGATGCCCTGTTGCCCGATGTGCCGTTTGATGGCTGGACGGACGCCGCCGCCGAGGCTGCGGCTCAGCGTGCCGGCCTCAGCGAGGGCAAGCAGGCGTTGGCCGCGCCAAATGGCATCTCAGACCTGATTGACGCCTTTTTCGAGCGAGCAGGGCAGGCGGCGCGCGCAACGCTGGCGGCGGAGGATCATTCGGCCCTGAACACGCCGGGCCGGGTCAAGGCCGGGGTGAAGGCGTGGCTTGCCGCGCTGGAGCCAGACCGCGAAGCCGTAAGGCGGGCCGCGGTGCGTGGCCTGTTGCCGTGGGGCGCATTGCCAGCGGCGCAGCGTACCTGGCGCGTGGCAGATATGGTCTGGGAAGAGGCTGGCGACACGGCAGAAGACTATAATCGCTATTCCAAGCGGGGCCTTTTGGCTGCCGTGATTCCGCCCATCGTAATGTACTGGCTGGATCAGCCATTGGACGAGGATCTCGACGCCTACATTGATCGCCGCCTGAAACTTGCTTCGGGCATTGGCCGGAATATCGGTCGTTTCGCCAAGCCATTGCTTGACGCATTGCCCGTCTCGCGGCCCAATAGGTCCAGAAACGCGTAGCTGAGATGGCAGTGAAGGATGAGATGTCGGACAGAGGCTGAACAAACGCCCCAGGGGGCTGGGGGGGCTGATGGGTCCGGGGTGTCTGCTGAACACCTCCGCCCGACAATTAGAAGATGATTGTCGTCGGGGGCGGACGCAAGGCGGAAACATGGCAAATCTGCCTAAATCGGGCGGGATTTCCATTAAATTGCGTTTAGGCGAGCTTACCGGCCACCTTTTCGCGTCACAGGAGAAACCAGAAAGGGAAAAATGGCAGAAAATACCCACCGGATTTCACCGCCGGAACCGCGAATCGCTTTCCACAAGACAGAGCTTCAACCGATTCTCGATGTCTATGGCCGTCTCGTCATGGCGGGGGAAGCAAGAGACTATGCGATCGGAATGCACAAGGATGTCGCGATCTTTGCCATTTTCAGGCGACACGCGGAAAATCCCACATGGCGCATCGAGAAACAGCCCCATCTGGCCAATATGCAGGGCCAATATGTCGTCTACGGACAGGCCGGACAGGTTCTGCGGCGAGGGCGTGAATTGGCGCAGGTGCTGAAAGTGTTCGACCGTAGCCGCTTTCGCGTCATCGATTGAATTCGACCGAATACGTTAATGCGCTGTTAACTAAAAATTTCTTGCGGAACGTTGTGGAACATTATAGGAACATGCTCATTGGAACGGAGCATGAACATGGGTATCGACGTAAGGTTTCGGGGACGGTCAGGCAAAGCCTGGGATTTCAAACGGGTTCCCCTGGATGCGCCTTGGGCGCGCACGGCGGGCGTGGCAATCTTCGCAGCGCCCGACACATATGGATGGCGCATCATCCGCACGATTGAGCTGTCCGGTAAGCCGAATGACGTTCAGCCGATCTGGGCATTGGCCGATGCCGAGCGCTATGGCGCGCGGGCGGTATTCCTGGCGACGGAGTTTGATGCCAGAACGCGCCGCGTAATGGTCGATGATATTGAGGCCGGCTTCAGCCCGGTCTGCATGTCGGATCGCAGCCGGGCCGAAGACGCGCCAATCGCAGCTTGATCTATTCTTCCTGACTCTGCTGGCGCAGGGCGGCCTGAGCCTCGGCCGTCTCTGCAAGCCGGGTCAGCTGCACAAACTCTGCGCGATACCCGAATTCGTCAGGGCCCTTGGCGCCATTCGCCAGGTTCCGGATACTCTCCCAGCCGAACCCGGTGCCGAGGGCCTCGCCACCTTTCAGCATTTCACCATAGCCCGCGACGGCCGTGGCAAAGCGCGCCCATTGCGGGGCGTCGTCGACACTATCTACACGATCCGAGCCAGTGACCGCGCGCTCCAGCAGGGTAGAAGAGTCCTCACCCGGCGCCTTGTAGCGCAGTTTAACATAGGCGTACTCACCGGACGGCTCAGCCTTGCTCGTATCATTGTCGCCGTAGCGGAGCGGATCGATCTGGGTCGCGTCGGAGCCGACCGGCGTGATCTCATAGATCGCCGTCACACTGGTGCCTGCGCCGATATCGCCAGCATCTACCTTGTCATTGTTGAAGTCCTCGCGGTCCAGCAGGCGCGTTTCATATCCGATCAGGCGATATTCGGCGACGCGGGCGGGATTGAACTCGACCTGGATTTTCACGTCATCCGCAATCGGAAAGATGTTTCCGGACAGATCGTCGGCCAGAACTTTCCGGGCTTCGCTCAATGTATCGATGTAGGCTGCCGTGCCGTTGCCGGTCTGGGCAATCTTCTGCATCATTGCATCATTGTAGTTGCCGCGTCCGAAACCGAGCACAGACAGGTAGATGCCCGTCTCGCGCTTGCGGGAGACGAAATCTTCCAGCTGTTCCGGGTCGGAAATGCCGACATTGAAATCGCCATCGGTCAGCAGCATCACCCGGTTGACCGCATCTTCCTTCAGGCCCTGTTCGGCGAGGGAATAAGCAAGGCGCAGCCCTTCGCCGCCAGCAGTTGATCCGCCTGCGCGCAATTCTTCCAGCGCCGCCACGATCTTGCGTTTTTCGCTAACTTGTGTTGGCGCTAGGATCTCACCGGCCGCGCCCGCATATACCACGATCGCAATTGTGTCGGTTGGCTCCATCTCTTCCAGCATCAGCTTGATGGCCTGCTTTGCCAGGGGCAGCTTGTCGTCAGAGAACATGGACCCGGACACATCCATCAGGAGCGTCAAATTGATTGGTGGGCGCGCATCGCGGTCAATGTCGCGGCCCTGAATGCCGATCTGCATCAGCTCACGCCCTTCGGCGAAGGGCGAGGGCATGAGGTTCACCTGCGTGGAGAATGGCGCTTCGCCGTCTGCAGGTTGCGGATAGGTGTAGTCGAAATAATTGATCAATTCCTCGATGCGCACCGCGTCTTTTGGGGGCAATACGCCATCTTCAAGAAAGCGGCGAACATTCGCGTAGGATGCGGTGTCGACATCGATTGAAAAGGTCGAAACGGGTTCTTCGCTGACCAGTTTGACAGGGTTCGGATCAACATCATCGTACTTGTCACGGAATTCCGGCTCTGGCTGCACCATGATCGGAGAAGGTGCACCCGCCATTTTGGCAAAGCCCACCGGCGCTTCCATCGCGGCCACAGCAGGGGGAGGGGGCGGCGGCGGAGGCGGTGGGGGCGCCACAGTGTCCTCGGCCATGTCTTGTGACGTACAAGCCGCCAATACAGCGATTGCGGCCACTCCGGCCAGAATTTTTCCGCGCATTTGCATGATTGTCCCTCCTCATTGCGTCCTGCTGATGACAGAATGGTAAGCCGGTCATGGCGTCAATAAGGCGAAGCCCGGATACTTTGAGGCAACGGGTCTAATGGTCGGCGTTCAGTTTTGCGATGTACCAGCGTTCGACATCATCTTCGAGCAGGGCAAGCGGGCGTGGGCCGCCGCTCAGCACCACGTCATGGAATTCGCGCAGGCTGAAATCATCACCCAGCACCATCTGTGACCGGGTGCGCAAGTCCAGCATCCGTTTCGCGCCGACCCAATAGGCTGCGGCCTGGCCGGGCCAAACAGCGTAACGGTCGACCTCGTGTGCCATCGCTTCCCGGGACTGTCCGGTTGTCTCGGCCAGATAGACAATCGCATCCTCGCGTGACCAGTGATAGCGGTGCATTCCGGTATCCGCCACCAGCCGGGCCGCGCGAAACAACATGGCTTGCAGGAAGCCAATCCGTCCAAGCGGATCGTCTGCATACAGGCCCATATCCTGAGACAGAATTTCTCCGTAGACGGCCCAGCCTTCGCCATAGGCCACATTCCATACCATCTGTCGGATCAGGGGCAGGTTGGCGGATTCCGCCGTCAGCGCACTTTCCAGGTGATGCCCCGGAATGGTTTCATGGAAGACCAGAGTCGGCAGCATGAAGTCTGGCCAGTCGCTGATGTTGGACAGGTTAATCTCAAACTGCGCAGGCGCAGAGCCATTCGCCGGAGCCGCGCTGTAATAGGCAGACGGCGCGGACGCTTCGAGAAATTCCGGCACCGCGCGAATGGTCACGCCCGTTCCCGGCATGGCGGGCATGACATTCGCCATGATTGTTTCGGCCCTGCGCATATGATCCCGCATCCTTGCGAGCAGCGCCTCGCGGCCTTCCGGCGTGTCTTCGTAGAGCTGACCTTCCTGTTGGGCCAGCAGTTCCAGCCGGTCTGCCAATGTGCCCTCGACCAACTCCTGCGCCTCAAGCGCCGCCATCAGTTCGTCCGTCAACCGCTCTACTTCAAGCAGCCCTTGGGCGTGCAACGCTTCAGGCGTGATGCCTTCATCCGTGTAGGCGGCAAGCGCGGTATCATAATAGGCGTCGCCGTCTGGCAATCGCCAGATGCCGGGCTCCTCCGGCGCGTCTGCCTTCAGCGTTTCAAGCGCTTCGGCAAACTCCGCATAAGCGGGCAGCACGTCCTCCCGCATCAGCGTTTCAACCTGCTGCGCCAGTTCCGTTTCGTCCTCAAGGCTCAGATCGTCCGGCCCGGCCACCAGATTGTTGAACGTGGTGACAAGCAAATGTGTCTCGGCGGGGCCGGCCCCAATCGTTTCTGCAAGGGTCTGCATCCGGTCCAGCACAAAAACGGGCGGCACGATTCCGGCCCGGGCGTCTGCCTGCAGGCGGCGGCGTTCATCCTGCAATGCACCGGGCAATTGGGACAGGCGAGTGACGTAATCGCGGGCATCCTGCGCCGTGTTGAATGGGTGTGCCCCGGTCAGCAGGTCTGGCACATCGATATAGGCACCGCGCATATGGTCTGCGACATAGGGAAAGGCCTGGCCCAGCCCCGTCTGGCCGTGCCCCGATACGAACAGCGACTCTGCCGTGCGGTAGGCCTGGGTTACGGTGATCAGGTGTCGAGATTGGGTACCGCCCTCGGCCGGTCGGGGGGCGGCGAGCAGGGCCTCCAGCGTTTCCAGCCGCTTGACCCGCATCCGCTCATAGGCCGCCTGAGAACGATCCGTGAGATAGGCATTGAAGCGGTATCCGGTCGAGGATTCGGTGAGGCCGAGTCGTGTCGCCAGTTCAGGATCATCGGCCAACTCGTTTCGGGCGATGGACGTGAGCAACTCATCCACTTCGCGGGCGATCCTGCGCGGCGTGCCGGAATCGTCGACGGCAGGCGCGCAGGCCGTCAGGAAGGCAGCGATTGCAACGCCACCAAGTGCAGTGCGTGCAACAGTTCGGATCGTCAGCGCAAATGGGAAAAACATTCGAGAAACATGACCTTTTTCTGACTGTAGTTCGCCCTGATTCGGGTGTTGTGACACAAGCCTATTTCCGGTAACGATCCGTCAACAATTTCGGGAGTCTCCAACGTGAACACAACACCTGCAAACCCGCCAGTCGGCGGTCAGCCAAGCCTCACCGGTAATGTCATGTTCTACAAGCAGCCTCAGCCGCTGTCTGCTGAAGCGCATGCGGGCCTGGGCGTCAAACAAATCGATCAGCCTTTCGCCTTCCTGCGGGAATCCCACGCTGTTCCGGTCACCGTATCGGAATTTGGCCGTGCCGCCAGCTTCTTTCCACTGATCTTTGTCGGCGATGACCGTACTCCTGTCGCTGTGATGGGCATTCGTCAGGGCCAGAATTTGTTCGTTGATGACAAGGGCTTCGTTGCTGACGACCATTACGTTCCGGCATTCGTGCGCCGTTACCCGTTCGTGTTCGCGGCTGATGAAGGCTCTGACCGCCTGATCCTGTGTGTCGACCGCTCCGCGCCGATGGTGACCAACCAGCCGGAAGTGCCGTTCTTCGAAAATGGCCAGCCAAGCAAGTTCACGAATGACGCGATTGAATTCTGTAAGGAATTCGAGCGCCAGCGTCAGGCCACCGCGGAATTCGGCAAGATCCTGGGTGATCTTGACCTGTTCGAGCAGAAAACCGTTTCCTTCCAGCCGCGCGACGCGCAGGGCAACGAAATGGGCGCTCAACAGAAAATCGCCGATTACTGGGCCGTTTCCGAGGAAAAACTGAACGCGCTGCCAGCCGAGAAATTCATCGAGCTGCGTGACAATGGCGCGCTCGGTGCGATCTACGCCCACCTGATCTCGCTGATGAACTGGCAGAACGTGATCCAGCGCGCTGTCCGCATCCAGTCTGCTGCTCAGGCTCAGCCGGCTGCTGCGCCGGTGAACTAAGGCCTGTCAGGCATGCAATTCGAACGGCGGTTCCGCTTGGGCGGGACCGCCTTTTTTGTTGGCGCTTAACGGCTCACCACGTGATCACGATTCGGCGAGGCCCTTCATCCCGCGGCGAATAGCGGGCATATGGGCGAGCTTGTAATCAACTTGCCTCAAGGTTTCCGCATGCTTCGAGCGTTCTTCCTGTCTTTTGTCGCCCTGTTCATGGCGTATGTGCCAAGCGCCAATGCGCAGGCTGTGGATGGTGGCCGCGCCCTGGTCGAACTGATCGCAGAGCGGGAAAGCGTCGAGCCGGGCGATACGCTCTATGTCGCGTTGAAAATGGATCTTGATGAGGGCTGGCACGTCTATTGGCGCAATGCGGGCGATGCCGGCCTGCCGCCGCTCGTCGACGTGCTGGATGGCAGCTCGATTTCAGATGAACATCTTGGCGACTTTGTCTGGCCCATTCCACACCTGCTTCCAGTGGTGGAGGGGGAGATCATGGATTATGGCTATGATGCCCGCCTGGTCCTGCCATTTCCCCTGACCGTTCCGGCCGACGCCGAGGGCAGCGTCCAGCTCAACCTTCTGGCCGATTATCTGATTTGCGAGGAAATCTGTATTCCGGAGACGGCAGAAGTCAGTCTCACTCTGCCAGTGGGCGGCAGTGATCCGCATGTCGAACATGGCACCCTGATTGGCGAATGGGTGGCCAAGGCTCCGCGTGACTTCGACGGGGAGGCCCGCATCCACACCGCGAGCGCGCCGTGGAAACTCAGCCTGAAAACGGATGGCGGATTTGAAGAGAATGCCGACATCCGATTCTATCCGTTTGCGCATGAAATCAGCCACCCCGCCGACCAACCGCTCAGCTTTGGCAGAGACGGCGCAACGCTCAGCCTGACGCCAGCGGATGCCAGCCTCGATGGAACGCTTGATGGCATCATCGTGGTAGAGACCAAGGACGGCGAGCGCACCGGCTACACGATTTCTGCGGAGCAGGGGGAGGTGTTCGAGAATACGGCCGGAATTGCCGCGCGGCCTGCATATTCAGGTGGCGGAAAAAGCCTGATCGGTCTGGCCCTTGCGGCGGTGCTCGGTGGATTGATCCTCAATCTGATGCCGTGTGTGTTGCCGGTCCTGTCGATCAAGGCAATGGGCATGGTCCATGCCGTCTCTTCGGGCCATCAGAGTGAAGTGCGCAGTCATGGCCTCTGGTACACAGCAGGCGTGTTGCTGTCGTTCGCAGCACTCGCCGCGGCGATCATCGCCATCCGGGAGGCAACCGGTACGGCCAATCTGGGCTTCCAGCTGCAGAACGGCCCGACCGTGGCCGTCCTGACCCTGATCATGTTCGTGATCGGGCTCTGGTTGCTCGGAATGTTCGAGCTCGGCACGTCCATTCAGAATACGGGCAACAGCCTGGCCTCGCGCAGCGGCTCCATGGGTGCATTCTTTACCGGCGTTCTGGCGGCCATTGTTGGCGCGCCCTGCATCGGGCCGTTCCTCGGCGCAGCGCTGGGTGCAGTGCTGGACCGGCCGGCGCTGTCGGTGATGGTCGTCTTTCTGGCAATGGGCTTCGGCCTGGCGCTGCCATACCTGGTGCTCAGCTTCGTGCCGGGCCTGTCGCGCCTGTTGCCAAAGCCTGGCCGCTGGATGGAGACGCTGAAACAATTCTTCGCCTTCCCGATGTTCCTGACGGCGGCAGCGCTGCTCTGGACCCTCGGCGCGGTGTCCGGCCCGGCTGCTGTGGCCTGGACCGTGGCGGGCGGTACATTGATCGCATTCGGAATATGGCTTGCAAAGCGCGGCAGCGGGGCGGTTGCGAAATCCCTCGCGGCCCTCGCCGTGGTCGGCGGCATGGTCTATCCTGCACTGACCGCGAACTCCTCCACCGCAGCGGGGCAGGGCAACGCGCAATATGCCGAGAAGTACGAGACCGAGGACTGGAGCCCGGAGCGCATCGCAGAGCTCACCGCAGAGGGCCGGCCGATCTTCGTGGACTTCACCGCCACCTGGTGCGCCACTTGCCAGCTGAACAAGGCAACCACGCTGAAATCAAAGCCGGTGCAGGAGGCCTTCGCCGCCAATGACGTGGCCTTCCTCGTGGCGGATTTCACCCGCAAGGACCCGGTCATCGCCGAGGAGCTGAAGCGTCGCCAGCGCGCAGGCGTGCCGATGTACCTCTGGTATCCGGCAGGTGCGACAGAGCCGGAAATCCTGCCGGAGATCCTGTCTCAAAAGCTTGTGATTGGACTTGTGACCGCGGAGTGATCATGATCCCTCCAACCCACCCCAATGGAGGATTCCCATCATGATGAGCCGTCGCAATTTCTCGCTTGCCGCTGGCATGGCCGCCGCCGTGGCGCTGACTGCAGGGGCCCTGATCGCCTCCACCGCGCAGGCCGCGCCGGACGATGCCACCACGCTCGCGCCAGACTTCACCGGCGTAACCGCCACGGGAGAGACCGTGTCCCTGTCCGATTTCGCCGGTCAGACCGTGGTGCTTGAATGGACCAATGATGGCTGCCCCTTCGTGAAGAAGCACTATGCCGTGCCACCGGCCAACATGCAGGGCCTGCAGACCGATGCGTCTGAAAGCGACGTTGTCTGGCTGTCCATCGTCTCCTCCGCCCCCGGCAAGCAGGGCCACCGCACGGGCGCTGAATTGCTCGACATGAATGAGGGCCGCGGCGCGACGCCCGCCCATGTCATCATTGACGAGAGCGGCGACATTGGCCGCCTCTACAAGGCCAAGACCACGCCGCACATGTTCGTTATCACCGCCGAGGGCGAGATTGCCTATCAGGGCGCCATTGACGACACGCCATCGGCCCGCGTCTCGGACATCGAAACCTCCACCAATTACGTCTCTGCCGCCATGCAGAGCGTTGCTGCGGGCGAGCCGGTCGAGGTGGCCAGCTCCAAGCCCTATGGCTGTTCGGTAAAATACTAGCTGCGCCCAATCGGGCACATGACGAAACTGTCGCTTGAACTCGGCGGCAATGCGCCCTAGACGCGCTCGCCATGCTTCAGATTGTGCCCGAAACGCCCGAACTCCACGCCGATGCGATCGAAGACCTCTTCGCGCGCACCTTTGGCTCGGGCCATTTTGCCAAGACGGCCGAGCGGCTGCGGGAATATTCCCGCTCCCTGCCAGAGATCAACCGCGTTGCCGTGCTGGACGGCAAGGTGATCGCTGTTTGCCGTGTCTGGCCCCTGAAGATCGGCCCAAACGCTGACCGCGCCCTGTTCTATGGCCCGGTCGCCGTCGGCCCCTCCCACCGGGGCAGCCGCCTTGGCCTGACCGTCACGGGCGAAGCGCTGGAGGCGGGCAAGGCCGCAGGCTGGCCAGCTGCCGTGCTGATCGGCGCGCCGGCCTATTTCGGCGAGATCGGCTTCACCGTCACCCCGAAGAACCAGCTTCTCTTCCCCGGCCCGCAGGACCAGGCCCGTGTCATGGTGAAAGACCTCGCCGGAGACGCCAGCCAGCTTTCCGGCCTCGTCACGGCGGCGTGACCTGATGCGCCGCATCGCGGGCTTCTCTGACGCAAGGGCAGGGGGGCTAGCGTCTGGCCGTAAAGGCAACAGCCACCAGGAACTGAGCAGGGAGGGCCACCGGCCATGGAATTCGATGAGGTCATCAAGACGCGGCGCAGCATTCGCGGATATCTCGACAAGCCGGTGCCGAAGGAGCTGATCCGCGAAATCCTCGAAATCGCCATGCGCGCGCCCACTTCGATGAATTCCCAGCCCTGGAACTTCTACGTCGTCGCGGGCGACGTGCTGGACCGTATCCGCAAGGGCAATGTGGAGCGTAACGTCGCCGGCGTGCCGGACAGCCGCGAGTTTCGCATGGGCCCGCCCTATGCCGGGGTGCACCGGGATCGTCAGGTCGAGATCGCCGTCCAGCTGTTCCAGGCGATGGGCATTGCGCGCGATGACAAGGAAAAGCGCATGGACTGGGTGCTGCGCGGCTTTCGCCAGTTCGATGCGCCGGTCTCCATCGTCATCACCTATGACAAGGCGCTGGCGGGCGGAGACATCCCGCCCTTTGATTGCGGCGGCGTGGTCAATTGCATCGTCAACACGGCCTGGTCACGCGGGCTCGGCTGCGTGATCAATTCGCAGGGCATCATGCAAAGCCCCGTCGTGCGCGAAGAGGCCGGCATTCCGGACGATCAGGTGATTCAGACCTGCGTCGCCATGGGCTGGCCCGACGACACCTTCCCCGCAAACGCCGTCGTCTCAAAACGAAAATCCGTAGACGAAGCAGCGGTATTTCGGGGGTTTTAGTCTCAGCAGCCTTGTTATCTATCTAGGATGTCGTCCTTGTGCTACCTACCGGTGTGCCAGTTCGTTAGGTGTGCGGGATGAGCAACGAGACACAATTTGAAAAGTTGTTGTCTGACGTTCGAGAGACGTTGGATATTGAAGTAAAGGAAACTCTCGACATTGCAGGGGATCCCAATCATCGCGCAGCGTTAGCCAAAGAGATTATTGCGTTGGCTAACCATGGTGGTGGCTTTGTCATTATTGGTTATGAAGAGAAGGAAGACGGTGATTTCGTACCATCGGTAAATCGAAAGCCTTCAATGATGGATTGGTCGACCGATAAAGTCCAATCGATCATTTCTAGGTACGTCGATCCGCATATGCAGTGTTCAGTCACTCAAACGTCAATTCCAAATAGTGAGGACCGGTGCGTTATCATTGCTGTACCGGGAGGTCACAAAGTTCCGGTAAGAGCAAAGTCGGGGTCACCAGACAACAAGACTTTGGTGCCAAATAGGGTGTATGTCAGGCGACCCGGACCAAACAGTGAAGAGCCTCAGTCGACCCATGACTGGGATGAACTATTTTCACAGATCATACGAAACCGCAGAGAAGAGTTGTCAGAGGCTTTCCGATCGATTTTGGAGGGTGTTGTTCCAGTGAGCTCAGCTACCGAGGAGCCGGCAGACGAGGCACTTCAAAAGCACATTGATCAGGCACGTTCTCGTTGGCATGCTCGAACATCAGATTTGCCTGACCGTCACGCAGCAAAGCTGATATATGGCTATTATGATTGCGCATTTCAGATTCTTGGAAATTTTGACATTCCGTCCTTTAAAGAGCTGCGGGAGATAGTTCAGAGTTCAGTGCGAAATCACTCGGGCTGGCCGCCGTTCGTATCCCTAGCGGGTTCAGAGTACGCACCTCAAATAGTCGACGGCTCTCTAGAGTTCTGGAGGGGCCCAAATACTGATGGTGCTGAACATACGCCCGACCATCACGATTTCTGGCGAATATCTCCAGATGGGTTGTTGTTCATACGTCGCGGTTACCCCGAGGATGGGTTCTTCGACGGGATGGAGCAGGGAAAATACTTAGATATCTCTACGCCGACACGAAGAGTTGGCGAAGCGATTATGGAAGCTGCCTATATTGCGAGAGGTCTGGGTGCTTCTAAGGCGAATATAAAGTGTGAAATCCACTATTTTAAGCTTGCTGGCCGCGAGTTGGTTAGTAAAGGAAACACCAATAGGATGCTATTTGACGAGTACAAGAATCGTCAGGATGAGTACAATTCGAAGTCGGTAGTAGCTGTTTCTCAGCTTCCAGGTTCTTTGCCCGAGGTGGTATACAAGTTACTTGCTCCGCTTTATCAGCTATTCGGATTTTTCAGCCTTCCGAAGCGGCTTGTAGAAGAAGAACTTCGGGATCTACTTCGGTACACGCACTAGTTCAGAATGAGTACTGGAATTTGTGCGGACCCGAAGTAATCTTGACTGATGGGCTTTCTGGCGACCGCGTATTAGTTCCCAATCCGTCTGATAAACTCCGCCCCTAGACTTTCTCGTATGAATGGGATGCAGGCATTTGTGGAGCAGGGGCTGGCGGCGGCGCGGACGGCGTTGCAGGGGGTGCGGGCAGAGGCCGGGCTGCATCTGGAGCCGACACACGTGACCAAATGCCTGCGCGCCAGGGTGCGCAGCCGCCTGAAAGCCATTGAAACCATTGTCCGGCGGCTGATCACCTTGATGGCCAGCGCGTTGGAAATTGCGCCGAACGCGCTCGCTGCGCGCGGGCAGGGCGCCCCCGCCGCGCAGCCGGACAGCTTGCCGGATGGCGTGGAAGACGTGACCGACAGTTTCGCGGGGCTTCAGCCGCCCGCCTTTCGCCTGCGCCTCACCGGGCGGGCGGTGTCCGGCCTGATAGATTGGCACCAGGTGTTTGCCGGTTCGGTCAGCGCGTCGGCCCAACCCTCCGGCCCGGTGCTTGCCGCGCCGCTGATTGCACAGATCGTGGCGCTGCACCGTGTGCTGAGTGATCCTGAGCCAGCCGCCCGGCGGCTCGCGCGGCATCTGGCGCAGATGAAGCAAGCGGGCGAAGCGCGCCCCGTCTGCCCGCCCAGCGCGGGCGATTTCCGCCTCGGCGCAGAGCTGGGCAGCGTCTCCACTGCCTTGCCGAGCCTGCTGACCCGCGCGCTGGCCGACTGGCCGGACTCGTCCTGAGTTTTCCGTAGAATTTCATCTGATTACCGGGGCGCTATCCGCGTCTCCGGTCGCTGGCGCTGGCGGCGAGCTCCGCTCTCCTTCGACTTCGCTCTCCTTCGACTTCGCTCAGGATGAGCTAATCTCTTGAGGCGATGTTTTCCTCATTCACCGACTCATCCTGAGCGAAGTCGAAGGATGAAGCGGCCAGGAGCAAAAGCCCGGCGCGTGCGCTTCGGGCCTTCTCGGGGACATCGCAGTGCGATGTCTGGCCCCTCCAAGCCTGAGCGAAGTCGAAGGATGAAGCGGCCAGGAAACCAGTGACCCTACTTGCCCTCAAAGAAGGAATAGACCGCATCTTCCGGATGGCTCGCGCCAATTGGCGTGCGCGGGCCGAAGCGCTCGGCCTCGCTGCCCGGCGGCAGCGGCATTTCCTCGGTCCAGTCGAACACGACCAGCCGGTTCAGGATGCGCCATTCGCCGTCGCGCTTCACGAACCAGTCGAGATAGCGGCCCTTCATATCCCATTGCTGCATCTGCCGGTCCGCGCCCGGCTGGCGTTGGAAGGCAGAGAAATAGCTCTCCACCGCCGCGCCGCCCTCGCGAAATTCGATCAGGATATTGTGGATCTGGTGAATGCCGCGCTCGATATAGGGAAGGGTCTTCATCGCCCAGTCGACAAAGCCGGATGCGCTGCCCTGATACGGCCCATGATGGTCCGTGCCGTCGGGCCAATAGGCAGAGCGGAGCATCGCCTCATCGGCCCGGTCAATGCCGCGCGCATAGCGAAACAGGCAATCGCGAATCGCCTCGCGCGCCCATAATTCCTCGATCTTCTGTTCCAGCGTCAGCTCGGCCATCTTGGCGCTCCCTTTGTTCCTGTACGGTTTTATCTGTATCCCTACCGGCCCTCACGCCGCCAGGCCAGCAGCAACAGGCCGATCAGGAACGCCGCCGCGATCAGCCCCGGAAGCAACGGCTGGCTGCTGGAAGACCGAACAGCGTAAGCGCCGCGTTCTCTCAGGCCCAGCCAGTTGCCGCCCGCTGAATTTCCCCGCGCGCCGGTTCGGCGAATGTCCGGCAGATTCGTGCCGCTCTCGTTCAGGCGAAACACGCCGCCGCCAGTTGCATCCGCCATCGGCGCCAGAACTTCGGTCGAGGACTGAAGATCGGCATATTCCTTCGGGTTCGCCGGTCCGTTCAGCGCAACAGCTTCCAGCCCGCCCGCTTCGGCGCGGTAAAGCCCCAGCTGGTCAATCGGCGCCTCGGCCACGAATTGCCCCGGCGCCTGCTGACGCCATTGCGGCTCAAGGAAACTGCCCTCCGGCGTCTCGACCAGAAGCGGCGGCGCGGTATCCAGCAAGGTGCGCAGCTCCACGCGCGCTGTATCGCCCTCCGCAACGAGGCTCAGCTTGCGCTCTTCCAGTTCGGGCTCTTTCATCATCCAGTGCACGATCCGCCGGATCAGTTCGGCAAACGGCCCGCCCCCATCATGCCCGCGCGCCCACAGCCAGATCTGGTCCGTCATCAGCATGCCGACCCGGCCATCGCCCACGCGGTCAACGATTAGCACCGGCTTTCCGCGCGGTCCGTTCATCAGTACATCTCCGGCCTGTGCCTCGGCATCGATATAGCGCATCCAGCCGCCCCATTCGCGGCCATCCAACGGCATCGTCACCGCATGCCGCTTGCCCGGTTCGGTCAGTTCCGGCGTGTATTCGCCGGTATAGATATCCCCTGTCGGCGTGGCCGGAAGCACAGAGGCGAGCGGCGATCGGGCAAGACTTCCCGGCCCGGCAAATGGCTCGCCCGCCGCAATCAGCAGCGCGCCACCATCCGTCACGTATCTGGCCATGTTTGCGAGGTAGGACTGGGTGATCACGCCGCGCCGCTCATATTGGTCGAAGATGATGAGGTCGAATTCTTCCAACTTGTCCTCGAACAATTCCTCTGTCGGGAATGCGATCAGGGCAAGCTCTTCCGTCGGCGTATAATCCAGCTTGTAGGGCGGGCGGAGAATCGTGAAGTGGACGAGATCTACGGACGGGTCGGATTTGAGCAGGTCCCGCCAAACGCGCCCGGCCTGGTTCGGCTTGCCGGTCACCAGGAGAACTCGCAACCGGTCGCGGACGCCAGAAAGTGTCGCTGCCGTGCGATTGTTCGCAAGCGTCAATTCTTCGCGTCCCGGCGGGGTTTCCACGACGATGACGTTTTCGCCGCGCCGCTCAATTTCCATCGGCACGGTCGTGTCTTCGCCCGGTGTCACATCCATCCGGCGCGGCATTCCGCCATTGATGGACAGCTCGATCTGGACCGGGCGTCCCTCCGGCATGCCGGGATCATCGACGCGGATAACCAGTTCTGCCATTTCGCCGACAATGCCGAAATCCGGAGCATCCACAATGGACACGCGCCGGTCGCCCCGGTTTGGATCGCCTACGATCAGGCCATGCAATGGGCCGATATGCCGTTCATCCGAGTCCTGATCCGGCAAATCATGAATTTGACCATCCGTGATCAGGATGGCCCCGGCAATGCGATCACGTGGAACATCGGCCATGAGACCTTCCAGCGCGCCGTAGAGATGGGTGCCATCGGCGCCTGGATCACTTTCCATCACGCGTACTTCGAGGCTCGGGTCCGTCTCAAGTTCAGCGGTCAGCGCCGCATAGGCTGCGGTGGCAGCTGTCTCGCGCGCGCCAAATTCCATGCTTTCGGACCGGTCGAGGATCACCGCCGCAACCGAGGGAAGGGGTTCTCTTTCCTCTTTTACCAGCGACGGGTTCGAGAGGGCCGCGGCCACCAGGGTCAGGGCCAGTCCGCGGGTCAGCCATGCGCGGCCTCGCAAGATGGCATAGGCAATCCAGGCGAGCGCCGCGATGGCAACAATCGCCCAGAGGATTGGCCAGCCAAGGAAGGGCTCGAAGCCGAGACGGGTCGCATCAATCATCACGGGCCCCCATCCAGAATGCGGCTGGGTAATTCAACGGGCTCGTCATCAGGTTCTTCACCATCCCCCAGCCGTTCCAGCAAGGCGGGTATGTGAACCTGATCATCCTTGTAGCTGCCGGTCAGGACATACATGACGAGGTTCACGCCAAAGCGGCGGGACATTTCCCTTTGCTCTGCGCCGCCGTCTACGGAGTAAAGATCGCGCCCCTGCGCATCGACCGCCCATGCGGATGCCCAGTCAGCATCTCCGATGATCAGCCGTGAAACGCCGTCGCCGCGCGGAGCGCTTGCGTCACCGGCCTGCTCGATCCAGAGGCTGCGCTGGGCATACCGGCCGGGAAAGTCGTTCAGCAAGTAGAAGCTGCGAGTCAGGACATGATTCTCGCCCACTGTTTGCAGGGGCGGCGCATCAAGGCCTTCGAACAAGGTTTCAAGTCTGCTGACATCGGTCTGTGAACCGATGGTCCCGCCCGCGCGGGTGTCGATCACCAGAGCGCCCCCGGAGCGGAGATAGGTGTTGAGATTTGCAATTGCTGTTTCTGACAGGGGGGGCATGGACTCCGGTACGTTGAAGTAGATCAGCGGGTAGAGTTCAAGCGAATCCGTTTCCAGATTTACACCACGTGGGTCGGCGGGCTCAACCGAGGTACGCATCCGCAATATGCTGGTCAAACCGGACAGCCCGGCTTCGGTTCGACGGTTCAGGTCACCGTCAGGGGTCTCGACAAAGGCCAGCCGCATTTCCAGCGCTGCGTCGATTTCCTTCTGCGTTGAATTGCCTGTAGACGGCAGACGAATGACGTCCGGACTCGTATCAACACGGCGATAGGTTCCATCGGGCAGCAGCTCGTACTGGTAGGGCTGGGCCACGGCGTCCGGGCCGGGCAGGGCGACCATCGCTCCTCCGATCAGGATGCAGGCGGTCGCGGCGCTCCGTCCGAAGCGGCGGAGTCTTCCAGCAACGAACAGGGCGATGAACAGGTCAAGTGCCAGCAATAATGCCGCCAGAGTCAGCAGCGGTCCGGCCAGTCGCAGCGAGCGCGCCTCTGCATCGCCGAGCAGGCGCGCCGATAGCGGCCATTCGGCAATCAGTCTTGGGCGCTGCCCTGCGCCAGCATTCAGTGCGCGGGTTCCGGCAGGCCCCCGATAAAGACCGGGCGGGTGGGATTCCGACAATACCGTCTCCGCGAAATCAACGGCTTTCAATGGCGCAGCATTCGGTCCGGCAGCGGACAAGCGGCCATACCCGTCCAGGGTCAGGTATGGCGTATACGCGCCTTCCGCGTCGCCCACCGCTTCGCCGCGCCCAGCGGCAATGGACCGGCGCAGCATCTGCGAGAAGGTGCCGGAATAGGCAAGGTCTGCCCAGTCCGGCCCAGCGGTGGTGTGAAACAGGATCAGCGTGCCATTGCCGCGCGTGTCGGCGGTGACAAGCGGCGAGCCATCTGCGAGTCGCGCCCAGGTCTTGGATGCAAGTTCCGGTCCCGGACGGGCGAGAACCTGTTGTTTGATGCGCACATCGCCCGGCACGGAAAGGCCGGCAAAGGGAGAGGCTTCAGGAAAAGACGCCATGGCCTGGGGCTCGTCCCAGGCGAGCGCGCCGCCGAGCGCGCGCGATGACCTGCGTAACGCTACTGGCAAGAGGTCATCTCCCTGCGCGGCGAGCCGCGGACCGGCAAAGCGGATCAGCGCGCCGCCGTTTTCCACCCATGTATTCAGCAGTTCGGCATCCTGCGGCAGGATCTGGCCGACATCACTCATGATAATCGCATCGGGGGAGGCGGCGACGAGGTTTTCGATGCTGCCCTCGGATATGGTCGCGAAGGGCTCCAGCGCCTTGCGGATATAATGCATGTCGGACAGCAGCGGTTGAGCAGACGCGCCCGCATCGACCAGACCAACCCTGCGGGAGCGGTCCGCCGAATCCCAGAGCCAGACCGTGCCCGCGCCCTGTTGCCCGGTGACATTGAACCGAGCCACTCGCGCCAGCGCTGCAGCAGGGATCGTGAACTCTGCGACGGCTTCGCTCTGCCCATCGGCAAAGTCCAGGGGAGCGGTGGCAAGGGCCGAGCCGTCAATGGTCAGGGCAGAAACATAGCCCGTTGTTACGCCGCGGGCGTCTGCGCGCCTCGCTGTAACAGAGACCGAATCTGTCTGGGACCGGATGCTGGAAATCACGACGGGCCCTGTCGGCGCAGCAGCATAGACGGTCAGCGGCGCAATGCTGGAGAGCTCCTGCGCGAAGCGCTGTCCGTTGCGTCCTTCCAGACCATCGCTGGCCCAGAAGATGCGGTCGGGCGTAAAGGTGGAATCGCGCAGTCGTGCCAATGCATCAGCGCGGTCTGGTGCCCAGGCCTGCGGACGCAGGGAAGCGAGGCGTTTGGCCATGTCCGCGCGGGAAATACGTTCGGCCGGGTCGGGATTGAATTGCTGCGGCGCGGTCAGCAACAGGTGAACCGGCGCGTCGCGGTTTCCGCTGTCCAGCGTGGCGGTCGCGGCATTGATCAGGTCCGGCCAACGCGGCGCAGAAGACCAGCCATTATCCACGACAATGAGAAGGCTTCCGGTGCCCTCTGCCGTTTCCGTCTGTGCGCCCGGTGCATAGACCGGTTGCGATAGTCCAAGGATCGCAGCGGCGACTGCCAGTGTGCGGATCAGCCAGACCCACCAAGGCGTGCGCGCCGGGGTTTCTTCCTGCGGTTCGATCCCGTCCAGCAATTGCATCGACGGCAATTCGGCATGGCGCGGGGCAGGTGGCGTCGCGCGCAGGATCCACCAGATCAGCGGCAGCGCGGCGAGCGCGGCAAGCGCCCAGGGCGCACCGAGCAGGAATGGGCCGAGCGCCGTCATGATTTCGCTCCGAAGGTTTCGATCTGTGCTTTCAGGCGCGCGGCACCCTCCAGCGAGGATTGCCCGACAGTATGCGTCACCAGTCTCCAGCCGAATTGGGTGGCCAGTTTCCTCAGCCCGTCGCGCTGTTCGGAGAAGCGGCGCAGGTAGGTGTCTCGCATGGTTTCGGCGCGGCCCAGAATGCGGTCGATGCCCGTGCCCGGCCGGCTCAGTTTCGTGCGGCCCTCAAAGGGAAAGTCCTCTTCGATCGGCGCGGACACGGCCAGCAGAACGCCTTCCGGGCATTTAGCCGCCAGCGGCGCAAGCCTTACCTGCCATTCCGTAAGCGGAGCGTAGAAGTCTGACGCCAGCACCAGCGTCGCGGCGGAGCGTGGGGGAGAAGGGAATTGCCCATTCGTGCCGCGCTCGAGATCTTCGGCAAGTCGCGCAACGGCCTTCTTGCCAAAACTGGCAGACCGGCCTGCGCCCAGCATGCCGATCCGCTCGCCATCCTTTGACATCAGAATGCCCAGTGTCAGCATCAGAAGCTGTGCTTCCTCGGCCTTGGTCCGCAGGTCGCCTTCGCCCTTCCAGCGAAAGCCCGCCGCATCATCGCACCAAAACAGCACCGTGCGCGCGGTTTCCAATTCTGTTTCGCGTACGAACAATTCATTGCCCTTGGCCGAGCGGCGCCAGTCGACCCGGTCTGCGGCGTCTTCCTGTGCGTAGCGACGATATTGCCAGAAATGCTCGCCGGTGCCCGGCCGCCTGCGCCCGGCCGAGCCGATATGCGCAGCCTCGCTTGCCTCGGCCTTGAAGTTCAGGCCGGGCAATTGCCGGGCAAGGCTCTCGGCCTCAGCGCGAAGGTCGGCGGCAGGTGTCATGCAGATACCGCTTTCCCGCATGCGATTGCGTCAGTGGCGAGTGTGCGCATCGGCGTGCCGGTGGCTTCGGCTTCAGCAAGTGCGACATTGGCCGCGTCCGAATAGGCGTGCATGAGTACGGATGTACGCTGAGCAAGTTCGTCTTTGTCTATCGCATCGTCTCGCAACAATTCGTTCTGACTGGCTATCACGGCTTTTCGTAGTTCTGTGCTGTCTTTATCGGCGGCATCCTGAAGCATCGCGATTGCTGCCATATGTGTGATCAGGCAGGAATCGAAATTTGTAGATGCAGCCGATGGGGCTTGCTGCGAACAGGCCATAAGGCACGCAGCCATGAGGGCGAGGCTGGATACGTGTTGAAGTTCGCGGGCAGGTGTCATTCCGGGAGCGCTAGCCAACATTCCGGGCAAGGTCATTGATCAGATCGGTCAGGTTCGGCGCTTCGCCCGTCGGGTCATAGCGCATGGCCATCCGGTGGCCGAGGCAGGGTTCGGCCAGCGCCTCGACATCCTCGATGCTGGGTGCAAGACGGCCGCGCAGCAGCGCGCGGCTCCGCGCCGCCAGCATCAGGGCCTGGCCCGCGCGTGGGGATGGGCCCCAGTCGACAAGCCGCTTCACGCGCTCGTCACTCGTCTGTTCCGGTCGGGCATCCCGCACCAGCGCCAGGATCGTCGACACGATCTTCTCGCCTACCGGCATCCGCCGCACGAGGCTTTGCAATGCGATCAGGCGCTCTGCATCCAGCGCCGGGCGGACGATATTGTCCTCGCCCGTTGTGGTTTCGATCAGGATGCGGCGCTCCGTATCGAGATCCGGATACTGGACATCAATCTTCAGCAGGAACCGGTCAAGCTGCGCTTCGGGCAGGGGATAGGTGCCTTCCTGCTCAATCGGGTTCTGCGTCGCCAGCACATGGAAGGGCGCGGGCAAATCATGGCGCACGCCAGCGACGGTCACATGCCGCTCCTGCATGGCCTGCAAAAGCGCAGACTGGGTGCGCGGGCTGGCGCGGTTGATTTCGTCTGCCATCAGCAGCTGGGTGAAGATCGGCCCTTTGAGGAAGCGGAAGGTGCGCTGCCCACTCGGGCTCTCGTCCAGCACTTCCGAGCCGATGATGTCTGACGGCATCAGATCCGGCGTGAACTGGATGCGCTGATTGGCCAGGCCCAGCGCCGTGCCCATCGCTTCCACAAGGCGTGTCTTGGCCAGGCCCGGCGCGCCGATCAGCAGGGCATGCCCCCCGGCCAGAACGGCGGCGAGCGACAATTCCACCACGCGGTCCTGCCCGAACACTGCCTTCGCAATTTCGGCTTTTACCTGCGCCAGCGTCTCTGCGGCGGCTTCGGCTTCGGCCACGATTGCATCACTTACCTGTTCAGTATCGGCCATCAAAAGGGCGCCTCCGGCTTTTCGTCCTGAATAAACAAACCTATGTCTAAGGCCGGATCATGGCGGAGCAAAATGTGAATTCCAGTGCCACAACCACAATCAGTCTCGAAGAGACGCTTAAAGCGATCCTTCCCGATGGCAAGGTAGAGGGCAAGCTGCCCCCCGTCCATTTGTGGAATCCGGACCGCACGGCAGACATCGACATGGAAATCCGCGCCGATGGCAGCTGGTGGCATGGGGGCGGCCGTATCAATCGCGAAAAGCTGGTGAAGCTGTTTTCCCGCATTCTAAGACAGGATCCCGACGGCAAGATCTGGCTCGTCACGCCCTACGAAAAAGTGATCGTCCATGTCGAAGACGCGCCGTTCACCGCTGTGCGGGTCGAACGGGCAGGGGAGCCCGGACCGCAACAGACGCTGGCCTTCGTGACCAATCTGGGCGATGTCACCCTGGCAGGGCCGGATGCGCCGCTGCGGATTGAAACCGACCCGGAAACCGGAGAGCCTTCGCCCTATGTCCTCGTGCGCGGACAGCTTGAAGCCAAACTCACGCGACCGGTCTTCTACGAACTCGCCGAACTGGCAGAGCCCGCGCCGGATGGCAGCGATACCTTCGGCGTGTGGAGTCAGGGCAGCTTCTTTCCACTTGGATCAGCAGGCTGACGCGGCATGAGCTGGAACGGGCTCGACGATTTCCTGACGCGCGTCAGTGACCGGCTGGACCCGCCGCGCGGGGAAGCGCAGCTCACCGAATATGGCGATATGGAGTTCCTGACGCCTGAGGATCTGGGCCTCATCCGGCCTGCGGCTGTGCTGATCGGGGTTATCCCGCGCAAATCCGGCCCGACCGCCTTGCTGACCCTGCGCCCGGATACGATGGCTACGCATGCCGGTCAGGTGGCCTTTCCGGGCGGCAAGATCGATCCGGTCGATGTGGATGAGGTCGCTGCGGCGCTGCGCGAAGCCGAGGAAGAGGTGGGTGTGCGCCCGTCAGATGTGGACGTGCTCGGCCGCGGCGCGCCCTATGTCACCGGGACGCGCTTTCGTATCACGCCGGTCGTGGGCCTGCTGCCATCCGACTTCGAGCCGACACCAGACCCGACAGAAGTGGCAGACGTGTTTGAAACTCCGCTCGATTTCCTGATGAACATTGCCAATCATCAGGTCGGCAGAGCGGTTTATCGGGGCAAGGAACGCCAGTTCTACGAGATGCCGCATGGCGGGTTTCGCATCTGGGGCGTGACGGCAGGAATCATCCGCAAGCTCTACCATACCGTCTATGATGATTGATCGGTGCGGCATTTAGGGTTTTGCTCGGTCCGGCAACGCCTTATCTAGAATAAACAAACCGGAGGGCAGTCTACATTGGCCGGACGCATCGTCTTTGAGCTTTTCATCTTTTCGATCCCGTTCATCGTGTTCGGGCTGTATCTGCTGGCAACGTCCAATGCCCAGCAGGAGGGCAAGCGGAAATGGCCGATTAATATCCTGTTCCTGTGCGGTATCGGTTTGGCGACGGTTGCGTGGTTCGTGCTGATCCTGCTGGAGCCCAAGGAGCGCGACATCTGCCATGAGCCTGCACGGCTGGAGAATGGCAAACTGATTCCTGCGCGCGATTACCCTTGCGAACACGACGTGCGGAATGTCGGCATTCCGCTGGAGCGCGATGGCGTGAGATCTGCGCGCGGGGCAACCGGCCCCGGAACCGAGATCCATGATGCCGGGGAAATCCGCGCGACGGCCCCGAACACCGAAGATGCGACGCGCCCCGACGAGGAGCCTACCATTATCGCGCCGGATCCGGACGCCGAGACGCCGGATATTGTGCGGCCGGATGATGACGCAAACTGAGCGCCTGTCTGCGGAATGGCTGGACTGGCCGGGCACGCGCGCGGTCATGGCGGCGCTGGAAGCGGCGAAACCGGGCGGATCTCGCTTTGTGGGTGGATGCGTCCGCAATCAGCTGCGCGGCGCGAAAGTTGACGACATCGACATCGCCACACAGTTGGAACCGGGCGCGACAAAGGCTGCACTGGAAGCGGCAGGGATTCGCGCCATCCCGACGGGGATCGAGCACGGCACCATTACCGCGATACATGACGGCCGCCCCTTCGAGATCACCAGTCTGCGTCGGGATGTCGAGACCGATGGCCGCCGTGCGGTGGTCGCCTTCACACAGGACTGGGCCGAGGATGCCGAGCGCCGCGACTTCCGGCTGAATGCGATCTATGCCAGCCCCGATGGCCAGCTTCATGAAGTTGTGCCGGGCTCGATTGCCGACGCTATAAAGGGCCGCGTGATCTTCATTGGTGATGCCGACCAGCGCCTGCGTGAAGACTATCTGCGCATCTTGCGCTTCTTCCGCTTCAATGCCTGGTATGGGGCCGGGATGGATGCAGACGGCCTCGCGGCCTGTGAGCGCCAGAAAGAGGGCCTCACGAGAATTGCGGCCGAACGGATCTGGAAAGAGCTGAAGCGCTTGATGGAAGCGCCGGGCCCGTCAGAGGCCCTGCTCGCAATGGATGAGACCGGCATTCTGGATATTGTATTGCCGGGCGCGACAGCGTCTGAAACGCCATCACTCGTCGCGGTAGAGCAGGGGGCCAGGCTGGAGCCTGATCCGTTGCAGCGGCTGATGGCGATGACGCCCCGCCGCGTGCGCGATGTGCGACAGATGACGACCCATCTCAGACTGTCAAATGCAGAGGCCGACCGCCTCACCGCCTGGGCGGACCCGGCACTGGCTCATGTCCTCGGCGCAGATGCGCAGGCGCTGCGGCAGATGTTTTACCGGCATGGGCCAGAGGCGGTGGAAGATCGCGCCTTGATCGAAGCTGCGCAGCTGTCGCAGGGCGAGGCGTTTCAGGCGGTGCGCCGGGCTGCTGCTGACTGGGCCCGGCCGGAGTTTCCACTCGGCGGTAATGATGCGCTGGCGGCAGGCCTGAAAGGGCCCGAGATTGGTGCGTGCTTGCGGTCGCTGGAGGCGGACTGGGTCGCCTCTGACTTCACCCTGACGCGGGGCGAATTGCTGGCGCGCCTCAGTTCGCGAACAGGATGAAGCCGTTCAGATAGCCCGCAAAGCTGATCCAGATGAGATACGGGATCTGCAGCAGCGCGGCGAGCGGCGCAAATCTCCAGAAATCCTGCATCATGGCGACAATCAACAGCCAGAGCGCCACGAGTATTCCGAGCGCCAGCAGCAGATCATTCAAGCCGAAGAATGCAAAGCTCCAGGCGGCATTGAACACAAGCATCGCATAGTACAGCCCAAGTGGGCTGATAGCGCGTTCAAACGAGCCCGCCCGATCCAGCACGATCAAGGCGCCGGCTGCCATCAGGATGAACAGGACCGGCCAAACCAGTCCGAAAACGATATCAGGTGGCGTCAGGAAGGGCTTGTTGAGCGCGTTGTACCAGGGGTCTGAACTTCCCCCCGAAATCACTGCTCCTGCTGCGGCGGTTGTTGCCGTCGCTAGCAGGAGCAGTATCCCTGCCCCCCAGGGAAAGGCTTTCGCGTTCGGGACCATTGACCATGATCATACTCCGAAACGAAGCGTCCGTCATTTCCGAGACGTTAATCGGCGCGGCAATGCCTTGATCCTGATCAGGTTTTCACACCGCTGCCCAAAAAGCGGACGCGCTGGCCGGATTTAGTCGTCTTCCCGATCCAGTATGTCGCCCGGTTTGCAGTCCAGAACGGCGCAGATCTTGTCCAGGGTTTCAAACCGGACTCCCTTCACATGGCCCTGTCGCAGTTGCGACAGGTTCTGCTCTGAAATGCCAATCTCTGCAGCAAGCTCCTTGGACTTCATCTTGCGCAGGGCGAGCATCACATCGAGGCGGACAATGATGGCCATCAGATGAATTGCTCGTTTTCCTGGGCGATGTCTGTCGCCTGAGTGAGAACCTGTCCGATCACCATGATAATGGCCCCAATCATGAGCAGGATCAGCTCCTTGGAATTGATGGCAATGGTCAGGGCGCGTTTGTCCTCGCCATTGTCATAAGTGATGGCCAGAACCATCAGTGTCGGCAGGACGAGCTGGATGGCAGCGAACACGAACACCATGATCCCCAGGAACCGCACAGCGCGTACTGCAGCGGGTGCGAAAACGACGCCTTTCTGGAACACGCCGAACACGCGCGCGGCGCCCAGCGCGATCAGCGCCAGGCTGAAATAGCCGACTGCGGACAAGGACTGCAGCATCAGCTTCTTGCCGGAGGTGTAGGTCACATCATCGCGCACCTGCGGCTGAAGTCCGGCCCAGATCGCATCCGTCATGGCGGCAGTAATGTCTGCGGCGAAATAGGTGACCACGATCATCGCGACGACAGCGAGAGACAGCCATTTCAGGATCCTGCAGGTCATGCGTGTGCGATCAGGCAACAAGTTGCGAGGGCTCATATTTCATCCTTGCCAATCAATAATTCATGTTTTACGTGAATTTCTTCTTGAGGAAAGGTATCTCGATGTTTGTTTCCGCTGCAAGGGTTTTGCTCACAACGGGCCTTATTGGTCTGATCCCGGCCTGTGTGAGCGTGCCCGTTACCAGCCTGCCCAGACTGGCGGCGATGGACCCTGTCTCGATGGATGCGAACCAGATCGAGGTTGCCGTTCGCGCGCCGGATGATTTCGACCTGCCAGAAGATGGCGCCACGCTGGTGCTGACGGTTTGGCAGGAAGAAGGGGATGAGACGCGCGAGGAATTGTTTCACCTGCAGCCTGTCCCCGGCAGCCCGACAAAATTCCTGACACAGCGCACCAAGGCAGGGTTCTCTATTCACCGGATGCGCGTCGACCCCAAGGATGCCCCGCGCATGGATGAGTTTCGTGCCCACATGCTCAGCCTGAAGGAAACGCCCGGACAGAAAAGCCTGTCGGTCAGCGTCACCACGCGCCCCTGCCTGAGGCCGGGCGCAAACCCGTTCAAGGATCCCCGCATCGCCATCTATCTGCGACCGACGCAGGAAGAAGACTATTTTACGCTTGTGAAGGAACGCAGCGTCCCCATCGAATTGCCGGGCGGTGACGCCCGCTATTGCGAAACGGGCTGACGCGCTAAGGCCATTTTACGACAGGTGGCATGGAGGAGAGGATGCTCGTCACATTGCCGCCAGTCTTGAGGCCGAACGTCGTGCCGCGATCATAGAGCAGATTGAACTCCACATAGCGGCCGCGCTGGATCAGCTGTTCTTCGCGCTGTGCCTCGCTCCACGTCTCGTTCATGCGGCGCGCCACCAGTCGCGGGTAGATGTCCGCGAATTGTGAGCCGACCTGTTGTGTGAAGGCGAAATCAGCGTCCCAGTCGCCCGAATTGAAGCGGTCGTAGAAAATACCACCCGTGCCGCGCGGTTCATCGCGATGCGGCAGGTGGAAATAGGTGTCGCAGGTTTCTTTCATCTGCGCGTAATCGGCGGCCTCGTGCGTGTCGCAGGCTGCCTTCATGGCGGCGTGGAAGTCGACACTGTCCTCAAAGGCCTGATCGCGCTGGTAGTCGAGCAGGGGATTGAGGTCTCCGCCGCCTCCGAACCAGGACTGGCTGGTCACCAGCATGCGCGTATTCATGTGTGCAGCGGGCACTTTCGGATTGCGCGGATGGGCGATGAGAGAAATGCCCGACGCCCAGAAGCGACCCTCAGACTGATCCGCACCGGGGATCTGCGCTGCAAACGCTTCGGAGAAGGTGCCATAGACTTCAGAAAAGTGGACGCCGACCTTCTCGAACACTTTCCCGCGCATCAGACCCATACGGCCCCCGCCAAGATCTTCGCTGCCATCGCCGCGTTTCCACTCGGTCAGCTCAAACCGGCCGGGTGCGCCGGAATAGAGCGGGCGGTCTGCGGCGTCTTCGAGCGCTTCGAATCGGGCGCAAATGTCGGCCTGCAGGGATCTGAACCACTCGCGGGCGCGGGATTTCTGGGTGTCGAGATTGCCGTCTGTCATGGTGCGACACATGGCGCGAGGCGTGCGACTCTTGCAAGCGCCCTGTTGTCACAGGCTTAAAGTCAGGATAACGCGCAGACATTAGAAGTTTATGGGGAGGCAACCGCGCCCACTTGCCGCAATGTGCAATGGGGCAGGCTCCTGTATTACGGGCCCAAATTTCTGCCTTCGCAAGGGACGGGATAAGCGTGACTGATACACCCTCACACGACCACGGCGAGACGATCGATGATGATCGCCGCAATTTCATTCATATCGCCACGGGTGCAGCTGCCTTTGGTGGTGCTGCCATGTTTGCCTGGGCCGCTGTAGACCAGTGGAACCCGGCTGCGGACACCAAGGCGGCTTCGGCACTGGATGTCGACGTCTCCAAGATCCCGCTGGGCGGCGAGATTCGCGTTCTGATCGGCGGCAAGCCGTTCTTCGTGCGTCACCGTACGGCGGCTGAGATCGCAGCTGCGGACTCCGTGAATGTCGCAACGCTGCGTGACCCGCAGACGGATGACGAGCGCCTGCGCCCCAAGGGCGATGGATCGCTGAACCCGGCCATTCTGGTCACGTCCGGCTCCTGTACGCACCTCGGCTGTGTCCCGGTCGGTCCTGCGCAGGGCAACACAGGTGATTTCGGTGGCTGGTACTGCCCATGCCACGGCTCGCACTACGATACGTCTGGCCGCATCCGCAAAGGCCCGGCCCCTACAAACCTCCCGGTTCCGGACTACAAATATGTGTCCGATTCCGTGATCAATATTTCGCTTTAAGGGAAGGATACCGCAGATGAGTGGACACGAATCCTCCTACACGCCGACCAACGCCTTCACGAAATGGCTTGATACGCGTCTGCCGATTGTCCGGTTTGCCCAGGACACGGCCATCAATTTCCCGACGCCGAAGAATTTGAACTACTGGTACACGTTTGGCGGCATCCTCGCCGTCTGTCTCGTCGTCCAGATCGTTACCGGCATCATTCTGGCCATGCACTACGAAGCCAGCGTCGATGGCGCGTTCGCCTCGGTCGAGCGCATCATGCGCGACGTGCCTTATGGCTGGCTGCTGCGTTACATCCACGCAAACGGCGCCTCCATGTTCTTCTTGGCGGTCTACCTGCACATGTTCCGCGGGCTCTATTACGGCTCCTACAAGGCGCCGCGCGAGGTCCTGTGGATTCTCGGCTGTGTGATCTACCTGCTGATGATGGCGACCGCGTTCCTTGGCTACATGCTGCCTTGGGGGCAGATGTCCTATCACGGTGCCAACGTGATCACCTCGCTGTTCGGCGCGATCCCGCTGGTAGGTGAAAGCCTCCAGACATGGATCCTTGGCGGACCGTCCATCGGTAACCAGACGCTGCAGCGCTTCTTCTCGCTGCACTATCTGCTGCCCTTCATGATCGCCGGCGCAGTCATCCTGCACGTCTGGGCGCTTCACGTGCCGGGCAACAACAACCCGACTGGCGTTGAAGTACAGGATGTTGCGAAAGACACTGTGCCGTTCCACCCGTACTATACGGTGAAGGACGCCTTCGCGATCGTGATCTTCCTGATCATGTTTGCTGTCTTCGTGTTCTACGCCCCGAACGTTCTGGGCCATGCTGACAACTATATCGAAGCCAACCCGCTGGTGACGCCTGCGCACATCGTGCCGGAATGGTACCTGCTGCCATTCTACGCCATCCTGCGCGCCATCACCTTCGACCTCGGCCCGATCCCGGCCAAGCTGCTCGGCGTGATCTTCATGTTTGCGGCCATCGCGGTCCTGTTCATCCTGCCTTGGCTCGACACGTCGAAAGTGAAGTCCATGCGCTACCGTCCGGTAGCCAAGCAGTTCTTCTTCGGCTTTGTCGCCGTCTGCCTGCTGCTCGGCTGGTGTGGCGCGGCCAACCCGGATGATCCGGTGATCCCGGCGCTGCAGGGCGATCCGAAACTGGTGGTCAGCTACACGGCTGATGGCCAGGAAGCGACCAGCGAATACAAGGGCGGCGGCGAAGCCTATGTCGACGCGAAACGGTTCATGGAAAGCCTTCCGGCCGACTCGAACCCGTCATTGGCAGCTGTGCCGGCACCGACATTCATGTTCCGCCACTTCTCGCTGATCCTGACCTTCTGCTATTTCGGCTTCTTCTTCCTTCTGTTCTTCCTCGGCCTGACCGAGAAGCCGAAGGAACTGCCGGAATCCATCCATAAATCCGTGCTGAAACGCGAAAAAGCGTCGGCGTCGGCCGTACCGGCTGAATAGGGAGCTTTGGGGATAATCATGAAAGCGTTCCGCATTCTCACCGCCGGTCTTGCCGGCCTCATGATCGCCGCATCAGCTCACGCTGCCGGTGGTGCCGCTCACCCGCACGCTCCGGAAGAGGGCTGGCCCTTTGAAGGCGTAACCGGTCAGTTCGACCAGGCTTCGCTGCAGCGCGGGTATCAGGTCTATCAGGAAGTCTGCTCGTCCTGTCACTCGATGAAGCTGCTCAGCTATCGCAATCTCGGCGATCCGGGTGGCCCGTTCTACGACCCGGACTATCCGAACCCGAACGACAACCCGTTTGTGAAGGCGCTTGCCGCGCAGAACGAAATCCTCAGCCCGACCCCGAACGAGGCCGGTGACTATGATTTCCGCCCGGCAACGCCAGCTGACCGGTTCCGCAGCCCGTATCCGAACGACAATGCGGCCCGCGCGGCCAATGGCGGCGCCGTTCCGCCGGATCTGTCAGTCATCACGAAAGCCCGCCACGGCGGCGCGTCCTATGTTTACAGCCTGCTGGCTGGATATCCGGACGACGAAGTCTTCAAGGAGCGCGTGGTCACCGAGGCGACCGACGACGCCCCGGCTGAAGTCCAGACCGTGATCGATACGTCCAAGCTGCACATTGGCCACGGCGATGATCATCACTATGAAGGCTACCTGATCCAGAATGTCGGCCAGTACTACAACCCGTACATGCCGGGCGACACGGTGCCACAATTCGAAGGCGACCCACGCCACGCGCCTCCGGGCGGCTTCCTGGCCATGCCACCACAGCTGGTTCCGGGCCGCGTCGAGTATAGCGACGGCACCGAAGCCACGATCGAACAGATGTCCTATGACGTTGCGCAATTCCTGGCTTGGGCCGGTGAGCCAAAGCAAGGCAACCGCCGGTCGCTGGGCCTGGCCGTGATGGTTTATCTCGGCATTCTCGCGATCCTGCTCTGGTTCTCCTACAAGCGTATCTGGCGCAACGTAGAGCACTAGGCTGCTGACGCTTCTTTGAATTGACGACCCCGCCCCTGGCTGATCCAAGGGCGGGGTTTTCGATTCTGGGAGTGATAGATGAGCAAATGGACCCTCGGCATTATCGGCGGCTCCGGCCTGTATGAGATTGATGGTCTGGAAGACCGCCGCGAGGAACAGGTCGAGACGGCCTGGGGCAAGCCGTCTGACGCGCTGGTACGTGGCCGGATAGGGAAGGTGGAGCTGGTCTTCCTGCCGCGTCATGGCAAGGGCCACCGGATCACGCCAACAGACGTGCCATACCGCGCCAACATCGCTGCGCTGAAGGCGGCAGGCGTGACTGACATCCTGTCCATATCCGCCTGCGGCAGCCTGCAGGAAGTCTACGCCCCCGGCGAGTTCGTGGCCGCTGACCAGTTCATTGACCGCACCTTTGCGCGCGACAAGACCTTTTTCGGGGCCGGTATGGTGGCCCATGTCTCGATGGCAGAGCCGGTTTGTCCGCGCCTCTCGGGTCTCGCAGCCGACGCGGCTGAGGCGGTGGGCGCAAAGATGCATCGTGGCGGCACCTATCTGGCGATGGAAGGCCCGCAATTCTCCTCACTGGCCGAATCGAAGCTCTATCGCCAATGGGGCTGCGATGTGATCGGCATGACCGCCATGCCGGAGGCAAAGCTCGCCCGCGAGGCGGAGCTGCCCTATGCCATCCTGTGCATGGTGACTGATTATGATTGCTGGCGCGCAGAGACCGAGGCGGTCTCAGTAACCAACGTGCTGGAAATCATGGGCCAGAACAGCGCATTGGCGCGCAAGGCCGTGGTCGAACTGGCTGAGCGCCTGTCCGGCACAGAGCGTACACCTGATCCGAACGGAACGGACACCTGCCTGGACTATGCGCTCATCACCGCGCCATCGGCGCGCGATCCGGAAATGCTGGACAGGCTTCAGGTGATTGCCGGGCGCGCTCTCAACGGCTAAGGTTTACCAACACTTAACCGAATGCCATGCGGGGAGGCATGGTAAACGGCGAACGCGTTAGGGGACCTCAGAATGAGCGAAGCGCAATTCTACACTTTCTTCACCGGCGGGCTCTGCCTGCTGATCGCGGCGGCCTTGCTGATCGCCTGGCAGCTCTGGCGGATCCGGGATGAGGAGCGCGACGGCGCGATCTCTGCGCTCGATGGCGTCAGCCACGAAATGCGCATCAACCTTCAGCGCATGGTCAATGAGGTTGCCCAGATCGTCGACACGCAGGAAGCCGGGCCGGATGTGCTGCTTCCGGTTCAGCACCCACAGCTGGACGGTGTGAACGCATCCCTGATCAAGACCAACCGCAATGCCATCGCCGTGATCGGCGCGACATATCAGGAGCTTGAAGCGCGCAAGATGGCCCTGCGCGCAGCGCTTGCGCAGAAACGCGACCTCGGGGCGACATTGGACGACGCGATGGACGCAACCATCAACGGCATTGCGACACTCTACATGTGGGAAGAACATGCCGGCGTCCGTCCGTCCGAGGCCGGCACCGTGCGCAGCTGGCACGTGCGGGACTGGATGAAAAAGCATGGCTTTGCCGCATCCTCTTTCCCCGGCATGCATCTGCGCGATGAAGTGGTCGAGCGCCTGCGCCAGTATGGCCTGCACCTGACACCACGTCCGCTGACCCATACAGCCCACGAATATTACAGCATGCGATATGACCGCAAGGCAGACCCGCGGGCACCGTTCTGGAAGCGCAAGCCGAAGACTGAGGAAGTCATGGCTATCGAGACCACCGACGAGGCAGCAGACTTTGCCAACGGAGCGTATGATGACGGCTTTGAAGATGACGTCGTGTACACATCAGATACTGAAGACATGAACGTGCCAGACGAGCTCGATGCGATGGATGGCGACACGACGGCGGATGAAGACGATTATTCGGACGACGAAACCGACACCGGTCGCCTGCCGAATTGATCGCCATCAGCGCTTGCCCATTCAGCGTTTGCCTATTCAGCGTTTGAACGTGCCCATGATGCCGCGCAACACGTAGCGGACAATCTCGCGGCTTGCTGTACGGGCGGCCTGATTGCCAGCCTTTTCCAGAGAGCTCATGCGGCGCGAGCTGCGGCGCGTGGTCTTCTTTTTCTTCTTCTCCAGCGCTGCTTGGGCCTTGGCTTCCTTTTTCGCCAATTCCTCGGCTTCCTTGGCGGCTTTGGCTTCACGGGCTTCCAGCACTTCATAGGCGGACTCGCGATCGATCACCTTTTCGTACTTGCCAGCAACGGGGCTCGCATTCTGAACGTTCTTGCGTTCGGATTCCGTTGCCGGGCCCAAACGTGAAGCGGGGGGACGAATGACCGTCCACTGCACAATGCTTGGCGCGCCCTTGGCGTCCAGCGTTGAGACGAGCGCCTCGCCGACGCCCAGCTGTGTGATCACTTCCTCCGTGTCGAAATTCTCATTCTCGCGGAAGGATTGCGCCGCGGCGCGTACGCCTTTGCGCTCGGCCGGTGTGTAGGCACGCAGGGCGTGCTGCAGGCGGTTACCCAGCTGCGCCAGAACGCTTTCGGGCAGGTCGCGCGGGTTCTGCGTCACGAAGTAGACCCCGACGCCTTTGGACCGGATCAGGCGCACGACTTGCTCGATCTTCTGCATCAGCGCCGCCGGGGCATCATCGAACAGGAGATGGGCCTCATCGAAAAAGAAGACGAGGCGTGGCTTGTCCGGGTCGCCCACTTCGGGAAGCTGCTCGAAGAGTTCAGACAACAACCACAGCAGGAAGGTGGAATAGAGCTTGGGGCTGTTGATCAGGCGCGTCGCGTCCAGCACGTTCACGATGCCGCGTCCGTCTGTGTTCGTCCGCATCATGTCGGACAGCTCTAGCGCAGGCTCGCCAAAGAAGAAGTCTGCGCCTTCACGTTCCATCACCAGCAAATTTCGCTGGACCGCGCCTAGCGAGGCGGAGGCGACATTGCCGTATTCCTTGCTGAGGTCGTCGCGTACTTCCTTGTCGCTCATATGGATCAGCAATTTGCGCAGATCCTTCAGATCCAGCAGCAGCAGGCCGTTGTCGTCGGCATACTCAAAGGCGATGTTCAGCACGCCTTCCTGCGCTTCGGTCAAATCCATCAGGCGTGACAGGAGCAGGGGCCCCATTTCGGAAATCGTGGTGCGGATCGGATGGCCGTTTTCGCCGAACACATCCCAGAACACGGTCGGGGCTGCGGAATAATCATAGGCGCCCAAGCCGATCTTGTTGGCGCGCTCCACGAATTTCTCGTGCAGCTTGTGATCTTTGCTACCGGGCATGCAGATGCCGGAAAGATCGCCTTTCACATCAGCGCAGAAGACCGGCACGCCGGCATCGGAAAAGCCCTGGGCGAGGTTTTGCAGAGTGACGGTTTTACCGGTGCCGGTCGCGCCCGCGATTAATCCGTGGCGGTTTGCAATCTTCAGGAGCAGGTTCTGCGCGACACCTGGCTGGCCTGTGCCGTCTGCGTCAGCGCCGCCGATAAAGATGGAGTTCATGATCCCGTCCCCTTCAATCCAAACCGTGTGCGACGCTAGAGATTTCAACAGATTCGGCAAGGGTTGAGGCGCAGACCCTTGACGGATGGGCAGGCTCTCATCACCGTGCCGGGAAGCTGGCCGGGGGAGAGCATGGATCGGGCAACCAAGACAGGCATCTGGATCATCGCGACGGGCGTGATCATCACCTTCCTGCATCTGGGGCGCAGCATTCTTGCGCCGTTTGCCCTGGCCGTATTCCTGTTTCTGATCATCGAAGGCTTTGCGACGATGATCGACAATTTTTCACGAACGCTGAAGATCGGGCATGCGCGTTTCTTCGCAATCCTGTTCGTGCTGGGCGGGTTTTTCGGGTTCATGGCCTTGCTGGCCAATGGCATTGCGGAGTTCGGCCGTGAGGCGGGCGACTATGAAACACGGATCAATGATCTGATCGCAGACGCCTATGAAGTGGTGCACATGTCGGGCGCGCCAACATTGCAGGAATTGCTGTTCAACGAGACGGGGCAACGCTTCTTCGCCATTATCGCGAATGAGACCGGGGATCTGTCAGGCGATCTCGTGCTGATCCTGATTTATGTGGCTTTCCTGTTTCTGGCGCAGTCGAGCTGGACCCGGAAACTCGATAATATCTTCCCTGGCTTTGAGCAGCGTGCGCAGGTGCGCCAGATCGGCGACGATGCGAGGCGCAGCATTGAAACCTATCTCTGGACCCAGACCGTGATTTCCGCGCTCATTACGGCGCTGACCTATTTCTCGTTGCTGGCGCTGGGTGTGAAGAATGCACTTTTCCTGTCGGCGCTGATCTTCGTGCTCAACTACATCCCGACCGTGGGCTCGATTGTCGCTGCGCTGGTGCCGCCCCTGTTTGCCATCGTGCAGCCGGAAATTCCGCCCTGGGTGCCCGGTGCGACGCCGCAGGACACCTATATCTACGCTGCGATCGTGTTTGCGATCGTCAGCTTCTGGCAGTTCTCGATCGGCAATTTCGTTCAGCCTCGCATGATGGGTGAATCGCTGAATCTGTCAGCGCTCATCGTGTTGCTATCCCTGGCAATCTGGGGCGCCATATGGGGCATACCGGGTATGTTCCTGTCGGCACCGCTAACGGTTCTGATGATGATTTTCTTCGCTCAGTCCAGCAATACGCGATGGATCGCGATCCTGCTGTCAGCCGATGGCGACCCTCAGGGAAAAGGGGGTACCCCAAACACTAACCAAGATGCATAGGGAGCTGTTCACACCTATGGTGAAAAACGATAATCTATGCCAAATGGGGGCAACTTTGTAATTGTTATGTCAGCGCAAAACCAATACTCAATAATTGGTAATGTCGATCGCTGCTGACCGCATCTTGTAAATGGCATTGCCCTTGCAAAATTAACGAGATCAGGCCCTCCGCGTGCGTCCCCCCACCCAGCCTGCGGAATCGGCCTGTAGGACCCGCCGGACACGTCCCCGTTCGGCGGGTCCGATTTATTCTGGACCCAGTAAAATCAACCGCCACCTTCAACCTGTGACGCAGGGGAAATTCATTTGCGGCAATGAGTTGTGCCGGGATGCGGCGCGGTCTAGATGGGAAGCTCGGTTAAGCTATTTCGCGAGCAATCCACATGACAGAAATTCCTGCCTCATCTGAGCCAATCGAGCAGGTATTTGACCAAATTCACCGTGAATCGGGGCATGAAGATTTAACGGGCCTGACGCAGGAGGATTTAAAATCCCTCGCGCGTCGGCACTGGGATTGGGCCGTGGAGGTTGCCGCTGGCGATCAGGATGTGCGGGTCCTGCTGGAAGCTGAGGGCGCTGAGGGCAATTCGCTGTCTCGCACCATTCTGGAGACGGTCAGCCCTGACATGCCCTTCCTGGTGGACTCCGTCCTCGGCGAATGCGGCGCGCAGGGCTTTGAGGTTGCTGCGCTGTTTCACCCGATTGTGAAGCTGCAGGACGGTCGCAGCATATCGATCATTCAGGTCCACCTGCCGATCCTGACGCATTTGGAGGCAGAGCGCCTCAAGCAGGGGGTGCGGGAAGCGCTGGCCCATAACGCGGTCGCTGTAGCCGATTTCGAGCCAATGCGCGCACGTATGCAGCAGGAGATCGCCCGGCTGGAAGGTGTGAGCCACCTGAAGGACATGGACCGCGATGAGGCGGTGGCCTTCCTGAAATGGTTGTCGCGGGAGCATTTCGTTTTTCTCGGCTGTCGCGAGTACGATTTCGAGACTGATGCCGAGGGGCACGTGCTGCCGGAAGAGCCCATCATGGTCGAAGGGTCGAATCTCGGCGTCCTGCGCGATGGGGAGCTGAACGTCCTGTCGCGTGAGGCCGAGCCTCTGATCCTGACGCCAGAGATTGGTGCGCACCTGTCGGAGCCCTATCCGATCCTTGTCGCGAAATCGACGCTGGTCAGCCTCGTCCACCGTCGGGTTGCGTGCGACTATGTGGGCGTCAAGAAATATGACGCTGAAGGTCGCGTGAACGGTGAAGTGCGCTTCCTGGGCCTGTTCACGGCGGAAGCCTATGACGAGACCGCGCGGTCCATTCCGTTGATCCGTCGTCGTATTGCCGCCATTCTGGAAGCTGCCGGGGCGACGCCGGGCGGGCATACGGAGAAGGCGCTTACCAATCTACTGGAAACCTGGCCGCGGGATGAGTTGTTCCAGACTTCCTCGAAGATCCTGCATCCGATCATTGTCGGCGCGCTGCACCTGATTGGTCGTCCGCGCACGCGGCTGTTCGTGCGGCAGGACCAGTTCGACCGCTTTGTCACGGCCATCGTCTACGTGCCACGTGAAGCCTATGACACCACAATGCGCCAGCGTATCACCCAAGAATTGGTGACGGCGTACAAGGGACGGGTCACGCGTTTCCGACCTTACTTCGATTCCGAGACGCTTGTGCGGGTTCATTTTGAAATCTGGTTGGATCAGGGCCATCCGTTGCCGGATCTTGCGGCATTGGAAAAACGCATCGTTGAGATCGCGCGGACATGGGAGCAGGGGTTCCGTTCGGCGCTTGTGCAATCTGACCTCGAACGTGCCCATCAGGAGAACGCGCGGGCGTTCATTGGGGCGTTCAACGCAGCCTATCGCGAGGCATTCGGCCCGGATGAGGCCATGCGCGATGTCGCCGCAATGGCAAATCTATCGGCCGCGCACCCGATCCTCGCGCGAGCCTATCGAATGGAGCGCGATGGCGCAGACAAGATCCGCGTAAAGATTTATTCTCGCAATGGATCCATTCCGCTATCAGCCTGTGTGCCGATCTTCGAGAAAATGGGATTCTTCGTCGATTTCGAAACAGGCTTCCCGGTGCGCCCGACGGAGCGCCCTGCGGAGGATGCGCCGGAAACCTACTGGGTGCACGACGTGGTCATGTGCACGTCGAATGGTGCCTATATCGATCTGAACGATATCCGGACCACACTGGAAGATACATTTGTGGCGGTTTGGAGCGGGCGCGCCGAAAATGATGGATTCAACAAGCTGGTCCTCTGCGCCGGGGCGAGTTGGCGTGACGCGGCCCTGATCCGTGCGCTTGCCGGCTATCGCCGCCAGAGTGGTATGGAACAGCCTCAATATGTTCAGGAGACGGCGCTTTCCACATATCCGGGCATTGCGCGGCAATTGCTGGATTTGTTCGCGACACGGTTCGATCCTGCGCGGGAGATGTCACTGGCAGAACGTTCTCACGCTGCGGAGAAAGTGCGCGAGGAAATCGAAATGTCGCTGCGCGACGTTTCCGCGCTGGCAGACGATCAGGTGCTACGCCGTCTGGCCGATCTGATCCTCGCGGTGCAACGCACGAATTTCTATCAGACAAACAGTGAGGGTGAGCCGTATAGCTTTGTCAGCCTGAAGATCGCCAGCCGCGAGCTGGAGGATTTGCCGGAACCGAAGCCGTTCCGGGAAATCTACATGTCCAGCCCGCAGGTCGAAGGCGTGCATTTGCGCTTCGGCGCTGTAGCGCGGGGCGGCTTGCGCTGGTCGGATCGTGCGTCGGACTATCGCACGGAAGTGCTTGGCCTTGTGAAGGCCCAACAGGTGAAGAACGCGGTGATCGTACCGGTTGGGTCCAAGGGTGGTTTCCTGCCGAAGCAATTGCCGGATCGTTCAGACCGAAATGCCTGGTTCGAAGCCGGCCGTGATGCCTATAAGGAGTTCATCCGCGCGCTTCTGGGGATCACGGATAATCTGGTGGAAGGGGAGGTGTCACACCCCGCTGATACGATCGTCTGGGACGGGGAGGATCCGTATCTCGTTGTCGCGGCCGACAAGGGCACGGCAACCTTCTCGGATACGGCAAATGCCATCAGTGAAGAAATGGGGCATTGGCTGGGCGACGCTTTTGCGTCCGGCGGCTCTGCGGGCTACGACCACAAGAAAATGGGAATTACCGCGCGGGGCGGCTGGGAAGCCGTCAAGCGCCATTTCCGCGAGCTGGGTACGGACATTCAAGCCGAACCTTTCACCGTGATCGGCGTGGGCGATATGAGCGGGGATGTATTCGGGAATGGCATGCTGCTGTCTCCGGAAATCCGTCTCGTCGCCGCATTCAACCACATGCACATCTTTATCGATCCGGACCCGGTCGATGCCGGCAAGAATTTGGCCGAACGCCAGCGCTTGTTCGACAAGCCCCAGTCCAGCTGGGCAGACTATAACAAGGGCATCCTGTCCGAAGGCGGCGGCATATTTGACCGGTCCGCAAAGTCCATCACGCTGAATGACCAGATCAAGGCGCTGACTGGCCTGTCCAAGGATGCGGTCACGCCCGATGAACTGATCCACGCCTTGCTGAAGGCCCCGGCTGACCTGCTCTGGTTCGGCGGCATCGGCACCTATGTGAAGGCCGCGCATGAGAGCCACGCAATGGCGGGCGACCGGGCGAATGATGCAATCCGTGTGAATGCGGATGAGCTGAAAGTGAAAGTTATCGGGGAAGGGGCCAATCTCGGCGTCACCCAGGCTGGCAGGATCGAGTTCGCCCTGCGCGGCGGGCATATCAACACCGATGCGATCGACAATTCTGCGGGCGTCGATTCGTCAGACCATGAGGTCAACATCAAGATCCTGGCGGCCGAAGCCATTCGCGAAGGCGATCTGCAGGCCGACAAGCGCAACGAGTTGCTCGCCGACATGACCGATGAGGTTGCGGCACTTGTCCTGCGCCACAACTACACCCAGACCTTCGCCCTGACACTGGCGGAAGCCACCGCGAAGGAAGACCATGACGCGCTGGAGCGCCTGATGGAGTATCTGGAGAATCGAGGCGTGCTGAACCGGGCGCTGGAAACCCTGCCGGAAACCGGCGAGATGAAGGTGCGCGCTGAACGCGGCCAGCCACTTACTCGGCCAGAGCTGGCCGTTCTGCTGGCCTGGTCGAAGATCACGCTGTTCGATGATATTGTGGCCTCTGATATCCCGGACGATCCATATTTCAATGATCTTCTGACGAACTATTTCCCGAGCCCGATCAACACCTACACGAAGGCGATGACCAATCACCGGCTGAAGCGGGAGATCATCGCCACCATCATCGCCAATCGCATGCTGGACATGGCAGGGCCGGTGGCGCTGCTGCGCTTGCGGGAAGTGACGGGCAGTGACAATGCGCAAGTTGCGCGCGGGCTGGAAGCGGCGCGGGCCGTGCTGAATTTTGACGGTTTCCAGCGCGAGGTCGACCAGCTCGACAATATCGTGCCGGCCGAAGTGCAGACCGATCTGCGCCTGCATGCAGCGAGTGCGATGGTCGATGCAGCACTCTGGTTTATCGAGACCCATCCGGACCTTCGCGTGGGCGAAGCGGTGCAGCGCACCGAGGCACCGCTGAACGAGTTCAAGGCGGCGCTCAGCCATATCCATTCGCCATTCCCGGCGGCGCGGATCGAACGCGAAGCGCGGGGCCTGATGAAGCGGGGCGTGTCAGAGGAATTGTCGCGCTGGGCGTCAGCGATGGGGCAGTTTGCGCAGGGCCTGCTCGTGGTAGACCTTGCCGGAAAAATGCAGGTCGAAGTGCCAGAGGCCGGCAAGGCATTTTACATGGTTGGCGACCAGCTTCGCATCGATCGCCTGCGGGCGATGGCACGGGACAATCTGTTGCATGCGGATTATTGGGACCGTGTCGCCGGGCGTCGCCTGCTGAACGAACTGGTTCGCATGCAGGCGGATGCCACCGAGAAGGCGCTGTCTGAAAACGGCGCGCAGGCCTGGCTGGATGAGCGGGACGGGGCGCGCCGCGCCCTGCTGGAGGAGTTGCATACGCTGGGCAAGGATCGCAACTGGGCGTTCGCGCGGTTCGTGCTAGCGGTCGATGCGCTGCGCCAGTTCATGCGCCACTAGGTCTCGCACGGAAATCCGGATAGGGAGAGTTCCCTTCCGGTTCTTCTGGGTGAGTGGTCCTTGCGGATGGGAGGCGACGCCTCAGGCAGGGACAAAACAGGAGGGTGGATAGGAGAGTAGACCCCTGCGCAGTGGGCCGCCTTCCATCCGCTGGCCAAAACGACGTCACCGTCCCGGCCGGACCGCCACGCCCCTATGGCTAGGGCGCGACAAGACCAAGACTACATGACAGCCCGCTCAGATGAATTCGATCATGAAAAAGGCCCGCATTGGCGGGCCTTTCTGCAAGTTTCCTATTGGAAAGCGTTCTTTACATCCAACGCCTTCTGGGTTTTGAGCGCGCTGCACAATTGGGCCCGCTCTACACCCTGAGCCAGCGAGCGTTCATAGCCGGGGATCAGGGCGCCTTTCGTTTCAAAGAAGGCCGCAATGTCACTCGATTTCTGAACGCTGCACACATAGCCCGTCATGCCAGCAAGCTGGGGTTTGCGAATCTCGGGCATCCGCGCCACGATGGCGCCGAACTCCGCCATGAAGATCTCCCACGCACGGTCCTTGGCTGTGTCATTCGAGAGCGCACTGCTGACGACCGCAAAGACTTCATCGGCCGAATACGAACCTTTCAGGCTTTCGGCGAACAGGTCTTCGACCATTGATTCATCACCGCGATTGGCCAGCGCCGCCAATAGTGTGCGCCGTTCAGTCTGGTTGGTGACGGAGGGCAGATATGCGGTCGCGGCATCATAGAAGGCCGGTCCACCATCTTCCGCGCCGATCTTCATGGCAATGCCCAGATCCTCCGGGGGCAGGGCAGACTGGTCCGGTATGCCATTGGCGCCGATATAACGCTGTGCGCGGTCCAGCAATGCGCTGCGATCTTCGGGGCGGTCACCATATTCCAGAAGCAGGCTATAGATCTTGTCGCGCAGAAGCACTTCCTGTTGCGACAGCGCTGTCGCCGGGTAGGATTCCAGATATTCCGCCAGCGGTCCATAGGTCGCCTGAACCCACGTTCTCAAATTCTCCTGTCCGGTTTCATCAAGCAGCCGGTCCAGAGTTGGGATGACGCCGGTAGCCTCAGATACGGCGCGGGGATGACCGCTCGTCGTGGCCTCAATGCCGCGCTTGAGGTCTTCTATACTGATCCGTCCGGCGCGGAAGCCGGACTCCAGGGCATCTGCAAACAGGATCTGCTCGCCATCGGACAGGCCGTCATAGGCGTCGATCAGCGCATTGAGGTTGTCGCTGCCCGTGTCGAAACGCCAGTATCCAGTGCCGTCCGCATTCGGCATGACCCAGTCGGCGCATCCGCCATCCAGTGGAATTTCCGTCACGCGGTCCTTCAGCATCTGGCGTATGGTGCGATCGCCGGTCGGGCCGTTGATGCGCGCGGCAAACGGGATTTCCCAGACCTGTGCATCCGGATCAATGTCAGAGCCGAGCGGTGCACATCGTTTCTGCGTGATCGTGATCAGACCCGCATCCGGCGCAGGGCACGATACGGCGACATCCAGCGACGGAATGCCTGGCTGGCTGATATAGCTGGTAAAGGAGGAGACAATCTCCGGCTGGCCGGATCCGTCGGCAATGCTCTGCATGAAGTCATCCGCGTCAGCGACGCCATCTTCGAACCGCTTCATGTGCAGCCGGATGCCAGCGCGGAAGTCTTCCTCGCCAAGATAGGTCTCGAACATGTTCAGCACACTGCCACCCTTGCGATAGGTGATGGCATCAAATGCATCCAGAATATCACCATTGGCGTTGATCGGATTGCGGATCTGGCGGGCGGCGACCAGGCTGTCGGAGCCCATTGCGGAAAGGCCGGCGAGGATTGGGCTGAGGTTCCATTCGCCATCCGGGTCGACGGCATGCATGGTCTTGTAGCTGATCCAGGTCGCAAAGGCTTCGTTCAGCCAGATGTCGTTCCACCATTTCGGCGTGACGAGATTGCCAAACCATTGATGGCCCAGCTCATGCGCATGTGTTGTCAGTACGCCGCGACGCCGCGCAAGGCTGGTCTGCTCGTCCATCAGCAGCGCAGCTTCGCGATAGATGATTGCCCCGGCATTCTCCATGGCCCCATAGGCGAATTCGGGTGCAGCGATCAGGTCCAGTTTTCCATAGGGGTACGGATAGTCGAAATAGGATTCCTGCCACAGCAGCATTTCATCCGTAATGTCGAGCGACTCGGCCAGCTTGTCGCGCTTGCCGATGGCGGCAAATCCGCGGAGCGGGATCGGCTCTGCGCGCAGGGCTGTGGCGGGAATATCTGCCGCAATGCGCTCTTCATATGGTCCGACGGCAAGCGCTACCAGATAGGACTGGATCGGACGGGTCTTGGCAAATTCATGGCGCACCCAGCCATCCTCAGCTGGCTTTGCATTGATCTCCTCGCCATTCGCAATCACCTGCATTCCCGCTGGCGCGGTTACGGTGACCGTCCAAGGCGTCTTGAAGCGGGGTTCATCGAATGAGGGCACCATGCGGCGCGCATCAATCGCCTCCATCTGAGTGGCCAGATAATCCGTGTCGGACTGGACGGCCTTGTAGAGACCGGCAAGGCCGAAATTGTAAGGGGCGATATAGCTGAGTTCGAGCGTCGCCGGTCCGGCGGGCAGGGGCGTATCGAAATCCAGCCGCGAAACCCCGCCCGGTGCCTGGTCGCCGGTGAAGGTGGCCGGAACACTGGTACCGTCCGGCAAGACGGCGCGCGCGTCCAGAATGTCCTGATCCACCGAATGAAGCCAGATCCGACCATGTGGAGCAGACAGATCGACATCGATTTCCACCAGGCCGCCAAAACTGTCGGCGTCCGGATCGGTCTTGAGATCAAGGCGATAGGCGAGCGGGGTTACACCCGTTGGCAGCTGGCCCGCCGGGGGCACTTCGGTCACGATGGGTGCGTCTTGCCCAGCGGGCGCGTTGCCGGGTTCAGAGGCCGCGTTGCCGCACGCCTGGAGTGCAAGAATGGAAACAGCGCCAGCAAGTGCTGCGCGGAATCGAAGAGAATTCATCGATAGGATCCTGTAGTGGATGAAACAGTTGGAAGATAAAAACCATAGCTGGCGCAAAGGCAAAAGCGGTTCAAAGCAGCTGGAATTTAACACCCTTTTCAGTGATCCCATGAGAAGTTGAATGCATGAAACGGCTCTACCACTGGCCCCTTGATCCTGCCGGAAGGCTTGTGCGCCTCGCTTTGGGCGAGAAGGGGGAGGGATTCGAGACGTTGGAATCGCCCAGCTGGGCGCCGCATCCGGATGTGCCGCGTCTCGCGCATGGGGCTGTTGCCCCCGCACTGGTAGAGATTGATAGCGAACCGCGCATGTTTGCCTGCGGCACGCGGGCGATCTGTGAGCATCTGGAGGAGACCTCACAAGGCCGGGCCTTGTTGCCGCAGGACCCGGCGGCGCGCGCCGAAGCCCGCAGGCTGTGGGCCTGGGTCGAGGCGGCCTGCGAAGAGGTGACAGACACGCTGCTGACAGAGCGCGTGATGCAATGGGTAAAGCGGGACCGCCAGCCCGATTCTGCACGATTGCGTCGAGGCGCCCATGCACTTCGCGGGCGGCTGACTTTCCTGAATGGTCTGCTTGAATTGAACGGCTATCTTGCCTGTCGTGAATTGTCGCTGGCAGATCTGGCTGCAGCGGCCCACTTGTCGGCCTATGACTATTTTGGCGATGTCGAGTGGAATGCCGTGCCGGAGTTGAAGGACTGGTATGCCCGCATGAAATCGCGGCCCAGTTTCCGGCCCCTGCTGGCCGACCGGTTGCAGGCCGTCAGGCCGGTGTCCCATTATACCAATTTGGATTTCTAGACCTTGCCCGATCCCCTCCACATCCGCGTCAAGCACCTCGCCCGGTCGCTTGGGTTCGATGGCGTGGCGATCGCGCGCGCGGACGAACCTTGGCAGGCAGGGGAGAGGCTCGAAGCCTTCGTGGACGCTGGCCATCATGGCAGCATGGAATGGATGGAGACGACGCTTGCCCGGCGCAAGGCACCCACTGCCATGTGGCCAGATGCAAAATCTGCTGTCGTCGTCGCCCTGAACTATGGGCCGGATCATGATCCGCTCGACACGCTACAGAACACGACACTCGGCAACATCTCCGTCTATGCGCGGGGACGAGATTATCACGACACGCTGAAGAAACGCCTGAAACAGCTGGCGCGGGACTTCGTGGCGGAAACCGGCGCCGAGGTGAAGGTGTTCGTGGATACCGCGCCGTTGATGGAAAAGCCGCTGGCACACAAGGCCGGGCTTGGCTGGCAGGGCAAGCACACCAATCTTGTCAGCCGCGAGCTGGGCTCATGGTTCTTTCTGGGCGTGATGTTGACTGCCGCAGAGCTGGAGCCGGATACACCCGAGCCGGATCATTGCGGCTCCTGCCGATTGTGCCAGGAAATCTGCCCGACCAATGCCTTTCCGGCACCGTACAAACTCGATGCGCGGCGGTGCATATCCTACCTGACGATTGAGCATGCGGGACCGATCCCGGAAGAATTTCGCGCCGCAATGGGCAACCGCATCTATGGCTGTGACGACTGCCTGGCGATCTGCCCGTGGAACAAGTTTGCTGAGACCGCGAAGGAGAGCGCTTTCCATGCGCGGGCCGAGCTGAAGGCGCCGGGCCTGGATGAATTGGCGGCGCTGGACGATGCCGGGTTTCGCGAAGTGTTTTCCGGTTCTCCCATCAAGCGGATCGGGCGGGACCGGTTTGTAAGGAATGTCTGTATCGCGATCGGAAATTCCGGAGACCCTGGCCTGATCGCCAGCCTCCTGCCTTTGCTGGACGATCCCGCGCCAGTTGTGCGCGGCATGGCAGTGTGGGCGCTCGCCCGCCTTGATGGTGCCCGATTTGCCAAGGAAAAAGCCGCCCGGATGGAGCCGGAAACCGATCCGAGCGTTCTGGCGGAATGGATGACAGGGTAATGAGCGGTTTCTGGACGTTCCTGACATGGGCGGTGCGCATTCTGGCGGGCCTGTTTGTGGCGTTTCACCTTTATGCACTTGCGCTGATCTGGCTGCCGATTCCCGGCACGGTGCTGATGATGCAGCGTGCGGTGGAGGGGGAGGATGTACGCCGTGACGCCGTGCCGCTGGCAGAGATTTCGCCCCATCTGGTGCGGGCTGTAATCGCCGCGGAGGATACGCGCTTCTGCGAGCACAATGGCATTGACAGGCAAGCCATCGAGAAGGCGCTGGAAGAGCGTCGTCAGGGCAAGGGCACACGCGGCGCTTCAACCATCACGCAGCAGACAGCCAAGAACGTGTTTCTCTGGAATGGCGGCGGTGTGCCCCGCAAACTGGGCGATATGTGGATGGGGATTTTCATCGACCAGTTCTGGGGCAAGGAACGGGTGATGGAAGCCTATCTGAACGTTGCCGAATGGGGCGATGGCCTGTTCGGCGCCGAAGCCGCTGCGCAGGCGCGCTTCGGAAAGTCTGCCGCGGACCTGACCGAACGCGAAGCGGCCTTGCTGGCAGCTGTCCTTCCGAGCCCGAACAGATGGCGTGTTGATCCGCCGGGGCCCTATGTCAGCAAGCGCGCTGGTACGCTGCAGGCCAGAATGCGTGTTGTGCAAAGCCAAGGGCTGGCAGCCTGCGTGCTTGGCGGCGCGCGTCCACCGGCGCGACCACAGCCGCAACCGGGACAGACCGTGCCTAAGCCGGAACCCTTGCCGGATCTGCCGGCAGAGCCAGAGAGCGGACCTGAAGCGACAGAACTGGAACAGCCCGAAACGGCGCCTGCAGAGGATGAGTTCGATGCCTTCCTTGAGGGCGCACAGGAGCGCTTTGGCGAAGCAGCCGGTCAGCCGCAGGTCGTGGAGGAAGAACCTGAGCCGCTGGAGCCTGAAGCCGAGGCCAGCCAGTCAGAGGCGCAGGATGGCGGGCCGACCGACCTGCGGCCACGACCGCTGGAGCCTGTTGAGGACATGCCTGTCGAGAATACGCCGCAGGACTAGTCAGTCTCTGGCGCGTCTGTCGCGTCCGTGTCGCCATCTGTCGCCAACTGTTGCGGCGTGTCGGTTTTTGTCGCGGCCTGTGCGCGTTTGGGTCTCGATATCTCGACCTTTAGTGCCGACTCCGGTTCGATGAAGAGTTCCTTGCGGCGGAGCGGCACCGACATGCCGTTTTCGGTGAATCGTTTCCAGACTTCGCGCAATATGTTCGAGCCGACATTCGCGGTGCCGTTTTCCGGATCGATGATCCAGAAGCGCACTTCCAGTACGATGCATTCGTCCGTGAAGTCCTTCACGAGACATACTGGCTGTGGCCAGCTGATGACGCGTTCTGTCGCCTTGGCGGCGTCGATCACGATGTTGATCGCTTCTTCCAGATCGGACGTGTAGTCGATGCGCAATTCCTTGTGCACGCGCACGCGCTTGTTGGAAAAGCTCCAATTGATCACCGTGTCGGTCATCAGCTTTTCGTTCGGGATCAGGAATTCCTTGCCTTCCTGCGTCGTGATCGAGGTGTAGCGCAGGCCAAGTGACTCGACCACGCCGAACGTCTCGCCGACCTCGATCACGTCCTGGGGCTTGATGGAGCGTTCGGACAGGAGAACGATGCCGGACACGAAGTTCGAGATCACCTTCTGCATACCAAAGGCAAAACCGAGGCCGATGGCACCGGAGATAACGGTCAGCGCGCCGAGCGGGATGCCCAGCCCGGCCAGGGTGAGCAGGGCGGCGGCGACGATGAACACGATCTGGATCGCATTCCCGATCAGGATGCGGATCGACGGCTCGACCTTGGGCAGGTGGTTGACCCGGCGCTTCATGGATTTTGCCGCGCGGTTGGCGATGAATAACAACACCGCGGCGGTCAGGATAGCCTGGAAGATGAAGACCGGGCTGATCCGGCGGTTCCCGAAGGATGGGCCGATGCTGGACAGCCAGTCCATCACGTCCGGCAGCACGCCGAGCGCGAAGAAGATGGCGAACGCCCAGGTCAGGACTGAGGCGAGCCCGCGCAATTCTTCCGGAAGGAAACTGAGACTGACCCGAATAACCAGCCAGGCGATGGCGAGAGACAGGGCTGTCCGGACAAGGATGACGGCATGGTCTACCGAACCCAGTAGCGAGACGGCGAGCGCCAGCAGGAGCGACCAGAGCGCAGGCCGCACAGCCTTGTGCAATATGTCGAGCCCTTCGCGGCGGGGTGGCTCGACGAAGCGGCGCAGCGTAACCGTGATCAGTCGTTTGAAGGGTGGGGTCAACAGGGCGCCGAGCGCCAGCGCCACGATGATACAGGCGATCTGTATGAGGATCGGATAGAGGAATTCGGGCTGTTGGGCTTTTGACGAGAGCCAGCCCGCCGGATCGTCAATAAACGGGCGGGCTGGCTCCAGCCATTTGATGAGCGGATTGACGAGGTCTTCTACCGGGGGAAGGATTTCATCCGCCTGCTGAGCGGGCTGGCCTGTGGCCTCGGTCGCATCAACCGGGCGGCAATAGGTTTCCCCATCACTGCCCGTGATGCATTTCTGGTAGGTGACGCCGTTTTCCGCCAAGCGTGTATCTGCCTAGACCGGATCGTATGGGAAGACGCTGGCAGACGCGCCCATGTCGAAGAAGTTGGCCTTCATGGCTGGCAGGGCCTGGTCGAGCAGGCTTTCCGGTGTCCAGCCTTCCAGACGGGCCAGAGACTTGACCGGACGGGGCTGGTCGAACAGCACGACCTCATTGCCGCGCACGGCAAAGATCTGGCCGGATGTGTCCTTGGCCTTGTCGGCGCACAGGGCCACGGCCAGCTGGGCAACCTGGTCAGCGCGCATGCCATTCTTCATGCGCTCGACGCGCTCTGCGCCTGCTTCATCCTTGACCGGGATGGAGGCAATCATGCGGGTCCATGCGAAGGGTGCGATGACGTTGGAGCGGACATTCTTGCGTGCGCCTTCCATCGCGATGATGCGCGACAGGCCGACAATGCCCATCTTGGCGGCGGCATAGTTTGCCTGGCCGATATTGCCGATCAGGCCGGATGTGGAGGTGAACAGGACAAAGTTGCCATCCTCGCGTTCGCGAAACATTTCGATGGCCGCGCGGGTGACGTTGAACGTGCCGCGCAGGTGCACGTCGATCACGCTGTCCCAGTCATCTTCGCTCATCTTGTGGAACATGCCGTCCCGCAGGATACCGGCCGGGTTGATGATGGAATGCAGATCGCCGAACTCGTCCTTGGCTTGTTCGATCATGCCTTCCACGGCTTTCATGTCGGTGACACTTTCGGAGTTTGAGACGGCCTCACCACCGGCTGCGCGGATTTCCTGTGCCACGGTTTCAGCCGGGCCGGCACTGCCTTCATCGGCGCCGGTCAGGCTGCCGCCCAGATCGTTCACGACCACTTTTGCGCCTTCGCGCGCCGCCAGTAGGGCGGTCTCCTTGCCGATCCCGTTGCCGCCTCCGGTCACCAGGACCACTTTGCCTTCCAGTACGCCCATCAGACGAAACTCCCTTTATGTGTTGCAATCGCCGCCACCCTAGAACCCGGCCCGCAATGTTCAAGGTTTGAAATCGTCGCCGGGGCGGTTACAGGTGCTGGCATGACAAAGACATTCAAAGCCGTGATCTGGGATTTCGGGGGCGTGTTCACGACCTCTCCCTTCGATGCCTTTACCCGCTACGAGGCCGAGCGTGGCCTGCCAAAGGATTTCATCCGCACCGTCAACGCGACCAACCCGCTGGACAATGCCTGGGCCAAGCTGGAGCAGAGCCTGGTCAGCGCCGAGGAATTCGACGGCATGTTCCGCGAGGAATCGAAGGCGATGGGGCATGAAGTGCCCGGCGGCGAAGTGCTGGCCCTGCTGTCCGGCTCGCTGCGCCCGCGTGTCGTCAATGCGCTGACCGTGTGCAAGACGAAAGGCAAGGTTGGCTGCATTACCAATAATGCGCCCGTCGGGAAGGGGGCCTCGATGACCAATGACGAGGCCAAGGCCCGCGAAGTTTCCAAAGTGTTCGACATGTTCGATCATGTGATCGAGAGTTCCAAGCTCGGCATCCGCAAGCCGGACCCGCGCATCTATTCCCTGATGTGCGAGGCCTTGGATGTTGACCCGGCGGATTGTGTCTATCTTGATGATCTGGGGCATAATCTGAAACCCGCCCGCGACATGGGCATGACAACGATCAAGGTGCTCAATGAAGACCAATTGCTGTCAGACCTTCAGGCCGTTACGGGATATGAACTGGCCTAGCGCACTTCTTGCGGCGGTGGGGGCGGCCTTGCTTGTCGCCTGCTCACCTGCGGCCGAACCTGAGCGCCCGCCAGTGCCGGACCAGTCGCTGACCCAGGCCCCGCAGGCGCCGAAACCTGTTGTGCTGACAGAAGAAGCCGAAAAGACGCGCGATGAATTGCTGTCGCACGCCAGGGCCGGGTCACTGTCGCGTCTGTCGCGTGTGGCGAACGCAAATGACGGGTTCGTCTCCAATCTGGGAGGCACCCCGCACCGCCAATACTGGGATCTGATGCGCCGCATCGGGGCCGATCCGAATCGCAGCCTGAGAGAGCTGTTCGACCTGCCGCCCGGCATGCGCGAGATTGATGGCGAGGTCTGGTTCGTCTGGCCGGATCTTGCCGCGCGGGATGCCAGCGACCTGATTCCGGAAAAGCTGTCCTTCCAGGATCGCCGCCGGCTGATGGAACTGATCGGCGAAGAGGGGATTGAACGGATACGCCAGGGCGAAGGCTATCCCGGCATGCGCACGGCGATCGCCGGCAATGGGCGCTGGGTCTATTTCGTCATGGGCGAAACCGAGGAGGACTAGGACATGTCAGGCAAGATTGGCGCAGAGGCCGCGCTCGCGAAACTGAGTGGATGGACCAAGGGCGACGAAGACCGCGACACGATCCAGAAAACCTACAAGCTGGGCGACTTCAAGACGGCGTGGGGCTTCATGTCCGCCGTGGCGCTGAAGGCCGAGCAGATGGACCACCATCCCGAATGGTTCAACGTCTACAACAAGATCGAGGTCACGCTGACGACGCATGATGTGGACGGTGTGTCTGAAAAGGACGTCGAACTGGCCCGGTTCATGGATGAACTGGTCGCGAAACTTGTCTGACCGAATGGCGGGATGATCGCTTCCCGCAAGGTCAAGCTGGTCCGGTTTCGAGTGCGCTGATACGGATATGCCAAATCAGACACTGCGGAGGAGATCAGCATGGGCCGGGTAGACGGAAAGAAAGCATTCATCACGGGCGGCGCGCAGGGGCTTGGCGAGGCCACGGCCCGCATGTTCGCGCGAGAGGGCGCCAAGGTCACCGTGACCGATATCAATGGCGCTGGCGCCGAAGCCGTCGCGGCCTCCATCAATGAAGAACATGGCGCAGGCACGGCCTTCGCCTACCAGCATGACGTCACCGATGGCGACCGCTGGCAGGAAGTCCTGAAAGGCGCCTATGACGCGATGGGCGGCCTCAACGTGCTGGTCAACAATGCCGGTATCGGTTCGCTCGGCTCGGTTGAGGATGAGGACTATGAGACCTTCAAACACGTCCAGACCGTTGACGTGGATTCGATCTTTCTCGGCTGCAAATACGCAATCCCGATGATGCGCGATCACGGCCTCGGCTCGATCATCAATATCTCGTCGATTGCCGGAATCATCGCCAGCGGGAACTATGTTTCCTACAACACGGCGAAGGCGGCGGTGCGCCACATCTCCAAATCCATCGCGCTGCATTGCGCCAAGTCGACTGGCGGCCAGATCCGGTGTAATTCCGTGCATCCGGTCTTCATCAACACGCCAATCCTGGACCGCACCAAGGAAATGTTCGGTGAGGAAGAAGCCCTCGCCAAGCTCGGCCGCCAGATCCCGCTCGGCAAGGTGGGGGAGCCGGACGATATCGCCTATGCCGTGCTCTATCTCGCATCGGATGAGTCCAAACTCGTCACAGGGATTGAATTGAAGGTGGATGGCGGCATTTCGGCAATGTAGGCTGGTCTCCGGAAATGAGGGGTAATTCCGGATGAAGCTGAAATTGTTGTGCGCGGGCATGATGGTTGCCTTGGCTGGGTGTCAGAGTGACGACGGCGTCGCCATTACAGAGATGGATCCGGCACAGGCCACACTGAGCGGGGAGGCCTGTCCGGATGCGGGCGAGGCAGCCTATTTCTTCTGGATGTCGCCGGTGTCTGCCGAGCCGGGCCAGAAAATTGGCCTGTCACCTTACTGGACGGATATGCCGGGCGGCTTCAATCCCTTGCCAGCGGGCTGTGTGGATGATGTCAGCGCCCATCCAGACGGCGCGGTCATCCTCACGCGGACGGATAACGGCCTGGCGCTCGCTGAAATCGCGGAAGGCGCAGAGGCGGGCACGCGGATACATCTGACCGCGACATATAACGGGCATGGCCTGATTGGCCTGGTTGATGTGTACCGCGCGGCGGACAATCCCCTTGTCGGGCGGTGGCGACAGGACGGCGGTTCCTGCGCACCGGGCAGCGCGGTGCAGGAACTGGTCTTTACCGGTAGCGGAGACTTCTCCGTCACCTGGACGCCCTTTGAGGCGTACAAAGATTACTGGGGCAGCTACACCTACGATGCCGACACGGGCGCGGTTTCCTTCGAGATCGAATCTGGCAACCAGACGCCGGAGGATGTCGTGCTGGAGGGGGCGGCGCAGGTATCTGGCGATGAATTGTCATTTGACGGGGTCTCCTTCGGCACGCCGCGCAATGCCGAGTCCGCCTGTCGCGGAAAATTCTTGAGGTAAACACGGAAACACCATTGCTGTCCCTAAAAGTTCACGTTATGTTCTTTTCCTGTTCTTGAGATGGGAGAGGCAGATGATTGGTTATGTAACTCTTGGGGTCGCGGACCTCACACGCGCCGCGAAATTCTACGACCCGATTGCAGCTGAGCTGGGCGTGGGGCGGATGATGGAATTCGATACGTTTATCGCCTGGGGCGAGCAGGGCGGCGCACCGGGCGTGGCGGCAACATTGCCGTTTGATGGCCAGCCCGCCACGATTGGCAATGGCTCGATGGTGGCCCTGCAGGCGAAAGATGCAGACCAGGTTCGCAGGCTTTACGAGATCGCGCTCGCCAATGGCGGTGTGGATGAAGGTGCGCCCGGCCCGCGCGGGGATGATGGTTTCTATGCGGCCTATTTCCGGGATCCGGATGGCAACAAGCTGAATGCCTTCACGATGGTGTGACGGGACGTTTCGACGTCACCAACAGCGCGTAGACGGCCAATGACCCGATCAGCGCCGCTGACACGTATAGCGGGAGTTCCGGCATGAATGAGTACAGTATTGCCCCGATCAGGGGGCCGAAGATGAACCCCGCTGGCGGCGCCGCGGCCAGGAGTGCAGCGGCAGAGCCCTGTTCTTCGCGCGTGACCGACAAGCTGCCCAAGGCGTTGGCGGCAGGCACTGCCAGTGCTGCGCCGCCACCAACTGCCAAGAAGCTGGCCGCAACGGCCCAGAATGGAAACACCAGGTCCGCGCAGACATAGCCGAGCGCCACAATGGCCAATCCGATGGGCAGGATTTTGCGCGGATCGGGCTTGCGCGGCTGAACATAGCCGAACTGGACCGTGATCATACCTGCCGCGAAACAGGCAAAGGCAATCCCGGTATGCAGGACGATGGCTTCGTCAGCGCTGCGGGTTGCTGTGTCCACGAATTTATAGCGGTCCTCAATGAACCAGCTGAGGGTCTGCTGCACGATGCCGATGGCGACGAAATAGCTGAACAGGAAGACGAGGTGCGGGAAGACGCGTGGGTCTCGCATCGCAAGCGGTGTCGGGCGTTTGGCGGATTTGGGCCGCTTGCGAGTTGGCGGCAGGGCCACTGCCAGCATGGCTGCCACCGCAAGGTTCAGCGCAATTGTTCCCCAGATCGGCATCAGGGCCCCAAACGGCGCGAGCGCCGTGGCGCCAGCTGGTCCGAGAATGGAGCCGATGCTGATGCAGGCGCCCAGCATGCCCAGCCCGCCTGCGCGATCAATCGACGTGGTTGCATCTGTCATGGCGGCCATCGCGGCAGGCTGCAGGCCGGGAGACAGCAGCCCGAACCAGAGGCGCACAAAGACGAGGGTCAGGAAAGCTGTCAGGCCGGTGATGATTCCCGCCAGGGCGGCGTTCAGCGCGAAGACGAACAACATGTTTGTCATGCCCATTGCCGCCAATGAGAAAATCATCACGCGTTTGCGGCCAAACCGGTCCGCCCAGCGCCCCCAGGTCGGGATCATCAGGGCGTAAATGGCGGCCGACAGGGTGAGAATGCCAGCCACTTCGATTTCCGTCAGGCCTGCCTTGCGCGCGAGCGGGGCGACGACAACAAAATTGATGCTCATGCCGGCGCCCATGGCGATCATGGCAATGCCGATCATCGCCTTTTGCAATCCGCTGAGAGGTAACAGCGGCGTTTCCGATTGCGTCATCTAGGCGGGCTCCCCTGACAATTGATATATCTATTTGTATTTGCCCGCCTTGCCAAACGGAAAACGGCTTTGACTGGCAAAGCCAGACACAGCACCTTGCGCACAGTAGGGGCATCACCCTAAGTGATGGCAACAACTGAAATTATCGGAGCGTCGCCTCATGGCCGCCATTCTTGACCTTGTCATGATCATCCTGCGGATCGCCACTTTCATCATCGTCATTCAGGCGGTGATGTCCTGGCTCGTCAGTTTCAATGTGCTGAGCATTCAGAACCCAACCGTGCGCAGCATCTGGGTCGGACTTCAGAACATCACCGAGCCAGTCTACCGCCCGATCCGCAACATCTTGCCGCCGATGGGCGGACTGGACCTGACGCCAATGGTCGTGTTGCTCATCATCTTCTTCCTCGAACGCGTCATCGCCCGCTATGGCTATGGCGTGGTGCCGTTCTGACTTGATGCATCACCTGACGGTTCGCGTGCAGCCGAATGCATCGGCGGACCGGGTGGAGAATTGGGAGACGGACGCTGCGGGGCGGTCCTATCTGAAAGTGCGTGTGCGCGCGGTGCCGGAAGGCGGCAAGGCCAATGCGGCGGTTGAGAAACTGGTCGCGAAATGGCTTGGCCTGCCAAAGTCTGCGGTCAGGGTGGTGACGGGCGCGAAGAACCGGCTAAAAGGCCTCGACATTGATGGGCCGCCGGAACTGGCGGCGAAACTGGCCGGGGATCAGGGCAATGAGCGCGCAGAAAATTGACGGTAAAGCGGTTGCGGCGGATGTCCGCGCGAGTGTGACACAGGCAGTGAGCCAGTTGCCGGGCCAGCCTTCGCTGGCAGTTGTGCTGGTGGGCGAAGACCCGGCCAGCCAAGTCTATGTACGCAACAAGATTCGCCAGACGGAAGAGGTGGGCATGGTGTCGGTGCATCACCGCCTGCCGGACACGGCCAGCCAGTCTGATGTCGAAAACCTGATCGCTGAGCTGAATGCAGATGACACCGTCGATGGTATCCTGCTGCAGTTGCCCTTGCCGAAGGGGCTCGATGCTGATGCCGCGATTGAAAAGATTGCGCCGGACAAGGATGTGGATGGTCTGACAGAAGTGTCAGCCGGGCGGCTCGTTCTGGGCAAGCCGGGCCTGCGCCCGTGTACGCCGACGGGATGTGTGATCCTGGCCAAGCGCGCGCTGGGTGAGGATCTGTCCGGCAAGCATGTTGTCGTGATTGGTCGCTCGATCCTGGTAGGCAAGCCTGCGGCGCTATTGTTCCTGGCAGAGAATTGTACGGTCACCATTGCGCACAGCCGCACGAGGGATCTGCCGGCGATGTGCCGTGAGGCGGACATTCTGGTGCCCGCTGTGGGCCGTCCGGAAATGGTGAAGGCCGATTGGGTCAAGCCCGGCGCCACCATTATCGATGTGGGTATCAACCGCGTCGATGCCCCAGAGAAGGGCGAAGGCAAGACCAAACTGGTCGGCGATGCCGATTATGCCGGCAGTGCGGAAGTTGCGGGATACATTACGCCAGTGCCGGGCGGAGTCGGGCCGATGACGATTGCCTGCCTGCTGCGCAATACGGTGCTTGCCGCCTGCGCGCGCCGCGGCTGGGACGTTCCAGCAGGGCTGTGAGCCAGTCCTTCTCCCCACCGGATACGCCGCAATTCCGGCGCTTGTGGGAGAGGCAGAATGGACTATGCGCCTTGTGCGGCAAGCCCATGCCGCGCAGCCGGGCAGAACTGGATCATTCGACGTTGTGGAAGAAGTGGCGACCGACGTTCGATCACGTCATTCCGCGCGCACATCATGGGTCGGACGAGATCGACAATCTCCAGCTTGCGCATGCGAGCTGTAACAAAAGACGTGGTACCGCGCCGCTTTAGGCCGTCCCAGCCAGAGCTAAGCGAGCCCGGCGGCGCGGACGTCTGGCTGATAAGTGCGCGACACGGGAACTTCGCGGCCCGATTTCAGGACAAGGACCAGCTTGCCATTGGCGCGGCGCGCATCGCTGACGCCCTGATGCGACACCCACCAGGAGCGGTGCGTCTGTAGCCCATTGTCTTCGCCGAGTTCGCGGATCGCGTCGGCCAGGCGCATCAGGATCATCTCTTCGCCCCGGTCCGTATGGACGCGAAGATAGTGATCTTCTGAAGAGATCGCCCAGAGATCAGCGCCGCGATATTTCACCGGCAGGCGCTGGAGAAAGCCGGCAACGCGGTCTTCCGGCTCAGCGTCTTCCAGCTCTGCCAGACGACGGGCGCGATCCATGAGAAAGCCACCGATCGTCATGACGAGGCAGACCGCCCAGACATAGGCAAACTGAATCGGCAGGTAGGGCAGGGCCGCGTTCGCGCCGATCAGGAAGAGGAATACTTCAAGCGTCAGGGTCACCGGAACGGCCAGCAGAATGGACGCGGCCAGGATGCGGATGGCTGGATGGGCGGTTTTCAGGTGCCTGTGGAACACGAATGGCACAATCCAGAAAGACGAGATCGCGCCAACCATCATGGTGACGAACCACATGGCAAATCTCAGCCAGACCGGGCCGCCGGTGCCATAGACGCCGAACCATGTGAACCCGGCGGCGAGCAGGGTGACGATGCCAAGTGTCCGTGTGATGTCCTTGAGGGCTGATGCCATCCCGTATGACCCCGTGCATTTCGCGCTTCGTGAAAGGATGTGCCGGTATTTGGCGAAGGATTCCAGTCCGTCCGCGTAATCTGCGTGGCGTGCCCCGGCCGGGCTTTCCATCCTGTTTTCATCACCCGCAACGGGGCGAGACGCCCCAGACCCTAAGGAGAGATGAAATGAAACTCAACCACACCCTTGTCGCATTGCTTTCTGTTGCTGCCCTGCTTCCGGCGAGCGCCTCGGCTGCCGAGCTGACCGTGAAGGTCGAAGGCGTCACGGCCCCGACGGGCACGATGTTTGTCGCCCTGTTCACGGAAGACGGCTGGGCTGGCCATGAGGCGTACCAGGGCGCGAAGCAGGCCGTTGAGGATGCCGCCCCGACGATTGTGTTCGGTGATCTGGAGCCGGGCCGCTATGGCGTGAAACTGTTCCACGATGTGGATGGCGATGGCGAACTGGCGCTCGGCGAGTATGGCATTCCGGTCGAGCCCTATGGCTTTTCCAATGACGCGCCGGTCAGCTTCGGACCGCCCAGCTTCGATAGCGCTGCCTTCGACGTGACGGCGGATGGCGCGATCCAGACCATCACGCTGCGCTAGGCCGGACGAGAGGAGCGACACGCCATGAAAAGCCCTTCCATAGCCCTGCCTTCCGAACTGATCCGTCTTTCGCCGGGGCGGATCAGCAACCGCACGATCATATTGGTCGCGCTCGGGATCTATGCGCTTGTCAGCTGGATGATCCTGAACGGTGCGGACAATCCACCGATCCGTTTCCGCTTCGATGCGACGCGGCTGGTCGAGGCTTCTCTTGTGCTGAAGCTTCATGTTGGCGGGGCGCTCGCAGCCTTTGGCATCGGGACGGCCCTGATGATGGGCGTGAAGGGCAGGCGGCTGCACAAGCGCCTCGGTTACACATGGGTGGTGGCCATGGCGGTCACGGCGATCAGCTCTTTCTTCCTGACAGGCCTGAACGGGAACCAGTTCAGCTGGATCCACGGTCTGTCAGCCTGGGCATTGATCGGCCTGCCGATGGGCATCGCGGCGGCGCGCCGGAAAGACATCGCCCGCCACCGCAAGCATATGACGGGCATGTTTACCGGCGGCATGTTGGTGGCGGGCCTCTTCACCTTCCTGCCGGGCCGGATGATGTGGTCCATATTCTTCGCTGCCTGAGCCGGATAACCCCTTACAGCCCCCTCCAAAGCCCGCTACACAAGAAACAGGTAGAGGTGCCTTGGAGGGGTTTTCATGAAACGTATTGTCAGTGCTGTACTTGTTGCAGGTCTCGCCGCATGTCAGGCACCGGGGCCGATCACGATACCCGGCATTACGCGCGCGCCGGACAGTGCGGAAGATGCACTGGAGGCTTATTACCGAACCTTGCCGGATGAGTTCTATCCACGCGCGCCGCAAGGAATGCCCCTTCCAGCACAGGACACGGCCTTGTCGCGAATTCTTGTTGGCTCCTGCCATGATGAGGAAGAGGCCGGGCCGACCGCCACGCTTGAACAGATCGCCTCGGAAGAAGCCGACCTGTTCCTGATGATCGGCGACAATGTGTATGGCGACAAGGATGGCATGGCCTATGCCAACAATCAGGCCGATCTGGACGAGCTGCGCGAGAGCTTTGCCGAACTGGCCGCGCGGGAAGATTTCCAGGCGGTACGCGCCTCCCACCCGATGATGGTGGCATGGGACGATCATGATTATGGCGCAAACGATGCCGGGCGGGAGTTCCCGTTCCGCCGTCTCGCAGAGCGCATTCATGAACGCTTCTGGGGACTTGAGAACAAGGATGTCGGCGCATGGCCGGGCACCTATTACGCGCGCAGTTTCGGGCAGGAGGGTCAGCGCACGCAAATCATCATGCTGGATACGCGTTTCTTTCGCTCGGCGTTGACGCCAACAGATGCCTATGGCGCCAAAGGCAAGGAGCGTTACCTGCCATCCACTGACCCCAAACAGGACATGCTGGGCAATGACCAGTGGACCTGGCTGGAAAACCAGCTTCAGAAGCCCGCCGATTTGCGCCTGATCGTATCGTCCATTCAGGTGCTGCCGACCGAGGCACATGGCTGGGAGGCCTGGTCACGCTTGCCGGCTGAGCAGCAGCGCCTTTACGATCTGATCGGCGAGACAGAGGCCAATGGCGTCGTGTTTGTGTCCGGCGACCGCCACACATCTTTCCTTTATCGCAGCGAAACGGCACTGCCTTATCCGGCATATGAGCTGACCGCGTCCTCGATGAACGTGTCGTTTGCGGAAACGAGTGACGAGATGGACCCGACGCAGATTGGTGAAGGGTTCCCGCCAGAGAATTACGGTGCCATCGGCATCGACTGGGCTCAGGGCGAAGTCGCGCTGGAGATAAAAAATGCGGCCGGCGAGACGGTTCGCCAAACAAAGGCCAAATTCCGGTAGCTATGCCACGCGGCATCAGAAAGGCCGCCTTGTAACATGTCCGAAACCCGCAGTGTCTTTACGCTCATCCTTGCAGTGATGATCCTGCAGATTGCTGGCGGGCTCATGAGCATGCTCACCCCGCTCGGGCTGGAGGCGCTCGGCACGGCGCCGCAATACATCGGTGCCATTGCCGGGCTTTACGCGGCGGGCTTCATGCTGGGGGCGTGGACCTCTCCGGCGGCGCTCGCCTCATTCGGAAACATCCGCCTGTTTGCGGCGGCCGCCGCGGTGACGTCTGCGGGGTCGATCGCGCTGTCGCTTTGGTACGAGCCGGGTTTCTGGGCCATCGTACGCATCGTACAGGGCGTCGGGTTTGCTTACATGTTTACCAGCGTCGAAAGCTGGCTGGGCCAGACCGTGCCGGAAAAGTCGCGCGGAAATGTGATGGGCATCTACCATACGGGCGCAAAGCTCTCTCTCATGATCGGCCCGTTCTTCGTGGCCGGGCTCTCGCCTCTGGACAGCCGCGCCTATAGCTGGGCAGCGCTGTTCCTGACGCTGGCGTTGGTCCCCGTATGCCTGACGCGCCAGGTGCAGCCCGAAACGCGAGACCGCACGGCCATGCCGCTTGGGCGGCTCTATCGCCTTGCGCCCGCTGCTGTGATCGGTGTGGCGCTGGCCGGCGTGGTGAACACGGGAACGCTGGCCCTGTTGCCGATCTATTTCGAAGGCTTCGCTATTGGTGGGGGAGGGACGGCGGCAGCCGCGATCGCCCTGGCAGCGGTCTGGTTCGGCGGCTTGGTCGTGCAATGGCCCGCTGGGCGGCTGTCGGACCGAATCGAACGGCGTCTTGTAATCGCGCTCCTGTGTGGAATTTCGGGCCTTGCTGCAATGGTGATCGCGATATTCGGCCGCAGTTTCGGAGAGCCCGGCGTGATGATGGTACTGGTCGTTTGGGGCGGCGGCGCCATGACCTTCTACGGCTTGTGCGTCGCGCATGCGATCGACCGAACCCCGAAGCACAAGATCCCGCAAGTCATGTCCAGCCTACTGTTCATCTGGGCCGGCGGATCCATCATGGGGCCGCTTTTGTCTGGTGTTGCCATGCGAACTGCAGGCGCGACGGGCCTCTTTGGATGGTCCGGACTGCTGCTGATCCTGCTGGCGTTTGTCATGGTCTGGCGCGTTTCCGCACGGGCCGCGCCGGAGGAGCACGAACAGGAAGACTGGAGCCCCATCCTGCCGACACCTCTGGCCAGCGTGGAGCTCGACCCCCGGAATGCGGAGCGCGAGCCAGAAGCCTGAGTCCAGACTTGAGTACTCAGCTGGTTTACGGGCCTGCCAAGCCTGTTATATAGCCCGGACAAATTAAACGGGCTGGCAGAGGCTGGCCCCTTACCGCAAGCCAGGGCAGACAAGGCAAGTTTCCATGAACATACACGAATACCAGGCCAAGGCCGTGCTGAAATCTTTCGGCGCTCCAGTGGCAGAAGGCGTACCCGTTCTTTCTCTTGATGACGTGCAGAAGGCGGTTGATACGCTGCCGGGGCCGCTCTGGGTTGTGAAGTCCCAAATCCACGCAGGTGGTCGCGGCAAGGGCAAGTTCATCGAAGACGCTGCTGGCGAAAAGGGCGGTGTTCGCCTCGCCTTCTCGAAAGAGGAAGTTCTGGAGCACGCCAAGGCGATGCTCGGCCATCACCTTGTCACCGCGCAGACCAGCGCTGAAGGCAAGCAGGTCAACCGCCTCTACATCGAAGACGGCGCCGACATTGACCGCGAACTCTACCTGTCCCTTCTCGTTGATCGCGCCACGGGCCGTCCGGCCTTTGTTGCCTCTACTGAAGGCGGCATGGACATCGAGGAAGTTGCACACGAAACGCCAGAGAAAATCCTGACGCTTCCGATCGACCCGACCACGGGCGTGACCGATGCGGATGCGGCGCAGCTGTGCGACGCGCTGAAGCTGGACGGCGCAGCCCGCGAAGACGGCATGAAACTGTTCCCGATCCTCTACAAGGCCTTCACCGAGAAGGACATGGCCATGCTGGAGATCAATCCGCTGATCGTGATGGAAAATGGCCACCTTCGCGTTCTCGACGCCAAGGTCAGCTTTGACGGCAACGCACTGTTCCGCCACCCGGACATCGTTGAACTGCGCGACACGACCGAGGAAGACGAGAAAGAGATCGAAGCTTCAGAGTGGGATCTCGCATACATCGCGCTCGACGGCACCATCGGCTGCATGGTCAACGGCGCTGGCCTCGCCATGGCGACGATGGACATCATCAAGCTGTACGGTGAAGAGCCTGCAAACTTCTGTGACGTCGGCGGCGGCGCCAATGCCGAGAAAGTTGCTGCGGCCTTCAAGATCATCATGAAGGACCCGAACGTGAAGGGCATCCTCGTGAACATCTTCGGCGGCATCATGAAATGTGACGTCATCGCCGAGGGCGTGATCGCCGCGGTGAAGGAAACCAACCTCGCTGTGCCGCTGGTTGTTCGCCTTGAAGGTACGAACGTCGAGATGGGCAAGGAAATCATCAAGAATTCCGGCCTGAACGTCATCCCTGCCGATGACCTCGACGACGCCGCCCAGAAAATTGTTGCCGCTGTTAAAGAGGCCTAAGGAAACATGTCCATTCTCATCGACAAGAATACCAAAGTCATCGTCCAGGGCCTGACCGGCAATACGGGCTCTTTCCACACCAATCAGGCGCTGGAATATTTCGGCACCCAGATGGTGGCCGGTACGCACCCGAAGAAGGCTGGCCAGAAATGGGCTGCCGACAATGGCGCCGAGCTGCCGATCTTCGCGAATGCGGGTGAAGCCAAGGAAGCCACAGGCGCAACGGCCTCCGTGATCTACGTGCCGCCAGCTGGCGCTGCTGCGGCCATTGAAGAGGCCATCGATGCGGAAATTCCGCTGATCGTCTGCATCACCGAAGGCGTGCCAGTTCTCGATATGGTTCGCGTGAAGGCAAAACTGGACAAGTCCAGCTCCCGCCTGATCGGGCCGAACTGCCCCGGCCTGCTGACGCCGGAACAGTGCAAGATCGGCATCATGCCGGGCAAGATCTTCCAGAAGGGCTCAGTCGGCGTTGTTTCCCGCTCCGGAACGCTGACCTATGAAGCCGTGTACCAGACCTCTCAGGCGGGCCTCGGCCAGACCTCTGCTGTCGGTATCGGCGGCGACCCGGTCAAGGGCACCGAATTCATCGACGTGCTGGACATGTTCCTGTCCGACGACGAGACCCAGTCGATCATCATGATCGGCGAGATTGGTGGCACAGCCGAAGAAGAAGCTGCGCAATTCCTGATCGATGAGGCCAAGAAAGGCCGGAAAAAACCGATGGTTGGCTTTATTGCGGGTCGGACTGCACCGAAAGGGCGCACAATGGGCCATGCCGGTGCTATCGTGTCAGGCGGTCAGGGCGATGCCGAGAGCAAGATCGCGGCGATGGAAGAGGCAGGTATTCGTGTCTCCCCGTCACCGGCGCGTCTCGGGACGACCATGGTCGAAGTGTTGAAGGGCTAGCCCGAAAGCACACATACAGCCAGGACGGCCCGTCCGGGCCAGTCTGGCGAGGCCAGCATCTGTCCCCGCACAGGCCGTCCTAGAGAACCTCAGTCCCGGTAGGAACCGGGCAAGTATTTTGTTCCTTAATGTCAGGGGACAGGTCCCAAAGGACGGATTGAAAAATGGCAGATGACGGCAGCCCGGTAGACGGCTCACGCAGCGCAGGTAACAGCGCAATGCTGGAAACAGCATTCCTGTATGGTGGTTCAGCCATGTGGCTGGAACAGATGCAGGCAGCCTATGCAAAGAACCCCGCGTCAGTTCCCGAGAGCTGGCGCGCCTTCTTTGCGGAGCTCAACGATGATTCGGCAGACGCCGCGAAGAATGCGGATGGTGCGAGCTGGAAGCGCGGCGACTGGCCCCGTCCGGTCAGTGACGAACAGGTGGCCGCCTTTGACGGCAACTGGGCGCTGGTCGAGCCGAAGCTCGAGAAAAAGCTGAAATCCGCCAAACCGGCCGCCTCTGCCGAGGAAATCGCGCAGAACGTCAAGGATTCTATCCGCGCCATCATGATGATCCGCGCCTATCGGATGAGGGGTCATTTGGCGGCGCAGCTTGATCCGCTGTCGCTGGATATTCCGGAAAAACAGCCGGAACTGGACCCGGCCAGCTATGGCTTTGGCCCGGCTGATATGGATCGCAAGATCTTCATCGACGGCTATCTCGGGCTCGACCATGCGTCCGTCAGCGAGATGCTCGACATTCTGAAGCGGACCTATTGCTCGACCATCGGCATCGAGTTCATGCACATTTCCGATCCGGAAGAAAAAGCCTGGCTGCAGGAGCGTATCGAAGGGCCGGACAAGGGCGTCGCCTTCACCGAGCAAGGCAAGAAGGCGATCCTCGCAAAGCTTATCGAAGCGGAAACGTTCGAACGCTTCCTGCACAAACGGTATCCTGGCACGAAACGCTTCGGCCTGGACGGTGGTGAGGCAGCGGTTCCGGCGCTGGAACAGATCATCAAGCGCGGTGGTGCACTGGGCGTGCGCGAGATTGTTGTGGGCATGCCGCACCGTGGCCGCCTGAACATGCTCGCAGCCGTGATGGGCAAGCCTTACGAGCAGATCTTCCACGAATTCCAAGGCGGTAACACGCAAGGTGCCGGCGAGTTCGGCTCCGGCGACGTGAAGTACCATCTCGGCGCCTCGTCTGACCGCGAATTTGACGGCAATGAAGTTCACCTGTCGATGAACGCCAACCCGTCCCACCTTGAAGCGGTGGATCCGGTGGTGCTCGGCAAGTCGCGCTCCAAGCAGGAAATGTTGCACCGGGAAAGCGGCACGCTGGACCGGTCGACTGTTCTGCCGTTGTTGCTGCATGGGGATGCGGCGTTTGCGGGGCAGGGCGTGGTGTCTGAGTGTTTCGCGCTGTCCGGTCTGCAAGGCTATCGCACAGGCGGTACGATCCACTTCATCGTGAACAACCAGATCGGCTTCACAACCAGCCCGATCTATTCGCGGTCCTCACCATATCCGACCGATGTTGCGCTGATGGTGCAGACGCCGATCTTCCATGTGAATGGTGATGACCCGGAAGCGGTCACCTATGCTGCCAAAGTGGCCACTGAGTATCGCCAGAAATTCGGCAAGGACGTCGTTATCGACATGTTCTGCTATCGTCGCTTCGGGCACAATGAGGGCGATGAGCCCATGTTCACCCAGCCGGTCATGTACACCAAGATCAAGGGCCATGCCTCGACGCGCGAAATCTACGCCGAGCGCCTTGTGAAGGAAGGTGTTCTGACGGCGGAGCAGATAGAGCAGCAGGTCGCTGATTTCGAAGCCTATCTCGACCGCGAGTTTGAAGCGGGCAAAACGTTCGAAGCCAAGAAAGCCGACTGGCTGGACGGCGAATGGAAGGGCCTTGGCCTGCCGGACGATGACGAGCGTCGCGGCAAGACCGGCGTTTCCAAGAAACGCATGCAGACGATTGGCCAGACCATCACGACCATTCCGGAAGGCGTCGACATTCACAGGACGCTGGCGCGGGTCATTGATGCACGGGCCAGTGCCATCTCGAAAGGGAAGGGCCTCGATTGGGCGACGGCAGAGCATCTGGCGTTCGCAACCCTGCTTGACGAAGGTTTCCCGGTTCGCCTCTCCGGGCAGGATTGCGGCCGCGGCACGTTCTCTCAGCGCCACAGTCACATTATCGACCAGACTAATGGCGACCGCTACACGCCGCTGAACAATATCAGCGACACGCAGGCCAATTACGAAGTGATCGACTCGCTTCTGTCGGAGGAGGCTGTGCTTGGGTACGAGTACGGATATTCTCTGGCAGACCCGAACACGCTGACCATGTGGGAAGCCCAGTTCGGTGACTTCTCCAATGGTGCGCAGGTCTTCTTCGACCAGTTCATTTCCTCTGCAGAGCGTAAATGGCTGCGTATGTCCGGCCTCGTTGTTCTGTTGCCGCATGGCTATGAAGGTCAGGGGCCGGAGCACTCCTCCGCGCGCCTCGAACGCTTCCTGCAGATGTGCGCTGAGGACAATTGGCAAGTCTGTAACCTGACGACCCCGGCGAACTACTTCCACGCCCTGCGTCGCCAGATCCATCGTGATTTCCGCAAGCCGCTGATCATCATGACGCCGAAATCTCTTCTGCGTCACAAGCTGGCCACGTCCAGCCTGGATGACATGAGCACTAAATCCTCATTCCACCGCATTCTTTGGGATGACGCCGAAACGCCGGGCCGCGAAGGCAAGGTGAAGCTTGTGAAGGACAACAAGGTCCGCCGCGTCGTTCTGTGTTCGGGCAAGGTCTATTACGACCTGTTCGAAGCGCGCGAAGAGAGCGGTGAGGATGATGTCTACCTGCTGCGGGTGGAGCAGTTCTATCCGGTTCCGCGCAAGTCGCTGATCCAAGAGCTGAAACGCTTCCCGCAGGCCGAGATTGTCTGGTGCCAGGAAGAGCCGCGCAATATGGGTGGCTGGACCTTCATCCGCGACGAGCTGGAATGGTGCGCCAATCAGGCAGGCATGCAGCACACACGGCCATCCTATGCGGGTCGTCCGCCATCGGCGGCCACGGCAACCGGTCTTTTGTCCAAGCACAAGGCTGAGCAGGACGCGCTGATTTCGACCGCACTTGGAAAAGACCCCGTCGACGACAATATCGTCGCCAGCTGAATTTGATGACTACGAACGGACTGATTTCATGACCGATATCACAGTGCCTACCCTCGGCGAGAGCATCACCGAAGCCACCGTCGGCCAATGGCTGAAGGCCGCTGGCGACGCGGTGAAGAAAGATGAAGTGCTCGTCGAACTCGAAACAGACAAAGTGTCTGTTGAAGTGTCCGCCACCGAAGATGGCGTTTTGTCCGAAATCGTCGCCAAGGAAGGTGACACGGTCGAGATCGGCGCGCTTCTCGGCAAGCTCTCCGGTGGGAATGGCGCAGCTGCCAGCACTGCCGCTGAAGCCTTGCCGGAGCATGGCGGTCCGAAAGAGCCCGGCGGCGTTCCGGGCAAGGACGACAAGGGCGAACTGGTCGATGTTGAAGTGCCGACAATGGGCGAAAGCGTCGCCGAAGGTACGCTGTCGACCTTCCTGAAGGCCCCTGGCGATGCTGTGAAGAAAGACGAGACCATCGCTGAGATCGAAACCGACAAGGTTGCACTCGAAGTGCCAGCACCAGCTGATGGTGTTCTGGCCGAACTGCTGGTGGGCGAAGGCGACTCTGTCACGCCGGGCTCCGTCATTGCCCGTATCAGCGCTGGCGGCTCTGCACCGGCTGCTGCGCCAGCCGCATCTGCACCCGCCGCGTCGACCTCTGCGCCAGCCGCAACGGGCGAACGTCCTGTCGCGCCGTCCGTACGCCGTATTTCCGCTGAAGCTGGTGTGAACCCGGCTGATATTCCAGGCACTGGCCGCGACGGTCGTGCAACCAAGGCCGATGCCATGAATTATGTGAACAGCGCGCCGAAGACGGCTGCGGCACCTGCCGAAGCGAAGGCTCCTCGGGATATTGGTCCGCGTGAAGAGCGTGTTCGCATGACGCGTCTGCGCCAGACCATCGCCCGCCGTCTGAAAGAGGCGCAGGACACTGCCGCCATGCTGACGACGTTCAATGATGTCGACATGGGCGCCATCATGGATTTGCGGAAGAAGCACCAGGAAGCCTTCGTGGCCAAGCACGGCATCAAGCTGGGCTTCATGAGCTTCTTCGTGAAGGCGTGTGTCAACGCGCTGAAGGAAGTTCCGGCCGTGAATGCCGAGATTGATGGCACGGACATCATCTACAAGAACTATTACGATATCGGCGTAGCCGTTGGTACGGATAAAGGCCTCGTGGTTCCGGTTGTTCGGGACTCTGACGATTTGTCGCTCGCTGGTATCGAGAAGTATATCGCCGATCTTGGCAAGCGCGCCCGCGACGGCTCACTGACCATTGGCGACATGCAGGGTGGCACATTCACCATTTCGAATGGCGGCATCTATGGCTCGCTCATGTCCACGCCAATCCTGAACCCCCCACAATCCGGTGTGCTCGGCATGCACCGGATCGAACAGCGCCCTGTGGCCATCAATGGCGAAGTCAAAATCCGCCCGATGATGTATCTGGCGCTGTCCTATGACCACCGGATCGTCGACGGCAAGGAGGCTGTGACCTTCCTCGTCCGCGTCAAGGAAGCCCTGGAAGATCCAGAGCGCATGCTTCTCGAAGTCTAGGCCTTCGCGGTCAGCCAACCCTTGATCAGTCCCGCCTGTACGCATTGTACGGGCGGGATGAATCCTGCCGTCTCGATCATGGCTTCAACGTCTGATGGGCCGTGGCACGCAAAGATGGTTCCGAAACTCTTTGCGTACTGTTCCTGGCCTTCTGGCGCCATGCCGGCCTTGGCCATCATTCCCTGCCAGAATTTCATCAGGGTCTCGAACTCCGCGCCTGATTGATCCGCGCAGAGATCGGCATTGAGCATCGGGGCGCCCGGTTTCAGCCGATCTGCGATGGAGCGGAAATAGTCAGTTCGCGCGTCGGCCTGCTGCACGAAATGCGACACCAGCAGGCTGGTGGCAGCATCGAAGTTACCGGCATCGACCTCCGACACATAGGTCGCGTGAAACGTGCATCGGTCGGCGAAGCCCTCTGCTTCGGCATGGCGCTTTGCAATCTCCAGCATGGCAGAGGCCGGATCCACGAGCGTGAAGCGCCAGTTCGGGAAGAGGGGGGCCAAGTGGCGCACTTCCGCGCCCGTGCCCGCCCCGGCGATGAGAAGATGTGCAGTCTCTGGAAGGTTTGCGAATGTGGATTCCAGCGCCAGATGGATCATGTCCTTGATGCCATGCAGCGCCTTGAACCGGTCATCATAGGTTGCGGCATGGTCTGGTCCAAAAGTGACCAGCGGATCGAAATCAGTAGACATGGCGGATGCTCCAATTGTTACATTGTAACTGTTAGTGTAGGGCGGAACATGTCGCAATCGGAAAATTGGGAGTCCGGGCGGAATTCGTGTTTCGAATACAAAAGAGGGCAGATGCATTTCTGCACCTGCCCCTTCGCGTCAGTCCCCTGATCGCAGACCTGCCTGAAGGCATATCCCCACCGCCTGCGACGTGTTGCATTTGTTACGCGTCGCAACACATGTTGGGGTATAAGGCGGTTTGATTGAACGCTCTCCCAACGCCTTGTTATTTCACGTTCATTTGCCGCTACGTATCAAAAAGGCTACGCTGAGGCGTGCTCTCGGGGCGAAATGGGACGTACTTCTTGCCCTTATATGAGCGCGCAGAATGGAGGCGATGGGCATGTGTGGGGCTCACTTGTTTGACCTGAACGGATAAGGACGCACGCAACCAGAAGCTCCCCGACGCGTATTTGCTTGAGCCGTAACAGGCACAACACAAACAAAAGGGGACTAATCACATGGAAGAATTCTGGCGAAATACAGTCGACCAGGCGCAGACCTACGGGCCTCAGCTCCTGAAGGCTGCACTGGTGATGATTGCTTTCATCATCGGCGCATTCATCGTCCGCTGGTTGATTGCAGCCGCGATTGACCGCACTGGCCTTGCCAAAAAGGCAAACGAATCCACAGCGACCAGTGACAGCAAATCGCTTGGCACCAGCCTGGCCCAGGCGGCCTTCTGGGTGACGATCCTGATCGGCCTGATGCAGGCGCTTGCCATCGCCGGTGCAACACAGATTTCCAGCGCCTTGCATGGGGTGATTGATCCCATCCTGTCCTACCTGCCGAACGTGATCGGCGCGGCGCTTATCTTCGGTATTTTCCTGATCATCGCCAACGTTGTGCGTGAAACGTTGAAGGCCGTGCTGGTTTTCGGTGACGGTATGCCGGAACGGTTTGGCCTCGCGACAGGACGAGTGAACATTTCCGGCATTGTCGCCTCTGTCGCCTTCGCGGTGTTGATCATCATCGGTGCGATCATGGCCTTTGATGTCCTCGCCATCGAGGCGATCTCCGCGCCAGCCAATGCGCTGCTGACGGACATCATCGGCATCATTCCGAATGTGCTTGCAGCAGGCGTCATTCTCGCAATCTTCGTGCTGATCGGGCGGTTTGTTTCCAATCTCGTGCTGAAGACCTTGCCGGGCACCGGTGTCGATTCCGCCGTCTCGGAACTTGGCCTGTTGAAAGGCGCTGACAGTGGCCTGACCGCCAGCACCGTTATCGCGCGTGTCAGCATGTTCCTGATTGTTCTGCTCGGCCTTGTGGCAGCGCTCAATGTACTCGGTATTGAATCGCTGACCTATGCGATGAATGTCGTGCTCGACATGGGCGTGCAGATCATTTTTGGCGCTCTGATCATCTTTGCGGGTGTGTTCATCGCCCGTCTGGTCAGCTCTGCCATGGATTCCACCGGGGCAGGGGCAACGGACGTCACCGCTCGTGTGATGAAATGGATCATCATTGTCCTGTCGGTCATTCTCGGCATTTCGCGCATGGGGCTCGATCCGACCGGCGGCGTGTTCATTCTGGATGTGGCCAAATGGATGGTGATCGGCGGAGCCGGTGCATTCGCCATTGCCTTTGGTTGGGGTGGTCGTGAATGGGCCGCGCGTATCCTGGAATCGTGGCGCAGCACACGCTAGCAAGGCGATATCGCCAGATCAGGGGGCCATCCTTCCCGGTGGCCCCTTTTTCGTGAGCGCATCAAAGCCGGGGGCGCTTCGTCGCAGCTGCTTTGTTGCGGCAGGGCGTGGGGTCATATATGCGCGAAGCCACTTCTCATTGGGGCAGACACCGCATGACCACTTATACATCCGATCAGCGCCGTCACACGTCCGAGACGGCCGAGACCATGGCCGATGTGCGCTATGAAATTGACCGGATTGATCGCCTGCTCGTGGAGATCCTCGCCGAACGCCAGTCTTTCATGGACGCGGCCGCGCGTATCAAGCCAGACCGTTCGAAAGTCTATGACGCCGACCGCATTGAGGATGTTGTTGCAAAGGTGAAAGCGGCTTGCCAAGGCGCTGGCCTGTCGCCGGCGATTGCCGAGCCGGTCTGGCGAAAGCTGATTGAGCGCTGCATCGCCTATGAATTCGGAAGCTACGACACGCGGCGCGGCGGCGACGTATAATCGTAGAGAAGCTGCGCGACTTCTTCCAGCGTATCACCGAGCACATCCTTGATTTCTCCCAGCATGACAGCTGCTGCCGTAACGCTTGGCGGGGTGTCTGACCGGCCGGCCTTTTCTGCCGTTTCGCATTTGGCAGCCAGGCGGATTGCTCCAATCCCGAGGCTGGCCCCTTTGAGCGTATGCGCTGCGTCCGCCCATTGAGTGGTTTCGGCTTGAGGATCGAGCATGCGGGACCAGATTTCCGCTTGTTCCCGGAATATCTCGATGACTTCCTTGGCGAGGGCGGTGTCACCGCCTGTCATGGCATCAAGGTGCGCGCGGTCGAGCAGGGCGAAAGTCTGGGTCATGGCATTTTGCTCCGGAAGGTTCACTGTCGCAGTGACGGGCTGACCAATCGTTAACGAAATCACAAATTCCGAATTCTCTGCGCGACGTGAATTTATCGATTGTCGAAAAGCCCTTTTTGAACTATTATTCATCTGCGCCCACTTCCGTGGCGCGTTTCTGTTTTGGCTCTGGGGAAGAACGATGCTGGCGTTCGTTGTGTTTGTGCGTAATCTGGTTTTGGCGGCCGTTCTGGCTTGGCTTGGTCTGGAATTCACGCCTGAGCATGATGAAGCTCAGGATACCTCCCGGCAGAATGTGGCCGTAAGCGCGCTGCTCGCGCGCTAAGGCGTTTACGAACCCCGCCCATAAATGCACACATTGTGGTCTCGCGCCGGGCGAAATGTCGCGGTATACTCCCACTATGGACGATATGCCCGCCGCTCGCCCGTCTGGCCGCGATTTGCTTGTCAGGCAAGAGGCGTCTGAGAACTTCGAGCTCGCCCGTCATGGCGGCAGCTGGATGGTTGTCACTGGATTTGTCGTAGCTGTTTTCTGGATCGTCGGTGCAATCTCCATGGCCGTGGGCCTCTGGGGTGTGGACGAGCTGAAACTCATGCCCCCACTGGTTTTGGCAGGGGGTGGCATGGCGCTGGTCGTGCCCGCTCTCCTGATGATCATGGCCGGATATATGGGCCGAACCAATCGTCGCGCCGCGGCGTCCAACGCATTGGTTATGGAGGCTGCCGTTCGCCTGATGGCGCCGGCCCGCGAGGCAGGGACTGAGGGCATTACCTTTGCAGAGCAGATGAAGCAGGCCGCCGCTGAAGTGGATCGGGCGATGGCGCATGCCCTGTCTGCAATGAAGGCGATGGCCGGGGAAATTGGCGACGAGCGGTTGCGGTTGGAATCGGTCGCCTATGCCAGCGCGGACAATGCCCGCGAGCTTACGGAGCGGCTGGGCCAGGAGCGGCACGCCCTGGAAGGGCTCGCCCGGGATTTGCGCACACACATGCAATCGCTGAACGAGGCAATCCCGCGTCAGGCACAGATGATGGTGAAAGCCGCCCGCGATGCCAGCGAAGAAGTTTCTCGCGCCGACGGGGCGCTGGAACAACGCCTTGAGAGCATGCAACTCGCTGGCCGGACACTCTCTGAAAAGCTGGTTGAACTTGATGCGCTTGCCCGCGACGCCGCCACGCGTACCGAAACGCTGACATTCGCGGTTTCTCGCGTTGAGGAGAAGCTCGACCAGTCCCGCCGGACGGTGGACGCCGCGGTGCGGGCAGGGGAGATTGCCGCTGCGGCGGCGATGACCACGGGTGACGCCCTGAAGGATGCAGTCTCTTCAGCGCTGGACGGGGCCCGACGCGCCAATCATGAAATCAACAATTCCACACGTGAAGCCGCAGAAAACGCGGCGCGGGCTCTGGCGCGTCTGCGCGAAGCGGGAGATGAGGCCGCTGCAGCGATCAGGTCTGCCGAATACGCCGCCAAGGCTGATACGGTCCGCATGGAACACAAGCTGCGCCAGGCGACTGTCGAAGAGGATGCTTCACGGGGCGAGATTGAGCCGGAGCAGGGCCCGCCAGCCATCGTGCCGCCTCAGGCTGAGCCCGAGTTCGAGGCAGACACGGAGTTCGAGCCTGAACCCTTCGATGCCGAATCTTTCGATGATGAATTTGAAGAGGATGACACGTTCGAGCCTGCGCCTGTCCGCAATGGGAACGGCCATGCCAATGGTTATCATCCAATTGTCCGCAACGGTCATGTGCCTGAGCCCGCGCCCGAGCAGGCGGACGATGAACCCGTAGAGCGGCCCGCCGCACCAAAGCCCGCTCCCGCGGCCCGGCCGAGCATGGAAGACGAATTGTTCGACGCCGCTGCAGATGCCCTGGCCGATGCAAGCCTGAGCGATGAACCTGATGTGCCGGAAGACACATGGGACTTTGGCCGAGAGCTGGAGAAGCGCCAGCCAGAGCCTGCGCCACACCTGTTGCGTCGTCGCCATGATGACGTGCCGCTCGACGCGCCGACGCCTGACGAGACCCCACGACGCCGGGCGACAGATTTCCTGCCGGCTGCGCCAGAATTGCCTGAACCGGCAGTCGAGGCTGAGCCAGCGCCAATGGTGCCAGCCCAGCCGTCCTCACCGCCAGCTTCCGGCGCGGAAATGGGATGGCGGGATATTATCTCCGACATGAGCCGCGAAGACCGTCCGGTGCGGGAGCGCGAAGAAGTGGCCGAAGAACTGATCGACCGGCTGCAGACATCCGGCATTATCCTGCCGGAAGCGATCCGCCCGAAAGCCAAGCGCAAAATTGCCGAGGCCGCGCGCCGCGGTGTGAAAGAGCGCAAATCCGCGATCATCTCCCAAGCGGGACGTCAGGTGGAACGGGTCACCCAGCGCCTGCGCAATGACCGCGAATTGATGGATCTCGCGCGAGATTTCCTCGACATGGAATCCGAAGACGCCCTTCACGCGCTGGAGCAGACGCAGAAGACCGGGCGCAATGCCAGTGCGCGTCTTGCGGCCTATCTGTTGCTGGATGCTGCGCTGTAGTCAGCGGCTCAGCATGACGATTGCGACGACACCCGAGGCAAGCAGGAGAATTCCTGCGACTTCCAGCAACGATACGCGCTCCCGGAACATGAGACGTGAAGCGACAAGGGTGAACAGGATTTCGACCTGACCAACAGCCTTCACGCTCGCAGCATCTTTCAACGTGAACGCGGCCACCCAGGCCATCGACCCCAGAAAGCCGATCAGCCCCACCCACCCGGCATGACGCCATGCCCCGAAGAGTCGGGCGGTCTGACCGGGCTCTCTCAGGCGAAGCCAGACAAGCAGCAGGGCTGACTGGACGACCGTTACAAAGGCCAGCGTCGTGGATGTACTGAGCACCACATTGGCGTCGCCAAGCGACAGGGATGCACCGCGAAGCGACACTGAAGACACGGCAAAGCACGCCCCTGACAGCAGCCCGATCCATAAGGCACCATCGGGGCGCCATTTCCCGTCCTTGCCCTTGGGAAGCGAGATCAGGATGATGCCAACGATGCTGGTAAGGATTGCCAGCAAGGCAGGCAGCGTGAGCGCGTCCCCCAGAAGCAGAATTCCCACCAGCGCCGCCTGAATCGGCTCAGTCTTGGTGAAGGCGGTGGCCGCCGCAAAATTGGCGCGTGAGAACAGGTGGATCAGCAATCCCGTCGCCAGCACTTGCGCGACCGCGCCGACAAGGGCGAACGCAAAGAACTGGCCCGACAGGTTGGGCAGGGGCGCACCGCGTCCCAAAGTCAGGGCGAGCAGCACGGCGATTGCTAGCGGCGCCGCATAAACGAAGCGGGTTGCTGTCGATCCCCATGTGCTGAGCCGGTCTTTCAGCTGTTTCTGAAACGCAGAGCGGAGGTTCTGGCAGAACGCAGCCGCCAGCGTCATGGAAATCCAGAGATCCATTTCGGGTAATCTTTATATTGCGAGTGCTGCTGGATCAGGCGGCTTGCGACCGTTTGGCCTTGCGGGCCTCCAGCTTGTTCACAGCATGGAGATATGCCTTGGCACTTGCGACCAGCGTATCCGGATCGGATGAGCGTCCCGTGGACATGATGCCATCGCTGTTGAGCCGGACAGACACAGTGGCTTGCGCATCCGTGCCTCCGGTGACGGCGTGGACCTGGTACAGCTCCAGCTTGCCCTCATGTGGGACGATCTCGCGAATGGCGTTGAACACGGCGTCTACCGGCCCGTTTCCACGCGCGATCGCGAACTTGTCTTCACCTTCGACAACCAGATCGATTTCGGCAGTCTGAGGTCCATCCGTGCCAGCAACCACACGCAGGCGCTTGAATGCGATCCGCTCACCTTCAGTCGCCAATTGATCATCGACCAGCGCGATGATGTCATCATCGAAGACGTGTTTCTTGCGGTCGGCCAGCGCCTTGAAGCGCTTGAACGCATCGTTCAGGGCCTCACCTTCCATGCTGTAGCCAAGCGCTTCCAGCTTGTCGCGGAAGGCGTGACGTCCGGAGTGCTTGCCCATGACCAGGGATGTCTTGGCGACGCCAACATCTTCTGGCCGCATGATTTCATAGGTTTCGGCATTCTTCAGCATGCCATCCTGGTGGATGCCGCTTTCGTGTGCGAAGGCATTCTTGCCCACGATGGCCTTGTTGTACTGCACAGGGAAGCCGGTGATGCGGCTGACCATTGCCGAGGCGCGGGAAAGATAGGCCGGCTTGATGTCTGTCTCGAAGGGCAGCGTGTCGCTGCGCACCTTCATTGCCATCACGATTTCTTCCAGAGCGGCGTTGCCCGCGCGCTCACCCAGGCCATTGATGGCGCATTCCACCTGACGCGCGCCATTGGCGACGGCATTGATGGAGTTGGCGACTGCCAGACCCAAATCGTTGTGGCAATGCGCAGACCAGATCACCTTGTCGGAATTTGGCACCGTCTCGATCACCCGCCGGAACAGGGCGCCATATTCATCTGGATGCGAATAGCCGACCGTATCTGGCAGGTTGATCGTGGTTGCGCCGCTGGCGATGGCTGTGTCGATACATTTGCACAGGAAGTCGAATTCCGTACGTGTCGCGTCTTCGGCGGACCATTCGACGTCGTCGGTGTGATTGCGGGCCTGCGCAACTGAGCGGCCGACGGCTTCCAGAACAGCGTTCGGGCCCATCTTCAGCTTGTGCTTCATGTGGACCGGGCTGGTCGAAATGAAGGTATGAATGCGTGGGCGGGCCGACTTCTTCACCGCTTCGGCGCAGCGCTCGATGTCGTTCGGCGTCGAGCGGGCGAGGCCACAAATGATGGCCGACCTGGATTGCTCTGCAATGGCGCTGACCGCGGCGAAGTCGCCTTCGGACGCGGCGGGGAAACCGGCTTCGATGACATCGACGCCCATGGTTTCCATCAACTCGGCCAGTTCGAGCTTTTCATTATGGGTCATGGAGGCGCCAGGCGATTGTTCGCCGTCACGCAAGGTTGTGTCGAAGATACGGATGTGAGGATTGGATGAAGTGGACATTGTCTAGCTACCGGGTCTGGGAATGGAGTGTGAGGTTGATTGTACCCCCTGACCGCGTGCTTGCCCTGGCTGAACCCTAGGCAGACATCACCGGCCAGGGGCCGGTAAGCAGTAGCTGAAGAGGCAATTTATTCCACATATGGAGCTTCATCGGCCTATGGCGCGGCGCTGTCAACCTCGTTTTGCGGAATGAGGGCAACAGATTGCCCCGCCTTGCGCATGCGGGCGCGCGCATAGGCGGCGATGGCGATATAGACCGCAATGGCGGCGCCCGCAGCGGCGATGGCGACGAGCGGATTGCCTTTGAAGGCAGCAAATAGGCTCTGACCTGCAAATGCGATCAGGGCGATCTTCGGAATGATACCGACGCCCATGCCGGCCCAGTAGTGCAGGAACTTTGCATGGCTGACCCCGAATGCCATGTTCACGAGCAGGGCAGGGCCAGCCGGTACGTTCCGGACGATTGCGCTGGTCATCAAGGCATTGCGACCGACAAAGCCAGACAGCTTGTTGGCCGTCTCGCCAGCATAGCGACGGAAGGTTTTCTCGCCCGCTAGCCGTCCGGCATAAAACGTCGCGGCCCCTGCCACCATGTTTGCAATCCACCCCATGAAGGCACCGAGCCAAGGCCCGAACATGGCAATAGAGATCGCCAACAGGGCAAATTGCGGAATGCCGACAAAGGCGCCGACAACGAATAGCACGATCAATGCCGGAAGCGCCCACGGGCTGGCAGCGATGCTTTCCATCGTGGTCTGCAGCGCTTCAAGGTCGGTCAGGTTTGTGGTCTTTCCGATCAGGAACAGGACCAGAATTACCAACAGTGCAACCCCGCCGATGATGGCACCTCGGCGGGCATTGGCGTCGAGAACTTTTTTCGGAGCTGGCTGGGTGTCCATGAGCGTACTTTCAGACTTGCCGCGATTTACGGCATTCCGCCGGGTGCCGCAAAGTTAATTTATGCAGCAGTTGATCGATCCGTAGCACACCGATACGTAGTCTGCCGAACGATTGTAGATTCTGAAGGATTCCCCCGCATGACAGACCTTTCCCCTCGCCATGACTGGACCCGGGATGAAATCGCCGCATTGTATACGCAACCGCTTGATACGCTGATGGCGCAGGCCCTGTCCGTGAAGCAGGCGAACTGGCCGGATGGGAAAGTTCAGAAGTCCCAATTGCTATCCATCAAGACAGGCGGCTGCGCTGAGAATTGCGGATATTGCAGCCAGTCCGCCCATTTCGACACCGGGCTTGAAGCGTCAAAATTGATGCCACTGGACGAGGTTGTGTCGGCTGCGCGCCGGGCGAAAGAGAATGGTGCGGATCGGTTCTGCATGGGCGCGGCATGGCGCAGTCTGAAGGATCGCGATGTGCCAAAAGTCGCCGCCATGATCGAGGCTGTGAAGGCAGAAGGGCTGGAGACTTGCGTCACGCTGGGCATGCTGGATGATGGTCAGGCCGAGGCGCTGAAATCAGCTGGTCTGGATTACTACAATCACAATCTCGATACATCGCCCGAATACTACGGGAATGTCGTGTCAACGCGCACCTATGACGACCGTCTCGAAACGCTGGGCCGTGCGCGCGAAGCGGGCCTCAAGCTGTGTTGCGGCGGCATTCTGGGGATGGGTGAAAGCCGTGAAGACCGGATCGGCCTGATCCATGAATTGTCAAAACTGTCACCTCATCCCGAAAGCGTGCCGGTGAACATGCTGGTGCCCATCGAAGGAACGCCTCTTGGCGACAGCCCGGCGATTTCGGTTATCGAGATGGCGCGTGCAATCGCCGTTTGTCGCATTGTGTTCCCGAAGAGCTGGGTTCGCCTGTCCGCAGGCCGCGAGGGCATGACCGATGAAGGTCAGGCGCTCTGCCTGTTGGCGGGAGCGAATTCCATCTTTGTGGGCGACCGTTTGCTGACCACCGACAATCCGGAAATGGATGAGGACGCTGCCCTGATGGGCAAGATGGGGATGGAAGCCGCTCCGCGCGAGGACATGGAATCCCCTGCGAAGCGGACCACCCTGATCGGGGCGTGACCCGCTAGCGGGTCTGGCCACCGTCCACAGGAACGATCGCGCCTGTGATGAAGCTGGCGACGGGGCTGAGCAGGAAGGCAGCGGCGGATCCGATTTCTTCCGGTCTGCCGAATCGCTGGAGTGGCACTTCGCGCTTGATCCAGCGTTTCCAGGCGTCGCCGCGGTCGCCATTGATGCGCTCTTCCCATTCGCCATCCGGGAAGATGATGTTGCCGGGTGCAATGGCGTTGATACGCACATTGTTGCGACCGGACACCCGGGCGAGTTCCTTGGTCAGGTGATTCATCGCGGCTTTCGACGTGCCATAGGTAAGCGGCGTGCCGAGCCCGGTGAGGCCGGCGATGGAAGAGATCATCAGGATTGAGCCTTCGCCGCGAGGATCCATCCGTCGAAGGGCCGAGCGGGCGAGGAAGAATGCCGAATCCAGATTCTGGGAAATGCCTGCGTCCCAGGTTGAGTCATCAACCTCGAATCCCGGAGGGCAGGGGTGGAGGCCGACATTCGCGACGGCGCCCCATAGCTCGCCGAGTTCGTTCTCGATCGTGTCGATCATCGTCTCGACAGTGCGCGAATCTCTGAGGTCTCCCGCGCGGGCCCAGACATTGTCTTCGCCATACACCGCGGCAAGGCGCGCGCGTTCCTGTTCAAGTTTTTCCTCGCCGCGCGCTGCCAAGGCGACTTTCGCCCCTTCGGCCAGCAAAGCTTCTGCGATGCCCAGTCCGATGCCGCGGCTGGCGCCAGCAATGAAGACTGTCTTCCCGTTCAAGCCCAGATCCATGGTGTTTTCTCCCTGTTTTTGTTTGCTGCGCAGATTACGGGCTGGCGTCGCAATGAAAATCCCCGCCCTAGAGGAAGGCGGGGAGGGGTAGGCGCGCGGCTCTTGCTCAATTGGCCTGGCGGAAGCGGACATTTACGCTTTCGTCGAGGCGGGGAGTGCGTCCGGTCACGCGCTTCACAATTCGCTCCAGCGCAGGGAAGAAGCCGATCCGCTCCAGCACGGGATTGGTGTAATTGGTGATGACGCAATAATGCGTATCCTTGCCCAGGCGATGGTGCGCGGCGTGATGCTGGAAGGACTGGGCCAGGCCCGTTTTCTGAAGGGCTGTGATCAGCTTTCCGTTTTCTTTCGGACTGCGATGCGCCGCGCGGTGAAACTCGTTCGAGAACGCCCCGAACAGGACGGCTGAGCCGGTGAACAGGTTGAGCGTATCCGTTGCCCAGAAGGCGATCAGGAACAGGGCACCTATCACGAGCACTTCCCGGTTTCGCGACAGGAATGAGCCCTTCAAAAATGCACGCGGGCGGAAATGGTGCTCCTGGTTGGCGCGGATTGTGTGTCCGAGGACGGGCCAATTCGGGTTCCCATAGCGATCTTCGAACCAGTGAATAATCCCTGAGACAAAGTCGGCGAGCAGCAGCCCGCCAAAAATGGAAGCTACGGATTTGAAAGCTGTAACGACAATCGTGACCGGCATGGGCCATCTCCTTCTTGCTGTCGAACTAGGATAGCTGGACTAGCAAGTAAGCGTTTGCTAACTAAATGCGGCCAGAATGCGGCAAGTGAGGAAGTGAACACTTACTTCTTGCGTTTGTAAGTCCCGTTGAAGGCTCTCAGTCTCGCAAGGGTTTTCGCGTAATGACGAAAACGGCCCCGATTGCGATGAGGCCGAGTCCGAAACCCAGCATCCAGGGATTGCGATAGCCGAAGATGACAATGAGGCCGGCGGCAATGGACATGCCGATGAGGGCAGCAATCTTTGCTTCCCGCCCCATGGCTCCGGTCTCAATGAAGGCCTTGATGGTTGGTCCGACGCCGGGCTGTCGATAGATCCAATCGGCCCAAATGGGGTTGGACTTGGCGAAAGCGAGTGCGGCCACGATCCAGAAGATAGTGGTTGGCCATACCGGGATGGCCAGTCCAATCGCGCCGAGCACGAAGGCCAAACTTCCGATTGCGCGCCAAATCCACATACGGAACCAATTCCCCGCGCGTCACCGACTGGCAACCCCCAAATGCGGTGTCGGTCGCGGGATTGTGGTCGGAATTTGTAGAATTTTCTTTGATTTGACCCATTCGCGCCCTGTTCGCGCCGCGGCGAAGAGGTGTAAGAGTTGTAAGAAAGCTCAAAGGAGAGGGTTCCATGTCGTACTTCGTATCGGGCAAGCGGGGATTTGGTCGGACACTGGTTGCTGCCGTCTTGATCGCTGCGCTGGCGGCGTGCGGAGGGGACAAAGCTGACAAACCGTCTGACGTCGCCAGTGAGGAAGGGACGATTGTTACCCGGTCACCGGCAGACAATGTTGCGGCCCGCCAGCGCGAACGTCGTCGTCAGGCCGCGCAGGCAGAAGCCGAGCAGGATTTCTCCTATTTCCGGTACCGTATCGACACGTCGACCGAACAGCCTCTGGCCTGTTTTGTGTTTTCAGCGCCACTTGATCCGGAAGCGGACTATTCGCCCTATGTCGAGTTTCGACCAGCCTTCCGCCCGGCGCTGAGCGTCGAGGGACGCGAACTTTGCGTGGGTGGCCTGACATTTGGATCGGAACGGTCGGCCACTCTGCTGTCTGGGCTTCCTGCCGCAGATGGACGGACGTTGAAATCCGAAGAGACCGTGCCGATCGATTTTGCCGATCGACCACCCTATGTCGGCTTCAAGGGAGCAGGGGTGATCCTGCCGCGCGAAGATGCGGATGGCCTGCCGATCGAAACCGTGAATGTCGACGAAGTGGAAGTCACGGTCGCCCGCGTGAATGATCGCGCGCTGGCCTTCAAATCCATCTCTCAGGGGCGGACGAATGCTCAAGGCAGCTATGGATACACTTGGGGCGAAGACAATCCGGACGATGTTCAGGAAACACTGTTCACTGGACGCATGCCGATTGCGAACGAACAAAACGCACCGGTCATTTCGGTGTTTCCGTTGCAGGATGTCGTCGGCCCATTGGAGCCGGGCGCCTACTACGTGACCGTGAAGGACGCAGCCGATCTCAGCAGCGCTGAGCAGCCACCTGCCTCGTCGAGTCGCTGGATCATGATGACCGACCTTGCCATCACGGCGTATGAGGGCGGCAACGGGCTCGATATCACACTGCGATCCCTGCAGGATGGGCGACCTGTACCAGATACGACCGTGCAATTGGTCGCCCGCAACAATGATATTCTTGCCGAAGGACGCACAAACGAGGTTGGACGCATCGCCTTCGACGCGCCAATCACCAACGGGCAAGGCAATATGGAGCCGAAACTGATCCTGGCCTATAGCGCCAAGGGTGAGTTGGCCGTTCTGGATCTGACACGCGCTCCGGTCGATTTGTCAGAGTACGCCGTGGGCGGACGTCGTATGTCCGGTGACATCGACGCTTATATGTATACCGAACGCGGCATCTATCGTCCCGGCGAAACGGTTCGCCTGACAGCCTTGCTGCGTGATCATACGGGCAAGGCGATTGAAGACCGCAGCGGCAATCTGGTGATCTATCGTCCGAATGGGCTGGTTGCAGAAAAGATCCGCTTTGATGATCCAGAGGGATCGGCCGTTGTTGAAGGGTATGAACTGGCGAAGGGCGCATCGCGCGGCCAGTGGCGCGCAACAGTTGAAATGGATGGCGTTTCGGGCACATCTGGTTCGGTAAGTTTCTCGGTAGAGGATTTCGTGCCTCAGCGTATCGCAGTCGATCTGGATACGGACGAGGAGACACCGATTCTGCTGGGTGGAACGCGCGCAGTTGAGGTGGCTTCCCGCTTTCTCTACGGCGCACCCGGCGCGGGCCTTACCGTGAAGTCCGAAGCACGGATCGAAGCGCAGGCGAATCCATTCCCGGCTTTCAAGGGTTTCAAGTTCGGTCGTCATGACGAGAACTTCCGCGAACGCATTCTGGAAATGGATGATCGCACAACGGATGGGGCAGGGGTGACGACAGTCACGCTGGCACCTGGAAATGCCGGCAGCAATGCGGGCGTGCCACTGCGGATCAATACGGTTGTTAGCGTACTTGAGCCGGGCGGCCGGGCTGTGACGGAGAGCGTGCGTATTCCGTATCGTCCGGAACGGCTCTATGTCGGTCTCAAGCCCGGGTTTGAGTATTCGGTCGAGGAAGGCCAGGACGCGGCTTATGAAGTCGTGGCCATGAACGAGAAAGGCCAGGCGATTGCCCAGCGCCTAAACTGGAAATTGCTTGCCATCGACTACCATTATGACTGGTACCGCGATGGGGATCGCTGGCGCTGGCGTCGGTCCCGTACGGTGACCAAGGTCAATGAGGGAATTGTCACGACGCCAGAAGGCGGCAGCGCAGAGATTCGCGTTTCGGGTCTGGACTGGGGAAGCCACGAATTGGTGGTTGAGGGCACTGATGCAAATGCGTCTGCAGCCTCCAGTGATGATTTCTATGTGGGTTGGGGCGGCGGTGTCTCGGAAGATGGTGCGGAAGCGCCGGATCGTGTCCGAATCATCGGCCCTGAGAAGGCGCCGTCGGCAGGCCAGAGCGCTGACATCACCATTGTGCCGCCTTATGAAGGTCAGGCCCAAGTCGTGGTAGCGACAGACCGTATTCTGTCGGTTCAGAATTTTTCCGTCAGCGAGCAGGGAACGAATGTCACCTTGCCGGTTACGGATGAATGGGGCGAAGGCGCCTATGTCATGGTCTCGGTCTATACCGAGCGCGACCCGATCCTGCGGGCGAAGCCGCGCCGTGCTGTGGGTGTCACCCACATCCCCGTTGATATGGGAGAGCGTACATTTGAACTGACGCTGAATGCGCCAGAAATTGCCCGCCCGGTTGGCGAACAGGTTGTCGAGGTTGAGTTTGATGGTGGCCCGCGTGAGCCGGTCTTCCTGACGCTGGCGGCTGTGGATGAGGGCATCCTCAGCCTGACCAAATTCAAGAGCCCGGACCCTGTCAGCTACTATTACGGCAAGAAGGCGCTCGGTGTTGAGATGTATGACGACTATGGTCGCCTGCTTGATCCGAACATGGGGTTGCCAGCGGAAGTTCGCTCGGGCGGTGACCAGCTTGGCGGCGAAGGACTTTCGGTTGTCCCCGTGAAGTCGGTTGCTCTGTTCTCCGGCCTCGTGGATGTAGGCCGGTCCGGCAAGACGAAAGTCCGTCTGGAACTGCCAGAGTTCAACGGTGAACTTCGCCTCATGGCTGTGGCGTGGTCACGCTCTGGGCTTGGTTCGGCAGAGGCCAGCATGATCGTGCGCGAAAAAGCGCCGTCCGATCTGATCATGCCACGCTTCCTGGCACCGGGCGACGAGGCCCAGATCACGGCCAGTATCGACAATGTTGAAGTTGGCCCTGGCGCGTTTACCGCAGAGATCACTGCGGACGGCCCGGTTGATGTCGCCGACGGCAAGCTGACGCGGTCCCTGGCGACCGGTGTGCGCGCCGATGTGCCGGTGCGCGTCGATGCGACGTCGGAAGGGATTTCGACGGTACGTCTTGTTGTCAGTGGACCAAATGATTTCGAGACGGAGCGCTCCTACCAGATCCAGACGCGTTCGCCCTATCTGCCGGTCACGCGCATCAGCCGCGCGCTCATGGAGCCAGACGACACCTACACCGTGTCTGCCGATTTACTTGACGGATTGGTGCCGGGATCAGCGTCGGTGAGTGTTGGCTATTCGACGTTGCCTATGGATCCCGCGACGCTATACGCTTCGCTTGATCGCTACCCTTATGGCTGTACGGAACAGACGACGAGCCGGGCCTTGCCGTTGCTCTATTCGGAGCAGTTGATTGCAATGGGCGCACCTGAGCGCCGTGACGATCCGAAGACGCGTATCCAGACCGCAGTGAACACATTGTTGAACCGTCAGGGATCGGATGGAGCCTTCGGTCTGTGGCGGGAAGGGGACGGCTATGCGTCGCCTTGGCTTGGCGCATATGTGACCGATTTTGCCTATCGCGCAAAGCAGGCTGGATATGCAGTGCCGGATGAAGCGCTGGAGCGCGCCTATGGGGCACTTCGTGCGATATCGACCGGAGATTCCTGGCGCGTGTACGGCTACGACACGGATGTGTATGAGAGCCGCTATTCCAACGACACATCTGAAAAGATGATGCAACGCTCTGCCGCCTATGCGCTCTATGTGCTGGCCAAGGCGGGTAAGGCAGACATCTCTCGCCTGCGCTATCTGCATGATCGTGAGCTGACGGAAATCGACAGCCCGCTGGCGCGTGCACATATTGGCGCGGGACTGGCGATGCTGGGTGATCGGTCACGTGCAGCATCGGCCTTTGCGGCTGCGGAGGAGGCGCTCGGCTACGAGAATACGGGCGACTATTACCAGACGCCTCTGCGCGACGAGACCGCGATCCTCGCACTCGCCTCCGAAGCCAACATGCTGGATGTCGTTGAACGTCTTGCGGCGAAGTTGAGTGAAGATGCGCCTGACCCGAGTGGTCTGACCACGCAGGAGAAAGCCTTCGCGCTGCTTGCGGTGGACGCCCTGAACAAGGGTGGCGATGGCTTCCGCCTGAAAGTCGAGGGACTCGGCCGTGGCAATAACAATGACCGCCAGTATGCCCTGACCGAAGCACAGGCCGAGGAAGGCGTGACATTCACTCTTGAAGGCAAGGCGCCGATGTTCCGGACTGTAATGGTTTCTGGCTCGCCAGAAACTGCGCCGCCTGCCGCGACGTCGAAACTGAACGTCGACAAGAGCTTCTTCACGCTGACGGGTGGCCGCGTAAACCTGGCCCGCATCAGTCAGGGGGACCAGCTGGTCGTGCGTCTGACTGTGTCGCCGCAGGAACGCCGCCTCAATCCGGTGATCGTGGCAGACCTTCTTCCCGCTGGCTTTGAAATTGAGTCGGTGTTGCGACCCGCAGACGGGCGTCGCCAGTATGGCAGCTCAGGGGCGTTTGCATTCCTTGGTGAGATCGCCAACGCGCAGACTGCGGAGGCTCAGGATGACCGGTTCGTGGCGGCGGTAGATGCTTACGCCCAACCTGTAACGCTGGCCTATGTGGTGCGAGCCGTCACGCCGGGCGAATTCGCGATGCCGGGCGTGGTGGCCGAAGACATGTACCGTCCGGAAGTGTTCGCACGGTCGCGGCCGGGCCGGGTGACGATCAGTGCCCAACCGGGGACAATGGGGGGCGGCCAGTAAGCCATGCTGACGCCACGGCGGATCGTCATCGCGATCGCCGCATTGTTTGCGGCGGTCGTGCTTGCGGACCATGTTCTGCCGCCACCATTAGAACGCGCCGGAGAGATTTCGGCGCTTGTCACGGATCGCGAGGGAAAGCCGCTGCGGGCTTTCCCGACTGATGATGGCCGTTGGCGGTTTCGCGGCGACCTGGACAAAATTGATCCTGAATTCATAGAGGCGCTGATCCGTGTGGAGGACAAGCGCTTCTACAGTCATCGCGGAACCGACTGGGCCGGGCTCATGCGCGCTGTGGTCGATTCAGCGAGGGCGGGCCGTGTAGTGTCCGGTGGCTCCACGATCACCATGCAGACCGCTCGCATGCTGGAGCCGCGGGATCGCAATGTAGGCTCCAAAATAATTGAGATCGCCCGTGCCTGGCAGATCGAGCGCCGATTATCCAAGGATGAAATTCTTGAACTCTACCTGACGCTGACCCCCTATGGAGGAAATCTGGAAGGGGTTCGCGCGGCTAGCTGGAGCTATTTCGGCCATGAAGCAGATCGTCTGTCTGATGATGAAATTGCATTACTGATTGCATTGCCGCAATCCCCTGAAGTACGCCGACCTGACCGCCGCCCAGAGCAGGCCAGAAAAGCGCGCGACTGGGTTGCGACCAAGCTCAATCGGTACGGCGTTTTCAGTGATGCGGACGTGGAGGAGGTGATGCTGTCCTCTGTGCCCACACGCCGGAGGGACTTTCCGATGCGTGCCTGGCACGGCACGGAGAAGGCACTTTCGAGTGGCCCGCGCGAAGATGTGCAGTCCACACTGGATGCCGGGCTTCAGTCTGAACTTGAGGCGATCGCCCTGCGCAAGGCTGAAGCGGAAGGGACGGATGTACAGGTCTCCGCCATCGTGGTGCATATCCCCACGCGGGGCGTGCGGGCTCTGGTTGGGTCTGCGTCACGTGACAGGGCAGGGGGGTGGTTGGACCTGACAGCGCGGGCGCGATCTCCGGGATCGACACTGAAACCTTTTGTCTACGCCATGGCGTTTGATGACGGGCAGGCGGTGCCGGATACGCGAATTGCCGATTTGCCAAAGCGGTTTGCGTCCTATCAGCCAGAGAATTTTGATCGCTTGTTTCGCGGCGACGTTCGCGTGTCGGACGCGCTTCAGCATTCCCTGAATGTGCCTGCGGTTCTGATGCTGGACCGAGTGGGGCCAGAGCGCTTTGCGGCGCAACTCGCGCTGGCAGGTGCGCGCCCCCGGATCAGTGGCAGTGCCAGTCATGAAGCCGGGCTTGCCTTGGCGCTTGGTGGTGCTGGCCTGACGGCGCGGGAGCTTGCCGTGCTCTATTCGGCGCTTGGGGACGAAGGTGTGGCCAAGCCGCTGGTCTGGCGCGCCGACGGGGAAACGGCAAGTTTTGAGCGAACGGGGCGTAGGCTGGTCAGCGCGGAGAGTGCTTCAGACATCATCCGTATCTTGCAAAATGGTCCCATGCCTGAAGGGCGTATGCCGGGGCGCTTGACGGAAGGGGCACCGCAAGTCGCTTTCAAGACAGGTACGTCCTATGGGTTCCGTGACAGCTGGGCCGCGGGTGTGTCCGGTGAGCATGCCATCGTGGTGTGGGTAGGCAGGGCGGACGGAGCGCCACGGCCCGGAAAGACCGGACGGACCACTGCTTTGCCTATTCTGTTTGAAATCGCAGATCGTACTGCACACCATTTGCGGGACGAGGGCGAGGCCCGCACGCGATTGACCACTCAGAGCAAAATTGAAACGCGTGGTGCGTTGCATGACTTTTCGCCTGCGGCGCCGCCTGAAATTCTGTTTCCGCCAGCCAATGCGGAATTATGGGCCGGCAGTGTGGATGGCAGTTCGGCCCGGCCTTTCGTCCTTGCGGGGCGAGGTGAGGGAAAGCTCAGCTGGTACATCGATGGCAGTCCGGCCGAGACCGACGATGCCGGTGCGCCCATCTGGAGGCCATCGCAGGCAGGGTTCTATACGGTCACAGCGGTAGATGGCAGCGGCCGGTCCAGCCTGGTTCGTGTCCGCGTTTTAACGGGGCCGTCGTGATGACACAACTGCGCACACGACTGACACCAATCGGCAACACGGCTGAAACACATTTCTGTCAACACTGCCTTTGCGGCCTTCACGGCGACCGGGGGACAGCCATATGAGGGACTGGAAGCGGCGTGTGGTTTTGCCGCGAGAGTTTAGAGTACCGGGTTCAGATATGCGTTTACCGTCCGCCCCCACATTGACCGTTGCTGCCGGCCTGGCCGCAATGGCGCTTGCCTTCTTTTCCAATGCCGGCGCCGAGAATCAGCCTGTTTCAGAGCCAAGCGCGAAACGCTTGTCGACCGCGATTTTTGCGGGAGGGTGCTTCTGGTGTGTCGAGGCAGATTTCGACAAGGTTGAAGGCGTGTTTGATACGGTCTCGGGGTACACGGGTGGCGAGCTTGCCAATCCGACCTATGAACAGGTTTCAAAGGAAAACACCGGACATTATGAGGCGGTGAAAGTCACCTATGATCCGGACGTTGTGAGCTATGAAACGCTCGTCGATTTCTTCTTCCGGCATGTGGACCCAACGGATCCCTACGGACAGTTCTGCGACAAGGGCGACAGCTATCGAACAGCTGTGTTTGTTGCCACGGCGGATGAGCGCGCCATTGCGGAAGCCGAGATCGCCGAGATCGAGGAGTCCGAAATTCTGAAAGACCCTGTTGTCACGCCGGTGCTCCAGGCGAGCACCTTCTGGCCAGCCGAAGGCTATCATCAGAATTATTACAAGAAGAACCCACTCAAGTACCGCTATTATCGCGCGTCATGTGGCCGTGATGGCCGGGTTAAGGATCTTTGGGGCAGTAGCGCTTCTGATCACTGACCCGGAACAGGCGGGCAGGGGGCCGGCTTGAATTCGGTCTGTCCGTCAAATTTGGCTTCCCATTCCTGCGTGCGCTCCTGACGCGCATATCCCGTCCCGATATAGAGTTGGAATTCCCGAACGATGGGGCAGCCATTGCTGCGCGTGCCGAGTGGTATTGTCACCGCACCAACATGTTCGAAAGATCGGAAATCACTGCGCAGCTTGGGTCTCATGCCGGAGTGAAGTGAGGCGACAAGAACACGTTCGGCGAGGTCGCCTTCCAGAGGCTGGGCTTCGGAAAAGCTCTTCGGCCCCGCATAGCGCCGCCAGGAGATCATCGGCGTAGTCCGGTCACGGGCGTAATAGTCTAGCCCGTGCCATGCTTCGCGTTCATCCACGAGGACGGAAGTCGCGTTGAATTCGTCAGCGCGGGCAAATACCTGCTCCGCTGCGGCGTCCCAGCCGCGTGTGCGTTTCAGCGCATTGTCAAAGCCGAGCGCGGTCGTTGTCGATGCTGGCAATAGCGCGATCGTCATGAAGGTCACCATCAGAACGCCATGCAGTGCGAGGCTGGTCCAGAGCAGGCCTGAGGGCGAGTGGCGCATGAAATGACCGAAGCCAAGAATGGACACCGCGACAACCGAACCAATCAGCATGCGCGTGAGGAGCGACACGTCTGGCGCGAGCAGGAAAGCAAGGAAACTGACAGCGGCAATGATGTACCAAAGATTCCGGTTCGGCTTTGCGCGAGCGAGCCAAGCGGCAACCAGCACGCTGGCGGCCGGATAGGCGGTTGCTGCCCAATTCGCGTTTGCGCGAGACAGGACGGCTTGCCCGAGAATGATGATCAGGACTGGCAGGATGAAACAGAGCAACCAGCGATCCCGGCCCATGATGCCGTCATCTTCGCTGCGCATGACGAATATGCCGAAAAATAGTGCCAGGAAGCTGATCGGGCCGAATACGCCGAGTTGATCAACCAGGAAGGTGAGCGCGTTCTCGGGATTTATAAGGTCACCACCGAGATTTGCATTGTCGACCGTATGGCTGACGGTCTTGAAATCATTTGCCGCATTCCAGAGGAGGTGCGGCGCGAAGATGGCCGCTGCAATGCTGAGCGCGGCCAAGCCTTTAAACGATATTAGTGCGCGGCGACTCTGTTGATCAAGCAGCAGTACGAGCAAGGTACCGATCGCGAAATACAGCATGGCGTATTTGGACAGGAAGCCAAATCCGACCGCAGCGCCAAGGCCAACTGCGCTGATCCAGCCACCATTCTCGTTTCGCAGCCTCCAGAGTGCCCACAAAGCAGCGCACCAGAAGGGCATCAGCACGCCATCTGTCGAGATGACCACAGAGGAGAGAATGACCGCCGGCATGAGTGCATAGCCAAGGCTGGAGAACATGCCCACGCGGTGGCCGTACATGTCGCGCGCAAGGAAGTAGATGAAGACTGCGCCAGCCGTGTGAAGGAAGGCCGCGGGCAGACGCACAGCCCATTCTGCATTGCCCAATACAGTCGTGACCGCATGGATGACCCAGGCGATCATCGGAGGCTTGGAATAATAGCCCCATTCAAGAGTCTCTCCCCAGCGCCAGTACTGGGCTTCGTCCGCATAGAGATTTAATGGTGAAATACCTGTGAACGTGACCCGCACCACAAGCAGCACCGCCAATGCAAAAAAGGTGGTTGCCTGCCAGCGACGTGACGAATCGAATCCTGCTGCGGTCATGGGGCGCGATTCCTTCTCATCCTGAGACTTATATTGCCGCCGTAAAGCACACATTATCCCGGATCGCACGATATCTGCGCAGGGATGCCCTCAAACCGTGTCTTTTTTGCATCGCAACAAATCGATTGCCTGCTGGAATGGAATTTAGTGCTGAACCTTCAAGATCTTGTCACTAATCTGTCATCTGGTGTCGTTATCCGACCCGCAGTACCGGCGACCCGCAAGGGGCGGTTGCTGGCGCATCACCGACTAGGGGAATAGTCATGACAAATTGGACCACATTCGGGCGCGGGGCAGCCGTATCTGCTATTGCGCTCAGCATGGCCGGCGTCGCGATGGCGCAGGTTACAACTTCTTCCATTCGTGGACAGGTCACGAATGATGATGGTCAAGCCGTCGCCGGCGCGATGGTGACGGTTACTGACCCGACCACAGGACTTACACGTACGGCTACGACCAACCAGGTTGGCCAGTACACGATCCGCAGCCTGCCGATCTCCAACGACTATGTTGTGTCTGTCACTTCCACCGACCTGCAGGGTCAGTACCTGGAAGACGTTGGCCTGAACCTCGGCGACGCAACGCAGGTCGACTTCGTGCTTTCTGCTGACGCAGAAGCTCGCCAGGACACGATCGTTGTGACTGCATCGGCTGCAGACCTTGCACCGACCGCAACCGGTCCGTCGGCCTCCTTCGGTTTGGAAACGCTTCAGAAAGCGCCAGCGATCAACCGCAACATCACCGACGTTCTGCGCCTCGACCCGCGTATCTACGTTGACGAATCTCGCGGCGACATCAACGCTGTTCAGTGTGGCGGTAAGAACTCCCGCTTCAACTCACTGACCGTTGACGGCGTTCGCATGAACGACAATTTCGGCCTGAACTCCAACGGCTACCCAACCGAGCGTATCCCGTTCTCCTACGACGCTGTTGAGCAGGTTGCTGTCGAACTGGCACCGTTTGATGTTCAGTATGGCGGCTTCTCCGCTTGTAACATCAACGCTGTTACGAAGTCTGGTACGAACGAAATCCACGGCTACCTCTTTGGTGACTACACCAATGATGGCCTGCGCGCAGACACGCTCGAAGGCGACGACATCACGACCGGTGAGTATGACGAATACCGCTATGGTTTCGGCGTTGGTGGCCCGATCATCAAGGACAAGCTGTTCTTCTTCGCTGCTTACGAGAAGCTGGAAGGTGTGAACCTGTTTGACCGCGGACCGATCGGTTCTGGCGCCGTCAACGAAGTTGACATCACGCAGGCTGAAGTCGACGAAATCCGCAACATCGCCATGGAACTCTATGGCTATGATCCGGGCACGATCCCGACCAGCGCTGACAATTCTGACGAGAAGATCCTCGTCAAACTCGACTGGAACATCAGCAATGATCACCGCGCATCCTTCACCTATAACTGGAACGATGGCTTCAACATCGCTCAGTCTGACGGTGACTCCGATGAGCTGGAATTCTCCAACCACCTCTATGAGCGTGGCGCAGAACTGACCGCTTACGCTGGTTCGCTCTATTCCGACTGGACCGACAACTTCTCCACCGAGATTCGCGTTGCTTACTCCGAACTGGACAACCGTCAGGTTTCCGTTGGCGGCACCGACTTCGGTGAGATCACGATCGAAACCGACGATGTAGACGTCTACCTCGGCGGCGACGACTCCCGTCAGGCGAACAAGCTCTACTACGAAACCCTCAGCCTCGCGCTGAAAGGTTACTACTCGGCAGGCAACCACAATTTCAGCTTCGGCTATGAGCGTGAAGCCCTCGACGTGTTCAACATGTTCGTTCAGCACGTTGAAACCGAGATCGACTTCGACGCAAACAGCGGAGCGACCCTGCCAGGCGTGTTCGATCCAGCAATCGAAAACTTCCGTCTCGGCCTTGCTGACAACGTCAACTACAACAACTCGCCAACCGGTGACCCAAACAATGCTGCTGCTGATTGGGGTTACGAAATCAACACGCTGTACGGTCAGGACGAAATCGACCTCGGCAACGGCGTTATCGTAATCGCTGGCCTGCGTTACGACTGGTACACAACTGACGACGCTCCGGAAACCAACCCGGACTTCCTGGCTGACTACGGCTTCACCAACGGTCAGACCCTGGATGGTGAAGGTCTGCTCCAGCCGCGTCTTGGCTTCGAGTGGGACTTCTCTGACAATCTCGACCTGCGCGGTGGTGTCGGCCTCTACTCCGGTGGTAACCCGAACGTCTGGCTGTCGAACACTTACTCGGGCAACAACGTGCTTCAGTTCGGTGCTGACGGTGGTGCATTCGGTCTCGAAGACGGTGTGACGTCGCTCTTCGACATCGACTATGGTCTGTGTGAAGATGGCGTACCGACCGGCCCAGGTTATTGTGTTCCACAATCCATGATCGACGCTGTTGCTGCTGGCGAAGGTTCGAACTTCGAGATCAACTATCTTGATCCGAACTTCGAAATCCCATCCGAGTGGAAGTTCGCTCTCGGCGGTACGTACTATGCTGACGCACCTGCGCTCGGCGGTGAGTATGTCCTCTCCGGTGACATCCTCTACACGGTCAGCCAGGACAGCGCAGTCTGGATCCGTGGTGACCTCGAGCAGACCGGCACGACGACAGTCGACGGCCGTGTCTACCCGACCTACAGCAGCGTTCGTGAGCCAGCCTTCGTGCTGACCAACTCGAAGAGCGATGCCAAGTCGCTGCTCGTTTCCGGTTCGGTTTCGAAGTCTTATGACTTCGGTCTCGACTGGTCCCTGGGCTATGCCTACACAGATGCAGAAGACGTTCACCCGATGACGTCTTCCGTGGCATTCTCGAACTACGTCAACCGCGCATTCGGTGACCCGCAGGATGTCAGCGCTTCAACGTCTGACTACAACACGAAGCACCGCTTCACGGCGCTCGCCAATTACGAGCGTGCCTTCTTCGGTGACAATCTGACCACGTTCTCGGCCTTCGGCCAGGCTGTGTCAGGCCGTCCGTACAGCGTTGTGTTCGGTGGTGACCCGAACAGCATCACCGGCTTCACGCCTTACCTCGAAGGCAGCCCGTTCCTTGCTGCTGGTGCAGAGCGCAACGGCGAAGAAGGTTCCTGGTGGGGCAAGGTCGACATCAAGCTGGAGCAGGAATTCCCTGGCTTCCTTGATCACAAGGCTTCCGGCTTCATCGTGGTCGACAACTTCACCAACCTGCTGAACGACGAGTGGGGCATCCTGCGCGAGCCTGGCTTCCCGTCAGTATGCGCTGTTGATGACTTCCAGGCGGGTGACTGTGAATCTCGCCAGGGCGATGCATCGCGCTACGAAATCCGCTTCGGCCTGCGTTACGAGTTCTAGTCTTCTGAACTTCGTAATTTGAAATCGGGAAGGGCGGCTCTGCGAAGGGCCGCCCTTTTCCTTTGGAACAAGCTGTGGCATGGCGCGCTCAATGTCTGATATGAAACCTCACCTCCCGCCCGAATGGGCCCCGCATGCTGCTCTTTGGGTCGGCTGGCCCCGCCTTGTTGAGGAGTGGGGCGGCAATCTGGACGGGCCTCGCGCCGATATCGCCGGTTTTATCCGCGCGGCATCTGACTTCGTACCGATCCGCGTTGCAGTGGGCTCGGATGAAGCGGAAGAAACCGCGCGCGCAGCGGTGGGTGATTGCGCCGACATCTGCCGTATTCCGACAGGAGATATTTGGCTGCGCGATACCGGACCGATCATTACCGGCTCTGGCGATGCGCGAAAGGCGCAGACGTTCCGGTTCAATGGGTGGGGCGGGAAATACCTGATGCCCGGCGATACCGAAACAGCTGTGGCGATCGCAGACTTCGAGAACATTAATACAGAGTCTCATGATCTGGTTCTTGAAGGTGGTGGGATTGATGCTGATGGCACAGGCCGTCTGTTGACGACCGGGCAGTGCCTGTTGAACGCAAACCGCAATCCTGATCTCGACCAGTCCGAAATCGAATTGGCCATTTCGCACGCGCTTGGCGTCCATGAATACATCTGGCTGGGCGATGGCCTGCTCAATGATCATACGGACGGCCATGTCGACAATGTTGCACGTTTCATCTCTCCGGGGCATGCGATCTGCCAGCATCCCTCAGGCGATGACGATCCGAATGCGGAAACCTTGCAGGAGATTGAGACAACGCTACGCAGGGCCGGGCTGGAAGTAACGACCATACCGTCACCGGGTCTTGTGAAGGATGAGGATGGTAATCCCATTCCGGCAAGCCATATGAATTTCGCGATCACGAATGGGGTCGTTCTCGTACCGGTGTATGAGGATCGTTATAGCCTGGTGGCATTGGCCGAGCTGAGCGCCTTATTTGAGGGACGCCAGGTGATTGGCTTGCCGGCGCGGCACATCCTCAATGGCGGAGGCAGCTTCCACTGCATGACCCGCGAAATTCCAGCCTGACTTTCAGGAGACAGACATGACCCGCACTCTGACCCTTGCCAGCATTCAGTTCACGCCGTCAGACGATGAGCAGGACAATATCGACCGCGTGGCCGCCTTTGTGCGTGAAGCAGCAGAGAAGGGCGCAGATGTTGTTCTCCCGCCGGAGCTGTTTACCGGCTACTATTTCTGCAAGACGCAGGAAGAAGAGCATTTTGCGCGTGCCTACCCTTGGCGAGAACACCCCGCTGTTGAGCAACTGTCGGAACTCGCAGCGGAACTCGGCGTCGTCATACCGGTCTCCATCTATGAGAAGGATGGGCCGCACTATTACAATTCACTTGTCATGATCGATGCGGACGGAACACCGCTGGGGGTCTATCGCAAGAGTCACATTCCAGATGGGCCGGGCTATCAGGAAAAATACTATTTCCGCCCGGGCGATACTGGCTTCCGTGTCTGGGACACGATGAAGGGGCGTCTCGGCGTCGGTATTTGCTGGGATCAATGGTTCCCGGAAGCGGCGCGGGCCATGTCCCTCATGGGAGCGGACGCGCTGCTCTACCCTACAGCCATTGGCGCTGAGCCGCAGGATGCGAGCCTCGACACCGCGGCGCGCTGGCGCCGGGCCATGCAAGGTCATGCTGTGTCGAACACGATTCCGGTTGTCGCAGCCAATCGCGTCGGCGATGAGGAGGGGCAGGTGTTTTACGGCACGAGTTTCATTGCCGACCCGACGGGTGAGATCGTGATCGATTTCGGGCGGACAGAGCAGGGCGTACTCGTCGCCGAGTTTGATCTGGACGAAATAGACCGGGAACGAGCAGCCTGGGGCTTCTTCCGAGACCGCCGCACGGATCTCTACGACATCCTTACCTAGTTGCGTGGGGGCCGATCTGTTTCGGTCCGGGCAAATCTCGGTTTATCCTGCCTTTCAGGTTTCGGTGCCTTCAAGTCAGCGATGTTGATGCTGCCGGACTCGCTGGCGAAATCCGCCGCAAATCGCGTCAAAACCGTTTTGAATTCCTCAAAGCTGGCCTGGCGGTCCAGATTTGGATCGAACCGCGCCGGATTGCCGAGCGTGTCGTCTCGAATTGGTTGGCTCTCGGCCCAGGTGAGCTGTTCCAGCGGGCTGAGATAACCATCTTCATTCGTGTCCGCTTCTGCGAAGGCGGCCGAAATACCAGCCGCGAGCTCGTCTTGTGTCACCTCGCCATCAAGGTCAGTGTCAAAGCTCACGATCAGGCCGCCACCGGATACCAAGCGATCGGGTGCGTGCGCATTCGGCGGGGCTTTCCGTTTGGAAGGGCCGGGATAGGCCTGTCCGGGCAAGCGCACCAGTTCATCCAGATCATCATCACCTGCGCCCGCGGCAGTTGGAGCGACGAGGGCGCATACAGCGGCGGCGGACAAGGCAAAAATCAGGTTGCGCATCGACAACTCCATGAAGGTTTGACGATGCAGAGTAAGATGGTGTGGCGTTTTTGCAACATAACGTTTCAGTTATCTTGTCCCCGAAGCCGTCTCGCATTAGCCTCTTGTTAACGCCGCCTTAACGCAAAGGGAGCAATCCGTTAACCAGTTGCGGTCGCCGTATGGTGCCCGATTCGTGCGATTTGGATTGAAGACACTATGGCAATTACGGCGGACCAGGTACCACTCATCATGTCTGCCGGCGCGACGGCGCTGGGGCTTGCGGCCCTGCTTTGGGCCTTGCGTGTCTCCGACGGCGCCCGCGGTGCTGCCCGTAAATACAAGGATCGGTCTTCGGATCTGGAAACGCTTCTGGCGGAACACCGCTCAATTCTCGGTGCGCATCCAGGCGTCATTCTGGTCTGGCAGGGCGACGCGCTTGAGCCCGACAGCGAAGAAATGACCCCGCCAGAACTGTATGGATCTCCAGTGGCATTGGCTGGGCTGCTCAGCTTTACAGATGATGCCATTTCACCAGACCCGGCGGTCCGGATCATTGAAGGCCTTGCTGATCTGGAGGCGCGCGACAGTTCCGGTCAGGACACGACGCTGCGGATTCGGATGCGCGAACTGCGCGACACAGGACAGGCGTTTTCATTGACGATCATTGGTCCGTCCGGTCGCTTCCTTGAGGCCGATGGTCGAACAGCAGGCGCGCGCGCCGTGGTCTGGGTGACTGACACAACGATCAAGGGCCTCGAAGAAAGTTCCGCTCGCGGCAAGCTGGAAGAAGCCCGGCAGGTTATTGCGCGCGACCCTACAGCGTTTCTGGATATGCTTGGCAAGGCCCCATTCCCGGCCTGGCGCGTGTCCGGCATGGGCAAGCTGCAATGGGTAAACCCGTCTTATATTGAAGCCGTGGATGGCGTGAACCTTGACCGTGTTCTGGATCGCCAGCTGATGCTGGATCAGGCCTCGGCAGACCAAGCGCGCAAGACGATTTCAGATGGCGCCGATATCGATGAAACGCGGCATATGATTATCAACGGTGAGCGCCGGGCGATGCGTGTGCTGACCTTCCCGCTTTCCGGTGGCGCAGGGGCGATGGCATTCGATGTTACTGCGCAGGAGAATGCCCGCGAGGAACTGAACCGCCATGTTCGCGCGCATGACGAGACCCTCAACCACGTTGCGGATGCCGTGGCGATCTTTGGTGCAGACCGAAAGTTGACCTTCTACAACAAGGCCTTCCGCGACATGTGGGATCTGGACGAGAGCTTCCTGCTGGATCGTCCGAACCACGGCCAGTTGCTGGACCGCCTGCGCGAGCGCCGCAAGCTGCCCGCGCGGACCAATTATGCCGAGTGGCGCGCAGAAGAACTGTCTTACTATCTCGATATCGATGGCGTGAAAGAGGACACTTGGTCCTTGCCGGATGACCGGACACTGTCTGTTACGCGTCAACGCCACCCGATGGGCGGTCTGTTGTTGCTGTTCAAGGACATTACTGGCGAGCTTGATCTGAAGACGAAATTCAACGCCATCGTGAAGACGCAAGCATCAACGCTGGACAATCTGCATGAGGCAGTCGTTGTGTTCGGCGGCGACGGGCGGCTTAAACTGTTCAACAAGGCATTTGAGCACCTTTGGTCGCTTGATCATGACACGTTGAAGGATCACCCGGACTACAGCGCCGTGATCGAAGACTGTGTGCCGCTGTTCCACGACCTCGATGTGTGGGATGCCATCAAGCGTCATATCACTGACCCCTCTGCGCGGGCGCGTCAGTCCACGACGGGCGAGATGCGCCGGTCTGACGGGTCGATCCTGACATATCTGACCCATCCGCTGCCGGACGGGAACACACTGATCGCTTTCGCGGACGTGACGGCGACACGCCGCGTTGAGTCTGCCCTTCGCGATCGCGCCGAGGCCTTCGAAGCCGCGGACCGGTTGAAGACAGAGTTCGTGCGCAACGTGTCTTATCAATTGCGCTCGCCGCTCACCGTCATCTTCGGGTATGCCGAGCTGCTGGAAACCAAGCGCAATGGAGACCTGACAGAACGCCAGTCTGATTATGTCAGTGCAATCCTTTCAGCGTCTGACCATCTGTCCAAATTGATCGAGAATATTCTCGATCTCGCCATGATCGAGGCGGGCCGAATGGATCTCGACGTCAAGGATGTCGACCTGGCCCATGTCATTGACGAGAGCGTCGAAATGGTCGTGTCGAAAGCGGAAGATACGCAGATCAATGTACGCGCTGATATTATTGGCGACCTTGGCGTGATCCGCGCAGACGAACGCCGCATCAAGCAGATCCTGTTCAATCTGATCTCGAACTCTCTGCGCTTTACCGAATCTGGCGGCGAAATCGTCGTTGCGTCACAGCGTGTGGGCGACATGGTGACCTTGTCCGTTCGCGACAATGGCCGGGGTCTTGAGGCTGATAAACGCGCGACCAGTTTCGACAGTTTTGTATCCGGAGACCAGCGCGGCGCAGGCCTGGGCCTGGCTCTGGTGAAGCACTTTGTTGACCTGCATGGTGGTATAGTCGGCATGAAGCCGGTTGATGGCGGCGGCCTGGAAGTGACGTGCTGGTTGCCTGTGAAAGTGACCAAATCGGCTCAGAACCAGGAGCTTCTCCTAACCGAAAGCGTACCAGCCTGACTGTGGCTACACAGGCTGACCGTCATGCCGTTTAGGAATTCTCACAAAGAAGTTTGCTGACAATCCCGGCTCCCTTCCTACATGTTTGCAAGACACGTTGAAGGAAGGACGCGAAACATGGCCGACAATACTTACACGCCTCCAAAGGTCTGGACCTGGGACAAGGCCAGCGGCGGGCGATTTGCGAACATCAACCGTCCGATTGCCGGGCCGACGCATGACAAGGAATTGCCAGTCGGCAAGCATCCGATCCAGCTCTATTCGCTGGGGACGCCCAATGGTGTGAAGGTCACCATCATGCTGGAGGAACTGCTCGCGGCTGGGCATGAGGGTGCAGAGTATGACGCCTGGCTGATCAATATCGGAGAAGGGGACCAGTTCGGCTCCGGCTATGTCGATCTGAATCCGAACTCGAAAATTCCGGTCATGTTCGACACGACCACGAAGACGCGGGTGTTCGAGAGTGGCTCGATCCTGTTGTATCTCGCCGAGAAATTTGGCGCCTTCCTGCCGACCGATCACAACAAGCGCACTGAGGCGTTGAACTGGCTGTTCTGGCAAATGGGCTCAGCGCCGTATCTCGGCGGCGGTTTCGGCCATTTTTATGCCTACGCGCCAGAGAAGTTCGAGTATCCGATTAATCGCTTCGCCATGGAGGTGAAGCGCCAGCTGGACGTGCTGGACCGCAATCTTGCCGATCGCGAATATATGGCCGGGGACGAGTATTCTATTGCCGATATGGCGATCTGGCCGTGGTATGGTGCGCTGGTGAAAGGTCTGGTCTACGAGGCGGGTGAGTTCCTGCAGGTACATGAGTACAAGAACGTCATTCGCTGGACGGACCAGCTTGCTCAGCGCGAGCCGGTCAAGCGCGGCCGCATGGTGAACCGGACATTCGGTGATCCGGCCTCACAGCTGCGCGAACGTCACGATGCCAGCGATTTTGAAACGCGGACGCAGGACAAGCTGGAGCCGGAAAGCTCCAACTAGCACTTTCGTTAAGCGTTAGAGCTTTTCGAATTTGAGAACGTAGCGATCCGTCTGTCTTCGGATGGACGGATCGAACACGTTGACGGTGCCGTCATCGTCAGGATTGGAGAGCAGGTCACTTTCTTCGACCAGTTTCAGCCCGACATCTTCCATCATCTCCATCAGAACATCCTGTGCGAGCCGATGCGTGTCTCCGCCTGTCGTGGGCGGTGCGCCTTCAGGTGCGCGATGATCTATCACGACGAAGTGACCGCCTTGTGCGAGGACTCTCGAAATCTCTGAAAAGCAGACTTCCGGATCACCAAGCGCTCCGGGTTCAGACCCCTCCGGTGTGTACCAGAGCTCGTGTGGTCCAAGGAACCAGGTGACGAGGTCGACTTCCTGATCGCCTATCGGCTCAAAATCATCGAACGATGTCTGGATATGCGTGACATTCCGAAGGCGGCCATCCATCCGGCGTTCTACGGCGTCGCCCAGGAATACTTCGAATTCGGGCGGGTTCTGCAGATAGACCTTACCTTCTCCGCCCACGACGAGTGAGAACAGTTCCGTATAGATGCCGTCGCCAGCCTCCATGTCCAACACCGTCATGCCGGGCTGGACGCCGGTAAATGCGAGAATCTCCCTGGAGTGACGCAACTCGTACTGCTCGAAATCGCTTTCAGGCCGACCGTCTCGAACGAAAACCGAGTCGTAGTCGAAGGACTCCTCAGCCATCAAAGCGACCGGGGGCGTATCGCCATATTCCGGTGTGCAGGCTGTGACCAGGAGCGCCGCTGCAGTCATGATCAGAAATGCGTGTTTCATGCGAGGAGTCCTTTCCGAACTCAGGCCTTGCTGAGCATGGCCTCACTGATTTCCCAAAGCCGTTCGGCTTTTTCGTCATCACAGATCCAGGGCCGGGCATGTTCCCAACGCTGGCTGTCTTCGGTGGCGAGTTTTGCAATATCACAATCTTCGCAGTAAACGCCGCCCTTGTCGGCGAGGGCGGGGGCAGTTGCTGCCCAGACGCTTGTGGATGCGCCCTGTTCCGGGGTCTTGAACATGGCCTGCACCATTGGCGGGATCGTGCCGTCTGGATTCTTCCAGCCGAGTTCGGCCATTTCTTCATCTGTCAGGTGACGCTGCAGAGGCGTGAAGATTCCCCCTGGGTGGACTGAGAATGCCCGGACGCCAATGTCCTTGCCGCGATGATCCACGCCGAGCGCAAACAGGGCGCAGGCCGACTTGGACTGACCGTAGGCTTCCCATTTGTCATAGGGGTGGCTGTCATAATTCGGATCGTCCCAGATCACATCTGACCGAACGTGCGCGGTGGAAGACAGGGCCACAAGGCGGGCACCGTCTGCACGCTCAAGGGCCGGAGCCAGAGCCAGGCTCATCGCCATATGGGCCAGATGGTTTACGCCGAGCTGGCGCTCCCATCCCGGTCCAACACGTGTTTCGGGGCAGGCCATGATGCCGGCATTGTTGATCAACATGTCCAGAGCGCGGCCTGTGTCTTCATAGTCAGAGGTGAATTTCTTCACGCTGGAAATGTCTTCGAGGTCCATGGCGGCGATCTCGATCTCGCCGGGCACATTGGCCAGCGCTTCCTCGGCAGCATCCACCCGCCGGGCCGGAACTGTGACACGCGCCCCTGCGCCCGCAAGCGCCCGAACGGTTTCAAGGCCGATACCGGAATAGCCGCCGGTGACAATGGCATTGCGACCGGTCAGATCTACGTCTGCGACGACTTCCTGTGCGGTGGATTTGGCCTGAAATCCTGATCCGATTGGTTGCTGGTCTGATGCGGCCATGTGGTTCCCCTTTGAATGTCTCTTCTCATTGATGATGAGCAAGCCTTTCCTTCGGCAAGCCCAGCCGCGCGTCGTTACGAATCTGTAAGCAGCCAATTGCGTGGACGCACTACGTGACGACACTTATATCCTTAATCAAGCAAAGGGAGAAACCGAATGCGAACTCTTGCCATCGCACTGTCCGCCGTCGCCATGTCTGTTGCGGCGCTCCCCGCCATTGCCCAATATGGTCAGGTAGAACGAACTCAGGCGGAGATTGCGCTTGAGGAGGCCAGCGCAAATCTGAAAGAGAACCGTGCCAAGCGTACTGAAGCCATTCGGGCGTGCGGGACAAACGACTATCAGGCCTGTTTCGAGCTTGGAGATATGTACCGGCGCGGTCTGGGCGGACTACAGGATTATGAAAAGGCCGCTGAGAACTATCGCAAGGCGTGCAATGGCAGCCACGCTGAAGCCTGTTCCGGGCTTGCTTATCTGACGCTGCAAGGGCGCGGAATGGACGTGGACCACGTTCAGGCGCGGGGGCTCTATGACAAGTCGTGCGACCTTGGCGATGTCAGCGGCTGCGCGGCGCTGGGCAATATGGTTTATACGGGGCAGGGCGGTCGCAAGAATGTACCTGAAGGTACGCGCCTACTTCAGGAATCCTGTGATCGCGAATATGAATGGGCCTGTGAACGCCTGTCGACATTGGGCGCCTACCAGCCGGATGATTATACGTGGGAGCGTCTTGAGGACGTAAAACGCCGCTACTGATTTTCGTTCATTGCGGCCAGTTTGCGCGCAAGGTTCGATCCGGGCAGCGGGCGTGCAGGTTGAGACGGGTCTCTCTCCTGTTCGCCAGTCAGTGAGTCTGCGGCCTGTGTCGGGTCTGGCACTTCAGCGCTTTCATGTGCGGGCAAATTGCCCTCTGTGGCCACGACAAGGTCTGCTGTCAGCAAAGATCCAGCATCGACACGAATACTGCGGGTGGTCACTTTTCCGGTTACTTTTGCATCCGTCCAGATTTCCACGCTCTCGTGGGCTGTGATGGTTCCGCTCAGTTTACCGTGCACGATGATCACAGGGGCTTCCAGAGAGCCTTCCAGCTCGCCTGTGGCCTCAATCAGCACCATTGCATCAGATTTGACGGGGCCTTTCATGTGTCCAGCGATGGTGAGGGGGCCGGAGAAGGTGAAAGTGCCTTCCAGGGCGCAGTCGGCGGCGATGTAGCTGCCCTGGCCGGAGCGGCCCTTGCTGTCGGTCTCGGTTCTGGCCATCGCCCACTCTTTCCCAGTTTCCGGTCGTGTTAACTCTACCACGGCCAGAGTGTTGAATTTATTGCCCTGATAGCTTCAATTTGTTGTATCTCACAGACGCTGGGCGAAGAAAGCCATGCAAGAAGTGGGCAAGTTTTGCTCGCCTCAGTGCCTTATTCATGTGTTGAAACAATGTATGCGCCCGTTTCTGACTGTCGTCACCTTGTTGTTCTTTGTCGCCGCATGTCGCGATGTGTCGCCATCTGTCGCTGGAAACCGCGCCATGTTGCAACCCGGATTCACCGGTCTCGACCTGTCGCACCATAATGGCCGGATTGACTGGGAGGCCTTCGAGGCGGCGCCGGTCGACTTCCTCTATCTGAAAGCAACCGAGGGGACTGACTGGAAGGATCCGCGATTCCAGGATCATTGGCGCGAGGCCAAGGCGCGGGGCTGGCTGGTCGGCGCATATCATTTCTATCGCCTGTGTCGTGCCGGCGAGGCGCAGGCCGGGAATTTCATTCAGTCCGTCGAGGTGCGGGCAGGGGGCCTGCCGCCGGCTGTCGATCTGGAATATGCGCACAATTGCGAACCGCGCGGCAGTATGTCGGAGACGCTGGCGGAACTGGATGTGTTTCTGGAGAGGGTGGAAGCCGAGTATGGTCAGCGCCCGGTGATCTATACCACGCCGGAGTTTCATCGCGACTGGCTGTCAGACGGCTATGCCGATTATCCGCTCTGGCTGAGGGGGCTGGGCGAGGTCATGCCCCGAACCCGGGACGGCCGCGCACCGGACATCTGGCAATATACGATGTCCGGCCGCGTGCCGGGAATTGAAAGCCGGGTGGACATGAACCGTGTGCCAGACCGTCCACCCGAATAGGATTTAGTTGCGGGCCTTGTCGACCAGGCGGTCGTTCTGCGCCCAGTGCATCATGCCGCGCAGCTTTTCGCCGACTTCCTCGATCTCGTGGCTGTTCATGCGCTGGCGCATGGCGTTGAAGCCCGGTGCGCCGGCCTGGTTTTCCAGAACCCAGTTGCGTGCGAAGGTGCCGTTCTGGATGTCTTCCAGAACCTTCTTCATGTTTGCCTTGGCTTCGGAATTCACGACGCGTGGGCCGGAAACGTATTCGCCGTATTCGGCCGTGTTGGAGATCGAGTAGTTCATGTTGGCGATGCCGCCTTCATAAATCAGGTCCACGATCAGCTTGGTTTCGTGCAGGCATTCGAAGTATGCCATTTCAGGCGCGTAACCGGCCTCGACCAGCGTTTCGTAACCCGCCTTGATCAGTTCGACGATGCCGCCGCAAAGCACAGCCTGTTCACCGAACAGGTCGGTTTCGGTTTCTTCGCGGAAGGAAGTTTCGATCACGCCAGCGCGGGTGTTGCCGATGGCTTTCGAATAAGACAGGGCAACGTCTTTTGCGGTGCCGGTTGCATCCTGATGGATCGCAACGAGACCCGGCAAGCCAAAGCCCATCTGGTATTGGGCGCGCAGCGTGTGGCCTGGGCCCTTCGGCGCAGACAGGGAAACGTCAACGTCCGGACGCGGACGGATCAGGTTGTAGTGAACGTTGAAGCCGTGGCCGAACATCAGGTGCTGGCCCGCACGCAGGTGTGGCTCGATTTCGTTTGCGTACAGAACGGCCTGCTTCTCGTCCGGGATCAGGATCATGATCACGTCGGCCCATTGCGCAGCCTCTGCTGGCGTGACGACTTCGAGGCCTTCAGCTTCTGCCTTCTTGCGGCTTGGGGAGCCTTCATAGAGGCCGACCTTGACGTTCTTCACGCCGCTGTCGCGCATGTTGAGAATGTGGGCGTGGCCCTGGCTGCCATAGCCAATGACGGCGACTTTCTTGCTCTGGATGAGGGCGATGTCCGCATCCTGCTCGTAATAGATTTTCATGGGCCTCTACTTGCTCCGCTGGAAGATTGATTGTGGGGGATAAGACTTCAGATCAATTGGATTGGCATACCCAGTCATCTGAAAAATTGGCGACGCCGATGACGCTGCGGTTCAGTTCGGCAATGGGATCTGTGGCTTCGGCATGGCGGGAGAACTGGCGCAGGCCGCTGGTTGTCTCGATGCTTGTAACGATGTCGTGCGAGGACAGCAGCAGTTCAAAACTGCGCGAACCATCTGCGTTCGTGATCATCTTTTCGCGGGTGCCATAGGCTGGCAATTCTGCATCGCTGGCCGTGAGCAATGACAATGCAACCTGATTGGCGACATTGGCTGGCAGTTGAGTTTGCACGCGGCACATCGGGATGCGGACATTTTCTGCAACCGGAACGGTGCGAGCGTCCAGCATCATTGTTCCGGACCAGTCAACAATGTCATAGATGTAGGCCGCGCCGCTCGGCGCAGCAGTATCCACGATCCGAAGCAGGGGAGCCGGATCGGCATCAAAGATTGTGCTGGCGCGTGCAACCAGACGCTCAGCGCGGTCTATGTCGCACTGAAGGTCGGCCTTGGCGGCTTCGTCAGGTGCCATATAGGCCGCCGACGAAACATTCCCGCGGCACGTTTCCGGCAGGTTCTCCTGCGCGATGGCAGTGCCACCAAGACAGAAGGCGGCGATGGCAAGCAGGCTTGCTTTTCTCATCCTTTCACCTTTCCGCGCTTGATCGACAGGACACCTGTCCGGCTGACTTCGACAAGGCCCAGAGGCCGCATGAGGTCGACAAATTGCGAGATCTTGTCGGAGGCACCCGTCAGCTCGAAAATGAAGCTCTCATTGGTCGTGTCTATCACATTTGCCCGGAAAATCTGAGAGATGCGCAGCGCTTCGACGCGGGCCTCTCCGATTCCGGCGACTTTTACCAAGGCGAGTTCGCGCTCAATGCCGCGTTTCGACTTGGTGATATCGATCACCTGATCAACGGGCACAATGCGCAGAAGCTGGGCTTCGATCTGTTCGAGGATGTGAGGCGTGCCCTGGGTCACGATCGTGATGCGTGAGCGGTGTTCGTTTGCATCCACCTCGGCCACGGTGAGGCTGTCGATGTTGTAGCCACGGCCCGAGAACAGGCCTACGACCCGCGCGAGCACGCCGGGTTCGTTGTCCACCATGACGGCCAGCGTACGGCGTTCGACTTCCTGATCCTCATGGGACAGGAAATAGGCCGATTTCGGATTGCCGCCGCCGGGCGGTGTGCCTGTCGATCCGTCGCTCATGCCTGTGTCTCCGTCCGATTAACCCCGATCATGCCGCCTTTTAAAGGCAGAATGGACCCGTGCAAAAGATGTTTTGCTGCATGGCTCATGATCAAACCCCGTATTCGACGGGCCCCATTCCCCTGACCGTCAGACCAGCGTCTTGCCGGCCTCTCCGATTTCGTCACCTGTGATCTCGCCGAGGATCATCTCATTGTGGGCAGAGCCCGACGGGATCATCGGCAGGCAATTCTCTGCCTTCTCGACACGGCAGTCGAACAGGACAGGGCCGGGATGGTCAATCATTTCGCGGATCTTGTCGTCCAGCTCAGCCGGATTGTCGCATCGGATGCCATGTCCGCCCATTGCTTCAGCAAGTTTCACGAAGTCCGGCAGGCTCTCCGAATAGGTGTGGGAATAACGCTCGCCATGAAGCAATTCCTGCCACTGGCGCACCATGCCCATCCATTCATTGTTCAGGATGAAGACCTTCACCGGTAGCCGGTGCTGCAGCGCGGTGGAGAATTCCTGCATCATCATCTGGATGGACGCTTCGCCGGCAACGTCAATCACAAGACCATTCGGGTGCGCGGCCTGAACGCCAACGGCGGCGGGCAGGCCATAGCCCATCGTTCCAAGCCCGCCCGATGTCATCCAGCGGTTCGGTTCCTCGAAGTGCAGGAATTGCGCGGCCCACATCTGGTGCTGGCCAACTTCGGTGGTGAAATAGGTTTCCCGGTCGCGGGTCAGCGCGTGCAGGCGTTCCAGCGCATATTGCGGTTTGATCACCTCGTCGGAATTTGTGTAGGCGAAGCAATTTCGCGCGCGCCAGATGTCGATTTCCTGTTTCCAGGGCTTCAGGTCCGGCTTCTTCTCCTTGCGGGATTTGAACTCCTTCAGGAGTGCGGCCAGCGCCTCGGCGCAGTCTGCGATCACCGGAATGTCGACGCGGACGATCTTGTTGATCGAAGACGGGTCGATGTCGATGTGGACCTTCTTAGAGTTCGGGGAGAAGGCATCAATGCGGCCGGTCACCCGGTCGTCAAAGCGCGCGCCGACGCAGATCATCAGGTCACAGTCGTGCATGGCATTATTGGCCTCGAAACTGCCATGCATGCCGACCATGCCCAGCCAGTCCTTGTGAGAGGCCGGGAAGGCGCCCAGTCCCATCAGGGTGGAGGTCACCGGATACCCGGTGGCCTTCTGCAATTCGCGCAGCAGGCGGGAGGCTTCCGGCCCGGAATTGATGACGCCGCCACCCGTATAGAAGACCGGCCGCCGCGCATGGAGCATCAAATCCACGATTGCGGAGATGGCTTCTGGCTGGGGCGTGGTGTTCGGGTGGTAGGTCGGCTTGTGGACGCCATCCTTGCCGATATAGGTGCCGGTGGCGAACTGGATATCTTTCGGAATGTCGACCACGACCGGACCGGGACGACCGGACTTCGCAATCAGAAAAGCCTCGTGGATCGTGCGCGCCAGATCGTTCACATCGGTGACGAGGTAGTTGTGCTTGGCGCAGGTGCGGGTAATGCCAGTCGTGTCGCACTCCTGGAACGCGTCCGTGCCGATCAGATGTGTCGGCACCTGACCTGTCAGGACAACCATCGGAATGGAGTCCATCATCGCATCGGCGATAGGCGTGACCATGTTTGTCGCGCCGGGGCCGGAAGTAACGAGGCAAACGCCAGGCCGGCCGGTCGAGCGGGCATAGCCCTCGGCGGCATGGCCTGCGCCCTGTTCGTGGCGCACCAGAATGTGGCTGAGCCCTTCAGTGCTGTAGAGCGCATCATAGATGGGTAGCACCGCGCCGCCCGGATACCCGAACATGACTTCCACGCCTTGCTCCTTGAGGGCCGTGATGACGATCTCGGCGCCAGTCATGGTCAAGGTTTCAGCGGCGGGCTTGGTCTTGGTTTCGGTTGTCATGGGAATGTCTCTGGTCGGGCTGGGTCTGGACTGTATCGGAAAAGAAAAAGGGCCCCGATGGAGCCCCTTGATGTGCGCGCACCCGCAATTGGCTTACTCAAAGCCAATCACGGGTGCTTAATAACGAGTACCACATTCGTGCGCACGGTGCGTTTCCTCCAACGTCGGGGATCAGGAATAATCTGCCTCAACCGGGCTGTCAATCTCCCTATACAAGGCAAGAATAACCCTCAAACGGTCTTCCGGTTCGGGTGAAGGAATGCGCGGCCAGAAGGGAAATTGGCGACCAATCCACGTGAATTGTCGCTTTGCGTAGCGTCTTGTGTCGCGTTTGGCGTTTTCTGCGGCAAATTCTGCCGTTATCTCTCCGCGCGCAAAGGCAGCCAGCCACGGCATTCCATGTGCTTTCATTGCAGGAAGTTCGGGATCGAGGTCGCGTTTTATGAGCTGGCGGGCCTCTTCCATCGCCCCTTGCATCAGCATGCCTTCAAAGCGGCGATCGATCTTCTGATAGAGTTTTGCCCGAGGTGGGGTGAGCGCAAAGCCGATCCATTCGCCATCCTTCAGGACCGGCGGCTGGCGGTTCTTCTGGAAATCGGTGATCGGCTTGCCGGTGGCCAGATAGACCTCATAGGCGCGGGCGAGCCGCTGGCGGTCTCCCGTGCCGAGACGTGCAGCTGTTTCCGGGTCCACAGGGGTGAGGCGGTTGCGCAGGCCTTCTGCCCCTTCGGCATCGGCAATAGCCCGCACGTCCGCGCGCACATCCTCCGGCACAGGTGGGATGTTCGACAGGCCCTGCGTCATGGCCAGCAGGTAGAGTCCAGTGCCGCCCACCAAAATGGCGCGTTTGCCCCTCAGTTCCAGGTTGCGGATCGTGGCGCGCACTTCTTCCAGCCAGTCGCCGGTGGAATAGCGATGCGCCGCATCGACATGACCGAACAAATGGTGAGGCACGCCGTCCATCTCTTCCTCGGTTGGGCGGGCCGAGATCACTTGCAGGTCCCGGTAGACCTGCATCGAGTCTGCGTTGACCACTTCGCCGCCCAGGCGACGTGCAACATCTATGGCGAGCGCGGTTTTTCCGCTGGCTGTTGGCCCGTGAATAAGGATGGCTGGTGTCATCTTCATAACGGTAAGGGCTTGTCAGCGGCTAGGAAACCCGTGATGAGGCGGGAATGAACGAGAAAGCAGTGAATTCGATGATCCTTGTTGCCGCCGCAAATGCCCCTGAGGACAATATCGCCTCGCGTCTCAGCATGATCTTGCGCGACATTGCACCCGCAACCCGCGTGGAGGCGATCACAAGTCTTGGCCAGATGGGAGATGTTGCGGCCGTCGAGGCCACTATACCCACTCTGCCGTCAGAAATGCTTCAGCCTGTGCTCTCAGCATTGCATGACGCCGAGATGGACGCAGCGTTCTTGCCTGGCGAAAACCGGCGCAAGCGCCTGCTGATTTCGGATATGGATTCCACGATCATTGGCCAGGAATGCCTGGACGAACTGGCAGACTTCGCCGGTCTGAAAGCCGAAGTGTCGGCGATCACCGAGCGCGCGATGCGTGGAGAGCTGGACTTCGAAGGCGCCCTGACGACCCGCGTCGCGATGCTCAAGGGGCTGGACCTCAAAGCGCTGCAGGATGCTTATGATGCGCGCATCACGCTGAATACGGGCGCGAAGACGCTGGTTGAGACGATGAAGGCGAGCGGCGCTGTCACGGTGCTGGTGTCTGGCGGGTTCACTTTCTTCACTGGCCGCGTGGCGGAAGAGGCGGGCTTTGTCGCCCATCGCGGCAACACGCTGATTGATGACGGCGCCGCCCTGACAGGGGAGGTTGGCCTGCCAATCCTCGGCCGTGAGGCGAAGCTGTCGGCGCTGGACGAAGTGTCAGCCGAGAACGGGCTTGGCCGCGCGGATGCGATTGCGCTGGGCGATGGCGCCAATGATCTTGCCATGATCAAGGCAGCGGGACTGGGTATTGCCTACAAGGCCAAGCCCATTGTTGCGGCGGAGGCGCACGCCGCCATCACGCACACAGACTTGCACACGGCCCTGTTCTTCCAGGGCTATCATGTTGATGAGTTCGTAACCGGCTGATCAGGAATTGGTCAGGTCGATAGAGATGAACTGATCGAACCAGCCAGCTTCGCCGCGACGCTTCACACGCAGCAACAAGGGCTGGTGCGGTGTGGTCATGGCTGTTTCGACCTTGCTGATCGTGTCGGATACAGTCGAGACGCGCTCAAAGTTCACTTCCATCACCACATCGCCGCGGCGCAGTTTGCCGAAGGAGCGGCCACGTGCAGACACAGTGGTCACCGCAACGCCATCAACATCATTCGGAATGCCGTAGCGCCGTCGGACATCATCATCGAGGCTGGTAAGCTCTGCGCCGAGATCGTTTGAGCTGGCCGGGGCGTCGAGCGCCGCATTCAGTTCTTCCGTTGTGTCATCATCTTCCAGCTCTCCGAGCGTGACATTGACGGTTCGCGCCTTGCCATCGCGGACGAGCGCGATTGGCACGGTTCGGCCAATTTCGGTGTCAGAGATGAGGCGGGTAAGTTCGCGCACGCTGGTGACGGTCTGGCCGTCGAAGCGCAGCACGAGATCCCCAACTTCCATATCGGAGTTTGCAGCGGGGCCGTCATCAGTGATCCTTGTGATGATCACGCCGCCCTTGCCAGTGGCCTTGTAAGCGCGAACCAGCGTTTCATCTGCGTCCTGCACATTCACGCCCAGCCAGGCGCGGCGGACGCGGCCTTCCTTGATCAGCTGGTCGGAGATGCGCTTCACCAGATTGGCTGGCACCGAGAAGCCGATACCGACAGAGCCACCTGTTGGTGAGATGATGGCCGTGTTCACGCCAACAACTTCGCCACCAAGATTGAACAATGGACCGCCGGAATTCCCGCGGTTGATGGCTGCGTCGGTCTGAATGAAGTCGTCTGAGCGACCTGCATTGAGATCACGGTTGCGCGCGGAGATAATGCCGGCAGAAACCGATCCGCCAAAGCCGAACGGATTGCCGATTGCGATCACCCAGTCGCCAACTTCGGCCTTATCGCTGTCTGCAAGGTCCACAAAGGGAAGGGGGGTCGATGACTCGACCTTGAGAACCGCAAGGTCTGTATCGCTGTCGCGGCCGATCAGTTCAGCCTTCAGCACGCGGCCATTCGAGAAATTGATGTCGATCTCGTCGGCGTTCTCGATCACATGATTGTTCGTGATGATGATGCCGTCTGGCGAAATGACAAAGCCGGACCCGAGTGAGCCCTCACGGCGGAACCCTTCTTCGTCGCGCCCAAAGAACTCATTGAAGCGCTCCATTGGCGACCCTTCCGGGAAGGTCGGCATGCCGTCAGGCGCAATGGTTTGCGAGGTGGAGATGTTCACCACGGCGGGCATCAGTCGTTTCGACAGATCCCGGAAACTTTGCGGCTGGACCTTCTGGTCAATTCCATCAACGCGTTCAGACAGGCTCGCCTGTGCATGGGCAGGCAGGGCGGCGGACGCCGAACTCATCAGGATCAAGGCAGCAAGGGCCGAAATGCGCATAGGCCGCTGAGCCTCCTTTCGAAGCACAATCTACAGCAATATTTTTAAACTATGGCGCTTTGCGGGCGTGTTGCAACAGGTTCAGAGGACGCGGACTGCAATGACAATGAGGATCGCGCCCACAGCGGCCGATCCGATGCCGGCCAGAGCGATCTCCCGCGGGGGCATGCGGGAGAGATATTCTGCCAGGCGCCGCATGAAGTCGGGGGCGGCCGCATAGGCCACCCCCTCCAAAAACAACCACATGCCGATCCCGAGCAGGATCAGTTGCAGGCTCATCTTCGCCGGGCCCTAACGGGAGCCGCCATTTGCACGGGCCCGATTGATGAACTCGTCGCACAGGCCGAGAGAATCCGGGCCAACCACGATGCGTGTGCCTTCACGGAGAGACTTCTCGCAGGCAATGAGGGCTCTCTGGAACCGGAAGAATTCCGGGTCCTTGCCATAGGCGTTGGCGTAAATCTCGGTGGAGAGGGCGTCGCCTTCACCCCGGATGATTTCCGACTGTTCGCGGGCCTGGGCTTCAATCACGGTCTTTTCACGTTCAGCCTGGGCGCGGATCAGGCGGGCACGTTCTTCGCCCTCGGCCCGGATACGTTCGGCTTCCTGCTTACGCGCTGTCTGCATCCGGCTGTAGACACCGTTTGCCACTTCGCGCGGCAAGTCTGCCTGACGAATTCGTACGTCTACGATGGAAATACCATCATCGGCGAGTTCAGCGGCCACTTTCGAGCGGATATTGTCCATCAGTTCGGCACGCTGACCGGAGATGATTTCCGGCACCGGCACGTCACCCATGACTTCACGGATAGATGCTTTGGTCACATCATTCAGCTGGGTCGAGGCGCGGCGAATGTCGCGAAGGCTCTGATAGAATTTCAGCGGATCGCTGATGCGCCACCGGACGAAAGCGTCAACATCCAGACGGCGCTGGTCCGACGCCAGGACTTCGATGTTCTCGATGTCGAGGCCGAGATTCTTGCGGTCCAGCTTTTCGACGGTCTGGATGACCGGGATCTTGAAGTAGAGACCGGCTTCATCCGTGCCGGGTGGGTTGATGACTGCGCGCGGTTCACCGACCTGAAGGATCAGGGCCTGCTCATCCTGGCGCACGACATAGAAAGAGTTCACGATGGCGACCACGACAATCGCGATCAGGGCAAGTGCCAGCCAGCTAAGGTTACGCATCAGTTCTGTCCTCCGCGGTTACCGGACTGCACCCGATCCAGCGGCAGATAGGGCACTGCGCCGGACTGGCTGTCGAGAATGGTCTTTTCAGTGCGTTCAAGCACGCGTTCCATGGTTTCGAGATACATGCGTTCCCGCGTGACGCGCGGCGCCTTGCGGTACTCCTCATAGATCTGTTCGAAGCGGGACGCTTCACCCTGGGCGTCCGCGACGATCTGGTCACGATAGCCTTCAGCTTCCTGGAGCAGGCGCTGGGCCGTACCCCGCGCCTGAGGCACGATCTGGTTGGCGTACTGCGTGGCCTGGTTGATGTTGGTCTCGGCGTCCTGTTCGGCGACGTTCACATCGTTGAAGGCCTCGATGACCTGCTGGGGCGGGTCAGCCTTGTCGATTTGGATACTCAGGATGCGAATCCCGGCGCGATAGTCATCCAGCAAGGTTTGAACCTGTTGGGCGACCTCGTTCTGAACAACGTCCCGCTCTGTGGTGATCACGCTTTGCAGTTTCGTCTTGCCGACGACTTCGCGCATCACCGATTCCGCGACCATTTCGACGGCAATGTCCGGTTGGCGCACGTTCAGGATGTAGTCCTGGGGCGCATCCGGGCGCACGCGCCAGAAGACGGAGAATTGCAGGTCGACGATGTTCTCGTCTTCGGTCAGCATCAGGCTTTCGTCGATGGTCTGGCCGATTTCGGTTTTCCGGCGCGCCTCAACTTCTACCAGTTCGTGCTGTTCGAACGGAGCGGGCAGGTGGAAGTGCAGGCCGGGCCCGAAATTCGTTTGCCATTTCCCGAAGCGGAAGACAGAGGCCTGCTGGCCCGGATCCACCATCACGACGCTGGTGGACAGCCATGCGAGCAGGGCGATACCGGCAATGACGAGAAAGCCTAGCGGACCGAAATTGGTCCCGCCACCGCCTCCGCCGCCACGGCGGTTTCCACCGCCACCGCCGCGCTGGCGAAAGCGTTCCTGCATGCGCCGCATCTGTTCTTCGAGGTCATTGCCCCCGCTGCCGCCAGAGCCGCCAGGCCGGTTCCATGGAGAGTCGCCATCCTTGCCGCCTCCATTGTTTCCACCCTCGCCGCCCCAAGGGCCGCTGGATTTAGTCTTGTCATCCCAGGGCATGTGCCCTCCCTGTATTGCTGTGCATGGGTTCTATATAGGCGCTTTGATGATAAGTGCATGCCTGTTTGCAGGCATCAAGAGCAGCGGAGTCGCAGATTTTGTTCGGATCAAAGGATAAATCACGCCGGAAACTCGAGGAAAAGATCATCCAGGCCCTCGGGCAGCCCGATTGGTTGGAATCGGTGACCATTGGTGAGGACGGCCGGGTGGTGCTGGTGATCAAGGCCGATCCGGCTCAGCCAGAGGCCGCCGAGGCGCGCCGAATCGAAGCCGAGGGCAAGGTTGAACTGATCTCGGGCGTGAGCTCTGTCAGCAGCGTCCTGACGGCTGAGCGCGCCGCCAGCGCCCCTTCAAAGGAAGTTCACTTGTCTCACACACCCGCCTCGAAACGCGTGCGGAAAGGCGCCCGGCTGTCTGACGACGCCCTGCAGCAGGGCAAGGTGCCGTCTGCTGCGCCTAAATCTTCCATTCCCGGCATTTCCCGCATTCTGGTCGTCGCCAGTGCCAAGGGCGGTGTGGGTAAGTCCACAGTCTCGGTCAATCTGGCCGTGGCCATGGCGAAGGCGGGCATGAAGGTCGGGCTGATGGATGCCGACATTTATGGGCCGTCCATTCCCACCATGCTGGGCACGGTTTCAAGCGAGCCAACCACGTCTCAGGAGAGCGGAAAACTGCTGCCCGTCGAGGCGGCAGGCCTGAAGACCTTGTCGATCGGCTATTTGTCCGACCCGGACGCACCGATGATCTGGCGCGGACCGATTGTCATGTCAGCGATCACGCAGATGCTGAACGATGCCGAATGGGGCACTCCGGAAGACCCGCTGGACATACTCATCATCGACACTCCGCCGGGCACGGGCGATGCACAATTGACCATTGCCCAACGCATTCCGGTGACCGCGGCGCTGATCGTCACGACACCGCAGGAAGTTGCCTTGGCTGATGTCCGGCGCGGCGCTGCCATGTTCGCGAAAACCGAAGTGCCGGTGCTGGGTATTGTCGAGACGATGAGCTGGTTTGAAGACCCGGCCGGCAACCGGCATTACCTGATGGGGCAGGGCGGCGGTTCGGCCACGGCCAACGCCCTCGGCTTGCCTCTGCTGGCTGAACTGCCGATGCTTCAGGCGGTCCGCGAAGGCGGCGATTCCGGCCAGCCAGCGGCGTTGACCGACGAAACAGCTGGCCAGCTGTTTCACGAACTGGCCCGCAAGGTTGCCATCGAACTGGACGGACTGGCGACCAAGCCGACACCCGACATTGTGTTCGAAGACTAGTTCTCGTTGCCGAAATAATTTGTAGCCAATGTCGCAGCCAGACCGATCATGTTCTCGTAGCCGACTGTGTTGTTGTTCAGGATGACGACTACGCCATCCTCATCCGGGACCAGCATGATCAAGCTGAGATATCCGATCAGACGTCCATTATAATAGGTGACACTAACGCTCTGTTCTTCAGAGACGGGGAGCTCCGCAACGGTCCAGGCCATTGGCGTGTCGGTATGGAACGCTTCTGCTTCCGCCGCCTCCGAATAGATCTTGCCATCGATGACAGCGTGTCCCCATGTGTTCAGGTCGTCCGCAGTGGATACCATGGAGGCAGTGCCGCGAAACAGAACCGGGTTCACGACGGGGATAATTTCGTAAGTGCCGTCACTATGCTTGAGGTAGTTTACGGCAAGTCCGTCTGGATCCTGATAGAGTTGACCGGTTGCCGTCATGCCGAGCGGATCCAGGATCTGCTTCTGCAGACTGGCCTCGTAGTCCATGCCCGAATAGCGATCAATGATGAGCGCCAACAAGAAGTAATTGACGTTGGAGTACAGATAATCGCTGCCGGGTGTGAACTTCAGATCCAGCCCTTCGACTGCTTTCATGAAGGACTTGTCTGTGAAGGCGCGCTTCACATCATTGTCGAACCAGCCGGGTATGTCGATGTAGTGTGGAATGCCAGACCGGTTTTGCAGCAGGTGGCGGACCGTGACCTTGTCAGCGTAGGGTGCGTCAAAGTCCGGCAGCAATTCAGCCAGCGTCTGATCTAAACCGAGCTTGCCCTCGTCAACCAGCGTCAGAACCAGCGCCGCCGTGAAGCTCTTTGTCATGGAGGCGATGGGAAAACGGGTTTCCAAAGTGATATCTGTGGTGTCTTCTATCGAAGACGTATTTACAGCTTCACGCAGCAGGGTGTCGTCACCCTTGCTGACGATGAGCGTGCCAGAGAAGGAGAGCTCCTCCAATAGCGTGGAGAGTTCGCTCGAGTCGGCAAACTCGACGCCGTGCGTAGTGGCGTGCGTGTCTGGCGCAGGGAGTTCGGCGGTGCAGCCGGACGCCAGCAGGGCTGCGGCGATTGTCGCGATCAGTCTGTGTTTCATGACGGTTGCAACTAGGGAATGCTCGCGGCCTAGTCCAGCCCCTGGCGTTCGGATTGCCGCTGTTTGCCGGTGGGGGCATTGAGGGCCGGGGGCCGATCCTCGGATATGGAGCAACTAACCACGTTTGAGAACCGGCCCCTGGGGCGGCTTAAACTTGTGCGAGGCCGCCATCCACGAAGACTTCGCCGCCCGTCATGTAGCTGCTGTCCTCCGACGCCAGGAAGGCGGCAACAGCAGCCGTTTCTGTCGGATAGCCCAGCCGGCCAAGGGGGCTGGAGGCACCAATCTGGTTCATGGCATCGGCCCCGATGTCACGCATGACAGTTTCGGTTTCGGTTCCGCCGGGCACGAGGACGTTGACGCGAATGCCGGATCCCCGAAGATCCTGTGCCCAACTGCGAGCGAAATTCCGAATAGCGGCTTTCGACGCACTGTAGACACTGAAGGCTGGGGTTCCCATCACGCCGGTGGTCGACCCTGTCAGGATGATTGAGCTGCCAGCTTTCAAGAGCGGTAGCGCTTTCTGAACCGTGAACAGCGTTCCTTTCACATTGACGCCGAAGGTGAGGTCGAACTGTTCCGGCGTGATATCGCCCAGCGCCGCCAGATCGCCCAGCCCGGCATTCGCAAACAGAATATCAATCTGGCCGTGCTCCTTCTCGACCTGAGCATAAAGATGATCGAGATCCTCCTGCCGGGTAACGTCGCCGGGGATGGCACGTGCATTGGGCCCCAATTGCTGAACTGCGTTCTCAAGCACGTCTATCCGACGTCCGAAAAGGTAAACGATTGCGCCGTCATCTATGAAGCGCTTTGCCGTGGCGAGTCCGATGCCGGACCCTCCGCCCGTAATGACTGCGACTTTTCCTTCAAGCTTTCCCATGTCCAATCTCCTTTTCCGCGTTGGAGATGGCTAGCTGGGGAGCAGCTTACTTTTGGACAAGTATGCACTATTTGGTAAGTATCAAAGAAACTTTGGGAGGCAGTACTCGATGAGACCCTTTATTTGCGGACTGGACGCTGCACTCCGTCTGATTGGCGGCAAATGGAAACCGCTGATCCTGTTTTTTCTTGCGCGCCAGCCCATGCGGTATGGCGAACTGAAACGCAGTATCGACGGGGTCAGTGACAAGATGCTGATCCAGCAACTCAAGGAGATGGAACGCCATGGCATTGTCAGCCGCACGGACCATGGCGAAGTGCCGCCGCGCGTAGATTATGCCCTGACCGATTTTGGAAGAGGTCTCAGTGCGGCGTTCGTTTCTTTGTGCGAGTGGGGCGAAGCGCACCAGACCGAGATCACGGAAGCCTTGTTGGAAACAAGCTAGTCTGGCGCTTGTGAAATTGAGACGTCGCAAAGGATGAGCGCGTCCCGGTGGCGTTCAATTCAATCGCCTGCGTTCAATCTTGTCAGATCCCGCTGGCAGCGTGAACATCATTCCGTCTTCGCCCATGATGATCGGGCCGTCATAGGCTTTGGCCGTGCCTTTCAGATAGGCGGGATAAAGCAGGCGGCTCGGCTGCGCCGGCACGATATGGCTGAGTGCCAGCATGCGAACATTGGCGGCGTGGGCGACTTCTGCGGCTTCAACTGGCGTCGTGTGATAGTCCAGAATGTCGTTCATGATTGCGGCCAGCCGCGTCTCTCCATTGGCCGAGAGTTCGTCGCGAACCACACTGACCATGTCGGCGTTCAGAGCTTCGTGGATCAGGAGGTCCGTGTCGTTTGCCAGCGTCACCAGCCGGTCATCTTTCACTGTATCGCCTGAAATCGTGACGGATCGACCCCGATAATCAAAGCGGTAGGCAACTGCAGGCTCAATCGGACTGTGATCCACCGAGACGGCTGAGACGGTCAGCCCATCTTTTTCGTAGACGATTTCCGGTCGGCCTGAAGGCGTGAAGGCGACGGCCTCAGCGCCCTGGCCAGAGGGTGAGATCACTTCGGCGCCATGATGCGCGATCCGATATGTCGTATCCTGAGCATAGGCGTGCGTGAATCCAGCGGCGATCCGCTCGACCCCGTTCGGGCCATGCAGCGCCAAAGGTGTCTTGGTGCCGCCTGCCGCCCAGTGCTGCAGCATCACTTCACCGAGTCCGTCGATATGGTCGGAATGGAAATGCGTCAGGAAGACGGCTTCCACATTGCCCCATGGCAGACGAAGTTCTCCAAACCGCCGGGCCGAGCCGGAGCCAGCATCTATGATGAAGATGCGATCTCCGGCGGCAACAACAGTCATCGGGCCGACGCGTCCCGGATCTGGCAGGGGAGAGCCGGTGCCGACCAGAATGGCGCTCAATCCATCAGGTGCATCGGCCAGCGCGCTCTGCCCGAGATTCGCCTTTACGGCTGAACGGAACAGGGCTTCGCCGATCTGCACGCTGAACACGGCGCGCGCACCGAGCAGCAAGGCGATCAGAATGCCTGTACCGATCAGGATGTACTTCACGATTTTCATGACCTTTCCTCCCCATTTGTCATATCAGGCATTGAAGTTCAGCTTCAGGCCGGGCTCTGGCCAACGACATTTCGCCAGCTGTCCGGTGCTGGAGAAGGTGACATAGGCATCCTGCATATCATCGCCGCCAAACGCGATATTGGTGACGATCAGGTCGGGAAAGGCCGTATGGTGATAGTCTCCGCCGGGCGTAATGGTGGTGATGCCACCATTCAGGATGGTCGCGACACAGACATTTCCTGCGGCGGTCATCGCAAGGCTGTCAAAGTATTGCAGGCCGGGCATCGTGGCCACGACACGGCCGCCATTGAAAGGCGAAGCAGGCTTGATCACACCAGGACTTTCCAGATCGAAAGCCCACATGCGACCAGTTAGCGTGTCGGCCATGTAGACCGTCTGTTCGTCAGGGGAGAGGCCGACACCGTTCGGGCTTGTATAGTGAAAGTCGAGTTCCTTTGCTTCGCTTGCCCCCCTGGCAAGGAAGAACAGGCCGCCAAAATCCCGGTGCCGGGAATAGGTCTTGCCGTGATCGGTGAAATAGAGGTTCCCAGCCTTGTCGAAGACAAGATCGTTCGGGCCCTTCAGCTTGTGGCCATCGACCGTGTCGAGCACGCGCTCGACCTTGCCGGTGGACAGATCGATCCGCTCGATCCGACCGCCATCATAATCATCCGGGCAATTGCCGGGGATGAGAAGCCCGTCCATTTCGGTGTAGATGAAGCCGCCATTGTTGCAGACCCAAAGCGCACCATCCGGCCCGATGGCCAGCCCGTTCGGGCCGCCCCCGGTGTGCGCGATGATCTCTGTCTTGCCGTCTCCCCAGCAGCGGGTGACGCATTTCTTCTCGATTTCAACGACGATGACGCTGCCATCTGCCATGACAACCGGACCTTCCGGAAAGCGCAGGCCGGTGGTGATGATCTCGAATTCCATTGGCTGTTTCCTCCTCGCCATTTTTTTGGGAGAAGGTTAGGCGTCTGATTTTCGAAGAACAATGATTGTCCTAGCGGGAAGTGAAAACACTTACCCGGTCGAGTTGGCGGATCTTGAAGGCGAAATCATTGCCATTGCCGGCGTCATACTGCTCGGCGCTGGTCTCCTGCCAGTCATTGGCATCGAGTTCCGGGAAATAGGCATCGCCGTCTGGTTCTGCATCGACTTCGGTCAGGTAGATGCGGTCGGCCAACGGCAGGGCGAGCTTGTAGATGGCTTCCCCGCCAATCACGAAGACCTTGTCGGCATCTGTACGGGCAGCGACTGCGCGCGCGGAATTGGTGGCGGCGGCAAAGCTGGAATACACGCGGGCGCCATCGGCATTGTAGGCCCAATCGCGCGTCATCACGATATTCTCGCGGCCTTTCAGCGGGCGCACAGGCAGGCTTTCCCATGTCTTGCGGCCCATGATGATCGGACAGCCCAGCGTCGCCGTCTTGAAGAACGACAAGTCGCTCTTCAGTTTCCACGGCAAGTCACCTCCGGAGCCGATCACATTGTTACGAGCTCGAGCGGCAATCAGGCATAATTTCACATCTGCCGACATACTGATCGGTTCCAATCTACTTGCATGTAATTTGGCGGCCAGCTCTTGTGACCCCATACGTCTTTGTGACTACATGCAGAGCCGAGTTTGTAGGGTGAATGCAACCTTATTTCTTCAGTTTTCAGGCAGTGAATGACAGTTCCGTTGGGGATGGTTTGGATGCAAACGTTTGTAGGAATTTTAACCAACGGGAACCCTGGTCAAATCGGCTGGGCGTTGCCTGCCATCCTGTTGTCATTATTGGCGATCTGGATGCTGAGAGGACGCGGGTGGGCGCTGATCTATGTCGCCCTGATTCCCTTCCTGAACTGGTCGTTCGGCATCATTCCGGAGTTCCAGATCATCGAGCCAACAGGTAGCGGCCTGACGGCGCAGGGGGTCTCGCTACATCCGATGACGATGGTGACCGGCATGGTGTTCGTGATCCGGGATTTCGTACAGCGGGAAATGGGCCACCGCGTGCTGATCGTGATGTCAATGGCGATTGCCTGGTCATTCTATTATGCGTGGCCGGTCATTGCGCTGGCCAGCGGGATCGCCTTTGCGATTTCTGAAGGCGTGGACTGGCTGCTCTTCACTTTCACCAAGTATCGCCTCTCCACGCGTATCCTTCTGTCCAGCGCGCTTGCGGCGCCTGTGGATACAACTGTGTTCCTGTATGGCGCGGACCTCGCCAAGCAGATGGAGTTGGGTATGGATCCCGGAAACTCGCTGCACGTCTGGAACTGGGTCGTGTTCGTGATCGGCAAGATGGTTGGCGCGGTGATCGTCTCGGCCATCATCCGACGGCGGGAAGATCTGGGAAAGGTCGACCCGGCGGCCGCCTGACTGCGCTATCCGGTAATCTCCATATTGCATGAGCCGATAGAGTTCGCATATTTGCGCAAGTATGCAAATAAGGAGTCGAGCATGGCAGACGGCAAAAAGGACTATGGCGCGATAACGGGCGCGATCAATTCGGGCATTACCGGGCTTCGCAATACAGGCGCGAAGGAAACGCTCAATCAGTTCAGCGCCATGTCCAAGGCCGCCTTGGCGGATGGCGCGCTGGATACCAAGACCAAGGAACTGATTGCCTTGGCCATTGGTATCGCAAAACAGTGTGATGGCTGTATCGGCTTTCACACCAAGGCGCTGAAACGGCTTGGCGCAACCGATGAGGAAGTTGCCGAAACGCTCGGCATGACGGTTTACATGGGCGGTGGCCCAAGCCTCATGTATGCAGGCGATGCGTGGACAGCCTGGGAGGCGCTGAAAGACGCCTAGACCGCGACCGGCGCCTTGATATGGGCGTGCGGCTCATAGCCCTCGATCGTGAAGTCTGAATATTCCCAGCCAAACAAATCAGTTTTGTCGGGGTTGAGGACAATGCGGGGCAGGGCGCGAGGGGCGCGCGAGAGCTGCAGCTGTGCCTGTTCCATATGGTTCAGGTACAGGTGCGCGTCGCCGAATGTATGTACGAACTCGCCCGGCTCCAGTCCGGTTGCGCGCGCCATCATCATGGTCAGCAACGCATAGGAAGCGATGTTGAACGGCACGCCAAGGAACACGTCTGCAGAGCGTTGGTAGAGCTGGCAGTTCAGTTTGCCGTCCATCACGTTGAACTGGAACAGGCAGTGGCAGGGCGGCAGCGCCATCTCATTCACATCGGCCGGGTTCCAGGCCGACACGATCAGGCGGCGGGAATTCGGATTGGTGCGGATCTCGTCCAGCACCCATTGGATCTGGTCGATCACGCGGCCGTCTGGCGCGGCCCAGCTGCGCCATTGCTTGCCATAGACCGGACCAAGGTCGCCATTCTCGTCGGCCCACTCATCCCAGATCGAGACCTTGTTGTCCTTCAGGTATTTGATGTTGGTATCGCCCTTCAGGAACCAGAGCAGTTCGATGATGATCGAGCGCAGGTGCAGCTTTTTCGTGGTGACCATCGGGAACCCGTCGGACAGATCGAACCGCATCTGGCGGCCAAACACGGCGCGTGTGCCTGTGCCGGTTCGGTCGGCGCGCTCATGGCCATTGTCCAGAATGTCCTGAAGGAGATCGAGATATTGCTGCATGTCAGCCTCTGTCGGGAATCGGTCTTCGGCGTCCATCGTATCACGAAATGATCCCCCACAGGCAAGTCGGCGCAGCTTGATTGCCCGGGTTCGCGGGCATGTTCATGGTAAACGCAGTCTTGTTCTGCAGGGAGCATTTAACGTCTGAACCTGAAGGCACCGGAAATCAGTTCTGCCCACTATCAGCAAAAGGCCACACCGGGCTGGTGACCATGAGGCTGGGGCAGTGAAAACCGGGCGTTTCGGGACATTCTTCAATCGCTTCGCGCGCGATGTGCATGGCAATCTGACCATGCTGACGGCGTTTATCCTGACGTCGTTGATGGTGCTTGTCGGACTGGCAGTCGACCTGGAGTTCATCTTTCGCCAGAAAGCCCGCGTGCAATATGCGATGGATTCTGCCGTCCTCGCAGGCGCTCTTTCCCGTCAGGCGGGCGCAACAAATGCAGAAGTCGTCTCCGATATACGGCAATACGTGTCGCCCCTGATCGACTCGGCAGGCGGTGGCATGAGTTGTACGACCGTTTCAGTCACATTCAGCGATGACAGCGAAGACATTCTCGGCCGCATGAGGTGTACTCAGCCGACCTTCCTGTCGAACCTGATCGGGAATGACGATATGAGCTTCACCGTCAGCTCAACCTCGACTTTCTCGGTAGGGCGGATCGACGTGTCTTTCGTGTTCGACGTGTCAGGGTCGATGAACAGCAACAATCGGCTGTCGTCTCTGAAGACCGCTGCGATCACGGCGTTCGACGAGTTGCTGCCCGATGATCAGGTAAGAGACGGAACGGTTCGTCTCGGCATCGTCACCTACAACAATGCAGTCAATGCGGGGGCCTATTTTGACAAGGTCACCCGCGGCGTGACCATTCCGGCTGACGCCACGAACAGCGGGGCCATCAGCAACTACAATTCCTATAACAGCGCCCGAATGTACGATCAGGCGACGGGCAAGCGTTTCATGTATTATCAGGACGGAACTTGCACAGAGTCCGATCCTGACGAGTGTGACCAGCATGGCGACTATGATTGGGATGTGGCCCGCTGGTTCTGGGAAGATTCAACAGCGAGAGACACCTGCGTTTACGAACGCACCGGAACCTATGCAGACAGCGACGCGGCTCCGGGCAGTTTCGCCTGGATCGGGGCGGGCAATCCGCGCTGGAACTTCTATGACAGCGACCGCGACAAGTATCGCGGCGAAAACGAGATCGAGAATGGCGGTGCGAACAGCTCGACCGGCGCGCTGGATTTCTACTACGCCACGTGCCGGGAGTCCGGACCCGTTCCTCTTACGGAAGACAAGGACGCGTTGAAGGCACATGTTCAGGCCATGACGGCAAATGGCGGCACGGCGGGTCATCTGGGTGTGGCCTGGGGCTGGTATCTGTTGTCGCCGAATTGGCAGAGCGTGTGGCCGGAAGTCTCAAAGCCGTGGGATTATGACGAAGTGAATGTCACCAAGGCGGTCATCCTGATGACGGATGGTGACTTCAACGTGAACCATCCGACTGCCAGCAAGAATTCGTTCCGCCAGGCGATGGACCTCTGTGATGCGATGAAGGCGGAGCCCGCAAATGTGCAGGTATACACAGTTGGGTTTCAGGTGCCGTCCTATGTCCAGAAGACATCCGATGGGCGCACGATCATGGAGTATTGCGCGACCAGCCCATCCTTCGCCTTTGATGCCTCCAACGGGGAGGAGCTGAAGGATGTGTATCGGGAGATTGCTCAGTCGATCTCCGATCTCCGGATCAAGAACTAGGCCTCACTCACCGCCTGGCCGTCCTCGACGCGCACCTTCTGCGCGCGGTCGCCAAAGGCTTCGAAGAGGAAGGCTTCCGTGCCAGTCAGCCAGGCCTGACCGCCAAGAGCGGACAATTCATCAAACAGCGCCGCCCGCCGGTCTGCATCAAGATGCGCCGCTGCCTCGTCTAGCAGGAGCAGGGGAGACGGCCCGGTACCATCCGCGCGAAGCGCTGAAGCCGAGGCAAGGATCAGGCCGATCAGCAACGCCTTTTGTTGCCCGGTCGACGCATCCTTCGCGGGCGCCCCTGTCGGGCGGTGGATCACGGTCAGGTCGGACCGGTGTGGGCCATCGATTGTTCTGCCGGCGGCGATGTCGCGGCGACGGGTTGTGCGGAATGTATCGATCAGCGCTTCGAAAATGGATTTGAAATCCTCGCCGCGCAGGGCCGCTTCTTCAGACTTGCCCTCAAGGGCGAGGTCAGCCTTCGGGAAATAGCCTTCAGGCCGAGCATTGATGGCGTCTTGCAGCGCTTCGAGAACGTGCGCCCGGTTGATAGCCATTTCTGCGCCGGCTTCGGCCATACGCGCCTCGATGGCATCAGCCCAGGCCGGGTCCACATGGCCCCGTTCGAGCAGGGCGTTGCGCTCACGCATCGCCTTTTCATACCGGCTGGCGGCGGTGCCATGTGTCGGCATGTGCGCCATGACCTGCCGATCAAAGAAGCGGCGTCGGTCTGACGTGCTGCCCCGGAACACTCCGTCCATCGCCGGGGTCAGCCAGACGATGCGGACAAGTTCTGCGAGATCTGAAGCCGTAGCGGATGCGCCGTCGATACGAACAGTACGCTTCGTACTTGGGCTCAGCTCAAGGCCAACGCCGATGCGCTGCTCGTCCGCCAGTATCGCCGAAACGGTCCATCCTGCTGGCGCGTCCTTCCGGACCATGTCCTGCAGCGTTGCCGAGCGCAGGCCGCGACCGGGGCCGAGCTGGCTCACCGCTTCAAGCAGATTGGTCTTGCCTGCGCCGTTCGCGCCATACAGGCAGACATGACGCCCATCCAGCGGCAGGCTGAGCGACGCGTAATTGCGAAAGTCAGTCAGGGTCAGGCGGGTGAGGGCGGTCATTCAGGCTGTATGGCGTGGCCGGGTGTCATGAGTCGAGACCGTCGTGCCGCCGGAAACGCCGTTGTTCCTTTAGACGCGCAGCGGCATCAGCACGTAGCGCGCGCTGTCATCGGACGGGTCCAGCACGAGGGCAGGCGATGCCGGATCGCTGAACATGAATTCCGCTTCGACCGCTTCGATCTGACCCGCAATATCGAGCAGGTACTTCGCGTTGAAGCCGATCTCCATTGCGTCCGAACCATATTCTGCTTCGAGCTCTTCATTGCCGACGCCGGTTTCGGCATGGTTCACCGCGAGGACCAGCTTGCCATCAGACAGAGACATCTTCACGGACCGCGAGCGCTCTGCCGATACGGTGGACACGCGGTCCACAGCCGCTTCGAAGGCCTTGTTGTCGATGGTCAGCTTCTTGTCGTTCCCTTTCGGGATCACGCGGCTGTAGTCAGGGAAGGAGCCATCGATGAGTTTTGAGGTCAGCACCGCGCGACCGGCGCGCACGACGATCTTCGTGTCGGACACTTCCACATCGATGTCGTCCTCGACCCCATCTACCAGGCGGCGCGCTTCCGCGATCGCCTTGCGGGGCACGATGATGCCTTCCAGGTTTTCAGATCCAGCCGGGGCAGGCAGCTCAGCCAGCGCGAGGCGGTGACCATCTGTGGCAACGGTTCGCAGCACGGCGCTGCCATCATCGGTTTTGGCGCCATGCAGGTACACGCCATTCAGATAGTAGCGGGTCTCTTCGGTGGAGATCGCGAAACGTGTCTTGTCGATCAGACGCGCAAACTCCTTGGCGCCGAGGGAGAATTTCGTCGGCGTGTCGTCAGAGCTCATTGTCTGAAAGTCTGAGGCGGGCAGGGTTGGCAATTCGAAGTGAGACCGGCCCGCCGTGATGGCGAGGCGCTGGCCTTCAGGCTGGACTTCCAGCTCGACCTCGGAACCTGCAGGCAGCTTGCGCACCACATCGAACAGCGTTCCGGCCGGGGCGGTCACGGCACCTTCGCGCGACACGCTTGCATCGGCGCTGTCGACGGCTTCGATATCGAGATCGGTCGCGGTGAGCTTCAACTCTCCATTGCCTGCCTGGAGCAGTACGTTTGAGAGGATCGGGATCGTGTTGCGGCGCTCCACCACATTCTGCACATGAGACAGTGCGTTCAGCAGGTCGCCGCGTTCAATCGTCAGTTTCATCGTCCGTTCCGTTCGTGGCAGGCCGCCAGAAGCGGCCCTGAATTCTTCATACTTGCTCCCGGCTCCGCCCGGAACAGCCATCCGGAACGGAATCGGCCCGCTCTGCAGGGAGAGCGGGCCGAGCACACTTACTCAAACAGGGGCAAAAGCCAAGCGCTGATCATGTTTTCAGCGTGATTGGCCTCACCTGCCTAGTTCATACCCGCTGCCTGCAGCTCGAGGATCGCTTCGCTGACGGCTTTGATGTGGGCCTTGAGCTCGACATTGTCCTTCAGGGCTTTGGTCACCTTGCGGTGCGCATAAAGGATGGTTGTGTGATCGCGCTTGCCGAAGCTGTAACCGATCTGCGGGAAGGATTTCCCGGTCATCTCGCGGCACAGATACATGGCGATCTGGCGTGGGTACACCACAGCGCGCGCCTTGCTTGGGCTCTCCATGTCAGTCTTTGTCACGTCGAAGACTTTCATTGTCGCCTTCTTGACCAACTCGATGGATGGCTGGCGTACGTCGCCTTCTGTCCGGCGCACGATCTTGCGAACCATGTCCAGCGTAGGCGTGCGGATGCCGAAGGCCGCCTCTGTGTAGAGGTTCCAGATCGCCCCGGTCATTTCACGGGCCTGACCTCGGATGCCTGCATTGAATTCAGCGATCATCTCATCTGTGACGACAAACTCTGGATGGCCCGTCTGAATGTGGTCAGCGAGGTCGCGCATGATCTGGTAGCGCATGTTGGCGTCCGGCTCGCCAACCTCGACGGTGGTCGCGCCTTTCAGCTCACTGATCATGCGGGGGCTGAACCCGGTGACGTCACCAGGGGCCTTGTCACCCGCCAGAACGACATGGCCGCCATTCGCGGTGACCTCACGGATGTTCTGGAACAGCTCCGTCTCTGTGCCCGGCTTGCCGCTGATGCGATGCAGGTCATCGATCATCAGGATGGTGGCGGCACGCAGACGCTTCTTCAGGGCGCTGGTGTCCTTTACCTTCACACCGTCTGTGTAAGAGGAGAGAAATTCTTCCGCAGTGAGGTAGACGACATTGCACTCGCCATCCCGCGCTTCAGCGGCAGATTTCAGCGCGTGAAGGATGTGCGTCTTGCCGGTGCCCTGCAGGCCATAGAACAAGGTTGTCAGCGTGCCGACTGGCAGGCCGGCCGCAATACGCTTCGCCATCTCGACGGCCAGCTCGTTTGCCTCACCCGTGACGAGGGTGCCAAACGACATGACAGGGGCGCCAGTACTAGCGGTGGAGGTCTCGGTCTCTGCCTTTGGCGCTGTATCGGCGGCCGCCTCAGTCGTTGCCCAAGGATCGTCGACGATCTCCAGCAGTTCGGCAGGCGCAGTGCGCCAGCAGACCAGCTTGATCGCGCGGCGGGCCGGGTCATGCTCACGCCAGATGCGCTGGATGGCATGGCGGTGGGCCCCATAGACGCGGTCGAATGACAGCGGATCCCGCGCCGCAATGATCATCTCATTGTTGTACTCGGCAACCAGGCGCAGACCATCGATCCAGCGATCATAGTCAGCCGTGTTGAGGATGGTCGCGAGATGCGCCTTTACGGTCAGCCAGATCTCCTTGCCCGGAGCATTCTTGCCGCCCTGTTTTTCAGTGAAGTCTACGCCAGTTTCTGAATCAAAGAGTCTGTTCCCGTCCATGCCGAGCCCCATTTTCTAGTTATATTTCACCCTGACCAACTGGCACGCAGTCCCCGCCCGAACCGTAGTCCGGTTACACATAAATACTCCGTGTCGGGAGAACTTTTCTGTTGGTGAATTCAAATTACTCAAAGGGGGTTTTGCTGACAAGTGCAACTTTTATGCGACAACAGGTTTTGCTCGCTTGACTCTTAATCCTCTTCCTCAAATCGCAATCAAATCAGGCGTTTGAGAACTGATCTTTTTTTGTGAGTGAGTCGCTCCACACTTTTGTTCGCGCCTGTTCTGTCAACAGGGGGCGGGGCATAAGCCTGTGAAATTCCTCTGAATAAGTGCGAGTTTTTTTCTTCCTCTGACAAGCCCTAACATTACTGCAACTCGGACCCTCACAGTCAGGTCAATTTCGCAATCCTTACGAGAAACCTCCAAGTGCAATGAACTTGTTTTTTGGCGGGCTACATTTTATTGTATTGAGTAGTTGACATGAAAAAAACCCGCCTGAGCAGTCAGGCGGGTTTCAAATTTTTACGCAAGAAAGTGTCGCTTAGCCCATTGCCTTGACGCGGGCTGACAGGCGGGAAACTTTCCGGGCAGATGTGTTCTTGTGCATCACGCCCTTGGTAACCGCGCGCATCAGTTCCGGCTGAGCAGAGCGCAGCGCTTCCTGAGCAGCAGACTTGTCGCCAGCCGCGATTGCTTCCTCAACCTTGCGGACAAAGGTGCGCACGCGTGAGCGACGAGCTTTGTTCACTTCGGTGCGGCGCGCAATCTTGCGGACCATTTTCTTGGCAGAACGAGTATTAGCCATATTAAACTCCTGTGGCCCGAAGGGCTCCCTTCAGGCTGAAGGCGGGGGAATACATAAACGGCGCGGGGGCGTCAACAGCCCAGATGGACCCCGGCGCAGGAAAATGCAGGTATGATCGGGTGTCCTGCATTACTTGTCTTTGAAGTGGGCCGAGCGTTTCTCGACATAGGCCGCCATGCCTTCCTTCTGGTCGTCTGTCGAAAACAGCGACTGGAACATGCGGCGTTCGAACTGGATGCCCTGGGAAAGGGGGGTCTCGTAGGCGATCTTCACTGCTTCCTTGGTCAGCATTGCAGCGGCCAGAGGCATGGAGGCGATGGTGCGCGCCAGTTCCCGCGCGGCGTCCAGCAGGTCGTCTGCGGGCACGACGCGGCTGACCAGTCCGCAACGTTCGGCTTCTTCGGCGTCCATCATCCGGCCCGTCAGGCACAATTCCATCGTCTTTGACTTGCCGATAACGCGGGCAAGGCGCTGCGTGCCGCCTGCACCGGGCATCACGCCAAGGCGCACTTCAGGCTGGCCGAACCGGGCTGTATCAGCCGCCAGGATAATGTCGCACATCAGGGCCAGCTCACAGCCGCCACCAATTGCATAGCCTGAGACGGCCGCCACAATGGGCTTCCGCGCCCGCGCGGCGCGTTCCCAATTCCGGCTGATGAAGTCTTCATAATAGGATTCAGGATAGGTCTTCTCCTGAATCTCCTTGATATCGGCCCCTCCGGAGAAAGCCTTCTTGCTGCCGGTCAGGACGATGCAGCCAATATCCGTGTCACTCTCGAACCGGTCGAGGGCGTCGGTCAACTCGTTCATCATCTCTTCGCAGAGGGCGTTCAGGCTCTCCGCACGATTGAGCGTGATGATGGCAAAGCCAGCCTCGGCATCAATCTCGGTGAGCAGCGTATTGTAAGACATTCAAAAAAATTCCTGCTGGTCGCGGTTCGGCGCTGGCATTTCTGTTGCCGCAGCCTGTAATAACAAGGACACTCTACACCCCGTGCCCATGACCGGGAAACCTCCGGGCGTTGTTCCTTTTTCGTCGCGGATATCTCGCGAAGGCGGGCCTATACATCAATCATGACGCATTTGTCATCCATTGCGAGTCATATCGGGCTGACACCTGCGACAAGTGCGGATTGGCTGTTTTCTAGGCAGAGACCTATATCTTGCCCATGACAGATGGCAGCCAAACATCGCGAGACCCGGAACGCAACCGCCTGTCGGGTCGTCTTGCACGAACCGCCAGGGTCGGGGCCAATTTGTCCGGCGCAGGTCTGACCTTTGCCACGCAGAGCCTGTTTGGCGGGGATCAGGGCGATGAGAAGATCGCACGCGCGCTGGCGGCGGCGCTTGGCAAATCCAAGGGGCCACTCATGAAAGTGGCGCAGATGGTGTCGACCATTCCGGATTTCCTGCCGCCGGAATATGCCAACGAACTCAGCCAGCTGCAGGCCGAGGCCCCGGCCATGGGCTGGCCATTCGTCAAGCGGCGCATGCGGGCTGAGCTTGGCGCGGGATGGCTGGAGAGGTTTGCCGAGTTCGAGAAGGAGGCCGCCCATGCTGCCTCGCTCGGCCAGGTTCATCGGGCCACACTGCATGATGGTCGCCAGGTCGCCTGCAAGCTGCAGTATCCTGACATGGCGAGCGCCGTGGAGTCGGATGTCGGGCAGCTCAAGACAATGCTCGGCCTGTTCAAGCGGATGGACGGATCGATCGACCCAAGCGCCATGGTCGATGAGATCACAGACCGGCTTCGCGAAGAACTCGACTATGCCCGCGAGGCGAAGCACATGGCGCTTTATGCTCATATGCTGGCAGATCGGGACTTTGTGACAGTGCCGGACCCGGTCCCTGACCTTTCGACTGATCGGTTGCTCACCATGAGCTGGGTATCGGGTCAGCGGCTCGATGCGTTCGAGGATGCGCCACAAGAGGTGCGCAACCGGATTGCGGAAATGCTGTTCTGGACATGGTGGGGGCCGTTTAACGCCTATGCCGTCATTCATGGCGACCCGCATCTGGGCAATTATCAAGTGACGGGGGAGGGCACCGGCCTCAACCTTCTGGACTTTGGCTGCATCCGCATCTTCCCGCCGCAATTCGTCAGCGGTGTCGTGGACCTCTATCGCGCCATCCTCGCGGATGATTTCGACGCAGCCTATGCCGCCTATGAAAAATGGGGCTTCAGCGGCCTGTCGAAGGAATTGGTCGAGGTGCTCAATATCTGGGCGCGCTTCATTTATGGTCCATTGCTGGATGACCGCGTGCGCTCTGTCGCCGATGGAGTTAGCCCCGGCGAGTATGGCCGCAAGGAAGCCTTTCAGGTGCGCAGGCTGCTGAAGGAGAAAGGGCCGGTGAAGATCCCGCGGGAGTTTGTGTTCATGGACCGCGCGGCCATTGGCCTCGGCGCGGCATACCTCCGGCTGGGGGCAGAGCTCAATTTCTACCGATTGTTCAATGAAAGCCTTGAAGGGTTTGAGGTGGATGCGGTGGCCGCGCGCCAGGCGAGCGCCAAGACGGCGGTCGGCCTCGACTGACGCATGGTTAGTTCTGGCCCTCGCGCAAACTTGGCGCTAATCCGCACTGCATGAGCGACGACCTTACCAGAAACCAGACTTTCGAGACGCCGGAAGGCTATTCCATTCTCCCCTGGCATCGCGGCTTCGGGCGCCAGATTGGCCCGCTGTTCGAAAAGCGGGACGAAACCGGCGTTTACCGCGCGTTCCGCGTGGAAGAATACCACACCAATGGCATGATGAACGCGCATGGCGGCATGGTCATGACCTTTGCCGACATGGCCTGGGGCGCGGCCGTCGAGAAGGATGAGGACACCTGGTGGGTCACCGTTCGTCTTCTGTGTGACTTTCTCTCCGGTGCGCCGATGGGCAGCTTTGTCGAGGGCAAAGGCGAAGTCGTCGGCCGTCAGGATGATGTCTTCACCGTTGAGGGGCGCATCTGGACGGGCGACAAATTGCTGATGCGCGGTACGGGCATCTTCAAGGTGATCGAGCGCCGCGATGGCGCGCAGAAGCCTTTCACGCGACCGACGGAAAAAGCCTGACGCCCGCCTGAAAGGTTGACTCTGTCGGGGCGTCTCAGTATCCGCCAACGCGATGAACATTGCACTGCACCACCATCACCATCATTCGTGACGCGCCGACGAGGCGCGAACCGGTCCGGCTGCGCCTCCTGCAAGTGTTCAATCTTCCGAACCAGATCAGATGAGGCAGGCCGACCTCCGGTCCGCGCTGCGTTGACGTGTTGCCTTTCCAATTCTGGCGTCTCCGTCTATGCGGGGCGCGTCGGCAACCAGGACCAGAGACGACCATGAGCGACAAGGACACACCGCCCCTCACAGGCAAGGACCTCGCCCGCAAGCCGCGCGGCTTCCCGGACAAGCGCGAAAGCCTCATCCATGCGCAGGCCGGACTGGTCGAGACCATTACTGGCGTCTACCGCCAATGGGGGTTCGAGGCGCTGGAGACTGGCGCGTTCGAATATGCCGATGCGCTGGGCAAATTCCTGCCAGATGATGATCGCCCGAATGCAGGCGTCTTCGCCATTCAGGATGACGATGAGCAATGGATGGCGCTGCGCTACGATCTGACGGCCCCGCTCGCGCGGTTCGTGGCGGAGGCGGGCCAGTCACTGGGCAAGCCGTTCCGTCGCTATGCCGCCGGGCCGGTCTGGCGCAATGAAAAGCCGGGACCGGGCCGCTTCCGTGAGTTCTGGCAATGCGATGCCGACACGATTGGCGCGCCGGGCTTTCACGCTGATGCGGAAATGATCGCGATGGGCGCTGAGGCGCTGCGCGCGGTCGGGATGGAGACGGGCGAGTTCGTGATCCGCGTGAATACGCGCCGCCTGCTGAACGGTGTGCTGGACGGCGTGGGTGCGACACAGGGCGAAACCCGTCTCGCCATCCTGCGCGCCCTGGACAAGCTGGACCGACTGGGCGTCGAAGGCGTTGCCGATCTGCTCGGCGAAGGCCGTATGGATGAAAGCGGTGACTATACAAAAGGCGCGGGCCTCGGCGCAGCTGAAGTGAAGCGCGTGCTCGCCTTCGCGCAGGCGGGCGCGGACACACGTGCCGAAACGCTCGAGAATCTGGCGACGGCTACCGGCGACACAGAGGAAGGCAAAACCGGCCTTGCCGAACTGGAAGCCATTGCAAAGGCGCTCGAAGCGCTTGGCGCACCTGAGGGCGATGTCGTGATCGACCCGTCCGTGGTCCGCGGCCTCGAATATTATACCGGCCCTGTCTATGAGGCCGAGTTGCTCCGTGAAGTGACGGGAGAAGATGGCAAGACGTACCGCATCGGCTCCATTGGTGGGGGCGGCCGCTATGATGATTTGGTCGCCCGCTTCACTGGCGAGACGGTTCCGGCGACTGGTTTCTCCATCGGAATCTCCCGGCTTGCTGCCGCGATGCAGATCATGGGCGAGACCGAGAAGCTGGACGGGCCGGTGGTTGTTCTGAATTTCGACAAGGAAGACCCGTCCGTCGCGCTGCAGATCGCAACAGAGCTGCGCCGCGCCGGTATCCGGGCTGAGGCCTATATGGGGTCCTCCGGCATGCGGCCGCAGATGAAATATGCCGACCGCAGATCGTCTCCGGCCGCCATCATGGTGGGCGAAGATGAACTCGCCAAGGGCACGGTCACGATCAAGGATCTTGAGATGGGCGCTTTGAAGGCGAAGGCCATCAAGTCCAATGAAGAATACCGCGAAGCCCGCCCCGGACAGTTTGAGGTCCCGCGTGCAGAAATGGTCGAGGCCATTCGCAAGATCGTCGAGGCCCAGAAATGACACATGATGCACTCGTCGCGGCAGCGCGCGGCGTGTTCGAAGCGACCGGGGCAGAGCGCGTAGATCCGGCCTATATTCTGCCGTCTGATATTCCGCTGGAACTGTCGGGTGAAGCCGTGCGCGCGCGTCTGTGCGTATTCTCCGATCATCGCGGGAATGAGATGGTCATGCGGCCGGACCTGACCCTGCCTGTCGCCGGGCAGGAGGCTGAACGCCGGGCCGCAGGTGGTGATGGCGCCAAAGCCTATACTTACGCGGCCCGAGCATTTCGACTGCCCGCCGCTGAAAACGACCCGATGGAGTTCACACAGGTCGGCTTTGAATGGTTCGGCAAGGACAGTAGCGCTGATTCAGATGCCGAGGCATTCGCGCTTGTCCGTGAGGCCGTTGCCGCGTGTGACGTCACGCCAGCCGCGACCGAGATGGGGGACTTGTCGATCTTCCCTGCTTTTGTGGACGCGCTTGGTTTGGCCCGGATCACAACCGATCTCTTGAAGCGGGCATTCCGGCAGGAGGGCGGGGTGAGCGATTTGCTGGCTGCCGCGCCTGAGGCTCTCGCTGATGACTTGCAACCTGTGCTGGAGGCTCCCAGCTCAAAAGAGGCCGAGGCCGCATTCCTGAATGTCTTGTCCGAACGCGGCATTCCCATGATCGGTACACGCAGTGTCGTTGAAATCGTGGCAGGTTTGCGGGGCAAGGCGGCGGTTCATGCTGCTGGCGGTGTTCCCGAGGCTGCGCGGGCGGCGTTGTCTGATCTTGCCGGCGTAAACTGCCCGGCAGGGGAGGCAGCACATGTGCTTGGCGCGATAGCGGGCAAACATGGGCTCGACAGGATGAGCAGCGCAATCGAGCGCGTTGCAAAGCGCATGGATGCCATTCTCGCTGCCGTGCCGGGTGTCGCGACAGGGGCGCGGTTCCGGTCAGGCTTCGGGCGTCGGTTCACCTATTATGATGGCTTTGTCTTCGAGACGTTCGGGCAGAATTTGACATCCCGACAGCCCATTGCCTCGGGTGGCCGGTATGACGGGCTGATCGAAGGCTTGTCCCGGTCCAGGGCCGCTGCATCCGGCATTGGCGGTGTCGTCCGCCCGGACCGCATCCTGCGCGCAAAAGGAGAGACGGCATGAGCGTCCTGTCACTGGCGATTCCGTCCAAGGGGCGGCTGAAGGAAAAGTCCGAAGCGTTCCTGATGGAGCAGGGCTTCGAAGTGCGCCAGATCGGCGGCGAACGGGGGTATCAGGCGGAGATCACCGGCCTCGGCGAAGTCGACATGCGGCTCCTGTCAGCGCGAGAAATTGCGCAGGGCATCATCGACGGCACGATCCATGCGGGCGTGACCGGGGAAGACCTGCTGCATGATCTTGCGCCGACCGGGCCGGAAGATTTTCACGTGGCAGAGCGGCTCGGCTTTGGCGGGGCGGATGTCATTGTGGCCGTGCCACAGGCCTGGATCGATGTGGACACGATGTCGGACCTGGAGGCTGCGGGCGCGGCCTTCCGGAAGGCCCATCATCGGCGTTTGCGCGTTGCGACCAAGTATATGCGGCTGACGCGGCGCTTCTTCGCGGCGAAATCGGTGGGCGAATACCGGCTCGTCGAAAGTGCTGGCGCCACCGAAGCCGCACCGGCGACCGGGGCCGCAGACGTCATCGTGGACATCACCTCCACAGGGGCCACGCTGAAGGCGAACGGGCTCAAAATTGTTTCAGATGGAATAATTTTGAAAAGCGAGGCCGTTTTGGCAGTGTCTGCGAATGCCTCCTGGAGCCCGGCGGCGCTGAAGTCCCTGTCGTTATTGCGCGGTGCAGCAAAAATTGAAAAACTGCTCACATTGAAAAATTTGAATTCACATTCTTGACACACGCCCAAAAGCGCGGCCTTATGACACGGCAAGTTTCTGGGAGGAAACGCTGCAAACGGTGGAAGGCGCGGAAGCTGGTGGAAGCTCTCCGCGCCTTTTTTCATTTCCGGTAATCAAGAGAGTCCACCGAGGCGACCCAGAGCAACGGCTCAGGTGAGGTAGGGGGCGTTTTAGACATTGACCCCGGGCCGCCTCGGCTTCTTGAATAACAATATGCATTTATCGAAAAACGTCAATCAAAATTATCGTTTTTCGATTAAATAATTTTCATGGTTCAAGATAGCTTCACTCAAGTCCGTTTCGGAAAGGGGGCTGCTGCCAGCCCGTGTGTTGACTTCGCCAGGCGGCGCGGCCAAGCGTTGGCCAAATCAGATTTTGCGAACGCATGGGAGTTATCATGAGCGATCCGCGCCAGCACATCATGCCTGTCTACCGGCCACCGGAAGAAGTTTTCGAGAAGGGAGAGGGTCCATACCTCTTCACCGAAAGCGGTACGCGATATCTCGACTTCATTGCAGGCATTGCTGTCAACGCCCTTGGTCATTCGCATCCGGCCATGGTCGACGCGCTGAAAGGCCAGGCGGAAAAGCTGTGGCACACCTCCAACATGTTCCGTGTGCGGGGGGCCGAAGAACTGGCCGACAAGATTTGCCGGGACACGTTTGCAGACCGGGTCTTCTTCACCAATTCCGGCACTGAAGCGGTTGAGTGCGCCATCAAGTCTGCCCGGAAATATCATTGGGCGAATGGCAATGAAGAGCGCATCGACATCATTACCTTCACCGGTGCATTCCACGGTCGCTCACTCGGCGCCATCAATGCTGGTGGTAACCCGAATTACCTTCAGGGCTTTGGTCCAAAGCTGCCGGGCTTTGTGCATTTGGAATGGGGTGACCATGACGCGCTGAAAGCCGCAGCGGCGCAGCCGACGACAGCGGCGGTGTTCGTCGAACCGGTACAGGGTGAGGGCGGTGTCCGCGCCATGCCGGATGCCTGCCTGAAGGGTCTTCGTGAACTGTGCGACGAACACGGCATTCTGCTGATTTATGATGAAGTCCAGTGCGGCATGGGGCGGACCGGAAAACTGTTCGCCCACGAATGGGTAGACGGCGCCGCGCCCGACATTCTCTGCTCGGCCAAGGGCATCGGTGGCGGCTTCCCGTTCGGCGCCTGCCTGACAACGGAAACCGTCGGCGAACACATGCAACCGGGCAGCCACGGCTCCACCTATGGCGGCAACCCGTTGGCGATGGCGGTTGGCAATGTCGTTTGGGATATCATTTCTGATGAAGATTTCCTCGCCGAAGTGCGCCGTGTTTCGGCTACGTTGACCCAGGGGCTGAAGAGCCTGGCCGACAGCCATCCGGACAAGGTCGAGGCCGTAACCGGCAAGGGCCTGCTCACCGGGCTCAAGATGAAGGCGAACCCGAAAAGCCTGCAGGGCGTGTGTCGCGACAAGAATCTTCTGGTCGGCGTCGCGGGTAACAACGTGCTGCGTCTGGCTCCGCCGCTGGTGATCACGGACGAACATGTCCGTGAAGCGACCAATATCATGGATGCAGCGCTGTCTGAGTGGGTGCCGGAGTAAACTGCCGGAGGCCAGCCGAATGACAAAGCTCCGCGTAGGGTGCGCCCAGCTTCGGACGGGCGTTGAGATTGAGGCGAACATTGATCACGCCACGGCCCTGATCCGTGAGGCGGCGGGGAAGGGTGCGCGTTTCATCGCAACGCCGGAGATGACCAATCTGCTGGATATTCGCCCCGGCAAGGCGCGGCCCAAGATCGTTGCCGAGTCAGATGACAAGACGCTGGCAGCGCTCCGTGCGCTGGCGGATGAATTGGGCATTTGGCTTTTGATCGGGTCCATCGCCGTGCCGGTGGAGGGCGAAGAACGGCTGGCCAACCGGTCATTCCTGATCGCGCCCGATGGTTCCATCCGCGCGCGCTACGACAAGATCCACATGTTCGACGTCGAAGTAGGCGACGGGCAGAGCTATCGCGAAAGCCGGTCCTATCGTCCGGGCGAGCGCGCCGTGCTGGCGGAGACAGAGTTCGGCAAGCTTGGCATGACAATCTGCTATGACGTCCGCTTCCCACATCTCTATCGCAAGCTTGCGCAGGCGGGCGCGGAAATCCTCACCATCCCGGCCGCATTCACGCGCGTGACGGGCGAGGCGCACTGGCACACGCTGGTTCGGGCGCGCGCCATAGAGACCGGCAGTTTTGTCCTCGCGCCTGCGCAGGGCGGGAAGCACGAGGATGGCCGCGAGACCTTCGGCCACTCCCTGATCGTTTCGCCTTGGGGAGACGTGCTGGCGGAGAAGGCAGATGATGAGCCGGGTGTGATCGTGGCGGACATCGATCTGGATGCCGTGGCGAAAGCGCGGGCGCGCATCCCTTCGCTCGGGAATGATCGGAAACTCTGACGGCATCACACCTTACTACTGAAGAGTATATTACTCGCAGCCAATTCCATCATTGTCTCGGTCAAGGTGAGGGCCATAGCCAGGATCACCCCGACGTACGGGGGCCGCACCTGCGGCGCGTGCTTCCGAGCAATTGCGAAAGGCCCTGACCTGTGGGGCGGGCGGCAAAGTATTCGTTGTCGCGCGTTGAGGTCTGGGCGCTGGGGTGGCTGAGGATGAGGATGTTTTGCCATGACAATGGTAGTCACCTGTTTTGCGATTTGTGTGACATCCTTGCGCATTGAGCCCGCCACCATGAGCAAGGGCCTCTCCCGCGGTTGGCAGTAGCATCAACAGAATTGCAGGTAACAATCTACGCATCAGTCTATTCCTCCGAAAACGGAGAATACCTCATCGTGCGCAATCATCGGTTAAAAGTGAACCGCAAATTTTTGGTGCGGGTTAGCGCCCCAACCGCCGCCGGAATTCCTCATAGCCGAAATCGGACAGGCTCTCGATGATGCCGTCTTCCCAGCGCACCGCGAGGTTTGCCAGCGGGGTGCCGTTAAACGTGTTCGTCTTGACGAAGGAATAATGCATCTGGTCGGTGAAGATGATCGTGTCGCCTGGCTTGAGTGGGGCGTCGAAGGAATAGTCTCCGATCACGTCACCCGTCATGCAGGTCTTGCCGCCGAACCGGTATGTGTGTGCCTTCTGGCCGGGCTGGCCTGCGCCGATCACGTCTGGCCGGTAGGGCACTTCCAGCACGTCCGGCATATGGGTCGAGGCGGACGCGTCGAGGATCGCCAGATCGACTTCGTTCCAGTGCAGGGCGAGGACGGTGGCATAAAGCTCGCCCGTATTGACGACAAGGCCGGCGCCCGGCTCCAGAACAACCTCGACGCCAAAGCGCGCCTTGAACACCTTGATGGCCGCGATCAGCGCGTCAACATCATAGCCATCCTTGTTGAGGAAGTGTCCTCCGCCGAAATTCACGGTACTGACCTGTTCAATGTATTGCCCGAAATTGTCGGCCACGAATTCGATCAGTCCGACAGAGCCTTCGTGCAGGCTTTCGCACAAGGCGTGCACATGGAAAATGTCGATGCGGGACCAGTCAACCTGATCCAGCTTTGACGGCACTTCGCCGAACCGGCTTCCGGGCGCACACGGATTGTACAGGTCTCCGCCCAGCGTCGCATTGGAATAGCCGGGATTGACGCGCAGGCCGACCTTGGCCCCGGCATTGCGGGCAATGTCGGCGAACCGGTCCAGCTGTTCGAGGGAGTTGAAATAGATGTGCTCGGCCACTTCGGTCAGGCGTTCCACCTCGGCCTTTGTATAGGCGGGCGAGTAGACATGCACTTCCTTGCCGAAGCTCTCATGCCCCATGATGGCTTCCTGCTCTCCGCTCGCCGTGGTGCCGTCCAGATAGTCGGTCATCATCGGGAAAGCGGCGGGCAGGGAGAACGCTTTCGTTGCCAGCAGGATCTTGCACCCGGCTTCCTCGCGCACACGTTTCGCCGTTTCCAGGTTCGCGCGCAGGCGCGCCGCGTCCAGCACGAAAACGGGCGTCTGAATATCCGTACTCTGTGTCATGACTCGCGTTCCCTTGGTCTATTTTGGTGTGTGGTATCGATAGGTGAATGCATTTGGGTCAGGCCGAACCGCTCCCAGATGTGCGCAGTTCTAGTGACTGGTCATTGAGGCGTCTGCGACAGTAGTCGTACACCAGATACTCTAGCTGTTGCCGCTCAATGAAAGATTCCCGTGTGGCTTGCGAGATTTGCTGATCACGCGGAGTCTCATTTTCTCTTGGAATGGTCATTGGCTTGAAGCCTAAGCGGGCCGCAAATACTTTAATGGTCGCTTCCAAGTGCTCAGTGGTGCCTACGGAGATGAATTTCTCCTCAATCAGATCTCGATAGTTGTCCTGCGTAACAACCGCTGGAAAGTGGTTGAGAAAATTGGGGCTCGCGGAAGCAAGGTGGCTTTCCAGGGGGACTTTTGGAACTCGGCTTTGGTCTTTCCAGTTTTGGCCCACTTTGCGTATGTAGAAGTATTCTGAGATTGCCTGTTCAATTGGTTCGCGGACAATCGTCAGATACTGTCTAACGAAATCGTACCGGCCGGGAATTCCAAACCCTCGAAGTTGGTTGAAGTGGCCGAAAAGACAGACCGGCCGTCCGCTCTCCCGCGGATGAGTTAGTTCGGTGACTTCCGGCAATGCGCCGGTGGAGGCATTGGCGTAGTGCGGCAATAACCCGTCGCCAAACCATGAATTGAAGATTTGCCGGACGGATGTTCCTGCCGTTTTCGGCACATGTATGAATATTGCAGGTTCGTGCCTTTGATATTCGATCATTCCGTGCCCCGAGCTGCCTGCAGACGCGCAATACATCGCGCGATACAGAGCGTGGAGATATTGCCAGGCAGAAGGGGCAGGCTCATGAGGGTAATCCTTCAGATGTCGCGCCTTGAAATGCCGATCAGACCGTTGGCGGGTTCACCGGCCGGGGGCGGCCATCCTCATCGACAGCCACCATGGTGAAGCGCGCTTCAGTCACCTTTTCTCGGACGGCCGTCAAGGCACGACGCGCCCATGTTTCGATGCGGATGACCATAGAGGTTCGCCCGACTTTTTCCACTTCTGTGTAGACGCAGAGTGTATCGCCGATCTGGACCGGTTTCTTGAAGATGATTTCATTCGCCGCAATCGTGACGGTGCGCCCATTGCAACGCTCATTGGCGCGCACGGCGGCGGCCAAATCCATCTGTGACATCACCCAGCCGCCGAAGATGTCACCCGCGGCATTGGCGTCGGCGGGCATGGCGAGTGTGCGCAGGGTCAGTTCCATGCCGGGCGGTGTATGCGATTCCATGAGGGCGTCCTTGTGTCGGCGTTTTGCTGCCGGGACAGATAGGACACCCAAAGGCATGCAAAAACACATGATTACGCATACGCGCGTTGCGGGGATGCGTAGGTGAGCGAACTTAGTTCAACAGGTCTTGAAATAACTAAAAAACTAGATATATAGATCTGTATGAACGACGAGATAGCCTCTTCTGCCTTCGCGGCCCTTGGCCACCCCAATCGCATTCGCGTGCTGCGTATGTTGGTGCGAGCGGGGCCGGATGGACTGACCGTAACCTCTCTACGGGAGCGGCTCGGCGTTCCGGCCACAACCTTTGCCCATCATTTGAAAGCCTTGGCAGAGGCAAAGCTGGTCATTCAGGACAAGCGTGGACGGGAGCTTTATTCCACCGCGAACTATCCGCTCATTCGCGATCTGGCGTCCTTCCTGATGGTGGAATGCTGCGTTGATTCTGCCTGTCCCCCTCAAATCATGGAAACCGAAAAGAACCTCTCATGAAACGCCTTCATATCCACGTCCGTGCGGCGGATCTCCTTGCCAGCAAGCAATTCTACACAGCGCTGTTTGGCGCGGCGCCCATCGTGTCAAAGCCTGACTATGTCAAATGGATGCTCGATGATCCGCGGATCAATTTCGCCGTCAGTTCAATGGAGGGCAATGCGCCCGGCATTGACCATCTTGGCATTCAGGTCGAAAGCGACGACGAACTCTCCGAGGTTAATGACAGCCTGCGCGCGGCGGAACAATCCACCGTGGCGGAGCCGGGTGCGCATTGTTGTTATGCGAATGGCAACAAACACTGGGCACGTGACCCACAAGGTGTGGTCTGGGAAATGTTCCACACGATGAGCGCCGCCACGACATATGGCGACACACGGGTCGAGTTGGACGCGGCAGCGATGGATGCCGCGCCCAAATCAGATGCGTGCTGTGGCTAAGTCTCGACTGCGAACAGGTCTTCCTGGTCGCCGCCGTCCACATCAATGACGTGCCAGGGCAGGCCGCGCTGGGCGACATCTTCCAGGAAAGGCTTGGCCGGGAACTGCTCAACGTTGAACACACCGTGTCCGGACCATTCCCCGCGGAAGAACATGGCCGCGCCGGAAACCGGCGGAACGCCTGTAGTGTAAGATACCGCCTGTGCTGAGACCTCATCATTGGTCTTGGCGTGGTCGGAGACATTGTAGATCATCTTGGAGACCGGCTGGCCGTCTTTCGTGCCGCGCAGGATGACGCCGATCGACGTCTTGCCGGTATAGTTCTCGGCCAGCGAGGAAGGCGGCGGCAGCAAGTCCTTCAGGAATTCCATCGGGATGATGTCCATGCCCTTGTGCTTGATCGGCTCCAGACCGATCAGGCCGATGGATTTGAACACTTCAAGGTGCTTGATGTAGGCCTCGCCAAAGGTCATCCAGAAGCGGATCTGCTTCAGGCCCTTGATGTGCTTGACCAGGCTTTCCTCTTCCTCGTGATAGATCAGGTAAGAGGCTTTCGGGCCAACTTCCGGATAGTCGATCATCGTCTTGATCGACAGGGCGGGGATCTCGATCCACTCGCCATCTTTCCAGTATTTGCCGTCCTGCGTCACTTCGCGGAGATTGATCTCCGGATTGAAGTTGGTCGCAAACGTCTTGCCGTGGTCGCCGGCGTTGCAGTCCACAATGTCGATGAATTCGATCTCGTCGAACAGGCCTTCCTGCTGGGCATAGGCACAATAGATATTGGTCACGCCCGGATCGAACCCGCAGCCGAGAATGGCGGTCAGGCCGGCATCCTTGAAACGGTCCTGATAGGCCCACTGCCAGGAGTATTCGAATTTGGCGACATCGCGCGGCTCATAGTTCGCGGTGTCCATGTAATTGCAGCCCGCTTCGAGACAGGCATCCATGATCGGCAGGTCCTGGTAAGGCAGGGCCATGTTGATCAGCAGGTCCGGCTTCACCTTGTTGATGAGCGCGACAACCTCTTCAACATTGTCGGCATCAACCTGGCTAATCTCGATCGGTGTCTGGCAGAGCTTGGCCACTTTCTCGCAGCTCTCGATACGGCGCGAGGCAAGATGGATGTGTTTGAACGTGTCGCGGTCCATCGCGCATTTCTGGGCGACGACGGATCCGGCGGCACCGGCACCGATGATGAGAACATTGTCCATGAGTGATGAGACTCCCTGTCTGGATGGGCACTGATCTGCCCGTCACATAGGGCAAACAGCGTGTGTTCGCCAGTACAGATCTGCGGGGAGCCGGGGGAGGGGAATGCCGCAGCGCAGGAGAGCGAAGGGGGAGGAAACGAGGTGGGCAAACCTCGCCCCGCGCTGCGGCAAAGCAGGATCAGGCGGCTTGCCTATGAACGTCGAGGCGAGAGATTTCCTCGCTGAGCCAGGTATAGTGCTGCTCAACGCGATTGATCATCGTGTCGGTTGTGTCAGGTCGCTCCGTTAACTCGTTCCGCCACGCTTCCAGCACGCTCTTCTGGCTTTTCAGCCAGCACAGCATGGCGGCATCATCGATCGGCAGGCACATGGGACGCTCCATCAGTTGTTTGCGAGTCGTTCTCAAAACTCTTGTTTCACACCTTGCGGCCTCTTGCAAGTCATTCTCAATTAGATTTCGTCCATGTTTGAGGATTCAGGGTGAAATCCCCCGCCGTCACTGGAATAATTGTTCAAAACGGAGTATCTGGCCCGCTTTCCCGTTTCAGGAGTTTCTCTGAATGACCTCATCCGCCACCCCGCGCCATTTCATTGACCTTTGGCATCTGGAATCCGCAGAATTGCGCGAAATCCTGGACATGGCCCATGCGATGAAGAAGGCGCGACAAGGCTGGCCGAAGGGACGGGTCGACAAGGGCGCCCCGCTGGAAGGGCACACGCTGGCAATGATTTTCGAGAAATCTTCGACGCGGACTCGCTTTTCCTTCGACATGGCCATGCGTCAGCTTGGCGGGTCGTCCATCACGGCGACATCCAACGACATGCAGCTTGGCCGCGGCGAAACCGTTGAGGACACAGCGCGCGTTCTGTCGCGTTTTGTCGACGCGGTGATGATCCGCGCCAATGATCATTCAGACGTTGAGGCCTTTGCCGAGAATGCCAGCGTACCCGTGATCAACGGCCTGACGGATCGGTCTCACCCCTGCCAGATCATGGCGGACCTGCAGACGCTGGAAGAGCACGGCCTGACCCTCAATGGCGCGCGCCTCGCATGGGTGGGTGACGGCAACAATGTTTGCGCCAGCTTCATTCATGCGGCGGCGAAGTTCGGGTTCTCACTGGCCGTTGGCACGCCGCCACGCTTTGCGCCGGATGACGAGGATATCGAGATCGCCCGCGACCTGCAGGGGCGCATCGATTTGTACGACACGGCGGAAGAGGCTGTCGCTGGCGCGGATGTGGTGATTGCGGACACATTCGTGTCGATGGGTGACGCAGATGCCGAACGCCGTCTGGAAATCCTCGAGCCATATGCCGTGACCGAGGAGCTGATGGAGCTGGCTGCTGGCGGTGCGAAGTTCCTGCACTGCCTGCCCGCGCACCGGGGCGAGGAGGTCGACGCCGAAGTGATCGACGGGCCGCAAAGCCTTGTCTTTGACGAAGCCGAAAACCGTATGCATGCCCAGAAGGCCGTGCTGCGCTGGTGCCTCGGCAAATAGCCTAGCTGTCCTGCACTTCTTCGAGACCGAAGGCGACCGGAATGGCCAGCGCGCTCATCAGGGCGAGCAAACCGATTACGACCGTTTCTCCCGCCATGTGCGCCACAACACTGAATCCGCCGCCAAATATCAGCAGCGTTCCGATGATCGTGTTCGACAGCGCCGTATAGGCCGCGCGGTTGTCCTGGCTGGCCATGTCGACCAGATGGGTCGAACGTCCCAGGCGCACGCCCTGATACGCGATCATCAGCACGAACAGGACCAGCGGCAGCGCCCAGATATCCTGCAGCAATCCTGCCGCGTTGAGGCCGAGTGTCGCGAGCAAGGCGAGCGTGGCCGCCGCAGCCGTCAGGATCAGCACTTTCCGGCTCGACCGGTCTGCCAGCCGTCCCCAGACATAGGAGCTGAGCAGGCCCGCCCCGGCTGAGGCGATGACGAGCAGTCCCAGACCCCCAAACATCTGGCTGGCCTCTTCAGTGTCCGTGCCGAGCGCCACCATGAAGGGCGGGGCCAGCGCCGTGGAGATCAGCAGGCCGCGCGTCAGGATGAACCGGCGCAGCTGCTTGTCCTCGGCGAGCAGCTGGAAATTGTCCCGGAAGGATTTGATCGGGTTGCCGCCGCCTTCGGTGGAGCCCGGCTCCTCTTTCAGCGTCGTGAACAGGGCCGCGCCCGTCATCCAGAGGCCACCGGCGAGCAGCAAGCCGCCAATGACGAGGCTCATCCGGTCGATCCAGCCGACGGTGAGCAGGCCGCCATAGACCAGCACAGCTGCGGCGCCGACCGTGCTGGCCGTTCCCGTGGCCGTGCCCCGACGCGATTTCGAGACGGTCTTTCCGAGCACATCCTTGTAGGTCACCGAGCAGACCGAGCGTGCGAGCGCCAGCACGGCCAGGGCGATCAGGATGACATAGCCTGCCGCTGCCCCATCGAGAAAGAAGGCGGCGAGGCCCATGCTGGCCGCCGCGAGGCCCTGTACCGCAGAGCCCGCCGCCCAGGCCCATTTGCGCTGAGGCAGCTCGCGCAGGGCGGCGGCGGTGAACAATTGCGGCAACAGCGCGCCAGCCTCCCTGACCGGCACGAGCAGGCCAATCAGCCAGGTTGGGGCGCCAATGGTGGTCAGCAGCCAGCTGAGCACGAGTTTGGGATCAATCAGCCCGTCGGAGATCTTGCTGGTCGACAGGCTGGTGACATGCGTGAAGAAATTGCCCGCTTCTTCCTTGCAGGCGCTGTCAGGGATGTCCTTGCAAACGCGCCCCTCATCTCCAGAGGTGAGCATTTCAAAGACAAGTTCCTGAGTGTTTTCAGCCATGAAGCGCAAAATAGCGCGGCCCTGTCAGGTGGCAACATTCACGATTGAGTGTGTTCAGACAAAACTGCTGGAAGGGCGCGCAGATCACGCTACACATGGAAGCATGGCCGATAGCGAATTTCACCCCGCCAAATTCTCTGATCCCGATGTCACCGCCAAGGGCGAGACGCGCGCCAGCGTCGGCTGGACAGGTTTGAAAACGCTGTGGCTGAACACGGGCACGCTCTGCAACATCGAATGCGTGAATTGCTACATCGAGAGTTCACCGCGCAACGACCGGCTCGTCTATCTCACCCGCGCGGATGTACGGCCGTTTCTGGATGAAATCGACAAGCCCATAGAAATCGGCATCACGGGCGGTGAGCCCTTCATGTGCCCGGAGATATTGGGCATCATGGAAGACGTGCTGGCAGACGGGCACAGCCTACTGCTGTTGACCAATGCGATGCGTCCGATGATGCGCCCTCGCATCCAGCAGGGCCTGGAGCGTTTGGCCGAGACCTATGGCTCCAGAATGATCCTGCGCGTGTCCCTCGATTCCCACGAGGCGGTTGTTCATGATGAGGAGCGCAGGTCGGGAGCTTTTGAAGAGGCGTGCAAAGGCCTCCGATGGCTTGGTGAACGCGGCGTACAGGTGGCGATTGCCGGACGCCAGGCCCTGACAGAGGATGATGCAACCGCCCGCGCCACCTATGGCGCGCTGGCCCAATCTCTGGGGCTGCGCCTCGACCCGTCCGACACCAAACAGCTTGTCCTGTTCCCGGAGATGATCGCGCGCGATGATCCGCCCGAGATTACAACAGATTGCTGGGGCATCCTGAACAAGTCACCAGACGACATCATGTGCGCCAACCAGCGCATGGTGATCCGCCGCAAGGGCGCGGGCAAGGCCACGGTGACCGCCTGTACGCTCTTGGTGGACGACCCTGCGTTCGAGCTTGGCGATACGCTGTCGGACGCGACGGCTGATCCGGTCAAGCTGAACCATCCCTGGTGCGCCAGTTTCTGCGTGCTGGGCGGCGGCAGTTGTTCGGCCTGACTTCTGCGCCTTTACGTATACGTGCTTGGCTCGTGCTCTTGTTCGAAGATGGCCAGATAGGTGATAGAGGGTGCTCCAAAACCAGCGCAGCCAGGCTGGGACACTTCCATCACACTGTGGAATTTATAGCCCTTCTCGTGCGCCGCGTTGAGCTTGTCCTCAAGCGCTTTCACGGCCTTGTCTGAAAACTCTTTGCCGATGGGTTGGATGCGATATTTCATTCAGGAAACTCCAGGTCTGAAAGGTCGGTGCCGCCTTGGTCGGGCTTGCATTTGTGAAGGCGCCTCAGGGTTAGGTGAAGGGCGGTGAAAAAGGGCTTCGTGCGAAACGCCAGCTCGCTGTAGCGGGAACAACTCGGCTCAAACACACAGCGATTGCCAATGAAATCCGGTCTCACGCGCCGATACAGGCGAAGCATCGTAACAGGCAGGAACGCACGATGGGTCAGGCCCAATTTTGGCGCCTGATCGATTTTGGCATCAAGTGCGGGTTTGACGCCCAGGCGCCTCAGTGTAGATGGGCGCAAGGTCTCTGGAATATCGAGATCGATCTCACTGATGTGCACGTCGTACCGTCCCCCAATCCCCACTTTCAGATAATGTCTTCCTTGGGTGGAATGTCAATTCCCGTTCGGCCTGATCGGGCTCGCGCAGGCGTGCCTCTTGCGATAGGGGCGGGGCGCTGCCACATGGGGACACCAATTCGAGGTGTCCTCCCATGACTGACGCAACCTACGCCGTCACCGATTTCGTCACGAACTTCCAGATCGTGGACCGTCCCATTCGCGGGCGCGCCGTTCGCATGGGCGAGGGCAGCCTGTCGGGCATCCTGCATCGGCATGACTATCCGAAGAATTTGGCCCGCATACTTGGCGAAGCCGTGACGCTTGCGACGCTGGTCGGCGCGTCCCTGAAATTCGAGGGGCGCCTTCTGGTGCAGGCCGAAGGCGATGGCCCGGTGTCCATGCTGGTCGGCGAGTATCGCTCTGATGGCGGTGTGCGCGGCTATGCCAAATTCGATGCCGAGGCCTGGGCCCATCTGGACAAGGTGAACAAGGGCGATGCCCCGCACATGCCCCAGCTGTTCGGCCCGAACGGACGGCTTGGCCTGATCATCATTCAGGACAATCCGGCGATCCAGCCCTATCAGGGCATCGTGCCGCTGTCGAAGGGCACGCTGAGCGAGTGCGCAGAAGACTATTTTGCCATGTCAGAACAAGTTCCGACGCGCCTGAAACTGTCCGTCGCCGAGCTGGACCGCAAGGATGGAAATCCGGTCTGGGTATCCGGCGGCATGATGGTGCAGCGGATCGCAGCAGATGAAACGCGCGGTGAAACCGAAGAGGCGTGGCGCGAAGCCGAAGCCCTGTTTGCAACGCTGACCGATGGTGAGCTGGCCGATGCGGACCTGCCGATGGAGCAGCTGCTCTACCGTTTGTTCCACGAACAGGGCGTCACGATGGAAACGCCGCAGGCGCTGGATGACCGTTGTACCTGCAATCAGGAACGGCTGGTCGAGACGCTGAAACAGATGCCGGATGACTCCCTGCGAGAGATGACCGAAGCGGATGGCACGCTGGGCATCGATTGCCAGTTCTGCAACCGGCACTACGACATCGCGATTGAGGATGTGACCGGCAATACGAATTAGGCTGGGAGGGCAACCTCCACAGTTTCGTGATTGCGAAGGCGCGCGGGCACTGGCAGAGGTGGCAGCCATGACTTTCAAATGGCTCCCCAATGCGCTGACCATTGCCCGCTGCGTCTTTGCCGGTTTCGTTCTGGTCGGCTTCTGGCAGGCGGGCAGCCTGGACCTGACGCTGACCGGCTTGTCGCCAGAGGAATTGTCTCGGCGGGCAACCCTGCAACAGCTCTGGTACCAGTTTGCGTTCCTGGCATTCCTCGCGGGAGCCATCACCGACTTCCTGGATGGCTGGCTGGCCCGGAAACTGGAGGCGCACAGCCGGTTCGGTGTGTGGCTGGACCCGATTGCCGACAAATTGCTGATTGCCGCAGCGCTGTTCGGGCTCGCGCTCGAATTCAGATCCTGGCTGATTTATGTGCCTGCAGCGATGATCATCGCGCGGGATGTGTTCATGACATGGTTCCGGGCAACGCCGCGCGGGCGCTCCGCGATTGTCCCGTCCAATCTGGCAAAGTGGAAAACCGGATTCGAGTTCGCGGCGATCATCGGCCTGATGCTGCCACTGGCCACGCTTCGCCCAAGTCTTGATGGCGACGTGGCGACGGGGTCCGATGTGCTGGCGATCGTGGCGATTGTGACCGTGGTTGGCCTGCTCTGGGTTGCAGCGGCGCTGTCCTGGTGGACGGCTGGGCAATACATGAAAGCTGCCGGATCGGGCTCACCTGACTAGACCCAAAGAAAAGGAACGCTGACTCAAGGGGGAGAAAGCCAGCGTTCCACACTCGGTCCGGAGCGGGAAGAGGGGGGACCCTGCTCCGACACGGGGCTCGTCTTGTAGTGGAATGCTCTGCGTTCCCATCCCACCACGATCAAGCAATAGGCGACGCGAGCAAAGGTTCCCTCAATCTGCGAATCTTTCCGCTGAACTGCAATTCCACGAAGTTTCCGACAATCTGCCCGCATTGAGACTCAATCCGCGCCGACAAGGTGTGCATGAGATCACGGCTCTCCCCCACGACCCGCCTGGTCATTGTTGCGCTGGCCGCTCTGGCTTTCCTGTGCCTACCGGCGCTGTTGGCAATGGCGGGGGCGTGACGGTTAAAGGGCCTTGCCCGACCAATAAGGTGACCGGGCCTGCCCCAGATAGAATTCTGCCAGCCTGAGCCGTGTGCCATTGGTCGTGCCGTCAGGGACATCATCAGGCGGGCACCAGCGGATTTCCGCAATCTCGGCCAGCGCCGTTGCCTTGCCTTGTGTCCAGATACCTGGGGGCACGTGATACAGCATGACGTGATCGTTCGGGAATGAGGCGTGGTTGGAATAAACGCCTGCCAGTACCGGCGCGCCATTCATCAGGATTCCCGCTTCTTCCTCGATTTCGCGCCGCAACGCCTCGACACAGGGCTCGTTCCGCTCGACCCCGCCGCCGGGCATGTGCCAGCCGGAAATGTAGGTATGGCGCACCAGAAGGATATGCCCGTCCTCATTCTCGACCAGTCCACGCACACCCATCGTCATGGGGCGGCGCAGGCGGGCATAGGCATGAAAAAGCCGGGTTCTGAGCCAGGACATGAGGTCTCCTTACGCCGTGGGAATTACAGGTGTAATGTGAAAAAACTCGCAAAGGGAATGCAAACTTCCTGAGAATTCGGGCTCGCCAAGCCCGGCAACGCACGCTAAGAGCGGTGCGAAAGCATGGAAATGCTCAAGAAAACAACAGCGAGACGGCGCCATGATCATCCATCCCTCTCTGATTGCCATTGCCGCAATTGTAATCGTATTCGGCATCCTGAACTTCATTGAATACAAGCGTCTCGACTAGGAGCGAGCCCGGCGCATGCCTGATTTTTCCCTGATCGCCGCCCTGATCGGGGGGCTCGTCATATTGGCGTTTGCGGGGGATTTCCTGGTAAGCGGCGCAGTCGCCGTGGCCGAACGGTTTGGCGTCTCCAAGCTGATCGCGGGTATCTTCATTGTCGGGTTCGGCACATCGGCCCCGGAAATGGTCGTGTCCCTGAATGCTGCGCTGGAAGACCGGGCCGGTCTCGCGCTGGGCAATATTGTCGGCTCCAACATTGCAAACATCTTCCTGGTGCTGGGCATCCCGGCGCTGATCATGCCGTTCGTGGCCGGCGGTCACGGGCAGGGACGCGCGCTGACGGCCATGCTGGTAGCGACGGTTGTCTGGATGTTGCTGACGGCGATGGGACCGCTGACCTTCCTGGGGGGCGTCCTGTTCCTGACCATTCTCGTGGCGTATTGTGTCATCACCTTCTACATGGCGCGCAAGGCCGTGGCGTCGGGCGAAGATCCCGGCATTGAGATTGAGGAACACGACCCGCTCAGCCTTGGCCGGTCGCTGGCCTATATCGTGCTCGGCATTGGGGGGCTCGTCCTCGGCGCGCATCTGATCATCGCGGGCGGTGTGGGCATCGCCGAATTCTATCACGTGCCTCAGGAATGGATCGGCCTGACCTTGCTGGCGTTCGGAACCTCCCTGCCTGAAATCGGCGCGGCCATCGCGGCGGCGCTGCGCCGGCATGGCGAAGTGGCCATCGGCAATGTGCTTGGTTCCAACGTGTTCAACATTCTCGGAGCGGGTGGAATCATCTCTCTCTTCGGGCCGATTGAGATTGCGCCGACTTTCACGCAATATGATCATTGGGTCATGGCCTTTGCGGCGCTGCTGATCGGCGGGTTCATCCTGACGCGCGCGCGCCTTGGCCGCCTGATGGGAGTGTTGATGCTGCTGATCTATGCCGCCTATATCTACGGCCTGATTCACGGGGTGAACCTGCTCGGCCTGTTCCAGAGCGCGCCGGCATGAAGCCGGGCGCGGCGCTGGTCACGGGCGCCGGGGCGCGGCTGGGCCGGGCCATGGCCGAAGCGCTGGGCGCTGATGGCTGGCAGGTAATCGTCCACTACAATTCCTCCGCTGACGGCGCAGAGGAAACCGCCAAGGCCATTCGTTCGGCCGGCGGGGACGCCGTCACAATGCAGGCTGACTTGTCGGATGAGGTGGCCACCGCCGAGCTGATCCTGCACGCTGCGGAGAAAGTCGGACAGCCCGTATCCCTGCTTGTGAACTCGGCCTCGGTCTTCGATGAGGACACGGTCTCCAGCCATACGCGGGAGAGCTGGGACAAGCACATGAATGCGAACCTCCGCGCGCCGATCCATCTGGCCCAGACCTTTGCGGATGCCCTGCCGAAAGGTGCGCCGGGCCTGATCGTCAATCTGATCGATCAGCGGGTCTGGAAGCTGACCCCGAATTTCTTCACCTACACGCTGTCCAAGGCCGCGCTCTGGCAGGCGACGAAAACCATGGCGCAGGCCCTGGCGCCAAACATCCGCGTCAACGCCATCGGGCCGGGGCCGACGCTGAAGTCGAAACATCAGAGTGAAGACGAGTTTGCAGCCGAGACCGCGGCCACGCTGACAGGGCAGGGCTCCAGCCCGGACGAGATCGTCAATGCGCTGCGATACCTGGTTTCAGCCAGCAGCGTCACCGGACAGATGATCGCCAGTGATGGCGGCCAGCACCTGATGTGGCAAACACCGGACACGCAGATCTGATGAATTTCTCCTCCGACACGTCTGCGCCCGCGCATCCGAAAGTGCTGGAAGCGGTGCTCGCCGCGAATTCCGGCCTCGAGTCGAGCTATGGCAATGACCGGGTGACAAGATGTTTGCGGGGCCAGTTGGCGACTGTGTTCGGTACAGACGATTTCGACTATTGGCTGACGGCGTCCGGCACGGCGTCGAATGCGCTGGCCTTGTCCTGCTTCTGCCCGCCGACTGGCGCAGTGCTGTGCCATGCCGGGGCCCATATCGCCGTGGATGAGCGCGGCGCGCCGGAATTCTTTTCCGGCGGAGGCAAGCTGCACCTGCTTCGCGGGCCGGATGGAAAGATCGGCCCTGCGCAGCTGGATGAGGCCCTGGCGCGCATCAATCATGACTTCGTGCATGAAACCCCAGCGCATGTCCTGTCCCTGACGAACCTCACCGAAAACGGTACGGCCTATAGCGTGGCAGAGGTGACGGATTATGCGGCCAGGGCGCATGCGTCGGATTTGATCGTGCATCTGGATGGCGCGCGTCTGGGCAATGCACTGGTCTCAACCGGAGCGAGCGCGGCGGAGATGAGCTGGCAAGCTGGCGTGGACGTGCTGACCTTCGGCCTGACCAAGACCGGGGCGATGGGGTGCGAGATCATCCTGTTGTTCGGCAAGGCGCGGGAAAAGAAACGCGAGCTGGAGGCGCGGGCGAAGCGGTCCGGCCACATGCCGCCCAAGATGCGGTACCTTTCCGCGCAGGCCGAGGCGATGCTGGCAGACGGCCTCTGGCTGGATCTGGCGGCGCAGGCAAACGGGATGGCCCGGAAGCTGGCCGATGGCCTGGTGGCGCGCGGTGTGTCTCTGGCGTTCGAGCCGCAGGGCAATGAAGTCTTCGCGATGCTGCCCGACGATCAGGTCACGGCGCTGCGCGCGGCGGGCGCGGTGTTCTATCCCTGGATGGGTGGCAGCCAGCGCTTCGTCTGTTCCTGGGCCACCGAGGACACAAAGATCGAGCGTTTCCTGAGCGTTCTGGACGCCTGACCCCCGCTTTTCCTGTCCGGACTGGACGGATGGGGCGACGCACGGCAAAGAGGGCCGGCTGGAATCTTCGGGAAGGGGTTTTTGTCCATCATGTCCAATCGCATCCGCGCGGCCATGCTCGCCGCTGTTTTCGCCACCACGACACTCTCTGCCTGTTCGACGGCCTATTATGGCGCGATGGAGCAGTTCGGATACCAGAAGCGGGATCTGCTGGTGTCGCGCGTGAACGAAGCATCGGACGCGCAGGCGGAGGCCAAGCAGGAATTCACCAATGCGCTGGCAGCGTTCCGCGATGTTGTGAATTTCGATGGCGGCGAACTCGAAGCCTCCTATGACTCCCTGAACCGGGCCTATGAACGGTCTGAAGCGAAGGCCGATCGGGTGCGTGACCGGATCAAGGACATGAAAGCCGTCTCCCGCGACCTGTTCGTGGAATGGCGCAAGGAGCTGGAAGAATATTCCGATCCCGGCCTGCGCCGCGCCTCGGCGGACCAGCTGGAAGCCACGCGAGAGCGCTATTCCGTGCTGGTCGACAAGATGGACCGGGCGGCGGCTTCGATGGATCCGGTCCTGGCCGTGTTCAAGGATCGCGTCCTGTTCCTGAAACACAATCTGAACGCCCGGGCGATTGCCGCCTTGGGGGATGAGACGCGCGACATTGAAACCGATGTGGCGGCCCTGATTGCCGAAATGGAGCGCTCGATTGCCGAGGCGGATGCCTTCATCGCGGAGATGCAGGCAGGAACCGTGTAACAAGCTGCACGTTTGACGCCAATCAAGGCGCTTTTCCGGGAACCGAATTTCAGAACACGCGTTTCTGTCACGTCTCTGGCAGGGGCAGATTTGCCGTGTTCTGCTCATTCCGGCTTAGCCCGGGATTCGGGATTGAGGGGACCATGAAGTCAATCCCGGGCTTCGTCTTCGGACGGGGCGAGCAGATCCCCACTGCCACATCCTCATCTTCGGACATGGCCATGCGAAACGCTTTTGACGGCGTGAAGCGCCACGGCGCAGCGCGGCGCTCTGCCAGGGTGTCGCCAATCGCGACGATGTGGACATTTCCGTTCCTGTCAATTCCGGTCAGGAAAGATGCCCGCGCGCCTTTCACAGCGCGGACATACAGGCGCAGCATGACCAGCTGCAGCCAGATCCAGACGCGAAAGCGCTGGAGGTGCGGTGGCAATTGCGCAGGAGGGGCAAGCAGGCCAGTCATGCGGTCAGGATACACCGGATTTTCAGGAGGGGGATAAAGTTCCTGTCCGGATCAATGCGCGCTGCAGGATGCGACCGGAATTCAGGGGGACAAGGCGTGTATGGACCGGTGAACGACACAATCGTCGCCTGTCGCCAGATGTTGCGCTATGGTGTCGTCCGTGGTGCCGGGGTGCGCCTTGAGGAGGAAATGAGATGACATTTGTCGATGGGTTTCTGGCGGCGGTGCCAGTGGCGAACAAGGCGGCCTATCTGGAACAGGCGAAGATGATGTCGGGCATGATGAAAGAGCTTGGCGCGCTGAGCGTGATGGAATGCTGGGGCGTCGATGTGCCGGAGGGCAAGAAGACGTCCATGCATTTGGCCGTCGCGCGCGAGGAGGGGGAGGGCATTGTCCTGTCCTTCGTGACCTGGCCCTCGAAAGAGGTGCGGGATGCGGCTTGGGCGAAGATGGAAGCAGACGAACGCATGCAGGGCATGTCCATGCCGTTTGATGGCTCGCGGCTGATTCATGGCGGGTTCGAGGCGATGCTGGAGGCTTAGGGGCGAAATGTCCAAGCTGCCGCCTTGCGGTATGGGCAGCAGCCTTCGCTTGCGCTTCAGGCCTTTTCTTCCTGCATTCGATCCTCGATCGAATGATGACGCGAAGCGTCACCGGGGTGTAGCCCTTGCTTACGCTGCGGGCCTTTTTCCCCTCAACTCGATCCTCGATCGAATTGTCGCGCTTTGCGCGACCGGGGAAAAAGACCAGACGGCCTGTAAGCCGGGTTCTGTTCGCCTGATTGCTCAGGTCTGGCAGCCATTCCTCTGGGATGCCTGTTGCCAGGCACCTCACGCGACACACCCGGGGCGCGGGCGGAAAACGGCCCATGCGCGCCCCCTATTCGGTCTTGCTCCGGGCGGGGTTTACCGTGCCGGTCCTGTCGCCAGTCCCGCGGTGGGCTCTTACCCCACCCTTTCACCCTTACCGCTCCATGAAGAAGCGGCGGTTTGCTTTCTGTGGCACTTTCCCTCGGCTCGCGCCGGGCGGCCATTAGCCGTCGCCCTGTTTCCCTGGAGCCCGGACTTTCCTCCAGTGCACAGTTACCCGCGCACCAGCGGCTGCCCGGCCGTCTGGTCAAGGAGCGGTATATAAGGGCAAACGCGGCCCGGCGCCAGTCGGGGAAGCTGCGCCGGGTCGGTCGATTAGGCGTTGATGAAGGCCAGCAGATCCGGATTGAGGATGTCGGCATTGACCGTCAGCATGCCGTGCGACAGGCCGGGATAGACCTTGAGTGTGCCATTGGGCAGTAGTTCGACCGCCCTCAGGGCCGAGTTGGCAATGGGAACGATCTGGTCGTCATCGCCATGCAGGACGAGCGTCGGCACGGTCATCGCCTTGAGATCTTCAGTCTGGTCGGTCTCGGAAAAGGCCTTGATGCCTTCATAATGGGCCTTGGCGCTGCCCATCATGCCCTGGCGCCACCAATTCTGGATCACGCCCTCCTGCGGGGCTGCGCTGTCCCGGTTGAAACCGTAGAAGGGACCGGAGGGCACATCTCGGAAGAATTGCGCGCGATTGGCGGCCAATGCGGCCCGGAAGCCGTCAAACACGTCCAGCGGCAATCCATCCGGATTGGCCGGGGTCTTCAGCATCAGGGGCGGCACGGCGGCCACCAGCACGGCCTTCGCCACGCGCCCGCTGGGCACGCCATGTTTCGCGACATAGCGAGCCACCTCGCCTCCGCCGGTTGAATGGCCGATATGGATCGCATTCTTCAGGTCCAGATGCTCAACGACGGCAAAGGCGTCACTGGCATAATGGTCCATGTCATGTCCGCTACTGACCTGATCGGATCGGCCATGGCCCCGGCGGTCATGCGCGACGACGCGATAGCCCTTGTTGACGAAATAGAGCATCTGGGCGTCCCAATCGTCGGAGGACAGCGGCCAGCCATGATGAAACATGATCGGCTGGGCATCGTGTGGGCCCCAATCCTTGAAGAAAATCCGTGTACCATCTTTAGCGGTTGCAAAGGACTCGGTGGTCATGACTGTATCTCCTGTGACGGGTGGGGCGGAATGCGCGGGGGTCTGGCAGCCGGACGTCATGGCGAGGGGAGCGGTGAGCGCTGCCCCGCTGATCGCGGCGCCGCCGGACAGGGCATCGCGGCGCGAAATTCCGGCAGTGGACTGTTTGGAATGGGGCATGTTCGATCACCTCGCGGGAAACTGGCTGGCGAGCGACTAACTAGTTTGCAAATGCGACACGCTGTAGTCTGATAATGTGATAGGCTGGCATATAGGATTCCGATATAATGCATCTTGGGGATGTAGCCGTCTTCGTTCTGGCGCATGATCGCGGCAGCCTGGCGTCTGCGGCGCGGCATCTGGGCATTTCTCCGATGATCGCCTCGCGCCGGCTGTCATCCCTGGAAGACGAACTGAGTGTTCGGTTGATCCATCGGACCACGCGGGCTCTGTCGCTAACAGCGGAAGGCGAGGCGTTCCTGCCTCATGCGCAGGCGATGCTTGAAGGTGAGGCGCATGCCCGTGCTTCTGTCGCCCCGGCTTCGGCCAACGCGACCGGATTGCTGCGCGTGACCGCGTCCGCGCCATTCGGACGGAAAGTGATATCGCCCATGTTGCCCGGTTTTCTGGCGGCTCATCCGAACCTGCGTGTGGACCTACTGCTCACGGACAGCCTGATCGACATTGTGGCGAATGGACTGGACCTAGCCATTCGGATCGCGAACCTGCACGACAGCACATTGGTGGCGCGCAGGCTGGCGGACAGTCCGCGTGTCCTGTGCGCTTCGCCCGACTATATTGCCCGCCATGGCCGGGTGCAGACGGTCGATGGTCTGGCAAGACATGAATGTCTTGTCCTGACGGGGACAACGCACTGGAAATTTACCGGGCCTGAAGGCGGTTTCCGTCAGCGGGTATCAGGCCGACTGACGTCAAACACGCTGGAAGCCCTGCATCAGGCTTGTCTTGACGGGATGGGCGTGGCGATCCTGTCAGGCTGGAGCGTGCGGGATGATCTGGAGGCCGGACGCCTCGTCGCCATGGCATGCGAGTCTGTCCATCCTGTTCCGGTGGATATCTGGGCTGTCTATCCGACCAATCGGCTCGTTCCGCCCAAGGTGCATTTGTTCATTGCTGCCCTGAAAGAGGCGCTTGCGCCGATCGAGGCCTGACACGGACGAGGGCGCGCCAGTCATGCGTCAGTCGCCGGCGAAATCGGGGGTGCGTTTTTCGAGGAAGGCGCGGATGGCTTCGGCCTGGTCATGGGACTGGCTGGTCAGCAGGAACTGGTCGCGGTCCATATAGCTGGTCGCGTGGGCCAGTGGCTGGGCGGCTGTGTCGATGGCCTGTTTCGTCATGCGCAGCGCGATCGGGGGCAGGGCGGCATAATCACGGGCAAGGTCTGTCGCGGTGCTGAGCGCTTTGCCGGGCGGGGTCATTTCGTCCACAAGGCCCCAGTCCAGCGCGGTCTGCGCGGTCAGCTTGCGACCCAGCATGATCAGCTGTTTCGCGCGCGACGGCCCCATCAGCGCAACAAGGCGCGGCACGGACCGCCAGCTCATATTCATGCCGAGCGGCACTTCCGGCAGGCGAAAATAGGCCGTATCCGCACAGATGCGATGGTCGCAGGCGGCGACAAGGGCAAGGCCGCCGCCAATGCAGAAGCCTTCAATGGCGGCCACGGTCACCTGTTCAAGATCGGCCCAGGCCTGGCACATGTCCGGGCCGAGCTTCAAGGCGCTGCGTTGTTCCAGCAGGGTCATCTCGCCCCGGTCCTTGCGGTCAGGGTCTTTCAGGTCTGCGCCGGCGGAAAAGACGGCCGCGCCGGTCAGCACAATGGCAGAGCTCGTATCGTCATCGGCCAGCGCGCGGGCAACATCGCGAAGTTCGGTCATGCCCTGAACGGAGAGTGCGTTCAGCCCGTCGCCGCGGTCATAGGTGACGGTGACGAGGCGGCCTGCGCGCTCCAGCGTGATGAAGTCGCTGAAGCGTTCTGTAATTGGTGAGTCCGGCATGTTCCCTCCCGTCCGGTGTCTTGTTGGAGGCAGGATCAGGCGGCGAGCGGCGTGAAGTCAACCATGCGTCAGGAGAGCAGCTGCCGACCCATCATTTCTGACAACAGGGCATCGCGCTCTTTCTTGGAGAGATTGCTGAAATTCAGGGGGCGTTCGGCCCGGCCGGAAACGATGAGGTCGGCCAGCCCGTGCGCCGTCGCCCAGGACGCCATGATGAGTTTCATCGCGCCCGGATCATCCGGCGGGTTCTCTCCGACAACGCTGCGCACACCGGATTGCAGCTTTTCGTAAGCGGCGATGGAGGCGTCTCCCAGATCCGGCACGGTGCGGTCAGGTTTCTCCGACGTGAACATCAATCGGAACAGGGCCGGGTTTTCCAGCGCGAAGTCGATATAGCCGAGGCCTGCCGCGATCTGCTGCGCATGCGCGTCGCCGCCTGCCTCAGCCTGGCGGATCTCCTGCGCTTCGACCAGTCGCCGGAATCCAGAGGCGGCCAGGGCGGTGAGCAGGCCTTTCGCATCCTTGAAATGGTGCGCGGGTGCGCCGTGGCTGACGCCGGCCCGTTTGGCAACAGCACGCAGGGAGAAGGATTCGATGCCATTCTCCGCCAGCTCTGCCTCAGCAGCGCGCAAGAGCGCCATTTTCAGGTCGCCATGATGGTAGCGGTCTTTCGAGGCGCGGCGCGAAGCGGTCTTTGATGCGGTCATGTGCTTACCATAATTCATAACTTGACACTGTCTAGATGTTTTGACTAAAGGAAAATCTAGACAGTGACAAGATAGATGGGTCTGTGATGTTGAAATGGATTGTTCGAATTGGTCTGGCGCTTTGCGCGATTGCTCTCGTGGGCATGGTGTCGACCTATGTCTTCATCGATCGCGAGCTGAACCGGATGTATGGGGCCTTTGTCAAAGTGGCCGAGCCTGACCTGCCGCCACCGGGGCCGGATGCCTATGCGCTGGTGGATGTGAACGTGCTGTCGCCGGAGGGGGATGCCTTCGTGCCGGGGCAGGCGGTCGTGGTGGATGCAGGCCTGATCCGGTCTGTCATGCCCGCAGATTCCGTGCCGGCGGGGCTGGAGACGGTCGACGGGCAGGGGCGCTATCTGATCCCCGGCCTGACGGATTCCCATATCCATCTCTGGCAAAGCGAGAATGACCTTCTGGTATATGTCGCCAATGGCGTGACACAGGTGCGCGACATGAACACGGTGCCGGTCAATCTGCGCTGGCGGGCGGAGATTGAAGACGGCCGGATCGGGCCGGACATCTTCGCTGTCGCGCCGCAATTTGCGACCTTCGGACCGATGGAGGGCGCCTTTGTCGGCTGGACCCAGCGCAAAACCATCGTGCGTACGGACGACCAAGTGCACGATGCCGTGAAGGATTTCGCGGCCAAGGGATATGACGCGCTGAAGTCGAGCAGCTATCTCGACAAGGCCGGCTATGAGGCGATGAGCGAGGCGACCCGCGCGCAGGGCATCAAACTGGTCGGGCATTTGCCGATTGCCGTCGGTCTGAATGACCTCTGGGCGTCGAACCAGAGCGAAGTGGCGCATGTTGAAGAGTTCGTGAAGGCTCTGGACCGGGAGTTTGGCGGGTACGGACCTGACGAGGCGGAGGCCTTCCTCGAATATGTCCGGGAGCGGAGCGACGAGGTGGCAGGCCGCATGATCGAACATGGCATCTCCGTGACCTCCACGATGGAACTGGTTGACAGTTTCCAGCGCCAGAAGCTGGACTTGCACACGGAACTCGATGCCGCGGAGCTCGCCTACGAGAACCCCGGCATTGCCGAAGGCACGGTGATTACCTCGCGCGGGATGGGGTGGATGCCGGAGGTGAACATCTATCGCTGGCCTGACCAGTGGGATGATGATCGCAAGGCCCGCAGCCGGATCTATTGGCAGGCCTATGCCGAAGCGCAGCACATCCTGTTCGACACATTCCGTGAGGCGGGTGTACCGATCATGGCGGGGACGGATGCCAATGTGCCGGTGCGTGTGCCGGGCTTCTCCCTGCATGAGGAATTCCTCGCACTGCAGGAGGCCGGGATGAGCCCGGCGCAAATCCTGGCGTCGGCAACGTCCGTGCCGTCTGACTATATGGGCACGAATGCCGGGCGTATCCAAGCCGGGCGAGAGGCAGATCTTGTTCTGCTGCGCGACAATCCCCTTGAGGACATTGCCGCGACGCAGGAGATCGACATGGTCGTGTTGGATGGCCGCCGTCTGGATCGCGCCGCGCTGGACGGGCTGCTGGAGTCGGTGAAAGCCGCCAATGATGAGAGCCGGAAGGTTCCGCTGGAGCAATTCTAGGGTCCCATCGCCCAACGTCAGGGCTGTGCAGAACAAGGGCGGCTGGTATAGCTGTCCCTATGTTCGATATTGAAAGTTACGACTCGATGATGGCAGCGCTGGGCGCGCTGGCACCGGAATTGGCCGAGCGGGCCGCCGAGATGGAAGAGGTGCGCCGCCTGCCAGCAGACCTTGCGGAAAAGATGGCGCGGGCCGGGGCGTTCCGCATGATGACGCCAAAAACCTATGGCGGGCTGGAGCTGTCGGCGCGGGAATTCGTTGAGGGCGTGGAGCGAATCGCGCGGGCCAATGCGAGCGCGGGATGGTGTTCCATGATCGCCTGCACGACGTCCATGAATGCGGCCTACATGGCGCCGGACATGGCGGCGGAGATCTATGCCTCGCCGATGACGATCACAGGCGGCGTGTTCGCGCCGATGGGCCGGGCCGAGGTGGAAGGCGATGGCTATCGCGTCACCGGCCGTTGGCAGTGGGGCTCCGGATCGGCCAATTGCAGCTGGCTGGCCGGGGGCTGCATGGTGTTCGAGAATGGTGAGATGAAGCGGCTGCCCTCCGGCGCGCCGGACCAGCGGATGATGGTCTTCCCGGCAAGCGATGCGACGCTGCACGATACCTGGCATGTCATGGGCCTGAAGGGGACGGGCAGCGGTGACCTGTCCGTGGACGGTATTTTTGTGCCGAAGGCGCGCTCAGTGTCCCTGGTCACGGATACGCCGCACGAGACCGGGCCGCTCTATACGTTCCCGCCCTTTGGCTTGTTGTCACTGGGCGTGTCGGCGGTGGCGATGGGCAATGCGCGGGCCAGCCTTGATGCGTTCAAGGAGCTGGCCGCCGGAAAGAAAAGCCAGGGCAGCAAGAAGACGCTGGCCGAGCGCCAGACCATTCAGGCCGCGTTTGCGGAGGCCGAAGCGAAATGGCGGGCCGCCCGCGCCTACATGATGGCAGAGCTGGACGAGACCTGGAGTGTGGCGCGTGACGTGAAGCCCGGCGAGGGCATTCCGGTGGAGCGCCGGGCGGCTCTGCGCATGGCGTGTACGCACATGACGCGCACCGGCGCGGATATCTGCCGCGCGCTGTATGACCTTGGCGGCGGCGCGGCCCTGTTTGAAGCCTCTGACCTTCAGCGCCGGTTCCGGGACTCCCACGCCATGACGCAGCACATTGTGACGGCGCCTGCGACATGGGAGCTGACCGGCCGTTTGCTGCTGGACCTGCCGACCGAAGCCGGAATGGTGTGAGCACGGCGCGCGCCCTCAGCCATTCGGGAAGATCAGCGGCTCTGATTTGTCTCGGATCAGGTCGATGAGGTCTTCGTCCATATACTGATAATCGTCCGGAATATCGAGCACGTGCAGCCGCTTGTAGGCGACCTCCTGGCGGAAGTCTGCGCGCAGGCGGTTGGCATGCTTGTCTTCCATGACAAGGATCACGTCAGCCCAGCGGATATCGCCCACTGAAACCTGCCGACGGGCGGACTTCGCCGTGCCGGCAGACCGGGTGGCCACGCCGTCCACGCGCGCGAAAACGGCCTCGCCCGTGGGGCTGCGCCATTGGTTCTTCGAGCAGATGAAGAGCACGTTGACCGGTTCGATGTCTGCCATCAGTTTCTTCCATTCCTTTGGCGGCCAGATTTTTCCGAGCTGGCGTGCACGATGCAGCTTGTTATGCCGCAGATACAGCAGTTTCCAGTTCTTTTCCTCAAAGCCACGATGGGTCGGCGCGCGCTTGCGGTCGCCATGCTTGCGAGCGGCCACGCGTCGCGCAGCCCGGTTTTCGGGGTGTGTCATTTGCTTGTCCTCGATTGTGCGGGTCAGCAGCCGCGGCAATACGAGGAATAGGCGCGTCATAGCCCGGAACAGGGCATTTCGGCAAGATGGGCAGGCGAAATCTCCCATGCAGGCTGGGAGCGGCCGGCAAATTGCCCCATATAGAAAGCGTCGCGAAGGAGGCCGCATGCTGAACTGGATCAAATCCCTGCCAGTGCCCGCGCCGATCCGGCATTGGGTGTTTGCGCCGCTCTGGTGCGCCATTGTCCGCCTGTCCAAGCCGGAAGTGCGGATCGTGACCGGGGGCATCAGCTTTTACGCGCTGTTCTCCATCTTTCCGATTGTCTATCTGACGCTGACCTTGCTGTTCGCGCTGTTGCCGGCGGATCTCAGCCGCCAGTTGGGCGATACGGTGGACCAGGTTCTGGTGTCGGCGGTTGCGCCGCTGAGCAAGGCTGATCTCGACGTGATCCATGAGTCCACGCCGCAGGGCGTCACCTTCCGGGCGTTGCTGGCAGTGATCGTCGTGTTCTACACGGCCAGCTCCGGGGCGAAGGCGGCCATCACCGGTATCCGCATGGTGGCGGGCAGTGAGCGACGGACACGGATTATCCGCTTTCAGGGCGTTTCGATCCTGATGACCGCTCTGCTCATCCTGTCCGTCTGGATCCTGGGCGCGTTGCAGCTGATCCTGTCCCTGATCACCGAGCGTGATGGTTACATTGCCTATGATGTGGCGCAGACGATTTCTGACATTGCCTCAACGCTGTGGCTGGGGAAGGGGCTCGCCTGTTTCGCAGTCTTTTACCTGATCATCGCCCTGTCCCTGCATGGGCGTATCTCCGGCAACCGGGCCAAGGCGATGGGCGCGGCGGCAGGCGCTCTGGCCTGGCTGGTCGCAACCTGGGGGTATCACCTCTACCTGAAGTTCAGTTCGCTCGACACATTCTATGGCGCGCTGGCCTCGGTCATCCTCGGCTTCATCTGGCTGTCGGTTTCGGTGTCATCGCTCTTGTTCGGCGCGGCATTGGCGGTTGAGTGGGCTGCACGCATGCAACGGGAAGAGGTGATTGCGGAGCTAGACGAGGAAGACCTCGATGCGCCAGCTGATCAGGCCGCAAACAATGCGTGAATGACGCCGATGCGGCGCAGCGTGGTCAAATCCGCCTGACCGGTGACTTGTTCTGGCAGCCAGCGGCGCTGGAAGGCGGTGACCACGTTCTCGCAGGTCTCGCCATAGATGTCTGTCACGTCGAAGCCATAGCCGATTTCTGACAGCATGGTCTGGAGACGCCAGACGCTGGAGCCGGACGCGCCGCGTTCGAGCCCCTTGCCGATGACCTCCTTCGTCGTGCCGTCGAAATCCGGCCAGAGGCTGATGCCGGCGCGGGCGAGGCGCTCCCACGGGAAGTGTTCGCCGGGATCCTGCTTGCGCAGGGGGGCGATGTCGGAATGGCCGAGAATGCGCGTGGCGGGGATGGCATGGCGGCCGAGAATGTCGTGGACGAGATCCAGCACGGCATGGATCTGCGGTCGGGGATAGGGCGGCAGGCCGCCATCCGGCGCGCGGAAATCATGCCCGCCATTGACGATCTCTATGCCGATGGAGCGGGAGTTCAGATCCTGCTGTCCCTGCCAGCTGGCGACGCCTGCATGCCAGGCGCGCTTGTCCTCTTCGACGAGCTGCGTGATGCGGCCATCTTCCCAGACCATGTAGTGCGCAGAGACTTCTGCCTTCGAATCGCACATGCGCTCCAGCGCGTCTTCCCCCGTCGCCATGCCGGTATAGTGCAGCACCAGCATGTCGAGCGGGTGCTTGCGCTCGTTGAAGTTCGGGCTGGCGACGTGTTCGATCTGCATCAGCTGCCTCCGGAGCCGAGCTTCTTGATAATGGCCGCGTCCGGCAGGGTCTTGTTCTGGCGGACTGCGATGACGAGCACACCGCTCAGCGAAATGACCGATCCGAGCACCAGCCGGGCGGAAATCGGCTCGTTCAGCAGGATGATGCCGAAGACCACACCCCAGATTGGCGTCATCAGGGTCAATGGGGTCAGGAGGGATATGTCGTACTTCTTGATGAGAGAATAGAACCCGCCATGCCCGAAGATCGACACGCCGACCACAGCGAACAGCCAGGCAAGCCCGAATTGCCAGCCGCCGCGCATAACGGATTCCAGCTGACCAGTCTCCAGCAGGCCGGACGTGATGAAGAGCGGTGCAAAGCTGAACAGGCCAACCCAGGCCTGCAGGCGAAGCGCCTTGATCGGGGGGAGCCGCTTCATCAGGATTCCGCCCACCGAGCCCACAAAGGCCGCAACGACGATGTAGATGAGGCCGATCGAGATTGAGAAACTGGACGGATCAAAGGCGATCAGCACGACGCCCGCAAAGGACAGCATGATGCCGAGCCCCCTGCGCCAACCAATCTTTTCGCCAAGGAACGCCATGCTCATCAGGGTCGAGAAGGGCGCGCCGAGCTGTCCTGTGATGGACGCTGCGGACGCCTCTGCGCTCTGCAGGCCGATAAACAACAGGGAGAAATGCACCGCGCCGATGAACATGGCGATGAGAAACAGCATTTTCAGGTCTTCAGGCTTCGGCCTCAGGAACATGACCAGTAGCGCGGCGACGCCTGCAAAACGCGTGGCCGCAAAGAAGATGGGCGGCACGCCGACATCGGCGACGACCCAGCGTGTGAAGACGATATTTAGGCCCCAGACGAGGCAGACGGCAAAGAGAAGGACGAAATCGCGAAATGACATATTCTGGGCGTTAGCAGGATTTATCCGGACTGGGCAGGGGAAATAGAACTTTCCTTTGCGTCGTTTTCGACTGCTTCAAAAATGACCATGTTCAGCTTTCAGTCAGGTGGGGACTGCGAGGGAACGGAAGGCTGCGCGATGCGCTAAACAAACGTTAAGAAGCTGTTATAGTCATTGGCAGGTGGAAGGCGGGGCCGATCCGGACCTGTTATCAGGAGGTGTGGTTGAATGGGACTGATCTGGTGGATATTGCCAGCAATCGCGGCCGTGATTGGCCTGATGCTGCTGTTTGCGGGCTTCGGAAAACTGGCAAAACTGAAAGCGGGTTCCGGGGCGTTCCGGCTGACCTTCGGGGTCGCATTTCTGGCGCTGGCGGGCGTCGTGGCCTTTGCGGGCTTGAATCTGCAGACTTATCAGCGCCTGACCAAGGAACGCTATGCAGCGAACATCAAGTTTGAAGCCGTTGAAGGCGAAGAGAACGCCTATGTGCTGGACCTGACCTTCTCGGATGGCCGCAAGCTGCTTGAAGAGAATGGCGCCCAGCCGATCCTGCGTGGCAATGAATTCGAAATCGGCGCGCAGGTGATCAAGTTCAAACCCATGGCCAATATGCTTGGCTATGACTCGATCTACCGCCTCGACTTCATCGAAGGCCGCCTGTCGCGCCGGTTCACGCCGGAAGCGGTGACCGAGGCGACGACGAATGGAATCGCGCTGGCCGCCAATCCCGGCTTCGACGTGCACCGCATGGCACAGGAGCAGGGCGGGCGGTTTGGCATTGATGCGCAATACGGCTCAGCCACCTACCAGCCGATGGGCGACGGGTTCGAGTATGTGGTGAACATCTCTCAGGACGCATTGATTGCGCGCCCCAGCGAAGCGACGAAGGTGTTGATCCAGAAACAGCGCTATCCGGGTTACAGCTCGACGCAGGAGTCTTCCCAGTGAACCCGTGGGACCGTTACGTTGTCCCGCACCTGGTCTCGTGCGCTTGCCAGACGAAGCCGATCATGAAGCAGCGTGAGAAGGTGGTGCCGCAGGCAAGCGGCCGCGTTCTGGAGATCGGGTCAGGGTCCGGCACGAATTTCGCGCTGTATGATGCCAGCAAGATTGACCATCTTTACGCGCTGGAGCCATCCGAAGTTATGCTGGACAAGGCGCGGCGAGCCGCTGGCAGCCTTGGCATTGGACACCATATTGACTTTCTCCAGACCGGCGCGGAATCCATTCCGCTCGAAGACAATTCGATCGACACAGTCGTGATCACCTTTGTGCTCTGCACCATCCCGGATTGGGAAGCGGCGCTGAAGGAAGTCCGCCGTGTGCTGAAGCCCGGCGGGAAGATCCTGTTCTCTGAACACGGTCTCGCGCCAGATGAAGGCGTCGCGAAATGGCAGCGCCGGATCGAGCCGATCTGGAAGCCCCTGGCGGGCGGCTGTCACCTGACGCGCGATACTGAGGCCATGCTGGCGACGGCGGGGTTCCGACTGGACGAAGCTGAAACCATGTATCTGCCATCGACGCCCAAGATTGCTGGCTTTGTCAGCTGGGGCAGCGCCGTCGCGGTGTAGAACACGGGCGTGCGACAGCCTCCCTACCTGCCTTTCCTGGATGGTCCACCCGGCATTGCGCCGGGGCTGAAGCCAATCGCGCCGGAAGCCTGGTTGCTGCCGGATACAGAGGCCGGGTCATGGCTCACCGAAAAACGCGCCCTGATGCGGGAGCAGCGCGATGCCGTGTTCGCGGCGCGCGATGCGGATGCGGAGATGGCAGAAGTGGCGGAGGCCGTGCTGGCCGTGGCCGGCCCTGCGCGCGATGACTGGCCCACGGCGCTGGAGGCGGCATCTTCCACCGTGTCAGATGATCTCTGCGTGATGATCCGCAGCGAAGACGGGCTATGGCGATTGAGAGCCGCCAGCCTGTGCGCGCCGACCTATTGGCGCTTGTCTGAAAAGTTCGAGCAGCCGCTCGGCGGCCTGCACAGCCCGGTGCCCGGCGGCGATCCCGGACTGGCAAAGCGCATCTCACGCATCTTTGACGGCCTGCGCCCGGATTTCATCCTTGAGCGGTGCAATTGGTCGGTCCAGCCGGGCAAGGCGCGGTTCACGCCCAGCTCTGCGCCCCTGAAGGAAATGGCGGCGGAGATGGCCGAGGCGGATGCGCTGGACCAGCTTCATCTTCGGGTGGAGCGCCAGACGATCCGCAAGATGCCGGAGACAGGCGCGGTGCTGTTCACCATTCGCGTGGTGAATGATCCGCTGCGGGCCGCGCTGGCCACGCCGGGCCATATCGACGCCTTTGCCGATGCGTGGGCGCGGGTTGATCCTGACATGTATCGCTACAAGGGCTGGCAGCTGTATGACCGGCTGATCGGCGCAGCACTGGACGCTGCCCGGAATCCCGTTAGTTCCTGATGTGACAGAAAAGACGAGGCAGGACCGATGAAATACTGGCTGTTCAAATCCGAACCCGACGCCTGGAGCTGGGACGAGCAAAAGGCCAAGGGCGATGAGGGCGAAGAGTGGAACGGCATCCGCAATTACCAGGCCCGCAATTTCATGCGCGACATGAAGATCGGCGACCGCGCTTTCTTCTATCATTCAAACAAGGGGCTGGAAGTGGTTGGCGTGGTGGAGATCTGCGCCGAGAGCGCGCCGGATTCCACGACCGATGATCCGCGCTGGGACTGCGTACACGTCAAGGCGTTGGCCGACATGCCCAAGCCTGTGAAGCTGAAGGATGTGAAGGCCAATCCGAAGCTGGAAGATATGAGCCTTGTGACCTCGTTCCGCCTGTCGGTGCAGCCGGTGAAGGCGAATGAGTGGAAAGAGGTCTGCCGCATGGGCGGTCTGGACCCCAAGACGCTGAAGCCCGTTTGAGGCCGCTTGAAAAAAGCTCGAAAAAGCGTCTGGCGCAAAAAATGTTAGCGTGCAACAATGCGCATCGATAAGGGGCGTTTTGATCCATTTCGCCCCGTGAGAAACGTCACAGGGAGAACGGCATGGCTATGCGTCGGCATGGAATACTCAACAAATTCAACCTATTAGGTGCTGTGGCCTCTGTCGCATTGCTTGCGGGCTGCGCGACGGCCCCGGCCGAGGAAGCCCAGGCAGACCTTGTCGAAGCGCCGGTCGAGGCGACGCCACAGATTCCGCCCTATATGGACGCCTCCCTCAGCCCGGAAGCGCGGGCGAAAGACCTCGTCAGCCGCATGACGCTGGAGGAAAAAGCCAGCCAGATGTATGACAAGGCCGCTGCCATTCCGCGCCTTGGCATACATGAGTATAATTGGTGGAACGAGGCGCTGCACGGCGTCGCGCGCGCAGGCCACGCCACGGTTTTCCCACAGGCCATCGGCATGGCAGCCACCTGGGATGAAGACCTGATGCTGGATGTGGCCACCGTCATCTCTGATGAGGGTCGCGCCAAGCATCACTATTACGCCTCTGAAGATGTCTACGCCATGTATGGCGGCCTGACCTTCTGGTCTCCGAACATCAACATCTTCCGCGATCCGCGCTGGGGCAGGGGACAGGAGACCTATGGGGAAGATCCGTTCCTGACAGGCCGCATGGCCGTGAATTTCATCAGCGGCATTCAGGGCGATGACGAGAAATACCTGAAGGCGATCGCGACCGTGAAGCATTACGCTGTGCATTCCGGGCCGGAGCCGTCGCGCCACCGCGATGACTATCACGCATCTGATGCCGACCTCTGGGAAACCTATCTGCCGGCCTTCAAGATGGCGTTCGATGAGACCGATGTCGGCTCTGTCATGTGCGCGTACAATGCTGTCTGGGGCGCACCAGCCTGTGGCAGTGAACGCCTGATGGTCGACCTGTTGCGCGATGAGCTGAAGTTTGACGGCTATGTCGTCTCTGATTGCGGCGCGATTGGTGACTTCTACTATGATGAGGAAAAGCATGCAGCGGGTGAAGCGCCGTATGCGGCACATGATTATGTGAACACACGCGCCGAAGCGGCCGCGCTCGCCGTGAAGATGGGCACGGACCTCAATTGTGGTGATGGCGAAGGCAACAAGATGGACGCCCTGCCAGACGCCGTGGCGCAAGGCCTGATCGATGAGGCGACCATCGACCAGTCGGTTGAGCGGCTTTACACCGCCCTGTTCCGCCTTGGCATGTATGATGACCCTGCCGATGTGCACTGGGCGCAGACACCGCACGAGGTCGTGGCCAGTGAGCCGCACATCAACTTGTCTGCAGATGCTGCGCGTCAGTCCCTCGTCCTGCTGAAGAATGATGGCATTCTGCCCCTTGCAGCGGATACAAAAGTTGCCGTGATTGGTCCGAATGCCGACAATTGGTGGACGCTGGTTGCCAATTATTATGGTCGCCCGACGCAGCCCGTCACGGCGCTGGAGGGCATCAAGGCAAAGATCGGCGAAGAGAATGTCACCTATGCGGTGGGATCTACCATCGCTGGCGACAATTACTCGGACTACAAGCCTGTGCCAGCATCGGTGCTCTTCCACGAAGACGCGGATGGCAATCTCGTGTCCGGCGTGAAGGCGGCCTATTACGACAACAAGGAGCTCGAAGGCGCACCGACGCTGGAGCAGGTCGAATCGAACATCGATTTCTACTGGGATCGTACGCCCAGCACGGGCGGTCTGAATGATGAGTTCAGCGCAACCTGGGAAGGTGTGATCGTTCCGGAGACGGATGGTGTCTATCGCTTCCAGCCCTCACGCTGGACCGAGGTGACCATCAATGGCGAAACCGTCGGCGAGATGGACAATGTCGAGATGCAGGCCGGCGAATCCTACGCTGTCCGCATGGTGCTGAAGTTCGACAGTGGCTGGCCGCGCGATCAGCTGGACAAGTATGCCTATCTCAACTGGACGGATGTTTCGCGCGATCTTGAAGCCGAAGCCCTGGCGGCAACCGAAGGCGCGGATGTGATCCTGTTCTTCGGCGGCATCGATGCCAATCTGGAAGGCGAGGAGATGGGCGTGGAGCTGGACGGCTTCCTTGGTGGTGACCGTACGCACATCAAGCTGCCGGAAAGCCAGGAAAAGCTGCTGAAGAAACTCCACGCCACGGGCAAGCCGGTCGTGATGGTGAACTTCTCAGGCTCCGCCATAGCGCTGAACTGGGAAGATGAGAACCTGCCGGCCATCGTGCAGGCCTTCTATCCGGGCGAGCAGGCCGGCAAGGCAATCGCCGAATTGCTCTGGGGCGATTTCTCGCCGTCTGGCCGTTTGCCGGTAACGTTCTACAAGTCAGTCGACGATTTGCCGGACTTCCTCGATTATTCGATGGCGAACCGGACCTACAAATACTTTGAGGGTGAGCCGCTCTACGCGTTCGGGCATGGCCTGTCCTACACCGACTTCACCTATGGTGGCTTGTCGGTGCCGGACACGCATGATGCGTCCGAGCCGCTGACGGTCAGCGCAACGGTGACGAATTCCGGCGACATGGCGGGCAAGGAAGTGGTGCAGGCCTACATCCAGCATCAGGACCGCGCGCATGAGGGTGTACCGCGCATTGAACTGGTCGCCTTTGACGTGGTGGAGCTGGCACCGGGCGAGAGCGCGGAGATTCAGTTCGATCTCTCGCCAGACCGGATCGGCTATTACGACACCGACGGCAATCCGGTGACGCCAGAAGGCAGCACGGCAATTCTCTCAATTGGTGCCGGCCAGCCTGGCTTCGTGAGCGATGAAGATGCCCTGACAGCTGAAGTGACGTTCACATCCGCCGAATAGGCGACACCCAATTCTATCCGGAAAGGGCCTGCCATCACGGTGGGCCCTTTTGTCCAAATGGCCATGTTTGTGTGCAAGAAAGCCTGAAATGGAAAAGACGATCATGGAGCCAGACAGGGTGTCTGTCTCCACAATCGTCCCGCGTCCCACTTTGGCAATGCAGTATCGGTATGCCACCCAGCCTGGTGTCTTGATGGTGGTACCGATCCAGAAACTCAGTGCTTCTGAACCTCCACATTGGTGTTTTTACATACCACTGGTATGTTAGCTCGACAACCGCAAAGCTAATATGCCCAGATCAAGAACGAGAAATGCTCCCGAAACGCGCGCCGCCATCCTGGAAGCGGCCCGGCAGCGCTTTGCCTCGGAGGGATTCGACGCGAGCCTGTCCAGCATCGTCGCTGATGCCGGAATTACGAAAGGGGCGCTGTTCCACTATTTCGAGAACAAGCAGGCCCTGTATCTTGAAGTCTGGACCAATCTGCAGACCGACATGGCGAGGGATACGCAGAAAGCTGCGCTTGCCAACCGGTCTCCGGACGATCCCTACCAGGCGATCCTGGCAGGGTGCCGTCGCTATCTGGAATGGACCACGCGGCCGGATTTCCAGCGCATTGTCCTGATTGAAGGGCGGGGTGTGCTCGGCATGACGGAATGGATGTCGAATGAGAGAGATGTCGGACGAGAAGTCGTGCGCTCGGCGATCGGGTATCTCGTTCAGCGCGGGTTGATCGCCGACGACCGCGCTTCAACGCTTTCCGTTATTGTGCAGGGGGCGTTGCACGGGGCAGGCCTGGCGCTTGCCCGCAACATAGACGGCGTTACCGTGGATTCGATTTGCTGCGCGCTGGATAGCATGCTGCGCCAGATGAAATAGTCTGTCGCTTACGATATCGGGATCGGTATGCCATCGGTCGCGGGATTGACGCGCCACCAGCCCGCAATCGCGTAGCGCAGGCGCTCGGTGCGCTGCACGGCGTGAGGGATTGTCTCTGATAGCATCATCACGACCCCGCCGCCTTCCGGCACGAGCGTGGCGACATGCGGCGCGTCTTCGCTTGCCCCTTCCGGCCAGACGAGCAGGGCGCCGCCATCGGCTGCGTCCCATGTGTCATTGAGATAGACAACCAGCGACACGATACGGTTTCGCGCGCCTTCAAAACTGTCGAGATGGCGATCATAGAAGCCGCCTTCCGGATAGACGGCGAAACAGGCTTCGAATTCGAACAGGCCCAGCATCAGATGGCGATTGAGCGCCTGTCGCCAGGTTTCGGCCCAGGCCGAGAAGGCGCGCTGCGCATCGCTTGAATCGTCCAGCCAGGTAATGCGGGTCTTGCGAATGGAGCGGTCGACCTGAAAGGCATCGTCGCGGCCAATACCGGCAGGCGCCAGCGCGGCCTCCGCATCCAGCGTCTCGATCTCTTCGCGCAGGGCCCGCAACAAGGTGTCCGGCAGCAGGCCGGGCTGCCATGACCAGCCTTTGTCGGCGAGGTCATCCACCACGCAGCCGATACGGTTGTCACCCGGGAGGGGAGGAGGGGCGATCATCGGTGGGTCAATTGTCGGGAGCGCGTTGGCCGGATCAGGCCTTGTGCGCCGCCATCAGGTCCGCAAAGCGCTGGAACAGGTAGAAGCTGTCCTGCGGGCCGGGGCTCGCCTCCGGGTGATGCTGCACGGAGATGATCGGGCGGTCTTTCACGGCGAGGCCGGAATTCGTGCCGTCGAACAGCGAGCGATGGCTTTCTTCCACGCCTGCCGGAAGCGTCGACGGATCAACTGTAAAGCCGTGATTCATGGACACGATCTCGACCTTGCCGGTCGCCAGGTCTTTTACCGGGTGGTTCGCGCCATGATGGCCTTGCGCCATTTTCATGGTCTTCGCGCCCAGCGACAGGGCCAGCAATTGGTGGCCAAGACAGATGCCGAGGATCGGCAGGCCCTTGTCGATGACGGCGCGGATCATGTCGCCGGAACGCGCGATGGTGGCCGCCGGATCGCCGGGGCCGTTCGAGAAGACCACGCCATCAGGGTTCAGGGCGAAGATCTCTTCGGCGGTGGCATCGCCATTCACGACGCTGGTGCGGATGCCGACCTGGGCGAGGTTGCGCAGGATGTTCTTCTTCACGCCGAAATCCACGACCACGACGTGATGGTCGGCGTTTTCCATGTCGCTGAAACCGCCGGCTACTTGCCAGAGGCGCTGAGCGTTTTCAAAAGGTGTGTCGGTGTCGACATCGGCCGCCAGATCGGCTGTCTCCAGCCCTTGCCAGCCGCGAGCGGCTTCAACCAGAGCATCAAGATCGATATTGCCGTCTGGCTTGTTGCAGATCGCTGCCTTCTGCATGCCTTGCTCGCGTACGAGGCGAGTGATGGCGCGCGTGTCGACGCCGGACAGGGCCACGATGTTGCGGCGGGCCAGCCAGTCGCCGAATTCCTCGCCGGAACGCCAATTGGAAGCCGGTGTGATGGGTTCGCGGAAGATCGTGCCGCAAGCGCCATTTGCGCCCGGCGCCGAGGATTCCTCATGATCGTCAGGGTTTGAGCCCACATTGCCGATGTGCGGGAAGGTGAACAGCACGATTTGGGAGGAGTAGGAGGGGTCTGTCAGGATCTCCTGATAACCTGTGATCGCGGTGTTGAAGCAGAGTTCACCCACATGAACACCTTCGGCGCCTGCGCCTGTCCCCAGGAAAATAGTGCCATCAGACAAGGCGATGGCTCCCGTGGCGGTTGTGCTGGCTTGCTTTTTGCTCTGTTCGGACATATTTGGCTTGCCTTCCGGGATCATTGTCAGACGGTTAATACCTTCTGACGACATATTTTCCGGGTAATGGGACTGAGTCCCCGCAACGTCAAGCATAGTAAGACGTTGTTGGTGTGAAAGGCGTATTTTGAATGGGCCACGAAGACAAATCTGACATGATGACCTTGAAGGCTCGTGTTGCGCAGGCGCTGAATGCGGAACGTGAGAAGGACGAAGGGTGCACGACCCGTTTGTCCACGCTTCGTCTCATCGACGCTGCCATTCGGGACAGGGATGTCTGCGCGCGTGGGCGCGGCGACACCGAGGGTTGCCCGGACGCCGATGTGCGCAACGTGCTGGAAACCATGATTGCCCAGCGTGAAACAGCCGCGCGCGAGCATGATGAAGCCTGCCGCATTGAAGATGCGATGCGCGAGCGCGAAGAAATCGAGATCATCCGGAAATTCCTGCCGGAGCCATTGTGCACCAAGGCGCTGGAAGCCGCCGTGGAAGAAGTGGTCGAGGATCTTGGCGCGACCAAGCTGAAGGACATTGGCCGCTGCATGTCTGCGCTGAAAGAGCGTTATCCCGGCAAGATCGAATCCGGCCCCGCCGGAAAGGTGATGCGCAAGGCGCTCACGGCAAACAAGGAAGCGGCGAAATAAGCCGTACAGAGCTGGTTAATTCTGCGAAAGGTTGGAACTAAGGCCGGGAGCGGTCCGTTTGTTGTGTGTTGATAGACAACGAAAGGACTTTGAAATGAAACGGCTTTTTCCGACTACGAGTGCTGCTGCCCTGATGCTGGGTGCTGCAGCGTGTTCCGGTGCTGAAACCCACACGAAAACCGCTGACAATGACTCGGCTGTGATGACCGAAACAGCGGCTTATGACGCTGAATATGCGAGCGGCGACGCAACCGAGGACGATTTCGATGTCGATACGCGGGTCGCTATGGGCGATGCAGACCAGGCTGAGATCGAGCGTGACGATTACGTGCTCGCCTCCGACGAATTCCTGACATCTGAGCTGATCGGTGAAGACGTCACTGATGCCAATGGCGAGGAAGTTGGCGAAGTTGAAGACGTGCTTCTGGCGTCAGGCAACATGCAGCCAATGCTGGTCATCCGCGATGGATTTGCCGGCGATCTCCACACGGTTTCTTTTGATCAGGCCGAGATCTGGTTTGACGAGGAAGGCGAGCCTGAAGCCCGCATGGACCTGACAGAGGACATGCTGGACGATCTGCAGGAGTTCGAACAGGAAGGTCTGAACGATTATCGTCTCGCGTCCGAGCTGACCGGTACGAATGTCCGCCTCGGCTTCAATGACAAGGATGTTCGCGTGACGGACATGATCATGAAGACGGATGGTACGGCCAAGTACGCCGTGGTTTCGAACGGCATCGTCGATGCTGTCACGGATGAGCGCTTCCTGATCAACCCGGCGAAGATCGTCGTGTCGCAAGGCGACAGCGATGGTGAAATGATGATCGACCTGTCTGAGGAAGAATTTACCAACGCGATGAGCTTTACCGCTGACATCGACTAATTGATCTGACATTTGATCAAAGAAGAGGGCCCTGCTGGCGCGGGGCCCTTTTTCTGTTTTTCCACCGACACATCTGGGCGAGAGCGTTTCCCCGCCGCGCCAATGAAGGTAAACTGCCAAACCATGAGTTCGACTGTCCGCATCCCTGATGGTTTTGTTGATGAGCTGAAGGCCCGTATCCGGCCTTCGGACGTGATCGGCCGCAAGGTGAAGCTGACAAAAAAGGGCAAGGAATGGGTCGGCCTGTCGCCATTCACCGCAGAGAAGACGCCAAGCTTTTACGTCAACGACCAGAAGCGCATCTTCAAATGCTTCTCGTCCGGCATGGGCGGCGACGTTATCAGCTTCGTGATGGAAACTGAGCGCCTGTCCTTCATGGAGGCGGTCGAGAAGCTGGCCGAGGAAGCCGGCATGGAACTGCCCAGGGCAGATCCGCGCGCTGCCGAAGCCTATGATCATCGCAAGCGCCTGCAGGAGGTCTGCGAGGCGGCGGCGGCCTATTTCGAAGAGAGGCTGCAATCCTCTGAAGGTGCCGGCGCGCGGGAATATCTTGAAGGGCGCGGGTTGAAGCCTGCCGCCTGGAAGCGTCACCGGCTGGGCTATGCGCCGGATGATTGGCGCAAGACAAGCGCACACTTGAAGGCCGAAGGCTTCACACAGGCCGAGATTCTTGAAGCGGGCCTGACCAAGGAAAGTGATCGCGGCGGTGAGCCCTATGACGCATTCCGGGGGCGCCTGATGTTCCCCATTCCGGATAGCCGGGGCGGGATCATCGCCTTTGGTGGCCGTGCGCTGACGCCGGATGCGAAGCCGAAATACCTGAATTCTGGCGATACGCCGCTATTCCACAAATCCCGCGTGCTCTACCGCTACAAGGCTGCCCGTGAAGCTCTGGGGCATGGCGAGGGCGGCGGCCTGATTGTCTGCGAAGGTTATATGGACGCCATCGCATTGACCGAAGCCGGTTTCGGACAGGCGGTTGCCCCGCTCGGCACGGCGCTGACCGAGGAGCAGATCAGCCTGCTCTGGCGCGCCGGTCCGGAGCCCGTCCTGTGTTTTGATGGCGACCGGGCGGGGCTTGGCGCAGCCTATCGCGCGGTGGATCGGGCGCTGCCGCATGTCGAGCCGGGGCGGTCATTGTTTTTCGTGCTGCTGCCGGATGGCATGGATCCGGACGACCTGATCCGTGAACGCGGGCCCGTGGCGATGGGCGAAGCGCTGGAGGCGCGCATTCCATTGTCAGAACTGCTCTGGCTGCGCGAGCGCGATGCGGAGCCGCTGGACACGCCGGAGCGTCAGGCGGGACTGGAGGCGCGCCTGATGCAGGCAGCGGCACAGATCAAGCATCCTGGCGTGAAGGCGGCCTATGAGCGCGATCTGAAATCGCGGATGCGAGACCATTTCTGGCAGCTGCGCCAAGCCAAGCGGCAGAATGGATTTACCAAGGGCAAGCCCGGTGGCCGGGGGCAGGGCGGCGCGCCGGCCTTTGGATCGCAGCCTGGCATTCAGGCAAATAAGGGCGGCCGCCAAAACCCCGGCGTGCTTCTGCTGATGCAGGCGGTGATGAGCCCTGCCATCCTGTCCGGCATGGAGGAGATCCTGATTGCAGCCGATTTCCGCAATCCGATGTCGAACCGGCTGCGCGACGTGATTGTCGACTTCCTGATCGAGGATGAGGAGCTCAGCCTGCAGGCCGTGTGTGACCTGCTGGTGCGCGAGGGGCATGAGCATGAGCTGTCGCAGATCGACATGACCCGCATTTCTCGTATTCGCACAGACGAGCCAGCCTACAAGTCCTGGAAGGCTGCCATCGAGGTCTTCATTCCCGTCGACACGGCCCCATCTGCGGACGACGAGGTGCGCCGCCTGAAACTGAAGCGGCGACTGGTGGCAGAGCGGCGCAAGGCGCATGAGGAGCGGGTGCTGGTCGACCAGCAGGAAAAGGCGATGGGCAAGGCCAATATCGGCGATTTCTGGAAACAGTTCGAAGAGAAAAACCCCTGGTTCAAGCAGGATGGGTCCAACGAGTAGGCAATCCGGACCGAAACGCAGGAAAACCTATTGACCGCAACGCATTCCGTGCCCATTTATCGTAACCTGGGAACATGCGCGCTGCCAAATTGCTCAACGACGATCCAAAGACGCCTCTGAACGCGGTCAAAGAACCCGAGGCAAAGGACTGGCCCAAGGCCACCGAGCACCACATGGTAGACGGACGTTCACACGCGGCTGGTTCTGACCGTGGCATGAAAGATGCTGCGTGCGATGGATCGACCCTGTTGTCACCGGTATGGCACAGGCGTCTCAGGCCCGTTGAGAACCGAACGGCCCCACGGGGCCGCATGAACAAGGCAGCAGGATCAGTCAGCGAAAGCTAACAGGGCAGGCAATATTTCGGGAGGGTTCCGGCAGGCGCAGCCGGTTCCTCACAGGAGAGAATTGAATGGCAACAGCCACCAAGAAAAAGAACGTCTCAGGTGACGGCGACCGTGAAGACGACAAGGACAATGAAAACGGCCTGGTCGACTTCAGTGCGACAGACGTCAAGAAGGTCCTGAAACGCGCTCAGAAGCGCGGCTTCATCACGCATGATGAAATCAATGCCCTTCTCCCCAATGACGAGATGACCTCGGACCAGATCGAGGACGTGATGTCCCAGATTTCCGAAATGGGCATCGCCGTGGTCGAGAACGAGGAAGAGGCCGAAGCCGAGGGCAAGGCGCTCACCAAGATCGAAGACAAGAAGGTCGTGGCCAAGAAAGGCAACGCCCGCGGTTCTGACCGGACCGATGACCCGGTGCGCATGTACCTGCGCGAGATGGGCGCGGTGGAATTGCTGTCCCGCGAAGGCGAGATCGCCATTGCCAAGCGCATCGAGGCTGGCCGCGACGCGATGATCCGCGGCCTGTGCGAAAGCCCGCTGACCTTCGAAGCCATGATGGTGTGGCGCGACGAGCTCGTGAATGAGCGGATCCTGCTGCGTGACCTGATCGATCTTGAGGCGACCTATGGCGCGGAAAACCCGCCGCCTGAGCCCAAGCCCAAGGAAGAGGAAGACGAAGCCGACGAAGCGAAAGCCGAAGGCGAAGACTCCTCAGACGATGATGACGAGGATGAGGATGATGCTGCGGCAATGTCCATGTCCGCCATGGAGGCCGAGCTGCGCGATGGCGTTCTGGCCAAGCTGGACGAGATTGCTGACGACTTTGCGAAGTATCGCAAGCTGCAGGACAAGCTCGTTACCCGCCGGCTGGAAGGCAAGGACCTGACGCCGAAGGCGCAGGAAGAGTATGACGAGCTTTCCAATTCCATCGTCGAAAACCTGAAAACGATCCACATCAACAATGCCCGGATCGAAGCGTTGGTCGAACAGCTCTATGCCATCAACAAGAAGCTGATGGGCATGGAAGGCAAGCTGATGCGCATGGGCGATGCCTATGGCGTGCCGCGCAAGGAATTCCTCGAAAACTATTTCGGCCGCGAGCTGGAGCCCGACTGGCTGGACCAGGTCAAAGGCCTGTCTGCCAAGTGGAAACGCTTTGCCGAGGGCAAGGAAGCCGAGATCACCGAGAGCCGGGACAATATCTCCGAGATTGCCCAGGAAATCGGTATTCCGATTGATGATTTCCGCCGCATCGTCCAGACGGTGCAGAAGGGCGAGCGTGAGGCCCGTATCGCGAAGAAGGAAATGGTTGAGGCGAACCTCCGCCTCGTGATTTCCATCGCGAAGAAGTACACCAATCGCGGCCTGCAATTCCTCGACCTGATTCAGGAAGGCAATATCGGCCTGATGAAGGCGGTGGATAAGTTCGAATATCGCCGCGGTTACAAATTCTCGACCTATGCGACCTGGTGGATCCGTCAGGCGATCACCCGGTCCATTGCGGACCAGGCGCGCACGATCCGTATCCCGGTGCACATGATAGAGACGATCAACAAGATCATCCGTACCCAGCGCCAGATGCTGCACGAGATTGGCCGCGAGCCGACCCCGGAGGAGCTCGCCGAGAAGCTGGGCCTGCCGCTGGAGAAGATCCGCAAGGTTCTGAAGATCGCGAAAGAGCCGATCTCCCTGGAGACGCCAATTGGCGACGACGAGGATTCAAACCTTGGCGACTTCATTGAGGATAAGATGGCGCTTCTGCCCGTCGACGCCGCGATCCAGTCAAACCTGCGCGAAACAACGACGCGCGTGCTCGCCTCGCTCACCCCGCGTGAAGAACGTGTGCTGCGCATGCGGTTCGGTATTGGTATGAATACCGACCACACGCTGGAAGAAGTCGGCCAGCAGTTCAGCGTGACCCGCGAGCGTATCCGTCAGATCGAAGCCAAAGCGCTCCGCAAGCTGAAGCATCCGAGCCGCAGCCGCAAACTGCGGAGCTTCCTGGATACTTAAGAGCAGAAGTGTGCCGAACATGAAAAAGGCGGCCCGTCGAGGCCGCCTTTTTTGTGTTTTGTGAGGCGTCTAAGCCTTCAGCGCCTGATCCAGATCTGCGATCAAATCGTCGGCGTCTTCGATGCCGATGGAGAGGCGGACCGTGTCAGGGGCGGCGCCCGCGGCGATCTGCTGGGCCTGTGTCAGCTGGCGGTGCGTGGTCGAGGCTGGGTGGATGACCAGGCTGCGCGCGTCGCCAAGGTTCGCCACGTGGCTGAACAACTGAAGATTGCCGACAAATTTCGTGCAGCCCTCATAACCGTCCTTCAGCTGGACGGTGAACAGAGCCCCTGCGCCTTTCGGGCAGATCTTCGGCACGCGATCTTTGTAGGGTGAGGAGGCCAGCCCGGCATAGGTGACGCCTGCCACAGCGTCATGGCCTTCCAGCCAGGCGGCAATCTTCTTCGCATTTGCGACATGCTTTTCCATCCGCATGGAGAGCGTTTCGATGCCCATCAACGTATAGTGCGCAGCTTGCGGGTTCAGCGTCATGCCAAGGTCGCGCAGGCCGATGGCGATGCCGTGGAAGGTGAAGGCCGCCGGGCCGAACGTCTCGTGGAAATTCAGGCCGTGATAGGCCGGTTCCGGTTGCGACAGAGACGGGAACTTGTCAGAGGCGGACCAGTCGAATTTTCCGGAATCGACAATCGCCCCGCCGGTCACCGTGCCATTGCCGGTCATGTATTTCGTCAGAGAGTGAACAACAAGCGTCGCGCCATGTTCGATCGGGCGGCAGAGATAAGGCGTGGCTGTCGTATTGTCGACGATCAGCGGGATGCCTGCGCCGTCGGCGATTTCGGCAATTGCGTCCAGATCAGTGATGTAGCCGCCGGGATTGGCGATGGTCTCACAGAAGATGGCCCGCGTGTCGTCATTGATCGCAGCCTTCACGGCGTCGAGATCGTCAAAGTCCACAAAGGTGGCGGACCAGCCGAAGCGTTTGAAGGTCTGGCTGAACTGGGTGATCGTTCCGCCATAGAGGCGGGTGGAGGCGACGATGTTGCGGCCCGGCGCCATCAGTGGGAACAGCGCCATGATCTGGGCCGCGTGCCCAGAGGAGCAGCAGACTGCGCCAGCGCCGCCTTCGAGCGCGGCGATCCGGTCGCCAAGCGCGCCAACCGTCGGGTTGGTAAGACGGGAATAGATGTAGCCAACTTCCTGAAGGCCGAAGAGCGCGGCGGCATGGTCCGCGTCGCGGAACACATAGGCGGTCGTCTGGTAGATCGGCACCTGGCGGGCGCCGGTGGCCGGATCCGGGTTTGCTCCGGCGTGAATTTGCTGGGTGTCAAATCCCAATGGCTTGCCGTCGGTCATCGCGGCGTCTCCCTTCCTGTCTCGGCCCTCCGCCGAAACGGGTGGGCTCAGTTGAATGTGTCACACTGGCGTGGATCGCCGGTCTGATAGCCTCGGCTCAGCCACTCCATGCGCTGTTCGGCAGAGCCGTGCGTGAACGCTTCTGGGGTGACGCGACCCTGAGAACGCTTCTGCAGCATGTCGTCGCCAATGGCATTGGCTGTTTTCAGTCCTTCTTCCATGTCGCCGCGCTCCAGCGCAACCCTTCCATTTGATGCCGTGGCGGCATGGGCGGCCCACACGCCTGCATAGCAGTCTGCCTGCAGTTCCAGTGCGACAGAATACTTGTTCGCTTCTGCCTGGCTGCCGGCGCGCTGTTGCGCCTGGCGCACTTGCTGGGACGTACCCGTAAGGGTCTGAACGTGATGACCAAACTCATGCGCGATGACATAGGCGCGGGCGAAGTCTGCGCCGGATGCGCCAAGCTGGGTCTCCATCTGCTGCCAGAAAGACAGGTCCAGATAGATGGTCTGGTCAGCGGGGCAGTAGAAGGGGCCCATCGCGGCCTGACCATAGCCGCAGCCCGTGCCCGTGCCCTGGGAATAGATCACGACATTTGGCTTCTTGTAGCCATCATAGAGGTTCGCCCAGACATCGTTCACATTGGTGCCGACAACATCCACGAACTGGCCGGCCTCATCTTCCGGTGTGCCGACATCGCCGGTTTGCTGCTGGCTGGACATGCCGCTTCCGGCTTCGAGGAGCGGCTGTGGGTCAATTCCGAGAAAATAGGAGACAACCAGGGCGATGAGCACGAAACCGATGCCGCCACCGGCCAGCTTGCCGCCGCTCATGCCGCGCCTGTCTTCAACGTTCCCGCCGCGACGTCCATCTTTCCAGCGCATGTCCCACCTCCGAGCTGATCCAACTATCGTTACTATCTGGATACAGGCTGCGCCAAACCCCGTCATCCTGCAAATTCACGTCGCGATTGATCCTCCGGGTCGGGCGCGATATCCGGAAGGCATGCAGACACAACTCACCATTCAGAGCCGGGGTTCCGGCCTTTACGAATTTACACGCGATGCCGCGGAGTTTGTGGCAGGGGCAGGCGACGGCTTGCTGACCCTGTTCTGCCAGCACACATCCTGCTCGCTCGTCATTCAGGAAAACGCAGATCCCGATGTGCAGCGTGATTTACAGGCATTCTTCCGGCGGCTCGTGCCGCATGCGAATGACCCGTCGATGAGTTACCTTGTGCACCGCACCGAGGGACCGGACGACATGCCCGCCCATATCAAGGCAGCCCTGACACAAACGTCGCTCTCGATTCCGGTGACGGGCGGACGCATGGCCCTTGGCACCTGGCAGGGTATTTACCTGTTCGAACACAGGGACGCGCCGCATAAACGGCGTGTGGTGGCGCACTTCCTGTCCTCAGGCGGCTGATCCGCCCGGCGAAAACGCTTGTTTCAAATGATCATCGAACCGTTCGAAATCGGCTTCGATGTTGGGTGCCTTTGACACGTCGTGCGCAGCAAAGCTGGGGCGGGCTTGCATCCCGAAAAAGCGGAAATTCAAATGGATTGGCCAGAGCAGCTCTTCGACTGACCGACCTTCGAAGAAGACCTGTTCAGGATTATTGAAGGCGGACCCGGGCGCATTCAGGGTCAGTGACAGCATGTAGCGTGTCTCGGTCATCCGACCGCCACTGCCATACTGACGGGAGGGGTCTTTTCGGCTTCGTCCGTCGCCCTTCGACAGGCGTCCGTCCATGCCGGCCGTGTACACTTCATCGAGATAGCGCTTCAGCGGCCAGGGAAGGCCCATGGAATTCAAAGGAAACTGGAACAGGATGGCATCGGCCCAAAGCTGGTTTCGGACTTCTTCTTCCGTGTCCCATCCATCGGCAACACGCCTGGACCGAACAATCCAGCCTGAGTCTTCGAACAGCCTTTTCGCGCGCTCGACAAATGCCGCGTTGAGTGATCCGGAAGACGTTGGAAAGGGCTGGTGCCCATTGATGATCAGGACGTGGTGCATGAAGAGGTTCTGGCATTCCGGAAGACGGGTCTCAACTTCACGGCCTTGTCAGTATCGCTAAGCGAGGTCCTATTCCTCGAATGTAATGCCGTCTGCGTCCGCGCCCAGGTCTTTCAGCGTGCTCTTGATGTCGTCGATCATTTTGTCGGGGCCGCAGACATAGAATTGCTGGTCAAAGTCTCGGACATGGTGTTGGAGGAAACCCTTGTCGATCTTCCCGCGATCAAGCGGCGAGCCGTCCTGGCCCGTGACTGTCCAGATGCAGTCGAGCCCGTCCATCGCCTCGAATTCTTCACGCAGGATAATATCCTTCTCGGCCTTGTGAGAGGCGATCAGGGTGTGCCCGTTCAGCTTTCCGTCGGCGGCGAGCTTTCGCAAGATGGCGATGAAGGGTGTGACGCCCGCGCCGCCTGCAATGAAGACGCCGGGGCCCTTGTAAGTGATCGTACCCCACGCTTCGTCCAGCAGGAGGGCGTCTCCTGCTTGCATCGACCATAGCTCGTGCGTGACACCGTCATGATCGTGGTAGGATTTGATGGTGAATTCGAGCGTGTCCGCATCGGGCAGGGCGGTGAATGTGAAGGGGCGCGTTTCGTCCCGCCAGCCATCCTTGTCCAACGCAATTTCGGTTGCCTGACCGGGCTCGAACTGGAATCCGTCGGGTTTCTCAACACGGTAGCGACGCACATCGTGCGTGACGGGTTCGGTGTGCAGAATTTTGACGGATGTTGGCATGAGGCGCTCCTGAAGGGATATTCGCCTCTATTGACGTGGCCCGGGCCGATTTGTTCCGGTTCAGCCGCCGAGCGCGTGCCAGCGGATCATCGCTTCGCAGGTGTTTTCGCCCTGGAAGGCTGCCTTTGCGCTGCCATTGAATTGGTCTGAGACGGATGCGGCCCACACAGCAGCGGCCGCGTCGTAGGACGTGAAACCGATTTCGGACAGGCCGCGCTCGATCCGGTTGCAGATCAATCCGGCAACATCCGGGTCTGCCGTGTCATTCAGATAGGAGATGCGGTCAGCGAGATCGAGCCGGGAGAAGATGTAATCATACACCGTCAGATCCTCTCCCACATCAAAGGCGAGAATGTCGCCTGACGTCACGCCAGTATAATCCGGATACCCGGCATCGGACACGCCAGCTGTAAAGATCGACGGGATGGGCTGGTCGAGATAGACGGCCCATTGGCCGATCGCGCCCTTCTTGCGTGTATCCTTGATATCGTTCGCATCTGGCATCTGGGCGGACACGACAAGGATGGGTTTGTCCGTCCACGACTTTACGGAGAAGGCGCTGACGGATTGCTCGGTAATGGATTGGCCGAACAATGTGCTGGTGGAGGTGTTCAGGAAGGTCGAGGCCTCCTGCATCAGTGGCGCGTTGAAATAGGTCACCAGCGTGGATGTCGGTGCGATCAGGTTCGCGGCCGTCGTCAATGCGCCCATGACATTGGCACTGGCGGACGATTCCTTCTCGTCCGACAGTTGAAGACGAAAGCGGGCTTCAATCGTCGTGTTCGGACCAACCTTGAAATAGGGGGTTGCATAGACCGAGAGGCTTTCATTCGTCGTCCAGCTTTCCCCCTCGCGATTGTTGGAAGAAAATGTGGACGAGAAGAGCGCATTGGTTGCGGTGATATCCGGCTTCGCCACGTCAAACTCAGCGATCAGTGTGCGGGTGATGCTCCGCGAGGACATCATGCGGGAAATCCAGTTGCGGCTTTCCTTGTCGTAATTGCGGCTTTCGGTTTCCTGGCTGCGCACGCCGGATGTCACACCATCCATGTCGTAGGCGTCCGGTTTCAGCGTCACGATCTGTATTCGAGTGTACCTGTCCTGCAGCATGTCCCCGAACTCGGAATAGACGGCCGCCTCATCAATCGCGACGTCGATATAGGGCAGGTAGTCCTTGGCCGGTACAGCGCCGCTGCTCGCGCGACCGGTATGCCGATTAACGGTCGGGGTAGGGTCGCCAAGGAAATCATTGTCATTCGGGTTCGGGATTCCGCGAACGGGTCCCGAAGGGCTGGTGGGCGAGGTGGATGGCGGCGAAGAGGAGCCGGACGTCGGACTGGAGGCGCACCCGGCCACGATGAGCGATGCGGCCAGGACTGCTGCTGACGTCTGTTTCATGGTGTTGGTCCCCTTAGAAGCTCTCCCCGGCCTTACCGATAGTTAACAGAGGGTTTCGTGGAAGGCGAGCGGTTTACAGGTAAAATCCAGCGATAGGGGAATGTGAGCGGGCACATGATTGACCTCGCGCAAAGGTGAAGCCTGTAGCGGCCAATCCGTCTTTACTCATATTTGCTGCAATGCAATAAGCGCCCTTGCGCGAGGGGGCAGGCCCACCTATATGCTCAATATGAGCAAAAACAGCGCTCATCATAATTCCGGAGGGTACGTCCTTGCTGCTCAATATGCTGAAAGCCAAGCTTCATTCTGCAACCGTTACGCAGTGTGACCTTCACTATGAAGGTTCGGTCTCGATCGACCAGGATCTGCTGGACGCATCCGGCATTCTGCCGAATGAGCGTGTGGATATCTGGAACGTGACCAATGGCGCCCGCATTCAGACCTACGCACTCGAAGCGCCGCGCGGCTCCAAGACGATTGGTGTCAACGGCGCCGCAGCCCGTCATTTCGCCGTCGGCGATAAAGTCATCATCGCGGCCTTTGCGGGCGTAGACGCTGACAAGGCTCGCCAGCATGCGCCGAATGTCGTGCTGCTGGACGATGACAATGTGATCAAGCGCCCGTCCTGATTCAGGCCGGACAGGCTGACGGATCAATTTTTAACGACATCCGCGATAATCTCGAATGAGCGCAGGCGCTTGTCGACATCATACATGTCCGAGACGATCATCAACTCGTCGGCATTCGTGCGTTCGAGCAGCGCGTCGACACCGCGTTTAATCTCGTCACGGTCCCCTATGATGCTGAAATTCAGCATATGCTGGGCGCGGAGTTTCTCTTCCGGTGTCCAATAGGTGTCGATGTCGTCAATCGGTGGCTGGGTAAGCTTCCGCTCGCCGCGCACCAGATTGGCAAATGACATTTGCTGAGATGTAGCGAGATATTTCGCTTCTTCAGTCGTTTCCGCGGCGATGATGTTCACGCCGATCAGCGCATAAGGCTTTTCAAGCTGAGTTGAGGGCTGGAAATTGGCGCGATATGTGGCGAGCGCGTCATCCAATGCCTGCGGTGCAAAATGCGATGCAAACCCGTAAGGCATGCCATAGGCGGCTGCAACCTGGGCCCCGAACAGGCTGGAGCCCAGAATCCAGAGTGGCACATTGGAGTTCGAGCCCGGCACGGCTTCGATCTTCTGGCCGTCTTCGACCGGGCCGAGCCAGGCTTGCAATTCCAGCACGTCCTGCGGGAAGCGGTCGGCGCTGTTCACGTCCCGCCGCAAGGCGCGCAGCGTCATCTGGTCCGTGCCGGGCGCGCGGCCAAGGCCGAGATCGATCCGACCCGGATACAGCGCCTCCAGCGTGCCGAACTGTTCGGCGATGATGTAGGGCGCATGGTTGGGCAGCATGATGCCGCCCGCGCCGACGCGGATCGTTTTCGTGCCCGCCGCGATATGCGACACGACGAGGGAGGTCGCCGCCGTGGTGACCGCCGCCATGTTGTGGTGCTCGGCCACCCAGAAACGCTTGTAGCCATATTGCTCCGCATGCTGGGCGACGCGTCTGGCATCATTCAGGGCGTCCGCGCGGGTAAAGCCCTGGCGCACACGACCAAGTTCGAGAATGGAGAGTTCAGCCACATCAAGGCCCTTTGTCTTGCTCAGCCAAGACATGGGGGCCGCACGCCCGATGCCAAGCCCGCCTCGCGCAGCGGAAGGGGGTGTGTTCAGGGAAAGGCGCGTCCAGCGTTGCCATTCGGCTCCATCATAAATAGTGCGATGTGTCACTTAGAGGGGTTTTATATGCGGGTTTTGATTCTGGCCGTTCTGTCGGCTTGGCTGGGTTTTGGACAGATTTTTGCCAGTGCTGATGTGAGCCACCCGCCGCTTGAATCTTATGGTGAGTTGCCATCTGTCCGCTATATGGATTTGTCGCCGAGCGGAGACCGTGTCGCCTATGCCGAACGACGTGATGGGTCAGATTATCTGGTGACCTTTGATTTTCATACGCGTAAGAAATCGTATCACGTCAAGATTGATGATGTGGCCACGCGTGGCATTTGGTTTGCGGACGAAGACAATATCATCATTCGGGCATCCGAAACGAAATTCGTGATCGGATTCCGCGGGGAGTTCGACTATTCCGGTGCCTTCTCATACAACCTCAAAACCAAGAAACTGAAGTTTCTGTTGCGGGGTACGGACAATATCTATCCAGCGCAGGGTGGGCTTGGAAAGATTGTCGGCGACGACGCAGACCCCGGCTACATCTTCATGCCGGCGTGGATGGGAGACCGCTACTCTGACCCGAACTACAGCCTCGTGCGCGTCAACATGAAGACGGGCAAAGGTCGCCTCTTCAAAAGCGGGACGGGAGATACAGTCGACTGGTTTGTGGATACGGACGGCACCGTGCTCGCGCGGGAGGATTACGACAACGGTTCCGACACTTACAGGGTCTATACGTACCTGAACGGAAACCGGGAGCTGATCTATGAGCTTGAAACGTCGCAGCCGCCGCCGGGTGTAACCGGCATCAAGTCCGACAAGTCTGCACTGATCTTTTCCGACGGCGAAACACACGAGGAATCCGGAAACGTCTACGAACTGGATTTCGACGGCAACAAGACGCCGATTACTCTCGGCGGAAGAGGCGGTATGATCGAGCGGGTCATCCGTGATGGGAACAGGTTCGTTGTGGGTGTCAAATATTCCGGAGCGGTTCCATCCTACACGTTTTTTGATCCAGATGTGGATGCAGCCGTTTCGGGACTGGTGAACCAGTTCTCAACGGCTGCAGTACATCTTGTTTCGTGGACAGATGATTGGTCGAAATTGCTGTATCTGATTTATGGAAGCGATACGCCGGGTAGTTATGTCCTGCAGGATCTGGAGACCGGTCAGATGACGCTGATTGCCGATGAGCGCGCCGACATTCCTCCCGAGGCGATCAGTCAGATGGTGGCCGTCAACTACACCGCCCGTGATGGACTGAACATTCCAGCTATCCTGACCTGGCCCGCCGGCGCCGACCTCCACACTGCCAATACGCTACCGCTTATTGTCATGCCGCATGGCGGTCCGGCATCCCATGACCGGGTGACGTTTGACTGGATGGCGCAGTATTTTGCCAATCGCGGCTATCTCGTCCTGCAACCTAATTTCCGTGGATCGACCGGGTATTCTTCGGAGCATGAAGACCTTGGAAAAGGCGAATGGGGCGGCAAGATGCAGGATGATATAACCGATGGCCTGAATGCGCTGGTAGAGCAGGGATTGGCTGATCCGGACCGTGTCTGCATCGTGGGAGCCAGTTATGGAGGATATGCGGCGCTGGCAGGCGGGGCATTCACGCCGGAACTGTACAGCTGCGTCGTGGCGATTGCGCCAGTGACCGATCTGCGCCCTTTCCTGAGGAATGTGAAATGGGACTATGGGCGCGACCATTGGGTGATCGATTACTGGCAGGAAAATGTCGGCCATCTGGATGACGAGCGCGAGAAGTTGAACTCAATTTCTCCTGCGCGGTCTGCAGATCGCTTTCAGGCGCCAGTTCTGATGATCCACGGCAAGGATGATACAGTTGTGCCAATTAAGCAGAGCGAGATCATGAAGCGAGCGCTCGAGAAAGCTGGCAAGGATGTGACTCTCGTCGAGTTGAAAGGTGAGGATCACTGGCTCTCTGATGGCGATACACGGATCGAAACGCTGCGTGCGATGGCCGGGTTTGTCGATCAGCACATTGGGGCAATTGCCAACTAGGCGCCTTAAAACCCGACAGGCTTGGGCAGGCCCGTGGTGGAGAGGCAGATTGCCTTGAAGCGGCTGCCCATATCCTTTGGATCGATCAGGCGCTGCGCGTTGTTGAAGATAGCCTCGGCATGGTCCGGATTGGCCTCGACCAGTTGGTTCAGGCGCGCTTGTGCGCCGAGCCCCATGAGAAACATGCCTTGCGGGGTTGGGCCTGCCACGTCGAGGCCGATCTTTGTGGCCAGACGTTTCAGGCGACCGAAATCGACATCGACGGTCAGGTCTGTCTCGCCGGGACGGGCGAGGGGGGAGACCTGTTCGCCATTGCTGAAGGCACGCAGGCTGTCGCCAGGTGTCGCGTCGGCGGGCCCATAGTCGACAAAAAGGGCGCGCATCGGCCCAGCGCGCGAAACGAGATCAGCCACCAGCAAATCAAACCCGATCTGGACCTCGACCGCCTCTGAGGTTTCGGCCGCCCCTTCGGGTGCACGTTGTTCGTCTGCCGCCAGGCCGAATGTCAGCTCGCCCTGATCATCCAGCCCGACCACGCATTCGCGCCACTGGCCATCCGCCTTGCGGAACTGGCGGACGGGCAGGCAGTCCAGATACTCGTTCGCGACGAGTATCATTGGTCCGGCAGACACCTTGGCCAGCGTGTCGACGAAGACCGGGTCGTAATCCTTCAGTTTTTCGCCCTGCTGGCTGCGCAGCTCAGGGCTCGGCTCCGCCAGGGTCAGCTGGGCGGCATCAGCGAATTCGCGACCGCCGGCGACGTAAGCAAGGCGCAGCGCATCTGCCATCAGCGTGCCGCGACCGGGGCCGATCTCGACCAGATGGAATGGGTTCGGCGTGCCCATGGCGCGCCATTCATGCACGACCCAGAGGCCAATCAGCTCACCAAACACCTGGCTGACGTCCGGTGCGGTGATGAAATCCGTGCCGAGACCGGGCCGCGTGGCGTAATAGCCTTCCTGCGGATCGTGCAGGGCCAGCTGCATGAACGTTGAAACCGGAATGGGGCCGCCGGTCTCGATCAGGCGGATGATGCGGTCTTTCAGGGTCATGGCAGGTCAGTTCTGGGCAGAGGGCTTTTTCTTGAGCGCGTTCCAGACGAGCCATGCGCCACCGATCCACATCGGGATGGAAAGCAGCTGGCCCATCGTGATCCATTGCGGCAGGCCGTCGACGAAACTGTCGGGCATGCGGAAATTCTCCACGATTGTGCGTCCCGTCGCGTAGATGAGCAGGAACAGGCCGGCGACGAGGCCGGGGCGTTTCAGTGCGCCGAACCGCCAGATCAGCACCGACAACAGGATCAGGGGCAGCCAGCCTTCGAGGACGCTTTCGTAAAGCTGGCTCGGATGTCGCGCCATTTCGCTGCCATTATAGACCCAGTCGCCTGTCTCCCAATTATAGGAGGGCGGGGTTGAGCCCGGAACATAGCCTTCCGGAAACACCATGCCGATGGGCGCGTCGGTGTGGCGGCCATAGAGTTCTGCGTTGACGAAATTGGCAAGACGGACAAGCGCAATGCCAATGGGCGCCACGACGCCCGCCATGTCCCCGATGGAGAGGAGGGATACTTTCCGGCGTTTTGCAAACAGGACCAGCGCAATGGTTACGCCCAGAATACCGCCATGAAACGCCATGCCGCCATCCCAGATCTTGAAGATGGTCAGCGGGTTCTGCGCGATCACGTCAAACTGGTACGGCACCATATAGAACAGGACATAGCCAAAGCGCCCGCCCAGAATGATGCCCAGGATGATCCAGAACATGATGTCATCGAGCTGGTCCTTGGTCAGCGGACTGGTGCCACCGAACAGGTGCGGTCGGCGGATCATGGCCGCGCAATACCACCAGGCGAGGCCGATACCGGCCATGTAGCCGAGGGCGTACCAACGCAGATGGAACGTGCCGAGGCCGAGAAAGCCAAGGTCCAGAGAGACCAGGGCCGGGCTGACATCCGGAAAGGTCAGCGCCGCGGCGGGCAGGAGGGTGGCAGCGAAGCTCATCATATCCAGCATGCAGCGTCTTTTCCCTGTATGGATGAGGACCTATCTGATAGGGGAACCAAACCTTGTCCGCCCGATGCCGCGAAGGAGTAGCCGCATGGCCACAACAAATCCACTGCTAGATGACATTGCTGGCCTGATGACGGGCGCGATGGGCGCTGCACGGGCCGCCAGCGAGGAGGCGAAAACAGCCGCGCAGGCGCGTGTGAAGGGCCTGATTGCGGATATGGACCTTGCGGGGCGGGACGAAGTCGAGGCCCTCAAAACCCTCGCGGCAACCGCGCTGGAGCGGGTGGAAGCCCTTGAGGCGCGGGTGGCTGAGCTCGAATCGGCGGCCAAATCCGAATAGCCCAACCCACAACCAATCACTGCCTGCCTGTTGACCAGGGGTGGACGCGGGTTCGCTGCCGCGTTTCAACAGGGATGGCCATTGGACACGAATCCTGTGTCCATGACTCCAGAGAGCAGGGGAGACTTTCATGAGCCTTGATCTTTCGCGCGAAGAATTTGCCGGAGTGGATCCGCTCGACCGTGTTGAAGAGGCCCTCGAAATCGCAGGGTGGCAACACGAACGCGATGAAGAAGGAACCATTCAGGCGGTCGCCGAGACCCGTTGGGGCGATATGGGCGCGCTGTTCGCGTTCCGTCCTGAGCCGGCTGCAATCCATTTTTCTGTAACTCTGGACGTGAAGCCGGTTGCCGCCAAGCGCAGCCAGCTGTCTGAACTCATCATCATGGCGAATGAGCGCCTCTGGCTTGGTCACTTCGACTATTGGGCCGATGAGGGCGTGGTGATCTTTCGCTACACCTTCTCCATGATGGATCGGGATGAAGCCTCGCTGGGCGAAATCCGTTCGACGATCGCGGCAGCCGTTAGCGCGGTCGACCGGTTCGTGCCGGCATTCAACTTCCTGATCTGGGCCGGAAAGACCCCGCGCGAGGCCATCGACGCGGTCATGTTCGAAACCCAGGGCGAAGCCTGAGCAGGGCCCTATGGCACGGGGAAAATCGATTGTCCTGATCGGGGCCGGGCGCATGGGCGGCGCTTTGGCGGCCGGATGGCTGGCTGGACGGTCAAAGCCAAACCTTGCCATCATTGCGCCGAGACCCACGCCACAGGTTCAGGCCTGGGCGGAGGAGGGGCTGGTCTTTCTCAATCCTGAACCTGCACCAGCGGATATTGTCGTTCTTGGTGTGAAGCCACAGCAATTTGCGCGTGCGGCGGAGGGCATGAAGCCCTTCATCGGCGAAAAAACGCTGGTTGTTTCGGTCATGGGCGGGATCAAGCTGGGCCAGCTTGAGGACGGCCTCGGGACATCTCACGTCATTCGCGCCATGCCCAATACACCGGGAAGTGTCGGCAAGGGTGTCACCTTGCTGGCCGCAGCTTCCTCGCTGGGGCAGGACGATATCGAGGCCGCCCGCAAATTGCTGACGCCGCTGGGACTGGTCGAAGGGCCGATGGACGAAAAGACCATGGTCGCTGCAACGGGTATTTCCGGCTGCGGGCCAGCCTATGTCTTCCTTCTGGCGGAAGTGATGGCCGAAGCTGGTGAGGCGGAGGGCGTGCCGAAGGAGATGGCGGCGCGGCTGGCTGTCGAGACGATCATCGGCGCGGCGGCCCTGATGGAAGAGTCCGGGCAGACGCCGAACGAGCTCAGGAAAATGGTGACTTCACCCGGCGGCATCACCCAGGCAGCCCTTGACATCCTCATGGATGACGGTGGGATGCCTATCTTGTTGAGAAAGGCCCTGCGCGCGGCGGTTACGCGTGATCGGGAGCTTTCGAGGGAACCCGACTAGAGGACGCGAAACCGGATGACGGATCAGGCAGGCATATTGGAAAAAGGCCTGCTCGCCGCACTGGAACTGGCCGCCGATACGCAATGGGCAGACCTCACCCTTTCAGAGATTGCAGAGGCGGCTGACCTAAAGCTCTCGGACTTTCATGGCGTTGCTGACAAGGACGCACTGGCCGCGCATGCGGACTCCTATTTCGACAAGGCCATGTCGGAGGAGGGCATTTCGGCGGATGACAGCCCGCGCGAGCGATTGTTCGATGTCATCATGCTGCGCTTCGAAGCGATGGAAGAATACCGGGCGGGTCTGGTTTCGCTGATGAAGTTTCGGGATCGTACGCCGTCTCTTTTGCTCTCATTGCCAATCGCCCGAAAGCGGAGTGCTGACTGGGCGCTGGTTTCGGCCGGACTGGACAATCGCTCAGGCGCGCCTGCCGGGCTGAAATCTGTTGCCATCGGATACGTGATCGACAAGGCCGAACGTGCCTGGCGAAAGGAAACCAGCGCCGATTTCGCGCGGACGATGGCCGCGCTCGACAAGGGGCTGCGCGAAGCTGAAGAGCGAATGGAGCGGCTGCAGCGCTTCACCGGCTGGGGCAAGACAAGACAAAGGCAGGAAAACACTGCCACTGAGGAAACGAAACCGGAGGAAACATGAATGAGCCGACCAGGCCTCGACGCGAACCCGCTGACACTTGAAGCGGGGTGGTTCAACGCGCTTTTTGATGAGATCGGCATTGATGCCGAAGTCAAAGGCCTGACCGCAAAATCCATTGGCACCGGCCAGATTGGCGAGAATGTCCGTTTCGTTTTCGATTACGCGCGCAAAGGCGCGAATGCGCCGGAAACGCTTGTCGGGAAATTTCCATCTGACAGTCCCGAAAGCCTGATGACGGCGAAGATGCTTGGCCATTACGAGCGTGAGGTGAATTTCTATCGCACCTTCCCGAAAGTGGCCGGTGTCATCACGCCGAAAGCATTCTACACGGATTATGATGCAGAAACGAACCGCTTTGCCCTGATCATGGAAGATATGGCGCCATCAGAGCAGGGCGACCAGTTGCGAGGGTGCAGCGTGGCCGAAGCCGAACGCGCGCTGTCCGCCGCGGCGGTCATGCATGCGGCCCATTGGAATGATCCTGCACTGGACACTTATGCCTGGTTGCAGGGGAGTGAGCTGGCGCCGCCGCCTGCGTTGGCACCGGAGGCCGTGCAGGGGCTGTGGCATGGCTTCAAGGAGCGGTATGGTGACCGTCTGGAGGCGGATGATATTCTGGTCGGGGATGCGTATTCAGCTGTCTTGCCTGCCTGGAGCGAGAGTTATGAAGGTCCGCATGCGCTGACGCATAATGATTTCCGGCTCGACAATATGCTGTTCGGCGCGGACACGGCCCCCAAGCCGCTGGCCGTTGTCGATTGGCAGACAGCCGGCAAAGGCGCGCCCGCTGGCGATGTGGCGTATTTCATAGGCGCGGGCCTGACCCGGGAAGACCGGCCACAGCATGAACTGGCGCTGCTGCGCTTCTATCATGCGCGATTGGAAGAGGCAGGCATCCGGGATTATCCGTTCGAGGCGCTGTACGATCATTATCGCTGGTTCAGCTTTTACGGCATGTCGGTCGCATTCGGGGCTGCCATGCTGGTGAAACAGACCGAGCGCGGCGACGAGATGTTCCTGACCATGCTGCGCCGTCACGCGGCTCAGGCGCGCGAGAATGATGCGTTGAATTTGCTGCCAAACCCGGCGTGAAACTTATCAGTTGTGTAATGTTTCCGCCAGATTCCCGGCGAGTGTCCCGGCCCGGTACAGGTTTCCAAACATTCCTCTAACCGGTGCCGTGAAACTGACGAGGTTGCTTATGCCTCGGCTTAAAACTGCTCCTGTATGGTCTGCTTCATGGCGCCCGGAGAAACCGGGCAGTCCTGTCACGACAACTAGAATGGTGTGGACATGGAACAGCAAAACACTCGCAATCTCAGCGTCCCCGGCCCGGATGGCCAGATGCTGACCCTGGCGGATCTTCCGTCGCCGAATATTTCCCGCTGGGTTACCCGTCGCAAAGCTGAAGTCGTTGCTGCAGTCTCAGGGGGGCTCTTGAGCCGCAAGGCAGCCTGCGATCGCTACAGCCTGAGCGATGAAGAATTCGAGACGTGGGAAAAGCTTTACTCCCGTCACGGCACCAAGGGCCTGCGTACAACACGCTTGCAACAATACCGCCGCTAGACTGCGATCATGTTTAACGGAAAGTTTTTTCGTTAAACTCAAATTTACAAGCCAGCGCCTATCACTGGTCCCTGAATGCCGGAAAACCACGCCGGTATGGGGAGTTTCTGATGGAAAACAGGCTTGTCAGACTTAGAAACAGCGCGATGCTCTCCACACGAGCTGTCGCGCTGTTTGCGCTTGTGATTGCAGTTGTGCTCAGCTCTTGGCGCGGCGCAGACCTGTTTACCCATCCCGTTGAGGCCTGGGTGCCGGGCTCCACCATTGAAGCCTCGCTCATGGGGATTCTGGAGCCAGTCGCCGGAAATGGGAACATTCGCCTGTCCGTTACAGGCGATGGCGGGTCTGGCCGATCTGTCCTGATCCTGCTGGAAAGCACCGCAGCCGAGACCGCGCCGACTCTGCAACGCCTTGCGACATCTGCTTTGCTTTTGTCGCCGGAAGCCGGCGACCAACTCGTCATTGAGCAAGCAGAATTCGCGCGCGGCGTTGCCGGGCGTCCGGATGCGGCCGGTTGGACGGAACTCGGCCTCTATGCGTTGCTTTGCAGCCTGCTGGCCTGGGTCGGTTTTCGTGCGCCCGCCGATGAGGCTGTCAGCGTTTCCCAAGATACGCCCGCCGCTGAAACGAAGACAGCGCGCAGTGACACAGCCGAGATCATTCCTGCGCCGACCGCACCACGCACCGTCCGCCAAGCCGATCCTGATGCGGCGGCGCTGGTGCGCAAGGATCCAGCCCGGACAGCTTCCATCCTGCGCAGCTGGATGCGCGGAGAAGGGGGCGCCGCATGACCGCGCTCGCCATTGCCCGTCCGCGCAAGGAAACCGGATTGGCCCGGTCGGCACGCCTGATGCGCGCGCTCGGCCCGGAAGCTGCACCTGTCTGGAATGAATTGAGCGCTCAGGAAGCGCGCGCTTTGTCTGCCGCAATGGACGCGCTGGATGACAATCAGCGCGAAGATGCCAGTACGCTGGAGACCTACAAACAGGCGCACCAGACGCCGGAAGCTTACATATTCAACCAGAACTCGGTCTGGGCCAGCGCATCGGAACTCGAGACCCGCGATCTGCTGAACCTTGCTGAAGGCCAGCATCCGCAAACGCTGGCGCTCATGGTGTCGAAACTGGACGGGGCGGCCTCGGCTCGTTTGCTGAAATCGCTGGAAAGACCGCTCGCCGTCGACGTCATGCAACGCTTACTGCATATCGGGCCTGCACATCCCGCGGCGATCACGGCCCTTGAAGCGGCTGTCGGTGGCTGGATGAACAATGCTGCGCCATCTGCGCGCAGCGGCGGTCATGAGGGCGTGGCCCGTATCTTCGACCGGATGGATAGCCGCGCAGAGACAGATTTGCTGTCTGCACTTGAAACGGCGGAGCCAGGGTCAGGTGAGCGTGTGCGTTCCCTGATGTTTACGTTTGATGATCTTGCCGCTCTGGATGCCGGCGGTCTGCAAACCCTGCTGGCAGCGGCAGACCGTACGCGGCTGACCTTTGCGCTGAAAGGCGCGCGAGAAGAGACGCAGGCGGCTTTCTTCCGCAACATGACCCAGCGCGCGGGCGAGCTGCTGCGCGAAGAGATTGTCATGCTCGGCTCGGTTCGCCGCAGTGAAGTCGAGACCGCTCGTATGGAGCTGGTTGATCTGGCGCGCACTCTGATCGAACGCGGTGACATCCGCGCAGGACGCCCGCAAGACGAGGATGAACTCGTCGAATGATCCACCGCGCCGTCAAATCCGTTACACCGTTTGAGTTTCGCAGCGATTTCACTGCCGATACGATGAAGCCGGTTGAGGTCGACCCGCCGGTGAAGCTGACGACGCCGGAATTGCTGGACATGCTGGCCGAGGCACGCGCAGAGGGCGCGGCAACCGCCCGGCTCGAACACCAGACGGACGAATCAGCCCGCTTGCAAGACGTTACGAATGCTCTCAACGAAGCCTTGGCCAATCTGGTTGCGCTGACCGGACATCTAGAGGCGTGTGCGTATGACGAGGCTTTCAGCGAGCGTGCCCATGCGTTAATAAGGGCGACGGCCCGCACAATACTGGACGGGCAGGGTGACTTGTTTGCAGCCCGGACTTCCCTGAAGAGCGACAACGCCGAAGGATCATCATGACTCAACCTGCAAATCCCGCGCTGAAGAAAAGCCTGATGGATGTGCCCGTTCGTGTGGACGTGGTGTTGGGTGAAATGCGCATGCCCATTGAGGATCTGATGGCGATGGCAGAAGGCGATATCGTTGCCCTTGAGCGCCATACCAATGAACCGATCGACATTTATCTGTCAGATCGCCTGATGGCGCGCGGCAAACTGGTCATCGCAGATGGTCAGCTTGGTGTCACCTTGTCGGAAATTGTCGACGAGCGTGCCGCGGCCTGAGCCGCGCCCAAATTATCATTAAATCCTTGCAACACGCCGCAATTCCTAACGGAAGAAAGGAAGTTGTTAACCTTTCGCGGTGTTAACTGTTTCCAATGACAGCATGTCCTGCCGGACTATTGGGGTGGCACTCGGCGGGGTGATTAACACAAGGGAACATGCAGACATGCGCATGAAGATGTTCGCCGCGGAGACCCTTGAGGCCGCCAAAGCGATGATTTTTGCCGAAATGGGCGCCGACGCCGTCATCCTGTCCGAGCGGGAGATTGAAGGCGGTGTGGAAGTCCGCGCGGCCACAGACAAGCTGGGCGGCGGCGTTGTGCCGAGTGAGCCACTCTTCCTGAGGGACGCTCGGGGAGGGCATGGCCGCGGCGCTGAAAATCCACTCTATAGCCGGGTACGGGATGCACTGCTCTGGCATGGTGCGCCGCAACGGTTTGCGGACCGTGTAGCCCATGAGGGTGCAGACCAGAATGCGATCCCCGGAGATTCGCCAGAGGATTCGATTGCTGCTGGTCTTGAGCGCATCGTCACCTGCGATCCAATCCCGGCGCGTCTGGAGAAAGACATCATTCTGGTTGGTCCACCCGGACATGGCCGCACGGCGACCGCTGCCAAGCTCACACGCCGCGCCGCTGTGGCGCGCACGGCCATCCTGCCTGTTGCTGCAGATCTCGACGGAACGGCTGGCGGCGAACAGCTTGCGGCCTATCTTGAGAATGAACGCGACCAGATCCGCATTGCGGAGACGCCAGATGCCCTGTTCGACGCGCTGCGCGCCGCCCGGGCTGCAGGTCAGCGCTGTGTGATTGACCTGCCAAGCATTAACCCATTCGATCAGGATGACATGGCCAGCCTGCAGGACCTGATCCAGGTCGTGCGCGCCGAGCCTATCCTCGTCATGTCGGCAGAAGGTCACCCCGAAGACCAGACGGATGCCGCAAAGATCTTTGCACGGGCCGGTGTTCGCCGCGCCATTCTGACCAAGCTGGATATTGCCCGGCGGAGGGGAGGGGCGATTTCCGCACTTTCCTCTGCCGGCATAGCCTTCTCACACCTAGCTGTAACGCCATTCATCGGCGGCGGACTTGTCCCGGCTGCACCCTCCCGGCTCGCTGCGCTGTTGATGGAAGATGCGCCGGGCGATGTTATCGCCCTGAAAGGAGCTGCGTAGTCCTATGAGCTTCATGCTTCGAAAATCTCAGGAACGTCCGGCCCAGCGCCCGACGCCTCGTGTTGCCCCGGCCTCCATTATCGCTGTTGCCAGCGGCAAGGGCGGTGTGGGCAAGACCTTCATGGCCATCACCCTGGCATCGGCCTTTGCGCAGGCGGGAAAGCGGACCTTGCTGGTCGACGGTGACCTCGGCCTTGCCAATGTTGATGTTCAGCTGGGCATTGCTCCGGAAACGGATCTCGCCGCAGTTATTGCTGGTTGGGTTGAACTGGATGATGCGGTTACGCCGGTCGATGGCGGCGCAGCAGATGGCGGCTTTGATGTGCTGCCGGGCCGGTCTGGCTCAGGCGCGCTGGCAGAATTGCCGCCAGAAGAAGTTGCGCGCCTGGCGGCCGGACTTTCCGCGCTGGCGCTTCAATATGATCAGGTCGTCGTCGATCTGGGCGCCGGCATTGAGGCCAATTGCATGCGCTTGGCGCGTGCGGCTGACAAGGCGCTCATGGTGATCACCGATGAGCCGACATCGATGACGGATGCCTACGCCTTCATCAAGGTGCTGCGTGGCTATGCGCCGAATGTCGAGCCGGTCATCTGTATCAACCAGGCAGAGTCGCGCGCCGCGGGGCAGCGCACTTACGAAGCCATTGCGCGGGCTTGTCAGACTTTCCTGGGCTTCCGGCCCCATCTGGCCGGTACGGTCATGCGGGACCCGAAAGTGCGGGATGCGATCCGTTGCCAGAAGACGCTGATCTCGACCGACCAGCAGGCCCAGCCGATCCAGGATGCCATCGCAATTTCGCAGATGCTGATCGGTGGCCGTCAGGGCGCGGATCTTGGCTATTAATTTGTGTGAAGAAAGCGGAAGTTTGGGGGGTGAATCGCACGGCTTGTTAACCTTCGTTAAAGGATCAGCCCGTAGGATTCACATTGACAGGAAATGCGGCTAACTTGGTCGTAATGATGATTCGGGAGACGAGAGATGCGCGTCCTGCTGATTGAAGATGATAGTGCGGTGGCGCGTTCCATCGAGTTGATGCTGAAGGCTGCAGGCTTCAACATCTACACAACCGACCTCGGTGAAGAGGGCGTGGACCTCGGAAAAGTGTACGAGTACGACATGATCGTTCTCGACCTGTCCCTGCCGGACATCTCCGGATACGAAGTGCTCAAGCAGCTTCGCATGGGCCGTGTGAACACCCCGGTCATGATTCTTTCCGGCAATCCGGACATCGAAGCCAAGGTGAAAACTCTGGGCTATGGCGCAGACGACTACCTCACCAAGCCATTCAACAAGGACGAGCTGATCGCCCGTATCACGGCCATTGTGCGCCGCTCCAAAGGCCATGCCGAGAGCGTTATCCGCACTGGCGAAATCGTCGTGAACCTCGATGCCAAGACCGTGGAAGTTGACGATGAGCGCGTCCACCTGACCGGCAAGGAATACCAGATGTTCGAGTTGCTCTCCTTGCGGAAGGGCACGACGCTGACCAAGGAAATGTTCCTGAACCACCTGTATGGCGGTATGGACGAGCCGGAATTGAAGATCATCGACGTGTTCATCTGTAAGCTGCGCAAGAAGCTGCAGAATGCGACCGGCGGAAACCATTACATCGAGACTGTCTGGGGCCGCGGCTATGTGCTGCGCGACCCACGCCCGAGCTCGAAAACAGCGGATATCGAAGAAGCCGCATAAGGCCGTTCGCCTTTAATCCAAATTCGTCGAACCCCGGCCCCAGGCCGGGGTTTTTTTTGTTTTTTCCTGACGTGCAGTTGCGGAGTAGGTGCATTCGCCCCTGACGGGAACGCTGTTGCGCCCACTGCACGAGGCGGCAATATTCGTTTCTCTTTTGGGATGAAATTCGGGGCTGATTCATGAAAAGACATTGGGGTCGGACTCTGCTTTTGGCAGGGTGTGCAATACTTGCGCTGGGAGCATGTGGGGGAGGCGGCGGCTCATCCGATGGTGGTGTGACGGCGAGAGCCGGATAGCCAATGGCACCCCCTCCACCACCCCCGGCTAACACGCCTCCGGAGCTTGCCTATACGCTCACGCCTGAAAGTCCCGAGGAAGGTCGCCCATTTGTAATCGACGCGACCGCTTCCAGCGATGCAGAGGGCGAGCCATTGACGTGGACCCTCGAACAGGTCGCCGGGCCGGCGCCCAGTGACGTGCCGCTCGGAGAGGATGAGGCCGTTGAAGGAGAGGCCATGTTTGCCTTCCGGGCGCCTGAAGTGGATCAGGATACGCTGATGGAGTTCGAACTCACGATTTCCGATGGTGAGGATATCACAATGGAGCGGATTTCTGTCGGAATACAGAATATCGAATTGACCCCCACTGTGTCGCTCTTGGGGGAGGCGGTTGCGCTATTTGACGGTCTTCACAATCCGGAACAGGCCGATTTCTACTCCATGTCGTTCGGAGATCACGAGATTGGTGTGAACGGCATCGCCGATGCTGATGACGATTCCGGACGCATTCTTTTCCGCTACATGAATGATTATGTGACCGAGGAATTCTCGGACCTCCAAACCCTTGCGTTGGAAGGGTCGGTCGTGGGAGAGAGCGCCACTCTGCAAATGGAATACATGAACGGGTTTTCGCCTTCCTTGCTGATCGGGCTGGAAGAGAGCGATCAAATTCATATCAAGGAAGCATTTGCCCAAATCGTGGAGACGGAGGCGCCGTGCGCCTTTTCGCTGCTCAGTTCTTCGATCCACGACACACAGAATGACCTGCTCGTCGGCAGTAGAGGTGCCGGCTTGAAGATATTTCAGTTCGACAAGTTTCCGCGTGGCACCTTCGCGCCCGGTGAAGAGCCGGTGCTGGAAGTGGGGCCAATTTTGGCGAGCACGGGAAATTTCTGTTTTGCGAACGCCTGGGGCAGCCACATCATTGGATATGATGAGGCGACAAGTACGTTGCGTTTCTGGGACGTCGTATGGGGAGGTGAACCGGACGAGATGGCGTCTGTGCCGATCAGCCTGCCCGAGAGCGGGCCGCTCGTGGATGCCGATTTTTACATAGATGAGGTAGGCCATTTTGTTGCAGCCTTCGTGTCCTCGAATGGCGCACATGAGGGGCAACATGAACTGTGGATTTATGCCAACCAGTTTGATGGCTCCGGTCCGGTTCAGGTCCAGAAATATAGCTGGGACAAGGGCGTTCCTTCTGATGTGATATTGGCGGATTTGGATACGGGCGACGTGGATGCTCAGGCGGATGTTCTCATCACTCTGGAGACGGTGCCGTATCTCATCCGTGTCGAGCAGACGGGGGATTTGTCGCTGGGGGATACCAGGCCGAGCTTTGAAGAGTTGACCTATGTGCCCACTACGCTCTGGAACACCAGCGTTCGCAAGGCAGGCGCCCCCGACTTCACGACCCAGACGCTGATCTTGACCCAGACCCGGACGGGGAAGGTGTCGATGATGGAATTGACACCCGACTAGGGGTACAGGGCTTGCCTTGCTGTACAAACAGATGACATTGGGCGCATGTCCCAGAATTCTGCCGGTCCCGAAATTCTTCGTCTGATTGAGCTTATCTCGCGCCTTCCGGGCCTTGGGCCCCGGTCTGCGCGGAGGGTGGCATTGTTCCTGTTGAAGCGGCGCGACACCTTGTTGAAGCCGCTCGCAGACGCGCTGGCGGAAGCCGGCGAAAAGATCGAGCGCTGCAAGACGTGCGGGAATTTTGATACGGTCCAGCCCTGCGCGGTCTGTCAGGCGGATGGCCGTGATGATGGCCTTGTGTGTGTCGTCGAGGATGTGCCCGATCTCTGGGCACTGGAGCGAGGCGGCGCCTTCCGCGGACGGTATCACGTTTTGGGGGGTGTATTGTCCGCGATTGATGGCATCACGCCGGAAGACCTGAACATTCCATCCCTCGTCACGCGGGTTGAGGCGGGCGGTGTTCGCGAAGTGATCCTGGCCCTCAACGCGACGGTCGATGGCCAGACGACGGCGCACTATGTCGCCGAGCTTCTGGAAGGGAAGGGCGTTAGCGTCACGCGGCTCGCCCATGGCGTGCCAGTGGGCGGCGAACTCGACCATCTTGATGATGGCACGCTCGCCGCCGCGCTGCGGTCGCGCCGGGATATCTAGATCAGTCTATTCGGCCTCGACCGGATCGACGCGGAAGATGCCGTCGAAATCCTTGGTGGCCACATATAGGTGCCCGTCCGGGCCCTGCACGACATCGCGGATCGCATACTCGCCGTCAAACAGCGATTCCCGTCCAACAACTTCGCCATTCTCCATGTCGATCCGGGTCAGTTCCAGCCCGGCCGGGCCATTCATGCCGCCCGTGAAGAGATCCCCCTTCCAGCCAGGATAAACATCGCTGGTCAGCATGACGAGTCCGGACGGCGCGATGGAGGGCACCCAATAGGTCATGGGCTGGGCCATGCCTTCGGCTTCGGTTTCGTTGGTGATGATGGTGCCGTCATAGTTCACGCCATAGGTGATTTTCGGCCAGCCATAATTTGTTCCCGGCGTCACGAGGTTCAGCTCGTCGCCGCCTTTCGGACCGTGTTCGGTTTCGTACAGCGTGTCTGTTTCCGGGTCGTAGTAGAGGCCTTGCACATTCCGGTGACCATAGGAGTACACCGATGGTTTGCCGTTTTCGCCATCGGCGAATGGATTATCCGCTGGAATGGAGCCATCTGCGTTGATGCGGACGATCTTGCCGTGCGTGTTGGTCGGGTCCTGGGAATCCTTCATGTACTTGAAGCCTTCGCCCAGAGAAACGAACAGCGTGCCGTCATTCGCGAATTGCAGGCGCGCGCCGTAATGATAGGCGGTATCGCGCGCATCGGCCCAGAAGATTTCCTCGACATTCTCCAGCGCGCTGGCGTCGTCGCTCAACCGGCCCTTGATGACGGCAGTGGCGTTGGCAGCGTCATCACCCTTTGAATAGGCGATATAGACGAGCCGATTCGATTCGAAGTCCGGATCGAGCGTAATGCCGAGATACCCGGCCTGTCCTTCGACATAGGCCTCCGGCAGGCCGCTGACCGCACTCGGGGCGCCTTCGCCCCCGGCAACGAATTTCAGGCCGCCTTCTTTCTCGGTGAACAGCAAATCGCCATTCGGCAGAAACGTCATGCCCCACGGCCATTCAGCCTCCTCGACAATCGGAGTCAGCGCGACTTCGAAATCGCTGGTGGCGGCAGGGGTGGTTTCAGCCGGACCACCACATGCGGCAGCAAGCAGGGTGAGCGGGATGATGGGGGTGAGGTGGCGCATAAGGGATCCTCCAATATGGGGCAGGGCAGTCGGGGCAGATAATAGGGTGGCGCTATCAAATGACCAAACAAAAAGGGTGGCCCCGGCAAGGGCCACCCTCAATTCATGGATCAGCTAGGTGTGTTACCAGGACTTCTTGACTGTGACGCCATACAGGGCTGGCTCGGTCAGGAAGGCGTTGGTGAACAGGCCGGAGGAATCATCGGTGAGGTACGTACCGGTGATGACTTCTTCATCGGTCAGGTTCTTGGCGAACACTTCTACGCCCCAGCCGCTCTGTTCATTGTTGAACAGGATCGACAGGTTGACGTTGGACCAGGACTCCAGCTCGTCACGTGGAGTGTTCCAGATCCGGCTATAGCTGTCGGACTGCATGTAGTAGTCGCCGCGGATCGTCATATCCCAATCAGAATTGCCGAGGGATTGGAATGTGTATTCCGCTGCGAGGTTCAGCGTCATTTCCGGAGCACCCGGCATGGAATTGCCGTCCAGATTTTTCGCATCACCTTCAATCGCCTGCAGGGCCGTTGCGGTCTGTGTGTCACCATTTGAGTCGGTGTACGTCACTGTCACACCGCCGAGACCGAGCGCTGCTTCCGTGAAGGCGCGGTCTGTGGCTGCGCTGCCGGACCCGCCAGTCGTGCCGTTTACCGCGTCGTAGAAGGACGTTCCAAACGCGCCAGTACAGAGCTGCAGGGTTGCGCCGGTCAGTGCCGGATTGGCCTGAATGGCGCCCAATACGGTTGCATAACCTTGCGCCGAGATCACACAGTTCGAATAGGAACTGGAGTTCTTCAGTGCAACCATATCCGCCCGACCGTTGGTCCGATCCAGCACATCAATACCGTAGGTATCGATGACTTCGGCGTTCAGCAGGCCCAAATTTGCCGTCAGCAGCCAGTTATCGGCTGGGGTCCAGAGACCTTCCAGTTCGATACCCTGAAGTTCTGCGTCCACGTTGATGTTCACGGAAGACCGGTTGATGATCTGCGTGATCTGGTAGCCTTCATAGTCATACATGAAGCCGGTCAGGTTCAGCTGGGCTGTGCCGTCCGCGAATGTGTTCTTCGTACCGATTTCATAAGAGTTGATGAACTCTGGATCGAAGGTTTGCGGGAACAGGTTTGCGCCAGCGGGCTGTGGTGGGTTGATACCGCCGCCCTTGTAGCCTTTGGAGTAGAAGCCATAGATCAGCGAGTCGTCAGTGAAGCTGAGATCAGGCGTCCAGTCGAAACCGACACGGCCAGTCACTTCCTGGAAGTCCGCCTTCAGCTTGCCTTGTGACGCCAATGGGTCAGCGCCAGCAGCTTGCGGTGTGAACAGGAAGGTGTTGACGATATCCTGCTCTTTCTGGTCGTCCGTATAGCGAAGACCGAGCGTCAGCTGCAAATCGTCTGACACGTCGTAGTAGCCTTCGCCGAAGACGGCGAACGATTCCAGCTCATAAGGAGACAGCGAACGGAAATAGTTGCCGCCATCGCCATTCAGGCTGAGGTCGAAGAGAGACGCGGTCGTGGTGGCCGTTGACCCTGTGTCGAGCGGAACGTTTCCGCCAAAGAGTGCACCGCCAGCAGCGTTGTTGATCTGCGTCAGCGCTGTCAGAGCGTTGGACAGAACATAGTAGCCGTCTTCCGGATTGCGTGGGTCAATGGACTCGAAATCAACCTTGATGGCACCAAGGTTGAAGTTGAACGGACCATCAAAGTCAGACTGCAGACGAAGTTCGTGAGTGGTCTGTTCGCTGTTTGCACCTGAGAGGTCAAACGTGCGGAACGAATTCGCTGCGCCCAGTTCCGGGTCGGTCACAACACCGCCGGGGAAGAGCAGGCCATAAAGTGGCGCAAGCGCAGGGTTGATGAAGGGGCCCGCTGTTTCATTGAAGTTCAATGCGGCGGATGCCTTGTTGTAGTCCTCACGGGAAACAACGGAACTTTCACTGTAGCTGCCGAGATACGTCAGCAACAGATTGTCGCTAATGTCTGCTTCCGCTTTCCAGGAATAGAGAGTCTGCTCTGCCTGATACATCGGGTCGAATGCCGACTCGATCTTGCGAAGGTCTGCGATGGCCGGATCCGTGTTCACGTCGCCATTCAAGAGGCCGGCGAGAATACCGAGGCCGCCAGCGAGGGTTGCTTGAGAGTTCACACGGTCGCGGGATTGGTCAAGCGGCGCATCCACACAGCCGAGAGATGTTGCCAGCTGGTCAAAAGCTGTGACCGGAACACCCATGAACGTGTCGAAGCCCGGGTCCTTGGCGCAGAGCTGCTTGCCCGAGCGGAGACGGGAATCGTCTTCCTCGAAGTGTTCGACGGAAATCCAGCCGCGGGCCCAGTCAGTTGGCTCGACGGCCAGGGTCGCCCGGATGCTGTAGAGGTCGCGATCGTCGACGTCATTGCCCGTGGTCAGATTGTCCACATAGCCATCACGGCTGAGATAGGAACCAGCAACGCGCAGGGCAGCCGCATCTCCAATGGGCAGGTTGACCATGCCCTTGCCCTTAAAGGTGTTGTAGTTGCCATAGGTCAGCTCGGCATCGGCCTGGAACTCTCCGAGCACCGGCTTGGCGGTAATCAGGTTGAACACACCACCGGTGGCGTTCCGGCCATAGAGCGTTCCCTGAGGTCCACGCAGTACCTCAACACGCTCAACATCATAAAACTCGGCTTCGAAGAGGCGGTTGGCCGTGAGCGGAATGTCATTCTGGTGAATACCCACGCCGGCGTCACCAGACTGTGCCACAACATCTGCACCGATGCCGCGGATCTTGAAGTTGAAACTGGTGAAGTTGCCCTTCGTGAAGCTGACGTTCGGAATCGACTTCACAAGGTCCGGGCCGCCTGCAAGCTGCAAGCGGTTCAGCGCGTCTTCGTCAAACGCCGAAACCGCAATCGGAACATCCTGAATGGATTCTTCGGTTTTCTGCGTTGTCACCGTAACGGTGGAAAGCGTGCGCGGGCTTTCGTCGGAATCGTCCTGAGCCATGGCAGCAGGTGCTGCGAGTCCGAAAACCAGGGCGGATGCCCCAGCCAGCCAGACGCACTTCGAGTGTCTGTTATTTCGCATGTTTTGTTTCCTCCCCTCGGGCCGCTTTTGTGCTGACCTCGAGCAATTTTTGCCGAGCCGGCCTCTTTTGGGCCTGCTTCAAGTGTCATCAGAATGCATTCGTGACGGGTCTGTCAACATGACGCAGGGGTAATGGATGCAATAAAAATCGGGGTGTTAAAAATGTAACGCCTCCGCTTGGCCCGCTTCCCCATGCCTGTTACAGGCGCGGTCATGTCACAATTGCTTCCAGCTGCTCTCGTTCTGTTTTCCGGAGGACAGGATTCCACGACCTGCCTCGCATGGGCGCTTTCGCGGTATGAGCGAGTCGAAACCGTGGGATTCGACTATGGTCAGCGCCACCGGATCGAGCTGGAATGTCGCGAGACTGTTCGCTCTGGGCTGGCCGCCCTCAATACTGATTGGGGTGCCCGTCTGGGGGCGGACCACATGCTGGATGCGACTGTCCTGAAGTCGCTCGGTGAAACCGCGATGACGCACGAGGTCAGCATCGAGATGACTGAGGCGGGTTTGCCGTCTACCTTTGTGCCGGGTCGCAATCTCCTGTTCCTGACACTGGCCGGGGCGCTCGCCAGCCGCAGGGGAATCGCGGTCCTGGTCGGCGGTATGTGCGAAACGGACTATTCCGGCTATCCGGACTGCCGGGCCGACACAATGGCGGCGCAGGCCGAGACCCTGCGGCTCGGCCTGGATGTTCCCATGCAGATCGAGACGCCCCTGATGTATATCGACAAGGCGGAAACCTGGGCGCTGGCGGATACGCTGGGCGGGCAGGGGCTGGTCGATCTGATCGCGGAAGATACCCATACGTGTTATCTTGGCGAGCGGGGCGCACGGCACGAATGGGGATATGGCTGTGGCACATGCCCCGCGTGCGAGTTGCGGGCAAAGGGGTGGGAAAGCTGGAAAAACGCCAGCTAAGCCGATTTGCGCGTTACAGCCAAAACAGCCATATAAGCTGGACTTTTCAGGGTTTTTCCACCATTTGAGGGCGCTTGATCGCCCCGCGCCAATGGGCGTGCGCCCCTGAACCAGACCTGACCTTGAGACGATGACCACTCAGACCGACCAGACCAGCCAGAGTTCTGCTGCGACCAATCCGGAAGGCAGCGTGTTCGCGATCTCGAAATCGGTGAATTTCGAGGCTGCTCACTATATGGGCGGCAAGCCCGAAGGGCACCCATATCGCAATGTTCACGGGCATTCCTTCGTGCTTGAGGCGACTGTTGCCGGAACCGTCAAGCCGGGTGAGCAATGGGTTGAGGATTTCTCTCATTTGACCGCGTGCCTGAAAGAGACTGCGGCGAAGCTGGACCACAAGCTGCTGAACGACATTGAAGGGCTTGAAGTGCCGACGCTGGAGCGGATTTGTCTTTGGGCGGCCGCTGACCTGAAGGCCGGCCTGCCGGGATTGACCAAAGTCGCCATCTCCCGGCCCAGCCTGAATGAGCGGTGCGAACTGGTGCTCTAGCTGCCCGACGGGGTTCCGGCGGTCAGTTCCTTCACGAATTTGCGGGCAAACCGGTCAGAGGCGCGCTTGGCATCCTGCCAGGTCGATATGCCCGCATAGCGTAGATCGGTTTCATACCAGTCATAGGTCAACTCGCCGGTCGCATTGCCATCTGCGTCATATGCAGTGGCAGACAATTTCATGCCCCCAATGCTTTTTGAATCGCCATAGTCCAGCCCCGGCGTGTCACCGAGCTGTTTGAACGTCGGCTTGTTCGGCATGGCGTCCAGAATCGTTACCTCAATGCGCGGAATGTCCAGCCCGGCCTTGCCGAGTTCACGATCCAGATCATCCTTCACGGCATCGATCAGATAGTCGGCCTCTCGCATGCCGTAATCATCTTCGAGTTCTTCGGTGAATTCCGGGCTGAAGCCGACATGGATCTCGCCCGCCAGCGCAATCGGCGCGGCCAGAAGGGCAAGGGCGGCAAGGGGTGTAAACCGTTTCATTGGAGTATCTCCTGAACTGTTGTGTTTACACTCTATCATGCCGGTCGAACCTGTAGAAGTCACAGGCCTGTGAGCGAGCCTATCAGAGGTTCAGATGCTGCCTTCGTGCTCGACCACCAGGATGCGGGCTTCCCCCCGGGGATGGGCGACATGTTCACACCCGATCCCGGCGAAGAAGACGTCTCCCGTTTCCAGCGTCACGATCTTCTCGGTGCCGTCTTCGCGGTAATGCATGTCAACCACGCCATCGAGCACGGCGAATACTTCCTCACCTTCGTTGACGTGCCAGATATAGGGCTGATCGGTCCAGTGCAGGCGCGTTGTGATCCCGGCCATATTCGCCACGTCGATCGCACCCCATGCTTTGGGCGCGGTAAATGCCTTGCTGCGGATGATCTTCATGGTCGTCGTTCCCTAATGCAGTAAGCCGGGCCGCAGAGTGTTGCGGCCCGGTCTCCGACGTATCGCGGCTAGAGGCAAGATCAAACCGTGTCCACGAACACGATTTCTGCGTCGGCTACACCTTTCAGAGTCACGGATTCCGGGCCCGTGATCGCGGCGCCATCGCGTCCGTTCATGACAATACCGTTCAGCTCGATGGATCCATCGGCCAGTACCAGATAACCGTGACGGCCTTCCTTGACCTCATAGGTGAGCGTTTCGCCTTCCTTCAGTGTCGCGCCGAGAACATTGGCATCCTGATTGATGACGAGGCTGTCGTCTGCGCCGTCGCCAGAGGCCAGCACCGCCCAATTTCCGGAGCGTTCCCCTTTCGGGAACTTCCGTGCGCCCCAGCCGGGCTTGCCGCCTGCATGGCGTGGCAGGATCCAGATCTGGAACAGGGTCGTTTCTTCGTCTTCGGCGTTCCACTCCGAGTGCTGCACGCCATCGCCAGCGCTCATCACCTGCACGTCGCCAGCCTCGGTACGGCCGGTATTGCCCATCGAATCTTTGTGGGTGATCGCACCTGTGCGGACATAGGTGATGATCTCCATTGAGCTGTGCCCGTGCGGCGGAAAGCCTGTATGCGGCTGGATCGTGTCATCATTCCAGACGCGCAGGGCACCTTCGCCCATCCGCTTCGGATCATGGTAGCCCGAGAAGGAAAAGTGATAATTGGCGTTCAGCCAGTCGTTCTGGAACCGGCCAAGCTGTTTGAAGGGTCTGTGTTCAATCATGGCGATATCCTTTCGCTCGTGTTGCAGCGAATATGACGTGTCCGGGCGCAGCCTGAAGAGCGCAGCCAGCCATCACACCTATGCATGCCGTGCATAAGTGGAAACGGGCCCGAAACCCGCTAGGTTCCGTCCGGCATGACTCTGCCCATTGTTCACCATGTTGATTATGACGCGAAAACCGTCGCGGATGACCATCGTTTCCCGATGCGCAAATATGCGCTCGTGGCCGAATTTCTCCGCGCGGCAGGCCATAGCTTCATAGAGCCACAGGCCGCATCGGAAGACTGGCTGCACCTCGCGCATGACGAGGCCTATGTCACCGCCATCCTGACCCAAACGCTTGATGCAAAGGCCGCCCGCAAGGTCGGCTTCGAGATCACGCCCGCCATCGCCCGGCGCTCGGCTGCGTCGGTTGGCGGCACATGCCTTGCCGCGCGCCTTGCGCTGGAGCAGGGGGCCGCGGTGAACCTTGCCGGCGGCAGCCATCATGCCGGGCCCGACGGCGGGGCGGGGTTCTGCGTGTTCAATGATGTTGGCGTTGCCGGAAAGCTCCTGCTGGAAACGAAGGAAGTGCGCCGTGTGGCCGTCATTGATTGTGATGTACACCACGGAGACGGCACGGCGCTGATCTTCCGCTACGATCCGCGCGTCTTCACCGCCTCGCTGCATTGCGAACAGAACTGGCCGCGCGAGAAGCCGCCCTCTGATCTGGACATCGGCCTGCCAAAGGGCACGGGCGATGCGGCCTATCTTTCCGCGCTGGAAGATCTTGTCGATGCCGCCCTCGGCACCGCGCCGGACATTGTCTTCTACAATGCTGGGGTCGATCCGCATGCAGAGGACCGTCTGGGCCTGCTGTCCCTAAGCGATGAGGGCTTGCGCGCGCGGGACGCATATGTGGCGCGGGCCTGCCGCTCAGCCGGCATCCCGCTCTGCGGCGTCCTCGGCGGCGGCTATGCCCGCGACGCCCACGCTGTCGCCCGGAGGCATACGTTTCTGGTTGAGGCGCTGGGCGCGGCTGCGTGAAGGCACCCAGCCTCTTGCCCCGACTCACTTGCGTCGCCACAAGAGGCAGATGCCTGCCCAGCCAACCCTCAACGATGCCCGCGCGCTGCTGAAGCGCGTCTATGGCTATGACGCCTTCCGGGGGTTGCAGGAGGCGGTCATCTCGGATGCGCTGGCAGGCAAGGATGGCCTTGCCGTTCTGCCGACCGGCGGTGGCAAGTCGCTCTGCTATCAGATCCCGGCGCTGCTGCGGGACGGGGTCGGCATTGTCGTCTCGCCGCTGATCGCGCTTATGGCCGATCAGGTCGACGCGCTGAAACAGGTCGGCGTGCGCGCCGAGCGGCTCGATTCTTCTATGGATTTCAATGCCCGGGCCGAGGCGCTGGAGGCGGCCGCGCGCGGCGAGATGGATCTGCTCTATGTCTCGCCAGAGGGCATGGGCACGGGGCTGGCCCAGCGCCTCGCGCAAATGAACATCTCGCTGATCGCCGTGGACGAGGCGCACTGTGTCAGCCAGTGGGGCCATGATTTCCGCCCGGACTATCGCGCGCTGGGCCGGCTGAAGGATTTGTTCCCCGGCGTGCCGCGCCTGGCCGTGACGGCGACCGCAGACACCCGTACACGCGAAGACATTCTTGAGCAGCTCGACCTGACGAAGCCCGCCGTGCATGTCGCGAGCTTTGATCGGCCAAACCTTGCGCTTGCCGCAGAGCCGAAGGAAGGCAACCGCGCCCAGCGCGTCGTCTCTCTCGTCAAGGCGCGACCGGGCCTCTCCGGCATTGTCTACGCCGCCACCCGCAACGCCACCGAAGACCTTGCAGAGGCGCTGGAGCGGGCCGGGATTTCCTCGCTCGCCTATCATGCGGGCCTTGATGCGGACGTGCGGGCCGAGCGCCAGCGGCGTTTCCTGCTTGAAGACGGGCTCGTCATGTGCGCGACCGTCGCGTTCGGCATGGGCGTCGACAAGCCGGATGTGCGCTTTGTCATCCATGCCGACCCGCCCAAGACGATGGAAGCCTATTGGCAGGAAGTTGGCCGCGCGGGCCGGGATGGCGAGCCTGCCGAGGGCGTGGCCCTCTATGGCCCAGCAGACATGCGCCGCTCGCTCAGCTGGACTTATGAGAGCGATGCACCCGAAGCGGTCAAGCGCGTGCAGATCACCAAGACACGGCAGCTGTTTGCCTTTTTCGATGGGGATGATTGCCGCCGCGCAGCGGTGCGTCGCTATTTCGGGGAAGAGGGGGTGGAGGCCTGCGGGGCCTGCGATATCTGCCGGGGCGAGAGCGGTGACCCTTATGATGCGACGCGCTGGGCGCAGATGGCGGTCTCAGCTGTCCTGCGCTGCGGCCAGAAGATCGGCCGGGGGCGCCTGATCAATCATTTGCTGGGGCAGGCGAAGGACAGTTTCGACGAAGAGCTGTCCACCCAGTCGACCTATGGCATCGGCAAGAACATGCCCAAACAGGGGTGGAGCCGTGTGTTCGATGCGCTGCTCTATGATGGCGTACTGGCCGAAGGCGGCGAGATGAACCGCCCGGCCATGATCGTGCCGGATGCCGAGGCCGCCCGCGCGCTGTTCCGGGGCGACCGCACGCTGATGCTGCGCGCCGATCCGGCCGCCACGCGCAAACGCTCGAAAGGCAAGAGCCGCGTCGCGGCGCAGGCCCTGGCTGACATGTCGGAGCGTGATCAGGCCCTGTTCGACAATCTGCGCATCTGGCGCACGGAAACGGCGAAGACGCGCGGCGTACCGCCTTACGTTATTTTCCATGACCGTACCCTCGCCGAAATCGCCCGCGAACGTCCCAATGGCGCAGATGAGCTGCGCCTGATCAGCGGTGTCGGCGAGAAAAAGGCCCAGCGCTACGCCGAAGACGTGTCGCGGATTATCAGCGAAGCGGCCTAGATCGTGTCGGCTGAAGCCAGCTTAATGCCGCCGAGGCGGCGTACCATCGCGTAGAGGAACAGGGAGACACCAGCAATCTCGCAAGTTTCTTCGATGAGCACAAAAACGTCGCCGACAAGCGTCGCTTCTCCCGCGCGTGCCAGACCATTTGCATCGTAGTAGACCGACGCGACCTGCTCCAGCCCAACCGCGCCGCACACAAAGATAAACCCGGACAGGGCGAACAGGAGCTGGCTGGACCGGTCCAGGTTCAAATACCACCTGATCATGAACAGACCGATGATGCCCATGACAATGAGATAGGGGATTTCAAATCCCGTATAAGGCATGAAACCTTCGGGCAGGATTGCGCGCATGGAATTGGTTATGCGCTCATGGATGCGGATGTTTTCATCGAAGCTGAGCAGGACGAACACCAGGCCAACGGTGAGCCAGGGTAGTTTGCTCCGACGATCGCCCGGTGTCACGGCTGCGGTGAAGAAAGCCATCATCGCCGTCGAAAACAGAAGCAAGGAAGACATAAAAGACGGAACATTCATTTCTCCGTCCATATGGAACGTGCCGACAAAGCCGAAGGCGTGCTCGCGTCCAAGTCCATATTTTAGGATGAGTGCCGCAATATGCGCAGACACCAGAAACAGCGTGATTGCGATCAGAGCCTTGGCAACCGAGCGCTCTGAAATCGTCGCCTCGGTAGCCGTCGGACGGCCGATTTGTTGTGTAGTGATGCTCGAAACCATGTTGAGCGTCTCGTCCCCCAAGTAAACAAAATCCTAATATTGGTAGTTATTTAAAGGTTTCGTGACGGTCAAGCTAAGGGTGACGAGATTTCAATTTTTCCGACGCGCTGCAAAAGATTTGGAAAAATTCACGAGGCGTCCTCGGCAAAAGGCTTTCAGCGCCTTGACCCGGCGGGCAGCGCGCCTCACCTATAGAGCCAACAAGATTTCCCGCTTTCGGAGTTCTCATGAACCTTTTGCACCGCCTCGATGACGAGACAGACGAAAAGACCCAGACCGAGCCGAATGCCTTCCTTGAGGAAGCGCTGTTCAAGGCCCGTACGATCCTGCTGACCGGCGGCATCGATTTCCACGCCGCGCGCCGGGTCAGCCAGCGCCTTCTGGCCCTGTCCTCGGAAAGCAAGGAGCCAATCCTGCTGGTCCTGTCCTCTCCGGGCGGCCATGTCGAAAGCGGCGACATGATCCACGACATGATCAAATTCGTCGAAGCTCCGGTGAAAATCCTCGGCACAGGCTGGGTCGCCTCTGCCGGCGCGCTGATCTACTCGGCAGCCAAGAAGGAAAACCGCTACTGCCTGCCGAATACACGCTTCCTGCTTCATGAACCGCGGGGCGGTGTTGGCGGTCAGGCCACGGATGTTGAAATCCAGGCCCGCGAGATCATCAAGATGCGCGAACGTCTCAACAAGATCTTCGCGGCGGCGACTGGCAAGTCGCTGGAGCAGATCAAGGAAGACACAGATCGTGACTTCTGGATGAGCGCACAGGAAGCGGTCGATTACGGGCTGGTTGGCCAGATCGTGAATCACCGCAGCGACATCAAGTAAGCGTTCATCGCGCTGACACTCAAAGACATTTAACGCCCGGTCCTGTTCAGGTCCGGGCGTTTATCTTTCGTTAGGCATGTGTTTGCCGCGCGTAAAGGTTTATGGCGCAAGGTGGCTTCTTAACCTGTTCAAGGACCCCGCCGCCTCTATGCCGGTACGAGTAGAAGACATCGCGGTCGCTGTGCGGCCCATTCCGACCGCTGCCACAATATCCGGGTTAGTCACCCGGTTCCTGGCCAATCCGGACCTGTTTGCTGTGCCGATCGTCAGTGATGGTGCGGCGTTGGGCATGGTCACGCGCCGGGCCGTTCTGGAGGCGCTGGCCACCGTCAGTCTCAGGGAGGCCAACAGCTCGTCTCCGGTTACCAGCATCATGGTCGAGCAACCGGTCATGAGTGAAGCAGGCACGCCGGTTGGCCTGGTTGCCAAGATCGCTTCGGAAATGTCGAACACAGCGCTGACCGATGGTGTGATCGTATTGGCCGAAGGCAAATATTTCGGCCTGATAAGCCCCGCATCACTTCTGTCTGCCATCGCCAAGGAAAACACGGCCCGGGCGAGGGCGCTTCAGGTTGCACACAAGCGCCTTCAGCAGAAACAGGGCGAAGCAGGGACCTTTGAGCAGGAAAAGGCGCAGTTCCTGTCCTTTGTCGGGCACGAGATCCGCACGCCGCTCACCGGCATTCTCGGAGTTGCCGACCTGTTGCAGGACAGCGTGAATGGATCTGAGCCGAAACGACTGGCGCGCACCATTTCCGAAAGCGGGCATCACCTTGACCGGTTGCTCAGCGATCTTCTGGATTTGTCACGCTTGGAAGCCGGAAAGCTGTCGATCAACAGCGCGCCGTTCGAGCTTGGCGCCTTTGCCAATGAAGCCCGCGACCTGTGGCACTCCCGCATCGCCGGGAAGCGTCTGGACCTGCGCATTCGTGTTGTCGGGGAGCCGAACATTCGCCTTGAGGGCGACGCGATGCGCCTGCGTCAGATCCTGTTCAATCTGATGAGCAACGCGCTGAAATTCACCGAGCGTGGCTATATCGGCGTTGAATTGTCGACCTTTGAAGCCGCCGGAAGCCTGAAGCTTCGCATGACGGTGGAAGACACAGGCTGCGGTATCTCCGATGCTGACAAGGCGCGCCTGTTCGAAGCCTTTGAACAGGCCAGGCCCTCGACCGCTTCAACGCATGGCGGATCCGGGCTCGGCCTGTCGATCGCGAAGGGCCTTGCCCGCCGCATGGAAGGGGAGGTCCTCCTCGCAGACAATCCGGACGGTGGCTCGGTGTTTACCGTCACTATACCCGTGAAACGGGCAGGACCACGCCTTGCCGTGACAGGTGCGCCGCCAAAGCCCCGGATGCGGGCGTTCGAGCTGGGCCGCATCCTGCTGGCCGAAGACCATGCGGTCAGCGCCCTTGTTGTCACGCGTGCGCTCTCCGCTGCGGGGTGGCAGGTAGACTCGGTGCAAACCGCAGAGGATGCCATCGCCAAGGCAACCGAGAATACGTATCAGGCCATCCTGACAGACATTCACCTGCCGGGCGCGACAGGCGACGACGTGCTGGCGACACTTCGCGACAGCAAGGGGCCAAACGCCTTGGCTCCGATCATTGCGGTGACAGCTGATGTCAGTCCCGAGCGGCGACTCGCCTGCCAGCGCGCCGGGTTCACGACCATCATTGAAAAGCCGATCCGGCCCCGCGCGCTTGTGGCGACGCTGGTCGACATCCTGCTCGCGGACAAGGCGGCAGCCGCTGAGGCAACTGAATTGCAACGGGCCTGAGCGGAGACATGCCATTGCCGGACGACAAGCCAGGCCTGCTGATCGCAGTCGGGCGCGGCCTGCGGTTTCGGTGTCCGCGCTGCGGGAAGGGGCGTCTCTTTCGCGCCTATCTGAAACAAGTGGAGACTTGCGATGAATGTGGCGAGCCACTGGGACATGTCCGGGCGGATGATGGGCCTGCCTGGCTCACCGTGCTCTCGCTCGGGCCTTTCCTTGTGGCCATCACCTTCTTCGTCTCATTCGGCCATCTTCCCCTCTGGACCAGCCTTCCCATCGCAATCATCGCGGTAACCGGCGCGGTGCTGATCCTGTTGCCCCGTATGAAGGGGGCCTTTATCGCCGCGCTCTGGCTTTCCGGCTTTGGAAGCCGCGAGAACGACGAAGCCTGAAAGTCTACACAATTCGGCATTCAGGGTTGAAATTGCGCGAAGATTTCGCTCTCACTTGAGGCAAGACAATTTCAAGTGGGGAGACACGCATGGGAAAATGGTTTGGTCGCATAGCGCTCATCGTCGGATTCATCTCGGCTGTTATTGGTATCGTCGTTTATGTGAACGACGAGGTTCGTGCCCGCCTGTTTCCAGATCTTGCGCCCGCCACGCGCGCAGACGTTCAGGAGCAGATGCGTCTTAGCGAAGAACGTATCGTCTCTGTGGTGCAGGCGTCCGTCAGCGCGGCGCTGACAAATGCGCAGGCTCAGGGAACCGATTTCTCCGGGGACGAAAGGAACAATTACGAAGCCGCGCTGACCTCGTTGCTGGCATCTGAAGACCCCACTTTCAATGACGCCAAATTCCTCGCCCTATCTGGCCAGACAGAGGCGGCGGCTGATGAACTTGTAACGATGGCGGAGCTGACCTCTGGCGATGCAGACCCTATTCCCGAGCGAGATCGTGCCAGCCTTCTGCGCAGCGCGGGCGACATTCTCGTTCCCTCCGATCCAGAGAAGGCGCTAGCCACCTACCGCAAGGCGCAGGAGCTGGACCCGCACAACCAGATCCTCGCCACGCGCATTCAGCAATTGTCGGCTCAGACGGCCGCCGCCAATCAGGTGGCCGCTATCCCGAATGCGCAGTTTGAGTTTGATGGTCTGCTGTTCGAGTTTGAAGGGTGTGAGAATTCAGAAAAGCTGAACTGCGTCTTGTCGGTGACGAACACGACGCCCGACGAGAAACACCTGTTCACGCGCAGCGTCTGGGCCGTTGATGAGCATAGTCGATGGATGAGGGATACGCGGCGCAATGTTCGTGCATCCAGTCACTACACCTGGAATGTGCCGTCACTCGAGGCGTCTCAGATCGACTTCACCTTCGGGCGTACAGCAAACATTCTCCAGTATCTGACCTTTGACCTGCATGTGGAAAATGTGTCCTACAAGAAGACATTCCGCGACGTGGCGGTGCGCGGTGGCCGGGATGTGCAGGTGCGCCAGATGCGCGCGATCGATCCGACTTATCCGGACCGTGCCTTCTCTGTTTCGGGCGTGCAGTTTCATTTCCTGGGATGTAGCAATCCGGACGCGCCTGTCTGCCGCTTTGACCTGCTCAATACGGGGTCAGAAACGGCGGTTATCAACGTCCGTTCGGACGTGGCTTATGATCACAACAGCCGGGCGATCGAGTCGGTTCTCCCCGAGCTTGACATCAGTGGAGACAATCGCGGAGAGGTTCCGCCCGGCATCACGACAGGCTGGACCGTCAATTTCCGGAAGCCGTCCTCCTTCTTCCAGGAGTATCGGGCTTCAATCGAGGTAAATGGCAACCGTATTACAAGGTCCTATCGGGATCTGCCGCTCGGCGATGGTCCCATGCCGGAGATCAAAACGCTGGATGCGACCGCTGTATTTGGGCCTGATGGCTATTTCGAAGCAGGAGGAGTCGAGTTCGCGTTCATGGGGTGCACTGACACGCTGAAGCCAGTGTGCCGTACCGATGTTCGCAACACGACAGACGCCTATGTCAAAGTCTCTGCCGGGCGGGCCGAAGGCACGCATGATGGGGGGCAGGAGGTTCGGTCTGCGAATGCGGTGGTTCTTATGAACAACGACTTCAGCGGTGAAATTCCGCCCGGTCTGACAACGACCATAGAGCATCGATTCTCGCCTGAAGTGGGCACATTTGACACGCTGGATATCCGGTATTCCGCTGGCGATCAGCGCGAGAGCCGCAGCTTCAGCGCGGTGCCTGTGCAGTAAGGGCGCAAACGACCTGCATCGCGTGCAGGTCAGATGGTTGCAGAGGCGCGAAACCGCGTGTAATAGGCGCGCTTCGCAACATGCGATCGGTTCGGTAGCTCAGCTGGTTAGAGCGCACGACTCATAATCGTGAGGTCGGGAGTTCAAGTCTCCCCCGAACCACCATTTGCGGATTGCTGACCATTTTTCCGTTTATAGACTAGGGTTTGGGCTCCGCGCGAATATGCGGCTCGGTGCAGCAGCTCATCATAGCGCGGGAATATCGCCGCCACCGCGTACAGATCGCGGCGGCGACAGGTTTTGCAGGTTGGTCCCATTGAGACCGCTATTCTGAGTGAATTTACTCCGCAGCAACGGCTTCGGCGTGGGCTTCCTGTTCCGACAGGAAGCGTTCGGCCTCCAGCGCGGCCATACAGCCCATGCCGGCTGCGGTGACGGCCTGGCGATAGGTCTCGTCGGTCACGTCACCTGCGGCGAAGACGCCGGGAATTTCGGTGGCGGTCGAATCCGGCGCGGTGATGAGATAGCCATTGTCCTTCATGGCCAGCTTGCCCTTGAACAGTTCCGTGGACGGGGCGTGGCCGATGGCGATGAACACACCATGCACCGGAATGTCCGTCGTTTCGCCGGTGTCGACATTCTTCAGGCGCGCGCCCGTCACGCCAGCCGGGTCACCTTCGCCGAGCACTTCATCCAGAACCGTGTTCCAGACCACTTCGACTTTCGGGTTCTTGAACAGGCGGTCTTGCAAGATCTTCTCGGCGCGGAAGCCGTCGCGGCGGTGTACGACCGTGACCTTGGAGGCGAAGTTCGTGAGGAACAGCGCTTCTTCCACAGCTGTGTTGCCGCCGCCGACGACGAGGACTTCCTTGCCGCGATAGAAGAAGCCGTCACAGGTGGCGCAGGCGGAGACGCCGAAGCCCTTGTATTTTTCCTCTGACGGGATGCCCAGCCATTTGGCCTGTGCGCCCGTGGAAATGACGACGGAATCGGCGGTGTAGGTGGTGCCGCTTTCGCCCACAGCCTTGAACGGCCGGGAGGAGAAATCAACATCCGCGATATGGTCATTGATCACGGTCGCGCCCATGGCTTCGGCGTGTTCCTGCATCTTCACCATCAATTCAGGGCCCTGAATCTCGGTGAAGCCGGGATAGTTCTCAACCTCTGTCGTGATGGTCAGTTGGCCGCCGGGCTGCATGCCGGTCACCACGGTCACATCGCGCATCGCCCGCGCGCCATAGACAGCGGCGGTCCAGCCAGCCGGGCCGGAGCCGATGATCAGGATTTCGGTGTGTTTCGTGTCAGCCATTTCGGAAGGCTCCGCCATCTGTTCTTGTTGTTCGGCCCGCCATATAGGGAGCATTGACCGAGCCTTAAAGCGCTGCGGGCTTCATATCAATGTGAACACTGTCCGGCAGCGGTCAAGGCCGTGTCATTGCCCGCGCAGACGACTTCTACCGTGGCGTGGGAGACCTGAAACCGGTCAGCCAGCCTGTCTTTCACCGCGCGGCGCAGCAGGTCCGGATCGGCGCCGTCGGCGGCGGTCACTTCCAGCGTGATCAGGGGCTTTTGCTCGGTCAGCGCCCAGGCGTGAAGATGGTCGACCGAGACGACCCCTTCGAGGCTGGCGAGGTCTGCGCTGATCTCTGCCGGGTCCAGCCCGGCGGGGGTGCCTTCCAGCAGGATATGACCGGATTTACGGGCAATGCGCACACCCGCAAACAGAACCAGCAGGGCCACGAGGACTGACAGGATCGGGTCTGCAGCCATCCAGCCCGTGGTCATGATGATCACCGCTGCGCCGATGGCGGCGACCGAGCCGAGCAAATCCCCGGCCACATGCCAGAGCGCGCCCTGCAGGTTCAGGTCTTCTTTGCTGCCGCCATGCAGGATGGCGAAGGCGATGATGTTGACGATCAGGCCGCCAACCGCGACGGCCATCAGCACATTGCCCATCACTTCGACCGGTTCCAGCAGGCGGTGAATGGCTTCCCACACGATCCAGAGCGAGAGCAGGACAAGGAGGATACCATTGGTGAAGGCGGCCAGGATCTTCATGCGGGCAAAGCCATAGGAGCGCTGCGGGTCTGCCGGGCGGTCTGCCAGCTTGTAGCCGACCCAGGCGAGCGCGAGGGAGCCTGCATCGGTCAGCATGTGCGCCGCATCAGCCAGCAGGGCCAGCGAGCCGGAAATGACGCCGCCCACGATTTCCGCGATCATGAAGGCCGCTGTCAGCAGGCCGGCAATGGCAACGCGCCGGCGGGAATCGGCGCTGCTCATATCCGCGTGATGGTCATGATCGTGATGGTCATGATCGTGATGGTCATGACCGTGGCCATGTCCATGATTGTGACCATGATCGTGCGCTTGGGAATGGGCGTGTTCACTCATGCCATCTGTGTGGCGGCTCTTGGGGGAGGGGTCAATCAGCCTGTGATAGCGTTGCGATCGTGACGCTATAGCATCGGCAACAGGCCGGGCCCTATTCCGGCAGGTCGCTGGCGGGCAGGCGCGCTTCCCGGCGGGTGCGGAACCGGCCCTCGAAGGCAACGATCAGGCAGGCCGTGATGATCACGACCGCGCCGACCCAGAGCTGCCAACTGGGCATCTCGTTGAAGAAGACAAGCCCTAGCAGGGCCGACCAGACCAGCGAGGTATATTCCAGCGGGGCCAGCCGCTGCGCCGGGGCGCGGCCATAGGCCAGCGTCGCCAGGTACCAGACCCCATAGCCAAGCAGGCCCAGCAGCGCGAAGATCGGCAGGTCATTCCAGTCGGGCGCGCCGAACACGCCAAACGTGACCGGCAGCATGGCCAGCGCGGGCACGATATTGGTGAACAGCGCAATCGTGGTGGCGTCCTCGATCAGGGCCCGCATCCGCAACAGGACGAGCACGAACGCATAGCCGATCGTGGAGCTGAACAGAGAGATCAGGCCAAGTGTCTGGTTGCCCGCATCCTCGCCTGCGCCGGACTGTCCGGAGAGGGCAAAGGCGACGCCCGCAAAGCCGAGCAGGGTGGCGCCCGCGGCAACAGGGCTGATCTTCTCGCCCAGCAGGAGGCGCGCGACCGGGGCAACCAGCAGCGCCGCCGTAAAGCCCAGCGTGGTGGCCACGGCCAGTGGCAGCTGGGTCAGCGCGTAGAAGAAGGTGAAGGCGCAAAACAGCTGCAGCAAGCCGCGCAAGGTGTGGAAGCGGATGGCCGCCCAGCCGGGGGCGGGCTTGCGCTGGGCTAGGAAGACCGCAAGGGCGATGAGCGCGCCGAACAGGAAGCGCCAGGCCACGAGATGCTGCAGCCCCGCATCGGGCGCGACGCCCTTCACCAGCGCGTCCACACCGGTGCCGACCAGAATGGCAAAGGCGGAGATCAGCATGGGGGCGGAGAGAAGGCGGGCAATCATGAGCGCCGGACCGTAGACGAGTCCCCTCCGCGCGGGAATCGATTTCTTGGCGCGGCATATGTGTGCCGCCGGGGCAGGTGTGGTAGGAGAGGGGAAAGCGGTTGCCACCTGAACGAGCGACCGCGCCGAGGGAGGACAAGATGACCGCACCACGCCTGCGCCAATTGGTGATTGCCGCCGAAACGCTGGAGGCCGCTGACCAGCTGGGGGAGCTGCTGGAACTGGGCGCGCCTTTCGTGGACCCCGGCGTGAAGGAGTTCGGCCTGGAGAACCGGGTCTATGCCCTTGGCGACCAGTTCCTGGAGGTGGTCGTGCCGATGGCGGACAGTGCGCCCGCGCGCCGCTTCATCGACCGGGTGGGCGAGGGCGGATACATGGCGATCTTCCAGACCGATGATCTGAACGCCCTGCGCGCCCGCGTGGACGGAATGGGCATTCGCCGCGTCTGGAACATTGACCTGCCGGACATTTCCGCCAGCCATCTGCACCCGGCCGATATTGGTGGCGCGATCGTTTCCGTGGACGAAGCGCGCCCGGCGGGCAGCTGGCGCTGGGGCGGCCCGGCCTGGCGCGACAACACCGTGCCCGGACGGCTGGTCAGCGCCGCGATGGAGACACCAGACCCCGACGGCCTCGCCGCGCGCTGGGCCCTGGCGCTGGGCCTGACCGTGGACGAGCGGGTGTTGTATCTCGAAGACGCCGCCATCGTGTTCCGTGAGGGGCCGGTGGAAAAGCTCGCCGCCTTCGGCCTCTACCGCCCGGATGCCGAGGCCATCCTGTCGCGCGCCGAGGCGATGGGCCTGGATGTGGACGGGCGGGAAATCCGCTTCGCCGGTGTGGGGCTGAGCCTGTTGGAGTAGGGGGGCGTGTCAGTGCAGAAAACATTCAGCATTTGCCTGGGCCACATTCCCTTCAACCGCGTCATCCTTCGACTTCGCTCAGGATGAGTCTGTTCTGTGCTGCACTCACTGAGCGCTCATGCTGAGCGAAGTCGAAGCAAGGGCGCGGGATAACCGCTCAGACACGCCCGTATCTCCGGCGCATGCCGGAGTCTCCCGCGGTTGCCTATGCGGAGCCGCCTCGGGAGGCCCCGGATCAAGTCCGGGGATATGGATTGTGGAAACGCCTGCCCAAACTCAAGACGTATCCGGACATTCCCGGACCGCCACATCATGCAGCTCTATCAGCGCGGTTTCTTCGGCCCGCGTCACCGGCAGGCGGGAAAAGGCGGGTGGCAGGACGCGGGTGAGGATCGGGATGGCCTGTCCCATGAGGCGGCGCATCGCCTCGACATAGCGGGGCAGATTGTCCATCGCATGTTCCAGCGCCAGGAAGCGGCGCACCTGCCGCGCGGCGGGCAGGATGTCAAAGGGTTCGGCCCTGTATTCGGACAGGTCTACCGGCGTCTCCTCATCCAGCAGGCGGATGCGCGGGCCCGTGCGGAAGCGTTTGGGCGGCGGCGTGCGCCTTGTCTTTCCGGGCTCGGCCTCTGTCAGCCGGAAATACGCCGAAGGGAACAGGCGGGGTGTGGCGACCGGGCCCGTGGCGCGCTTTGGCGCTGGCGTGCCATGCGCCGTGGACGGATATGTCTGTAGCGCGCCCAGCTCAGCGGCGAGCAGCACGATCAGGCGTCGCATCAGGGGTTCGGCATAGGCCAGGAACCGCGTCAGGCCCTGCAGCTCCCGCCGCGCCAGAAAGGGCAGGCAGGGCAACAGGCCAAGGCAGAGCCGTCGGCGCATGTCGCCGACCATCCAGTCCAGCCGGTCAAGGCTGAACCGGGCCGCATGGATCAAGAAGTCGCCTGCACGGATCATGAGGCCCAGTCTGAAGGCCGCGCTTCTCAGACGGATTGGGGGCGGGGTTTGGGCCGCTTCATCCTTCGACTTCGCTCAGGATGAGTCCGTGCTTATTGAGCGCTCATGCTGAGCGAAGTCGAAGCACGGGCGCGGGCAGTCTGATGCCAATCCCCATGACTGTAAGTCGGCCTCACGCCTTTCGGAGTTCGGAGTGGGATTTGAGGACGCGGTCGCCGTCTTCCTGTTTGATGAGGTAGGCGGGGTCGTCTTTTGTCGCCTTGCGTTTCACCTCATTGCCCTTGATCGTGCGGGTGACCGTGTCTGTGAAGCGCTCGTCCACCTTGCCCGTGGCGGTGCCATTGCCCCAGTCCCATTCCACTTTCGTGCCGATATTGTAGCCGTCGGTCGCCATCAGTCGCCTTTCTTCTCCGGAATGTCGTCATGCTTGGTGGAGGCCAGGTCTTCGAGCTCGGACTCGCTCATCGAGTCGTACATCTCCTTTGACGCGCCTTGCAGGTCGCTGACCTTTGTCTCGCCGCGCTTGGCGGACAGCGCCGCGCCGGCGGCCTTCTGCTGGGCTTCGGACTGGGCAGGCATGGAGGGCTCCTTCGCGCATGGGTCTCGCGAGAGGAACGGGGAAGGGAGGGATGGGTTCCGGAACTCTCATTCCTGTCATCCCGGAAAATCCGGGAGGATTTATCCGGGACCCATTCTCTAAAGTCCGTTCATCCTGCGACTTCGCTCAGGATGAGCGCGTTGGGGTGGGCGGTGCAGGGAAGAAATTCATCCTGCGCGTAGATGAAGAATGGGGAGCCGCCAGACGAGACTTCAGATCAAATCGGAAGGATGACGGCTTAATGTGCTTTGGATTGTTGGGAGTGACGTATCAAGCTGAATTCAAATGATAGCGCCGATGAGCCAACCGTGCTGCGCTTTCGGCTGCGTTGTCTGTCACCTCAGGAGGAAAATGTTTTTGAAGATCGTGCTTCAATGCATCCGGTGCCTTGTTCTCTGGGAAATATGGAATGCTTTTGTCTCGCCACCTTGCATAATCAAACAGATGCTCAACCATCAGGCGTAGGGCTGATGCTTGCACGACCATATCTGAGATCTCTTCAACTTCTATCTCTAGTGCGCCGTCATATCTCCGTTCACGAAGAATGTTAGAGAACTGTCGGGAATGCTGAACCTGAACGAACTCAATTAGTCTTCGTAGCATTTTGGCGTCTCGACTGCGTACAAGAGCGCTCAACTCAGCAATGACCTCTAGGGAGGACTCCGGCACACGCTCAGTGCTGATTGTATAAGTAGGTCCGCCAGATAGTGCTTTGTGAGAACACACAAGCATCCATAAGCAATTATTTGCGTATTCCGACAAATCTAGAAGGGCTAACGATAACTTTGATTTGCTTTTTAAGTACAACTGGCGGCTTTGAAGTTTAAAGACACCCCAAACAGCAATTGCTGACCCGAAGGCCGCTATTATGCCTCCAAAAAGGCTTTGGTAATCGAGGAACCATTTCCCAGTTTTGGCTCCGGATGTTTCCGCATATATGAAGTTGCTGCTTTCGAGCCATGTCCAAAATTCCTGCAGCCACACCTCCATAAAATCACTCGCGTGCCTTAGACATCCACCTCAGCTTCCAGCGCGAATTCCTCGATGAACTCACGCCGTGGCTCCACGATGTCGCCCATGAGTTTGGTGAACATTTCGTCGGCTTCCTCGATATGGTCGACGCGGACCTGGAGGAGGGTGCGGGCGTTGGAGTCGAGCGTGGTTTCCCAGAGCTGGTCGGCGTTCATTTCACCGAGACCCTTGTAGCGCTGGATCTTGATGCCGTCGCGGCCCGCGGTCAGCACGGCCTGGAACAGGGCACATGGTCCGTGGACGGTAAAGTCACCGCCTTTTTCGCGGCGCAGGATCAGCGGCTGGTCATACAGCTCTCGCAGACTTTCGGCGCGTTCGGCCAGGCGAATGGCGTCCTGGCTGGCCAGTAGCGGCGCAGGCAGGATGGCGTTCTCTTCCACGCCGCGCACGGTGCGCTTCAGGACCAGCGCGCCGTCTTCAAAACGGCCCACCCAATTGTCTTCGCCCTCTTCGGCGAAGCGGTTCAGGCGTTCGGCGGTCTTCTGCGCTTCGGCGTCGCCCGCGCCCGCGGCCATCGCGCCGGCCATGGCGGCCTGTTCCAGCAAATCTGCCGGGGCGCGCAGGGCGAGACGGGCGAGGTTTGCCCGGAAGTTGGAGGCCGCGCGCACACGGTCGCGCAGGTCTTCGCCCGCAATCTGGGTGCCATCCGGCAGGATCAGTGCCTCGCCGGACGTGCCCTCGTCGATGAGATAGGAATCAAGCTCCGCATCATCTTTCAGATACCGTTCGGACTTGCCGCGCGACACCTTGTAGAGCGGCGGCTGGGCGATGTAGAGATAGCCCTTCTCGATCAGCTCCGGCATCTGACGATAGAAGAAGGTCAGCAGCAGGGTACGGATGTGCGCGCCGTCCACGTCAGCATCGGTCATGATGATGATCTTGTGATAGCGCAGCTTGTTGATGTCGAACTCGTCCCGGCCGATGCCCGCGCCGAGCGCCATGATCAGTGTGCCGACCTGATCGGAGGACAGCATCTTGTCAAAGCGTGCGCGTTCCACGTTCAGGATTTTCCCGCGCAGGGGCAGGATGGCCTGGTTCTGACGTTCGCGGCCCTGTTTGGCAGAGCCACCAGCGGAGTCACCCTCGACGATGAAGAGTTCGGATTTCGCCGGGTCTTTCTCCTGACAGTCGGCCAGCTTGCCGGGCAGGGAGGTGATGTCGAGCGCAGACTTGCGGCGCGTCAGCTCGCGGGCCTTGCGGGCCGCTTCGCGCGCCGCCGCTGCCTCGACGATCTTCATCATGATTTCCTGCGCTTCCTTCGGGTGTTCCTCGAACCATTCGGCGAGCTTTTCGCCCATCAGGCTCTCGACCACGGGGCGCACTTCGGAGGAGACGAGCTTGTCTTTCGTCTGGGAGCTGAATTTCGGATCCGGCACTTTCACGGACAGGACGCAGGTCAGGCCCTCGCGCGCATCATCGCCGGAAATCTCGACCTTGGATTTCTTCGCAATGCCGGTTTCGTTCGCATATTTGTTGATCAGGCGGGTCAGCGCGCCGCGGAAGCCCGCCAGATGGGTGCCGCCATCGCGCTGGGGGATGTTGTTGGTGAAGCAGAGCACGTTCTCGTGATAGCTGTCATTCCACTCCATCGCGACTTCGACCGTGATGCCGTCCTTCTCGCCGATGGCATAGACCGGCTCAGGGATCAGCTTGGATTTGGTCTTGTCGAGGTGTTCGACGAACGCCTTAACGCCGCCCTCATATTCGAGGATCGCCTCATAGGGCTCGGCGTCGCGCTCATCGCGGAAGATGATCTTCACGCCGGAGTTCAGGAAGGCCAGCTCGCGCAGGCGGTGCTCCAGCGTCTTGCGGTCATAATCGGTCTTGGTGAAGGTCGACGGCGAGGCGAGGAAGCGCACAGCGGTGCCGGTATAGGGCTTGCCATTGTCGCGGTTGGGGGACTCGCCCCGCTCGATCAGGGGCGCCTCCACGCGGCCCCCCTCGATGAAGCGGACCCAGTGTTCCTTGCCATTGCGGTGAATGGTCAGCTCCAGCCAGTCCGACAGCGCGTTCACGACGGACACGCCGACGCCGTGAAGGCCGCCCGAGACCTTGTAGGAGTTTGAATCGAATTTCCCGCCCGCATGCAGCTGGGTCATGATCACTTCGGCCGCGGAGACGCCCTCGGTCGGGTGCATGTCGACCGGAATGCCGCGGCCATTGTCGGTGATTTCGGCAGAGCCATCGGGGTAAAGCGTGACCGTCACACGGTCTGCATGGCCGGCAAGCGCCTCATCGATGGCGTTGTCCACAACTTCGTAGATCATGTGGTGCAGGCCCGAACCGTCATCGGTGTCGCCGATATACATGCCGGGGCGTTTGCGGACCGCTTCGAGGCCCTTCAGGACCTTGATCGAGCCAGCGCCATATTCGGGGGATTCAGCTTGCGTGCCTTCGGCCATAAAGGCCTCCTCATCGATTCGTGGATTCGCCTTTATTTATAGGGGGTTTGACGCCTAAAGGCCACAGATGAGAGGGGGAATTTGCAGCCCGGAAAACTCTTTTAAAACAGGGTCTTGCGGGCCGATTTGACCGGCAGGGCGTCCGTCTGCGGATGGCCGGGGTAAAAAAGTGCCAAAAAACCCCGGAATCAGGGGTGATTCCGGGGGGTATGAGTCTCTCCAGATCCGTGTCTCCGGGCTTGACCCGGAGCCTCTTGCGGCTGGCTGCGCGAAGCCCGCGCCCGTGCTTCGACTTCGCTCAGCATGAGCGCTCAAAAAGTGCAGTAAAGACCGGACTCATCCTGAGCGAAGTCGAAGGATGAAGCGGCAGAGCGCCCCCGTCAGGCCTCGCGAAATGCTCAGTCCTGGAAGACCGGTTTGCGCTTTTGGGCGAAGGCGGCGGCGGCTTCGGCGAAGTCCGGGGATTTGAGCTGTTCCGCAAACGCCTTGCCTTCTTCGGCCATGCGCTGTTTCACGGCGTCGCGATTGGCGCGGATCAGCGCCTTGGAGCGGCGAATGGCTGTCGGCGCCGCGGCGGCGACCTGCTGGGCGCAGGCGGTTGCGGCGGCCATCAGGCCTGCATCCGGCACAAGGCGCGAGACGAGGCCACAGTCCAGCGCTTCCTGCGCGGTCAGGATGCGGCCTGCCAGCAGGATCTCATTGGCCATGGAATTGCCCACAGACAGCGGCAGGAGCAGCGAGGAGCCCGCTTCCGGCACCAGACCCAGCGCCGTGAAGGGCGCGCGGAAATTGGCGCTCTCGGCCGCATAGGCGATGTCACAGTGCAGCAGCATGGTCAGGCCAACGCCGATGGCCGGGCCGTTGACGGCGGCGATGAGCGGTTTTTCTGCGTCGCGGATGGCGTTCAGGAAGCGGGTGACAGGCGGCTCGCCGGAGCTGCGCTCCATGTCGGAGGCGAAATCGCCAAGGTCGTTGCCAGCCGTGAACATGTCGCCTTCGCCGGTGATGATGATGGCGCGAACCGCCTTGTCGTCATTCGCGCCGACAATCGCATCCGCCATCGCGCCATACATGGCCTGGGTCAGGGCGTTCTTGCGCTCGGGCCGGTTGATGGTGAGCGTCAGGATCTGGTTGTCGAGGCTGGTCTGGATATGGTCGGTCATGGGGCGCTCCGCGTCTTGTTGCCCGCAGGGGTGTGCGGGCTGGCGCGCCGGGCGTCAATCTCTGACGGTGCGGGAGGACCTGCTGTTCATGCGGCCCGGAAGCCGGGGGCGCGTTCCTCTGGCCTGAGCGTCAGCACGTCGACGCCCGTGGCCGTTACCGCGACCGTGTGCTCGAACTGAGCCGAGAGGGAGCCGTCCGTGGTCACAACCGTCCAGCCATCCTCTTCGGTCCGTACGGTGCGGCGACCGCGATTGAGCATCGGTTCGATCGTGAAGACCATGCCTTCGCGCAGGGTGAGGCCGGTGCCGGGTTTGCCGAAATGAAGGATTTGCGGATCTTCATGCATCTCCCGGCCAATGCCGTGGCCGCAATATTCCCTCACCACGGAATAGCCAGCGCGTTTGGCGTGGCGCTCAATCGCATAGCCTATGTCCCCCAGTCGTGCGCCGGGGCGGACCGCTCGAATGCCTTTCCACATGGCGCTGTAGGTCGCCTGAACCAGACGCCTGGCCGCGAGCGAGACATCGCCAACAAGGTAGGTTTTGGAGGAATCGGCAATGTAGCCGTTCTTTTCCAGCGTGATGTCGAAGTTCACAATGTCGCCATCGCGTAGAACGTCCGTGGGCGACGGAACACCGTGACAGACAACATTGTTGATGGAGGCGTTCAGGACAAACTCAAACCCATATTGCCCCTTGCTGGCGGGGCGGGCCTGAAGGTCTTCCCGAATGTAGTGTTCGACCAGATCGTTGATCTGGAGGGTGGTTGTTCCAATGAGGTCCAGCGTGTCCAGATACTCGAATACGGCTGCGAGCAGGCGTCCGGATTCCGCCATCAGCGCGAGTTCCTGTGGCGTCTTTGTCATGCGTCGACAGCGGCGCGATCAGGCGTGAGAGAGGGCGCCGAGACGCCAGCGGTCTCCAGTTCGCGCTTCAGGACTTCGCTATAGCTGAGGGTCGGATTCATTTCGCAAAGCATGCCGATCCTGATCCAGTAGGCTGCCTGAGCGTTGATGGAGCGGGCGGACACCTTGCTGGCCCGCCGGACCTGTTCGTGCAGGTCGTCGTCGATGTTCACAATTCCCATGTCCGGCTCCAAATACATTCCATATATGGATCGTATATGAAATGTATATCGGTGCCGCAAGAGGAATTTCAGGTCGTGCCAGTGATGGCGGCTAGTCCGCCTGTGGCTTCTTCGGCCCCTTGCCGTGGCCTTTGGCCGGGCCCTTCTTGAAGGGCTTTTTCTTTGTGGGGCGTTTGTAGGTCTGGTCGCCGCCGGTGGGTTTGCCGCCCTTGCCGGGGGCTTTTGCGCGGATCTGGGGCGCCTTGCGGGCCTTCTTGGCCGGGCGGTCATCCTGGATGTAGTCGGTCAGCGGATCGAAGGGCTTTTCCTTCGCCGCGGCGGGCGGCTTTGGCTTCTTGCGCTCGCGGCGGGGCGGCGGACGGTCGTCCTTTGCGTCGGAGCCTGGCGCATGCGCGGCAGGCGGGCCGTTCAGCGAGAAGGCGCGCAGGCCTTTCTCCAGCGTGCCATCCGGCTTGATCGTGTCGAACAGACGTTTGGCGGCGTCGGGCTTCAGTTCCACATGCGTGTCGGCCGGGTTGATGCGGATCGCGCCGATGTCTTCGCGTGACAGGCCACCCGCCTTGCACAGCATGGGCAGCAGCCAGCGGGCTTCGGCATTCTTGCGACGACCGACGTTCAGGCCGATCCATGTTGCATTCTCGAATCCGGGCTGCGGCTCGCGCGGGCGGCGTTCGCGAGGCTCGCGCGGTTCTCTGGGACCACGATCATCCCGGTCGCGGCGATCATTGCGCTCACGCCGCTCACGCGAGGGCGGGCGGTCATCCACTTCGCGCAGATCTTCCGGGGCGGTGCGCCCGGCGCGCTGGCGGCGGATGAAGGCGGCTGCGATCTGTTCTGCGCCATAGGTGTCTATCAGCGTACGGGCAAGTTCTGCCTCATTGGCGCTGGCATCTTCGGTGAAGATCGGGTCGGCCATCAGGCGGGCATCGTCCAGCGCATTGATTTCATCTGCAGACGGCGGTTTTCCCCAGCTCGCCTCGATCTTTGCGTCGCGCAGAAGGCGCTCCACCCGGCGGCGGGCACGCGGTGCAACCAGAAGCGCACTGACGCCCTTGCGGCCTGCGCGGCCTGTCCGGCCTGACCGGTGGAGCAGGGTGGCGGGATCGCGTGGCAGGTCTGCATGGATGACGAGGCCGAGATTTTCGAGGTCCAGCCCGCGCGCGGCAACATCGGTGGCGATACAGACGCGGGCGCGGCCGTCCCGCAGGGCTTGCAGTGCGTTGAAGCGCTCTTTCTGGCTCAGCTCACCTGACAGGGCGACGACCGGGAAGCCGCGATTGCCCATACGGCTCATCAGCTTGTTCACGGCGGCGCGCGTCGTGCAGAAGACGATGGCGGTCTCGCTGTCGGAATGGCGGACAATGTTGACGATAGCGTTTTCTTCATCCCCCGGCGCAACCAGCAAGGCCCGATAGTCGATGTCGACATGCTGGGATTTCTCTGCCGCCGTGGTGATGCGCTTGGCATCGTTCTGGTAGCGGGAGGCGAGCGCGGCGATGCCTTTCGGCACGGTGGCGGAAAACATCAGCGTGCGGCGGGTTTCAGGTGTGCCGTCGAGAATGTGCTCCAGCTCCTCGCGGAAGCCCATGTCCAGCATCTCGTCGGCCTCGTCCAGCACGACGACGCGCACCTTGGAAGCGTCGAGCGAGCCACGGCGGATATGGTCTGACAGGCGGCCCGGCGTGCCGACAACGATGTGGACTCCGCGGCCCAGCGCCCGGCGTTCGTCGCGCATGTCCATGCCGCCCACGCACGTCGTCAGGCGCGCGCCGGAGGGGGTATAGAGCCAGTCCAACTCGCGGGAGACCTGCTGTGCCAGTTCCCGGGTCGGGGCGACGATGATGGCCAGCGGCGTTTCGGGGCGGTCGAACCGGTCGGCACCGTCCAGCAGGTCGGCGGCCATGGCGAGGCCGAAGGCGACCGTCTTGCCGGAGCCGGTCTGCGCGGAGACGAGCAGGTCCTGGCCAGCGAGGTCTTCTTCAATGACGGCGGATTGGACCTGGGTCAGCGTGTCGTATCCACGCTGCGCAAGGGCCTCGGCAAGCGCCGATGGGATAAGGGAAGTGTCGGTCATGGGGCAGGGACTTTCAGGGGCGCTAAGGGCGCAGCAGCGTGCGCAGCGCGGGAAGATTTTGCCCCCTATGACACGTTTTTGCGTAACGCACCATAAACAGCGCGCAGATGGGGTGTTTGGGGGATTCTGGCGAAACCCCCTCTCCCGCCTCCCCGGACTTGATCCGGGGTCTCCCGAGGCGGCTCCCAATAGCTAGCCGCGGGAGGCTCCGGCATTCGCCGGAGACACGGGAGAAACTCACACTTCCACGTCCAGTCGCTCCAGCCCACGGAAGAAGGGGAGGGCGCGCCAGGTCAGTTCCTGCTCTGGCAGGCGCATGTCAGGATAGCGCGCGAACAGTTTCTCGAACACGCGGCGCGCTTCGATGCGGGCAAGAGGCGCGCCGATGCAGATATGTGGGCCGCCGCCAAAGGCGACATGGCTCGCGCGTTTCTGCGTGATGTCGAACGCTTCGGGCGCGTCAAACACGGTCTCGTCCCGATTGGCGGAGGCCAGTGAGCAGAACACGACCTGATGGGCCTTCATCGGACAGCCGGCGACTGTCTTATCGGCCTCGACGATGCGGGAGGTGGCCGAGACGGGCGCCTCATAGCGCAGCACTTCCTCAACCGCCTGCGCGCCCATCGCCGGATCGGCCTTGAACGCGGCGAGTTGGTCCGGATGGGTCAGGAACAGCCACACGCCATTGCCGATCAGGTCTGTCGTGGTGAGGTTCCCGCCAACAAGGAGCGCGCCGAGATTGATGCGCAGTTCGTCATCTGTCAGCGGAGCGTCGCCGCTTGCCTGCAGCTGTACCATGTCTGTAATCAGATCATCGCCGGGGGTCTTGCGGCGCGCCTCCATCAATTCGGTGAAATAGGCGTCCAGCGCGTGGCTGCCGTGTTCCATCCGTTCTGTCTCTTCCGGGGTGCGCACGGGATTGAGGCTGAGGATGATGTCTTCTGACCATTGGCGGAAATCCGGCAGGCGTTCCTCGTCCACGCCGAGAATGCGGGCGATGACGGTGACGGGGATGGGCACGGCGATGTCTGCCATCAGGTCGAAGCGGCCGGTCGCGGGCGCGGCGTCGATGGTCTCGTCAATAATGGCTTCGATCTGGGGCTTCATCTTCTGGATGCGCGCATAAAAGGCCTTCGCCAGCGGCGGGCGAACGCGGGAATGGTCCGGGTCATCCAGGAAGAGAATGGAGGTGCGGCGCGGGGTTTCGTCGTCCTCGATCAGCTGGCGCGAGATTGAGCCTTCTTCGGAATTCAGCGGATGGCGGACGAAGCTGCGATCATTCACGGTTTCCCGAATGTCGGCATAGCGCGTCAGGAACCAGGTCTTGGCGATCTCGTCACGCATGACGGGACAATTGTGGCGCAGGGCTTCAAGCTTGGGATGCGGATTAGCGCGCGCATCGGGCATGAAAGCGGTCACTTCAATAACGGATTGCGGCACCGGCGGTGCGGTCTGGTCGTCGGCCATGTTTTCCTCCCTGTCCGGTCTTTGCGCCGGATCACTCAAGTGAGCTTAACATGGATCAGCCGCGAAATCGTGGGTGACGCTGGGCGAAGGGAGTTTCTGCTCTAAATGGAGAAAGCCGGTTTTTGCCCCTTGAGTGTCGTAGGGAGAGCCGGGGATAGTGTGGTCAAAACATGACTCGGAGGAAGCCATGACGAGGCTGGTCAGCGACGCCATTCTTGAAGACACCGGCGCAGTAATGCCGGCAAACCCACTTGCCTATCCCATGCTTGAATCGGATTTCGAGCTCTGGAATCCCAACTCCTGGACACAGGGCCACCCCTACGAACTCTATGCCCGGATGCGTAGCGAAGCGCCGGTCATGTGGTCCAAGATGGGGCGGGGCGGCACGGGGTTCTGGTCGGTCTCCCGCTATGAGGACATCAAGGCCGTTGAGCTGCAGCCGCAGGTCTTTTCATCGGAGCGAGGCGGCATCAATCTGGCCGTGCCCCCGCGCCAGCATTGGAAACCGGAAATCCTGGTGCGCGCGGCGATGGACAATCTGATCTCGATGGATGAGCCGCGCCACATGCAGATGCGCATCCAGCAGAAGGATTTCTTCATTCCGGCCTATGTGAAGCAATTGCGCGAGAAGGTCAGCGTGAAGGTGGACTCGCTGCTGGATGATCTGGAGGCGAACGGACCAGAGGTCGATTTCGTCAAACTGTTTTCCAACCAGCTGCCGCTGTTCACCCTGTGCGAGATGCTGGGCGTGGACGAAGAAGACCGCCAGAAGATCGTCCACTGGATGCATTACCTGGAAATGGCCAGCCAGTTCATGACCAATCCGCTGCGCACCTTCCTGGGCGAGCCATTGTTCCCGCTGCGCTTCAAGAAAGTGGTTGAGGACATGTTTGCCTATGGCGCGCAGGTGATGGCAGACCGCCGCGCCAATCCGCGGGAAGACCTGTTGACCGTGATCGCCCATTCCAAGCTGGACGATGAAGACCTGCCACAGGAATTTCTCGACGGCTCCTGGTTGCTGATCATCTTTGCGGGCAATGACACGACGCGCAATTCCCTGTCGGGCACGATCAAGCTGATGACAGAATGGCCGGAGCAGCGCGCCATGGTGCTGGAGGATCCGTCGTTGATCCCGCGCATGTCTGACGAGGCGTTGCGCCTGATCTCGCCGGTGAAGCACATGCGCCGCACCGCGCTGGAAGACATTGAGCTGAACGGCCAGATGATCGCCAAGGATGAGAAGGTCGTCATGTGGTACGGTGCCGGCAATCGGGATGCGGACATTTTCCCGGACCCGGACCGGTTCGACATGATGCGCGACAATGTCGACAAGCATATCGCCTTCGGCCACGGCATCCACAAATGCCTCGGTTCCCGCGTGGCACAGATGCAGCTGCGCGTGGCCTATGAGCAGATTTTCCAGCGCTTCCCGGACATCGAGTTTACCGGAGAGATCAAGTACGGCCCGAACGCGCTGGTCCATGCGATCTCGAAGCTGAAGGTCAATCTCTACGGCAAGGGCAAGTCCCGCCCGACCAAGGTGCAGGTCAAGTCGATGGCGACGGCCTAGGCCGCAATTTGCGCCTTGAAGGCTTTGTGTTCGGGTTCGATGAGGCCGAGTTTCCAGTAGGAGCTGACATAGGTCAGGTCTTTGCGTGTCGGGCGTTCCTTGCGGAAATAGGTGCGGAATAGTCTCGCCACGGAGAATTCGCCAGCGACGAAAACGCTGGGCGCGCCGTCGCGCCAGGTGATGGACTGGATCGCATCGATCAGCTCGTCACTCGGCGCGTGGGAGTCCGCCTTGATGATCCAGTGGATGGTGATGCCGGCTGGCGCGCGCACGGGCTGGCGGTCTTCCTCGCTGAGGATTTCGAAGAAGGCATCGCCGACCGCATGTTCTGGCAGGCCTTCGAGTTCGATGGCGGCGGCCGGGATGGCGGCCATGTCCGCCGCGAACAGATGCCAGTCTGCCTCTTCGACCGAGAATTTCAGCGTGCCGGGGCGCGAGATGAGGATGCGGTTGCCAGGCCTTGCCTGTTTCGCCCACGGCCCGGCAATGCCTTCATCGCCATGTACGACAAAATCGATGTCGAATTCCTGCTCCGCCGGGCGGACATGGCGCAGCGTATAGGTGCGCATCTGTGTCTTGTAGGTGTTCGGATCGAAGGCGGGCGGGCCAGCTTCGCCGGGGGCAGGGGCCAGCACTTTCAGGTATTGGCCGGGCGCGCCGAGCGTGAAGTCTGCCGCAAATTCTGACCGGAAGGTCAGGCGATACATGTGCGGCGTCAGCTGAGCGGTGCGCAGGACGATGGCTTCGGCAAAATTGGATGAGGACATGAACGGGCATACCTGTGTTGAGAATAATTCTCAATCACACATATGGCCTGTGCGGGCGGGATCAAGCATGTGAGCGCAATTTGGCCTGAAAAAACGCGTCTACGGCTCAGCCGAGGGCGCGCGGAATGCAGCTGGCAGTGGCCTGCGCCAGCAATGTGCCGTCTTGGCGGCGCAGGAAACCTTGCGTGAAAATGCCGGCGCGGCCCCGGCGGACACATTCGCCGCGACCGATCAGGCGCTCACCGACCGGAACGGGGCGGATATAGCTTGTTGTCATTTGCAGGGTGGGGGCCATCGCCGGGCCATCCTGCACGATGGAGCCCGCGACGCTCATCACTTCATCCAGCATGGCCGCAACGAATCCGCCCTGACCATCGCCAGCCGGATTGCCCGCTTCGGGCGGCAAGGTAAAGGCCGCTTCGACCCAGCCTTCGGTCTCGTCAAAGGCGATCAGTTCGAAATTCAGGAAGCGGGCGGCGGCGGGAATATCGTCCCGCGTCAGCAAGTCCTGCCAGAAGGCGCGCTTGTCAAAGCTCATCAGCCGAGGCGTTTGAACAACATGGGGATGGCGGTGGCGGTCGCCTTGGCGACGAGCTTGCCATCTGCATCGAAACATTCGGCTTCCATGAAGGCGGCGGACTTGCCCATGCGCAGGATGCGGGCCTCAACGCTGGCCTTGCCTGGCATCAGGCGGCGCAGATAGCTGGTCTTCATCTCAAGCGTTGGCGCCGTCATGGTAATGTTGGAGGCGATGATCACGCAGGTGCTCATCGCTTCGTCCATCATGGCGGAAATGAAACCGCCCTGAACCGCGCCGGTCGGGTTGGCGAAGCTGGGAGAGACGTCAAAATCCATGCGGATGCGCTGGGCATCCTGCTCGACTTCGACAAGGCGCATGCCCAATGTGTCAGAGCAGGGCGGGCGCTTCTTGGAGTTCTGGAAACGCGCCAGCATGTCGGCGTCGGAGACGCGGGGTTTTTCGTCGTCGGACATGGTCGCGGTCCGGCCCTATTTGCGGCGGAAGGCGTCGAGATTGACGACGGTTCCGGCCTCTGCCTCGGCGCTGTCGGCGTCCTCAGGGGCGCTGGGCGCGCTGGTCGCTTCGCCCGCGGGAGAAATGACGGCGGCGTCCTTGTCCGGGGATTCGAATGTCAGGCCGAAATTGACCGAAGGGTCCACGAACCGTGTGATGGCGGCATAGGGCACGTGCAGGTGCTGGGGCACGCCGGAGAATTTCAGGATGATCTCGAAATGACCGTCATGCACTTCCAGATCCCAGTATTGGTGCTGGATCACGATGGTCATTTCTTCGGGGAAGCGCTCGATCAGATAGTCGGCAATCTTCACGCCGGGGGCGCGGGTTTGGAAAGTCAGGTAGAAGTGATGGTCGCCCGGCAGGCCGTTGCCCTCAACGCCAGTGCGCAGGGCTTCGCGTACAACGCCCCGCATAGCCGCCTGAGTAAGTGCCTCATAGCCGATATAGTCCGTCATAAGCCTGTGTATTCCCCAGATGTCGTATGTCGTCGTAGCGATGCTTACAGTAGGGGCGTGGACGCAGGCTCGCAACGGCGTTCGCACAACGGGCGAGCAAAAAAGTCAGGTTCGCTTGCGGGAAGCTGTGACTAACTCATTGTGGCAGAAGCCATCTTTGCGAGCCTTTGCCCTGAATGAAACACTAGTAATTTGCTGGTGGGTCGCTGGCCGGGAAGGACTCGTCGAGTTCCTCATCGACCTCGTTCCACTCTTCCGGGGGATGCTCCATATTCTCTGCACCCGCAGGGCGAACTTTCTTGTGGTGAGTCGGTTCGTCTTCGGTTTCGGTCTCTGGTTTGCGGTTCTTCGGATCAGCTTGCTGTGTCATGTGCATACTCCTTCGTGCCAATCCAACGCATCGCGCCGCCTTTGGTTGCGTCTGGGTGCAATCTCTCTAGGCTGTCCGAAACAGGCCGGAACACCGGCAATCGGGAGGACAGTTTACATGATCACCATGCCGGAAAAGGGGCGCGACTGGAGTGACGTGCGCGAGGAGATGATTGCGCGCGGTGGCGGGGATGCGCAATGGCGCGACGGACGCACCACGGTCTACGTATTCAATGCAGGGCCGGAAATCTCTAACATCCAGCATGACGCCTATGGGCTCTACATGGCGGAAAATGGTCTCGGTCCGCTCGCTTTCCCGAGCCTGGCACAGATGGAGAAGGAAGTGATCGGCATGGGCCTGTCCCTGCTGCATGGGCCGGAGGGCTCGACCGGGGCGATGACGTCCGGTGGCACCGATTCGATCACGATGGCGATGAAGACCGCGCGCGATTATGCGCGCAGCCGGGGCAAGCCGCGCGAGGGGCAAAATGTGGTGCTGCCGCAATCGGCGCATCTTGCCTTCGACAAGGCTGCGCATCTGATGGACATCGAGATTCGCCGCGTGCCTCTGAAAACTGATGGCAGCTATGAGGCGGACCCGGTGGCGATGGGGGAGGCTGTGGACGCCGCGACGATAATGATGGTCGGCTCGGCGCCGAACTTCCCGCATGGCATCATTGATCCGATCGCGGCGCTGGGTCAGGTGGCGGAGCAGAAGGATGTCTGGCTGCATGTCGATGCCTGCGTCGGCGGCTATTTCGCGCCCTTTGCGCGGATGAATGGCGTGCCCGTGCCTGAATTCGATTTCGAGGTTCCGTCCGTCAAATCCATGAGCGCGGATCTGCATAAATACGGCTATTGCGCGAAGGGGGCGTCGACAGTCCTGTTCCGGTCAGAGGAGCTGTATGCCCACATGCCGTTTGACATGGCCGGATGGAGCGGCGCGCCGATGAAGACGCCGACGCTGGCAGGCACGCGGCCGGGCGGAGCGATCTCTGCGGCCTGGGGCGTGATGAACACTCTGGGCATTGAAGGCTACAAGCGGCTTCAGGGGCAGGTCTGCGCGACGCGGGAGCGTATCGAGGAGGGCGTCAAGCGGCTCGGCTTTGATGTGGTCGGCAATCCGATGCTGGGCCTGATGGCCTTCTCGCATCCGGATGTCCATGCCTTCGCGATCTATGGCGAGATCTTCCGGCGGGGCTGGTTCACCTCCGTCACGAAGGAGCCGCCAAGCCTGCACCTGATGCTGAGCCCGAAACATGCCGACGTGGCGGACGCCTATCTCGCCGACCTCGATGCCAGCGTGAAGGCGGTGCAGGCCGGCACGGCAGGTGAAAAGGTCGAGGCGCGCTATAGCTGACATAATGTATGAATGGGGAGGACGCAGACATGGAAACGAAGGGACGAACAGCCGTCATAACAGGTGGTGCAAGCGGCATTGGTGCGGCGCTGGCTGACGCAATGGTGGCCGATGGCGGCCGCGTCGTGATTGTGGACATCAACAAGGACGCCGCCGAGGCGCAGGCAGCAAAGCTGGGCGATGCGGCGCACGCCATCGCGTGCAATGTCGCCGATGTGGCGGGTGTCGAGGCGATGGCGGAGGAGGCCTGGAACTGGCTGGGCGGGGTCGATCTTGTCTTTGCCAATGCCGGGATCAGTGTTGCCCGCCCATTGCTCAAGGCCAGTGAGGCGGAATTCGATGTCACGATGGGCGTCAATCTGAAAGGCGTCTGGGCTACGGCCAAGGCCTTCGCTGTACGGATGATCGAGGCGGGCCATTCCGGGCATATCTGCCTGACCGCATCTGAACACGCCCTCGGCCTGCAACATCCGGGAAATGGTTTCTACACGGCATCAAAACATGGCGTCCTGGCGCTGGGCGATGTGTTCCGGGCTGAATTACCGGACAGTATCGGCATGAGCGTGTTGTGCCCCGGCCTGACCGCGACAGGCATGCCGGATACGAGCCCCGCAGCAACGGGTATGTCGGCGGATGAGCACCGCAGCGCGATCGCCCGTGCGGTCATGGCGCAAGGCAAGCCGGCGGAGGAGGTGGCCCGCCACACGCTGGACGAGATCGCGCGTGACACATTCCTGATCGTGCCGGAACCGTCGGCCTGGCTGGCGGCGGAGAAACGGGCCGACGAAGTGCAGAAGGAGTTTGCACGTCAGGCGCCGATGGGGCCGGGCGCCATGCAGTATCATGTCGGCGCTGTGGTGGAGCGTATCCGAAAGTCTGGCCAGGGCCTGCTGTGACGCGGTTGTGATCAACCACGCCCGGCTTTTCCCTTGACCGCCCAGGGCGGCTGGGTTTCTCTTTCGGTGGCGCTAACACAAGATGCAGCGACCCTCAGGGAGACCCTCATGACCGGATTCATTCATTCGCGCAGGCAATTCATTGCCCTAAGTTCCGCCACCCTTGCGGCGGCGCCGTGGATCGCGGGATGTGCCAGTGCAGAAGGCAGCGGCGCGATCCCGGCCAAGGCGATCGGCATGCCGTGGCCCAACTGGGGCGAGTTGCCCGACAGCCCGCCGCCTGCACCGACAGAGGGCAGCGTCGGGTTCGCCGTGATGGGACTGGGCGGTTACGGCATCGGCAAGGTCTTGCCCGCGCTGGCCGCGGCCGACCGGTGTCATGTGGCGGCGGTGGTGTCCGGCAATCCTGAGAAAGCGAAAAAGGTGGCCGCGGCCTATGGCCTGTCGGAGGATGCTATTTATTCGTATGAAGACTTTGACCGCATCGCCGAGGATGATCGCGTTGAGGCGGTGTATAATGTGCTGCCGACGGGCCTGCATCTGGAATGGACGGAGAAGAGCTTTGCGGCAGGAAAGCACGTGCTTTGCGAAAAGCCGATGGCGATGTCGGTGGCCGAATGCGAGCAGATGATTGCTGCCTCTGAGGCTACCAATCGGAAACTGATGATTGCCTATCGCTGCCATTTCGAGCCGTTCAATTTGCGCGCCATGGAGCTGATGCGGGAAGGGGCAGTCGGCAAGATCAAACATATCGAGACGGCGCAGAATTACCGTATGGGACCGACCAGCGTGTCTGAAAACTGGCGGGTGGTTCGCGCGCTGGCCGGAGGTGGGCCGCTGGAGGATTACGGGATTTATGGTCTTCAATCTGCGCTCTACCTGTCTGGGGAAATGCCGGTGGCTGTAAAGGCCGTGACCGAGCAGCCCGCAAACGATCCGCGCTTCGAGCAGATCTTCTCCACTGTCACGACAGATCTGCGCTTCCCGTCCGGGGCGACGGCGCGCCTGTTCACCTCCTATGACACCGCGCCCGGCAACAATATGGCGCGGGTGGACGGCGAGGCCGGCACGCTGCTCATGCAACCGGCGACGGGCTATGGCGGCCACAAGATGAGCCTGACCCGCGATGGCGTGACCGAAGACCTCAATCCTGGCGACCCGAACGTACAATTCGCGCTTCAGTGCGATCATCTGGCGGACGCCATTCGCGACGGAACCGAAATCATCACGCCGGGCGAGATGGGCCTGCGGGACATGGCGCTGATCGAGGCGATCTATCGCTCCGCCGCTGAAGGGCGCGAGATCACGCTCTAGCGCGGAAATTCATCGCCCCTGCGCAAGGGAAAGCTGGACGCGGTCGCCCCGCGACCTACAGTCCTTCCTGTTTCCAATATTGGGCTGAGGGGCCAATCCATGATCACGCTGCATCATCTCGAAAAGTCGCAATCCATCCGCATCCTCTGGCTGCTGGAGGAATTGGGGGTGCCCTATGAGGTGAAGCTGTATGACCGCGATCCGAACACGCGGCTGGCCCCGGCGGAATACAAGGCCGTGTCACCGCTCGGCACTGCGCCCTGCATCAGCGATGGTGACGTCACGCTGGCCGAGACGAATGCCATTGTCGACTATATCCTGGACAAACATGATGATGGCCGCCTGCGCCCCGCGCCGGAGACGGATAATCGTGCAGATTACCTGTTCTGGTTCCATGCCTCGCAGGGCAGTTTCCAGCCCTTGCTGACCAACAAATTCGTCATGATGGCGATGACCAGCCGCGCGCCATTTTTCCTGAAGCCTGCGGCGAAGATGTTGGTGGGCGGCCTGGACAAGGCCTTCTTCGGCCCGCGCCTGAGCGCGTTCATGGCAGAGGCGGAAAAGGCGCTGGGCAAGCATAAATGGTTCGCTGGCGAAGAGTTGACGGCAGCAGATATCGTGATGGGGTATTCGATGGAGCTGGCCGCGCACCGGGCTGGCATGGACGCCGGAAACTATCCGAATGCGCACCGCTTCCTGCAGCAGATGCGGGCCTATCCCTCCTATCAGCGCGCACTGGAAAAGGACGGTAAGGGCACGATCCTGCTCTAGCGTCTAATCTGGGCGGCGCATGGCATTTGCGATGTTCGGCAGGTCCTCTGCCGTCTGATAGTATTGCGGTTCTGCGCGGGCATTGCTGGCCTGTTCATAGGCGTAGCCAAGGGAGAGGATGGTGGCGTCCTGATCCTTTCCGCCCATGAACGAGATTCCGACCGGCAGGCCGCGAGCAGTTCCCATCGGCACAGTCAGGTGCGGATAGCCGGCGATTGCCGCCATGAACCCTGCGCCGGGCCAGTCCGGCCAGACATCGCCATTGACCGGATCAACGCGCGGGGCGAGGGGGCCGGTCGGTGCCACCAGTGCAATCACGTCATGTTCCGCCAGAAGACGGTCTATGCCTTCCTCACGTGTTGCCGACTGCACAAGGGCGACGGCGTCGCGATATCGGTCTGACTCGAGCCCCTCCATCGCGTTCGATTGTTCGAAAATATCCTGGTTGAACAGGGCCAATTCGGCTTCGGCATTTTGCTGGTTGAAGGCGATGAGGTCTGCAAGAGAGCGGGTCGTGACCGCGTCTGGCGTGGTGGCCAGATAGGCATTCAGCGTGGCCTTGAACTCATATTTCAGCACATCGAACGCGTTGCCCCAAAAGCCGCTCGGCATGTCTACATCTTCTATATCAACAAGGATGGCGCCCGCCGCTTCCATATCGACCAGTGCCGCGTGGAAGCGCTCCCGGATCAGGGCGTTGCTGCCCTCTGCCCCGCGCAACACGCCGATGCGCGCGCCCTGAAGAGAGGCGTCGTCCAAAGCGCTGGCATAGTCCGTTCTCGTATCTCCGGTTGCCATCGCGGATAGCATCATCGCTGCGCCCCTGACCGATTTGGTCATTGGGCCTGCCGTGTCCTGTGAGGAGGAGATCGGGATAATATAGTCTTGCGAGACAAGGCCGACGGTTGGTTTAAAGCCCACCACGCCATTGACCGTAGAGGGGCAGGAAATCGACCCATTGGTTTCTGTTCCGACGGTTCCCGCGGCGAGTGAGGCAGCCGCCGCTGCGCCAGAGCCGGAACTGGAGCCGCAGGGATTGCGGTCCAGCATGTGCGGATTACGGACTTGCCCACCAAGGGCGGACCAGCCGCTCATCGAGCTGTTGGAGCGGAAGTTCGCCCACTGGCTGAGATTGGTCTTGCCAAGGATGATGGCGCCCTCCGCGCGCAGGCCCGCGATCAGGGGCGAGTCGCGGCCGGTGATATTGTCCTTCAGGGCGAGCGCGCCGGCCGTGGTGGGCATGGCGTCGGCCGTCTCGATATTGTCCTTGATCAGGATAGGCAGGCCATGCAGCGCGCCGAGCGGTTCACCCGCTGCGCGCTTTGCGTCCAGCGCGCGGGCCGCGTCCAGCGCATCCGGATTCAGGGTGAGGACCGCCTGCAGCGTGGGGCCGCTCCGGTCGACCTGTTCGATCCGGTCGAGATAGGCTTGGGTCAGTTCCTCAGCCGAGATTTCGCCTGCCTTCAGGGCCTCGGCCAGTTCCGGCAGGGATTTGGCGGTCCAGCCTTCGGCGGCATAGCTGATCGCTGGTTTGCTGTCCGGCATGGGCGCATCCTCCACGGTTTGGGAACAGGCCGACAAGACCAGCGCCGACATCGCAGCAGTGAATACGTGTTTCATGGTGGCCAACTCCCCTGAAGCTCCATCAGAAACGCTATCGCCAATCGTGTGGACTGGCCAGACACATGCCATTCGGGAAGGGGAGAAAGTGGAGGCTTCTGTTGCCAGGCGCCTCCGGGCCCCGCCTTAGGGTCTGAAGCCTAAGGAGTTAAGTCGGTAATCCGAGCACAGCTTACGCTGCGAGCAGTTCACCTTCAGCAAAGTTGTCATTTGCAACTATGTTGATTTGGGCTTCTGAGGGGGCCCAATCCGGCGAAGGCATCGTCTTTACACGTCCGTCGATCCTGTTTCGGCCCCGTCAGAAACAGGCTGGTGAATGCCTGAGCCTGCTTGTGGTGGAGCCGCCGGGTACCGCCCCCGGGTCCGAACCGCTTATTACACGCGCGTTTATCGCCATAGTCCGAAGACAGGACCAATATAGGGATGATTTGCGGGCGTTGGAAGGGGGGAGGTGCCTCAGCAGATCGTGTCGGCTTCGCCCTGTTCGCCGAACCCGTCGGCGATGAGGCTGGCGATGGCGGTGACGGCCTCGGCGGCGTCGGGGCCTTCGGCGTTGATTTCCACTTCGCAGCCCGTATGCGCGACCAGCATCATGAGATCCATGATCGAGCGTGCATCCGCCGTTTCGCCCTCATGCGAGACGATGATGCGGGATTCGAATTCCCCCGCGAGGCGTGACAGGCGCGCGGAGGCGCGGGCGTGCAGGCCCTTGCGGTTGACGATGGTGGCGCGCTGGCTGGCGGTGACGGTTTCGGTGTCGGGCATCAATTCGACTTTGTGAGAAGTTCAGAAGCGATATTGATGTATTTCCGCCCGGCCTCTGCGGCAACCTTGGCGGCGTCTTTCAGGGAGAGGTCTCCGCGCACTTCCGCCAGCTTGATCAGCATGGGCAGGTTAACGCCGGAGAGCACTTCAACATTGCCGGTATTCATCACCGACATGGCGAGATTTGACGGCGTGCCTCCGAACATGTCGGTCAGGATGATGACGCCCTTGCCATTGTCGCAGGATTTCGCCGTTTCGCGGATCTGGTCGCGGCGCGCTTCGATATCGTCCTCGACCTCTATGGAGATCGAACGGAATCGGTCCTGTTCGCCGACAACATGCTCTGTCGCGGCGACGAGTTCGCGGGCAAGCTTTCCGTGGCTGACAACCACAATTCCGATCATGGGCGTTTCCGGCTATTAAACTTTACGAACTTGTCATGCTGCCACTGCGAACAGGAGCGTCAACCCTGATTCAGCTGCTGGGCGACTGGGTAGCCCATCTAGTTGCCCGAAAGCCCCAGCACATCGTCCATGTCGTAAAGGCCGGCATCCTGGCGCACGGCCCATGCTGCAGCGCCCAATGCGCCATGTGCGAACACGGCGCGATCAATGGCAGTATGGCTGAGCGACAGGATTTCCATATCGGAGGCAAAACTCACCTCATGCTCGCCGATAACCCCGCCAGAGCGGCGAACGGCGAAGCCGATGCTGCCCGCGCGGCGCTTGGCATCCGGGCCGTCATAAGGCGCGGCGCGTAATTCCGACAGCGGTTTGCCGCGACCGGCTGCGGCCGCTTCGCCCACCATCAACGCCGTGCCAGAGGGCGCATCCACCTTGCGGCGGTGATGGGTTTCCAGGACTTCGATGTCCCAGCCCGGCCCGAGCCGTTCGGCGGCCATACGGGTGAGCGCCTGCAGCAAATTGATGCCGACAGAGAAATTGCCTGCCTTCACGATGGACAGCGTCTTGGCCGCGTCTGCGATTTCCGCCTCTTCTTCGTCGGAAAAGCCGGTTGTGCCGATAATGACGGCGCGGACACTGGTGTGTTTCAGGGAATCGAGCGCCGCCAGCGTCGCGGCAGGGCGTGTGAAATCGATCCAGACATCCGCATTGCTGGCCGCAGCCACCGGATCGGTTGCGGGTCTCAGGTCCAGCAGGCGACGCCCGGCAAGCTCGCCAATATCACTGCCCAGGAATTCAGACGCCGGGGCCTCGCTGCCGCCTGTTACGGTGAGGCCAGCGTCCAGCGCTGCGCCAACCAGCTGGCGGCCCATGCGGCCTGCCACTCCGGCCACGGCGACACGCATCGAATCGGAAGGGGATAGATCAGTCATCGCGCCCTTATAGCGGGCTTTTCCGTCAGGGCGAGAGGCGCGCGGGCGCGCGGAACAAATTTCTCGTGTGGAGCGTTTATAGCGCATGGTTCCAACAGATACTCTCTCGCGGCTGGGCCGCGTTTCGTGTGTGATCAACCCGCAATCGGGCAGCACGCCCGCAGACGCGGCAGACCTGATCCGCGCCAAGCTTTCCGGCCTGCCGGATGAAGCAAAACTCCATGTGGCCGGGGAGGGCGATCTGCCGGTGCATGTAGAAGACGCCCTGGCCGACGACCCGGACACGCTGATCGTCTGGGGGGGAGACGGGACAATCGCCTGCGCCCTGTCGCATGCCGGCATGACAGGTCCGGCCATCCTGCCCTTGCCGGGCGGAACAATGAACATGCTGCCGACCCGCGCACTGGGCGGCGATTATGATTGGGAAACGCTCATGGACGCGGCCCTGAAGGGCGGACGTGTCAGGCCGATGCCCTGCGGAGAGATTGTCGGCGGTCCGCGCTTTTTCGTGGCCGCGATGATGGGCGACATGACACGCTTCACCCAGACCCGCGAAGCGCTGCGCGAAGGCAATCTGATGGAAGCGGCGGAGATTGTGCATGATTCTTCGGCGCTGGCTCTGCGCTCAAACCTGCATTGGAAGGTGCCGGGACAAACCCTGCGCAAATCGACTGCCGTGACGGTGAACATCAATGCTGACACGCCGGGCAAGCTGGAAGTTGCGAGCGTCGACCCGGAAGGTCTGCTCGGACTGGCGAAAATTGGCATTGAGATGCTGGTAGACGGCTGGCGGAATGCCGAGGACGTTGATCTTCTGTTGGCGGATCAAATCGAGGTCGCCAATTCCGAGAAGGACCGCATCAGCCTGACGCTGGATGGGGAGCTGCGTGAAATGGCGTCCCCGGTTCAGTTCCAGCGTGTGGATTCTGCGGTCAAGATTTTCGTGCCTGATCTGTCCCAATGACCCTGATTGCACAGATTTCCGACGTTCACTTCGGCGCCGAAGATGATCGGGCCATTGCCGAAGCCGCGGCCTGTATCGAAGAGGCGGGGCCTGACATGCTGGTCCTGTGTGGGGATTTGACCCAGCGGGGAAAGCGTTCTGAATTTGAAGCTGCGGCGACCTGGCTTGATCAATTCGATCTGCCAAAGCTGGTCGTGCCCGGAAACCATGACACACCCATGTTCAATCTTGCTGCTCGCGCGGCTGAACCGTTCAAGCGGTTCAAGAGCCTGTTCAGCGACTTGTTCGATGTGGCAGAGGCCGGTGAAGCGATCGCAGTTGGGCTCAACACTGCGCGTGGCTGGCAGGTGCGGCGCAACTGGGCCGAGGGGACGGTCAATCTGGATGATCTGGATGAGGCGATCATTCGCGCGGCTGAATCTGACGCCGCGCTGAAGATGATTGCCTGTCATCATCCGTTCCATTCCCTGCCGGGCGCGCCCTTGCGCACGCGCACACGTCGGGGCAGGCGCGCCTCTGACAAGGTTGCGGCGAGCCATGTTCAAATGTTGCTGACAGGGCACGTCCACACACCATCCGTCACGTTGCGCCAGCGCGCAAATGGATGTTATCTCGCCGTATCGTCAGGCACATTGTCTGTGCGCCTGCGAGCTGAGCCGCCATCCTTCAATCTGGTGCGGCTGGAAGACGGGAATGTCAGTGTGGACCGGTGCGACATGCACAGTGACGGGCCGAAACTGTCCCGCATGGGCGAATTTGAAGCCCATGCCAGCGCGTGTTCCTGATCGCCTACTGAGTGCCGCCGGTTTCAAAACTCGCCTGTAGCTCGGCGCGGATTCGATCAACCAGCAAATGTACCTTGGGCTGAAGGTGTCTGGCCTGCGGGTAGACGGCCCAGATGGGTTCGGGCTCCGGGCGGAGGTCTGCGAACAATTCCACCAACTCACCGCTTTCAAGATGCGGCGCGACATAGAAGAGAGGCAGCTGGCCGATACCTGCGCCTGCCAGCAACGCATCCAGCACGGACGCGCCGGAATTGCATTTCAGATTTCCCCGTGGGCGGATCGTTTCATGCTGGCCGCCGTGCCGGAACCGCCAGCTGCTGGATGAGCCGATGATGCAATTGTGGGATTTCAAATCATCCAGCCGGTCCGGCGTGCCGTTGGCGGCAAGATAGGCTGGGGCAGCGCAGACCAGGAATTGCCGCCTAGCCACGCGAGAGCTGATCAGGCGGGAATCTTCCAGCTGGCCAGTTCGGATGGCAAGGTCAAATCCCTCGGCGATCAGGTCTACCAGTCGATTCGACAAATCCAGTGTGATCTCGACTTTTGGATAGTCCTGACAGAATTGCCGGACGATCGGCGAGATGTAGCGCTCGCCAAGCGAGGTCGAGCAAGTGATCTTGAGTTCGCCCTGAGGCTCGGTGTTTCCGCCCACGACTGCGAACAATTCGTCGCGCGCGCGGATCAGCGCTTCACACTGGCTGAGCACAGTGCGGCCCGTATCTGTCAGGGAAACTTTCCGCGTCGTGCGATAGAGCAGGGGTGCGCCGATGGCGTTTTCGAGTTTGGTGACCGCGCGGCTGACGTGAGACGTCGACACATTCAGCATCTGGGCCGCAGGCTTGAAGCCCATACAGGTGGCCACGGCCACGAATTCCTCGATTCCATCCCAGCTCGCGCGCATTATCCCAATCCTGCAACAATGAATTTCGAATTACCTACTTTATCGCTGAATTCGCAAGAGTAGTATGGCAGGCAAACTGAATGGAGTTCCCTCATGAAAACGCGCGCTGCTGTCGCCTTTGAAGCCAAGAAACCGCTGGAAATCGTCGAACTCGATCTGGAAGGCCCGAAAGCGGGTGAAGTTCTGGTCGAGATCATGGCGACCGGCATTTGTCACACCGATGCCTACACGCTGGACGGGCTCGATTCCGAAGGCATCTTCCCGAGCGTTCTGGGCCATGAGGGCGCGGGCATTGTGCGCGAAGTGGGCCCGGGCGTGACGAGCGTGCAGCCGGGTGACCATGTGATCCCGCTCTACACGCCGGAGTGCCGCCAGTGCAAAAGCTGTCTTTCGGGCAAGACCAATCTCTGCACGGCGATCCGCGCGACGCAGGGCAAGGGCCTGATGCCGGATGGCACGACGCGGTTCAGCTATAAGGGCCAGCCGATCTATCACTATATGGGCTGTTCGACCTTTTCGAACTTTACCGTGCTACCGGAAATCGCTGTCGCGAAAATTCGCACCGACGCGCCCTTCGACAAGGCCTGCTATGTCGGCTGCGGCGTGACAACGGGCGTGGGCGCGGTGGTGAACACGGCGCAGGTTCAGGTTGGCGACAATGTCGTCGTGTTTGGCCTCGGCGGCATCGGGCTGAACGTGATCCAGGGCGCGAAGATGGCCGGGGCGGACATGATTGTCGGTGTCGACATCAACCCGTCCAAGAAAGAGTGGGGCGAGAAGTTCGGCATGACGCATTTCGTCAACCCGAAGGAAACCGCCGATGTGGTCGCGCACCTTGTGGAGCTGACCGATGGTGGGGCGGACTATTCCTTTGATTGTACCGGCAATACGGATGTGATGCGTCAGGCGCTGGAATGTTGCCATCGCGGCTGGGGCACGAGCGTCATCATCGGTGTGGCCGAGGCCGGCAAGGAAATCAGCACACGGCCGTTCCAGCTGGTGACGGGCCGCAACTGGCGCGGCACGGCCTTTGGCGGCGCGAAAGGGCGCACGGATGTGCCAAAGATTGTCGACTGGTACATGAACGGCAAGATCCAGATCGACCCGATGATCACCCACGTCATGAAGCTGGACAAGATCAATGATGCGTTCGACCTGATGCATGCGGGCGAAAGCATTCGGAGCGTGGTGGTTTACGACTAGGTCGGTCACGTCCAGAGTGGTCGGGAAGGAGCCATCCATGACCATTGTAAAACGCAATCTTGACATCTACCGCACGCGCCTGATCACGCTGCAGAACATCCTTGGCCGGGCCGAGGCGGAGCTGGTTCCGGAGGACCCGGAAAAAACAGCCCTGCTGACGGCCCGGCTGGCCGAGGACATGCTGCCGCTGCCCAATCAGGTCTGGTTTGCATGCCGTCAGGCAGAATTGCTTCTGGGCAAGCTGAATGACACGCCCGTGAAGGAGTTCGAGGTTGATACGGCGAGCTTCGCGGACCTGCAGGCGCTGGTGGCCGAGACGATTTCCCGGATCGAGGCGCAAGCCGACGCAAAGGAAAGCTTCGCCGAGGCGAAGACCCCGCTTGAACTGCCCGGCATGCCGACGCTTTCCATGACCGGCCAGGACTATATCGATGAATGGCTAACGCCGAATTTCTATTTCCACCTCGTCACCGCCTACGACATCCTGCGGGCCGAAGGGTTGGCGATCGGCAAAGCAGACTATTTGAGCCATTTACGCCCGCTGCTGGCGGCGGCTATGGCTAGCTGACGCGAGGGGAGGCCGAAATCCCTCTGGCGCTGTTTCGGCGGCTGAGGCACAAATTCCCCATCCATAAGGAGGAAACACATGTTCAGTCACGTCATGGTCGGCACGAACGACCTTGAGAAATCGAAGAAATTCTATGATGCGCTGTTCAAGGCGCTGGGCGGGCGCGAGGCGATTGTCGATCCGAAAGGGCGGCTGATCTATTTGCATAATGGCGGGACGTTCCTCGTGACACCGCCGATTGATGGCGAGCCTGCCTGCCATGCCAATGGCGGTACGATCGGATTTGCGGTCGACAGCACCGAGCAGGCCGATGCCTGGCACAAGGCCGGGATCGAGGCTGGCGGCACGGCGATTGAAGACCCGCCAGGCTGGCGCGAAGGGAATGGCATGAAGCTGTACCTTGCCTATCTGCGCGACCCGGACGGCAACAAGATCTGCACCATGATGCGCGGCTAGGCCGGTCAACTAAACACACGGTTCAGGGCGGCGCGATTGCGTCGCCCTTTTCGATTCCCTAGGGCAGATTTGCGCGCGCTGTATCCTGGCGCGCCATGCAAGACAGGAACTGATTTATGCTCACTCACATCATGATGGGGGCCACCAACCCCAAGGCCTCCATTGCGTTCTATCAGGCGGCGCTCGGCGCGGTTGGCGTAACTGCGACGGTGTCGCCAGACGACCGGGCCTACTTTTCAAAGGATGGCCTGATGCTCATCGTAGCCCGGCCCGCCGATGGAAAGGATGCGACCTGCGCGAACGGCCTGACCATCGGTTTCCGGGCGCAGTCTGCGGAAGAAGTCGACGCCTTCCACAAGGCAGGTATTGAGGCGGGTGGCACGGATGAGGGCGCGCCGGGACTCCGCCCGAATGCGCCGGGCAAGGCCTATGGCGCCTATCTGCGCGATCCGGATGGCAACAAGATCTGCGCCTTTTGCCAACTGGCTGAGTAAGGCCCCAGCCCGCAGGATGGAAAATCAACCTGCGGGCCTCGCCTTGCGGTTCAAATCGCGGCATGGTCTGCGCATGACAGAGTTTACGCATTTCACGCTGATCGCTGACGGACATGTGTTCGAGCCGAACGAGAATTACGGCACGGAGATTGGCGCATGCATCATGGGCATGAAAGTCTGGGCCGAGGATGCCGAACAGGCCGCCGACATGATCGTCCAGATTGGCAAGCGGCTCGGCTTCAAGGTCGATGGCGAACTCCAAGTCTACCAGACCGAGCCGGAGATCGCCGCCGAGGACCAGCCATTCGGCTATGATGTTCAGTTTACGTCATATGCTGACATGGTCGACGAGGATGACGATGAAGACGACATCGGCAACGCCACCATTCATTAAGCGGCCAGGGCGATCCGGTAATCTGTCCGCGCAAGGCGCGCAGGCAGGCTGAATTCCTTCAGCGCGCTGCCGCGAATACGCTCCAGAAGATCATCCGCGCGGGCTAGCGCGTCGCCCTCCAGGGCGGAGTATGCGTCCAGTGCCGCCTGAAGGCGCCAGAGCGGAAAAGTGCGCGCCGCCGCCGGGCCTTGAGTGTCTTCGATATCAATCTCGATTTGCCCGACTGCACGCGGCACATGCGTGCCGGGGGAGGCGGTCTCGGCCCAGGCGCCGAACAGTTCCGCCGTCTGGTGGAGGGCGGGGAATTGTTCCCGCATCTGGCGGGCAAGGATCGGCACCAGTGTCAGCGGAATTTCGTCATTGGGCAGCAACTCGCCCTCAGACGGAGAACCTGCCTTTACACGCTCCACCCAGTCGGCAACTTTCGGCGCGTAGCGCTTCATCAGGTCGCCGGATGTCGGGTCACGATAGAGGTGAGCATAGAGCGGACCATAGAGCGCAAAGTCCGCCAGCGTGGCACGCCCCCCCAGCGCATAGGGGTGTACTTCCAGATGGGTCGAGAATTCCCGCAGGAACGCTTCATAGCTGCGCTCGATCGCCGGCGCAGTGGTCGGGGAAACGCCAAGCGGCGGCAACGCGCCCTTGAAGCGTTCTCCATTGCGCTTGCCGATGTCATATTGTTCCGGCGCCGGGCGGTCCGGCGCAGAGATCGCGCCAAACTCCTGATAGGCCCAGTCTTCATTGTAGTTCCAGCGATAGTGCATTGCCGGCAGGACGAGCCACTCATCTGCATAGAGCTGCAGCAGCTGCGCGACGAAGGCCTGAACCGGCGTGTCCGGAATTGCGGGAGGGGAGAGCCCTTCCGCCGCCTCGACATGGGCGATGATGTCGGCGGTATCCTGCACGATCTCTCCGCTCGGCGTCTTCATCACCGGAATGACCGGCCAGCCAACCGAGGGCAGGATGATGTCGCGGTAGACCTGTTGCGTCGCCAGCTCCTCGACATAATCCACGCCGCGCCAGTCGAGATAGGCGCGCGCCTTGCCGGTGAAATAGCTGACTTCGGCGCCGTAGAGTGTGTAGCCTGGCATGATACGGTTTTCGTTCCTGTGTAGTCGATGTTGTGCAGTCTGCTGAAGGAAGGTCACGCCTAGTCGCTGAAGCACCTTTGACGCGTGCCATATTTCGTCTCTTCAACATTGTAGCAGCGCAATTCGGACTGCTTCTGATAGGGCGGCTTCCAGTTCAGCAGCTCGTCATAGGCGGCGTCGATTTCGGCACGGCGCGCGGCTTCCCGGCGATTGGCGGCGTCCCACTCGGCCTGTTGCCGGGCTTTCTCACGCATCACCTGATTGTAGTGACGCTCCCAGGTCTTGCGGGCCAGTGGCAGCACATCCGGCGGGATCGCCGCGCACAAGGCTTTGTCAGGGGCGCCCCAACGGTCGAAGACTCTGGCGAGACCGACGAAATCCTCTTCAGCCTGACTGAACTTGCTCCAGTCATGGGCAATGTTGCGCGAATACCAGATCGCCGCCTGGCAATTCCCGCCCTGAACATAGGTTTCGGCGAAGGTCTGGTCGCGCCACATCCAGCGTTCAACAAAGGCCTTCCAGTCATTCTCGTTCCAGATGTTCGGCTTGTTGTTCCGGAATTCCTCCTCGGCCCCATAGGCCTCGAACAGTTTCGGGTCCTGCTTCGCGACCCAGTCGCCCAGCTCCTGCGGCATGGCCGGGCATGCCTGTCCGGCGGCTTGTGTCTTCTCGAATTGCAGGGCCCAGCTGATGCCGCTGTCCGGCACCGGATCGACGATGAAACTCATCTTGTCCCGATTGATACCGCCAAAGACGTAGGAATAGGCGATCTGGCAACCATCGAGCGTGCCGAAACGCTGATAATCGTTGCGGGCCAGAAGGCGCTCGCGCTTGGACTTTCGCAGATATTCGTCCTCGCGGGCCTGCTTCTCGGCGGCAGCCTGCGCCGCTGCAGCAGCCTCTGCTTCCCGTGCCGCGATCTGCACGGGATCTTCAAGGGCGGCATAATTGTTGTCGTCATAATACTGCATGAAGGTGGGTATCAGCTCGATGGGTGCAACGCCGCATCGCGTCGCCCCTTCATCAGGCTTGTTGCGCACCTGATTGATCAGGTAGTAGGCGAGCATGCCCCATTCCCTGTATCTGGCGATCTGGGCGTCGGTCATCGGCGGCGCCTCGCTGCGGTAATTTTCTCCGCGGTAAAACATCGTCTGTCCGGCGCGAAAACAGATATCGATCGGCAGGTCCGTTTCGGTCAGCTCGACCTCATCGAGATAGATGCCCTCGCCGGCGGAACCGAAACAATCGCCGACGACCGCCATCGCGTTGCGCACGGCGCTCGCCGGCGGCGGGTTCTTGAAATAGGCCGTGGAGACGCCATTTTCCGGCACGTCGAACTGGCTGAGCTCATTCGCGATATTATAATTCAGCGGCAGTCCACATTCGCGCTCACCATTGAAGCACGCCGCAAAACTCTTGCGGGACACGTATTCCATTTCGTTAAGGAACTGGTCGCCGGTGACATGCCACTTCAGGATTATCGTCGCCATCGAATTATCCGGGATGAACCAGTATTTCGTCCCATCACTTCGATAAGTTGTATTGTAAAAATTCTCGGAAATCATGCATTGCTTGTTCTGCTCATAGGGCGTCCAGTCCCGCTGAACGGTCTGTGCCTGTGCACTCGCGGCAAACGCCGTCACAACCCCCAAAAGAGTCAGCAAAATCCGGATCATACTTGTCCCCTTAAGCGTGCATGTCTTGTGCGGCCGTATCCCCGGTGTTTTCGGAATCAAGACCGGTGCGACCTGTGATGATGGTCTCCTTGTATCAGAGGCGAAGTCGAAGGGAATCCCAAGTTTCGCGGTTTCAGCGAGTTGAGCCTGTTTTTTTCCGATTGTCTTCGTTTTACTTGGCGGGGTCTTTGCGCCACTATCGCCAACATGCGTGGAGTGGCGTATTCGAGGCCCAAAAGGGTGCTGAACCTCGAGGGGCGGCGGCCACCAAAGCAAAACCGAAAAGGATCATGGCGTGCAACCAACTGAAGTTTCTTCGTGGCAATCCTTTGGCGGCACGCTGTCTGTCCATGATCATGAAAGCGCCTTGCAGAACTGCACGATGCGGTTTGCGGTCTACACCCCCTCGCAGGCGAACCCCGAGAAGGTGCCCGTGCTGTGGTATCTGTCGGGCCTGACCTGTACCTGGGCCAATGTGATGGAGAAGTCCGGGTTGCAGCGTGCGGCCTCCAAGCATGGCATCATGATCATCGCGCCGGACACCAGCCCGCGCGGCGAGCATGTGCCGGATGATGAGGCCTATGATCTGGGGCAGGGCGCAGGATTTTACCTGACGGCGACGCAGGAGCCGTGGGCGAAGCACTACAAGATGGACGAGTACATCACCGAGGAACTGCCGAAGGTGATCGCGGAGAATTTCCCTTATGCGGATATGAGCCGGCAGGGGATCTTCGGCCACTCTATGGGCGGTCATGGCGCGATCACGCTGCACCTGAAACATCCGGATGTTTACAAATCCTGCTCAGCGTTCAGTCCGATCACCAGCCCGGCGCAGGTGCCATGGGGCCAGAAGGCATTCGGCGCCTATCTCGGCGCGCCTTCGGTTGCATGGGAGCAGTATGACGCGACTGAGCTTGTCAAGGAACGTCAGACAAAGGCGACAATCCTGGTTGATACGGGTACGGCAGATACTTTCCTTGAGCGGGAACTGAAGCCTGAGATCTTTACCGAAGCCTGCGCAAAGCATGGCCAGCGGCTGGATTACAATCTGCGCGATGGGTATGGCCACGACTATTACTTCATCGCGACCTATATGGACGAGCATATTGCCCACCATGCGCGGGCGCTTGGCAGCTAGGTACCATCCGGCCCTCCCGGGCTAAACGTGTTCGGCTTCCAGATAGGACATCAGGCTGGCCAGATCCTCGCGAACCAGGAGGCTGGAGAACTCGCTGTCGCCTCCAAATTCCAGCCATGTGCCGGATTCGTCATGCGGACGCAGCATGCGCACATGTTCAATGTTCACCACGCGCACCTTGTCATTGTTCTTCTGATGCAGGACGAGGAATTCAGCCATGGGAAGTCACGCTCCGGATTGTTGAGCCTGCGTGTATCACCAGTTCACTTGTCTGCAAATGACGCCGGTTGCTTTGATGCGCTGGATCAGACCGCCTTGGCGTGGCGTTGGGCGGCGGGTTTGTAGCGACCATCAAGGCTTTGCGCGACTGTGCGCAGGAAGAGGCGGGCCTCAGTCGGAACACGGATCGTTTTGCCGTTCAACTCGCAAAGGCCCGCAGACTGCAGGAAGCGGGCGGTCTCCAGCGCATCGGCGAGACTGCCGCGAGGGGCCTGCATCTCGTCGCAGACGGCGTCCACATCCACTTCCAGATCACACATCAGCCGCTCGATCGCGCGTGAACGCAGCCTGTCATCGTCGGTGAAGGCCACGCCGCGCTCAACCGGCAGGCGACCATCATTGATGGCGGCTTGCCAGTTTGGGCGATCCTTGAAGTTCTGGGCGTACCCTTCTGAAAACTGGGAAATTGCTGTGCTGCCGATACCAATCAGCGTGTCGCACGGGTCATCCGTGTAGCCCTGGAAGTTTCGATGCAGGGTTCCGGCGCGCGCAGCAACGGCAAGCGAGTCATCTGCACGGGCGAAATGGTCCAGTCCGATGGCGTGATAGCCTGCCAGTTCCAGCGTGTGTGCACCTGCCTCGGCCTGTTCGAACCGTGCCTCAAGGCCGGGCAGGGCGTCCTCGTCGATGGCCTTCTGGTGTTTTGCAAACCACGGGACATGCGCATAGCCAAACAGGGATATGCGGGCCGCGCCCATCTCTGCGGCGAAGTGCGCGGCATCTTCAACATCGGCCACGGTCTGGTGTGGCAAGCCGTACATCAAATCCATGTTGATTGCCCGAATGCCGGCATCATGCAGGCGGTCGATGCCTTCGCTGAGCAGGATCTTCGGCTGGATGCGCCCCACGGCCTGCTGGACGGTAGGGGACAGGGTCTGGACGCCGAAGCTGACGCGATTGAGGCCGGACACGGCCATTGCGTGAATGAAATCTGGCGACAGGCTGCGCGGGTCGATCTCCACCGCGATTTCGGCATCGGGCCGCAAATGGAAGGCGCGGGCAGCGTGGGCAACCAGATCCTTGAAATCCTCTGCCGACAGCGCATTGGGCGAGCCGCCCCCGAAATGGAGATGCGCCATGCCCGCATGGTCTCCGAGCGCTGCGGCCCACAGGTCAATCTCGCGGTGCAGCGTTTCCAGATAGGATGCAATCCGGGAATAGCCGTTCGGCACGCTGGTCGCGCACCCGCAATAGAAGCAGAGCTTCTCGCAGAAAGGCACGTGGATATAGACCGAGACCGGCTTGTCAGGGGTCGTCGCGCTGGCCCAGAGGCGGGCATCCGGTTCCGAGACATCCGGCGCAAAGTCTGCGGCGGTCGGATAGCTGGTATAGCGCGGGACAGGGCGCGACGCGAAGGGGATCCATGCCTGTTTCATGGCGTTGTCCTACCAATGGCTGTACAACGGGGAACTAGGGGGAAACCCGTAAGCGAGACGCATCTCGACGCCGCCCGCGCCGCAGCCTAATCTGCCCGGGCTCAGAGGAGGTTGCCCCATGATCCGACTGCTCGCCTGTGCCTTCGCGGCCAGTTCACTCAGTTTACCAGCGCTTGCCGGCCCGGAAGATTTCAAGCCAGGCCCGCCTATTCCGACCTATGGCAAGGTCGCCGCCGTGCCGGACGCGGAACGCCTGAACAAGGACGCCGTCTTCAAGATCGCCTTCGATACGGCTGCCGCGGCTGAACCCGGCAAGGTGAATCGCACGCTGGAGAGCGCCGCGCGTTTCCTGAACATGCATGAAGCGGTTGGCATTCCGGCCAGCAATATCCAGCTGGCGGTTGTGGTGCATGGCGGGGCCTATGCTGACTTGCTGAAGCGTGAGGACAATGCCTCCGCGCCACTGATCGCTGCGCTGCTGAAGAACCGGGTGCGAATTATCCTGTGCGGCCAGACGGCGGCCTATCGCGATGTCACCAAAGCCGACCTGTTGCCGGGCGTTGAAATGTCGCTGTCAGCCATGACGGCTCACGCGCAATTGCAGCAGGACGGGTACACGCTGAACCCGTTCTAATCCATCGCCTCGGCTTTCAGCCAGATGCCTTCGCGTTCTCCCACACGGCGCTCTACCAGAAGGCGGGCGACCTGGTGGTCGTCCTCGAAGACATTGCCCGTCAAACTGTCGAGCAGGGCCTTGGCGAGATTGTCGAGATCCATCCAGGGCGCGTCTCCCGTGTACTCCATCATGATGTGCACGGAATAATCGCCGTAGCCGGGGCGAAGAGGCGGGAAGTCCTTGCGGAAGAACTCTTTCAGCAGCGTCTTGTAATATTTGGTTTGCGTCGTCAGGCCCGTGCAACGCACTTCGAGCGCGCCTTCATCGGTGATGCGCGCGCGCACCTTTCCGGCGCTGGTCCAGTCCGACAGGCTCATCCGCGCATCCGGTGGCGGGATTGCATGCGGGCCTCGATGGCCTCCTTGGAGGCTTTCAGGCCGAGGCCGGTTTGCTCCCGAAGCAGTTTGATGGCGAGGAGTTTCTTGCGGTCGTCAATTGCGCGGTCGATCTCGGCCCAGCGGGCCTTGGTGACGCGTGAGAGGGCATCTTCGACCTGTGCCTGTGTCAGGATTGGCGGCGAGGTCGAGTTCTTCCCGATACCGCGCACAAGGAAGCCGAGCCCGAAGGCGAGTGCCATCAGGACGAGAGTCTCCGGCTGGGTCAGGGCGTGGGCGAAGGTATTCAAGATGTATCCTGGCTCAGCTTGCAGGGGAGGGGCTGTCAGGCGGCCCGGCACAAGCGCAATCTAGGCTCGGCGAGGGGACGAGCGCAAGCCAGCAGTCCGACAGGCGGCTGCGGCGTATCGGGCCAGTAAACCGGCAACACCTTGTCATGTGCGCCCACTTGGCTAAACCCGGCTCGAAAGCTTTTCCACGCACGAGGATTCAAGACCATGACGACGCGGACCGAAACCGACACGATGGGCCCAATCGAAGTTTCTGATGATGCCTATTGGGGCGCACAGGCGCAGCGCAGCCTCGGAAACTTCAAGATCGGCTGGGAAAAGCAGCCCGAGCCCATCATCCGCGCGCTGGGCATCGTGAAAAAGGCCGCTGCCGAAGCGAACATGGACCTCGGCAAGATGGATCCGGACCTCGGCAAGGTCATCGTGCAGGCCGCCGAAGAAGTGATCGAAGGCAAGCTGAACGATCATTTCCCGCTGGTTGTCTGGCAGACGGGGTCGGGCACCCAGTCCAACATGAACTCGAATGAGGTCATCTCAAACCGCTCAATCGAGATTCTTGGCGGGGAAAAAGGCTCCAAGAAGCCGGTTCACCCGAATGACCATGTGAACATGTCCCAGTCGTCAAACGACACATTCCCGACAGCGATGCACATCGCCTGCGCCGAGGAAGTCGTGCACCGCCTGATCCCGGCGCTGCAGGTTCTGCACAATGCGCTCGATTCCAAAGCCAAGGAATGGGCTGACATCATCAAGATTGGCCGCACGCACACGCAGGACGCCACGCCGGTCACGCTCGGCCAGGAATTCTCCGGCTATGCCCAGCAGCTGCAGAACGGCATCGAGCGGATCGAACTGACCCTGCCAAAGCTCATGGAACTGGCACAAGGCGGCACGGCCGTCGGCACCGGTCTCGCCTCGCCTGTAGGGTTCGCCGAGAAAGTCGCTGAAAAGATCGCGGCGATCACCGGCCTGAAGTTCACGACGGCACCGAACAAGTTCGAAGCGCTGGCCGCGCATGACGCGATGGTGTTCACGCATGGCGCGATCACCACGGTGGCTATGTCCTGCTTCAAGATTGCGAACGACATCCGCTTCCTCGGGTCCGGACCGCGTTCCGGCCTTGGCGAACTGGCTCTGCCAGAAAACGAACCGGGCAGCTCCATCATGCCGGGCAAGGTGAACCCGACCCAGTGTGAAGCGCTGACACAGGTCTGCGCGCACATTCACGGCAACAATGCCGCAATCGGTTTCGCAGGGTCTCAGGGTCACTTCGAGCTGAACGTGTTCAACCCGATGATGGCCTATAATTTCCTGCAGTCTGTCCGCCTGCTGGCCGACGCCGCAATCAGCTTCACTGAAAACTGCGTTGTCGGTATCGAGCCGCGCCTCGACAATATTCAGCGCGGCCTCGAAAACTCGCTGATGCTGGTGACGCCGCTGAAGGAAAAATACGGCTATGACCGCGCCGCCAAGATTGCCAAGACGGCCCACAAGAACGGGACGACGCTTCGCGAGGAGGCCATCGCCGACGGCATCCCGGGCGACGATTTCGACAACATCGTCGACCCATCCAAGATGATTTCGCCGGGGTGATTGACGTTCACTAGTTGTGAACATAAGTTCTCAACATGAGTTCGCTTTCTGGATGGCGCAAAGCAAACAGGCGCTCCCTTGCATCGCTTGGGGAACAGATAGGTTTGCAAAAGGGGTTCCTGTCCGAAGTCGAGCGGGGACTGAAGCGACCTTCTGTTGAGGCAGCGAAGCGTATTGAGGCTGCGACCGATGGCGAAGTAACAGCGGCGGAATTGCTCGGAATCTCCGGCGGTGTCAGCGAAGAGGCTACTCCGTTTGAGCCTGCGCTTGCCTCCGAGGCGCGTGCGCTAGGCTTAGATCCCAATGCGATTGCCCGCACGGCTGTAGAAGAAGCCGTGAAGCGGGCACGTATGGATGCATGGAACGAGAAAAACCGCGAGGCCGTCGACAGCTGGAACAAGCTGGTCGAGCGTGAAGGCCTATGGTCCGATGATTTGCGGGCGCTCTAGCGAATGGAGCGTCTCGCCGTTCATCGCTTGAGTCACGGCAAGCCACCAGTTGTGATCTTGCAGTATCCCAGCATGGACACGGGAGATATTGTGCTGGCTGCGCCGCTGTACCCCGCTGGCGCAGCCATGCCGATGGAGATCATCACACCGGAAGTCGTATTAAACGGGGACAGATTTATCCTCGGGGTTCATCTGCTGGCTGGAATTCGCAAATCCAGTCTTGAAGGCCGGATGGGAGATTTGCTCGCATATGAGTACGAAATCTCCCGCGCGCTTTCGCGTTTGTTCTTCGGAAATTGAAAGTCGCCCAAGGTGCGGGCAGGGGCTGGAAACGCATTGGTTTTCTCACGCCTGCGGTTGCGCGATGCCATGAAGATGGCCATACGGCGGCAAACATCTTCCTGCCCTCACAATGAAGAGTGTCATCCCGTGGTAAAATCGTCTTTTGCAGCCTTTGCGGATCGCCTCGGCGCGCAGAATTTCTCGCAGGCCAATCTCTCCAAGTTCACGCCAGACCGGATCAAGATTGAATTGCTTTCGGGCCTGACCGTGGCGCTGGCGCTTGTGCCGGAGGCCGTGGCCTTCGCCTTCGTGGCGGGAGTGCACCCCCTGGTGGGCCTGTATGCGGCCTTCATCGTCGGGCTGGTAACAGCATTGATCGGCGGTCGGCCGGGCATGATATCCGGGGCGACCGGGGCCCTCGCCGTCGTCATGGTGTCGCTCGTTGCGCAGCATGGCGTTGAATACCTGTTCGCGACGGTTGTGCTGATGGGCATCCTGCAGCTTGCGGCAGGGGTCTTCCGCTTTGGCAAATTCATCCGCCTTGTGCCGCACCCCGTGATGCTTGGCTTCGTGAACGGTCTCGCCATTGTGATCTTCATGGCGCAGCTGACCCAGTTCCAGGTGCCAGGAACGGCAGAAGTTTCCGGGCACGGCATGTCGGGCGGGGAATGGATGAGCGGCTGGCCGCTCGCGCTGATGCTGGCGCTGGTTGCGCTCACCATGCTGATCATCTGGGCCTTGCCGAAATTCACCAAGATCATTCCTGCGCCGCTGGCAGGTATCGCTATCGTGGCGGGCGTGGTGATCGCGTTCGGGCTGGATGTGCCACGCGTTGGCGACATGGCGTCGATCGAGGGCGGCTTGCCGCCTTTCCATATCCCGAGCGTGCCGCTGACATTTGAAACCTTCAAGATCATCCTGCCTTACGCGGTCATTCTCGCTGCCATTGGCCTGATCGAGAGCCTGCTGACGCTGAACCTTGTTGGTGAGATTACCGGCAAGCGGGGCGGGGCCAGCCAGGAATGTATCGCGCAGGGCACGGCCAATGTGATCACAGGCTTCTTTGGCGGCATGGGTGGCTGCGCCATGATTGGTCAGTCGATGATCAATGTGAAATCCGGTGGGCGCACGCGCCTTGCGGGCATTGCTGCGGCGCTGTTCCTGCTCGCCTTCATTCTTGTCGGCTCCAGCCTGATTGAGCAGATTCCCCTCGCGGCTCTGGTCGGCGTCATGTTCATGGTCGTGATCGGCACTTTTGCGTGGAACAGTCTGCGCATCATGACGCGCATTCCGCTTCTGGATGCGGGCGTCATTGTGCTGGTGACTGTCGTGACAGTGTTCTACGATCTCGCCACGGCTGTTGTGGTGGGCGTGATCGTGTCGGCGCTGGCCTATGCGTGGAACAATGCGCGCCGGATTCGCGTGATCGAGCGTGACAGTGTCCGCACGCCCGGCGCCCACGTCTACGAGATCGAAGGCCCGCTTTTCTTCGGATCGACAGATGGTTTCGCCGAACTCTTCCACCCGGAAACGGATCCGGACGTCGTAATCGTGGACTTCATGCGTTCGCGCATTGTGGACCAGTCGGCCCTACAGGCAATCGAGGATCTGGCCCGCCGCTATGAAGCGCAGGGCAAGACGCTGCAATTGCGCCATCTGTCCCGCGATTGCCACAAGCTTCTGACCAAGGCTGGCCAGTTGATGGTCGATTCTGATGACGATCCGGAATACGCCGTGGCGGTCGATTATTCGGTTCGCACAGGCGCATTTGGCGGCGGCCACTGATCTTTCCTGCGACCTAATCTCCTTGCGCCAGGCCGGTTGTTCCGCCATCAGGAACGCCGATCAGAAACTTGGAGGAAAGTCGGATGGATATGGATTTCAGTAATTTGTTCTCGGTGGCCGGCAAGACGGTCGTCGTAACTGGCGGTTCGCGCGGGATTGGCGAAATGATCTCGGCTGGCTTCCTGGCCAATGGCGCCAAAGTGATCATTTCTTCCCGCAAGGCGGATGCCTGCGAAGAAACGGTTGAGCGTCTGAAGTCGCAATATGGCGGTGAAATCTATGCCATCCCATCCGATGTGGGCCAGATGGTTGGCATTGAGCACCTCGCCAAGGAAATTGCCGAGCGCGAAGACAAGGTCGACGTTCTCATAAACAATGCTGGCGTCGCATGGGGCGCGAAGCTGGAAGACTTCCCGGAGCATGGCTGGGACAAGGTGATGGACGTCAATGTGAAGGGCCTGTTCTTCCTGACACAGAAACTGATGCCATTGCTGCGCAAGGCGGCAAGCGCCGACAATCCGGCCCGGGTGATCAACATCGCCTCGATTGATGGCATGCACACCTCGCCCATGAGCGGTTTTGCCTACGGCACGTCAAAGGCCGCCGTCATCCATCTGACGCGCTTCATGGGCGCGCATCTGGCTGGGGAGCACATTCTCTGCAATGGCATCGCGCCGGGTCCGTTCCCGACCTACATGCTCTCCACCGGCGTCGGCTTCAAAGGCGAAACCGAAGGCGTGGACTGGCAGAAGATCGGCGACCAGAATCCGTCGGGCCGCGTGGGCCAGCCGTCTGACATTGCCGGCCTCGCCATGTTCCTGTCGTCCAAGGCATCGAACTATATTACCGGCCACACCGTGCCCTGCGATGGCGGCATCGTTTCCTCCAGTTAGAACCAGAGGAACATTGACGCGCCGAGAATGCCGATCCCGGTGAAGACCGTGGCCCCTGCGACGAGCAGGCTGGCCGCGGCCTTGGCCGGCACAGAGCGACTGCGGCGCGCGGCGGAGTAAAGTTCCAATACGGCGAGCGGGATCAGAAAGCTGCCATAGCTGATGACGATGTCGGCAGGCCCGCTCATCGTGCTGTTCATCCAGCGCGGGGACTGATTGATCAGGATCCAGCCCATCAAGCCGACGCGGATGAACCAGACGCCATTGGCGACCATGAACAGGCGCATCGCCCAGCGTTGATGGTCTGCAAAACGGCGTGCCAATGCAAACCGCAATGTATAGGCGGCGCAGACGAGGATCAGCACGGCATTCAGCGACACGCTGACCGCTGAAACGAGCGACAAGTATGTCACCCGTCCCCAGGTCAGCCACAGCCCCCCAAGGGCAAGGAAACAGGCCAGCACCAGAAACATGCGTCCTGACCATCTGTGAAGTTTGGGGAATTTTCGGCGGAGCACAGGCACCAGCTGGATCAGTCCGGTGAACGTCATCACGGCGGCGAGCAAGACGTGTAGCGCAAACATAAGATTGCCCGCATCATCGCCCGGTACATGCCCCTTGATCAGGCTCTTGTCGTTCCAGCCAGCATAGTTTCCCGTGGCGGTGCGCACGCCGTAATAGCTGGCAATGAAGAGTATGAATGCGGTCTGGCCAATGGCTGCGACGCAAAACCAGGCGATGCCGGTTCGACCGAGAATCTTGTTCCAGAGAGTGAGGGGCGGGGGAGATGTGGGCACAATGAGTCCTTCCGGGTTTTCAGACCCGAAAGGCGTGAAGGTGTTGAGGCTCAGCGTCTTGCCGATTTGGAAATCGGCGAGGATTTCCGAAGAAAAACGTCGAATTTGGCGTCGCGAAGGCCTAAGCTGGCCCCGGATCGCAGACATCAGGATGATACCTCATGAACATTGCGCGTGCTTCGCTGGGAAATCTCGGGACGTTTTGGCGAAGCTTGCCGTCCGGGCCGGCATCGCCTCTGGCGATCTACTGGGCCGCCTTTGCGCTGTCAGTTGCAGCTTTCGTCGCCGAATATTTCGTGGGCAGCCATGTGCTGCAGCTTGGTGTCTTGTTGGTGCTGATCAGTTTCGTGCCTTGCGGATTGGCGTGGCTCCTGTCGCGGGAATTGTTCCGCAAGGAAGCCGAACGTAAGGCCTGGCCCGCGCTGGTCGTTGGTGTTCTCTATCTGACATGTCTGATCAACTATCTGGCCCCGGAATCCCACGTCGGTGGCATGTTGGGGGTCGTCGCCAGCATGAAATCCCTGATCGGGTCAGCCATGCTGCTGATGACATTTGTAGAAGCGATTGACGGGATGAACGCGTCAGCGTCGGAGCGAAGATTTCGCCTGAGCTTTGCTGGCGGATATGCCGGGCTAGTCACGGTGTCACTGCTCGCTGACCAGCCGGGACTGGACGCGTGGCAGGACGAGTTTCGTATCGTTGCGGCGTCGCTAGCCCTGATGGGGGCGAGCCTTGCTGTGCTGTATCGGCGTCGTAACCCTCTGGAAGTCAGCAAGACGCGCAAGACAGATCGTAGCCGCAGCGTGCCGTGCGATCCGGCTCTGGCGGCGCGGCTGACAACTTTGCTTGAGGTCGACCGGATTTATCTGGAACCGAATATCAAAGTGGCCGACGCCGCTTTGCGCCTGCGAACGCCTGACTACAAGGTCAGCCAGTGCATTGTGTCGGATCTCGGCTTCGCGAACTTCAACCAGTTGATCAATTCGTATCGAATTCAGGAAGCCTGCGACCAGCTGTTGCAGCCGGATCTGGCGGACCAGCCAATTCTGTCTATTGCGATGGATTGTGGCTTTGGCTCCATCGGTCCATTCAACCGCGCATTCAAGGCGCATACCGGCATGACGCCGAGCGCCTATCGGCGGCAGACCCGGATAGCAGAGTCGGTGCGGTGAGGGCTGGCGGACAGCGCGGCGGCGTCTAGACTGCGCGATAGAGAATCACTTCCCGCCAAGAAAGGCCGTGCTCATGGCAAACGCTCCCGTCGGATCGAAATCCAACCCGTCCCAGTTCGATATTCTGAACAAGCTGGCCGATGACGAACCCTATTTCGTGATCCGGGCACACGACCCGCTGTCGTCTGCACTGGTCGAGCTGCACGCCTATATCGGTGCGGGGCAGGCGGGCGCAGCGCACAACAAGCTGGCCGAGATCATGGCGCTCACCTCTGCAAAGGCGCCGCGCCCGGCCTCCAGCCCGAAATACCGGGAAACCTTCGCCATCTCACTGGCGATGGAGCAGTGGCGCGAAACGCACGGCGAAGACTAAAGGCAGGTCCTGTTGCTGATAGAACCTGTTACGCTTCAGAATGAGTTCGTACGCCTCGTTCCGTTCGAGATAGGTGGGCATGCCGAAGCCCTGCGGGACATGGCGGAGCGCTCTGGACAGCGGTTAGCAACCTGGCCGTTCTTCAATCCACCGGGCGACTGGATTTCGGATTGGGTGAAATCTATCCGCAAGCGCACTGAGGCAGGTACGTTGGTGCCGTTCGCCGTGCTCGCGTCCGATGGACGCTTTGTTGGGATGAGCGCTTATCTGAACCCGGATGCCGCGTCGCGAAATGTCGAAATCGGCATGACGATCTACGCGCCGGAGTTTCAGGGCGGAGCGACCAATCCCGCCTGCAAGCATTTGCTGTTGTCTCATGCTTTCGGGCAGGGGGCCATCCGCGTCTACTTCAATGTGGATGAACGCAATTTGCGGTCGCGTGCTGCCGTTATGAAGCTCGGCGCAACTCAGGAAGGCGTGCTGCGGGACAATCGCATCCTTCCGGATGGATTTGTGCGCACGACCGTGGTGTTCTCCGTGCTGGCGCGGGAATGGCCTGCGGTGAAGGCGGGTCTTGAGGCGCGCTTGTCCGCATTCGAGGACGTGAATCATGGCTGAGCCGATCAATCTGAACAAGTTCCGAAAGGCCAAAGCCAAGGCCGAGAAAGATCAGCGCGCAAAAGAAAACCGCGCCAAGTTTGGTCGCACGAAAGCGGAGAAGTCGCTGGACAAGACGCGCGCCGACAAGGCCCGCGATCAGGCTGACGGCCACCGCCTTCAGGATGATCCGGAAGATCGTGGTTAATCAGCGGTTACGAACCGGCCCCTGATTTGCACCCTCACTCCTGACTTTGTTTCAAAGCGGGAGGACATAATGGGACGGATTATTGGAAAACTGGCGATTGCAACCATCGCTTTCGCCGCCGGCATCACCTGGGCCATCATCGCCGAAGCAAATGACGCCGGTGTGCCTTTGACCAGCCTGATCGGGCTCTGATCCGCAATCAGCTTTCCGGCGCGCTCTCTTCCGGATGGAGGATGGAATTGATCAACTGATCATCCATGCGTCGGCCCGAGACGCGCTCCAGAGCGGTGAAGATGGACTTGGCCTTCTTGTCCTCCAGAAGCGGGATGGCTTGGGCGAGCTCAGCCGCGCGGGCATAGCGCATCTGCGCTGTGGCCATATCCCCGCGCGCCTCGGCGCAGGCACCCAGATTGTGGAGGATGGAGGGTGACTGTGTCCATTCGCGGCCCAGCTCGTCCCATTGTGCACACGCTCCGAGGAAATTGCCGTCCTTTGTCGCCTTCACCGCGGCAGCGAAGCGAGGGTCATTCTGCGCTTCAGGAGTCAGGCCCTCCGTCATGATTTCCGCGCGCATTGTCTGGTAGTAGGGCGCAATGTCATTGCGGAAGCGGTGGACGGCTTCAATCGTTGCGTCCTCTACCATACCGATTGGGGCATTGTAGGGATCGTAGCTCGAATAGCGTGGCTCGCCCCACACTCCCAAATCCTCGCCATTGTAGGGATACTCGGCGATGTCGGCACAGCTTTCGCGGCTGGCCCCGCCGAGCTGTTCCTGCCGCAGGACAAGACGTCCCGTGCGGTGATCGATCAGTTCAGCTGTAACCACCACTTCAACCGTCTCTTCGCGGCATTCGGTTTCCACGACAGCGCGGCGTTCGCAATCGAACAGGCCGTCATACTCAACGCATCGCTTCTTGCGTTCGAACCGGGTTTCAGCCTCCCAGGAGTCAATGTCGACACGCCCCTGATAGGTCCCCGCGGGCTCTCCATAGGGGTCTGTGAACCAATACTCCCCGTCGATCACGATCTGGTCGAGCATTGCGGCGAATTCTTCCTCCGCAACATATCCAGCTGGTCCCCGGAACTCTCCGACCAATACGTCCCGATACTCGGCTGCTTGCGGAAAGGTCGGCGCCATCCGGGCTTGATAGTCATATCCGGGCGTTGCGCAGGCTGCAGCCAGAACGGGAAACAGAAGGAGCAGGGCGTGTCTCATGTGGCGAGCTTTCAACAGTTTCAAGTCAGTAGGGTTCAGAGATACTGAACAGACACTGAACCATGCAATGTCTGTCTTTGCGCTGCGTAAATTCTTGACGCGAGGGGAGGGCGCGGCCACCTGTCTCGCAACATTGATGGAGCCCTAAATGACAAGTTCACTGTTCACCCCATTCAAGATCAAATCTCTCGACCTGCCGAACCGGATCGTTATGGCCCCGATGACGCGGTCGAAATCTCCGAACGGCGTTCCGGGCGACGATGTGGCCGGCTACTATGCGCGCCGCGCAGAAAACGAAGTCGGCTTGATTCTGACCGAGGGCACCACGATCCGCCGGGGCGGCGCGTCCAACGATCCGAACGTGCCGAATTTCCATGAGGCGGACTCGCTGGCTGGATGGAAGAATGTTGTCGGGAAAGTCCACGCCAAGGGCGGCAAGATCGCGCCGCAGATCTGGCATATGGGCATGGTCCGCAAAGTTGGCAGCGGGCCTAATCCTGACGCCCCGACGGATAGTCCGTCAGGTATGACGCATACCGGCAAGCAGGTTATCGACGCGCCGACCTCCGCAGAAATTGACGATATGGTCCTGGCCTATGCGGACGCCGCCGCCGAAGCTGAAAAGCTGGGCTTTGACTGTGTCGAAGTTCATGGCGCGCATGGCTATCTGATCGACCAGTTCTTCTGGGATGCGATGAACCAGCGTGATGACAAGTTCGGCGGAACGTCTCTCGTGGAGCGTGCGAGCTTTGCATCGGATATCCTGAAGGAAATCCGCAAGCGCGTGTCGCCGGACTTCCCGGTGATCTTGCGCTATTCCCAGTGGAAACAACAGGATTACGGCGCGCGTCTCGCCACGACACCTGACGATCTTGAGGCCTTCCTGAAAGTGTTCGTGGATGCTGGTGTGGACGTGCTCCATGCTTCTCAGCGCCGCTATTGGGAGCCGGAATTTCCCGAAATCGACGGCGAGAATGGCCTCAATGGCGCGGGCTGGGCCAAGAAACTGACGGGCTTGCCAACCATTACGGTCGGGTCTGTTGGACTGTCAGGTGATTTCATCAAGGCCTTCCAGGGCGAAGGGTCCGGCACGCGGTCACTGGATGATCTGGAAGAACGCCTCGCTCGGGACGAGTTTGATCTCGTCGCCGTTGGTCGCGCCCTGCTGCAGGACCCGGCATGGGCCCGCAAGATTCATGAAGGACGTATAGAGGAATTGACTGATTATGATGCAGCGAGCCTCGCGACGCTATCATAGGTCGATTTTTCTTGCATCTGAGGGCAGGGAATGGTTCTCATTAACCAGACGAGGAAACGCTCTCCCGGGTAAGTTCTTCGTCTGGATGGTGGGGACATAAAAGAGCCATCCGGCACAATTTGATGACGAAGTTTTGCGGGGGACCCGTACACGCATTTTCTTCGTCTGCGCTCGGAACCTGCGGGTTTCGATGTCGCTCGTGCGGATGCTTGATTTCCCCTACTCTCGTGGGCTCTGCTCACACCCAAGGTAAGATGCCCTCACACCAGCATCTTGCTTAGCCCTGTGAGGCCGCGTCCCGCACACCTGACGCGTCCTTGCAGGGTTTTTTGATGCTGTCGGTGAACAGTGATCTGCGCCACAAGCCCTGCCCAATAGGGCATTCGGTGCTATATGTTCTGGATGAGTTCCAATCCGAATCGTATGTCCATTTCGCAGATGGCCTCTGCCAAGCCGCCCGCAGCCAAGAGCGAGGCGGAGTATCTTGATGGCCTGAACCCAGAGCAGCGCGAAGCCGTGCTGACGACTGAAGGGCCATTGCTGGTGCTGGCTGGCGCGGGCACGGGCAAGACGCGCGTGCTGACCACGCGCCTCGCACACATCATTGGCACGCGGCTGGCTTGGCCGTCGCAGACGTTGACCGTGACCTTTACCAACAAGGCCGCACGGGAAATGCGCGAGCGGGCCCTGTCCATGTTGGGAGAGGCAGGCGAAGGCCTGCGCTGGCTCGGCACATTCCACTCGATCAGCGCGCAGATCCTGCGCAAGCATGCCGAGCTGGCGGGCCTGAAATCCACCTTCACCATCATCGACACCGATGACCAGATCCGTTTGTGCAAACAGATTATCCAGGCTGAGAACATTGACCCCAAGCGCTGGACACCGCGCTATCTGGCCAGCCTGATCGATGGCTGGAAGAACCGCGCTCTGGTACCGAACAAGGTGCCACCGGAAGAGGCGCACCAGTTTGCCGACGGCAAGGGTATCACCTGTTACCAGATCTATCAGGCACGCCTGAAAGTTCTGAACGCGTGTGATTTCGGCGACCTGCTGATCCACAACATCCAGATCTTCCAGAACAATCCGGACCTGTTGAAAGAGTATCACGACAAGTTCCGCTATATCCTGGTTGACGAATATCAGGATACGAACGTTGCGCAGTATCTGTGGCTGCGCCTGCTGGCACAGGGGTCACAGAACATCTGTTGTGTTGGCGATGATGACCAGTCGATCTATGGCTGGCGCGGTGCGGAAGTGGACAATATCCTCCGCTTCGAGAAGGATTTTCCCGGCGCGCATGTCATCCGGCTGGAAAAGAACTATCGCTCAACCAAGCATATCCTTGCGGCGGCTTCATCCGTCATCAGCCACAATAAGAGCCGTCTCGGCAAGACGCTCTATGTGGGCGATGACAATGCGATCGACGACATTGACGCCTCCAAGGTGAAGGTGCGCGGCCTGTGGGATGGAGAGGCCGAGAGCCGCCTGATTGCCGACGACATCGAAAGCTGGGTGTCCAAAGGTGGAAGCCATGAGGATTGCGCTGTACTGGTACGCGCATCCTGGCAAATGCGGGCGTTTGAAGAACGCTTTATCATGCTGGGCATTCCATACCGCGTGATTGGCGGGCCGCGCTTTTTCGAACGCGCCGAGATCCGCGATGCGTTGGCCTATCTGCGCCTGATCCGCTCACCAGATGATGATCTTGCGTTCGAGCGCGTGGTGAACCAGCCCAAGCGCGGCATCGGAAATACGTCTCTGGCCAAGTTGCAATCCTATGCGCGTGAGGATGGGCGCAGCCTGTTCGTACTCACGCCCATGGTGTTGCAGACTGACGAAATCAAAGGTGGCGCAAAGCGCGGCCTGACCCAGTTCATCGACCAGATCAATCTGTGGCGTGACAAGCTGACCAATGGCATGCCGCATACAGAGCTCGCCGAGACGATTCTGGAGGAATCTGGTTATACGGACATGCTGCAGAAGGATCGCAGCCCTCAGGCGCAGACGCGGCTGGACAACCTCAAGGAATTGGTACGTGCCATGGGCGAGTTCGACTCGCTGGCCGGATTCCTGGAGCATATCGAGCTTGTCATGGATGCTTCGACGGGCGGGGCAGGGGAAGACCAGGTCCAGATCCTGACACTGCATGGCGCGAAGGGCCTGGAATGGCCGGTCGTGTTCCTGCCGGGATGGGAGGAGGAGGTTTTTCCTTCACGCCGTAGCCTGGACGAAAGCGGGATGAAGGGCCTCGAGGAAGAACGCCGTCTTGCCTATGTCGGCATCACGCGCGCCCGCCAGCATGCCTATATCTCTTTTGTTGCGAACCGGCAGATCTATGGCCGCTGGCAAAGCGTGCTGCCGAGCCGGTTCGTGGACGAACTGCCCCATGAACATGTCGAGGCGGTATCAGAGACCGGCTATTCCGGTATTCCCGGAGGCGATACCGGATTTACCGGGACGGTCGAAGATCTGGGGGAGCGCTCGAATTACAAAAGCCCCGGGTGGCAACGCCTGAAGGAGAATGCGGGCAAATTCGATACACGCCCACCACGGGACGCTACCAATTTGTCGGCCACTTCTGGCGGCCCGTCCGGGTTCAAGGTCGGCACGCGCATCTTCCACGACAAATTCGGCTATGGCCGTGTCGCCCATACAGAAGGCAACAAGCTTACGGTGGACTTCGAAAAGTCTGGTCGGAAGAAAGTGATCGCCACCTTCGTTCAGCCTGTCTGACGGTTGACCGCGCCGTCTATTCGGAATTGGATGGATGCGGGGCAGCGGTGAGGCGCACATGGCCGGATACATCGAGAAGCATCTCTATGAAGGCGAGATACTTCGCCATCGCGGCGCGTTTCATTGGTTTGAGCATGCCAAGGCCTGGCTGATGCTCGTTGTGTTTGGCATTCTGATTGTCGGAATCGTCTATTTCATCGCGAAGATGATCCATCTGAACACGACCGAGTTCGTCGTGACCGACCGTCGTGTTGTGATGAAGACCGGGCTGTGGTCAGCGGATGTGAATGAAATTGCGCTGGACGCGATTGAAGGCAGCACGTTGAAGCAGGGTATTCTTGGTCGCATCTTCGGGTTTGGAAGGCTCTCGATTCATGGCCGCGGTGAAACCCACATCACCTTTCCCTCCATGGCGCACCCGCAAAAATTTCGCGCCGAAGCGGAGAAATCGAAACAGGCCGCGATCCAGCCCGGCGGGCCGCTTACCGGATAGGTAGGTGATTTCCAAGATCAGGGATTTGCAGCAACCGGGGGGCCTGTTCAGGGGGGTAAGGGAAGGCAGGCCGGCCTCGACAAACGCGATGGGTGGATGCGCTGGTCCCGGAGGACTGGCGAGGCATACCCGGCGCTACAGGGACAGGTGTTACATTGTGGCGGGCGAACGCAATCCGAATGGCGCGTTCATCTGCCGGTCATCAGGACCCTATTCCGCCGCGGGCAGGGAGCGGTCCACTGGGGTGTTCTCATTGGCCGTGCCCGAAGACGATTGTGAGACCGCGCGCTTGGCTTCACGCTTGCCGCGTACACGATCCTTCATCCGGCCCGCCCAGCGAACGATGCGGTGCGGAGCGAGCAGCCAGACCGGTGTCACCAGCAAGATCATGATGGTTGAGAAACCAAGGCCAAACACAACCGCCGTGGCGAGCTGAACCCACCATTCGGAGCTTGCCCCTCCAAAATTGATCGAGCCTTCAAAGAAGTTGACGTTCATCTGGATGATCATGGGCAACAGGCCACAGATCGTCGTGCCGGTCGTCAGCAAGATCGGGCGGATACGTTGGGCCGCTGTCGCAACCGCGGCTTCTTCAGGCGTCCGGCCATCGCTGAGCAGGCGATTGTATGTATCGATCAGCACGATATTGTTGTTCACGACGATACCTGCGAGCGCCACGATTCCCGTGCCGATCATCAACTGTGAGACATATGGCAGGATAAGCTGGATGCCGACCACGACACCCGCCGTCGACATGATGACAGCCGTCAGGGTCAGGAAGACCTGCCAGAAATTATTGAACTCCCAAAGCAGGATGATGGCCATCATGAACAGCATGGCCAGCAGGGCCCCCTGGAAAAAGGCGGCGGCGTCTGCGGCATCTTCGTCCGCGCCCTCGAAGCGAACCTCGACTGTGGACGGAATATCCTGATTGGCGATCCAGACCTTCAGTTCCTCCACGATGCCTGCGCCGGCGCCTTGCTCGACCGTATTGGCTCGAACGTCGATCACGCGTGCGCCATCGCGGCGAGTGATCTGACTGACCCGTGGAGCAGGCACGCGTTCCACGAACAGGGAAAGCGGAACATTCCCGCGCGGCGTGGCGATGCGCAGATCATCAATCGCGCTGGCGCTCCGGTCAGACTGTGGAAAACGTACACGAATGTCGACTTCGTCCTGCGCATCATCCGGGCGGTACCGGCCGACCAGCACACCTTCGGTGATCAACTGAACTGCTGCGCCAACCTGGCTGATGTCGAGCCCATACTTACCAGCTTCGGCACGGTCGACCTCCAGCTGATATTCAATGCCGGGCAGGGGACGCGTATCTTCGACTTCGCGAAGGTCGGCGCGGGAATCGAGATGCTCGCGGATCAATTGTGCCGTTGAGTTCAGCGCGGCTGCATCTTCAGAGAGCAGGGCGATCTGCACGTCCTTGCCGGAGGGCGGACCTTGCTCACGCGCGGCGATTTCAAATCGCAGGCCGGGCACTTCGCTCAACCGATCACGGATATTTGCCAAGGTGCGACGGCCATTGTGCACGCCGTCTGCAGTGGCAAGGTCGATCAGCAATTGGCCGACCGTATCAATTGGCTTGCTGGACGATCCATCTGGGGAGAAAATCGCCTGACCGGAACTTCCAGCCTCGGTCGAAATGTCCTGTACGCCGTCCATACCGGTGATGGCTGCTTCGGCGCGTTTGACCAGGGATAGCTGTTCGGCCGTCGAGAGACTGCCTTGCGCCTGAACAAAGACAAAAGCCTGTTCAGGTTCGACATCCAGAAACAGTTCCGATTTGTGCTCGGTTGAGCCGAACCACATGAAGATTGCAATCACGCTGACAATTGCGACGCCGGTGACAGCGAGCGGTCTGGCGATGAGCGATTGTACGATCCGCACATAGCCGCCGAGCCAACCGGTGGCCGACGCCGGATCGGCATCCGCAGCGAGCGCGGCGAGGCTTTCATCCTTGCCGCCCGGACGCGCGCCAATGACGGAGCCGAGCACCGGCAAGAAGATCAGCGCCATGACCAGCGAGGCCGAGAGCACGAAGATCAGCGTGATGGGCAGATAGGCCATGAATTTGCCGGGCATCGAATTCCAGAACAGGAAGGGGATGAAGGCGGCGAGCGTGGTGGCAGTTGAGGCAACAACTGGCCAGAACATGCGCATGCCGGCCATGGCATAGGCACGTTTCCGGTCCAGCCCTTCCGCCATTTTCCTGTCGGCATATTCGGTTACGACGATCGCGCCATCTACCAGGATACCCACGGCGATGACCATGCCGAACATCACCATCATGTTGATTGTGTAGCCAAACGCGCCGAGCAGCAGGAAGGCCATGACAAATGAGGCTGGGATCGAAATTCCGACAAGCAGCGCAGAGCGCAAACCCAGAGCTGCCACACAGATGATCATCACGAGAACGACTGCGGTAATGATAGAATTCTGCAACTGTCCGAGCTGGTCGCCGATGAGTTCCGACGCGTCTGACGTGATGCGCACGTCTACGGTATTGGGCCAGCTTTCCTTCTGGGCCTCTACCGTGTCGCGGACGAAATTGGCGGTATCGAGAATGTTGGCGCCGGAGCGTTTGACGATCTGAAGCTGCAGCGACGGCTCACCATTGAATGTGGCGTAGCCGGTCGCGTCCTTGTACGTACGGCGAATTTCGGCGACATCTGACAAGGTCACTGTTGCGTTCTCAGAGCGTTTTACCGGAAGGTTCAGCGCGTCCTGGGCCGTGCGGATAAGGCCGGGGACTTTCACCGCAAAGCTGCCTTCGCCCGTATCAATCTGGCCAGCCGGCACAAGCTGGTTGTTGGCCGAAACCACGGCGTAGATATCCTGATAGGACAGGTTGTAGGTTTCCAGCTTCACCGGATCGACGACGATTTCCAGCACGTCTTCGCGCTGGCCGATAATGGTCGCTTCCAGCACGCCGGGGTTGCGTTCCAGCAAGTCTTGAAGCGTTTCAGCAATATCGTTCAGGCCGCGCTCTGGGGCTTGGCCGAACAAATTCACCACCATGATGGGGAATTGGGAAGCGTTGACTTCGGTAATGATCGGTTCACGCGCATCATCCGGGAAGAAACGTTTGGCGAGGTCTACCTTGTCCTTCACGTCCAGCACTGCCTGATCGATGTCGGAATCGATTTCGAACTCCAGAATCAACTGGCCAGCACCTTCGGCTCCGATGCCGATGAAAGATTTCAGGCCTTCAAGAGACTGGATCTCCTGCTCGATGGGTTTGACGAGCAGGCGCTCGGCATCTTCCGGCGTCACGCCTGCAAGAGGCACGGTGATGCCGACGAACGGAATCGGAATATCCGGGTCGGCTTCCTTGGGCAGGCCGACATAGGTGGCCGTACCGGCAATGATCGCGCAGATCAGGATGGACAGGACCATCCTGGCGCGGCCGATGGCACCTTCTACAATGCGGGTCATGGCTGCGCTCCACCCTGTGGTACGGGCCGCACCTCGACGCCTTCAGCCAGATAGTCCTGACCAATCGAAATCAAGCGAGCCGGAGAGGGCAGACCGGTGACCCATGCGCCTTCGGGCGTCTCGTCGATCACCTTCACTTCGGCGAAGCGCACAATGCTCTGATCATCCACATAGCGCACACCAAGGTCGCCTGCGTCTGACAGGGTCAGCAGTCCGGGGGAAATCAGTGTGGCGGGGACATCGCCCATCGGAATGAACAATTCGGCGGTGATGCCAGCCGCGACCGGGTCTTCCCCCGTGTCCAGTTCAGCTTCGATCAGGAAGGTCCGTGTGCCTTCATTGGCCGTGCGGGACACATAGCGGAGCCTGGCCGGATAGGTTTGTCCGCTAGGCAGACGAGCGGTGCCGGTCATGTCCGTGGAGAGCTGGCCGGCATTCGCTTCGGCAACTTCGACCGCAACGATGACCGGGTCCATGTCCACCATTGTGCCACATGGTTGGCCGGGGGAGAGATAGTCGCCTGCCTCGGCTAGACGCGTTTCGAAGATGCCATCGAACGGAGCGCGGATCTGGGTCTTGGACAGTTCCACCCGCGCGGCATTGACCGAAGCTTCAGCCGCGTCCAGCGCTGCCTTGGCCGCGGCTTCGTTATTGGCCGGAGCCAGACCTTTCTCGGCCAGCGTTTTAGCCGCCTCAAAATCAATGCGAGCGGCGTCGCGACGGGCTTCTGCTTCTTCCAGTCGTGCAGCACGCGCCTCAACGTCCAGTCCGCAGAGCAGGGTGCCGCGCGAAACATGTGTACCCTCTCGCACCGGTGTCGAGATCACATTGCCTGCGGTGCCCGCTTTCACGGTGACAGATTTGTCGGGTGCGGTCAGGCCCTTGGCCTTCAGGCGAATGCCGTGGGTCTGCGCGGACGCCTCATAAGTCACCGCCTGAGGCGCGACCGTGTTCTTTTCGATCCGCGGTTCCTCGTGCTGGGTGCTGATATCGCCCCGGATCACGCTTCGGATGACGAACCAGGCGAGCAGCCCGGCAAAAATCAGAATGGCAATTTTGACGGATCGGTTCACGGTTCACACTTTCACACAGGGCTGCTTGTGTAGCAGAAATAGGGTACGGCGTCGCCCAGTTAAGGCGACCGATACAGCATAGTTAACAGCGGATTGTTGCGATCCCGCAAAGGTGCTGCAGGGATTTCAGCTTTCAGCGAAAGGTATGATTAATAATCGCCCTGATACGTAAGGGCGCCAGTCAGATCCAGCGACGCCAACGAAAGAGGGCAAGCATCAGCAAGGTGGCCAGTGCCAGCCCAACGACCAGCAGCGCGAAGGCGCCGGGGCTTTCCACGCCGGGCATACCGCCAACATTGACGCCGAACAGCCCCGTCACAAAGCTGATCGGCAGAAAAACAGCCGACAGGATAGAAAGCACAAACAGGCGCTGGTTCATGACTTCGGCGCGTTCTTCGATGACCTGTTCCTGAAGCACGGTGGACCGGTCCCGGATCGTGTCCAGCTCTTCCGCCAGACGGGTCACCCGGTCAGCGGATTCCCGCAGGAATAGCAGGTCATGATCAGTGAACAGGCCCGCTTGCGATCCCTCTCTCACCAGCTGGGCCAGCGCCTCTCTCTGGGGCAGGATGTAACGCCGGACCTGAAGAACACGACGTCGGAACTCCGACAGGGTAGAGCGCGGCAGCTTGATGGATGGATCGAGCAGATCATCCTCGAATTGATCGGCATGCTCATCGAAACGTGAGACCTCGGGTTCCATTCGATCCGTCAGAGCATCGGCCAGTGCGGCGATCAGTCCGCCGGTTGAGGTGGGGGCTTTTCCCTCTTTCACCAGGGTTTCCACGTCGCGCGCGCCGCGGATCGGCTTGGCCCGCAAGGTGATCAGCGCCGTCTCGCTGGCCCACATGCGCAGGGCAAGCATGTCTTCCAGCGCTTCGCCTTCATTGAGGTTCATGCCGCGCAGATTGATCAGGAAGCCCGGATCATGTCGGACGGCGCGTGGACGCGTGTCTTCCTGAAGAAGTGCTTCTGTTGACAGATGGTCCAGACCGCTTTGGGTCTTCAGCCAGGTGCGGACATCCGGTGACAGCCTGTTCAGGTGCAACCAGTATCGCGCGAACTCCGACAAACGGCCGGACAATACATCCGACCATTCCAATGGCGTCGCCGCTCCGTCCGCCGTAAATCCGTAGCCAAACACCATCGGTGCATTCGCGGATTCGGGTGGGTGCGGGGCAGGCGTCGTCATAGGCGTCTACAGCGCGGAGACGGGTGGTGTGCGTGACATCCAGGGACGGGCGATTTCCAATTGCATGGCAAGTTCGAACAATAGTCCATCCTGTCCACGCTTGGCCGAGAACATCGAACCGATCGGCAGATTTCCGGAGGACCAGGATAGCGGGACACTCATGGAGGCGGCGCCGGCCACGTTCATGGGGGCAGTGAATGCAGCGAAATTGAGCACGCTTTCCATGACCGTGTCGAAGTCACCATCCGGGGCCTGCTCACCAATCGGCACGGCCGGGCTGCCGGTGACGGGCGTCAACAACACATCAATGTCATTGAACCATTCATCATAAGCGGCTTCGAACGCTTGGAGATAGGCAATGGTTTCAGGCATTTCTGCCTGCCGTGACTGGAACATGGACACCAGTCCAAGCGTCCAGGGCTCAAGAATGTCCGGCCCAACCGGCTTTCCGGAAAAGGCGCTTGCCTGCCCGGCGAACTCCGCTGCGCCAGCGGCCCAGTAAAGCAGGAACTTGTCCGTGAATTCCTTGCCATCCAGAGGAACGGAGAAGTCGCGTACCTCATGGCCAAGCTCTCGACAGAGCTGCGCAACGTCCTCAAGCGCGGCTGTCGTCTCGGCCGCGACACGCGTGCCGCTGATCGTATCAGGCGCGAAGCCAATCTTGAGCGGGCGGTTCAGAGCTGAAATTTCTCCTAGCGGAGCGTAGGTGCCGTCATTCGTCTCGGCGACACGGAACAGTTCGATGGAGTCCTGAACGGAGATTGTGACGGCATGATTGACTGAAATGTCGACAGGGGGCGCCGCAGCCGAGCGCGCACCGAGCCGGCCACGAGAAGGCTTGAGACCGAACACGCCGCAAGTCGACGCTGGAATGCGGATGGAGCCGCCGCCATCGCTGGCATGCGCAAACGGCACCACGCGCGCAGCGACCAGCGCGGCAGCGCCGCCGGAGGAGCCGCCGGTCATGCGGGACAGGTCCCAGGGGTTGCGCGTCGCACCGGTCACCAGAGGTTCGGTTGTCGAGGTCAGCCCCATTTCAGGTGTGGTGGACTTGCCGAGTGACACGACCCCGGCCTTACGCCAGGCAGTGGCGAAGGGAGAATCCTGCGATGAGATGTTTCCGACGAAAGCGCGACTGCCCCACAGGGTTTGAGTCCCCTCCCAGTCGAGCAGATCCTTCATGAAGGTGGGGACGCCGCTGAACGGGCCTGGAAGTGGATCCGCGGCCACTGCACGGGCTGTATCGAAGCTTGCCGTGGCGATGGCGTTGATGTCGCCATTTACCGCCTCTGCGCGCGCAATCGCTTTCTCGACCTCAGCGAGGGATGTCGTTTCTCCGGATTTAATACGGCGCGCGATGGTCAGGCCGCTTTCCCAACCGGCAGGTGGCACCGCTTTCGCGGCGACCGGGGTGCTTGCCGGTGTGAGTGCACCGCTGGATTTCTGGCCGCAGGCGGCAAGTGTCGTGGCCGCCACGCCCCCAAGCAAGGCGGCGCGTCTTGTGAATCCGGTCATTTATGGTCTCCCTTGTCCCTTTTGCGCAGCAGACTGAAATGCACTGCATGTTTTCGCAAGGCCAAATGAACCGCCAAGACGGTTTATGGCCCGGCGCCGCAAAAGGGTGAGGTCAGGAACTACTGGATCACGCCGCACGCAACGCGCGCGCCAGCGCCACCAATGGGCTGGGTGAGATGATCATCTTCCTGCGCATGGATAATGATCGCTGAGCCATCTTCATCGAGCAGGGAGTCGAGCGCAGTCAGGCGGGTGAACGCCTCGTACCCGGCCGATCCATCCGCTGCCACCCAGATATTCGGGAGGTCGCCAGCTTCGGGGCCTTTGGGGTTCAACAGACCGTGCGCCCCTTCGACTTTCCCATGATGGCCGCCTGACTCCTTGAACTCGCCCACATCCTCGCAGGTGCCGACGGCGTGCAAATGCAGTCCATGCCAGCCGGGGCTAAGACTGTCGGGGTTCAGCTCAATACGGATCACCTCGCCATTTGGCCCATCCAGGAAGTTGGCCGTGCCGATCTCATTGCCTTCACTTCCGATAAGCGTAGCCGAAGCGGTCATCATGGATGGGTACACACCCTCATCAGGACCGGGCATGTCTTCGGGGCCGGGCAGGGTAGGCTCGTTTTTGGGCATTTCCTGAGGGGTCGCGCCCTGTTGGCCACGAGCGGTCAAGGCAATGGCAAGTGCGGCGAAGGCAGTTCGGGTGATCATGGGGGTCTCCTGTCTGCAAGTTCTGGTGTAGGCCTAACGCCCATGTTGCAGGAAGGCTCCCTGACGTGAAGGATCGTGCGGATAAATTGCTGGTAAGCCTCGGCCTGTTCGAAAGCCGGGCGGCTGCGCGCGCGGCAATTGACGCTGGCAATGTGACCGCTGGCGGTGCTCTCGTCAGAAAGCCGTCGCAGATCCTGTCGTCTGAAGACAATATCACTGCCGCGCCCGCGCATCCGTACGTGTCACGCGGCGGGTTGAAGCTCGCGCATGGGCTCGATGTGTTCGGCGTAAATCCCGAAGGCCGGCATTGTCTCGACATCGGCGCATCCACGGGTGGCTTCACGGATGTACTGCTGAGAGCCGGAGCGTGTCATGTCGTGGCTGTCGATGTCGGGCGGGGGCAGTTCCACGCATCTCTTGCAATGGATGAGAGGGTCACCAGCCTTGAGGCACAGGATGCCCGTACGCTGACTCCGCAAATGCTGAGCAATGCGCCGTCACTGCTGGTTTGCGATGCGAGCTTTATCGCGCTTGAAAAATTACTTGCTGTGCCGCTGTCGCTCGCAGCAGACCGCGCAGAGTTCGTAGGCTTGTTCAAACCACAGTTTCAAGTGGGTCGGGACCATATCGGCAAAGGCGGATTGGTGACTGACCAGAACGTGACCGAACGAGCGGCCAATGCCTTTGCAGACTGGATGAAGGAGCACGGCTGGCCGATTACAGCCTGGACTGAGAGCCCGATTACAGGCGGCGACGGAAATGCCGAACGCCTGTTTCATGCCATTAAGCGCTAATAGTTCTCGTCGTTGAACGGATCGCTGATTTCCCAATTCCCGTCATAGGGGTCGCGACAGGCCGTGATCGGATCGCGGATCACCTGGCCATCAGGTAGCCGGGTTTCACGCTTGATTGTGCGACACTCGATATTCGTGCCGGCCTGCGGCGGCAGGGTCGGGCCCGGCGCGGTCGACACAGGATAGGTCCGGCTTGGCGGCGGCGTGTTCGGATAGGTCATGACTTCCGGGCCACCATAGAGGCCATCTGTCGTGCGCGGGATTCCGCCCGTCGGATAGGCTGTGTTGGGAGAGGAACCGTACGGCGTTGCGACCTGACAGGGACGGCTTGTGTCGTCCGCAATCGCGCCACCTGCAATGCCGCCAACAATCGCGCCAAGGATCGCGCCGGCAGCCACCTCGTCCGAATTGCCGTTGCCGCGATGGTTGCGATGATACCCTCGGTGGCCGCGATACCCACGATACCCACGATACCCGCGATAGTGGCGGTGATGGCGGTAGGCGTCTCCGTCATCAATATTGTTTCCGATGGCGCCGCCGATCAGTCCACCTGCAATGGCGCCCACCAGCACGCCTGCCAACTGGTCGTCCTTCTTCTGGCGTTCGCACTGAACATTCTGTACGGGCGCGTTGTAGGTGTAGCCATACCCGCTCTGGGCTGCGGCGGTGGCCGGGATAGCGAGGCCCGAGAGGGCCAGCGCGCCGATGATGAGCGATCGGGATTTCATCGCAATACTCCTTGCAGCAGATACACGTCCACCAAGTCAGCCTGCACAGTGCCGGTTTGAACCTGAACACGAGGTGAAAGCTGGACGAAGCAGGATATGCGCCACATATTTCTGGCATGGGAGTTCTGGATGTAGCTGCCCGCACGGCGGGGCGCGCCCGATATGCAGCGGCGCAAGGGCTGAGATCAGCCTGGTACGGGGTGCAGATGGGCGCGGCCCGGCGCAGCGCGAGCGGTTTTGACCGGCCCGGCGAGCCAGCCTTTCGCCCGACACGTGGTACACCTGATCTCAGCGTGTTGCGGCGTGCTTATTTCGAGCTTTTCCTTCAGGATCGTATGAATGTGGAGGCGGGGCTTTATCCGAGACCGTCGGATGTACGACTGAGAGACCTGCCCAAAGCGCTCCGTTCCGCCCGCGCATTCCGGGAAGATGTCGCTGAAGTTGACCGGCGTCGCATTGAGCGAAATGGCACGGAAATACGCCAGCAAATGGTGGACGGTCATAATCGCTATCCGAATTACTATCTGCAGAACTTTCACTACCAATCCGGTGGCTGGTTCACCGAGGACAGCGCAGATCTGTATGACACGCAGGTTGAAGCGCTTTTCACGGGTACCGCCGACGCGATGCGCCGCGCCGCGCTGGCAGAGATTTCCCGCGAATTGAGGGGCAGGGATCAGCGCGGTGTCAGCCTGCTGGATGTGGCGTGCGGCAATGGCCGTTTCCTGTCGCAAATCATGCAGGTCTATCCGCGCCTAAACGCAACCGGCCTGGACCTGTCACCCACATATACGGACGCAGCGCGTGAGCGCCTGAAGTCGTGGAAACAGGTGGAGATTCTCCACGAGGCGGCTGAGGCAATGCCGGTAGAAGATGCCAGCCAGGATATAGTGATCTCAGTGTTCCTGTTTCACGAGCTGCCACCGAGGGTGAGATCGGTTGTGTTGGCCGAAATGTATCGCGTGTTGAAGCCCGGCGGGCTGTTGATCATCGCAGATAGTGTTCAATTCGGCGACTATCCTGAGATGGACGGCCTGCTGGAATACTTTCCCCATGGATTCCACGAGCCCTACTATAAAGGGTATCTTTCCTGGAATGTCCAAGAAACGTGCGAATCGATCGGTTTTGTGCCCGATCGGCGGACACTGGCATTTCTGACAAAAATAAACAGTTTTCGGCGTCCAGCCTAACACCTTGTAAGAGAACTGATTTCTCGTCAGCGCTGTCGCGCTTAATTCCGAATGAAGAAATATTGATTTGCGTGTATGGAACGTGACACTAATATGACAGTTACGTTACGGTCATGTGACACGAACTTTGATACCAGGAAGGAAAGGAGGCAACTATGGCCGTCCTAGATCATAATGATAACCACGTTTCCTGGCTGGCGCACAGGGACCTCGCTCTCAACGAGACGGGCCTGCGTGTCCTGCGGGGAGCGATGCTGACCACAGCAGGTATTGTCGGGGTAAGCCTAGCGATTGCGCTAGACCCGATCTTCAACCTGTTTGCCTGATTAGGTCAGGAACCTAGAAGCTCGGCAGTTTGCCGGTTCCCAGTATGGGCATGGCATAAGCGAGAATGATGGAAATGATGAGGCCGAGGAAGGCACGTCCGGCATCGCCGACGACATCTTTCACGGCCTCATTTTTTGCCCGCAGCTGAGCGACATAGGCGATTGCCAGCTCACGTCCGGCCAGCAAGCCGAGGAACACCCATGTTGTGCTCATCGGAACGTTGCTCATTTCTTTGAAGATAAACAGGATGATCCCGTAGATAAGGTCGACAATTGTCGCCGCGCGAACATCGACCGTATTGATTTTGCTTTGAACGATCTTCTGAATCTGTCCGCCGCGGGTCGCGAAGATGTAGCCCTGGATTGCGACCAGCAGGATGGCACCGAAAACGACATACCCCAGTGAGAACGCGACATGCGTTTCGTCGCCCGTCACCGTCACGGTGCGCGGAAGGTAGACAAAGATATTTGCAAGGTCCTGCATCAGCCATTGCGACCAGAGGAAGGTCGTTGTCAGCCACTGGAACGTGACCCAGTAGGGCCAGGGCAGTTCATCCTTGGTGTGGAACACCCAGCGCTCGAACGTGCGCGAGATAATGATCCAGATGACCGCGCCGCAGGCGAATGCCACGACATAGCCCATTGCGGACTTGATGATCATCTTCTCGAGAATGCCCTCGCTGGCAGACCCACCAGACAGGGCAAACAGGGTCAGAACGAGGAATGTGGTCGAAACAGGAATGCCAAAGCGTGTCAGGAACAACAGGACCAGCGGGGGCAGGGCATGCCACCATTGGATGCCTGGCATCAGCAATTGGGTGCGATCCCCTTCACCGGGAAGCTGAGACAGCTTGTCGAGGCGCTCATAAGCAACGTCGCCATTGCCATTGAAGTAACCATAAAACAGGACTGCGAGCAGGATAGCGCTCGCAAAAAGCCACAGAACCCACCAGGGACGACGGGCATTTGAGGACAGGAATGTGCCTAGTGTCTGGATGGAGTCATTCGCGACAACCGCATAGGCGGCCAGCACAAATCCAATGATGCCGAAAATTTCCACGCCACTCATGCCGACAACCCATCGCTATATGAAGTCTGAACGCGAGGTAGCAGGTTCACTGAACAATGCCGATAGCAGGTTTGTGAACTTACTGTGACACGCGCATCTGAGCTCATCGTCCCGTTTGCCCTCTATGACGCAATTTTGCATCTGCCAGCACACAGGCAAGCATGGCTTCGGCCACAGGTACAGCGCGTATCCCCACACAGGGATCATGCCTGCCGATGGTCCGCACGTCTACCTCTTCGCCGTCACGGGTCACCGATTGGACGGGTGTCAGGATGGAGGAAGTTGGTTTGATTGCGATTCGCACCACAACCGGCTGGCCTGTCGAAATGCCTCCGGCGATGCCGCCATTATGATTGGAGAGAAACTGCGCGCCATTGTCTCCCGCGCGCATCTGATCCGCATTTTCCTCGCCGGACAGGGTCGCAGCGGCAAAGCCGTCACCGATTTCGACGCCCTTTGCGGCATTGATGCTCATCATGGCGCTGGCGAGTTCTGAATCCAGTTTCCCGTATATGGGCGCGCCCCATCCGGCAGGTATTCCGGTTGCCTCGACCTCGACGATGGCTCCGGCCGAACTGCCGGCCTTTCGTGTCTCGTCAAGAAAGTTCTCCCAAACGGGCACCATGTCCGGGTCCGGACACCAGAACGGATTTGACTGGGTCGTTTCCCACTTCCACCGCGACCGGTCGATTGCGTGCGGCCCGATCTGAACCACAGCGCCGCGCAGTAGGACATCTTTACCAAGAACGCGGCGGGCTACGGCACCAGCAGCGACCCGCGCCGCAGTTTCGCGCGCACTGGACCGGCCGCCGCCGCGATAGTCACGTACGCCATATTTCTGATCATAGGAGTAGTCGGCATGGCCGGGTCGATACCGGTCGCGGATCTCGCTGTAATCCTTGGAGCGCTGGTCGGTGTTTTCGATCATCAGCGAAATGGGGGTACCAGTCGTCACCGGTCCGCCGGTGCGGTCATCCTCGAACACGCCGGACAGGATTTTTACCGCGTCCGGTTCCTTGCGCTGGGTGACGAAACGCGACGTGCCCGGTCTGCGCTGATCAAGAAATTGCTGGATAAAGGCCTCATCCAGCGGGAGGTTTGGCGGGCAGCCATCGACCACGCAGCCGAGCGCCGGTCCGTGGCTTTCGCCCCAGGTCGTCACGCGGAAGAGGTGGCCGAATGTGTTGTGTGACATGGCTGCCCATCTCGGATTTAAAGGTCAGGAACTAGGCGAACAGATGCTCAACAGCCGCGCGTTCTTCGCGGAGTTCTGCATCGGTTGCGTCCATTTTGGCGCGCGAGAACTCGTTGATGTCGAGGCCCTGAACGATCTCGTACTTGCCGTCCTTGCAGGTGCAGGGATAGCCATAGATGACGCCTGGCTCGATGCCGTAGGAGCCGTCAGACGGGATGCCCATGGAGACCCATTCACCTTCAGGCGTACCGAGCGCCCAGCTGCGCATATGGTCGATCGCGGCAGATGCCGCGGATGCTGCGGAGGAGGCACCGCGCGCCTTGATGATGGCTGCGCCGCGTTGCTGCACGTCAGGAATGAACGTGTCCTGATACCAGGCGTCGTCCACTTGTGGCTTGGCGGCATCGCCTTTCACTGTGGCGTGGTGGATGTCGGGGTATTGGGTGGCGGAGTGGTTGCCCCAGATGATGACATTCTTGATGTCGGTATTGTGGGTGCCGGTTTTCTCGGCCAGCTGGCTCATCGCGCGGTTGTGGTCGAGCCGAACCATCGCAGTAAAGCATTTCGGGTCGAGGTCTGGCGCATTCTGTTGTGCGATCAGGGCGTTCGTGTTGGCCGGGTTGCCGACGACAAGCACTTTCACATCGCGTGACGCGTGATCGTTGATCGCCTTGCCTTGTGGGCCGAAGATGCCACCATTTGCGGACAGCAGGTCTTTCCGCTCCATGCCTTGCTTGCGTGGCATCGCGCCAACGAGCAAGGCGTAGTCGCAATCCTTGAACGCGACGTTTGGATCGTCGGTGGCAACAATGCTGTTCAGCAGCGGGAAGGCGCAATCATTCAGTTCCATCACCACGCCGTTCAGCGCGCCGAGCGCGGGCGTGATTTCGAGCAGGTGAAGGTCGACCGGCTGGTCCGTTCCAAGCATGTCGCCAGCGGCAATGCGGAACAGGAGAGCGTAACCGATCTGGCCGGCAGCGCCGGTTACAGCGACTTTCACAGGCTTTTTCATGGGAGTTTCCTTCTTGCATAGGGTGATTTCGCGGCATCAATGGCGAATTTGTCGGGGAAGGGCAAGCGGCCATGCGTCTATGACGCAGAGCGGGCACCCTGCCGCAGTGGGACTCCGGCAGAGTTTGGCCTATATGGAAGGCTCACCCAGCAGCCCTTGGACCGGACATCGCCATGAGCCAGACCGACACGCCAGACATCATTCCACCATCGCCCAGCGCCGCAGATTATGCGACGGATCCGAACGGGAAACCGCTGATTCCGAATACATCTGATCCAATTGCGCTGTTCAAAGCCTGGATGGCTGAGGCGCGGGAGAGTGAGTTGAACGATTCAAATGCCATGTCGCTGGCCACCATCGGCGCGGACGGCATGCCGGATGTACGCGTGGTGTTGCTGAAAGAGGTGACAGAGGCAGGATTTGTCTTCTTCACCAATCTGGAAAGCGCGAAAGGGCAACAATTGGCGACAACGCCAAAGGCCGCGCTCGGCTTTCACTGGAAAAGTCAGCGACGCCAGGTGCGGGTGCGCGGCACCGTCGAGCCTGTTTCAGAAGAGGCTGCGGACGAGTATTTCGCGACCCGCGCAGCGCAAAGCCGGATCAGCGCAATTGCCTCCGACCAGTCCCGGCCATTGAATGACCGGGCCGAGTTCGAACAGCGCGTGGCCGAGCTTTCAGAGATATTCGGCGATGGGCCCGACATTCCCCGCCCCGAATTTTGGGGCGGGTTCCGTGTCGTTCCGGTCGAGATCGAGTTCTGGCAGGACCAGGCCTTCCGGATGCATGACCGGCTGAAGTTCACACGCGCCGACGATGGCTGGACGACAGGTCGCCTCTACCCCTGACAATCAGACGATCCCGTTTGCAACGGTTTCAATGATCAGGTGCGGGACGCCATCACTGGTCTTCGCCCAGGAAACACCATCGCTGCCGACCATCGCAGACACACGCTGGCGGTGAGCAGAGAAACTGTCGAATTCGACCACATCGACGGGTGTGTCGAAATGCAGGGTCACTTCATAGCCCATGCCTCCCGCCAGTTCGCGGATCGCATGGACGCGGCCGTGGAAAGGCTGTTTCAAGTAGCGGCCAAAGACATGATCGCCGAGTTGGCAGGGGGCCTCGGGTGTGTTCGACAGCCGCGCAGATGCGGTGTTCCAGTCGCGATAGCCGAGCTCAGCGGCGACCATTTCGAGCGCTTTTGAGTGCGAGATGGATTGCCCCGCAGTGCTGGCCTCAAGGCGCAGTTCACGGGCGCGGGCCTTGGCGGCTTCGCGGGTTGTAATGGATTGCGGCATGGGTGGGATCCTTTCCCTTCATCCAGACGCGGTCGCTCTACGCGGGGCTTGCCTTGCCGCTGGACCGCTTGAAATGAAGCGTCAGCATCCTGAAAGGGACAGCCGCGCGTTTGCGGCTGTGAGATCTTCACCTTCGGGACGTCCCGGCAAGCGGCAGGTGTCTCAAACCTGCGCGCCAGATAAGCCTGGAACGGGGAAACGTCAACGCCCGCAGGCGGCGATGGCTGTGTCGTCCGAGGTCATTGCCTCTGCCGCTTCCAGTGGGCGATCGGTCGCCAGCATGACCAGGCCGTCATCTGCCAGGTCCTGAAACTCCGATCCGTCGCCGTCAGCCATGTAGATGTCGTCAAGGCGGTCGCCCGCCCGGCCGAGCGTTCCGAACGCCGACTCCACATCATTCATTGCGTTGCGGTCCCAGGCAGCGGCATAAGGACGTTCGGTGCCCGTCCAGCCGATGAGACGCCGGGAATCCACGCCCCGAGCTTCCAGCGCGGAAATGTCCCGTCCGCCACGAACCGAAGCCGTCATCATGAGCTCCGGATCAATCGCAGCGATTTCGGCGGCTTCATCATCATTGTAGGAAATCATGATCACGCTCTCCTCCGCGTTCGCTGCATATACGGCCTCAGCGATGTTGGAGAAGCTGGTCGTCTTCTTGCGGTCCAGCTCAAGAATTGCACCGGTATTGCGCGCCCAGATCAGGGCATCTGTCAGTTTGGGCGGAGAAAAATCTGTGCGGCGACCGTCATTGTCGACCAGCAATACGCCGGACAAGTCTTCCCAGCTGATGTCAGAAATATAGCCGCGGCCAGTGGTGGTGCGATTGAGGCGGTCATCATGCATGAGCGTCAGGACGCCATCGCGCGTTTCGGCGACATCGACCTCGAACACACGTACGCCGCGGTCGAAATTGTATTGCATCGTTTCGATGGCGTTCTCCGGATACCCGGGAGCAGGGCCGCCGCGATGGGCCGCAATAACGACACCGCGATTTTCGCGCAGGCAGTCGAAATATTCGGGCAAGGGAAGGCGCTGGCTGTTGGCTTCGACTGCAGCAAACCCTTCAGTTTGAGGCGCGATATCGGTTGACGGCTCGCAACCAGCAAGAATGATGAGGGCGGTAACAAGCAGCGCGGAACGGGTCATTCTAGGGTCCTCTTCTTGCGCCGCACCAAATGCGCGCATAAACCGGTTCTAAATCAGGCGATTAATGCTGAAAACAAGAACACACAGGGAGACTTCATCATGTTGGGCATCATGCAGGATTGGCCGCTCACGGTTAACAAGATTCTGGAACACGCCAACCGCATCAACCCGACACGGGAAATCATCACCCGCCGGGTCGAAGGCAATATTGTCCGCACGACATATGCCGACCTTTTCAAGCAGTCCAAGCAAGTTTCGAATGCGCTGGTCGATGGCGGCATCAAGCTGGGCGACCGCGTGGCAACGCTTGGCTGGAACTCGGAACGCCACATGGCGTCCTGGTATGGCGCGATGGGGATTGGCGCGGTCCTGCACACTATCAATCCGCGCCTGCATCCTGAGCAGATCGCCTGGATTGCCAACCATGCCGAAGACAAGGTGCTGATCTTCGACAAGACCTTCCTTCCGATTGTCGAGGCCATCAAGGACCATCTCCAGACGGTCGAAACGTTCGTGATCTATGCCGATGCTGACACGATGCCGGAAAACAATCTTGGCGCAGTTCCGTTTGATATCTGGATCGACGGACGGTCCACAAATGTGCGCTGGGGCGATTTCCCGGAAGATACCGCATGTGGGCTTTGCTACACATCCGGCACCACGGGCGACCCGAAGGGCGTGCTGTATTCCCATCGGTCCAACGTGCTGCACACGATGATTACCATGCAGCGTGACGCGATTGGCATGGGCGCGAATGATTCCGTTCTGCCGGTCGTGCCGATGTTCCACGCCAATGCGTGGGGCCTTGCGCTGTCCTGTCCAGCTGTCGGGTCCAATATGGTGATGCCGGGCGCGCAGATGGACGGTGCGTCGATCTATGAATTGCTTGATACCGAGAAGGTGACCATCACCGCCGCTGTGCCAACAGTGTGGCTGATGCTGCTCAACCACCTTCAGGAAAACGATCTGAAGCTGCCGCATCTTGAAAAAGTGATCATTGGTGGTTCTGCTGTGCCGGAGCGTATTCTCCGCGCGTTCGAGGAAGATTACGAGGTGGATGTGGTCCATGCCTGGGGCATGACGGAGACCTCACCGCTGGGAACGCTCGGAACGCTGCCGCCGCACATGATGGATGCGGACATCGACACGCGTATGGAGCAGAAGCTGAAGCAAGGGCGTCCGCCCTTCGGCGTTGAGCTCAAGATCGTCAATGACGAAGGCGAAGACCTTCCGAATGATGGCGAAACGTCCGGTCGCCTCGTGGTGCGGGGCGCGGCCATCGCGGCGGGCTATTTCAAGGGTGTCGGTGGAAATGTCCTCGACGATAACGGCTTCTTCGATACGGGCGACGTCGCGAACATCGACGAGTATGGCACGATGACGATTACCGACCGCGCCAAGGATGTGATCAAGTCTGGCGGCGAATGGATTTCTTCGATCGACATCGAGAACATTGCCGTCGGCCATCCGAAGGTAGCGAATGCGGCCGCGATCGGTATCTACCATCCGAAATGGGATGAGCGTCCCTTGCTGGTCGTGCAGCCTGCGCCGGGCGAAACCCCGAGCAAGGAAGATGTCCTGGCCCAGCTTGAAGGCAAGATTGCCAAATGGTGGACACCGGACGACGTGGTCTTTGTTGACGAGATCCCACTTGGCGCAACTGGCAAGATCAACAAGTTGGCCCTGCGCAACCAGTTCAAGGACTACAAGCTGCCGACAGCTTAGTCTGCACTGAATTCAGGAACCGGGCGGGCGGCGGCTTCTTCTGGAGTCGTCGCCTTTCCATTTCTGTAAATGTCATCAAGCAACCATTCCATTTCGGCGATTTCTTTCTTCTGAGCCTCGAGAATTTCATCCGCCAGTTTCCGGACGCGGACATCTTCGATTCCTGCCCGTTCGCTTGTCATGATGGCGATTGAATGATGCGGGATCATGCCTTCCATGTAGGCCTTGTCCCCCACCGTTGCCTGAGAGCGGACAAGGAACAGTGCTGCTACGAACAGCAGAGCGCTGCCTGCATAGATGGCGAAGTTGATGCGCGTATCCTTGTACATGTTGAGCATGAAAGACAGCATCACGACGGCCATGGCCGCGGCCATGATCAGCGTCATGAAGAACCGTGTCTCACTCCAGTGCACGTGCGGGAGAGCATAAGTGTTGAGATACATCAGGCCGAACATGAAGATGGCGGACGTCGCGATCATCAGCCCGAACCGGCGATAGCTTCCAGAATGGTTCATCAGTTTCTCGCTCCATCTATGGCTCAGTTCATCTTGTCCAACGCGAGTTTCAAGGATCCCGTTCCGGAATATTCTGCCCGTCACGACTGGTTCGAAAGGATCGGCTGATCTATGTCAGTTCAGTTGAAGAATTTCGGAGAGGGCAGGGCGTATGAGTATGACATCGGAACAGACACAGGATGCCGGTTGGCGGGGGCTGGTCGCGAAGGCATCGCTGGCCTTGTCCATCTTTACGGTTTTCTGGTTTGTCGCCGCCGCGCTGGGCACAAAGCTCGGTCTGTGGGGCTGGCAATTCGGCCTCGGCACGATGACGATCAATTGGGGGCTGAAGCTCATCTTCCTGGCGCTCGGTGTCTCTGTAATCGCGCTGGTCCTCTCCCTGATCAAGGCGCCGCGCAAGCGAGCCTTTATTCTGTCATTCGCAGCACTGCTGATTTCGGGCCTGTGCTTCGGCCGGGTGGCGGCGTTCGGTGGACAGGCAACGCGACTTCCTCCCATCCATGACGTGCAGACCGATTGGACGAACCCGATCATGCCGAGCGAAGCGCTATTGGCAGCGCGTGAGAAAACCGGCGCGATGAACCCGGTCATGGAAGCGCCAGTGGTACCGGAATACGCAGAGGAACGCTGGCCAGGTACACCAGGGCGGCTCGTGTCGGAGTTGCAGGAAGAAGCGGAGTTCGATCCGGCCGTACAGGAAGACCGGGTCGACGCGCCATATCCGAAGCTTGATTCCTACATCACCAATGCGCCGCCAGCGACAGCGCATGAGGCAATTCTGGATATCGTCAAAGAGCGCGGCTGGGCTGTCGTGGAGGACGATGCGGCTCAAGGCGTGATCGAAGCGACAGAGACCAGCTTCTGGTTCGACTTCAAGGATGACGTAATGATCCGTATCCTGCCAACTGAAGAAGGTGGCTCTCGCATCGATGTGCGTTCGACCAGTCGGGTAGGCCTGTCAGATCTGGGCGCGAATGCAAAGCGGGTTCGCGACTTGCTCGACGATATTGAGACGGCTTTGCGCTAAGGCGCGCTCACCTCGGCCTCGTCCTCGGCCTTTGGCGGTTGGGGACCGAGGCCGAGCAGGCGGGCGACCGGTCCAATGGTCCAGCCTTGTGTCGTGAGAGAAATGGCAACGATCACGAAGACGACGTTGAAAAAGCCGACAGTAATCGGTCCCGGCGATATGACGGGATAGATCGCCAGCAGGATCGGGACTGCGCCCCTCAAGCCCACCCAGCTGAGGAATATGTTCTCGCGCAACGTAAAGCCCATCCACCCCACCGAGGCGAACACGGCAAGCGGTCGCGCGACCAGCATCAAAACAGCGGCGATCCCGATGGTTGGCCAGATATCCTGAAGCAGTGCGCTTGGCGTGACCAACAGGCCGAGCGTCAGGAACAGGACGAGTTGGCAGAGCCATTGGAAGGCTTCGTTAAAATCGACAATGCGATCGATCGGGCGTTTCAGCTTTGCTTTCAGGCTGATGCCAGCAAGGTAAGCCGCGAGAAATCCACTGCCGCCGAGCAGAGACACACCCGCAAAGATCACAAGTGCGCCGGCTAGCGTCATCACAGGGTATGTGCCCACGGGAAGCGATAGCGTATCCAGCAGACGCGCCAGAAGACGCCCCCCGAAGATGCCGCCCAGAATTCCAATTCCGGCCTGCATCACCAGCAACACGCCCATGCTCGCGAGATCGAAAGGCGCATCCGTCTGCATTGTTGCAACAAGGGACGTTAGCGTGACCGTCAGAAAGATTGCCATCGGATCGTTCAGGCCGGACTCAAGCAATAGCGTGTCTTTCAGGCGTGGCCTTAGTCCGATACCACTCTGCTGGATCAACAGGAAGGTGGCTGCTGCGTCAGTGGATGCCACGGCCGCGCCAAGCAGTAGTCCAACTTGCCACGGTACCTGTAGCAACAAGGCTGCAGCCACGCCCGTTATGCCGGCAGTAACCAGCACGCCCAGGGTAGCGAGTGATGTGGCGGGCGCTCCGGCAGAGCGGAACACGCGGCGGTCTGTTTCAAGGCCTCCCGCAAATAGGATGACAGCCAGTGCCACGCTGCCGAGGTCGAAGGCAAAGTTGAAATTGCTGAATTCGATCCGGCCTGGCCCATCTTCGCCAAGCAGCATGCCGATGATCAAGGCAATCAGAAGGAAAGGCGCACCCGCGCGCCGCGCGACAGGCATGAAGGCAAAGCTGATGAAGATGATCAGGCTGCACAGGAAGACAAATAGATACACTTGGACTCCCTGACTGAACTTGTAGCGCGTCCTGTAGATAAAGGCCGTCGACGCGTCAGTTCAAGGCGGCGCACGTAATCCGTCGGGACTATTACCGTTCAGTTTCGCGCGTACTTGTCTTCGTAGCGAATGATGTCGTCTTCACCGAGATAGCTTCCAGTCTGAACTTCGATCAGAACGACTGGCAGTTTGCCCGGATTCTCAAGACGATGCACGGAGCCGACAGGTATGTATACCGATTGGTTTTCCGTGACGAGTTGAACTTTTTCGTCTATCGTCACCTGAGCGGTTCCGGAGACAACAATCCAGTGTTCCGCACGGTGATTATGTGACTGCAAGGATATTGACTGACCAGGCTTCACGAGAATGCGTTTTACTTGGAACCGCTCTCCGACAGCGATGGATTCGAACCAGCCCCATGGGCGATAGTCGCGGGGGAATTGTTCAGCTTGAGGGGCCTGCTTTTCCTTGAGCTTGCTGACGGCAATTTTTACGTCCTGCGCGCGAGAACTGTCAGCGACGAGGACCGCGTCCGGCATTGCCACGGCGATGATGTCTTTCAAGCCAATGCCGACGAGTTCCACGCTGTCACTTTCTGACCTCAGCAAAGAGTCCCGACACTCAATGGCGGTGACGGGGCCGCTGCTGGAGACTCCATTCTCGTCGGGCTCGGTCTCTCGTCGAACGGCGTCCCATCCCCCAAGGTCAGACCATTTACCAGAGAACGGCACGACGCTGAGATTGTCGGTGCGTTCCATGACGGCATAGTCGACGGAAATGGACTGGGTCCTGCTCCAGCTGTCAGGAGCCAGGCGGATAAAACCCAGGTCGTTCTCTGACCGGTCAACTGACTGGGCAACATGTTCGACCATGTCTGGTTCAAACCTGCGGAAAGCGGCGAGAATGCTTCTCACGCTGAACAGGAAGATGCCAGCATTCCATAGGAAATTGCCACTCGCCAGCATGTCGGTGGCGCGGTCGATGCTGGGCTTCTCGACAAACTGCTTCAGTTTGATCGGAGACAAGGAGCCTGCCCCAGTTGGCTCGCTCAATTCCAGATATCCATACCCGGTTTCTGGATGTGTGGGCTCAATACCGAACGTGACAAGCTGACCGGCCCGCGCGGCGTCTGTTGCCGCAAGGATAGAGGCAAGGAACGCCTCATTGTCTGGAATGACATGGTCTGAAGGGGCGACCAGCATCAGGGCGTCTGGATCGGACTTTTCCAGGTAAAGCGCTGCCGCCAGAATGGCAGGCGCTGTATTGCGCGCTTCGGGTTCGATCAGGATCGTCGGATCTGTGATGCCTATTTCCGCCAGCTGCTCGCGTACCAGAAACCGGAAATCTGCATTGGTCAGGATCAGGGGAGGCGTAAACCTGCCACCTGTCAGTCTGAGCGCGGACGCCTTGAACAGGGATGTTTCACCGACAAGGGGTACAAACTGCTTGGGATAGCTTTTACGCGACAGTGGCCACAGACGCGTGCCGCACCCGCCACATATGATAACCGGCACAATGTCCGCGACTCGTTTCGTCATTCTGTCTGCCCTCTGCCAACCTTGCGTTTATGGCGCATGAAGCGTGCACATGTCAGGCCGGTGACCAAAAAAATCACGGCGTGTCAAAAGTTGAAGGCTGATGTCCTGATCGTTAGCGATCCTTGGGGTCCAGTGCGTCGCGGAGGCCGTCGCCGATGAAGTTCAGGCAGAGCAGGGTGACCGCCATGGTCAGCGCCGGCGCCAGCAGCATCCAGGGCTTTTCCTCCATCCGGTCTGCGCCATCAGAGATCAGGACCCCGAGAGAGGTCAGTGGCTCATTCACCCCAAGGCCAAGGAAGGACAGGAAGCTTTCAGCCAGGATGACGACCGGGATGGTCAGCGTGACGTATACCGCAACCGGCCCGATCACATTTGGCAGGATGTGTCGCGTGATGATGTCCTTCCGGCTGACACCGGCCGCGCGGGCGGCCTCGATGAATTCCTTGCCTTTAATGGCCAGCGTCTGGCCGCGCACGATGCGCGCCATTGTCAGCCACTCAATCGCGCCGATGGCTGCGAAGATAAGGACAATGTTTCGCTCGAACACGGTGAGCAGCAGGATCACGAAGAAGATGAAGGGCAGGGCGTAGAGGACGTCGACGATCCGCATCATGAAATTGTCGACGCGGCCACCCAGATAACCCGCCGTCGCGCCCCAGCTGACCCCGATGACGAGGCTGACCGCCGTTGCGACGATACCCACCATCAGCGAGATCCGAAGCCCGATCATCAGGCGGGCGAGCAAGTCACGCCCTTGGAGGTCGGTGCCTAGCGGGTGCATACCATCGAAGGTTGGCGCAATCGTGCGCAGGTCGGAAATCGTGCTGTACTTATGCACCCAAAGCATGGGGCCAAACACGGCGATCAGGACCAGTGCGCCCAGGATCCACATCGAGATCACGGCGGCGCGGTTGCGGAACAGTCGCGCACGCGCGTCATCCCAAAGCGAACGGCCGCCCACAATGGCTTTCTGTACCGGTTCAACACGTCCGGTCGGGTCGAGGAGGGGATCGAGATCCGTCATCAGTCGTACTTCACTTTCGGATCGAGCAGGGCATAGAGAATGTCAGCGAGCAGGTTCAGCAAGACAATCAGGCCCGCATAGACAATGATCGCGCCCATCACGAGCGTGTAGTCCCGGTTGAGCGCGCCATCGACAAAATAGGTGCCGAGACCCGGCAGGCCGAAAATCTTCTCGATGACCACCGAGCCTGTCATGACCCGTGCCATGGCTGGCCCGGCATAGGAGATCAGCGGTAGGAGCGCGGCCGGCAAGGCGTGGCGCGCGATGACCTGCCGCTCGGTCAGCCCTTTGGAGCGCGCTGTGCGGATATGGTTGGATCGCATCGTTTCAATAATGGACGCGCGCATCAGGCGCGAGATGATGGCGATCTGTGGAAGGGCAAGCGTGATGACCGGAAGGGTCATGTTGTGCCAGCTCATGCCGATGTTCGGATACGTGCCGAGGCCGCCGACTGCGAAGATGCCAGCGCCGAGCGCGAATATCAGGATCAGAATAGGGCCGGTAACAAAAGTCGGAATGGATATGCCCGCCATGGCGATGCCCATCACGCCGTAATCTGCGCTCGTATTCTGCCTGAGCCCGGCAAACACGCCGAGCAGTGTTCCAACCACCAGGCCAAGTCCCATGGCGAGGAAGCCGATGGTCAGCGAAATCGGCAATCCATCGGCGATCAAATCATTCACGCTCTTACCGAGCGTCTTGTAGGAGGGGCCGAAATCTCCCCCCAGCACACCGCCTACATAGTTCAAGTATTGCTCGTGCAGCGGCTTGTCGAAACCGAACTTGGCGGCGATCGCCGCTTCGGTTGCGGGTGGCAGTTTCCGCTCACCGTCGAACGGGCCGCCCGGCGCCGCGCGCATCATGAAGAACGCCATCGTGATGATGGCCAACATTGTAGGGATTGCAATCAGCAGGCGCCTGAACGTATAGGCCCACGGAACTCGGCTAATGGCACGTTGGAATGAGGACACGTTCTTTTGCTATTCCGTTGCTGGTAATAGGAAATTCGTCTTGCCGCCGTTTCGGGCGCTTGGCATCGCGATCCGCAATCCTTAGCTTGTAGCGACAGCCGATCAAGACCGCAGACACAGGCAAGGACACGAAAATATGGCCGATATTCGCCGCGTTACGGAAGCTTTTGCCGTCGCTCCTCAAATTGATGAGGAGGATGTTGCCGAGATTCAGGCTGCAGGCTTCAAAACGATCGTTGCAAACCGTCCGGACGGAGAAGGCGGGGTTACTCAGCCGCGCATGGGCGCGATCCGCGCGAAAGCCGAATCGTTGGGACTGACCTTTGTTGCTTTGCCATTTTCCGGTGCGCCGACACCCGAAGTGGTTGAACGGACTGGAAATATTCTGAACGAAGCGCCTCAGCCGGTGTTGGCGTATTGCCGCACCGGAACCCGCAGCATCACGGCCTGGGCGCTGACCCATGCGGGGCAGGGAGCAGCGCAAGAAATCGTCGATGCCGCAGCAGATGCGGGCTATGATCTGTCCAGTTTGCAGTCGTTGCTCTGATCATCAATCGCACAAGTTTGTGAGCAACTGGTCACACTTGCGCCGCATTAAGTGTGTTGTCAGTGTGGGCGGGCCATGCGAAGGCCAACACAGGGAGGCGCAGGTCATGAGGCCAAATGCGCGACAGGAGTGGAATGGATGAGCGATCGTCTATGGATCACCGACTTCAAATATGACGATGGCGCCATGCTGGTTAAGAAGACCGGGCACCGCGTTCCGCTCACGCTTTCCCTCGCGCACGACATCTTCACTTGGTTCTGCTTTTATTTCTTCGCTCAGACCTGGCGCACATGGCGCCGTCTGACCGGTCACAAGCGCCCTACGATTGCGTTCTATCCCGATAAGCCGCGCCCTTGGTACTTCATCTGGCCTGTCATGCACGTGTCCGGTGCGAAACTGATTGATGATGTCCAGACGGCTGACATTGTCATGCAGTTCGACGACTCGACGGAAACCGACAACTCGGTCCCGACAGTGAGAGATGGCGCAAAGCTGGTTAATTTCTCCTGTGATGACATATCGAAATCGACTGTTGCTGCCGCCTTTGAAGAGGCTGCGGGCTACTCCCTGTCTGTCGACCCAACCACTCATCAGGGCCGTATGGTCGAGAAGTCCGAGCTGAACGCTGCGCATGACGGCCGCATCCTGGAAGGCCCGCTGGACACGCCACTGCCCGGAAAGACGTACCAACGGCTGGTCGATAATGAGATTGAAGGCGGACTGGTCGAGGATCTGCGATGCTGCATTGTTGCAGGCTCGCCCGTCGTCGTGTTCCGCAAGCGTCGTCCGCTTGAGCGCCGTTTTCTGAATGAGAATGTCCAGGTTTTGCTCGACGAGCCTCGCAATTGCTACACGGATGATGAAATTGCCGTGATTGAGCGCTTTGCGGCATCCATCGGACTGGACTGGGGTGGTGTGGACGTCCTACGTGACCGGCAGTCCGGACGAATCTTCATCGTCGACGCAAACAAGACTGATATGGGCCCGCCTGTTGCTCTGAAGCTGGCGGCCAAGCTTCGCGCCACGCGCCGCATGGCTCAGGCGTTCGCAGTCGCATTTGCATCGAAGAAGCGGTGATCTCGCTCCGGCCAGTCAGAACCGCTGCAAGAGACTAGAAAATGGCAATTCCCTATATTCGCGAAATCGAGTTTGAGTATGGCGTTGTGGAGCAGGTCTCTCCGCTGATCCGCCGGGTAGTCGCGAACAATCCGGGACCATTCACCTATGTTGGCACAGGCGTGTACATCATCGGGCACGGCGAAGTCGCTGTGATCGACCCCGGCCCGGAAAATGCCGATCATTTCGAAGCATTGAAAAAGGCGCTTGAAGGCGAGACCGTAACACACGTTTTGGTTACACATGGCCATTCTGATCATTCTCCACTGGCTACGCCTTTGGCCGAATGGGCTGGCTGCAAGACCTATGCAAAGAATTGCGGTGTGCCGACGGCCAAGGGCGAACTCGGCAGCGCAGACGATCTCGGCTTCATGCCGGATGTGAAGGTTGGCGACGGCGATGTCATCTCCGGACCCGGCTGGACGCTGGACGTCATCGAAACACCCGGCCACACTTGCAACCATCTCTGCTTTGGTCTGCGCGAAGAGAATGCGTGCCTGTCAGGCGACCATATCATGGGCTGGTCGACCACGGTGGTCGCACCGCCCGATGGCGACATGGGCGACTATATGCGCAGCCTCGACAAGATCCAGGCGATGGAATTCGATACCCTTTGGCCCACGCATGGCAGCCCCGTTCGCGGCAAGGAATTTGTCGACCGCTTTATCACCGAATACGCCAATCACCGCCGTGCGCGGGAGGCAGCCATACTGGATCAGATGCGCTCGGGGCAGACCTCAATCCCTGAAATGGTGAAAGTGATGTATGCCGACGTCGACAAACGGCTACATCCGGCAGCCGCCATGTCGGTGCTTGGCCACATGATTGAGCTGATCAAGACGGGTGTTGCCGTCTCGCCAGATGACAAGCCGACCGTTCGCTCTCATTTTGAACTGGCGAAATCCGCCGCCTGACGGGCTTGGGCAAGGTTACCAGCCTAAACGGTTTCTGCCTTGTTCGGTCGCATGAGCAGCTGCTGGATGGCCTCATCCACGCTGATCGCGCCTTCAATCACATCTGCGACGGCATCACAGATCGGCATATCCACACCGCGTTCTGCCGCGAGCCGCTTCAGGACCGGTGCAGTCGCGACGCCTTCGGTCACCGCATTTCGTGCGCCCAGAATATCTTCCAGCCGCTCGCCTTTTCCCAGCGCCATGCCGCAACTCATGTTGCGGCTCGTCTCTGACGAGCAGGTCAGCACCAGGTCTCCGAGACCGGACAGGCCGGACAGGGTTTCACGCTCTGCGCCCAACGCGAGCGCCAGTCGGGTCATTTCGGCGCTTCCCCGCGCGATCAACGCCGCATGCGCAGAGCGGCCAAGTCCCTTGCCCAGTGCGATACCGCACGCAATGGCCAGTACATTCTTCACCGCGCCGCCGATTTCAGCGCCCAGCAGGTCATGCGCCAGATAGGGGCGGAAGTTTGGTGTGGCGACCGCGGCGATCAATTCGGTGCCAAGCGCCTCATCCTCAATCGCGAAGGTGACCGCTGTCGGCAGACCTTTGGCCACGTCAATTGCAAAACTTGGCCCCGACATCACGGCCGGAACGGCTTCGGGCAGTTCATCTTTCAGGACCTGCGTCATGAATTCGCCGGTCTTCAGCTCAATCCCCTTCGAGCAGAGAACGACAGGCGTTCCGGGACGAATATGTCCTTTCAGCGCCATGAGCGTTGCCCGCGTGTGCTGCGCTGGAGCAACGGCAAACAGCGCATCCATCAGGTGAAGATCAGCCAGGTCCGAAGTCGCTTTCAGCGCCGGGTTCAGGGCAACGCCCGGCAGGAAGCCTGTATTCTCGTGACGCGTGTTGATGGCATCCGAGATTTCAGGCTCGCGGCACCAGATCAGCACGTCCTGGTCTGCGCGGGTCAGCATCTGGGCAATTGCAGTGCCCCAGGCGCCGCCACCGATGACGCCGAATGTCTTGAAATGTTTCGTCATGCGCCGGAGATTGGTCGAAACCGCTCAGCGGGGCAAGCGGCTCAATCAGATGAAATTGAACGTGCCGCGTTCCTTCTCAGGGTCCACTGTGACGGCAGCTTTCCGACCCACCGGAGAGGCATCTTCCCGCAGGACAGGGAATGCCTCCTTCGAAGCATTGGCCAGCGCGCGCCGACCGTCTTCCAGCCGAATGAAGGCGATCCCCTTGTTCGGGCCTTCCTTGCCGTGCGTGACGGTGAATGTTTCCAGAATACCTTCGCAGTCGTCCTTGCAGAGCGTGACGCGTTCACTTGGCGTTGCGTACGGCTCGGCGGGCGCGAAGCGCGCAGGTTTCTCGGTGGAGTAAACGCCTACGGCTTCCTTGGTCATCCAGCCGCCATTGGCGAGCACCAGCCCGTAGTCGCCAGGATTCGCGCGCAGTTTCGCAGCCATCTCGGCGATCCCGTGCAGGGAGTAATTGTTTCCCGGCCCGCCAAAGAAGGGCAACCCGCCGGTGAGGGTCAGGGGACGTGGATCACTCTTCCAGTCGATTCCCAGCTCCGCCGTCGAAGAGAAGACAGCGCATGGGAAGCAGGAATAGAGATCAAGATGCTGGATGTCGTCAGCGGTCTTGTCGGCTTGGTCCAGCGCGCGACCAATTGCGGTCTGCATTGCCCAGGATCCATCAAGGCGCGGGCGCAGCGAGATCAGGTCATCCGCGGCCTCTCCACCTCCGTGCAGATAGACGCGCTTGTCTTCCGGAACACCCAAGGCCTCCGCTTTTGAACTGCTCATCAGGATGGCTGCCGCGCCCTGATTCACGGCGTCCTGCGCGATGAACCATTTCAGGAAAGGGTCGGCGTATTCGTAGTTGGCTTTTGACGGGGTCGACAGGAATTCTACGGAGTGTTCCTGAGGGAATTGTGAATAGGGGTTTCCGGCGGCCACACTAGTGAAGGGCTGGAAGAGTTCCGCCATTGCCTTGCGGTGTTCACTACGTGAATGGCCTTCGCGCGCAGCAATCGCGTTTTCGAACAAGGCATAGAAATAGGCTGGCGCGACAATGCCATGCTTGATTTCTTCCCGCGACAGCATCATTGGCCCCATGCCGCGATCTTCGTAGTCCGCGTCTGCGCTATCGGCCCAGTCAATCTCGACACCATTGCGGCGAGCCCCCTTGGACGCGCGATTGGCTTCCGATCCGGAGATCAGCACGCAGTCTGCGTCTCCGGCATGGATGCGTGCGGCCATCTCGTTGACGAGGGCTTGCGGGCTTTGTCCACCCACGGTCTCATAGATCAGCTTGTCGGGTGAGGCGTTGATGTCGCGCGCCAGCGTGCCCGGCAGGTTCGTGTTGTGACCATGCGGGTGAGGCGCGCCGCCGACGGAATCCTCGAAGATGCGAACCACGGCAATCGTGTCGATTGCATCAGCCAAGTCTGCGCCGCTATCGGAGAGCGCAGCTTTGGAGGCTTCTACCATGAGCGAGAGCGGAGAGGGGGCGCCGTCCGGGCCGTTCGTGCCGTCCCATTGGCTCAGGCTCTGTCCTACACCCACCAGAACCGGCAAATCACCCTTGGCCATATCACGCTTCCTTCTCGTCTTATAAGGCGAGTCCTAGCGTGGGATATGAGGCAAGGCGAGCCGGGACGTCGGGGAAGCCCGACGTCCCGTCATGGTTGTATCAATCGCCGTTCAAAAGGCCTTTCTCACGAAGGAAGCCGAGGATCACTTC